>NZ_JBIBIZ010000010.1:0-444325 GCF_042958085.1 Streptomyces sp. NPDC008001 | reverse complement strand
CGTGTGGGGGGGTGGGTTTGCGGTGGGGGGGGCCCGCCCACCCACGCGGGGGGGGGGGGGGGGCCCGGGGGGGGGGGCCCCCCGGGGGCCCCGCGGGGGGGGGGGGGGGGGGGGGGGGGCCCCCCCCCCCCCCCACGCCGCGTCTAGTAGCCGCGCATGCGGCCGTCACGTGGTGCGGGCGGCAGCGCGGCGGGCACGTGCCCGCCGCGCTGCCGCCCGTAGTGCGTGTCCCAGGCGGCCTGGTAGCCCGACGGGACGTGGTAGCCCAGCTGGCCGGCGTAGCCCTGGTGGCCGCCGTACTGGCCGTAGCCGAGCTGCGGACCGAAGCCCACGAACCTCAGCTCCTCCTCGCCGGAACGGTCGAAGGGGAGGGCCCGGAACGAGCGGCGGTACTCGGAGTAGAGCGCATCGTAGATCGGGGTGACCGAAACGGGATGACTCTGCGGGGTGGTGTCGCGGGGTGGGCGCATACCGGGGATGTGGTTCGGGTACGGAATCCGCGGGGCAGGCTCGTATGAGTGCACATACGAGCCAACGAGTCCGTGGCCCGGGGGATGCGGGCCCGGCCCGTAATGGGCCGCCGGAGCGTGGCGGACGGGGTGCACGGCGCTCGTCACATGCCCGCGAGCGGCATGGACGCGGCGACGAGCCGCCCGGCCGCGGCGGCCCGGTCCAGGGCCTCGCGCAGCAGGTCCTCCCGCGGCTGGGCGCCGATCGTGCCCACCGGCGCCGCGAAGACCAGCACCCGCTTCGTCTTGTTCACCGCCGAGCGCCACTCGGGAGCGACCTGCATCGCCTGGTGCGCCTGCCACCACGCGCTCGGTGCGGTGCCCGGGGCGCCCGGCATCAGGATCGCGTGCAGCTGGCCCATGGCGAGCAGCACCGACCAGCCCGGGGTGGGCGGCGGCACCTGCTCCACGGTGGCCACGGGCGCGAAGCCCTGCTCGATCAGGAGCGGCAGGAAGACGTCGACCGGCCCGCTCGTCCCGGGGCGGGCGATCGGCCCGAGCGGCTCGACGACGAGCGCAGGCTGCAGCTCGCCGCCGACGAACACCAGGCCGCTGGTGACGCCCAGCTCGGCCTGCACGGGCCCGTCGGGCGCGGTGGGCATCGTCGGCATGGTGGCGGGCGCCGGCAACCGGGGCTCACCGGCCTGCTCGCCCTCGCCCTGGATGGAGCGCACGGCGCCCTGGAGCTGTTCCTCGGAGACCGCGACGACCTGGGAAGGGATGCAGGCGGCGTGCGCGAACGCGAGCACGGCCGTCTCCTCGCCGACGAAGAGCACGGTGCTGGTCCGCTCCCGGTCCGTGTTGCCGGGGGTGCGGCAGGACGTGCAGTCGTAGCTGCCCGGGGCGCTGTCACCGCCCAGCAGTCGTTCGGCCTCTTCGTCGCCGATCTCGGCGCGGACGTCGTCACTGACGTCGAGCATGCGCGGCACGGTGGCTCCTAGATATCGGTGCGTATCACACGGGGGTTCCCGGTTCGTTAGAGCACAACGGGCGATCCGCGGCGGGGGTCACGCGTAACGAGTTGGTGATCACGGCCAACCTCCCGGCCCGTACCACGGTCTAATCTTTCCGGTAGGCGGGCTGGAAGGAACGTCCGCGGCGACCGGCTGGGGACGAATGCACATCTCATTCCTTATTCACAACGCGTACGGCATCGGCGGGACGATCCGGACCACGTTCAACCTCGCGAGCACCCTCGCCGAGCAGCACGACGTGGAGATCGTCTCCGTCTTCCGCCACCGGGAGGAGCCGCTCCTGTGGCCGGGCGGCAAGGTGCGCCTGCGCCACCTGGTCGACCTGCGCAAGGGCACGCCGGGCTACGAGGGCGACGACCCCGAGTACGAGCGCCCCGCCTCGGTCTTCCCCGCCACCGAGGGCCGCTACAAGCAGTACAGCGCCCTCACCGACCGGCGGATCGCCGAGCACCTGCGCACCCTGGACTGCGACGTGGTCGTGGGCACCCGCCCCGGCCTGAACGTGCACATCGCCCAGCAGGCCCGCCGCGGCCCGGTCCGGGTCGGCCAGGAGCACCTGACGCTGAGCACCCACTCCCAGCCGCTCAAGCTGACGCTGCGCACGCACTACCCGCGGCTGGACGCCGTCACCACGGTGACCGAGGCCGACGCCGCGACCTACCGCAAGCTGATGCGGCTGCCCGGCGTGCGCGTGGAGGCGGTGCCCAACAGCATCCCCGCCCCGGCCGTGGCGCCCGCCGACGGCAGCGGCAAGTGGGTGATCGCCGCCGGCCGGCTCGCCCCCGCCAAGCGCTACGACGTGCTGATCCGGGCCTTCGAGAAGGTCGTGGCCGAGCGCCCCGACTGGAAGCTGCGGATCTACGGTGCCGGTGCCGAGCGCGCGAAGCTGCGCGCCCTCATCGACAAGCGCGGCCTCTACAACCATGTCTTTCTCATGGGCCCCGCCAACCCCCTGGATCCCGAGTGGGTCAAGGGCTCGATCGGCGCCGTGACCTCCAGCCTGGAGTCGTTCGGCATGACCATCGTCGAGGCGATGCGCTGCGGTCTGCCGGTGGTCTCCACCGACTGCCCGCACGGCCCCGGCGAGATCATCGACGACGGCGTCGACGGCCTGCTGGTGCCCGTCGGCAAGACCGACAAGATCGCCGCCGGTCTGCTGAAGCTGATCAACGACGACGAGCTGCGGCAGCGCATGGGCCGGGCGGCGCTCGCGAGCTCCGCCCGCTTCGACCCGGCGGAGGTCGCCGGCCGCTACGAGCAGCTCTTCGGCGACCTGGTGGCCCGCGGCTCGCTGCGCGGTTCGCTGCACCGCACCCGCGGCGCCCTGCTCAGCAGCGCGTTCAGGACCTCGGACGCGAGCCGTTCCGCCCTGCGCCGGGTGCGTGCCGCATGACGCCCGGTTCCCACCGTCCTTCGCCCGCGAACGCCGCCGGATCCGGCGGCCCCACCACCCCCGAGGAGAGCACCATCGTGTCTGCCCCGGCACCGCCGCGCGCCGACTGCATCGCGGATTCCGCGGGCGGGCTCACCTTCGACCTCGACGCGCCGGCCCCCGGCCCCGCCTCCGGCGACGCCTCGGGCCACTGGTCCGCCGCGCTGGTCCTGCGCCGCCGCGGCAGCGACGACGAGGCCGAGGAGGTCCGCCTGCCGCTCGCGCCGGACGGCGAGGGGCGGCTGCGTGCCGTGCTGCCCAGCACCGTCGCCCTGCCCGAGGGCCGCTGGGACGTCTACGTCGCCTTCGCGGACGCCGAGCCCCGCCGCCTGGTGCCCGGTCTCGCCGACCTCAGATCGCTGGTCGACCGCAGACCCGGGCCCAGCACCTCGCCGCTCACGGTCCGCATCCCGTACGCGACCAAGCACGGCAACCTCTCGCTGCGCAGCTGGCTGCGCGGCCCGCACGCCGAGGCCGGCGACCTGCACCCGGACGCCTCCGGGCTGACCGCCCACGGCCGGCTGCACCGCGTCGCGGACCCGGCCGCCTGGCTGGAGGGGGCCGTCGTGGAGGCCCGCTGCCGCCGCGCGCCCGACCTGGTCGTCACGGTCCCGGTCACCCGGGAGGAGCCGGCGGACGAGGCCCTCGCGGAGGAGGGCGGCCAGGACTTCTCCTTCACCCTGGACTACGGCCTCCTCGCCGCGGAGTGGCGGGGCGGCCTGGACGTCTGGGACCTGTGGCTGTGCCCGGCGGACGGTTCCGCGCCCGCGCGCGTCGCCCGCCTCCTGGACGACGTGGCCGACAAGCAGCAGATCTTCACCTACCCCGTGCTGCCCGTCGACGCGGAGTACGCGCCCGCCCAGGCCGGCCCGTACTACACCGCCGACAACGACCTGGCGGTCCGCATCGAGGAGCGCCCGCCCGTCGCGGGCTGATCCGGAGGGCGTCCGCCCGGCCCCGGGTCTCCCGCGCGCGACGGGTCAGGACGTCTCCCGCACGACGGTCAGGAAGCGGCCGCCCCGGGCGCTTCCGCCGTCTGCGGCGCGGTGGCCCGGGCCACGTCCGGGTGGTGCAGGTCGAAGGCGGGCGACTCGGAGCGGATCCGGGGGAGGGCGACGAAGTTGTGCCGGGGCGGCGGGCAGGACGTCGCCCACTCCAGCGAGCGCCCGTAGCCCCAGGGGTCGTCCACCTCGACGGGCTTGCCGTACTTGGCGGTTTTCCAGATGTTGTAGAAGAACGGCAGGTTGGACAGGCCCAGCAGGAACGCGCCGATGGTCGACACCGTGTTGAGGGCCGTGAAGCCGTCGGCCGCGAGGTAGTCGGCGTAGCGGCGGGGCATGCCCTGGGCGCCCAGCCAGTGCTGGACGAGGAACGTCAGGTGGAAGCCCAGGAACAGCGTCCAGAAGTGGACCTTCCCCAGCCGTTCCTCCAGCATCTTGCCCGTGAGCTTCGGCCACCAGAAGTAGAAGCCCGCGAACGTCGCGAAGACCACCGTCCCGAACACCACGTAGTGGAAGTGCGCGACGACGAAGTAGGTGTCCGTGACGTGGAAGTCCAGCGGCGGCGACGCGAGGATGACCCCGGTCAGGCCGCCGAAGAGGAAGCTCACCAGGAAGCCGACGGCCCACAGCATCGGCGCCTCGAACGACAGCGAGCCGTGCAGCATGGTGCCGATCCAGTTGAAGAACTTCACGCCGGTCGGCACCGCGATGAGGAACGACATGAAGGAGAAGAAGGGCAGCAGCACCGCCCCGGTGGCGAACATGTGGTGCGCCCAGACCACCACCGACAGGGCCGTGATGGCCATGGTGGCGCCGATGAGCGTCAGATAGCCGAAGATCGGCTTCCGGGAGAACACCGGGATGATCTCGCTGATGATGCCGAAGAACGGCAGCGCGATGATGTAGACCTCGGGGTGGCCGAAGAACCAGAACAGGTGCTGCCACAGCAGCGCCCCGCCGCCCGCCGGGTCGAAGACCAGGGACGAGAACCGCCGGTCCGCCTCCAGCACCAGCAGCGACGCCGCCAGCACGGGGAACGCCAGCAGGATCAGGATCGAGGTGAAGAGCACGTTCCAGGTGAAGACGGGCATCCGGAACATCGTCATCCCGGGGGCGCGCATCCCGATGATGGTGGTCAGGAAGTTCACCGCGCCGAGGATCGTGCCGAAGCCGGACAGCGCCAGCCCCATGATCCACATGTCGGTGCCGATGCCGGGGGAGCGGGCCATGCTGTTGAGCGGGGCGTAGGCGGTCCAGCCGAAGGTGGCGCCGCCCTGCGGCATCAGCAGGCTGGCGACCACGATCAGGCCGCCGAAGAGGTACAGCCAGTACGCGAACATGTTCAGCCGGGGGAAGGCCACGTCCGGGGAGCCGATCTGCAGTGGCATGATCGCGTTGGCGAAGCCGGCGAAGGCCGGGGTCGCGAAGAGCAGCAGCATGATCGTGCCGTGGGCCGTGAACGCCTCGTTGAACGACTCGTTGGTCATCAGCTGCAGCCCCGGCCGGGCCAGCTCGGCGCGCATCAGCATCGCCAGCAGGCCGCCCGCCAGGAAGAAGGCGAACGAGGTGATCAGATAGAGATGGCCGATGATCTTGTGGTCGGTGGTGGTGAGCCAGCTGACGACGAGCCGGCCCGGCCGGCGCTCCCGCACCGGGCCGGTGGTCGCCTGCGCGGTGTCCGTCCCCATTGCGCTCCCTCGCTCGGTCGTGCACCTCGGCGGGCTTGCGGGCTCACGCCATGATGCTCGTCCCGCGCCCCGCGCGCGAGGGTGCCTCCTAATCGGAATTCTCTATTCCGGATACTTCCGGACCGCAGCATTCCCATGACCGTGAACACGGATCCGCAATATCCGGGCCGTCCCCTTGTGCGGTCATTCGGGCGCCTCGTGCGAGGATTTCCGGCGGGGCTTCGGAAAAGGCGGCGTGCATTTCCCGCCGACGCCTTGTGAAGAAACCCGGCCCGCCGCCGTAATCCTCGTAGGGGTGAAGCATTACGCGGCAAACCACCGCGGGTTTTCTGTGACAGAAGTGTGACCGCCCGCCGACGGCAGCGGCACGCCACCGTGCTCCGCCGCCCCGGGGGCTCCGCTTCCGCCCGGCCGCGGGGCCGCCTACGGTGACGGGCATGGCACCTCTACCGAACGTCCCCGCCGACCCCGACGACGACCTGACCGCCTACGTGGGCCTCGGCACCGCCGCCGCGACCGAGCGGGCCCGCGCCCGCGGCTGGGCGACCGTGCGCGCCCTCCCGCCGGGCACGATCGTCACCATGGAGTACCAGGCGGGGCGGCTGAACTTCGAGGCCGAGAACGGCGTCGTGACGCGCTGCTGGAAGGGATGACGGCACTCCGTACGCCTGCGGCCCCGGACCCTCTGCCAAGAGAGGGTCCGGGGCCGCAGGCGTACGGAGTACTGAGGGGCCGTCAGCCACCGACCGTCCGGCCGCGGCCCGGGGCCGGGGCCAGCGGGGTGGTGCGCGGCACCCGGTCGGCGTTCGGCGGGCGGCGGCTGCCGGTCGGCGTGACCGGGGTCCGCTCGGAGCGCGCCGTGTGCGGCCGGGCCGGCAGGTGGGGCCGGCCCTCGAGGGCCCGGACGCCCGCGGAACGGCTCCCGACGCCCACCGGCTCGCGGGCCGGCTGCTCGTCGTCGGCCGGGGCGCGCGGGGCGGCCACGGGCACCGGAGCCACCGGGACGGGCACGAGCACACCGCGCTCGCGCACCCGGCGCCACAGGGCCAGCAGCCACACCTCGGCACGGGCCATCGGCGCCTCGAACCAGGGCAGGGCGAGCAGCACCAGCAGGCCCGCGGTCCAGCCGAGGGTCACGTCGCTCATCCAGTGCGTACCGAGGTAGACCGTCGTCATGCCGACGCCCAGTGCGAGGAGCGCGGCGATCACCGAGGCCACCCGGCGGGTGCGCGGCGTGGTGGCCAGATAGGCCAGGACGCCCCAGGTCACCACGGCGTTCGCGGTGTGCCCGGAGGGGAATATGTCGCCGCCCGCGAACATCTCGTTCGAGCCGATCGAGGTGGCGTAGTGCGGGCCGAGCCGGCCCATGCCGATCTTCGCCGCGCCCACGGTCGCGTTGAGCAGCAGCAGGGACGTGCCGAGGACCAGCAGCGGCCGCAGCGTGCCCTGCTTGTAGGTGCGCCAGCCCAGCCAGGCGGCCACCGCGACGGCGGTCGGGCCGCGCTGGCCCAGCACCACGAAGTAGTCGAGGAAGGTGTGGATCTCCGGCCACTGCTTGTACGGCCGGAAGAGCATGACCTGCCAGTCGAACCGCACCGGCCAGGACGTGGTGAGCACGCCGACCACGATCGCCAGGTACACCACGGAGGTCGCCACGAAGATCCCCAGGCGGGTCCGGGTCATCCGCGGCCGCACGGGCTCGGTCGGGCGCTCCTCCGCTTGGACGAGCTCGTCGTTGGTACGCACTCAATCGACGTTACATTGAGTGACAGGAAGGTTCGGCCGATCGGGCCTGTTTGTGATGACGATGTGATGTGGAATGCGTCTCAGCCATGACATGCGCCACATTCGATTCCCCGGAGCAACCGTCGCACCGGGAATTCCGGAACTGCTCCGGCCGTCCGCCGGAGAGGTTTTGCCGGGAATTCCGGCCCGTTGTTTATCCGGGATTGGCCGCGGCGTTCCACGGCGTTTTCCCCGGCACCGGAGCGCGTCCCGGACGCCGGTCCGGAAAACGATCAGCGGTACGCGCGCGGTGCGGAGGGTGCGCGATCACGGAGGGCCGGAGCCGTTCAGCCAGAACGCCCCGTACACCGCCGACCCCAGCACCATCGCACTCACCGTGAGCACCGCCCGGGCCGGCCGGGCCCGCGCGAGGGCCACCGCGAGCGGCAGCAGCAGCGGGAACGCCGGCAGCATCAGGCGCGGCTTCGACCCGAAGTACCCCTTCGCCGTCAGGGCCAGCAGCAGTACGGCCCCCGCGTAGCCGAGCACCGGCAGCGGCTGGCGCTGCCGCACGCACGCCACGTACAGCCACACCACCAGACCCACGCCCACCAGCAGCCCCAGCCCCGCGAGGAACGCCGGGCCGAAGAGCCGCTGCGCGACGAACGCCCCGAACGCCAGCCCGCCGTCGAAGCCGTTCCCCCAGCCGCCCTGCACGTCCAGATAGCCCGTGGGGCTGCCGGTCCGCACACCGACCCACGCGAAGTACGCGAGCCAGCCCAGCGGTGCGAGCGCCGCGCCCAGCAGCATCCGGGGCAGCTCCCGCCGCTCCCACGGCTCCCGCTGCTCCTGCCGTCCCCCGCGCCGCAGCGCGACCAGCACCCCCAGCCACACGGCCAGGACCACCGCCGCCCCCACCGGACGCGTCAGCCCGGCCAGCGCCGCGAAGGAACCCGCCCACACCCAGCGCCGGGTGAGCACCCCGTACAGGCTCCACGCCGCCAGCGCCGTGAACAGCGACTCCGAGTACGCCATCGACTGCACGATGCCGACCGGCAGCGCCGCCCACAGCGCCACCAGCGCCACACCCGCCCGGCGCCCGTACAGCCGCTCCCCGGTCAGGAAGACCGCCCACGCCGCCAGCAGCGAGGACACCCCGCTGACCACCAGGCCCGCGTCCGCCGCGGACAGCGGGAAGACCGCCGACAGGCCCCGCTCCAGCCACGGCAGCAGCGGGAAGAACGCCAGGTCGGAGTGGACCTTCCCGCCCGGCAGGTGAAGGGTGTAGCCGTAGCCCTGCTCGGCGATGCGGGAGTACCAGAGGGAGTCCCAGCGCGCCGAGAGCAGCTGGTGCGGGCTCTTGCCCGTGCCGTACCCCCACACCGCGAGGACCGCGATCCCCAGCGCCCGCACCCCCGCGTAGACCAGCAGGGCGGGCAGCGCGCGGCGCAGTGCGCCACGCGCCCGGAGGGCGGCCCGGGGGCGGTCCGCCCCGGCGCCCGTACCGGCGGGAGAAACAAGATCGGTCACCGGCCAATTGTCCAGCACGCGCGGAGCGCCTCCACGATCGGCCCGGACGGTGACGGAGCACACGGATCCGTGGCCGGGACTCGCGTACGCTGTCGAGTCACTCGCCGGCGACGCCGCGCGGTCCACAGTCCCCAGGGCCCGCGGGCGGCCGCGAGCGCACGACACGGAGGTGTGAATGTCCGGGACGACCACGGCCGGCCCGCCGCGGGCCGGTGGCGTCCCCCGGCAGCGGTACCGGCGAGGACAGCGGCAGCAGCCGCCGAGCGCGCCCGCACCCGGAGCCGGGGTGAACCGCTGGACCGTCCTCGTCGTCCTCTGCGTCAGCCTGCTCCTCGTCGCCGTCGACGCGACCGTCCTGCACGTCGCCGTCCCTGCCGTCACCGAGGACCTGCGGCCCGGCGCGATCCAGCTGCTCTGGATCGTCGACGTCTACCCGCTGGTGTGCGCCTCGCTGCTCATCCTCTTCGGCACCCTCGGCGACCGCGTCGGCCGCCGCCGGATCCTGCTGATCGGCTACGGGCTCTTCGGCGCCGCCTCCGCGGTCGCGGCCTTCGCGCCCACCCCGGAAGTGCTCATCGCGGCGCGCGCCCTGCTCGGCGCCGGCGGCGCGATGATCATGCCGGCGACGCTGTCGATCCTCCGCACGGTCTTCCCCGACCGGCGCGAGCGGGCCCTCGCAGTCGGCGTGTGGAGCGCGGTCGCGGCGGTGGGCGCGGCGGTCGGACCGCTGCTCGGCGGCTTCCTCCTCGAACACTTCTGGTGGGGATCGGTCTTCCTCATCAACATCCCGCTGATGGCCGCCGCGCTCCCGGTCGGGCGCCTGCTGCTGCCCGAGTCGACCGGGCCCCGCGACGGGCCCTGGGACGTGACCGGCGCGCTCATGGCCGCGTTCGGGCTGTTCGGGCTCGTCCTCGGCGTGAAGCGGGCCGGCACGGGGGACGCGCTCTCGCTCGGCACGGTCGTGCCGGGGGCGGTCGGGGCGGCCCTGCTCGTCCTCTTCGTCCGCCGGCAGCGGCGGCGGACCCACCCGCTCGTCGACCTCCGGATGTTCTCCCGGCCGGCCTTCGGGACGTCCGTCGGGTGCATCGTGCTCGCCATGCTCGCGCTCGTCGGCCTGGAGCTGATCGCCGCGCAGTACCTCCAGCTCGTCCTCGGGCTCACCCCGCTGGAGACGGGGCTGCGGCTGCTGCCGCTCACGCTCGCCGCGATGGCCGCGGGGCTCGTCGGCTCCCGGCTCCTGCAGCGGCTCGGCCCCCGCGCGATGGTCGCCCTCGGCTTCGTGCTGACCGCGGCGGCGGTCGCCTCGCTGACCGCGATGGGCCTGCACGACCGGCCCGGCGTGCTCGTCGGCTGCTTCGTCCTGCTCGGCTTCGGCCTGGAGACCACGCTCTTCGGCGCGTACGAGTCGATGCTCAGCGAGGCGCCCGTGGAGTCCGCGGGCGGCGCCGCCGCGATCGGCGAGACCTCGTACCAGCTCGGGGCGGGCATCGGCATCGCCCTCCTCGGCAGCGTCATGAACGCCGCCTACGCGCCGGGCGTCGCCTCCGTCCCCGGCGTCCCCAGCGAGGCGGGCGCCTCCGCGAGCCACTCCCTCGGCGAGGCCTACGAGGTCGCCTCCCGGCTGGGGGGACCGGCGGGATCCGCCCTGCGGGTCGCGGCGCGCGACGCGTTCGTGCACGGCCTGCACGTGACGCTCGCGCTGAGCGCGTGCCTGCTGCTGATGGGGGCGGTGGCGGCGTTGCGGTTGCCGCGGGCGATGGACTGCGGGGCGGTCACGTCCCCGGCACCGGCCGAGGTGAGCCCGGCACCGCCGGTCACGTAGCGACGGGCCGGGCGCCGAACGGGCGCCCGGATCCTCTGGACTCGGCCGGTTACCCGGCCGTAGCGTGCTGGCGAAGCGAAAGCGATCACTCATTCGCCCGCACCCCGCCGGAGGCCCCCGTGTTCGACCCGCATGACCCCCTCGGCATCGACGACCTCCTCACCGACGAGGACCGCGCCGTCCGCGACACCGTCCGGCAATGGGCCGCCGACCGCGTCCTCCCGCACATCGCGCAGTGGTACGAGGCCGGCGAGCTCCCCGGCGTCCGCGAGCTCGCCCGCGAGCTCGGCGCGATCGGCGCCCTCGGCATGCAGCTCGGCGGCTACGGCTGCGCGGGCGCGAGCGCCGTGCAGTACGGCCTGGCCTGCCTGGAGCTGGAGGCCGCCGACTCCGGCATCCGCTCCCTGGTCTCGGTGCAGGGCTCCCTCGCGATGTACGCGATCCACCGCTTCGGGTCCGAGGAGCAGAAGCAGCAGTGGCTGCCGGCGATGGCGGCGGGCGAGACCATCGGCTGCTTCGGCCTGACGGAGCCGGACCACGGCTCGGACCCCGCGGGCATGCGCACGTACGCCAAGCGCGCCGCCGGCGGCGACTGGGTGCTGACCGGCCGCAAGATGTGGATCACCAACGGCTCGGTCGCCGGCGTCGCCGTCGTCTGGGCGCAGACGGACGACGGCATCAGGGGCTTCGTCGTGCCCACGGACCGCCCCGGCCTGTCCGCGCCGGAGATCCGGCACAAGTGGTCGCTGCGCGCCTCGGTCACCAGCGAGCTGGTCCTGGACGAGGTGCGGCTGCCGGCGGACGCGGTGCTGCCGGAGGTCACCGGCCTGCGCGGCCCGCTGAGCTGCCTGAGCCACGCCCGCTACGGCATCGTCTGGGGTTCGATGGGCGCCGCGCGCACGTGCTTCGAGACGGCGCTCGACTACGCGCGCACGCGCGAGCAGTTCGGGAAGCCCATCGGCGCCTTCCAGCTCACCCAGGCCAAGCTCGCCGACATGGCGGTGGAGCTGCACAAGGGGATCCTGCTGGCCCACCACCTGGGGCGGCGGATGGACGCGGGGACGCTGCGGCCGGAACAGGTGAGCTTCGGCAAGCTCAACAACGTGCGGGAGGCGATCGAGATCTGCAGGACGGCGCGGACGGTCCTCGGTGCGAACGGGATCTCGCTGGAGTACCCGGTGATGCGGCACGCCACGAACCTGGAGTCCGTGCTGACGTACGAGGGCACGGTGGAGATGCACCAGCTGGTGCTGGGCAAGGCGCTCACCGGCCTCGACGCCTTCCGGTAAGCCCTCGCCCGGGGCACGGCCTTCGCCGTGCGACGCGGCCCGGTTCCGGGCCGTTCTCAGCTCTGGTTGTAGAAGCCGCCGTTCGCCCGCCCCACCGGCTCCCCGCTGACGACCTTGTAGTCGGCGGGGGTCAGCAGGAAGACCCGGTTGGCCACGCGCTCGATGGAGCCGCGCAGCCCGAACGTCAGCCCGGCGGCGAAGTCCACGACGCGCTTGGCGTCGTTGGGCTCCATGCCGGTGAGGTTGACGATCACGGGCACGCCCTCGCGGAAGAGCTCGCCGATGCCCCGGGCGTCGCGGAAGCCGTCCGGGGTGACGGTGGCGATGCGGGTGCCCTGCTCCTGTGCGACCTCGTCCGCCACCCGCACCTTCGGGTTGGTGACCCAGGCGTCGCCGGGCTCGGCCCCCTCGTCCGAGTCCTCCTCGTAGCCGCCGTAGTAGCGCTCGTCATCGCTGTCGTCGACGAGGCCGAGCCAGGCACTCGCCTTGCGCACCGATCCCATGGACGCCTCCTCTCACACGCGGTGTGTTCCGTCCGCTTCTCTATCGTCGTCCATGATGCGGATGGTGTGCCAAGCGGATAGCCGCCGGACGAGCATTTCGTGACGCATCTGGTGCAAACCGGGTGGCGATGCGTCAGAAACCCCGCAGTCCCCTTCTTGCGCCCTGGACCTGGGCATATGCGGTTGCGACGGGCGATTCGGGGGCGGGGCGCGGGCCCCGGTCGGGTCGGGTGGTCAGATGATTAGGATGCCCGGGTCCATTCGCACCACACACGGGGGCTGGGTTTTGTTCGGGATCATAAGGCCATGCCGGCACCGGTTGTCAGAGGCCATGCGCACGGAATGGATGGCGCATCTGTGCGGACTGTGCCTCGCGCTGCGCGGCGACCACGGACAGTTCGCGCGCGCGGCCACCAACTACGACGGTCTGGTCATCTCGGTCCTGGTGGAGGCGCAGTCCCCGGCGGACGAGGGCGCCAACTCCTGGCGGCGCACGGCCGGACCGTGTCCCCTGCGCGGCATGCGCACCGCTTCCGTGGCCAAGGGCGAGGGCGCGCGGCTCGCCGCCTCCGTGTCGCTCGTGCTGGCCTCGGCGAAGATGCGTGACCATGTCGCCGACGGCGACGGCGTGTTGGCCCGCCGGCCGGTCGCCGCGGCGGCGCGCCGCGTGGCCGCCAAGTGGGACCGCGCCGGTGCCCGCACGGGCGCCGACCTCGGTTTCGACACGGCGGTGCTGGTCGACGCGGTCGAACGGCAGGCCGGCATCGAGGCGCTGGCCGGTGCGGGAACGTCACTGCTGACGGTGACCGAGCCCACCGAGACGGCCACCGCCGCGGCCTTCGGCTACACCGCCGTACTCGCCGGACGGCCCGGCAACAAGGCGCCGTTGGAGGAGGCGGGCAGGCTCTTCGGGCGGCTGGCCCACCTGCTGGACGCCGTCGAGGACCTCGCCGAGGACGCGGAGAGCGGCGCGTGGAACCCCGTCGCCGCGACGGGTACGAGCCTCACCGAGGTGCGCAGGCTGTGCGACGACGCGGTGCACGGCGTCCGCCTGGCGCTGCGCGAGGTCGACTTCGCGAGCAAGAGCCAGAGCCGGCTCGCGCACGTGCTCCTCGCCCATGAGCTGGAGCGCGCCGTCGACCGGGCGTTCGGTACGGCGAGTTGCGGGCACGGCGGGCACGGCGGGCACACCGGTCCGGCCGGGCACGCCGCTTCCGTCGCGCACCAGGACGGCGCGCCGCAGGGCGCGTTCGGGCCGCCGCCGGTGATGCCGCCGCCCGGCGCGGCGCCGCCCGGTGGCATGCCGCCCGGCGCGCCGCCCGAGCCGCCGCGGCGCGGACGGCAGCGCGGGCTGATCGCCGGCTGTGCGGTGTGGGCCACGCTTTTCTGCACGTGTCAGGTCTGCTGCCGGGACCCGTACTTCGACCCGTGGGACGGACAGCGGCGGGAAGGCTGGTGCCACAAGTGCGACTGCGGCGACTGCGATTGCAGCGGCTGCGGCGATTGCTGTAACTGCTGTGATTGTTGCGGTAACTGCGACTGCTGCGACTGCGGTGGCTGTGATTGCGGCTGTTGAGCCCGCAGGGATGTGGGATGGTTTGGACTGGGTTGGGATGGTTTGAGGAACTGCAAGGGGATATGAGGGGAGGGGTGCGGCGGTGCGCACAAGCCGCTGAGCGATGCGCATATGCCGCTGATGTGAAGGCGTGACGGGTGGGGCGTGCGGGGGTGGGGCGAGATGCGTGACCTGCGAGTCGCGCGCGGTCAGCCCTGACAGAGGCCCGGAAGGGGCGCACGGAAGCCCGGACACGACGCGGACCACACCCGACCGAAGTCGATGTGGTTCCGGGTGACGAGCCGTGGCCCTGGGTGCATGGGCCAAGTGGAACAGCCTTCCGTTTCCCCGTCAACCGTGCTGAGACGGAACCGTCCGCAGTGTGGACAGGTGTACGGACGGGGTTGACAGTTGGCCAGGACACCGGAATAGCCTCGGAGTTCGGCCGTGCTGAGGGGCACGGCCGGACGCGCCCGCCGCATCCGACGTGAAGGCACCACCCGTGCTCGCCCCCGTCTCCACGGAGCCTTCGCATGCCCTCCCTCGTCATCATCGGCGCCGGCCCCCGCGGCACCGGCATCCTCGAACGCATCGCCGCCAACGCCCCCGGACTCCTCGCGGGCGCCGGCCTCGACCTGCACCTCGTGGACCCCTGCCCGCCCGGCGGCGGCCGGATCTGGCGCCACGACCAGTCCCCGCTGCTGTGGATGAACTCCATGGCCGAGGACGTCACGATGTACACCGACGCCTCGGTGCGGGCCGAGGGTCCCGTGCGCCCCGGCCCCTCCCTCTCCCAGTGGGCGGCGCGCGTCCGGGCCGGAACCCTGCCCGCCCCGGCCGACCCCGCGACCGCGGCCGAGGCGCACGCCCTCACCGGGCGGAGCTTCGCCGGCAGACGGCTGCAGAGCGCGTACCTGCGCTGGGTGTACGAGCAGGCCGTGGCCGCCCTCCCGCCCGAAGTCACCGTGCACGAACACCGCCGGCGCGCCTTACGCGTGTCCGGCCCCCGCGACGGACGGCAGTCCGTATGGCTGGAGGGGCGCCGCGCGCCGCTCCCCGCCGACCTCGTCGTCCTCGCCCTCGGCCACCTGCCCTCCGCCCCCGACGCCCGCCAGGACGCGCTCGCCCGCTTCGCCGTGCGCCACCGGCTCGCGTACCTGCCGCCCGACTTCACCGCCGACAGCGACCTGAGCGCCCTGCGCCCCGGCGAACCGGTGATCGTCCGCGGCTTCGGGCTCGCCTTCGTCGACCTCATGGTGCTGCTCACCGAGGGACGCGGCGGCACGTACGCCACCGGGCCCGGCGGCGATCCCGTCTACCGCCCCTCGGGCCGCGAACCCGTCCTGCACGTGGGCTCCCGGCGCGGCGTCCCGTACCGCTCGAAGATCGGCTACGACCTGCGGGGCGAACGGCCCCCGCTGCCCCGCTTCTTCGGCCCCGCCGAGGCCGCGGCGCTGCGCGACCGGCCCGGCCCCCTCGACTTCCACCGGGACGTGCGGCCCCTCGCCGAGAAGGAGCTCGGGTTCGCCCACTACCACCGGCTCTTCACCGCCCACCCCGAACGCACCCGCATGCCCTGGCCGGCCTTCGAGGAGCGGTACGCCGCCCGCGCGCCCGGCAGCGCCGGGCTCCTCGCCCTGGTCGCCGCCGCCGTGCCCGATCCCGCCGACCGGCTCGACCTGGCCGCGCTCGACCACCCCCTGGCCGGCCGCCGCTTCGCCGGCGCCGACGCCCTGCAGGACGGCCTGCGCGCCCACATCCGGGCCGACCTCGACCGCCGCCACGACCCGCGGCACAGCCCCGACCTCGCCGTCTTCCTCGGTCTGCTCTCCGTCTACGGCCAGCTCGCCGGGCTCGGCGACACCGGTCCGTGGTGGCACGGCTTCTTCAGCTACCTCGCCTCCGGCCCGCCCGGCCCCCGGCTCCGGCAGCTGCTCGCGCTCTCCCGCGCCGGGGTCGTGCGCTTCCTCGGCGCCGGCACGACCGTCACGCCCGACGAGGAGCACGGCCTGTTCCTGGCGCGCAGCGAGAGCGCGCCCGGCGTCGTCACCGGCGCGCGGGCCCTCGTCGAGGCGCGCCTGCCGCCCCCGTCCGTCGCCCGCTCCCTCGACCCCCTGCTGCGCTCCCTCCACCCCGAGGCCGCCACCACGCCCGCCGGCCTGCTGGCCGTCAGCCCCGCGGACGGCCGCGTCCTGGACCGTGACGGGCGCCCGCACCCGCGCCGCTTCGCCCTCGGCCCGCACACCGACGCCCGGGCCAACGGGGCCTTCGCCCGGCCCGGCACCAACGCCCCGGCCTTCCGGCAGAACGACGCCACGGCGCGCGCCGCGCTGAGCTTCCTGCGTGCGGTCGCGGGCCGTACGGGGCCGGGGCGTACGGGCCCGGGCCGCGAGGCCGCGACGGCGCGCGCACACCACTGACCGAGCCACCGGCCTGACCGTGGCGACCCCCACACCCCCAGGGAAACCCATGTCCGCACCCATCCGGCCGCTGCACCTGGCCGTGAGCATCGACCGCCCCGGCGTCCGCGACGCCGAGCCCTACGTCCGCGCCGCGCGCCTCGCCGAGCGCGGCCGGCTGGACTTCGTCACCCTCGGCGACACCCTCGGCCCGCCCCGGCGCGGCGAGAGCCGCCTCGACGCCCTCGCCGTCCTCGCCCGCGTCGCGCCCGCCACCGAACGGATCGGCCTGGTGCCCACCGTCACCACCACCCACACCGAGCCGTTCCACGTCTCCAACGCCGTCTCCACCCTCGACTGGGTGAGCAACGGCCGCGCCGGCTGGACCGTCGAGGTGTCCGCCACCGAGGCCGAGGCCCGCCACTTCGGCCGCCGCGCCCCGGCCCCCGCCGGCGAGCTGTGGGACGAGGCCGCCGCGGTCGCCGACGTCGCCGCCCGGCTCTGGGACAGCTGGGAGGACGACGCCGAGATCCGCGACACCGCCACCGGCCGCTTCATCGACCGCGACAAGCTGCACTACGTCGACTTCGAGGGCCCCGGCTGGTCCGTCCGCGGGCCGTCCATCGTGCCCCGGCCCCCGCAAGGGCGCCCGGTCACGGCCATCGACGCCACCCGCCTGCCGGCCCGGGCCGCCGCCGCCCGCCACGCCGACGTCGCCTACGTCCGCACCGGGCCCGCGCCCGCGCCCGGCGCGGTCCGCGCCGCCCGCGAGGACCTGCACGCCCGGCTGCGCGACCTCGGCCGCGACCCGGGCCGGTTCCTCGTCCTCGCCTCGCTGCCCGTCGCGCTGCACACGGCCGCCGACGCCGTCGCCCTCGCCGACCTGGCCGGCTCCTGGTGGGCGGACGGCGTCGCCGACGGCTTCCACTTCCGGCCCCGGGACCCCGACCGGGACCTCGCCCTGCTGGTCGACGGGACCGTGCCCGTGCTCCAGCACCGGGGTCTGCTCCGCTCCTTCTACCCCGGCGGCACGCTCCGCGAGCACCTCTGCCTGCCGCGCCCCGCCAACCGCTACGCCACCGTGAGGAGGCCCGCATGACCGCCCCCAGGGCACGGCAGCGCAAGCAGATGCACCTGGCCGCACACTTCCCCGGCGTCAACAGCACGACGGTGTGGACCGACCCCCGGTCGGGGAGCCAGACCGCCTTCCCGTCCTTCCGGCACCTCGCCGCCACCGCCGAACGCGGCCTGTTCGACTTCTTCTTCCTCGCCGAAGGGCTGCGGCTGCGCGAGCACAAGGGCCGCATCCACGACCTGGACGTCGTGGGCCGCCCCGAATCGATCACCGTGCTCAGCGCCCTCGCCGCCGTCACCGAGCGGATCGGCCTGGCCGCCACCGTCAACACCACGTTCAACGAGCCCTACGAACTGGCCCGCCGGCTCGCCTCCCTGGACCACCTCAGCGGCGGCCGCGCCGCCTGGAACGCCGTCACCTCCTCCGACGCCTTCACCGGCGAGAACTTCCGCCGCGGCGGCTACCTCGACCGCGCCGAACGGTACGAGCGCGCCGCCGAGTTCGTCGCCACCGCGCGCGAACTCTGGGACTCCTGGACGCCCGAAGGCGTGCCGCGGCCCTTCGCCCACCACGGGCGCCACTTCTCCGTCTCGGGCACCTTCGACGTGGCCCGCAGCCCGCAGGGACACCCGGTCGTCATCCAGGCCGGGGACTCCGGCGAGGGACGGGAGTTCGCCGCCTCCGCCGCCGACGTGATCTTCACCAGGCACGGCACCCTGGAGGCCGGGCAGGCCTTCTACGCCGACGTCAAACGGCGGCTGCCCGCGTACGGCCGGCAGCCCGGCGACCTGAAGATCATGCCGGGCGTGACGCTGGTCCTCGGGGACACCGACGCCGAGGCCCAGGAGAAGGCCGCCGGGATCCGCAAGCAGCAGGTGTCACCGCAGAACGCGCTGCTCGCCCTCGAACAGGTGTGGGGCCGGGACCTGTCCGGCTACGACCCCGACGGACCGCTGCCCGCCATCGACCCGGACCCGGACGGCGAAGTGGCCCAGGGGCGGGTCCGGGTCGCCGACCCGTTCGCCGTCGCCGCGCGCTGGCGGGCCCTGGCCGAGGCCAAGGGGCTGTCCATACGGCAGACCGTCATCGAGACGACCGGGCGGCAGTCCTTCATCGGCACTCCCGCCTCGGTCGCCGCACAGCTGGACGAGTTCGTCACGGCCGGCGCCGCCGACGGCTTCATCCTCATCCCGCACCTCACCCCCGGCGGGCTGGACGACTTCGTCGACCGCGTCGTGCCGCTGCTGCAGGAACGTGGCGCGTTCCGTACGGAATACGCGGGCGCGACGCTCCGCGAGCACCTCGGGTTGCCACTGCCCGTATGGAAACCTTGACGCTCATGAGCACGGACACGCGCGGCGACGCACGACAGCAGTGGAAGGCGTGGCGCGAAGAGCGCACGGAGACGGTCTCGGCGCCGTACGGACCCCTGGCCCTGACGGGCACGTACTGGCTCGCCGACGCCCCCGAGGGGCGCATTCCCGCCATTCCCGGGCAGTGGGCCGCGGAGGAGGACGCGGTCCGGCTGACCGCCGCGGCCACCGACGGACTCACCCTGGACGGCCGGCCGCTGGACGGCGTGGTCCGGCTCCGCGCGGACAAGGGCCCGGCGGCCGCCGCCCGGGTCTCGTACGGGGGGCGCAAGCTCGTGGTGATACGGCGGGAGGGGCTGTGGGCGGTGCGCGTCTTCGACCCCGGCTCGGCCGGGCGGCGGGAGTTCGCCGGGATCGACGTCTTCGGCCACGACGAGGAGTGGGCGCGCTCCGGTTCCTTCCGCCCGCACGGCAGCCGCCGGCGGATCAGCGTGGCGAACGCGGACGGGCGGGAGCGGAGCCTGGGCCTCGACGGCGAGCTCGTGTTCACCGCCCCCGGCCGCGCCGGCGGCGGTGAACACGCCCTGCAGGTCGCGGTGGAGGTGGACGGCACCCTGTGGGCGGTCTTCGCCGACGCGACGAGCGGCACGTCGAGCTACCGGTTCCGTTTCCTGCGCGCGCCCGCGCCGGGCGCCGGCGGGCAGGTGACGCTCGACTTCAACCGGGCGCTGCTGCCGCCGTGCGCCTTCGCGGACCACTTCATCTGCCCGTTCCCCCCGCCGGGCAACGAGCTGCCGTTCGCCCTGGAGGCGGGGGAGCGGGACGTCCTGCGCGGCTGAACGGGACATTCGCCCAAGGGCCTCCCGTGGCTGAACGGGAGGCCCTCCGTGGCCGAAGCGGACCCCTTGCCACCGGCGTGCGACGCCGGAAGCCGCCGTCCGAAAGCGGGCCGCGGCTCTTGCGCCGGGCGCCGGACGGCCCGAATACTCCCGAACAGCGCTTGTCAGGGGCACGACGAAAACGGAATCCCGCGTGCCCGTATGGCTGCGCCTCACCGACCCCACTCGGGAGGAACCACGTGAAGAACCACGTGAGGATCAAGCGCACCACCCCCCGCCCGCTCGCCCGCACGGCGACCCGCATCGCCCTCGCCTCCGCCCTCGCGGCCGGCGCGGCCCTCGTCGGCACGGCCGCCCACGCCGAGACCACCTCCGGATCCACCGCGGCCGCGGCGTCGGTCACGGCCCGGCTCGCCTCCGCCGGAGCGGCCGTCCAGGCGGCGGACGTCGCCGGCACCGCCTGGGCCGTCGACCAGGACAGCGGCACGCTCGTGGTCACCGCCGACTCCACCGTCTCCGACACCGCCCTCGCGAGAATCAAGCAGCAGGCCGGCCCCGCCGCCGGGGCCATACGCATCGAACGGACGCCCGGCACCCTCCGTCCGTACCTCGCCGGCGGCGACGCGATCTACGCGCCCACCTGGCGCTGCTCGCTCGGCTTCAACGTGCACAAGGGCAGCACCGCCTACTTCCTCACCGCAGGCCACTGCACCCAGGGCAAGCCGCCCTACTACACCAACTCCGGGCACACCACCAGCATCGGCCCGACCACCGGCACCAGCTTCCCGGGCAACGACTACGGCATCGTGCAGTACACGAACGGCTCCCTCCCGCACCCGAGCGAGGTCAACCTCTACAACGGCCGCACCCAGCGGATCACCGGCGCGGGCAACGCGAGCGTCGGCCAGGCCGTCCAGCGCAGCGGCTCCACGACCGGCGTGCACGGCGGCAAGGTCACCGGCCTCAACGCCACCGTCAACTACGGCAACGGCCAGGTCGTCCGCGGCCTGATCAAAACCACTGTGTGCGCCGAGCCCGGTGACAGCGGCGGCGCCCTCTTCGCGGGCTCCACCGCCCTCGGCCTCACCTCCGGCGGCAGCGGGAACTGCAGCTCCGGCGGGACGACGTTCTTCCAGCCCGTCGGCCCCGCGCTGAAGGCCTACGGCGTGACCATCGGCTGACGGCCGCCGGCCGGGGCGGGCACCACCGCGCCGCACGCCTTCCCGGCCGGCAGCACAGGAGCCCCGGGTCCGCACGCCGGGGCCGGGGGCTCGACCCTGCGCCGGATACGGGCATACCGTGGACATAACGCCTGAGATGGACGGCAGGGGGCCTCCCATGGTCGAAGATCTGGTGGTGGCAGCGGTGGGCGTGGCGTCCGCCGGGGCGGTGTACGTCATGGCGGCGGCCCGTGTGGTCAAGCAGTACGAGCGCGGCGTGGTGCTGCGGCTCGGGCGGCTCATGCCCGAGATCCGGCCGCCGGGGTTCACCCTGGTCATTCCGGGCGTCGACCGGCTGCGCAAGGTGAACATGCAGATCGTCACGATGCCCGTGCCGGCCCAGGAGGGCATCACCCGCGACAACGTCACCGTCCGGGTGGACGCCGTCGTCTACTTCAAGGTCGTCAACCCCGCCGAAGCGGTGATCGCCGTCGAGGACTACCGCTTCGCGGTCTCCCAGATGGCCCAGACGTCCCTGCGCTCGATCATCGGCAAGAGCGATCTGGACGACCTCCTCTCCAACCGGGAGAAGCTGAACCAGGGCCTGGAGCTCATGCTCGACAGCCCCGCGATCGGCTGGGGCGTGCAGATCGACCGGGTGGAGATCAAGGACGTCTCGCTGCCGGAGACGATGAAGCGGTCCATGTCCCGCCAGGCGGAGGCGGAGCGCGAGCGGCGGGCCCGGGTGATCAACGCGGACGCGGAGCTGCTGGCGTCGAAGAAGCTCGCCGAGGCGGCGGCCACGATGGCCGACCAGCCGTCGGCGCTGCAGCTGCGGCTGCTGCAGACGGTGGTGGCGGTGGCGGCGGAGAAGAACTCGACGCTGGTCCTGCCGTTCCCGGTGGAGCTCCTGCGCTTCCTGGAGCGCTCGGCGCAGCAGGGGCTGGTCCCCCCGGACCCGCCGCCCCGCGCGAGGCCTGCGGCCCGCGAGGCCCCCGAAGCCCCCGAGATCCCCGAAGCCCCCGAGGTCCCTGAGGTCTCCGAGACCCCCGCGCCGCCCCCGCCGGAAGAGCTCCCGCCGAGCGGGCCGGCCTGACGGCCGGAGAAGCGGCCCGGCGGTGTCCGGCACGGACGGCACCGCCGGGCCGCGCCGTGGTGGTGCCTCGCCGTTGCGGCGGTGAGGGAGTGCGGTGCGGGTTGGTGGTGGGGTCCCGAGCGTGAGTGCGGTGGTGATCTGCCGCGCCCGTGCGGCCACGGCGCGGCGCCGTCGGGGCGTCTTGCGGTGACGTCGCATCCGTTGCGGCAATAGGGGGTCGCCCGGTACCCCGATGGCGTAACACCGCGCCGCCGGATCACCGCTCGGGGGCGTGCCCCAACCCCTCGTACCCCGCGCGTAATTCCTCCCGGAGCGCGCGCAGCGCCCCCCGCGCCAAGGCAATTCCGCCTTGTGCGCGCCCTCCCCGCGTCCGGGATACTCGACGAGTCAACTTGGCATGGACGCGCCCTCTGTAAAGCCGTCGGCGAGCCCGTGTCGTACGTCCTCCGGGCACCGGCGCACGACCCGGCGCCTCACGGCCCAACCCCCCACTGGAGGTGACGAGTTGAAGCGTAGATGGATTCCCGCGCGCGCCGCCCTAGCCGCCGCGTCCGCCGTCGTCCTCGCGGCGGTGACCCTCAGTCCACAGCAAGCCGATGCCTCCCCCACCGCCACCACCCGCGCCCCGTCCGCCGCCGCGGACGCCTCCCTCGCCGGGACGCTCGTCGCCGCCTTGGGGGATGCCGTCGCCGGTTCGTACTACGACTCCGCCCTCGGCAGGCTCGTCGTCAACGTCACCGACGAGAAGGCCGCCGGCCCGGTCCGCGAAGCGGGTGCCGCGCCCCGCCTCGTGGAGCACTCCCAGGCCGAGCTCGACGCCGCCCGCACGGAGCTGGACTCGCGCATCAACACCCCGGGCACCGCCTGGGCGGCCGACCCGCGCCTCAACAAGGTGGTGGTCACCGCCGACCCCACGGTCGCGGCGGCCGACCTGGCGGAGCTGAAGGAGACCGCGCGCTCGCTCGGCAGCACCGTGGTGGTCAGGAGGTCGGCGGCGAAGCTCACGCGGTTCATCGCGGGCGGGGACGCCATCTGGGGCGCGCGGCACCGCTGCTCGCTCGGCTTCAACGTGACGTGGCCCGGCCACCCGAACGGCGGCTTCCTGACGGCCGGCCACTGCGGCCAGGCCGAGTCCCGCTGGTCGGCGACGAACGGCGGCCAGACCGTCGCGGAGACGAGGGGCTGGACGTTCCCCGGCCACGACTTCGCCATCGCGGAGTACACCGCCGCGGTCCCGCACCCGAGCGCCGTGAACCCCGGCCAGCGGGCCATCACCGGCGTCGGCACCGCGACCGTCGGCCAGGCGATCAGCCGCAGCGGCTCGACGACGGGCCTGCGCACGGGCACGGTCACCGCCGTCAACGCCACCGTCAACTACCAGGAGGGCCAGGTCACCGGCCTGATCGAGACGACCGCCTGCGCCGGCGCGGGCGACAGCGGTGGCCCCCTCTTCGCCGGGGACAAGGCGCTGGGCCTGCTGTCCGGGGGTTCGGGGAGCTGCACGATGCCGGTGCCGGCGCCGCGGACGTACTTCCAGCCGGTCCAGGGCCCCCTCGCCACGTACGGCGTGACCATCCCCTGAGCTTCCCGCCTCCGCACGGCATGCCGCGGCCCCCGGACACACCTCCACGGTGTCCGGGGGCCGCTTCACGTTCGGTCCGGCCGCTCTGCGGGACGTCAGAACTCGAAGAGCGTGCCCTTGCCCGCCTTCGCCTCGCACGGGTTCCCGAAGGTGCGCTCGAAGCGGATCCGCTGGCCCTCCCAGACGCCGTCGGCGGTGACGACGATCGGGTTCCATTCCTTGGTGCAGGCGGTGCCGGACTTGATGGTGGTGAGCTTCTTGAAGTCACCGCCGGCCGCCCGCAGCGCGTCGCAGGCACCCTTCGGGTTCGGGTGTGTGCCGATCGCCTGGGGGAAACAGGTCAGGGTCACCGCGCGGTCGACCGAGGCCTCGGTGGAGTTGGCACCGTGGCCGGTGGTCAGGACCATGGCGGAGGCCGCGTACAGGCTCTGCGCCTGTATCGCGGGGGCAGGTGCAGGTGCAGGTGCGGCGCTCGCGGTCGTCGTTCCGGCGGCCAGGAGGCCGCCGCCCAGTACCAGCGCGGCGCCCATCGCGATGCCCCCAGTGATGTACCGCATTCCGAACACTCCCTTGCTCGTGGCTGCAGATAACGGACGGAAGTCTTACCCAAGTTGGGCATGAACGCACATGGATCGAACACTTTCAGTCGCTGGTTGAAAACCCTCGGTAGTGGCCGGATCTCGTGTGAGGCACGTCTCATACGGGCCTCGGTGGACAGGGTCCGGTTTCGCCTGGCGTCCGCTTCGGGGTAATTGCGGGGATTTAATGTTACGGGGATATTGACCAGCAAGGATTCCTTGTAATCAACGCCGAATTACCCAACTCGCCTTTAAGAAGATGGATTGCGGACGCTCATTTCATTGGATCTAATGATCCGCACGCCGGGTCGGGCGATCCCCGCACACCGGCCGAAAAGAGGCCCGCCATGTGACCGAGCGGCGGCCGGAGCGATACAGGAGCGCGGCAGCAAATGGCCGAAGAGCACTCAGGGAGACCCCCTCGGGACACCCTCGAAGCGCCCTCCCACGGGCCCTCCGCCACCCCCTCCCGCGGCCCCTTCGCCACCGCCTGCCGGGCTTTCCGCCGCGACCGCACGGGCATGGCCGCCCTCGCCGTCGTCGTGTTCTGCGCGCTGCTCGCGGCCGCCGCGCCCCTGGTCACGGCCCTCTACGGGAAGGACCCCACCTCCCACTACGGGCAGCAGACCCCCGGTCTGCTGAACGCCGAGGGCCTTCCGGTCCTGCCCAACGGCGGCATCTCCGCCGACCACTGGTTCGGCATCGAACCCGGCCTCGGACGCGACGTGTTCGCCCAGCTCGTGTACGGCATGCGCACGTCGCTGCTGGTGGCCCTCGCCTCCGTCGCCGTGATCGCCGTGGTGGGCGTCGTCCTCGGCGTGACCGTCGGCTACCTGAGCGGCCTCGCCGACCGGGCCTTCACTTTCGTATGCAATGCACTGCTCGGTTTTCCGACACTTCTGCTTCTCCTCGCGCTCAGCCCGGTGATCCAGACCCGCTTCGTCGGCCCCGGTGAGAACGAGCCCGCCTGGATGCAGTTCACCTCGCTCGTCCTGGTGTTCTCGGCCTTCGGCTGGGTGCCGCTCGCCATGGTCCTGCGCACCTCCGTACGGGCCCTGCGCGAGCGGGAGTTCGTCGAGGCGGCGCGCGCCGTCGGAGCGAGCCGCCGGCACGTCGTGCTGCGCGAGCTGCTGCCCAACGTGTGGGCGCCCGTGCTCGTGCACGTCACGCTCGCCGTCCCCGGCATCGTCACCGCCGAGGCCGCGCTGTCCTTCCTCGGCGTCGGCATCAACGAGCCGGTCCCCGACTGGGGCCGCATGATCTCCCGCGGCTCCGAGGTCTTCTACGACGACCCGACCTACATGGTCTTCCCGGGCGCGGCGATCCTCGTCTTCGTCCTCGCCTTCAATCTCCTCGGCGACGCGGTCCGGGACGCGCTCGATCCGCGCATCGCCCGCTGAGGCCTCCGCCGGGAGCGTCGCCGGCTGCGGGTCGTCCGTGGCTGGTCGCGCAGTCCCCCGCGCCCCTTACAGGGCGCTCCGCCTTTCCCCTGTCCTTCCTCAACCCGGAGTTCACCATGGTCCGATTCAGCCCGCGCACCGCAGCCGTCCCGGCGCTCGCCACCGCCGCCGCCCTGCTGATGTGCTCCTGCTCGGCCGGTGCCGGTGCGGGCGGCGGGGATCAGGAGAAGGGCGAGGCCGCCACCAAGAGCGGCCGGCGGCTGACCGCCACGCTCGGTACCGCCGAGGACAGCCGGGGCCCGGCCCCCGCCGTCGAGGGCGCCCGCACCGGCGGCACGATCCGCATCGCCAACGTCAACGACTACGGCCATCTCGACCCGCAGAAGACCTACGCGGGCG
Organism: Streptomyces sp. NPDC008001; assembly: GCF_042958085.1. Lineage (NCBI taxonomy): Bacteria > Bacillati > Actinomycetota > Actinomycetes > Kitasatosporales > Streptomycetaceae > Streptomyces > Streptomyces sp. NPDC008001. The sequence goes on along the minus strand of NZ_JBIBIZ010000010.1, from coordinate 418,456 downwards.
AGTCGTACAGCACGTCCCTGCTGTGGGGCCGCCAACTGACTCAGTATCAGGTCGTCGGCGGCAAGCCCAAGCTCGTGGGCGACCTCGCCACCGACACCGGGCAGTCCTCCGACGGCGGCCGCACCTGGACGTACAAGCTCAAGGACGGCATCGCCTGGGAGGACGGCGAGCCCATCACGTCCGAGCACGTCAAGTACGGCATCGAGCGCACCTTCGCCCCAGGCTTCGAACTCGGCCCCAGCTACTGGCCCGAGTGGCTCACCGGCTCCGAGGACCGCACGGCCGCCGTGAAGAAGTACGCCGGGCCCGAGCACGGCGACCTCGACGCCATCGAGACGCCCGACGCCAAGACGATCGTCTTCCACTTCCCGCAGCCGCAGTCCGACGTGCCCTACATGGCCGCCCAGTCCTCCTCGTCCCCCGTCCGCAAGGACAAGGACACCGGCACCGGCTACGACACCCGGCCCTTCGCCACCGGCCCCTACCGGATCGCCGCGCACAAGCAGAACCAGAGCCTGACCCTGGAGCGCAACCCGCACTGGAAGCCGGAGACCGACCCCATCCGCCACCAGTACGCCGACCGCTTCGAGTTCACCTTCGGCAAGAAGATCCTCAACACCGCGCAGGAGGTCCTCAACGGGCGCGGCGACGGCCCCGCCACCCTCTCCACCCAGAGCGAGGTGCCGCCGGAGCTCTACGCCGAGGCCCGGCGCGACGCGGGCAAGAAGGACCTCCTCGTCGCCGGCAGCCAGGGCGCCTACACCAGCGACCTCTACATCAAGAACAGCCGCGTCACCGACCCCGAGGTCCGCAAGGCCATCCACTACCTCTTTCCGCGCGAGCAGGCCCGGCAGGTCCTCGGCGGCCCGCGCATGGGCGACTTCGCCACCACGCTCTCCTCGCCCGCCGTCGTCGGCTGGAAGAAGTACGACCTCTACCCCGTGTCGCCCGCCGGGGACGTCGAGAAGGCCAAGGAACACCTCGCCAGGGCGAAGACGAAGGTCGACACGCTCACCTACGCGTACGAGAGCGACGCCCCCGAGAAGGACCGCCTCGCCCAGGTCCTCGTCGACGCCTTCGCCAAGGCGGGCATCAAGCTCGTCACCAAGCCCCTGGAGAAGGCCGCGTTCACCAACGAGGTCTTCCGCGGCCCCGCCCCCTACGACCTGTGGCTGTCCACCAACTCCGTCGACTGGCCCACCCCGTCCACGCTGCTGCCCGACAGCTACCACAGCAAGCTCGACGCCCTCGCCAACTCCATCCGCTACAGCAACCCCGAGGTCGACAAGGAACTGGAGCGCATCGCCGGCATCGGCGAGGCGCAGCAGAAGGCCGACGCCCTCATCGCCCTCGAACAGACCGTCATGAAGGACGTCCCGGTCGTGCCGTTCCTCTACACGAGCGTCACCCAGTTCCGCGGGAAGAACATCGGCGGCGCCGCCATCCACCCGATCTACGGCTCCATCGCGGCGGCCGACCTGTACCTGAAGAGGTCGTAAGGCTCCATGACCGGCTACCTCCTGCGGCGGGCCCTCCAGGCCGCGGCGGTGCTCCTCGCGATCACCGCCGCCGCCTTCGGCCTCTTCTACGCCGCCCCCTCCGACCCCGCGCTCATCGCCTGCGGCCCCAAGTGCGACACCGCACAGGTCGAGGCCGTCCGCCACAGCATGGGCCTCGACCAGCCACTGACCGGCCAGTATCTCGACTACCTGCGCGGCCTCGTCGCCGGCCGCACCATCAGCGACGTCGACGGCAGCCCCATCGACTGCGCCGCCCCCTGCCTCGGCTACTCCTACACCCTCCACCAGCCGGTCCTCGACGCCATCGGCGACCGCTTCCCCGTCACCCTGTCGCTGGCGGGCGGGGCGCTCGTGGTGATCGTCGTCCTCGGCACCGGCGCCGGTTTCACCGCTGCGCTGCGCCGCGGCACGGCCACCGACCGGCTGCTGTCCGGCTTCACCCTGGTCGGCGCGAGCGTGCAGATCTACTTCCTCGGCTACGCCGTGCAGTACCTGCTCGTCTACCGGACCGGGCTCGTACCGCTGCCCGGCTACGCACCCCTCGCCGACGGGCCGGGCCCGTGGGCCGCCGGGCTGTTCCTTCCCTGGCTCGTCCTCGGCTTCGTCAACGCCGCCGTCTTCGCCCGTCTCACGCGCTCCCAGACGCTGGAGACGATGCACGAGGGGTACGTGCGGACGGCCCGCGGCAAGGGGCTCACCGCGCTGCGGGCCCACGTGAAGTACACGGCGCGCGGCGCCGCCGGGCCCCTCGTCCAGCTGCTCGGGCTGGAGGCCGGGGCGCTCTTCGGCGGCGCGTTCATCACCGAGACCGTCTTCGGGCTCGGCGGCGTCGGCAAGCTCGCCGTCGACGCCGTCGTCCAGAACGACCTGCCGACGGTCGTCGGCACGGTGCTGTTCGCCGCCTTCTTCGTCGTGGTGTTCGTGGCCCTCGCCGACCTGGTGGTGGCCCGGCTCGACCCGAGGGTGAGGCTCGCATGACGACACCGGCTCTGTCCGCTGCTTTGTCCGTACGGGACCTGACGGTTTCTTTCCGGGGGCGGGGCGGTACGGAGACCACGGCCGTCGACGGCCTCTCCTTCGAGCTGGAGCGCGGTGAAGTGCTCGGCCTGGTGGGGGAGTCCGGCTCGGGCAAGTCCACCGTCGGGCTGGCCGCGATGGGGCTCCACGACCCGGCCCGTACGCGGGTGAGCGGAAGCGTGCTGGTCGGGGGGACGCAGGTGGTGGGCGCGCCCGAGTCCGCGGTGCGTGCGCTGCGCGGCTCCCGGATCGGCATGGTCTTCCAGGACGCCCTGGCCGCGCTCTCGCCCTTCCACACGGTGGGCGCGCAGGTGGCAGAGGCCTGGCGCATACACGCTCCGGCGGGGGCGGGGCGGCGGGCCGAAGCGAGGGAGAAGGCCCTCGCGATGCTGGAACGCGTCGGCATCCCGGCCGCCCGGGCCCGCGACTACCCGCACCAGTTCTCGGGCGGCATGCGGCAGCGGGTGATGATCGCGATGGCGCTCGTGAACAGCCCGGACGTGGTGATAGCCGACGAACCGACGACCGCGCTGGACGCGCGCGTGCAGCGGCAGATCCTCGGACTGCTCGCGGAGCTGCGGGAGGAGAGCGGTACGGCGGTGCTGCTCGTCACGCACGACGTGGGCGTCGTGGCCGGGACGTGCGACCGCATGCTCGTCATGCGGGGCGGGCGGGGTCTGGAGGAGGGCCCCACCCGCAAACTCCTGACGGACGCGGCACACCCGTACACCCGCGCCCTGATCGGCGCGGCACCGACGCTGAACACGGTGCCGGGCACGCGCTTGCCGACGGTCGACGTGCCGGTGCCGGTGCCGGCGCCGGACGCCGCCGGGCAGGAGCGGTCACCCGCCCCCGCCCGTCCCCTCGCCGAGGTCGTCGGTCTTCGGGTCGAGTTCGGGGGCCGCCGCGGGCTCCTCCGGCGAGGGCGAGGTGGTGCCGTGCAAGCCGTACGGGACGTGAGTCTGCGCATCGACGCCGGGGAGACGCTCGGCCTCGTGGGGGAGTCCGGGTCCGGGAAGTCGACCACGGCGAGGGTCCTCGCGGGGCTGCAACGGCCCACGTCGGGGGACGTGCGGTTCGACGGCCGGGACATCTCCCGCGCCGCGGGCGACACCCGCCTGCGCCGCGAGCTCAGCCGCGACGTACAGCTGGTCTTCCAGGACCCGTACGCGTCGCTCAACCCGCGTCGTACGGTCGAGGAGATCGTGACCACCCCGCTGCGGGTGCACACCGGCCTGGACAAGGGGGAGCGGCGCGCACGGGCGGCCGAGCTGCTGGAGCAGGTGGGCCTGCGAACGGATCATCTGCACCGCTACCCGCACGAGTTCTCCGGCGGCCAGCGCCAGCGCATCGGCATAGCCCGCGCGCTCGCCCTCCGCCCGCGCCTGGTCATCGCGGACGAGCCCGTGTCGGCGCTGGACGTGTCCGTGCAGGCCCAGGTGCTCAACCTGCTCATGGACCTCCGCGCCGAACTGGGCCTGTCCCTGCTGTTCGTCTCGCACGACCTCGCCGTCGTCCGGCACTTCTGCGACCGGGTGGCGGTGATGCGGGCCGGGAGCGTGGTCGAGAGCGGCCCGCGGGACGAGGTCTTCGACGATCCGAAGGCCCCCTACACGCGCGAGCTACTCGCGGCCACGATGTAGAGCGGTGCCCGCGCCGCCGCTGGTGGAGGGGACGGGCGGCGGCGCGGGACGCCGGGGGCGGAGGAGGTCCACGGGGGCGCCGGTGACGTCGTCGGCGAGCAGGAGCGGCCGGGTCTTTCCGGCCGGGCCCTCGCGCAGGGCCCAGGCCAGGTGGCCGTCGGCCCAGAGGGAGAGCGTGCGGATCCAGGGGGCGAGGGCCACCGGGTCCGCGTCCTGCCCGAGGCGGACGAGTGCGCTCCGGAAGGCCGCCTCGGCGGAGGCGTCGTGGGCGAACAGCACCGCGGCGGAGTCGAGGAGAGTCTGAAAGGACGCCAGTTCCCGCACCGGGGCCGGGATCTCGCACCCGCAGACGTATTCGGCAAGGTCGGGCACGGACGCCGGAGCGAGCCCGTCCCACGCCCGCCGTCCGGCCGCGCACTCCCGGAAGCGTGCGGCGACCCGCGCGCGCCACGCGGGCGACATCCCGGGCGCGGTCATCCGCCAGACGTCGGCGAGCGCTCTCTGCAGGGCGGTCCGCGGCGGCTGGGTGCGCCCGCCGTCCGGCGGCAGGAAGTCGGGCAGCGCCTCGTACCCGTACGCGCCCTCCTCCCGGTGGTGGAACCGGTCGTCGAGGACGTGGAACCACACCAGCCAGGCCGCGACCCGCTGCAGCCGCCCGCACGCGGCCTCCGGCGCCACCCGCGCCGCGAACTCCACGCAGCCCGCCCTGCGGAAGCGCCGCTGGGCGGAGAAGGACTGGATCAGCCCGGTGCGCCGCACCCAGCGGTCGGTGAACGCGGCGGCTTCGTCAAGATACGGGCTGACCGGCAAGGGGCCGGCCCCGGGAAGTCCGTCCCCGGGAAGTCCGGACTCGGGGAGATCGGTGACCGGCGGCCGGAAACGGGGCACGATGGGCACGACGTTCCTCAAGGACGAGGGATGCTGATGCCACAGGGTCCACCCCGGCGCGCCGCAGGATCCATGGCCCGGCCCCGATTCTCCAACAGCGCATCAGTGCACGACGGAGCGCACACGACCGTGCGCGCGCCCTCGGGCGACCGGCCCTTACCGGCGCCTCCGGCCACCGCCTGCGAACCGCCGCCGCCGCACTGCCGCGCCGAACCGCTACCGCCGGCCGGTGCCGGAATTGCTACGCTCCCGCCGTGATGCTGCCGACGGTCGACGACATACGCGCGCTGCACGAGAAGTACGCGCCGACGCGCGAGGCGTTCGACCTCGTGTACACGCACTGCGAGATCGTCTGGCGGATCGCCGAGCAGCTGCTGGCCACCGACGGCCACGGGCTCGACACCGGCCTTGTCCGCGCGGGCGCCCTCCTCCACGACATCGGCGTCTACCGGCTCTACGACGGCGCGGGGCGGCTCCGGGCCGGCGAGTACGTCCGCCACGGGGTGCTCGGGCACGAGATCCTCCGGGAGGAGGGCTTCCCCGAGCGGCTGTGCCGCTTCTGCTCCTGTCACACCGGCGTCGGGATCACGCGGCACGACGTCGAGCGGCAGGGGCTGCCCCTGCCGGCGGCCGACTACGTGGCCGAGACCGGCGAGGAGCGGCTGGTGATGTACGCGGACAAGTTCCACACGAAGACCGCTCCTCCGGCCTTCCTCTCCTTCGACGCCTATGCCGCGCACGTGAGCCGGTTCGGTGCGGAAAAGACCGCCGCGTTCCAGGCCTTGCGCAGCCGGTTCGGCGAGCCGGACCTCGCGCCGCTCAGCGCTCGGTACGGACACGCGCAGGGCTGACGCTTCCCAGCCCCCCCAGCCCCCTAGCCCCCCAGACCCTGGCCCAGCAAGTCCGTCAGCCTTCCGGCCCGGGCCAGGCCCTCCAGTTCGTCCAGGGCCGCGCGGGCCTTCGCCGCGGCTTCCGGGTCGCGCCGTTCCAGGCCGCTCTCCGCGAACTCGTCCTCGTCCAGGCGGAGCACCGTGGCGCCGTCGGCCGAGACCCACAGGTCGAGGTCCAGATCGGTGGAGACGACGGCGCCCGGGGTGATCCCGGCGGGGCGGGTGATGTCGCAGTACCAGCCCTTCAGGGTGCCGTCGGCGGCGCGCACCTCCTTGACGGCGTGCCAGCGGTCGCGCCAGTAGTGCTCGGTGAGGACGTCGCCGCGTTCGAAGCGGACGAAGCCGAAGTCCCGGTCCGCCGGGGCCGCCCACGGGGCGCGGACGACGGCGTGGACGCCGTCGTCGCGCACGACGACCGCGGGGTACCCGATACCGGACCGGGACTCCTTGACCAGCGTGACCGTCACGTCACTGCCGGCCTCAAGGGTGGTGCTCGAAGAGCTCAAGGTGCTCGACGCGTTCAAGGGATCCAAGGTGCTCATGGGGCTGAGGTTTCCCCATGAGGGAGGGCCGGGGCCACCGGTTTTAGCCGGTCACCGCCGAGGCGCAGGTGGTCGGGGTGGCGTGGGCCGGGTCGAGGGCGTTGAGGACCTCGTGGGCGACGACGCGGTCGACGGTGCCGATCGCGATGTGCTCGGAGAAGTCCAGGGAGCAGAGTTCCTGGAGCAGGACGTTCCGCACGCCGGGGCCGGACAGGTAGCCGGAGGTGTACGGCGTGACGACCTCGTCGTACTTGGTCGCGATGACCGTGTAGCGGACGCCCGGCACGGTGTCGGGCACGGAGTTCAGGCGCTTGAGGTAGTCGGAGCCGATCGCCTGGTCGGTGAGGCCGGGGGTCAGGCCGCCGAGCGCGTTGCGGGCGCCGGGGATCTTGTCCATGAGGGTGACCAGGCCCGACAGCGTCGTGCCGTGGTTGTTGGGGGCGATGCCGGTGAGGGAGTTCACCTTGTCCTTGCCGCCCAGGAAGTTGAGGTAGTAGCGCGGCATCGCGCCGCCCTGGGAGTGGCCGACGAGGTCCACCTTGTCCGCCCCGGTGGCGGTGCGGACCTTGTCGACGTACGCGGAGAGCTCCTCGGCCGACTTCGCGACCGGGCCGAGGCCGTGGAAGAGCGGTACGCCGGGCAGCTTGCCGTAGTCGAGGGAGAAGACGCAGTAGCCGCGGTTCTTCAGGTAGGGCGCGAGGACGAGCCAGTTGTCCACGGAGTTGCCCATGGTGCCGTGCACGAGGACGACGGGGCGCGGGTGGGCGGCCGACGGCTTGCAGGAGTAGTCGTTCCAGCCGCTGCTGACGGTCGCGGCGGAGGCGCGGGAGTCGGTGGCGGGCCGGGAGCCGGGCGACGGAGCGGCCGCGGCTTCGGGAGCGGTGAGGGCGGCGGCCGAAAGGGCGAGGGCAAGGGCGGGGAGCAGGGTGCGCAGGGGTCTCCAGGGCAGCTTCATATGAACACCTCGCTGGTGGGGGGTGGTCCCCGGCGGTGGGCACACGGGTGACCGGGTACGGGAGTTGGGCTGAAACGGCGTCAACTTACCTGCGAGTAAGAATGCGTTGCGGACCTTGAACGGTCAAGAAGCAGACACGTGTTTTTCATGCTCAGGAATCAGCCACGTAACAGGAGGCCGCTACGGCGCGGCGGTTGCGGGTCAGGCCACGTGCCGCCGGCCGCCCAGCGCCGCCGCGGGACCCACCGCCGACGGCCCGAAGCGGGCGCGCGCCCGGTCGACGGCCGCCTCGACCCGGCGCGCCTTCTCGTCGGCGGGGTCGAACGACAGCTGGTGCGCGGTGGCTCCGGCGTCGCCGAGGCCCTCCGCGCGCAGCGCGACCACCCGCACCCGGGCGCGCTGCAGCCCGAGCGTGTCGTGCAGCGCGTACGCGGTCGCGGTCAGCTCGGGGGTGTGCGCGGTCGGCTCGGCGAAGGTCCGGGAGCGGGTGGTCGCCGACCCGTCCGCGTAGCGCACGGTGAGGGTCAGCCCCCGGGCGACCTGGTTGCTCTCCCGCAGCCGGGCGCCCAGCCGGTCGGCGAGCGTCAGCAGCGCGCGGCGGCGCCGGCCGGCGTCCAGCTCGTCCCGGTCGAAGCGGTGCTCCGCGGCCGCCGAACGGGCCCGCGCCCCGGGGGTGACGGGGGTCGGGTCGATGCCGTGCGCCCGCTCGTGCAGCCGCCGCCCGGCCGCGGGCCCCAGGATCCGCTGCAGCGCGGGCAGCGGCGCGGCGGCGATCCGGCCGACCGTGCCGAGCCCGTACGTGCCCAGGGTGCGGGCGGTGGCCGGGCCCACGCCGTACAGGGCGGCGGCCGGCTTGCCCGCGAGGAACGCGGCCACGGCGGCCGGGTCCCCGGGGAGCGTGCGCACCGCGCCGGGCGGGCCGTCCTGCGCGGCCATCCTGGCCAGCATCGGGTTGTGCGCGATGCCGGCCGTGCAGTCGGCCCCGTACCGGGCGAGGGCCCGCACCCGGACGAGCGCGGCGAGCCCGGCGGGATCCCGGTCGAAGTAGCGCGTGGCGCCGCGGACTTCCATCAGCGCCGCGTCCGGCGGGACCGCCTGCACGACGGGCGACACCTCGGCGAGCAGCGCGAGCAGCCCGTCGTAGGTCTCCTCGCCGAGGGGCGCGCCCCCCTCCGCGTGGAAGTGGAGGTACAGCACGGTGGGCGGGCCGGGCCGCGCGTCCGGCACCGCGGCGAGCCGCGGCCGGGCGCTCATCCCGCGCTCCCCGGGCTCGCGTGCCACAGCTTGCGCCCCGTGGGCGTGCCTTCGCCGGCGGGCCGGAGGTCGGCCCAGGGGTGCATGACGTAACCGGTGGGCAGGTGGATGCGGCGGCCGGACGCGTCGGTGCCGGAGGCGGAAGAGGGGGCGGCAGCGGAGGAGGTGGTGCCCTCTGCGAGGAGCGCGGCGACCGCGTCCAGCCCGCCCTCCGCGCGGAGCCTCGTCAGCTGCGCGAGGTCCCACGCCGCCGCGCCCACCACGCTCAGGCTGCGCGGCCCGCGGCGCTGGACGACGCCGCGGACGAGCAGCAGCCAGGAGTGGAAGACGGTGTGCGCGCAGGCGGGGTGGCTGTCGTCGAAGAAGGCGCAGTCGACCAGGCCCGTGCCGTCGTCGAGGGTGGTGAAGATGACGCGGCGGCCGGAGCGGACCGGCGGCGTCTGAGTGGCGGCCTTGGCGCCCGCGACCAGGACGGTCTCGCCGTGCCGGGCGCCCTGCAGCCGCCGGGCGGGGATGACGCCCAGCTCGCCGAGGAACGCGCGGTGGTCGGACATCAGGTGCCGGGAGGCGTCCATGCCGAGCACGCCGAGCTCGGCGCCGAGCCGTTCCTCCGCGTCCAGGTCGGGCAGGCCGATGGGCTCGGCCCGGACGCCGTCGACGAGGGTGGGCTGGGTCGCGCCCCCGCGCGGCTGCCCATGCCGCTGTCCATGTCGTTGTCCTCGGTGCAGTTCGGCGATGTGCAGCAGCAGGTCGCGGCGGTTGCCGCCGAAGGCATCCAGCGCGCCCACCCGGGCGAGGCGCTCGGCGACGGGCCGGGCGGGCCGGGCGCGGTGCCACAGATCGGGGAGGGAGGTGTACGGGCGGCCGTCCGCGATGCGCGCGGCCTCGGCCTCGCCGATGCCCTGGACGTCGGAGAGGGCCATGCGGAGTCCCCACACGCCGCCGCCGTCCCCCTGATTACCGGACACCAGTTCGATCGAATAGGCCGTGCCCGACCGGTTCACGTCCAGCGGCAGGATCGGCACCCCGCGCCGCCGCGCGTCCGCGAGCAGCAGCCGCTTGGGGTACATGCCCGGGTCGTGGGTGAGCAGCCCCGCGTAGAAGGCCGCCGGGTGATGGGCCTTCAGCCACGCCGACTGGTAGGTCGGCACGGCGAACGCGACGGCGTGCGCCTTGCAGAAGCCGTAGCTGCCGAACGCCTCCACGATCTCCCAGGTGCGGCGCACGGATTCGGGCGAGCGGCCGAGCTTCGCCGCCTCCCGCTCGAACCACACCCGCACCCGGCCCACCAGCTGCGGGTCCGACAGCGCGCGGCGCGTCTCGTCCGCGAAGTGCCGGTCGCAGCCGGTCATGATGTGCAGGATCTCGATGATCTGCTCGTGGAAGACGACCACGCCGTACGTCTCGCGCAGCGCTTCCTCCAGCTCCGGGTGCGGGTAGCGCACGGGCGCCCGCCCGTGCCGGGCCTCGATGAAGGGCCGCACCATGTCCGCCGCGACCGGGCCCGGCCGGAAGAGGGAGATGTCCACCACGAGGTCGTGGAAGGTCGCGGGCTGCAGCCGGCCGACGAGGTCGCGCTGGCCCGGCGACTCGATCTGGAAGCAGCCGAGCGTCTCGGTGGAGCGGATCAGCTCGTACGTGCGGGGGTCGCCCGGCGGCACGTCCGCGGGGTCGTCGAGGTCGATGTGCCGCCCGGTGGCCCGCTCGACCTCGGCCACCGCGTGCGCCATCGCGGACTGCATCCGCACGCCCAGCACGTCGAGCTTGAGCAGCCCGAGCCGCTCCACGTCGTCCTTGTCGAACTGCGCCATGGGGAAGCCCTCGCCGCTGGTCGGCACGACGGGCGTGCGGGCGCGCAGGGTCGCGTCGGACAGCAGCACGCCGCACGGGTGCATGGCGATGCCGCGCGGCAGCCCGTCCAGCGCCTCGACCAGCTCCCACAGCCGGCCGTGGTCCTCCGCAGCCACCTCGCGCAGCTCGGGCAGCTCGGCCAGCGCCGCGCGGGCGTCGCGGGCGCGGATGTGCGGGAACGCCTTGGCGAGCCGGTCCACCTCGGCCGGGTCCTTGCCGAGGGCCGCGCCCACGTCCCGGATCGCGTGCCGGACCCGGTAGGTCTCGGGCATGGAGACGGTCGCGACCCGGTCCGCGCCGAAGCGGTCGAAGATCGCGCGGTAGACGTCCAGGCGGCGCGCGGACTCCACGTCGACGTCGATGTCGGGCAGCGCCTTGCGGTGGGCGGACAGGAAGCGCTCCATCAGCAGGCCGTGCTCGACGGGGTCGGCGTGCGCGATGCCGAGCAGGTGGTTGACGAGGGAGCCCGCGCCGGAACCGCGGGCGGTGACCCGGATGCCGAGGGCGCGGGTGTCGTCCACGACCCGGGCGACGGTGAGGAAGTACGAGGCGAGGCCGCGCCGGGCGATGGTGTCCAGCTCCTCCTCCAGCCGCTGCCGGTAGCGGTGCTTCCGGTCGTATCCGCGCAGCACCATGCCCGCCGTGCAGCGGGAGCGCAGCACGCGGTCGGCGGTGCGGCGACCGGCGCCGACCAGGTGCGCCTCGGGGAAGTGGATGCCGCCGAGCCCCAGGTCGTCCTCGGGGTCGACCAGGCACGCGGCGGCGGTCTCCTCGGTCGTGGCGAGCAGCCGGCGGGCCGCGTCCCGGCCGAGCCCGGCCGCCTCGGTGATCCGCCCGGCGAGGGCGGCCATGGCGGCGGGCCCCTTGAGCCAGCGCTCGCCGCTGTCGAGGGACTCCGGCTCACGGGGGTCGATCGGCACCAGCCGGCGGGCCGCGTCGAGGACGTCGGCGACGGGCCCCTGGCCGGGGTCGGCGTAGCGCACGGCGTTGCTGAGGACGGCGGGGACGCCCTGGTCGGCGGCGAAGCCGGCGGTACGGGCGGCGAGCCGCAGGGAGCCGGGACCGGTGCGGCCGTGGCAGACGACCTCCAGCCGCAGGGCGTCACCGAACATTTCCCGCCAGGGCGCGAGCAGCCGGGCGGCCCGGTCCGGGCGGCCGGCGGCGAGGGCGCGGCCGGGCTCGGAAGCGGGGCCGAGGAGGACGTGCAGGGGGGCGCGGATGCCGGGGGCGGCCGCTGCGAGGTCGTCGCGGGTGAGCTCGGGGCGGCCGGCGGCGGGGTTCGCGTGGGCCGCGGAGACCAGCCCGCACAGGGCGGCCCAGCCGCGCGCGCCGTCCCGGGCGAGGAAGACGGCGCGGGGCGCGGACTCGTCGACGAAGGCGCCGCCGCGCACGGGGGTGCGGCGCCGCCGCGGGTCCTGCCGCGGCGGCTCCTCCCGCACGGCCAGGTCCACGCCGAACACCGGGCGCACTCCGGCCGCGGCGCTCGCCACGGCGAACCGGACCGCTCCGGCGAGGGTGTCGCGGTCGGTGAGGGCGACGGCGTCCATGCCGCGCTCGGCGGCGCGCTCGGCCAGCCGCTCGGGGTGCGTGGCCCCGTAGCGCATCGAGAAGCCCGATGCGGTGTGCAGGTGCGTGAACGCGCCGACCCCGGTCATCGCACCTCCTGCCGTTCCTGTCACCCCCTGGCTGAAAACCGCCCTCTCTCTCCACCATAAACCACGCTCTCGAACATTCGTACGAACACGTTTGCGAGTGCGGGGAAGGTGCGGCCACGACGGCGGGGTACGAGGCGGGGCTGCGATCACCCGGACGGCCCGCACGGCCTGCGCGGGGCCGCCGCACCCCGCAGGCTCGGGGCATGCCCTCATTCGTCCAGGAACTGCGGAGCGCGGTGACGGGCCGGGCCGCCGTCCTGGTGATCGGCACCCTGGTGCTCCAGCTCGCCTTCATCGCGTCCTACGTCGGTGCCTTCCACAGCCCCCGCCCGAAGGACGTCGCCCTCGGCGTCGTCGCCCCGCGGCAGATCGGCGGGCAGCTGGTGCAGCGGCTGGACGGGCTGCCGGGCGATCCCCTGGACCCGCGCACGGTGGACGGGGGCGAGCCGGAGGCCGCCGCGAAGATCCGCAACCGCGACCTCGACGCCGCCCTCGTCGTCGACCCCCGCGGCACCACCGACACCCTCCTCGTCGCCGGCGGCGCGGGCGCCTCCCTCGCCCAGGCCACCGAGGCGGTGCTCACCCGGGCCGAGGCGGCCGACGGGCGCACGGTACGGGTCAAGGACGTCGCGCCCGCCGCGGCCGGCGACGCCCGCGGCCTGACGTCCTTCTACCTGGTGGTCGGGTGGTGCGTGGGCGGCTACCTGTGCGCCGCGATCCTCGCCATCAGCGCGGGCGCCCGGCCCGCCAACCCCCACCGGGCCGTCATCCGCCTCGGCGCCCTCGCCCTCTACGCGGCCGCCGCCGGCCTCCTCGGGACCGTCATCGCGGGCCCCGTCCTGGACGCGCTGCCCGGCGGCATCCTCGGACTGTGGGGCCTGGGAACGCTGGTGGTCTTCGCGGTCGGGGCGACGACGCTCGCCCTCCAGGGCCTCGCCGGCATCGTCGGCATCGGCCTGGCCATCGCCATCGTGGTCGTCCTCGGCAACCCCAGCGCGGGCGGCGCCTACCCGTACCCCCTCCTGCCCCCCTTCTGGAACGCCATCGGCCCCGCCCTCCCGCCGGGCGCCGGCACCTGGTCCGCCCGCTCCATCGCCTACTTCCACGGCAACGGCCTGACCGCACCCCTGCTGGTGCTGTCGGCATGGGCGGTGGCGGGAGTGGCGGTGACGATGGCGTGCGCGACGCTGCGGCGGCTGCGACCGCCGGCGCCGGCCGCCTCATCGGCGGCGGAGCGGCCAAGGCCGCCCCGCCCCTGAAGGGTCCGGCTCGCGCCGGCCCGGGTCAGGGGTGTGCGGGCGGCCGGATCTGGGCTTCGATGCCGTCGCAGAGCAACCGCACGCTCCGTACGAACTTCTCGTCCAGGTCATGGGCCGAGGCCGACGCCGCGGACACGGTCATCGGAAAGCGTTCGTGGAGTTCGGCGACGGCCCCGGGTGTGACGGGCACGGCGGGCGGATCGCCCTGCTCCTGCAGCACGAACCCGGTGACGTGGCTGAGCAGCGCATCGGCGGCGACGCCGCGCTGCCCCTCGGGCACTCCGGCGTCCAGCAGGGTCTGCAGCAGCCGTTCCATCAACGACAGCGCTCCGGTGCTGAGGACCTTCGGGCTGTCGGCGAACAGGTCGGCACCGCCGGGATGTTGCCGGATGCTGTGGCGCAGCGCGACGGCCTGGGCCTCCAGCCGGCTCTTCCAGCCGGCCTGCCCGGGGAGGGCCGTGAGCGCGGCCGTGCCGGCGTCGTAGGCCTGCCGGGCCAGCCGGTCCGCCATCAGCTGGAGCAGGGCGCTCTTGCTGGGCACGTGGTAGTAGAGGCTCCCGGCGTGCACGCCGAGCCGCTCCGCCACCTTTCGCATGGACAGTCCCTGATATCCCGATTCAGCGAACACGGTCATGCCTGCGTCGATGATCAGGTCCGCGGTCAGCTTCATGGACGCAAGGGTATCCACAGTTTTCCAACACTGTTTGAATCTGGCCGCCGCTGCCGCTAAGGTCCCTGTCATCGCAGGTCAAACAGGGGGATGGGGGCGGCGATGGGCGCGATCGTGTTCAACGTGACCACGGCTGGGCTGATGGTGCTGATGTTCAAGGCCGGCATGGCCCTGATCGGGCCGGAGACCGTGGGCCGGCGCCGTCCGCCGTGGGCCGCGGCCGGGCTGGCCGTGATCGCGATCGGCGCGGTGGTGACGCAGCTGTGCTGGTCGGGGGCGATGGACGCCTTCGACGCCGACCCGGGCAAGACGGGCTGGTGGCGCGTGGTCACCTCGGTCTTCATGCAGAACGGCGGCCTCTTCGGCGGGGCGTGGAACATCGCCACCCTCGTGGTCGTCGCCGCGCTCGCGGAGTGGTTCTGGGGCGCCCCTCTGATGGTGGGCCTGTTCGCCGCGGGCATTCTCCTGCCGCAGCACATCGACGCCCTCTTCGGCGAGTCCGACCGGGCCACTGCCGATCCCCGCAACTTCGCCGGGAGTTCGGGCGCCACCTACTTCCTCGCCGCGACCCTCGCCGCCGCCCTCCTGCTGCGCGCCGCCCGTGGCGGTACGCCGGTGGAGCGGCTGCTCGCGCTCGCCGTGCCCGTCGCCGGCCTGGCCATGTGGTTCGCCCAGTCCAACGGGCACGGACTGGTGGCGGTGTACGGCTTCGTCCTCGGCGCTCTGGTCCGGGCCCTGGCCCGCCCGCTCCTCCGCCCCGACCGGGACCTCCGGCGTCCCCCGCGGATAACGGTGGCCTCGCTGACGGGCCTCGCCGGGCGGCGGTTCCGGCAGGCCGGTTAGGGTCCCGGCAGGCCGGTCAGGGAAGAACAGGCGTGCTTCAGCTGCTAGTCCCGCCCCCTTCCCCTCCGGAAGGACGAGAAGCCCAGCGACGCCGCCCCCAGTACCGCCGGGATCAGCAGCAGCGCCCCCGAGAAGGCCAGCACCCCCGTCGTCAGCAGGGAGCTCCCCACCGCCGCGTACCGCAGCCACGTCCGCCGGGGGAGGAGGGCGAGTGCCGACAGGAGGCCCGCCAGGGTGACCGAGGCGAGGCAGGTGGAGGTGGCGCGCATCAGGCCGTCCAGGTCGCCCCCGCCGAGCCGGGCCGCAACGCCGACCGCCGTGCAGGCGCCCGCCAGTACGGCCAGGCTCCGCCGCGGCACCTCGCCGGGGCCGCCGCCGCGGGCCAGCCAGCGGGGCGCGGCGCCGTCGCGGCCGAGGGCGGCGCCCAGGCGGGAGGCGCCGGCGAGATAGGTGTTGACGGCGCCGAAGGTGAGGAAGAGGGCCGCCACCGCGGCGATCGGGCGGGCTGCCGTTCCCGCGCTCTGCGCGAGCAGGTCGGTCAGCGGGGTGTCCGTGTCCGCCGCGGCCGGGCCGAGGGCGCCGATCGTCGTCACGGCGAGGCCGAGGTAGAGGACGGAGACCACGGCCAGGGTGTACGCGGTGACCCGGGGCAGGTCGCGGGCCGGGTCCGCGAACTCGCCGGACAGGTGGCTGGCCGCCTCCCAGCCCGCGAAGGCGAAGAACAGCACGCCCGCGGCGGAGCCCACCGAGCCCCAGCCGTGCGGCATGAACGGGGTGAAGTGCGCGGAGGTCATGTGGGGCGCGGCCGCGAGCGCGGCGCCCAGCAGCACCGCCGCCAGCAGGCCGACGAGCAGCAGCTGGACGCGCCCGGAGAGGTGCAGCCCGCCGCAGTTGGCCGCGAACGACGCGGCGATGACCACGGCCCCGATCGCCGTGGCGGCCGTCGTGCCCAGGCCGAGCGCCCCCGCCACGTACTGGCCGCCGATCAGGGCCGCCGCCACGACGCCGATCGGCACGGCCCCGTAGAACCACCAGCCGACCGCGGCCGCGGCCCGCGGGCCCGCCGCCCGGTGCACGAAGGTCGCCACCCCGCCGCCGTCCGGGAACCGGGCGCCCAGGGCGGCGAACGACAGGGCCACGGGCACGCTCGTCACGAGCAGGACCAGCCAGGCCAGGATCGAGGCCGGGCCGGCCGCGTCGGCGGCCAGCGCGGGCAGGGCCAGGACGCCCGGGCCGAGGACGGCCCCGGCGCACAGGGCGGTACCGCCGCCGATGCCGAGCCGCCGAACGGACGGCCGGGGAGGGGCGGGAGCGTGGGTGGTTCGTACGGTCACGGGGGCCGAAGTTAGCCGGACCGGTGGGAGCGTGGGGATCCCGCCGAACGAAATTCGGCGCGTGCGGCATTATGTGGCCCCATGGACGACATAGATTCGGCGATCGTCAGGGAACTGCAGCGCGATGCACGGCAGACCAACCGCGACCTGGCCCGCACCCTCGGCATCGCCCCCTCCACCTGCCTGGAGCGGGTGCGGGCGCTGCGGCAGCGCGGGGTGATCACCGGGTACCGGGCGACGGTCGACCTGCGGGCGCTCGGGCGGCCGGTGCAGGCCCTGCTGTCGGTGCGGATCCGGCCGATGAGCCGGGAGGTCATCGAGGGCTTCAAGGCGTATCTCATCGGGCTGCCCGAGGTGCTCAACGTGTACGTCGTCGCGGGCGGGGACGACTTCCTGGTCCACGTGGCCGTGCCCGAAGTCGACGACCTGCACAGCCTGCTGATGGACCGCTTCTCCGGACGCCGCGAGGTCGTGGACTTCCGCAGCTCCGTGATCTACCAGCACGTGACCAAGGACGTGGTGGGGCCGCTCGTGACAGGGTGACGGCATGGACGCAAGCAGCCCCGCGGGCGCGAGCCGCAGCCCTCGCACCCCTGCCTCCCGCACCCCCGCCCTCGATCTCGTCCGCACCGTGGTGGATCCCGGCAGCTGGCACTGCTGGGACGAGCCCGCCGGCATCACGACGGACGACCCCGCCTACCGCGCCGACCTCCTCGCCGCGCGCGAGCGCACCGGGCTCGACGAGTCCGTCGTCACCGGCGAGGGGCGGGTGCACGGCCGCCGAGTGGCCGTCGTGGCCTGCGAGTTCCGCTTCCTGGCCGGGTCGATCGGCGTCGCGGCGGGGGAGCGGCTGGTCCGCGCGGTGGAGCGGGCCACGGCCGAGCGGCTGCCGCTGCTCGCGGCGCCGGCCTCGGGCGGCACGCGGATGCAGGAGGGCACGGTGGCCTTCCTGCAGATGGTCAAGGTCGCCGCCGCCATCACCGACCACAAGGCGGCCGGCCTGCCCTACCTCGTCCACCTCCGGCACCCCACGACGGGCGGCGTCCTCGCCTCGTGGGGCTCGCTCGGCCACCTCACGTCCGCCGAACCGGGCGCCCTCATCGGCTTCCTGGGCCCGCGCGTCCACGAGGCCCTGTACGGCGAGGAGTTCCCGCCGGGAGTGCAGGTCGCGGAGAACCTGCTGGCCCACGGCCTCGTGGACGCCGTTCTGACCGCCGAGCAGCTGCCGGGGGTCATCGGGCGGGCGCTGGCGGTGCTGTGCGGCGAGCCGTCGCCCGCGGCCTCCTCCCGGGAGGCCGCGGAGACCCCGGAAGCCCCGGAGGCCACCGAGCCCCCGGAGGCCACCGAGCCCCCGGAAGCCCCCGAGACCCCCGAGACCCCCGAGACCCCCGAGACCCTCGCCGCCCCCGTCCCCGCCCCCTCCGCCGCCGAGTCGATCCGCCGCTCCCGCGACCCCGGGCGCCCCGGCGTCCGCACGCTGCTGGACGCCGCCGCCACCGACGTCACCCTCCTCAGCGGCACGGGCGCGGGGGAGCGCGACCCCGGGCTGCTGCTCGCGCTCGCACGCGTCGGCGGCACGCCCTGCGTGGTGCTCGGCCACGACCGCGGAAGCCGTACGGCCGGGGATGCCGGGAGCGTTGGGGGTGCCGAGGCCGCCGGGGGTGCCGGTGGCGTGCCCGCCGCCGGGCAGGCGCTCGGCCCCGCCGGACTGCGCGCGGCCCGGCGCGGGATGCGGATCGCCGCCGAACTGGGCCTGCCGCTGCTCACCGTGGTCGACACGGCGGGCGCCGCGCTGTCCCGGGACGCCGAGGAGGGCGGCCTGGCCGGCGAGATCGCGCGCTGCCTGGCCGACCTGGTGACCCTGCCCGCGCCGACGCTGTGCCTGCTGCTCGGCCAGGGCGCGGGCGGCGCCGCGCTCGCCCTGCTCCCCGCCGACCGCGTCGTCGCGCTCCGGCACGCGTGGCTGTCGCCGCTGCCGCCCGAGGGGGCGTCGGCGATCCTCCACCGCACGACGGACCGGGCCCACGAGGTCGCCGGCCGGCAGGGCGTGCGCTCCGCGGATCTCCTCGCGCACGGCATCGCCGACCTTGTGGTCGAGGAGCCGGACGCCGGGCCGGCCGCGGCGACCGGCGATTTCCTGCCGCGCCTCGGAGCCCTTCTGGGCGCCGAAATGGCCGCCCTCGGGGCGCGCGAGCAGGGCGAACGCCTGGCCGAGCGGCGTGCGCGCTACCGGCGGATCGGGCTGGGAAGCTAAGGCTCCGGGCGTCGCGGACGGGGCATTGAGGACGTGGGGGAGCGCGCGAACCACCGGGAAGGGAGCCGCACCTCCACCCCGTAGCCCTGCCGAAAGGCGGACCCCGTGCGGCTGCACCTCCTCGCGCTGAGCCCGGCCGGCTCCGTCACCCTCGGCTTCCTGCCCGCGGCCGCCGCCGTCCCGCGCGCCCGCGCCCTCGACGCCGGCCGGCTGCCGGGCCAGGCCATGCTCGTGGGCACGCCCCAGCACCCCCACCTCCTCCGCACCCGCTGGAGCCGCTGAATGTCCTCCCCACCCGCCGCCCTCACCGGCGTGGCGTCCGCCGACCACGTGGTCGCCCACACCTTGCTCAACTGCCTGCTCCGCGAGGTCTCCGGGCCCGGCCACCGGACCGCCGTCGCCGACGGCCACCTGCTGCTGCGGCTGCCCCGCTGCGGCGTCCTGCTCCGCGTCGGGCTGCGCCGCGTCTCCCTCATCGGCGCCCACCGCTTCACCGGCCCCGTACGCGCCCGGCGCGACGGCACCTGGACGGAGCTGACCTGGCAGGCCCTCGCCGAGCACATCCACCGCGAGCTGGAGCTGCGCACCGGCGTCCGCAACGAGGAGTTCCTCGGCCAGGTGGCCTCCAGCCACGCCGGCGTCACCGCCGCCCTCGGCACCCCCCGCACCGGGGCGGGAGCCGACGCCTACATGGACTCCGAGCAGTCGCTGGTCTTCGGCCACCGCTTCCACCCCACCCCCAAGGCCCGCACCGGCACCGCCGCGGACTGGACCCGCTACGCCCCCGAGGCCCGCGCCCGCTTCCCCCTGCACCACCTGGCCGTGCGGCGCGAGCACGTACGGCAGGAGACCGCGGCCGACGGGGCCCTCGCCGCCCTCGACCGGCAGCGGCCCGTCCCCCGCGGTTATCTGCTGCTGCCCGCCCACCCCTGGCAGTACGCGATGCTGCGCGACCACCCGGTGCTGCGCGCCGCCGTCGCCCGCGGCGACGTCCTCGACCTCGGCCCCGGCGGCGAGCCCTTCGAGCCCACCGCGTCCGTGCGGACCCTCTACGACGGACGGGACTTCCTCAAGTTCAGCCTCAACGTCCGCATCACCAACTGCCTGCGCAAGAACGCCGAGTACGAGCTGGCCGGCGCCGTCGCCCTCACCCGCCTGCTGGAACCCGTCGCCACCGACCTGGAGGCCCGCTTCCCGGGCACCGCCCTGCTCCGCGAGCCCGGCTACCGCACCCTCGGCCTCGGCGGCCGCGAACTCGCCGAGGGGTTCGGCGTCATCGTCCGCGAAGGCCTCGGCGCCCGCCTCGCCCCCGGCGTCACCGGCCTGCTGGCCGCCGCCGTCGCCGACGAGTACCCCACCGGCGGCGCCCACCTCGGCAGACTGCTGCACGGCGCGGGCCCCGCCGCGGCCCTCGCCTGGTGGCGCTCCTACCTCGGCCTGCTCGTCCCGCCCGTGCTCGCCGCCTACTTCGACCACGGCGTCGTCCTCGAACCCCACCTGCAGAACGTCGTCCTCGGCGTGGCCGCCGACGGCACGCCCCGGCAGGTCCTCTTCCGCGACCTCGAAGGCACCAAGCTGCTCCCCGGCCACCACGCCGCCGCCCTCGCGGCCCTCCCCGCGGAGGTGGCCCGGCCCATGACGTACGACCGCGAACGGGGCTGGGACCGCCTCGTGTACTGCCTGGTCGTCAACCACATCGCCGAGATGCTCGCCGTCCTCGCCGACCGCCACCCCCGCCTCGAAGCCGGGCTGTGGTCCGCCGTCCGCCGCGTCCTCGCCGGCCGCGCCGCCGCCCACGGCAACCCCCCGCCGCTCCGTGCCCTCGTCGCCGGGGCGCCGCTGCCCGCCAAGGCCAACCTCCTCACGCGCTGGGAGCGCAAGGCCGACCGCGACGCCGGCTACGTCCGCATCGCCTCGCCCCTGGTGCCGGACCTGCTGTCCACCTTCGCCGGCCTCGCCCCGCCCGCCCGCACCGGGACCCGGAGCGCCGCGCCGTGATCACTCCCCGCGTCGCCGCCCACGCCGCAGGCCTGCCCGGCGCCGGCCTGCCCGCCTACGTCCACGACCTCGCGGACCTGGCCGGGCACGCCGCCGCGGTGCGCGCGGCCCTGCCGCCGGAGACCGAGCTGTACTACGCGGCCAAGGCCAACCCCGCCCCCGAGCTCCTCAGGACCCTCGCGCCGCACGTCAGCGGCTTCGAGGCCGCCTCCGGCGGCGAACTCGCCCATCTCCGCAAGGCCGTCCCCGGCCTGCCGGTCGCCTTCGGCGGGCCCGGCAAGACCGAGCCCGAACTGCGGCTCGCCCTGGAACTGGGCGCCGAGCGCATCCACGTCGAGAGCGAGAGCGAACTGCGCCTGCTCGCCGCCCTCGCCGCGGAACGCCCCGGCGGCGCACCCGTGGACGTCCTGCTCCGCGTCAACCTGCCCGCGGAGGGCGGGGAGCTCGGCGGCGCCGCCCTCGCGATGGGCGGCCGCCCCGGCCCCTTCGGCCTCGACCCGCGCCGCGCCGAAGCCTGCCTGCCCCTGCTGCGCGGCACCCGGCTGCGGCTGCGCGGCATCCACGCCCACCTCGCCAGCGGGCTCGGCGCGCCCGCCCTCCTGGCCGTCGCCGCCCGCGTCACCGCCTGGACGCGTGACCTCGACCGGCGGCACGGGCTCGGCCTCGGCGAGGTCAACGTGGGCGGCGGCATGGCCGTCGACTACACCCGCCCGCGCGCCCGCTTCGACTGGGCCGCCTACGGGGCGGGCCTCGCCCGGCTCGCCGCGGAACACCCGGGCCACCGGCTGCGCATCGAGCCCGGCCGCGCCCTGACCGCGTACTGCGGCTGGTACGTCACCGAGGTCCTCGACGTCCGGCACAGCCACGGCGAGGCGTTCGCGGTGGTGCGCGGCGGCACCCACCACCTGCGCACCCCCGCCGCCAAAGGGCACGACCAGCCCTTCACCGTGCTGCCCTCCGGCGCGTGGGACCGGCCCTGGCCGCGCCCGGCCGCGGTGGACGAGCCGGTGACCCTCTGCGGGCAGCTGTGCACGCCGAAGGACGTCCTCGCGCGGGCGGTGCCGGTGGCCGGGCTGCGGGCGGGGGACCGGATCGCCTTCGCGATGGCGGGCGCGTACGCGTGGAACATCTCGCACCACGCGTTCCTGATGCACCCGGCCCCGGGGTTCCACTTCCTGTCCTGAGCAAATGCCGGGAGGCCGGGCAAACGCCGCGCGGGCGCCGGGCAGCCGGGCAGCTGGCCGGCCGGGCAAAGGGCAGCCGTGCGCACCGCAGTTGGCCGGTTCCCACTGGTTTCCCGGCGTTTCACTCCGACATGGATGGCTCATGCATCTAAATGGGCGTACCGTGATCCACGCGGTCCCCGCCGCCCCCGAGGCGGGGACCGCGCCCGACGGGGGATCAGCCATGCCCGGGAGCGCCCGGGCGGCCTACCGAGAGGGAGACCGCAACGATGTGCGGGATCACCGGATGGATCTCCTACGACCAGGACCTCACCACCGCGCGCGGCACGCTCGACGCGATGACCCACACCATGGCCTGCCGCGGACCCGACGCCGGCGGCACCTGGATCAGCACCCACGCCGCCCTCGGCCACCGCCGCCTCGCCGTCATCGACATCGCCGGCGGCGCCCAGCCCATGCAGGCCGAACGCGACGGCCGCACCCTCCTCGTCACCACCTACAGCGGCGAGGTCTACAACTACCGCGAGCTGCGCGCCGAACTCGAGAGCCACGGCCACGCCTTCCGCACCAGCAGTGACACCGAGGTCGTCCTGCACGCCTACCTCCAATGGGGCGAGGCCTTCACCGAGCGCCTCAACGGCATGTACGCGTTCGCCCTGTGGGACCCGCGCACCGAGGAACTCCTCCTCGTCCGCGACCGCATGGGCATCAAGCCCCTCTACTACTTCCCGCTCCCCGACGGCGTCCTCTTCGGCTCCGAACCCAAGGCGATCCTCGCCCACCCCGCCGTACGCCCCGCCGTCGACGCCGAAGGCCTCGCCGAGCTCATCGCCTTCACCAAGACGCCCGGCCACGCCGCCTACAAGGGCATGTACGAACTGCCCCCCGGCCACACCGCCCGCATACGCCGCGGAGGCCTGGTCCTCCGCCGCTACTGGGGCCTGGAGGCCCGCGAGCACACGGACGACCTCGACACCACCGTCCGCCACGTCCGCGACCTGCTCGACGACATCGTCGGCCGCCAGCTCATCGCCGACGTCCCCCTGTGCACCCTGCTCTCCGGCGGCCTCGACTCCTCCGCCATCACCGCGCTCGCCGCCCGGGGCCTCGCCGCCGGCGGCGCCGGGCCCGTCCGCTCCTTCTCGGTCGACTTCACCGGCCACACCGAGAACTTCCGCCCCGACCCCATGCGGCCCACCCCCGACGGCCCCTACGCCCACGCCCTCGCCGCCCACGTCTCCTCGGACCACTCCGACATCGTCCTGGACGCCGCCGACCTGATCGCCAAGGCCAACCGCGACGCCGTCCTCACCGCCCGCGACATGCCCATCAGCGGCTTCGGCGACGGCGACGTCTCCCTCTACCTGCTCTTCAAGGCCATCCGCGAACAGTCCACCGTCGCCCTGTCCGGCGAGTCCGCCGACGAGGTCTTCGGCGGCTACGCATGGTTCCACAACCCCGACCACGTGCGGGCCGACACGTTCCCCTGGGCCGCCGCCCGCGCCGCGGACCGCTTCGCCGGCGAGCAGAGCGGCGGCCGCGCCGCCCTCCTCGACCGCGGCCTCCTCGCCAAGCTCGACCTCACCGCGTACGAGGACGCCCGCTACCGCGAGGCCCTCTCCGAAGTGCCCCGCCTGCCCGGCGAGGCCGGCCTCGAACGGCGCATGCGCGAGATCGGCTACCTGCACCTCACCCGCTTCGTCCAGCTCCTCCTCGACCGCAAGGACCGCGCCAGCATGGCCGTCGGCCTGGAGGTGCGGGTCCCGTTCTGCGACCACCGCCTCGTCGAGTACGTCTTCAACACCCCCTGGGCCATGAAGACCTTCGACGGCCGCGAGAAGTCCCTCCTGCGCGCCGCCACCCGCGACGTCCTGCCGGACGTCGTCGCCGACCGCGTCAAGAGCCCCTACCCCAGCATCCAGGACCCCCGCTACGCCGCCGCGCTGCGCACCGAGCTCGCCCGCGTCCTCGCCGACAAGGACGCGCCCGTACGGCCCCTCCTCGACACCGGGGCCGTCGCCGGGTCCCTCGCCGACGACGCCGGCGAGGCCTTCCGCTCCGCCACGGAGCTCGTCCTCAACCTGGACACCTGGCTGCGCATGCACGACACTGCGCTGGAGCTGTAGAGTCCGGCCCGTGGCCCTGAAGATCACCGTCGACCCGGACGCGGCCGAGCCGCCCTTCGAGCAGATCCGTGCCCGGATCGCCGAGCGCGCCCGCTCCGGCGAGCTCCCCGTCGGCTACAAGCTCCCCACGGTCCGCGGCTTCGCCGAGGAGCTGGGCCTCGCCGCGAACACCGTCGCCAAGGCCTACCGCGCCCTGGAGGCCGACGGCGTCATCGAGACCCGCGGCCGCCACGGCTCCTTCGTCGCCGCACCGGGCGACACGGCGGCCCGCGAGGCGGCGGCCGCGGCCGCCGCCTTCGCGGAACGGGCACAGAGGCTCGGCCTGGACCGGGAGGCCGCCCGCGCGGCGGCGGAAGAAGCGCTGCGGGCGGTGTACGGCTAGGGCCGCCGCCGGCCCGCGGACGTCACAGGTACAACCCCGCGTCCGCCCCGCCGTCCCGCGACGCCGGCACCGATGCCGGCCCGCTGCCGCGCCGCAAGGCGAACAGCTCCGCCAGCGTCGCGCCCTCGCGCCCGACGCCCTCCTCCGAGCCCAGCCAGGACACCGCCTCCCGGCGGGTCAGCGGCCCGACCTCGATGCGGGCCAGGCAGCGGCCCGGCCGCACCACGGCCGGGTGCAGCCGCTCCAGGTCCTCGTTGGTGGTGACGCCGACCAGGACGTTGCGGCCCTGGCCGAGCAGCCCGTCCGTGAGGTTCAGCAGCCGGGACAGGGCCTGGCCCGCCGTGTGCTTGGCCTCCCCGCGGATCAGCTCGTCGCAGTCCTCCAGGAGCAGCAGCCGCCAGCGTCCCTTGGAGCCGCCGTCGTCCTCGCCGATGGCGATGTCCATCAGATAGCCGACGTCGTTGAACAGCCGCTCGGGATCCAGCACGCAGTCCACCTGGCACCAGTCCCGCCACGAGCGCGCGAGCGTGCGCAGGGCGGACGTCTTGCCCGTGCCGGGCGGGCCGTGCAGGAGCAGCAGCCGCCCCGCGATGTCATCCGGGGTGATCTTCATCAGCCGGTCCATGGCGTCCGCGACCCGCGCGGTGTAGTTGGGCCGGACCTCCTCCCACGTGCCGGCGGAGATCTGCCGCGTCGTGCGGTGCGGGCCGCGCCGCGGCGAGACGTACCAGAAGCCCATGGTCACGTGCTCCGGCTGCGGCTCGGGCTCGTCCTCCGCGCCCTCGACAGCCTGGCCGAGCACCTTCCGGGCCAGCTCGTCGCTGGTGGCCGTGACGGACACGTCCGCCCCCCGGTTCCAGCGGGAGACCAGCAGCGTCCAGCCGTCGCCCTCGGCGAGGGTCGCACTGCGGTCGTCGTCCCGCGCGGAGCGCACCACGTGGCCCGCGGGCGGCAGCAGGGTGGCCCCGGACTTGACGCGGTCCACGGAGTGGCTGTGCGCGAACGGCTGCTCGCCGGTGGCGAACCGGCCGAGGAAGAGGGCGTCGATGACGTCGGACGGCGAGTCGCTGTCGTCCACGTTCAGCCGGATGGGCAGCGATTTCTCGGTCGGAGTGAAGTCCCGGTCGGTGGGCAGGGCCTGCCTCCTGGCGCTGGGTCGGCGGTCGGCACACATGCCGCCCATGATCCGGCACCGGAGCCCCTTGCGCACACAGGTTTTCCCCCGATTCCCGGACCGCTTCGACGACGCGCCGGCACCGGAAGCACGACACCCGCCCGCGTTCGTCCGGAACGCGCCCACAGTGTTTCGGCCGCGGATACGCTTGCCCGTGATGGGACGACGTGGCGCAGTCCGGACGTATCGGCGGGCGGGGCGATGGCGGTTCGCCGTGCTGGTGACAGCCGGGGCGGCCGTGCTGGCCCTGCTCCTCGTCCTGTGGGCGACCAGCCGGCAGGCCGGTGACGGGACGCCCCCCGACGGCCCGAACGGCGGCCGCTCGGCGGCCCTGGAGCTCGGCTGGGGCTTCACGCACACCCAGTACAGCGCCGACCGCGGCGACGACGCCGCCCGCCGGACCACCGCCGGGCTCCTCGCCGCCACCCCCATGCCGCAGAACCAGCACATCATGGGCTGGGGCGCCGACAACCCCGAACCCAGGCCCGGCGCGTACAACTTCGGCGACCTCGACCGCCGCGTGGCCCTCATGCGCAAGACCGGCTCGGTGCCCGTCCTCACCCTGTGCTGCGCGCCCGACTGGATGAAGGGCGGCGGCGAGCGCACCGACTGGTCGCAGAAGTCCCTGGAGAAGGCGCCCGACCGCGCCCACTACAAGGACTTCGCCAAGCTCGCCGGCGTCATCGCCGGGCGCTATCCGGACATTCGTCATTTCATCGTCTGGAACGAGTTCAAGGGCTTCTACGACGAGAGCCGCAACCGCTGGAACTACGAGGGCTACACCGAGCTGTACAACCTCGTCTACGCGGAGCTGAAGAAACGGAACAGCGCCAACGCCGTCGGCGGCCCGTACATCAGCATGGACAGCAACCCGCCCGGCGCCACCTCCAACGCCTCCTCCGTGCAAGGCCCCTGGGGCTCGCTCGACCAGCGGTCGATCGACGCCCTCACGTACTGGAACGACCACAAGAAGGGCGCCGACTTCCTCGTCGTCGACGGAGCCAGTTACACCCGCGAGGGCAGCAAGCTCTTCCCCGACGAGTTCGCCGCGACCGGTAAGTTCGGCGACGTGACCAGATGGCTGCGCAGGACCGTCGACCTGCCGGTCTGGTGGGCCGAGTGGTACGTGGAGCCCGCCGACGCCAACGACGACCGCAAGCTCTGGACCGAGCAGCACCGCCTCGCCGTCCACGCCACGGCCATGATGCAGCTCGCGAGAGCCGGCGTCTCCGCCGCCTTCTACTGGAACCCCGAGGAGACCGGCGCGGACTGCCCCGGCTGTCTGTGGCGCAGCACCGAACTGAAGGGCGGCGGGGACGGGCTGCCGATGCTGGACCTGCTGAAGCGCTTCGGCAAGGCCTTCCCGCCCGGCGCAGACCTGCGCGTCCCCGACGTCACGGGGGACAACCGCGACGCCGTCAGCGCCCTCGCCGCAGGCAGCAGCGTCCTCGTCGTCAACATGCAGGACCGCCGGCTGACCGCCGAAGTGGACGGCAAGCCGGTGGACCTGGCGCCCAACGAGATCCGCTGGTCGGACTGACCCGCCCGGCCCGGAGCCCGTACGGCTCCTCTTCGCACGGCTTCCTGCGGACTTCTACGGCCTTCTACGACATCGTCGCGAACCGCTGCACCAGCGACGCCAGCAGGACCAGCAGCAGCGGCAGCGCGAACCAGTACGACGCCTGCAGCCGGCGCAGCTGCCGCACCCCCGGCCGGGCCATCACGCGCATCATCTCCCGCGCCGTCAGCAGCACCAGCAGCGCCGCGGCCGCCAGCGCCCCGACCACCGACACCGGGGTCCACGTCACCCGCGGCCCGGCCGGCCCCGGCCTGGGCTGCGGCACCGCCCCGGCGGGCTTCTGCTTCAGCTCGTACAGCACGGCGTCGTCGTTCCAGAACGCCCGGCGCAGCTCCGGCCGGCCGTCGAGCGTGTGCCGCACCCGGCCGTCCCAGTCGGCCGCGTAGCCCGCGTCCAGCTGGAGATACACCGACTGGCCGCGGTTGACCATCAGATACGCGCCGGGGCCCGCCTTCCGGAGCGAGGCGACCAGATCGTCCACCCGGACCGGGTCGCGCGGGGCGAGCATCGCGTCGTACTGCACGCGCTCCATGTCCTTGGCGCCCCACGGCATGGCCGGGGTGACGTTCTTCGCCGGGTCACTGCTCATCCACAGCAGCCGTACGGTCGGCTTGTCGTGGGCGTACACGAAGTCCATCGCGGCGACCTCGCCCGGCCGCACCCGCTCGAAGGGCTCGTTGCCCCAGCGGGCCACCAGGAAGCCGAGGACCAGGACCAGGCCCGCCAGCAGCGCCGCCAGCGGCGCGGCGAGCGGGCGGCGGGAGCCCTCCGCGGCGCGCGGGAACAGCGCGAGCGCCGCCAGGACGCAGGCGCCCGGCAGCGCGAACAGGAACACCCGCAGGGCCACTTCGCCGCCGTAGGACTGCATGCCGAACGCCAGGAACGGCACAGCGGTCAGCACCAGCAGGGCCACGTCGCCGATCCCGGCGCGGCGCCGGCGCCACCAGCCGATCGCGGCGAAGGCCAGCACCCCGCCCGCGAGCACCACCCGGGTGTAGAGCACCAGCTTGTGGACCGGGCTGCCGCCCTCGATCCGGCCCGAGACCGACGAGGAGACGTTGCCGCCCAGGGACCCCAGGCCGCCGAACAGCTCGTCGAAGTGGCCCGACCAGTACGGCTCGGCCAGGAAGCCCACCCACACCACCAGCATCACGCCGCACAGCAGCGGCAGCCCGCGCAGCGTCGAACGGCGGGTGACGACCAGCGCGGTCAGCACGCCCAGCATCACGAACGGCGTCAGCTGGTGGCTGACCACCGACGCCGCGAACAGCGCGACCACCACCGCCAGCAGCGCGCCCTGCGCCCCCCGGCCGGCCGGCAGCGGCTCCGCCTCGCCGGGGACCAGCGTGCCGCGCAGCTGCCGGGGCCAGCGGAACCACACCAGCAGCACCGCGGCGAACAGCAGGTAGAAGAAGTAGTTGAGCGCCTGCGGCGAGAAGTAGTCCTGCCCCACCCAGCCGCACAGCACGAAGAGCCAGGCCGCCGTCCACTTCGCCCGCCACCCCGCGCGCACGGCCCGCAACAGCAGCGCGAGCGGCGCCAGGCACAGCAGCTGGATCACCATCGGCCACCAGCGCAGCACCTCGGTGAGGTCGCTCACGCCCGCCACCCGCGCGGCGAACGCCATCAGGGCGAAGAACCCGGGCCAGCTCCAGCGGGCGTCCAGATCCGGCGCCGCCACGCCCGTACGGTCGATGAAGTCCAGGAAGCCCAGGTGCTGCCAGGCCGTCGCGAAGCGCGGCTGCGCCTCCAGCACCGCCGGCAGGGCGTGCAGGCACACCACCGTCAGCAGCAGGACGGCCGTCAGCAGCCGGCGGCGCTGACCGTCCAGCCACAGGGCCGCCGCGAACGCCGCGATCAGCAGCACGACCCCCGCCAGCGTGGCCGCGGGCAGCACGGACACCAGGCCGAGCCCGCCCATCCGGTCCAGCGCCGCCTCGCCGGCGCCCGCCAGCGGCAGCCAGTACAGCGCGAGGGCGGCCGCCAGCAGCAGCCAGACCGCCGCCTCGGGGCCGCGCCACCACGGCGCCGGGCCCGGGGGAGCGGCTGCCTTCTCCTGCGACCCCTGACGCTCCTGCTTGCCCGGCTTCTCCCGCACCGGCGGCGCGACGGACGGTCCGGGAGCGGACGGGGAGACGGAGTGGGACACGACGACTGCCTCCGGGGTGTGCCGGAGATCAGGGCGCCTCTCCAAGTGATCGAAGTCCAGCCGCACGCCCAGCGGCATCGTGTCCGCGTCGAGCGCGGCGCGCAGGGCCCAGCGGGTGCCGTAGCCACCGCTCTCTCTGTCCCCGGGCTCCTCCTCGCCCTCACCTCCTAAGCCACGGGCGATGCCCTGCCGCACCCCGCGCCGGACGCCGTGCGGCTCGGTGCGCGGGGCGTCCCTCCGGTCGCCGCGGGCCGCCAGGTCGGCCAGATCGCCGTCCGGGGCCACGTCGGGGGCGAAGGCGGACGGCGCCGGCCGGGCACCGCGCAGGATCCGGCGGAGCCTGACCGCCGAGACGGACACGATGACCGCCAGGCTGGAGATCTCGGCCACCCCTGCCCCCGTGAGCCCCATGCGGGGCAGGAGCAGCAGCGTCAGCCCCA
Organism: Streptomyces sp. NPDC008001; assembly: GCF_042958085.1. Taxonomy (NCBI): domain Bacteria; kingdom Bacillati; phylum Actinomycetota; class Actinomycetes; order Kitasatosporales; family Streptomycetaceae; genus Streptomyces; species Streptomyces sp. NPDC008001. The sequence goes on along the minus strand of NZ_JBIBIZ010000010.1, from coordinate 388,849 downwards.
GCACCAGCACGCACAGCAGCCCCTGGAGGTACGCGAGCCCGGCCGTGCGGCTCTGGGCCCGCAGCACCGCGAAATAGACCTCCATCACCACGCGCAGCGCCGCCCCCACCGCGAACCAGCGCAGCAGGGGAGTGGCGGCATGGGCGTAGCCGGGGCCGAAGACGCGCAGGATGTACGGCGCGAGGAAGAACAGCAGCAGGCAGACCGGCACCATGATCGTGGCCATCCGGCGCAGCGCCGCCCGGCAGTTCTCCGCCAGCCGCGCGGGGTCGTGCGAACCCTCCACGGTCAGCGACGCACCCATGTTGATCGCGAGCAGGTTGACCGTGCCGCCGATGGTGGTGGTGATGTAGAAGTACGCGTTGTCCTCGGAGCTGACCTGCGAGGCGATGATCACCGGCACGAGGTAGACCACGGCCAGGGAGAACAGCGAGCCCGTGTAGTCCCCGGCGAGGAAGCGGCCCATCTCGCGGTACGAGGCGGGCCGCGCCGCCGCCTCCGTCGCCGCGACGTGCCGGGGGACGAGCCGGCGGAAGACCAGCCAGCCCAGCGGCAGCACCGACACGGCGATCGAGACCACCCACGACACGAACACGCCGGAGGTGGGGAGCGTCGCCGCGAGCCCCACCAGCAGGGCCAGCTTCACGGCCGAGAAGACCGTGTTGCCCACGGGCACCCACAGCGCCCGGCGCAGGCCGGTGAGCACCCCGTCCTGCAGGGTGAGCACCGACCAGGCGATGACGGCGGCGATGAAGCCCAGGCCGTTGAGCGGGCCGTGCAGGAAGCGGTACGACGGCCCCCACGTGTCCAGCGTGAGCAGGAAGAGGCCCGCCGCGAACGCCACGAGCAGCGAACTGCCCGCGTACGTGCGGAAGACGAGCCTGCCCGTCGTCCGTCCGGCGACCGGGATGAACCGCGCCAGCCCCCCGGTCAGGGTCACCGCGGTGAGCCCCGCGAGGAGCTTCATCGCGGCGATGGCCGCCGAACCCTGGCCGACCGCCTCCTCCGTGTAGTACCGGGCGGCGATCAGCCAGTACCCGAGCCCGAGGACGGCGCTGATGCCGGTGTTGAGCATCAGCGCGAAGGCGTTGCGGAACAGCGGGCTGCCGCCGCCCCGCCCCGGCAGCCGCAGCTTGCGGCCGGCCGGCCCCTCCGTCTCCCGCTCCTCGGTTCGGGTGGACGTGTCAGACACGGGTCTCGCTAGCCTTCCTGACGACCTGACGGGTTCTGCGGTAGAGGGCGTACCCCTTGGTGAGCGTCCGGTCCCGGGCGAAGATCCGCCCCACGCCCCGCCCCTCCACGAGCCGCTCGAACTCGGCCATCCCCGTCGAGCGCCGCACCGTCACCCGCTCCAGGGCGTAGGGCCCCTGGGGCCGGGCGGCCAGGCCGTTGCCCACCGCCAGGGAGATGCCGAAGCCCGCCGCCCGCACGATGCGCCGCACCCTGCGGCTGGAATAGCCGTAGGGGTAGGCGAACGAGACCGGTGTGCGCCCCAGCTCCGTGGCCAGTATCTCGCGGCACCGCAGCACCTCGAACCACAGCTGGTCATCGGGGAGTTGGTCGAGCTGCGGGTGGGTGTGGCTGTGCCCGCCGATCTCCATCCCCGCCGCGGCCAGCTCCCTCACCTGGCCCCAGCTGAGCATCAGGTCGAGCGCGCCCCCGGTCTCGTGCGCGCCGCGGACCCAGCCCGTGGAGGCGAAGAGCGTGGCGCGGAAACGGTGCTCCACCAGCGTGGGGAGGGCGTGCCGGTGCACGCCCTCGTAGCCGTCGTCGAACGTGATCAGCACCGGCTTCCGGGGCAGCCCGGAACCGGAGCGCCACGCCGTGGCGAGCTCCTCGGTCGTCAGCGGATGGAAACCGCGGTCGGCCAGGAGCCGCATCTGCCGCGTGAACGCGTGCGGCGAGACCGACAGGGCATGGGTGGCGCGGGCGGGAGCGTGCGCCACGGCGTGATACATCAGTATCGGGACCCGGCACGCGTTCATGAGGCCGCCTCCCCGGCCGGGGGTCTCGGCCCCGTGGCCTCCTGGGCCGCCACCGCATACCGCCCGCCGCTCCGGCGCGCCCGCAGCGTGCCCACCGCATAGCCCCCGGTCGCGGCCGTCAGCCCGGCCAGGATCGCCCCGGCCCGCGCCGCACCGCCGGGCCTGCCCAGCAGGGCGTCGCGCACCCCCCGCGCGATCCCGGCGGGCAGCACCCGCGTGCTGTACCGGCGCTCGGACGCCAGCCCGGCCTGCGCCCCCACGCTCCGCGACACGAGGGCCTTGGAGAGGCCCTCGGCGTACGAGCGGGTCCACAGATAGCGGAAGCGCTCGCGCGCCGCGGGCACCCGGTGGTGGATGACCGACCGGTCGTCGATCAGCAGGACCGCCTCCGGGAGGGCGCGGGTCAGCCGGATGCACAGCTCCGTCTCCTCGCCGCCCAGGGGCAGCCGGTGGCCGTCGCGGCCGATGCCGTCGGCGAACCCGCCGACCAGCTCGAAGGCCGACCGGCGGAAGGAGGCGTTGCCGCCGAGGACGTTGCGCACCCGCACCCTGCCGGGCGGCAGGCCCCGGTACGTACAGCCGACGGCCCAGTCGAACTCCTCGGGGAACCAGACGGGCCGCCGCCGGGACTCCCACACCGGCCTCGTCCGGCCGCCGACCGCCATGACCCGCGGGTCGGCGTAGGCCTCGGCGAAGTGCCGCAGCCAGTCGCGCTCGGCGACGGCGTCGTCGTCGAGGAAGGCGACGATCTCGCCGGACGAGGCCTCGATGCCGGTGTTGCGGCCCGCGGACAGGCCGCGGGGGCCCGCATTCGCGAGCACCCGCACCCCGTCCCCGGCGCAGCCGTCGTCCCCGAAGTGCTTGGCGAGCCGCCGCAGCAGGGCCGGATTGTGGTCCACGACCACCAGGATCTCCAGCGCGGGCCGGGACTGCTCGCGGACGGAGGCCACCGCGGCGAGGATGTCGCCCCAGCGGTCCTCGGTGTAGACGCAGATGACCACCGAGACCGAGGGTCCGGTGGCCGCGCCGGCGCCGTCCCCCGCGCCGGACGGGGGAGAGCCGGGGGTAGTGGTGGTGGTCAAGACACTTCCCCGCGGTTGGCGGCGGGCGCGATGGCCGGCCGTTGCAGGCGGCGGCGCCGGGTGCCGCGCTCCTGCAGGATCACTTTCAGCACGCGCAGTCCGTCCCGCACGGCCCGCAGATTGCTGGCGCCGTGGATGCGGACGAACTCATGGCTGGGAATCTCCTGGACGCGCAGGCCCGCCTTGACGACTCTGATGTTCATCAGGGTCTCGACCTCGAAGCCGGCGCAGTCGAGGGCGATGTCGTCCAGGCAGTGCTTCCAGAAGGCGTTGTAGCCGTAGCACAGGTCGGTGTAGCGGGCGCCGAACTTGTGGTTGACGATCGAGCACAGCACGCGGTTGCCGAGCTTGCGGATCGGCGTCATGTCGTCCGTGCCGCCGCCGTTGGCGAACCGGGAGCCCTTGGCGAAGTCCGCACCGCCGACGAGGGCGGACACATAGCTCACGATCTCGCTGCCGTCGGCGGAGCCGTCCGCGTCGACCATCACGATGATCTCACCCGTGCAGGCGGCAAAGCCCGTGATCAGGGCGTCGCCCTTGCCCTTGCCGAGCTGCTGGACCACTTTGACGCCGGGCCACAGCTCCCGGGCGACCCGGATCGTGTCGTCGGTGGAATTGCCGTCGACCAGGACCACCTCGTGGATCCACTCCGGCAGGGTCTTGAAGACGTACGGGAGGTTCTCCGCCTCGTTCATGGCGGGGATGACGACGCTCACGGGTGGAGCTATCGCGAAGTGCGACGTCACCGGGCGGTAATGGGCGGCGACCAGGCCTTCCTGATCAGCCGCCGGGCGCAGGAAAGAACTCATGACTCGGATGTCCCTCTCGTCCGGTGGACCGCCCGCCCCGAGCGGTCCGGTGGCGTATCCGGTTCGAAAAGGGGGTACTCACCCGGCCCTGACGGCACTCAGTGCCGCATGGGCCGGGTGAGATGGCAACGGTTGCTGGCCGCGCGGTTACGCGACTCGGCGACTCTGATCAGCCGGACGCGGCACCCCCCACCGCGCCCCGCCCCGGGCACCATCGCGACGCTTGCCCTCCCCTTGAGCCGCTTTGCATGATGGGCCGATGCGGGTGGATGTACGACGGTATTGATGGTTGAGACTGTATGGCAAGAGCTGGTGCGGTGACTCCTCCTTTGGGTGTTTTTTGCGCCCAACTCATGCGTCCTGTTGACGCTTTGCGCCGCTAGCGGCGCGCAAGGGACGCAATGCGCCGTCAGTCACCCTGGCGCAACCTGCCCACGCGCTTGAGCAACTTGTCGGCGGGCTCGAAGAGTTCGGGCCGGGACAGCACCGCGTTGCGCAGCGCCCGCACCGGCGCGCGCCGGGCCCGGTGCCCCAGCGCCACGGGATGACGGCGTGTCACCCACCCCTCGGACACGCTCAGTTCGCGGGTCTTCAGCGAGTTCTTGTACGCCTTCTCGCCCCGCCCGAGATCGAGGTAGGCCATCCCCGCGGCGGCCGCCCCCTCGGCCATCCGCAGGTGCAGCACCAGGCCCGGCGAGTACTTCGCGAACGCCGGGTCGTACGACGGGAACCAGCAGGCGAGCACCTGCCGCGAGCGCAGCCCGAAGTGCGCCGCGACCGGCCGGTCCCCGGCGTAGAGCACCGACAGCAGCCCCGCGAAGGACTCCGTCCTGGTGTGGAAGAGCTGCTCGACCAGACGCGCTATCCAGGGGCGCGCGAACCGGTCGCTGCGCCCCGTTCTTCGGTACTGCGCGGACTTCCAGGCGATCAGGGTCCGCAGCGCCTCCGGATCGCGCTCGTCGTGCACGTACCGCACCTCGCCGGCGTCCCGGCCGAGCCGGCGCTCCTTGGCGAGCGTGGTGCGGGTGAACTTCGGCGACTGCTTGCGCAGGACCGCGAGGTACGGCTCGAAGCCCTGCTCCACGTCCACCACGGGCGACCGGTACGACCCCGAGGCGCCCACCTCGAACGGTTTCTGCCCCTCCACGAGGTGGTCGAACTCCCACACCGACAGCCCGCAGGCGTGCAGCAGCTCGCGGGCGTCCCACTGGAAGCCGGGCCGGTGGATGAGGCCCTGGGCGTCCGAGACGCCGAGGCCGATCGCGCGGCCCACCCCGAGCGGGGAGCGCTGGTACGGGAAGAAGCCGGCCGGCTCGCCGTCCTCGCGCACCACCGCGATCCGCGCCCCGGCCCGGCACCGGCCGACGGCGAGGGCGAACTCGGGTGCGAGGAAAGGATTCGCGAGCTGCGGAGAGCCGTCCTCCACCGCCTTGGCCTGCAGGGCGGACCAAGCCGCCCGGTCGGCCGCGGTGAGCTCGCCGGGCCGGTACACGCTGATGTTCACGTCAGGAAGCCCGATTTTTCGCCGTCCGGCACCGGTGGCGCCGCACGTGTGCCAGCAGGAACAGCAGCAGGCTGACGGCCGCGACCGCGGCGACGCCCCCCCGCACCGTCCAGGTGTGGAGCGCGAGCATGGCCTGAGCGACCAGCATGTCGACGGCGACGGCCCCGCCGGCCGCCACCACGGACCTGCTGAGCGGATCGAGGCCCCGCAGCGCAGCCCCCACAGCGCAGGCCGGTGCGACGAGCAGGAAGAAGAGCGTGAACGGTGCGCGCAGTGGCGAGCCGATGTCCGCGAGGGCCAGCACGGCGCCGACGCCCGCGATCGCCGTGGCGGCTCCGGCCACCACGGGGAGGGAGTCCGCCGCCGGTGCTCCGCCCGCGGCGCCCGGCCGGTCCGGTGCGGCCCGGGCTTCGGTGTGCTCGACGACGACGACGGCGGCGGCCGGGCCGGAAGCGCCGGTGCTTACGGGCGGGCCTGATGTGCCGGACGGGCTGGAAGGAACGGACGAGCCGGGTGTGCCGGACGGGCCGGTGAGACCGGTGGGATCTGTGAAGCTCTGCATTGGCGACTTTGCCCCCCGAAGCGCCGGATGCCGAGGCTTCAATGTCGCGCAATCGGCGGAGCGACGTCAAGATGTGAAGGCCGTGCAAACAGCCTCCGGTTACCGTATCGGAACAGAACCGGAGGCTTTCGGTCAGGTGAATGCTGCACGAATATGTCGGCTCGTCAGATTGTCCCCACGTGTAGGTGATTGAGCGTTCATTGGCTCACACCATTGACATGGACACTTCCATTCCGCACGGGTGGCTGCTACCACGGGTAGCGCAGAAACCCTGGTAAAGGAGGTTCCATGAAGCTGTCCCGTCTCGCGGGCTCCCTCTCCGCGTTCGCACTCGCCGCCACCCTGGCCCTCACCGGAGCCGGCGCCGCCCAGGCGTCCGAACAATCGGCAACTCCCGCCTACGTAGCGCTCGGTGACTCCTACTCATCCGGCCTCGGGGCCGGGAGCTACTACACGAACAGCGGGGACTGCAAACGCAGCTCCAAGTCCTACCCCGCGCTCTGGGCGGCCGCGCACGCCCCCGCGAGCTTCGCCTTCACCGCCTGCTCGGGCGCCCGAACGGGTGATGTTCTGAGTGGTCAGCTCGGCCCGCTGAACAGATCCACCGGCCTCGTCTCCATCAGCATCGGAGGGAATGACGCCGGATTCAGCGACACCATGGTCACGTGCGTTCTCAACAGTGACAGCGCGTGTCTGAACCGGATCAATCAAGCCCGCACATATGTCCAGAACACGCTTCCCGGTGATCTCGACAAGGTCTATACCGCAATCCAGGGCAGAGCCCCCGCCGCCCATGTCGTCGTCCTCGGATATCCCCGCTTCTACAAACTCGGCGCCGTCACCTGCGCCGGGCTCAGCGAGACCAAGAGGTCGGCCATCAACTCCGCCGCGGACCTGCTCAACTCCGTGATCGCCAAGCGGGCCGCCGACCACGGCTTCTCCTACGGGGACGCCGCCGCCGGCTTCGCCGGGCACGAGCTCTGCTCGGGCAGCCCCTGGCTCAACAGCGTGACCTTCCCGGTGGACAGCTCCTACCACCCGACCGCGGCGGGACAGTCCGGCGGCTACCTGCCGGTCTTCGCCTCAGCCGCCTGACCCGTAGCCGTACCCGTACGCCGGGCCCGACGAAGCGGAGGACGACGGGCCCGGCGACCGGGACGGCCGTGACGAGGACGCCGGTCCCGGCGACGACGGCTTGCCCGGCGGCCTGCCGGACGTCCCGTCCTGACAGCTGACCGTGAACGACACGCGATTGGAGGTGGCCCTCTGCGGCCCCGTGACCTCGACCGCGATCCAGTCCCTGCCCGAGGCACGGGCGACTTCCACGTGCCGCAGGGTGACGGTCCTGCTGCCCGGAACGTCGACGGACTGCTCGGTGCCCGCCTGCCCGCTGCCGGTCACCCAGTGATAGACGAGACGGACGGGGGAGCGGTCGACGGTGAACGTCACCCGGAACGACGGGCCCGACTCCGCGGGCCGCTGCGGGCAGGGGCCCGCGTACTCGTCGCGCTCGGCCTCGACGGAGGCCCGCACGCTCGCGCCGCCGCTGGAGCCGCCGTCGTCCGAGGCCCTGCCCGAGCCGCTGCCCGCCTGCCCCGCCCCCGCGTTCTTGTCCGGCGCGGAGGAGTTCGCCCTGCCGGACGACTTCCCGCCGCCGTCGTCCTCCTCGCCCCTGGTCAAGGCCCATGCCAGGCCGGCGGCCAGCAGCGCCAGCACGACGGCGGCCACCGCGAGCACCACGGCCGGCCGGTGCCGGCGCGTGTCGTCGCCTTCCGGACCGGCGGGTCCGGAAGGGCCGCCGGCCGGCGGGCCGAAGCCCGAACCGCCGCCGTATCCGCCGTGTTGCCCGGCGGGCCCCGCCGGACTGCCGGCCGGAGGGCGCGGCGGTGCGTACCCGGCGACCGTCTCCGCCTCGGAGGCGGGCGAAGCGCCCGGGGCGCGGAGAGTGCCGCCCTGCGCCACCACCCGCAGCATCTCCTCCGCCTCCCCGGCACCGAGCCGCAGGGCGGGATCCTTGCGCAGCAGCCCTTCCAGGACGGGCGCGAGCGCACCCGCCCGGACCGGCGCGGGGAGTTGCTGGTCCACCACGGCCCGCATGGTGGAGAGCGGAGTGTCCTGGCGGAAGGGGGAGACGCCCTCCACCGCCGCGTACAGCGTCACGCCCAGCGACCAGAGGTCGGACTCGGGGCCCGGCGGATGCCCCAGCGCCCGCTCGGGGGCCAGGAACTCGGGCGAGCCCACCAGCTCCCCGGTCCGCGTCAGCGCCGAGCTCCCCTCGACCGTCGCGATGCCGAAGTCGGTGAGCACGACACGCCCGTCGTTGGCGAGGAGGACGTTGCCCGGTTTCACGTCGCGGTGCAGCACGCCCGCCGCGTGCGCTCCCCGGAGCGCGGAGAGCACCCCCGCGCCGATGTGCGCCGCGCGCGCCGGGGGGAGCGGGCCCTCGGCCTCCAGCACGTCGGCCAGGGAGAGGCCGCGCACCAGCTCCATCACGATCCACGGCCGCCCGTCGTCGGAGGCCACGTCGAAGACGGTGACGACATGGGGGTGGCCGATCCGCGCCGCGGCCCTGGCCTCGCGCTCCAGGCGCACGTACAGCTGCCGGATCTCGTGGTCGAGCAGGCCGGACGGGGCGCGCACCTCCTTGACGGCCACCTCGCGGTCGAGGACCTCGTCCCGCGCGCGCCACACCACTCCCATGCCGCCCCGGCCCAGCTCCTCCAGCAGCCGGTACCGGCCCGCCACCACCCGGTCCGGCGGCACCCGTGCCCCCTCCGGACCGCCCCCGGACATCCCGCTCATCGACGGGCCCCCTCCAGCAAGAGAGCGATTCGGGGTGAATCTACCGCAACGGAGCGTGATTGCCCCCTCTTCTGCATATCCTTGACCCGCTAACTCGCCCACAGTGACGGCAGGTTCACGCCAGCCCTGTCAACGCCCTTGACGGAGTGGTGAATCCGCCCCGCCGATGCGCGGGTGACGGAAGAGGGCGGTAGGGTTACCCTGCCTGAGCCGGGTGCCTCGTTCGGGTGGGGAGAGTCTCAATGGATCAGATAGCAATGCGCGGCAGGCCACGAGTGCCTGCCATCAGCTGCAACAGCGGCGCGTCCAGTGCGCGCCTCGACCGCCATCTCGCGGTGCTGGGCGGGCCTGCCGTGCCCCAGCGCGAAGCCGAGGGGGCGACCCTGCTGATGCGTGAGCTGACCACGCGTGATCACGCACGCACCAAGCAGAGCCGGACCGCGAAGGTCTCCCTCTTGGCGCCGCTGAGAAGGCTGCGTCGCTCCCTGTTCGGCAACCACGACTGAAGTCCCGCCCCGAGCGCAAGCGCCCCACCGTCGACGCCGTCGGCCCTCCACCCTCTCCCCAGGGCGCGGCCGCGGCGCCGTCGTACGTCCGGCACCCTCTGCGGCACGCCGTGCTCAGGCCGTGCCGCGTGCGTACCGCCTGACCGTGAGCGGTGCGAAGACGGCGAGCAGCAGCACGGCCCAGCCGGTCGCCGCCAGGACGGGGTGGGCGACCGGCCATGACGCGTCCGCGGCCGGGTGTCCGTTGCCGAAGAGCTCGCGGCAGGCCGTGGTGAGGGCGCTGATGGGGTTCCACTCGGCCACGGTGCGCAGCCAGCCGGGCATGCCCTCCGTCGGCACGTAGGCGTTCGACAGCAGCGGCAGCATGAAGGTCGCCCCGGCCAGCTGGCCCGCGCTCTCCTCGTTCCCGATCAGCAGGCCGAGATAGTGGCCGAGCCAGGCCGTGACCAGGCGGAAGAGCAGCAGGAGCGCGAAGGCGGCCGTGGCGCGGGCCGTGCCGCCCTCGATCCGCCAGCCGACGGCCAGCCCGCAGAGCACGAGCGGGACGAGCCCGATCGCCGCGAGGACCACGTCCGCGGCCGTCTGCCCGGCCGGGAGGGCGAAACGGCTCATGGGCAGGGTCCGGAAGCGGTCCATGACGCCGCGCTGGAAATCCTGCGCGGACGCCAGCATCGCCGTCATCACCCCGTTGACGGCCGTGACGGCGAACAGGCCCGGCACGAGGTACGCCCGGTAGTTCGCGCCCCCCTCCAGCGCCACTGCGCTGCCGAAGACGTAGCCGAAGAACAGCAGCATCGTCACCGGCATGGTCAGCGTGATGACGAGCAGCCCGGGCACGCGGCGCATGCGCTGCAGGTGACGGCCGAGCACGGCCCGGGTGTCGGACAGGACGTACGTGCTCATGCGGCGGCCTCCTCGGCCTCGGGGCGTGTCTCGTCGCCGGCGGTCAGGTGCAGGAAGACCTCGTCGAGCGTGGGCTGCCGCAGGCCGGCGTCGGCGAGGGGGACGCCCGCCGCGTCGAGCTCGCGCACGAGGTGAGGGAGTGTCAGAGCCCGGTCGGTGGTGACCGCGGCGGCCGTGCGCCGCCCGGCGTCGAGGACCGGCCGCCCGCCCGTGACCCGGGCCAGTACGGCCGCCGCCCCCGCGAGTGCGGCCTCCTCGGTGACGACGATTTCGGCGCGGGCGCCGAGCTCGGCCTTGAGGTGCGCGGGCGTGCCCCGTACGGCCGCCCGGCCCCCGTCGATCAGCACGACCTCGTCGGCCAACTGGTCCGCCTCCTCCAGGTATTGCGTGGTGAGCAGCACGGTGGTGCCGTGCTGCGCCAGCTCGCGGACGGCGTCCCAGATCGCGCCGCGGGCAGCGGCGTCGAGGCCGGTCGTCGGCTCGTCCAGGAAGAGCACGCGGGGCTTGGTCAGCACGCTCGCGGCCAGGTCGAGACGGCGGCGCATGCCGCCGGAGTAGGTGCGGGCCGGGCGGTCCGCGGCCTCCCCGAGCCCGAAGTGGTCGAGCAGGACGTCGGCGCGGGCGCGGGCGGTCGCGCGGTCGAGCCGGTGCAGACGGGCGAACAGCCGCAGGTTCTCACGGCCCGTCAGGTCGGCGTCCACGGAGGTCGACTGCCCGGTCACGCCGATGGAGCGGCGTACGTCCCGGGGCGCGCGGAGGACGTCGTGCCCGGCGACCCGCGCCGTGCCCGCGTCCGGGGTGATGAGGGTCGTCAGGAGGCGGACGGCGGTGGACTTGCCCGCGCCGTTGCGCCCGAGGAGTCCGCAGACGGTGCCCTCGGGCACGGCGAGGTCGAGCCCGCGCAGCGCACGGACGGTGCCGAAGCGCTTCTCCAGCCCCTCACTCAGTACAGCGTACGTAGTCATGGCCGTGACCCTACCCCACTCCGTACGCCGTACGTAACTAGGATGGTGTGCGAGGTGATGTTCCATGGCAGCCAGTGGCCGTACGGCCCGCCCCGAGGTGATCTGGGCCCGGCCCGAGCGCGCGGCCCGCGGCCCGCGGCCGGCGCACACGCGCGCCGAGATCGCGGCGGCGGCGGTGCGCGTCGCGGACGCCGAGGGGCCGGACGGCGTCTCGATGCGCCGCGTGGCCGCCGAGATCGGCTGCGGCACCATGTCGCTCTACAACTACGTCCCGCGCAAGGAGGACCTGTACGAGCTGATGGTCGACGCGGTCAGCGCCGAGTACGACCTGTCCGCGGAGTCCTCCGGTGACTGGCGGGCGGACACCCTCGCCCTCGCCCGGCAGACCCGCGCCCTGATGCACCGTCACCCCTGGCTGCCGCGGCTGATGTCACCGGCCCACGGCTTCAGCCCGAACGCCCTGCGCTACCTGGAGCACTTCCTGGGCCTGCTGGAGCCGCTCGACGCCGGCGGCGGCACCAAGCTGGAGCTCATCTCGATGGTGAACGGCATCGTCGCCGCCTATGTGGTGAACGAGCTCTCGGAGGCCGAGCGGGCCCGCACCTCGCCGTTCCCGCCCGGCCAGGAACACGCCGCGCGCATGGCCCACCTGGCGCGCGAACTGTCCGGCGGCGCCTACCCGCGCCTGGCCGCCGTCCTGGCCACCGGCCCCGGCGCTGCGGACCCCGACGCGACGTTCGAACGGCTCCTCGGCCGGCTCCTCGACGGCTTCGAGCCGCGGCGCGTCAGCCCCGCGGCTCCGGCTCCGTGCCCGTCTCCTCCGTCCCCGTCTCCGCCTCCAGCGTGACGGTGAAGGAGAACCGGTCGCCCCGGTAGCGGATCCGGGCCACGTCCGCGACCCGGCCCGACTCGTCGTACGTCACGCCCGTGTAGTGCAGGATCGGGCTCAGCAGCGGCACCCGCAGCAGCCGCGCCGTCTCCGGGTCGGCGAGCCTGGCCTCGACCGTGTCCGTGATCCGGCTGATCCGCACGCCCACCGCGTCCCGCAGCACCTTCGTCATCGGCCAGCGGGCGAGGTCCGCCACGTCGATGCGGGCGGCGAGCTCCGGGCGGACCAGGTTCTCCGCCCAGTTCGTCGGCTCGCCCGACTCGCCGTCGCAGCGCAGCCGCCGGAACACCACCGCCTCCGCGAGGCCGGGGAAGTGCTCGGCCAGCTCCGCCGGGACGGCCGCGGGCCCGTGGCCGAGCACCGTCGTCCGCTCGCCGGACTGCTGCGCCACGATCGCGTCGACCGAGCCGAGCAGCCGCACGGGCGAGCCGCGCCGGGCGCTCGGCTCGATGAAGGTGCCGCGCCGCCGGTGCCGGCTGATCAGCCCCTCCTCCTCCAGCTCCTTCAGGGCCTGCCGCATGGTCAGGACGCTCACGCCGTAGTGCTCGGCGAGGGCGTCCTCGGTGGGCAGGCGCAGCGGGTCGCTCGGGCAGCGCCCGAGTATGGAGGCCCGCAGCGACTGCGACACCTGGTACCACAGCGGCAGCTTGCGGTTGAGCGCGAGGGAGTCGGGGGCGAAGGTGGTCACGGGCACTCCGGCTCGTACGGCGGCACAGCCGCGGCCTGCCTCACGGGCATCACCGGCGGGACTGCGGGAAATGACGCTCCAGACCCTGCCACACGTCGTCGTAGCCCGTCTGGAGGTGGCCGGCGGTCCGGGCCTGCTCCGTCGTGACGAGCGGCCAGCGGGTCTCGAACATGAAGGCCAGCCCGTCGTCCACCTTCTGCGGCCGGAGCTCGGCCGCGCTGGCCTTCTCGAAGGTGTCCCGGTCCGGCCCGTGCGCCGACATCATGTTGTGCAGCGAGCCGCCGCCCGGCACGAAGCCGCCTTCCCCGGCGGCCTTGGCGTCGTACGCGCCCTCGATCAGGCCCATGTACTCGCTCATCACGTTGCGGTGGAAGTACGGCGGCCGGAAGGTGTCCTCGCCCACCAGCCAGCGCGGCGCGAAGACGACGAAGTCGACCCCCGCCAGGCCCGGGGTGTCCGACGGGGACGTGAGGACCGTGAAGATCGACGGGTCCGGGTGGTCGTAGCTGATCGAGCCGATGACGTTGAAGCGGCGCAGGTCGTACACGTACGGGACGAGGTTGCCGTGCCAGGCCACCACGTCCAGCGGCGAGTGGTCGTACGTCGCCCTCCAGAGGTTCCCGCAGAACTTGCTGACCACCTCGACCGGGCCCTCGACGTCCTCGAACGCGGCCACCGGGGCGAGGAAGTCGCGCGCGTTCGCCAGCCCGTTCGCGCCGATCGGGCCCAGCTCGGGGAGGACGAAGGGCTGCCCGTAGTTCTCGCAGACGTAGCCGCGCGCGGAGCCGTCCAGCAGCTCCACGCGGAAGCGCACGCCGCGCGGGATCAGCGCCACGTGCCCCGGCTCGGCCCGCAGCAGGCCGAACTCCGTCCGCAGCAGCAGCCCCCCGCGCTCGGGCACGACGAGCAGCTCGCCGTCGGCGTCGCTGAAGACCCGGTCGGTCATCGAGGCGTTCGCGGCGTAGAGGTGGACGGCCATGCCGGAGCGCTGGGCGGCGTCGCCGTTGCCGCCGAGCGTCCACAGGCCGGCGAGGAAGTCCGTGCCCTCGGGCGGCTCGGGCAGCGGATCCCAGCGCAGCCGGTTGGGGTCGGGCACGGCGTCGGCGAACGGCGCGCTCGCCAGCCGGCCGTTGCCCGTGCGGGTGAACGGCGGGTGGGCGGCGGAGGGCCGGATGCGGTAGAGCCACGACCGGCGGTTGCTGTGCCGGGGCTCGGTGAACGCCGTGCCGCTCAGCTGCTCCGCGTACAGCCCGAGCGGGGCCCGCTGCGGTGCGTTGCGCCCGTGGGGCAGCGCCCCGGCGACGGCCTCGCTGCTGTGCTCGTTGCCGAAACCGGCGGAGTAGGCCAGCCCTTCGGCGGCCTTCCGCGCCTGCTCGTTGCCCGTACCGCTCATCGCCTGCTCCCAGCGCCGGAGGATTCCTATGGGAGACCGTAGGATTCCCGGCGGGGCGCGTCAATGGATCAGGAGCGGCGTGTACGGGCCGGTTCCGGGCCGCCCCGGAGCGCAGCCGCCCGGCACGCGCTACTTCTTCGCGTATCCGACCATCCGCAGGGCCAGGTCCGCGTACAGCTCGCCCACCTCCTCCGGCGAGCGCTTGCCCTCCGCGTTGAACCAGCGGGCGACGTCGATGCACAGGGACAGCACGGCCAGCGCGGTCCCCGGGACGTCCGCGGTGGCGAACTCGCCCGCCGTCACGCCGTCCTCCACGATGGAGCGGACCGTGGCGTCGGTCTCCCGGCGCAGGGCGACGATCTCCGCGTAGTGCTCCTCGGCGAGCGCCCCCAGCTCGTACTGCACGACCCGTGCCGTGGTGTGGTGCTCGGCGTGCCAGCGGACGAAGGACCGCACGGCCTCCGAGAGCCGGTCCGCCGGGCTGCCGGCGGAGTCCCGCGCCCGGTGCAGGATGCCGAGGGCGAGCCGGTGGCCGACGATGCTGATCCGGTAGAGCAGCTCTTCCTTCGTCTTGTAGTGGATGTAGAGCGCGGCCGGGCTCATGCCGGCGCGGCCCGCGATGTCGCGGGTGGTGGTGGCGTGGTAGCCGCGCTCGGCGAAGGCCTCGACGGCGGCGGTCACCAGCCGCCGCGCGGCATCGGGCGTGACCTCGGCCCACTGCCCGCCCTGCTGCCCCTCCGCGCCCATCCCCACGCCCCGCTCTCCCGGTCCGCCCCGGGCCCTGCGCCCGCGGAACGACCACCATACCCCGGGGTGAGCGGGCGCTTAGGAAGCTGCGGCGGGACCCGCGCGCTACGGCCGCAGGGCGCGCATCAGCAGGTCGGCGAGGTGGGAGGCCACCTCCCCGGCGCTCAGCCTGCCCGCCGCCTGGTACCAGGCGCCCAGGTGGTGGACCGAGCCGAAGTGGTAGTCGACCACCAGGTCGGCGGGGACGGCCGCGGTGAACACCCCCGCGCGCTGGCCCTCCTCGACCAGGGCCCGGAAGCGCTCGTGGTAGCGGCGCCGCTCCGCCCGGACCTGCGCGAGCTTCTCGGGGCCCAGGTGGTGCATGGACCGGAAGAAGATCGTCGTGTCGTCGAGGTTCTCGATGGTCGTGACCACCACGTCCGCCGCGGCCTCGCGCAACCGCTCCGCCACGGGCGCCGGCGAGCTCGCGAACGCGTCCAGCCGCTCCTGCTGCAGCCGCAGCACCCGCCCGTAGACCTCGTGCAGCAGGTCGTCCTTCGAGCCGAAGTAGTGGTAGAGGGCGCCCTTGGTGACGCCCGCGGCCGCCACGATCTCCTGGACGGACGTGCGGTCGTAGCCCTGATCGGCGAAGAGCCGGGTCGCGGCGGCCAGCAGCCGCTCCGGAACCGAGTCGCCCGCGGGCGTGCTCACAGGCCCCCTTCCAGCTTGCGCTGGAGGTGGTTCATGCTGCGCAGCCAGCGGTCCGGATCCGTCGCGCGGGCCGCGTAGTAGTCGGCGACCTCCGGATGCGGGAGGATCAGGAAGCGGCCCGCGGCCATCCCTTCGAAGAGCGCGTCCGCCACCTGCGCGGGCTCGATCGCCGTGGGCACGAGGATCAGGTCGCCGGCCGGGCCGGTGCCGCGCAGCATGTCCGTCCGCACGCCCTGCGGGCAGATGGCGTGCACGTCGACGCCGCAGTGACGGTACGTCAGGGACAGCCACTCGGCGAAGGCCAGGGCCGCGTGCTTGGAGACGCTGTACGGGGCCGAGCCGAGCATCGTGAGCAGCCCGGCCGCGGAGACCGTCGCCACGAACCGGCCGCTGCCGCGGTCCAGCCACTCGGGCAGCAGCTCGCGCGCCGCCCGCACGTGGGCCATGACGTTGACGTCCCAGGCGGCCTCCCAGAGGTCCTCCTCCGCCTCGGGGCCGCCGGCCGGGGCGACGCCCGCATTGGCGCAGTAGACGTCGACGCGGCCCCCGAGCGCCTCGCGGGCGGCCGGCACGATGCCGGACGCGTCGCCGGGCACGGCCGTCGCGCCGATCTCCGCCGCGACCGCCTCGGCCTTGGCGGGGTCGAGGTCGTTGACCACGACCCGCGCGCCTTCGGCCGCGAACCGGCGGGCGAGCGCGGCGCCGATGCCGCCTCCCGCCCCCGTGACGACAACTCCCGCGTCCCGCACGATGCTCACGCTCGGTCTCCCTCGGCTCGGCTGCACGGCGCAGACTAACCAGTCGGTATGTACCGGGGGAAGAGGCCGGAACCGGCCCGGAGGCACGCCCTCCGGCGGTGTCTCCCCGGGAGACGGCCCGCGCGGCCAGTACTGTCCGTTCCCATGCGGCACCCTCCCGGGGGACTCCCCCCGAACCCACGGAACGTGACGCGCCGCCGGCTCCTGGGCACGGCCGCCGCGGGCGCGCTCGCGTACCCCGCCGCCCGGCCCGCGCAGGCCGCGGCCGCCCCGCGCGTCCGCACCGGCTTCGACCGGCTGGCGGACGAAGGCTACGCTCTGCTCGCCGGGCAGCGCGTCGGCGTCGTCACCAACCCCACCGGCGTCACCGCAGGCCTGCGGCACATCGTGGACGTCCTGCACGCGGACCGCCGCGTGGACCTCCGGGCGGTCTTCGGCCCCGAGCACGGCTTCCGCGGCACGGCCCAGGCCGGCGGCGCCGAAGCCACGGGCACGGACCCGGCGACCGGGCTGCCGGTCCACGACATCTACGGCAAACGGGGCCGCGAGCTCGCCGGCCTGTTCGGCCGCACCGGGACCGACACCGTCCTGTTCGACATCCAGGACGTGGGCGCGCGCTTCTACACGTACGTCTGGACGCTGTACGACTGCCTGATCGCCGCGGCGCTCGCGGGCCTGCGGGTCGTGGTCCTGGACCGGCCCAACCCGGTGACCGGCCGCGGCGCGCACGGGCCGGTCCTGGAGCGCCCCCTGGCCTCGGGCGTGGGCCGCGAGCCGGTCGCGCAGGCGCACGGCATGACCGTGGCCGAACTGGCCCGGCTCTTCAACGCGGTGCACGTGCCGGCGGTCGCCGGGCGGCCCGCGCGGCTGGAGACCGTGCCGCTGAGCGGCTGGCGGCGCGGCGACTTCTTCGACGCCACCGGGCTGCCCTGGGTGCCGCCCAGCCCCAACATGCCCACGCCCGGCACCGCCCTCGCGTACGCGGGAACCTGCCTGCTGGAGGGCACGACCCTCTCCGAGGGGCGCGGCACGACCCTCCCGTTCGAACTCGTCGGCGCCGAGGGCATCGACCACCGCTGGGCCGACGCCCTGAACGCGCTGGACCTGCCGGGCGTGCGCTTCCGCGAGGCCTACGCGGTGCCCGCCTTCTCCAAGTTCCAGGGGCGCACCATCGGCGGGGTCCAGCTGCACGTGCACGACCCGGCGGCGTACCGGCCGGTGCGGACCGGCGTCGCGCTGCTCGTGACGGCCAAACGGGTGTGGCCGGGCTTCGCGTGGCGCCCGGACCGGTGGATCGACCGGCTCGCGGGGACGGCGTCCGTGCGCACCATGACCGACGCCGGGGCGTCCGTGGACGACATCGTGGAGGCCTGGCAGCCCGGGCTGGAGGCCTTCCGCTCGGTGCGCGAGGAGCACCTGCTCTACGACTGACGTCCCCCGCGCCGCCCGGGGGTTGCCCACACCCCGCCCCGGGGGCGGACCGGATGGCGGCCGAAGCGGCGCGCGCGGAATCGTGGGACGGGCCGTCGCCGTACGGCCCGCCGACCCGAGGAAGGTCCCCCATGAACCCGCAGCGCCGCCGGCGCACCGGCCTCCCCGCCGCCCTGCTGCTCACCCTGCTCCTGTGCGTCCTCTCCTGGGCCCCGCTCCTCGTGCAGCAGGCGCGCGCCCGTCCCGCCGGTCCCGTCGCGGCGCTCGCCGCCGCGGCCCACCCCCTGCGCACCACCGATCCGGCCGGCAGCCTCGCGGACCTGCGCCCGCTCGGCGCCATGGCCGGCGACGCCGAGGTCGTCGGCGTGGGCGAGGCCACCCACAGCTCGCACGAGTTCTTCACCAACAAGCACCGCATCTTCCGCTACCTCGTGGAGGAGAAGGGGTTCACGACCTTCGCCCTGGAGGCCAACTGGAGCACGGGCCTGCGCATCAACGACTACGTGCTGCACGGCACGGGCGACGTGCGGCAGATCATGCGCGAGGAGTTCCAGGACGCGTACCGCCTGTGGAACACGCGCGAGTACCTCGCCCTCATCGAGTGGATGCGCGACTACAACACCCAGCACGCCCGCAAGGTGCAGTTCATGGGCAACGACGCGGCCTACGCGGGCCCCGGCCTCTTCGACCGCGTGACCGGCTACGTCCGCGAGCACCACCCGGACCTCCTGCCCCGCTTCACCGAGCTCTACCGCGGGCAGCGCCCCGCGCCCGGCACGAGCGTCCGGGACACCATGCAGGCGCTGCTGAAACAGCCGCTCGCCGAACGGCGCGCGAACGCCTCCCGGGCCCGGGAGGCCCACGGCCTGCTGGCCGGGCAGCACCCCCGCGGCGACCGCCGCGCCTTCGAGAGCGCCGTGCAGGACGCGCGCGCCGTCGCCCAGGCCGCCGGGATGTACGTCTACGACCTCGACGACCCGAAGGCCGTCGCCGACTGCATGCGCTACCGCGACGAGGTCATGGCCGCCAACACCGTCTGGTGGCAGCGGCACACCGGGCAGAAGGTCATGCTGTCCGCGCACAACGCCCACGTCGCCTACGTGAGCGACGACCCGGCGCAGTACCCGAAGTCACAGGGCGCGTTCCTGCGCGACCGGCTGGGCACGGCGTACGTCAACGTCCGGCTCACCTTCTCCGAGGGCTCCTTCAACACCCTCGACGACCAGGGGCGCACGAAGCCCGTCACCCTCGGTCCGGCCGCCCCCGGCAGCAACGAGCACACCCTCGACCGGGTCGCCCACCGCCCGGCCTGGCTGCTCGACATGCGCACCGCGCCCCCCGCCGCGCGGGACTGGCTGGCCGGCGCCCGGCCGACCCGCAACATCGGCACCGCCTACCCGGTGCCGGAGTACATGACCGCGCTCGGCCGCTCGTACGACCTCCTCCTGCACGTCCACCGCGTCCGCGCGGCCGAACTGCTGGCCCCCTGACGATGCTTTGAACCGCGGTGCGCGCGGTTCCCCGCCACGGAAGCGTGAACCGTGTGACGGAAGTCTGGACAGTCCCCCTCGGCAGCGGGACGATGCGCCGGCATCGGGCTGCTCGAGGGGGAGTGCCATGTCCGGCATGAGTGCGGAACCGTACTGGGAGCTCACGTTCGACGCCGACGGGGACGCCGACGCCGGCGAGCGCGACGCCCTGATACGCGGGGCCGTGAGCGCGGGCCTCACCGACCTGGTGGTGTTCGCACACGGCTGGAACAACGACAGGCCCAGGGCCACCGGCCTCTACTCCCGCTTCTACGCGCCCTTCCCGGGCCTGCTCCGCGGCGCGACCGGCGTCCGCGCCGGCTACGCGGGCGTCATCTGGCCGTCGATGCGCTTCCCCGGGGAGGAGATCCCCGACTTCCCGCAGGCGGCCGCGGCCGGGGCCCCCGCCCCGCCCGTCCTCGACGCCGCCACCCGCGAGGCGCTGATCAGGATTCTGCCCTGCGAGCGGGCCGTGATGGACCGGATCGCCGAACTGGCCGCGGAGCAGCCCGGGGACCCGGCGCGCCTGGAGGAATTCGTCACTCTCGTCCGCGGTCTCGCCCCCGCGCGGCCGCGAGGAGCCGCGGCCCCGCCCGCGGAGGACACGCAGGACGAGGGCGCCCATCTGCTCACCGGTGACCCCCGGCAGGTCTGCGAGACCTTCGCCACCGCCCTGGACCGCATGGGCGCGCTGCCGCCGGCCTTCCTCGGCGGCGGCCTGAAACGGCTGTGGGGCGGCGCCCTCGAAGTCCTGCGGCAGATGTCGTACTTCACGATGAAGGAGCGCGCGGGCACCGTCGGCGAGAAGGGCCTGGGGCCCGCGCTCGCCCTGCTGGCCGAATCCGCCACCGGCCTGCGCGTGCACCTGGCCGGGCACAGCTTCGGCGCCCGCCTCGTGTCCTACGCGCTGCGCGCCCTGCCCGACGACGGCACCTGCCTGAGCAGCCTCACCCTCCTCCAAGGGGCCTTCTCGCACTACGCCTTCTCGTCCCGCCTCCCGTTCGACACGGGCCGCGGCGGGGCGCTCGACGGACTCCAGCGGCGGATCCGCGGACCGCTGGTGGCCTGCCACTCGCGCCACGACTCGGCGCTGGGCACCCTCTACCCGCTCGCGTCCTGCGTGTCCCGCGAGGACGACGAGATCCTCGGGATCGACGGCAGCAGGTGGGGCGCGATCGGCCACGACGGCATCCAGGCCACGGACCCCTGCGCCCGGATCGCCCTGGACGAGGCCCTGGGCGGCGCACTGCCCGCAGAGGGCTGCGTGAGCGTGGACGCGTCGTCGGTCGTCGCCCGCGGCGGACCCCCGTCGGGCGCCCACAGCGACATCTGCCACGAGGAACTGGCCCGCGTCATCCTCCTGGCCGGGCGGATCCTGCCGCCCCGGTCGTGAACCGAACCGTCCGAGCGTGAACGAAGAGTGAGTGGAGAGTGAGGATCCGCCACCTTTTCGCGTCCCCACATCCCGCCGCGACTTCGGGGTAGCAGAGCGGAGTCGGGCGCACACCGCGGCCGATGGATCCGAATGGCGATGAGTTACGTCCCTTCCATGTCGATCCGAGTCCGCGCTGTCGGAGGTGGGATGCAGTGGCAGGTTTCAGAGCACTCGCACGAGAGGTGCGCAATCCACGGAACACCATCGCCTTGCGGCGGACCTCCCTGCGCAAGTGCCTCGAGCGCTTCGCCCCGTACGGGCACCGGGCGACCTGGCACCACCTGTGCGAGCTGGCCGGGATCGCCCCGGCCGACCGGGCCCCCGACCCGGCCCGGCTGGTCGTCGCGCTGACCGAACTGGAGGAGGCCCGCGCGGTCTGGCTGGCCTACGAGGCCTCCTTCGCCGACCGCCGCAAGCGGGAGAAGCACGACGGCATCCGGCAGCCCGCGGCCGTCGACGCCTGGCACCGCAACACCTGGGGCGGCTGCGACATCGTGCCCTGCGTGAGCCCCACCGTCTACCCGGCCGCCCGGCTCTCCGACGTGCTGCGCCGGGTGATCGCCGCCATGGAGGCCGAGCCCGGTGACTCCTGCCCGGTCTGCACGCAGGACCGTCTCGAATGGCGCCCCGATCTGGACCGCTGCCCCGCGCAGGGCCCCGTCTGCGCGGACTGCGGCATCGTCGTGCCCGCGCCCGTCCTGACCGCGGGGGCGCTCGCCGCGGCCCGCCGCCGGGTGCTGGAGGACCGCTACGCGGCGGTGTGAGCGGTTCCGCGACCGCAAGGAAAAGGACACCGAGGAGGCCGGGAAGGGGGTGTCCGCCGTCCGCCGGCGGTGCGAAGATCAGTGCACGGCACACCGGTGTGGAGGAAGAGGCGGGCGGCATGGCGCAGTTGCACGATCTGACCGCGTTGGAGCAGGGGGCGGCGGTGCGGGCCGGCGAAGTCTCGCCGGCCGAGCTGACTGAGCACTACCTGGAGCGCATCGAGCGGCTGGACGCCACCGTCGGGGCGTTCATCACCGTCACCCCCGAGACGGCGCGGAAGCAGGCGGACGAAGCCGGGAGCGCGGCCCTGGCCGCCCGGCGGGAGGGCCGCGCGCTGCCGCCCCTGCACGGCGTGCCCGTACCGGTCAAGGACCTCAGCCAGGTCGCCGGCGTGCGCTGCACGATGGGCTCGGCGGCGCTCGCCGACTACGTCCCGACGACGGACGACCACGTGGTGACCCGGCTGCGGGAAGCGGGCACGATCCTGCTGGGCAAGACCAACACGCCCGAATTCGGCCTGCCCCCGCACACCGAGAACGACGTGGCGCCGCCCGCCCGCACCCCCTGGGACCTCGACCGGTCCGCGGGCGGGTCCAGCGGCGGGGCGGCGGCCGCGGTCGCCGCGGGCCTCGCACCGCTCGCGCACGCCACTGACGGCGGCGGCTCCATCCGCATCCCGGCCTCCGCGTGCGGCCTGTTCGGCATCAAACCCAGCCGCGGCCGGGTGAGTACGGGCCCGCACCTGCACGACGTGACCGGCCTCCTGACGCAGGGGCCGCTGGCCCGTACGGTCGCGGACGGCGCCGCCCTCCTCGACGTGCTCGCGGGCCCGATGCCCGGCGACCCGTACGCCGCGCCCTCGCTCCCGCCCGGCGAGACGTTCACCGGCGCCGCGCGGCGCACCCCGGGCCGGCTGCGGATCGGCCGCATCACGGAGGCGCCCGTCCCGGGGGTGGAGGTGCACCCCGAGTGCCGGCGGGCCGTGGAGCAGACCGCGGACCTGCTGCGGGAACTCGGCCACGAGGTGGAGGACCTCACCCTCCCCGGCGACGAGACCCTCGGCCTGTCCTTCGGCCGCGCCTGGGAAGTGATGTCGACGCTCCTGCCCGTGCCGCCGGGCCGCGAGGAGCTCCTGCTGCCCCTCACCCGCCACCTGCGCGAGCGCGGAGCCGGCGTCACCGGGACGGAGTTCGCCGCCGCCCTCCAGCGGCTGCGGGGGATGGCCCAGCTCGTCGCCGACGTCCTCCAGCCGCACGGCACCGGCTACGACGTGCTCCTGTCGCCCACCCTCGCCGGGCTCCCGCTGCCCGTCGGCGGGCTGCGCAACGACGCGGACCCGGCAGGGGAGTTCGCGGCCGTCCCCGCCTTCACACCGTTCTGCCCGCTCTACAACGCGACCGGCCAGCCGGCCGTGAGCCTGCCGCTGCACTGGACGCCCGAGGGCCTGCCCGTCGGGGTCATGCTCGGCGGCCGCTACGGCGACGAGGCCACGCTCATCTCGCTCTCCGCCCAGCTGGAGGAGGCCCGCCCGTGGGCCGGGCGGCGGCCCGCCCTCTGGTGACGCGCGGACGGACGCGCGGGCGGACGGACCGGGCCTGCCGTAGCCCGGCCCGCGCCCGTGCGCCCGTCAGCTCTCGACCAGCAGCCGCGAGCCCGCTCCCTGCATGCCGATGAGGTCGTCGGGGTTGGACAGCGCGCAGTTCGCCAGGGACAGGCAGCCGCAGCCGATGCAGTCGTCCAAGTGGTCGCGCAGCCGGGTCAGCTGCTTGATGCGCTGCTCCAGCTCGCCGCGCCAGGTCTCCGACAGCCGGGCCCAGTCCTCCTTGTTCGGAGTGCGCTCGTCGGGCAGCTCCGCGAGCGCCTCCCGAATCGTGGCCAGCGGGATGCCGACGCGCTGCGCGGCCCGGATGAAGGCCACGCGGCGCAGGGCGTCACGGTCGTAGCGGCGCTGGTTGCCGGCCGTGCGGCGGCTGCTGATCAAGCCCTTGGTCTCGTAGAAGTGCAGCGCCGAGACGGCCGCGCCGCTGCGCGCGGACAGCTGGCCGACGGTCAGTTCCTGGATCTTGTACGAAATCTGCGGCACAGCTCAGACCTTACGTGACCGGCGGCTTCCGGCATTGAGACGACGGCCACACCCGCGGCGGGGGCACACTCTGGTACGGGCGGTGCGTACGGCGCTAGCGTGGGGATTTCCGCAGTCTTTCCGATCTTTCCGTTCCGCTTCTGCTGTTGCGAGGAGACGACCCGTGAGCGCGCATGACGGCATGTACATCGACGGCAGCTGGCGGCCCGCCGCCGGCTCCGGGACGATCGAGGTCGTGAACCCGGCCGACGAGCAGGTCATCGGCGCCGTTCCGGCCGGGGACGCCCGGGACGTCGACGCCGCCGTCCGGGCCGCCCGCGCCGCCCTGCCCGGCTGGGCGGCCACCCCGCCCGCGCAGCGCGGGGAGTACATCGCCGCCCTGCGCGACGCGCTCGCCGCCCGCCAGGACGAGATCGCCGCCACGGTCACGGCCGAGCTCGGCTCGCCCAAGGGGTTCGCGCAGCGCGTCCACACCGGGCTGCCGATCGCCGTCGCCGGTTCGTACGCCGAGCTCGCCGCGAGCCACCCCTTCGAGGAGCGGATCGACAATTCGACCGTGCTCCACGAACCGGTGGGCGTCGTCGGCGCCATCACGCCCTGGAACTACCCGCTCCACCAGATCGTGTCCAAGGTCGCCCCGGCGCTGGCCGCGGGCTGCACGATCGTCCTCAAGCCCGCCGAGGACACCCCCCTGACCGCACAGCTCTTCGCCGAGTGCGTGGACGCGGCCGGGGTCCCCGCGGGCGTCTTCAACCTCGTCACCGGCCTCGGCCCCGTGGCCGGGCAGGCGCTCGCCGAGCACCCCGGCGTCGACCTCGTCTCCTTCACCGGCTCCACGGCCGTGGGCAAGCGGATCGGCGCGATCGCCGGCGCGGCCGTCAAGCGCGTCGCCCTGGAGCTGGGCGGCAAGTCCGCCAACGTCATCCTGCCCGGCGCGGACCTCGCCAAGGCCGTCGCCGCGAACGTCGCCGACGTGTGCCGCAACACCGGCCAGTCCTGCAACGCCCTCACCCGCACGCTCGTCCACGCCGACGTGTACGAGGAGGCCGTCTCCCTCGCCGCCGCCGCGGTCGCGGAGTTCACGCCCGGCGACCCCACGCGGGACGGGGTCCGGGTGGGACCGGTCGTCAACGCCAAGCAGCAGGCGCGCGTGCGGGGCTACATCGACAAAGGCATCGAGGAGGGGGCACGCCTCGTCGCGGGCGGCGCGACGCCCCCCGAGGGCCACGACAAGGGCTACTACGTCAGCCCGACCGTCTTCGCCGACGTCACGCCCGAGATGACCATCGCCCAGGAGGAGATCTTCGGCCCCGTGATCTCCCTCATCAAGTACCACGACGAGGACGAGGCCGCCCGCATCGCCAACGGCACGGTCTACGGTCTCGCCGCCGCGGTCTGGGCCGCCGACGAGGAGAAGGCCGCGGCCTTCGCCCGGCGCCTGGAGGCCGGTCAGGTGGAGATCAACGGCGGCAGGTTCAACATCCTGGCGCCCTTCGGCGGCTACAAGGAGTCGGGCGTGGGCCGGGAGATGGGCGTGCACGGGCTGGGGGAGTACCTCCAGACGAAGTCGCTCCAGTTCTGACCCGCACGCCTGCACCGTCGTAGCTGTACGGGCGTATACCTGCATGGCCGTACGTGCTTGCGCGCCCCCGCACCGTCGAGAGGAATGGCATGGTCCGCGCCGCTGTCCTGCCCGCCGTGGGTGCCCCGCTGCGGATAACCGAGATCGATCTGCCCGGCCCCGGCCCCGGGCAGGTGCGGATCCGGCTCGCCGCCGCGGGGGTGTGCCACTCCGACCTCTCCCTGGCCAACGGGACGCTGCGCCAGCCCGTGCCCGCCGTCCTCGGGCACGAGGGCGCGGGCCGGGTCACCGCCGTCGGCGAGGGGGTGACCCATGTGGCGCCGGGCGATCTCGTCGTCCTCAACTGGGCGCCCTCCTGCGGCGGCTGCCACTTCTGCGGGATCGGCGAGCCCTGGCTGTGCGCGGGCTCCGCGGCGGCCGCGGGCGCCCCGTACGCGCGCCTCGCCGCCGACGGCAGCGCGCTCTACCCGGGCCTCGGCACCGCCGTCTTCGCCGAGGAGACCGTCGTCCGGGCGGACGCGGCCATTCCGATGCCCGCGGGGATCCCGCCCGTCGAGGCGGCCCTCCTGGGCTGCGCCGTGCTCACCGGCTACGGCGCGGTGCACCACTCCGCGCGGGTGCGCGAGGGCGAGTCGGTCGCGGTGTACGGCGTCGGCGGGGTCGGGCTCGCCACCCTGCAGTCCGCGCGGATCGCCGGCGCGGGCACGATCGTGGCCGTGGACGTCTCCCCGGAGAAGGAGGAGCTGGCCCGGGCGGCCGGCGCCACCGACTTCGTCGTCGCGGGCGCGGACACGGCCAAGGCCGTCCGCGGGCTCACCGGCGGGCGGGGCGCGGACGTGGCCGTCGAGTGCGCGGGGCGGGCGGACGCGATCCGCACGGCCTGGTCGTCGACGCGCAAGGGCGGCCGGACGACCGTCGTCGGCATCGGCGGGATGGACCAGCAGGTGACGTTCTCCGCGCTGGAGCTGTTCTACTTCGGGCGCACCCTCTCGGGCTGCGTCTACGGCAACAGCGATCCCGCCGAGGACCTGCCGGTCATCGCCGGGCACGTCCGCGAGGGCCGCTTCGACCTGTCCGCCCTGGTGACGGCGCGGATCGGCCTCGACGGCATCGCGGGCGCGTTCGAGGACATGCTCGCGGGGCGGGGCGGCCGGTCCCTCGTGGTCTTCTCCGAGCAGCCGTAGGAGGCGCGCAGGAAGCGCTGGAGGCGCAGGAGCGGCGGGCTACCGCTGGGACTGCCACTGCGGCGACGGCAGGTGGATCAGCACGAGCACGAACCCGGCCAGCAGAAAGTTCCGCCCGGCGGCCTGGAGGCCGTTCCACTTCTGCGACTGCCACATGGCGAACCACTCGCCGCCGATCGCGATGAACCCCGCCCCGAACAGCAGCAGGACCATCACCAGACCCAGCGTGCTGACCCGCCGCGCGCGCTGGAAGCCGGCGCCCGGACGCGTGAGCCCGCGCACCCACAGGACGGTCCCGGCCACGAGCACCACGGCGGCCAGCGTCTCCCAGACGATGATGGCGACGTAGGCGATGTCCTGCAGCGTGCGGTCCGTGATGGCCCGCCACATCAGGTCGTCGTCCTGGAAGGTCGTGTCCATCGCCAGGACGTGCCGGACGAACTCCCGGTTGGTGCCGAAGTCGGTGATGTTGCCGAACGCCACGAGCGCCATGTAGAGCGCGACGGTGGCGGTCAGCGCCGCCGCCGCGAACGGCAGTCCGCCGAGCCGCACGGCGTTCCGCGGCCCCCGCACCTTCCACTTGGCCGCCATGCGACCTCCCCCTCCGGCCTCGTTCGTACAGATATTCCTGCCCGCGGCGCGAGGCCGGTACGCCGCGGGGCGGCCCGCGCGGCTACCGGTATGCGTAGTCGGTGGTCACCGGTACTGCCGCAACTCGCGGCGCGCCAGCGAGCGCTGGTGCACCTCGTCGGGCCCGTCGGCCAGCTGCAGCGTCCGCGCCGCCGCCCAGAGCTCCGCCAGGGGGAAGTCCTGGCTCACGCCGCCCGCCCCGTGCAGCTGGACGGCCTTGTCGATGATGCCGGCGACCGTGCGCGGGGTGGCGATCTTGATGGCCTGGATCTCGGTGTGCGCGCCGCGGTTGCCCACGGTGTCCATCAGCCACGCCGTCTTGAGCACCA
The DNA here is from genome assembly GCF_042958085.1 of Streptomyces sp. NPDC008001. Lineage (NCBI taxonomy): Bacteria > Bacillati > Actinomycetota > Actinomycetes > Kitasatosporales > Streptomycetaceae > Streptomyces > Streptomyces sp. NPDC008001. The sequence goes on along the minus strand of NZ_JBIBIZ010000010.1, from coordinate 361,598 downwards.
GCAGCCTCAACTGCTCCACCGCCACCCGGGAGTCGGCGATCCACTGCTGTACGACGCCCTGCCCGGCCAGCGGCTTGCCGAAGGCCGTACGGTCCAGGGCGCGCCGGCACATGAGCTCGATCGCCCGCTCGGCCATGCCGATCAGCCGCATGCAGTGGTGGATGCGGCCGGGGCCGAGCCGGGCCTGGGCGATGGCGAAGCCGCCGCCCTCCTCGCCGACGAGGTTCGTCACCGGCACCCGCACGCGGTCGAGGACGACCTCGGCGTGGCCGCCGTGGTAGTGGTCCTCGTAGCCGTAGACGCGCATGGCGCGCCGGACCTCCAGGCCGGGGGTGTCCCGGGGGACCAGCACCATCGACTGCTGGCTCCGCGGGTCGTCGCCGTCCGGGTCGGTCTTGCCCATCACGACGAAGATCTCGCAAGCGGGGTTCATGGCCCCGGAGATGTACCACTTGCGGCCGGTGATGACGTACGCGTCGCCGTCGCGCTCGATGCGGGTCCCGATGTTCGTCGCGTCGGACGAGGCGACCTCGGGCTCCGTCATCGCGAACGCCGACCGGATCCGCCCGGCGAGCAGCGGCTCCAGCCAGCGCTTGCGCTGCTCCTCGGTGCCGAACTGGGCGAGCAGCTCCATGTTCCCGGTGTCGGGGGCCGCGCAGTTGAGGGCGGTGGGGGCCAGCTGCGGGCTGCGGCCGGTGATCTCGGCGAGCGGCGCGTACTGGAGGTTGGTGAGCCCGGCGCCGTGCTCCTCGTCGGGAAGGAAGAGGTTCCACAGCCCTTGCCGCCGCGCCTCCTGCTGCAGCTCGGCGACGACCGGCGGCGGGGTCCACGGGTCGGCGAGGCCGGCCCGCTGCTCCTCGGCGACGGCTTCCGCCGGGTACACGTGCTCGTCCATGAACGCGAGCAGCCGCCCGCGCAGTTCCTCGGTGCGCGCGTCGAAGGCGAAGTCCATGGCGGGTCAGCCCTTCCGCAGGGTGGTGAGTCCGTTGTCGATGAAGTACGGGACGAGCTGCCCGATGCGGTCGAAGCCGGCGCCGACGGTCTGCCCGAGGGTGTAGCGGTAGTGGATGCCCTCCAGGATCACGGCGAGCTTGAAGTAGGCGAAGGCCGTGTACCAGGGCAGCGCGGAGACGTCGCGGCCGGAGGCGGCGGCGTAGCGCTCCACGATCTCGGCGGGACCGGGGTGCCCCGGGGCCTCGCGCGTCGTGCTGATGGGGGAGCCGGGCACGGGCTCCTGCTCGCTGTACATCACCAGCAGCCCGAGGTCGGTGAGCGGGTCGCCGAGCGTGGACATCTCCCAGTCGAGGACGGCGGCGACCCTGTCGTCCGTGCCGATCAGGACGTTGTCGAGCCGGTAGTCGCCGTGCACGACGGTGGCGGCGGGGGAGGCGGGCAGCGCCGCGGCCAGGCCGGAGCGCAGCGCGTCGATGCCGGGCAGCTCCCGGCTGCGGGAGGCCTCCAGCTGCTTGCCCCAGCGCCGCAACTGCCGCTCCAGGAAGCCGTCCGGCCGCCCGAAGTCCGCGAGCCCGGCCGCCTCCGGGTCGACGGCGTGCAACTGCACGAGCGTGTCCGCCAGCCCCAGCACGACCTCGCGGGTGCGGACGGGCCCGATGGCCGAGAGCTGCCCGGCCGTCCGGTACGGCGTCCCCTCCACGAACTCCATCACGTAGAACGGCGCCCCGAGAACGCTCTCGTCCTCGCACAGCAGCAGCGCCTCGGGCACCGGCACCGCCGTCCGGTGCAGCGCACTGATCACCCGGTGCTCGCGCCGCATGTCGTGCGCGGTGGCCAGCACGTGGCCGAGCGGCGGACGGCGCACGACCCAGCGGCCCGTTCCGTCGGTGACGGCGTAGGTGAGGTTGGACCGTCCCCCCTCGATCAGCTCGGCCGTCAGCTCCCCGCCCACCAGCCCGGGAAGCTCCCGGTCCAGCAGGCCCCGCAGCCGCTCCGGATCGAGTCCGGGAGGATTGCCCTTGCTCATCGCACGCTCCTCGTCAGGGGAGTTGACCGCTCCGTCCGCAGGCCATCATGCCGACCGGTCGGTATGCCGTCCAGGGTGCGCCGGGCACGGACTACGCGTGGCAGGTCATCAGTTGCCCGCCGTTCATCGCCATCATGTCGCCGATGACCACCGGCATGTCGAGGGGGGCCGCCAGGGGCAGGCCGTCCAGTTCGGCGTAGGCGCGGTGCAGGTTGGCGACCAGGCGTTCGCTCTCGCGCAGGCCGGCGAACTCGCCCAGGTCGGCGGCGCGGGCGGCCTCCAGGGGGGTGCGGCCGGCGGCGTGCTCCGTGCGGGCCAGGTCCTGGAGCCAGCGGAAGTAGCGCTCCAGGACGTCGTACGCGCCGGGGTCGGTGACCGGGCCGTGGCCGGGGACGACCGTCTCGGCGTCCAGGCCGCGCAGCACTTCGAGGGAGCGCAGGGAGCCCGCGAGGGAGCCCATCAGGAGGAAGGGGGTGCCGCCGTTGAAGACGAGGTCGCCGGTGAAGACGATGCGCTGCTCCGGCAGCCAGGCGATGGTGTCGCCGGTGGTGTGCGCCGGGCCGGGGTGGATCAGCCGGACCTCGGTGTCGCCGACGTGCAGCGTGAGCGCGTCCTCGTAGGTGACCTCGGCGGGGGTGATCCGGACGTCGCCGTACTCGACCCCGGGCCAGATCCCGTGCAGCTGCAGGCCGGCGGCGAGGGTCTCCCGGCGGCACTCGCGGTGGCCGACGACCGTGGCCTCCGGGAAGACGAAGTTGCCGTAGGTGTGGTCACCGTGGTGGTGCGTGTTGACGATGGTGGAGGGCAGGGGGGCGCCGGAGTCCGTGACGGCGTCGCGCAGCAGGCGCGCGCGGCGCTCGGTCGCCGTGGTGTCGATCAGGGCCGTCCGGCCGCCGCCGGTCACGATGCCCGCGTTGTTCAGGCACCAGCCTCCGTCGGGCTGGACGAAGGCCCTGACACCGGGGGCGAGCTCGACGGTGTAGGGCTCGGTCGGCTCCGCGCCTGCGGGCGCGACCGGGCTCGTGCTGCACATGGAAGACCTCCCCTTGCCTCCGCGCCGGGTGCGCGGAACGGACTGCCCGTCAGAATACGGGCGCGGGGAGGACGGCGCGGAGGGTGTCAGCCGCGGTGCTCCATGCCCGGGCGCAGCCGCTCCAGCAGCCCGTACAGCGTGGTGCGCTCCTCCTCGTCGAGGGCGTCGAGCGCGCTGTGGGTGGCCTGCATCTCGGCGCGGACGCGGCGGATGGTCTCGTGGCCCTCGTCGGTGGCGACCACGTTCTTCACGCGCCGGTCGGACGGGTCGGGCTCGCGGCGCACCAGGCCGCGGGCCTCCAGGCGGTCCACGATGCCGGTGACGTTGGAGGCGTCGCAGACCAGCAGCGTGGCGAGGCCGCGCATCGGGACCGGGCCCTTGAGCTGGGCGAGCAGCTTGGCCTGGACGGACGTGAGGCCGTGCCGGGCAGCGGCGGCGGCGAAGTCCTGCCACTGGGCGGTGCCGAGCGCCGCCACGAGCTCCAGGAGCTGTGCCTTGGTCGGGGTCCGGGGTGGGGTGGCAGTCATGGCTCGAGTGTACTCAAGAGGTTGAGGTAATAAAACATTAACTTGACTACCTGAAGTATCCGGGCCTACCGTGGACCGGGTTGCTTGACGATCTCAAGCATCAATGTCGTGAAGTAACGCCGGAACCCCGAAGGAACCCCACCGCCCCATGTCCTCCCAGGCCCCCGCAGCGCCCGGCACTCAGCGCAACGAGACGGTCATCGTCTTCGCCCTGAGCCTTGCCGCCATGGTCGTCTCGATGATGCAGACCCTGGTCGTCCCGATCCTCGGCCTCATCCAGAACGACCTGGAGACCACCTCCGCCAACGTCAGCTGGGTCACCACGGCGACCCTGCTCTCCGCCGCCGTCTTCACCCCGCTGCTCGGCCGCTTCGGCGACCAGCACGGCAAGAAGAAGACCCTGGTCGGCGTGCTGGTCGTGATGGTCGCCGGCTCCGTCCTCGCCGCCGTCACCCACTCCCTGCTGTGGCTGATCGTCGGCCGCGTGCTCCAGGGCGCCGCCACCGCGATCTTCCCGCTCGCGCTCTCCGTGCTGCGCGAGGAGGTCCGCCCGGCGAAGCTCCCCGGCGCCATGGCCATGGTCAGCGGCACCCTCGCCTTCGGCAGCGGCCTCGCGCTCGTCGCCACCGGCCTGCTCACCTCCGGCGACAACCCCGACTACCGCAGCGCCTTCTGGCTGGCCACCGGCCTCGCCTCGCTCGCCCTCCTCGCCGTCGTCTTCCTGGTCCCCGCCACCCGCGAGACCACCGGCGGCCGCACCGACGTCCTGGGCGCGCTCACCCTGGCCGCCACCCTCGTCCTGCTCCTGCTGCCCATCACCCAGGGCCACGAGTGGGGCTGGTCCTCCGGCCGCACCATCGGCTGCTTCGCCGGCGCCGTCGTGATGGCCGCGCTGTGGACGCTGGTCGAGCGCAAGGTGCGCGAGCCGCTGGTCGACATGAAGATGTTCGCCCACCGCCCGGTGCTCTTCGCCAACATCGCGGGCCTCCTCGTCGGCTTCGGCTCCTTCGCCCTCTTCATCGGCGTGTCCTACCTCGTCCAGATGCCGGAGAAGATCGCCGGATACGGCTTCTCGGCCAGCGTGCTGCGCGCCTCCGTGGAGTACCTGCTGCCCAGCACCATCGTGTCGCTGCTCGCCGCCCCGGTCGGCGGCCAGCTCGTCCGCCACAAGGGCCCCCGCCTCGTCCTGCTCCTCGCCTCCCTCATCGGCACCGCCGGCTTCGTGTGGATCGCCCTCGACCACGAGCACACGATCTCCGTGATCGCCGCCGGGATGTTCGTCGGCGCCGCCATCAGCTTCGGCTACGCCGCCATGCCCGCCGTGATCGTGGCCAGCGTCCCGCCCCGGCAGACCGGCATCGCCAACGGCATCAACTCCATCTCCCGCTCCACGGGCAGCGCCATCGGCAGCGCCATGATCACCACGGTCCTGGCCTCCAAGAGCCTGGAGCACCTGCCGCCGGGCGCTCCCAAGCTGCCCGCCGAGAGCCAGTTCACGCTGACCTTCGTCATCGCGGGCACGGCGTTCCTGCTGGTCGCGCTCGTCGCCGGGGCCGGACTGCGGACGATCCACGCCCGGCGCGCCGAAGTGGCGGACCACGCTGCCGCGGCGGACGCTGAGACTGCACCCGCCGGCGCCTGACGCGCGCGCCCGCCCCGGCCGCCCCACGTACGGCCCGCCCGACCCCCCGCGAGGAGCACCACCCATGAAGGCCATCAGCTACCGGACCTACGGAGGGCCCGAGGTCCTCGAGTACGGCGAGCGGCCGAACCCCAAGGTCGGCCCCGACTCCGTCCTGATCAAGGTCAGGGCCGCCGCGGTCAACCCCGTCGACTGGAAGGCCCGGTCCGGCTACCTCGACCCGGCCCTCGACGCGGTCTTCCCCGTCATCCCCGGCTGGGACGTGTCGGGCGTCGTGGTCCGGCCGGGCGCCGACGCCACGGAGTTCGCCGAGGGCGACGAGGTCATCGGCTACGTCCGGGAGGACTTCCTCTCCCGCGGCACCTTCGCCGAATACGTCGCGGCACCCGTACGGACCCTCGCGCGCAAGCCGAAGAGCCTCACCTTCGAGCAGGCCGCGGGCCTCCCGCTGGCCGGGCTCACCGCCTACCAGGCGCTGATCAAGGCGCTCCGGCTGTGGGAGGGCGAGACCGTGCTGGTCCACGCGGCGTCCGGCGGCGTGGGCACCATGGCCGTCCAGATCGCGCGGCACTTCGGCGCCCGCGTCATCGGCACCGCGAGCGAGCGCAACCACGACTACCTGCGCTCCCTCGGCGCGGAGCCCGTGCTGTACGGGGACGGGCTCGCCGAGCGGGTGCGGGCGCTGGTTCCGGAGGGCGTCGACTCCGTGCTCGACCTCGTCGGCGGGGAGGCGCTCACCGTCTCGCCCGGGCTGCTCGCCCACGGCGGCCGGCTCGCCTCCGTCGCCGACCCGTCCGTCACCGGCTACGGCGGCCGCTACGTCTTCGTCCGCCCCGACGCGGCCGACCTCACCGCCCTCGCCGACCTGGCGGAGAGCGGAGGGCTCACCGTCGAGGTGGCGAAGGTCTTCCCGCTGGAACGCACGGCGGAAGCGCACCGGCTGAGCGAGGAGGGGCACACCCGGGGCAAGATCGTCGTCACGGTCGACTAGCGGGTGGGGGCGGGGGCCGGCGGCCGGACGAGCAGCGGGCGCCGCTCGTCCGGCACCGCCGGCCCGGCGCGCCGTTACCGTTCGCCGCCGCGGAGTGGACGCCCGGCCCCGCCCGGCAGGGCCTCAGCGGCCCCGGAGCCGCCGGTACGCCTCGAAGCCGTCCGGCACCCACTCCCACTCCCCGAGCCGCTCCTCCAGCTCCGCCTCGGTGAGGAACGCGTGCCAGGCCACCTCCGACGCCTGCGGGTTCACCGGCAGCTCGCACCGCACCTCGTACACCGCCGACCACCAGGAGCCGCCCGGACCCTCGTAGAGGAACCGGAACAGCGGCTCCGGCGCCGGCAGCCCCGACACGCCCAGCTCCTCCTCGGCCTCCCGCCGCGCCGCCTCGTCGTAGGACTCGCCCGACCCGACGACCCCGCCCACGAACATGTCGTGGCGCGAGGGGAAGACCAGCTTCCCGGGCGTCCGCCGGTGGACGAAGATCCGCCCCTCGGCGTCCCGGGCGAGGACGAACACACAGCGGTGACGCAGCCCGCGGGCGTACGACTCGCCGCGCGTGGCCCGGCCCACCACCCGGTCCTGCTCGTCGACGATGTCCAGCAGTTCGTCCGCGGGCTGCGGTGGTGTCCGGTCGTCCGCCGCGTGACCGCCCGGTGCCTCGTTGCTTGCTGCCTGATCGCTCATGCGCCCATGAAAGCAGCGCTCGCAGGAACACCGGCGCCCGGCCGTCGCAGCGCTAGTGCGGCTGCAGGTCGCGCACCCGGCCGACCTCCGCCGTCCCCGACGGCATCGCCGGATGCCGCCCGATCAGCACGATGCCGATCACGATGGCCACCAGCCCGGCCGCCTCCCAGGCCAGCGCCCCGGGCGAGGTGTGCAGCCGGTCGCCCAGGAACCCCACCCCGCACGCGATGCCCGCCAGCGGCTGCGCCGCCGTGAGCGCGGGCAGGGACAGCCGCAGCGGGGCCGTCTCGAAGGCGCTCTGGACGAACACCAGCGCCGTCACGCCGAGCACCAGCACCCCGTACGGCTGCCAGCTCAGGAAGAACGCCGTCCAGCCGTCGTGGGAGAGCCGCTGGCCGCTCACGCGCGTGAGGGCGTCCTGCAGGCCGTAGAGCAGCCCGGCGGCCACCGCCAGCAGGGGCGCCTCGATGCTCATCCGCGACCGCTTGGAGACCGCCGCCAGGGCGAGGGCGCCGCCCACCATCAGGCCGATGATCAGCCAGTGCCGCAGGGGATCGGTGACGGTGTCGCCGTGGTGCGGGCGGCCCGCGACGATGAAGGCCGCGACGCCGCCGGCCAGCAGCCACAGCCCGCCCCATCCCGTACGGCCCAGGGGCTGGCGCGTCTGCCAGCGGGAGAGGGCCATCGCGAACAGCAGGTTCGTCGCGAGCAGGGGCTCCACCAGCGAGACCTCGCCCTGCCCCAGCGCGATCGCGCCGAGCACCATGCCGCACACCATCATCCCGATGCCGGCCAGCCAGCGCGGCATCCGGACCAGGTCGAGCAGGAGCCGCAGGGAGAGAAAATCGCTCATCGGGGCCCGCTGCGCGGCGCTCTGCTGGAGGACGAAGCCGATGCCCAGGCAGCAGGCCGCGCTCACGGCGAAGGCGAAGACCATCACGTCGCGCACCTCAAGACCACTCGGTCGTCGGGGACTTGACAGAAAAACGATAGCCGCCTTGTGGGCGGTGTGACGGCCGAGTACCCCTCTTTCGGGCGGCCATCCCCTCCAACGGTCGACACCACCCGGGAGTGCCCCGCCACGACTCGAACGCCTGTTCCTCGCTTGGTTGTGCGGGACCGGGTCCGGGGCGGGACGAGCGGATCAAGTGCCGCTTCCACGGTACCTCCGGGCCGCCCCGGCGTGCGCGGGAGCGGGCGAGGGTGTACGCGGGGAGCGGGCCGCGGCGTGCGGCGGGATCGGGTGGCGGCCGGCGGGGGAGTGAACGCCGGTAACCGCAACTGCCGACTGGTGAGTTGATGACGAGTCAGTGCCAAGATCAGGTCTTGACTCGGAGTAGTGACTACCGCTTTGCTGTGCGTGACTGACGTGGATGCATGCGGACGCCCCGACCCAGGCGCCCGGAGGGGACGTACGCCGTGGAGGAAGCCCGCAGATGACGCCCCCGCCACCCCTGGGGAAAGCTGCCCGGGCCGCCCGCTCCCGGGGCAAGGACGGAGTGACCTTCGACCCCGCCCTGGACGACGGCGAACTCGCCACCGTCCGTGACGCCCTCGCCCGGGGCCGCTGGACCGAGGCCCGCCATCTGCTCGCCGAGACCGGCGACGACTGGGACCGCCGCGGACACCGCCTCGTCGTCCTCGCCGAAGGTCCCTCCAGCCTCGCCTGGGCGCGCGAGTGGCAGCTCGCCGAGCCCGACAGCCCGGACGCCGCGGCCCTCCTCGCCTGCGCCGCCGTGTTCCGCGCCGTCAGCGGCAAGGAGAGCCCCGAGACGGCCCGCGCCGCCTGCCTCGTGGCGGCCAGGATGGCCCCCACCGACCCGTCCCCCTGGCTCGCCGTCCTCATCCTCGCCCGCCGCACCGGCACCGACGACGAGCGCGTGCGCGCCTTCGACCAGGTCCGCGCCCGCCACCGCGACCACCACCACGCCCACCACCTCATGGCCGCCTGCCTCGCCGAGCACCAGAAGGGCGACCGCGACGACCCCCTGCACGAGGTGTACGACTTCGCGTCCTGGGCCGCCGAACAGGCGCCCGCCGACTCGCCGTTGGCGGTCCTGCCCGTCGTCGCCCACGCCGAGCGCTACCGCGTCCTCGCCCGCGCCGGCCTCGAACCCCGCGACCCCGCCCGCTCCGGCCACTGGGCCGGCCGCCGCGCCCGCCAGGTGATGAAGGCCGCCTTCGACTGGTGGCTCGAATGGGACATCGACGAGAACGACGAGAACACAGACACCGCCGCCCGGGCCGTCCACCCCCGCCGCAAGGTCGACCTCAACTACCTCGCCCACGCCAAGCTCCACGAAGGCCGGCTCGCCGAGGCGGCGGCCCTCCTCACGCGCATAGGGCCGCACGCCACCCGCGCGCCCTGGTCCTATCCCGACCAGGACCCGGGCCGCGCCTTCCAGGACGCGCGCCGCGCCGCCCTCGGCTCCGCCTGACCGCGCGCCCGGCCGCCCCCCGCCCCCCACGCACCACTGCCCCCGCTCACCCCACGGGAAGGACCACCCCGCCATGACGACGGGCACCACGAGCGAGATCAGCACGTTCAAGGGCCAGGAAAGACGCCTGCGCGCCGACCGCATAGGGCTCGCCGGCCTGCTCCTGTCCGTGGTGGCCGCCAGCGCGCCCCTCATGGTGACGGCCGGCGTCATGCCCACCACGTACGGCACGATGGCCATCGTCGGCCAGCCCCTGCTGTTCGTCATCCTCGGCGTGGTGCTGACGCTCTTCAGCTTCGGCTACGCCGAGATGAGCCGCCACGTCCACAACGCCGGCGCCTTCTACGCGTACATCGCCCGCGGCCTCGGCGGCACCGCCGGCGCCGCCGCCTCCGTCGTCGCCCTGGTCGCCTACAGCCCCATGCAGTTCGGCATCTACGGCATCTTCGGCTACGAGCTCTCCGGCCTGCTCGACAAGCACCTCGGCGTCTCCGTCGCCTGGTGGGTCCCCGCCCTCGCCGCCGTCCTCGTCGTCGGCGTCCTCGGCTGGCTGAAGATAGACCTCAGCGCCAAGGTCCTCGGCGTGCTGCTGCTCATCGAGTGCGTGATGGTCGTCGTCTTCGACGTCGCGGGCGTCGCCCGCCCCGGCCCGGAAGGCGTCTCCTTCCACGCCTTCGACCCCACGACCCTCGCCGGCGGCGGGCTCGGCACCGCCCTCTGCTTCACCATCGCCGCCTTCGTCGGCTTCGAGCAGGCCGCCGTCTACGCCGAGGAGACCAGCCGCCCGAACGTCGTCGTCGCCCGCGTCACCTTCCTCGCCGTCGGCTTCGTCGCCCTCTTCTTCGCGCTCAGCTCATGGGCCCTCAGCGTCGCCGCCGGCCCCGGGCACATCGTCGGCCTCGCCCAGGAGCAGGGCCCGGACCTCCTCTTCGGCCTCACCGAGGACCGGCTCGGCAGCACCTTCACCGACGTCATGCACGTCTTCTACGTGACCGGCATGTTCGCCGCCATGCTCAGCTTCCACAACGTCGTCGCCCGCTACGCCTTCGCCATGGGCCGCGAGGGCCTGCTGCCCGCCGCGGTCGGCCGCACCTCCCGCGCGAGCGGCGCCCCCGCCTACGGATCCCTGCTGCAGAGCATCGTCTCGCTGCTCGCGGTGCTCCTCTTCGCGCTCACCGACGGCCGCCCGCACGGCGATCCCACGGCCCCCGTCCTGCGGCTGTTCACCTGGAGCGGCAACGTGGGGGCCCTCGGCGTGATCGTGCTCATGGCCGCCGCGTCGGCCGCCGTCATCGCCTTCTTCGTACGGCGCGGCGCCGCCCGGGCCCAGGCGCCCCGCCTCGTCGCGTCCGGCGCCGCCGGGGCCGCCCTCCTCGTGATCGCCGCGTACGCGGTCAAGGACTTCGACGTCCTCCTCGGCGCCGACCCCGGCTCGGCCCTGCGCTGGATCCTGCCCGGCACCATCGGGGCGGCCGTCGTCGCGGGCATCGGCTACGGCCTCGTCCTCAAGTACGTACGCCCCGGCGTGCACGGCAGCATCGGTCTCGGCAACGAGGCGTTCCAGCTGGAGAAGGCGGCGGCCTCGGTGGCCGGGCCGGGCGGGAACTGACCGGAGAGGAAGGAGGAGCGGGCCCGCGGGCCTACTCCTCCACGCCCTTCCCGACCCGTCGCGACACCGTGAACGCGTACAGGTCGAGCACGCCGGGCGGCTCGGCCAGCCCCGGCCCGCCCGCCCGTATCCAGGCCGCGATGTCCGCGAGCGCGTCGTCGTCGTTGACCAGCCCCAGCCACACGGGCCGCCCCCCGGCCGCCCGCCCCGCCGCCGACGGCTGGACGACCACCACGTTCGCCTGGTCGCACACGTCCAGGCACTCGGACGCCCGCACCTGCGCGGCATCGCCCAACGCCGCCCGCAGCCGGGGTATCTGCCCCGCGTGGTCGACGCCCGGCACCTTCTGCGGATCTCCGCAGCAGCAGCCGCGGCAGACGGTGATGCGGCAGGGGGCCGAAGAGACCGCCGGCGCCCTGCGCCGGGACTGGTTCGTGATCATCCGCCAGATGATACGCACGGACCCCCGGGGCCGGCCGCAGGGAAAACCCGGGGGAAAACGCGCGGGACAGCCGCGCCGGGAAAACAAAAGAACCCCAGCATTGCTGGGGTTCCTCACTGGTGTCCGAGGGGGGACTTGAACCCCCACGCCCGATAAAGGGCACTAGCACCTCAAGCTAGCGCGTCTGCCATTCCGCCACCCGGACCAGGTGTTTCGTCTTCCGGGCCGTTGCCCTTCCGACGAGGAAAACAATACCAAAGATCTGGGGGTGCTCGATCACGTGGCCGGTACGGCCGTCCGGCGGAGTGTGGCGGGCGCATGTCGGGAGCATTGCGGCCTTGGGCTGAGGCGGGCGGAGAGAGAGGATGGCGGAGGACCCACGCCGCGGTCCGCCCCGCCGGGCGGCCCGCGGCAGCGAACCAGGAGGAGGCAGCGTGAGCGAGTCGAAGCCGGCCGGGGCGGGCAGGAGCGGCAGGGGCGGCGAGGACGAGGTCGTCGACCTCTGCCGCGATCTGATCCGGATCGACACCAGCAACTACGGCGACCACTCCGGGCCCGGCGAACGCGCCGCCGCCGAGTACGTGGCGGAGAAGCTCGCCGAGGTCGGGCTCGAACCGCAGATCTTCGAGTCCCACAAGGGGCGCGCCTCGACCGTGGCGCGGATCGAGGGCGAGGACCCCTCCCGGCCCGCACTGCTCATCCACGGCCACACCGACGTCGTCCCGGCCAACGCGGTCGACTGGACGCACGACCCCTTCGCGGGCGAGATCGCGGACGGGTGCCTGTGGGGCCGCGGCGCCGTGGACATGAAGGACATGGACGCGATGACCCTCGCGGTCGTCCGCGACCGGATGCGCACCGGCCGCAAGCCGCCCCGCGACGTGGTGCTCGCCTTCCTCGCGGACGAGGAGGCGGGCGGCGTCTACGGCGCGCGGCACCTGGTCGACAAGCACCCCGGGCTCTTCGAGGGCGTCACCGAGGCGATCGGCGAGGTCGGCGGCTTCTCCTTCACGGTCAACGAGAACCTGCGGCTCTATCTGATCGAGACCGCCCAGAAGGGCATGCACTGGATGCGGCTCACGGTCGAGGGCACCGCGGGCCACGGTTCGATGACGAACAAGGACAACGCGATCACGGAGCTGTGCGAGGCGGTCGGCCGCCTCGGGCGGCACGAGTTCCCGGTCCGGATGACCAAGACCGTGCGGTCCTTCCTCGACGAGCTGTCCGACGCGATCGGCACCCCGCTCGACCCCGAGGACATGGAGACGACGCTCGCCAAGCTCGGCGGCATCGCCAAGATGATCGGCACCACGCTGCGCAACTCCGCGGCCCCGACGATGCTGGGCGCCGGGTACAAGGTCAACGTGATCCCGGGGCAGGCCACGGCGCACGTGGACGGAAGGTTCCTGCCGGGGTACGAGGAGGAGTTCCTCGCCGACCTCGACCGCATCCTCGGGCCGCGGGTCAGGCGCGAGGACGTGCACGCGGACAAGGCGCTGGAGACGAGCTTCGACGGCAAGCTGGTCGACGCCATGCAGTCGGCGCTGAAGGCGGAGGACCCGATCGCGCGCGCCGTCCCGTACATGCTCTCGGGCGGTACGGACGCGAAGTCGTTCGACGACCTGGGCATCCGCTGCTTCGGCTTCGCGCCGCTGCAGCTGCCGCCGGAGCTGGACTTCGCCGGCATGTTCCACGGGGTTGACGAACGAGTGCCCCTGGAGGGCCTGAAGTTCGGCGCACGGGTGCTCGACCGTTTCCTCGATCAGTGCTGAATCGGCAGCTAAACTCCGTAAATTTGTGCCGAGTTAACCGTAACGAGTGAATGATTTGAGGGTTGCGTAGCCCGATTACCTCCTCGTCGTTACAGGTGTGCGGTCCGCGGCTGGGACCGTATTGCCAACAAGGAGGAATCCATGATCAAGAAGGTCGTCGCTTCCGCGGCCGTTACCGGTGGTCTCGTGCTCGCGGGTGCTGGCCTTGCCGTTGCGGACGGCGGAGCTCAGGGGGCCGCCGTGAACTCGCCCGGCGTGGCCTCCGGCAACGTCGTCCAGGTCCCGGTCCAGGTGCCGGTGAACGTCTGCGGCAACTCGGTCAACATCGTCGGGCTGCTCAACCCCACTTTCGGCAACACCTGCGTCAACGACTGACGTCGTGCCTCAACCCGCAAGGGTCTGACAGGGCGGCTCCGAGGTGACATATGTGCACTCCGGAGCCGCCCGGGCTTTCGACGCGCGAGCAGTGGGCACTTTGTCCCTATTGCTGGCGCGTATCCGTATAGCGCAAGCAGAGAGGCAGGACTTCATGCGACAGGTCACCAAGAAGGGCCTGATCACCGCAGCGGCGGCGAGCGGAGTGCTCGCGGCCGTCACCGGCAGCTACGCCCAGGCGTCCTCGGGCGCCTCGGGCCACTCGGTCAACTCGCCCGGTGTGGCCTCGGGCAACACCGTCCAGGTCCCGGTGCACGTGCCGGTCAACGCCTGCGGCAACACCGTGAACGTGATCGGCGTGCTCAACCCCGCCACGGGCAACCAGTGCGTCAACGGCGGTCACTACGGCGGTGGGCACGGCGGTCAGGGCCACGGTGGCGGCAACCACGGCGGCGGTTCCGGCGCCCACGGCTCCAGCACCGGCTCGCCCGGTGTGGCCTCGGGCAACACCGTCCAGGTGCCGGTCGAGGTGCCGGTCAACGCCTGCGGCAACAGCGTCAACGTCGTCGGGGTGGGCAACCACACCACCGGCAACAAGTGCGCCAACACCGACGAGGGCGGGCACGACTGGCAGGGTCACCACCCGGGTCACCCCGGCCATCCCGGTCACCCGGGTCACCCCGGCCACCCGGGCGGCGGTGACTGCGACCACGAGCCGTCGCACCACAACCCGCCCGGCGGGGACCACGGCCACAAGCCGCCGGCCGACCACTCCGGCGAGCACCACAAGCCGGCCGACCACACCCCGGCCAAGCCGGCGGCCCACACCCCCGCGGGGCACACCACCCCCGCGCGGACGGACGCCGCGCACAAGCCCGCCGCCGAGGTGAAGGCCGAGCACATGGCCCCGGCCATGGCCGCGGCCACCGGTCCGGCCACCGCCAAGGCCGTTGAGCTCGCGCACACCGGCGCGGGCCAGCTGGGCATGGCCGGCGCCGCCAGCGCCGGTCTGCTGCTCGGCGGGGCGGTCATCTACCGCCGTGCGCGCGCCGGCCAGAACTGACCGGACCACTCGCAGCGGCGCATGACAGCACGGAGCGGGTCCCGCCACGCGGGGCCCGCTCCGTCTGCATGGTCACCAGGTGGCGCGCACCTGGCGGATGATCCTGCGGCGCAGCCGCACTCTTCGGCTGCCGTCGGGGTAGAGGCGAAGTCGGTCCAACTCCCAGTGTCCGTACTCGGCGTGGTCGGTCAGCAGGCGTGTGGCGGCACCCCGGGAGACCCCCCGCGGCACATACACATCACAGAATTCGTATTCCGGCATCGCATCTATTGTGCGGGAACGGGCCCGGTGCGGATAGCGTCTGCACTATGTCTGATGCTGCGCAGCCATCCGCTGCCGAGGTACGCGCCGCCGCCGAGGCGGTCAAAGCCGCTCTGGACCGCCACCTCGACGCCGTCGAACGCCGGTCGGGGGAGGACGATCCTGCCGTCTACGCCGCGTTCAACGAGCTGGCCGCGACAGCCGAGGCCTACGACGAGCTGCTCTACGACACCTATGACGAGGTCACGCCCTTCGAGATCCCCGGTGACGACACCCTGCCCGCCTATGCCGGCCCGGAGGAGCCGAGTGCGCTGAGCGTCCTGATCCGCCGCGACTAC
The DNA here is from genome assembly GCF_042958085.1 of Streptomyces sp. NPDC008001. Taxonomy (NCBI): domain Bacteria; kingdom Bacillati; phylum Actinomycetota; class Actinomycetes; order Kitasatosporales; family Streptomycetaceae; genus Streptomyces; species Streptomyces sp. NPDC008001. The sequence goes on along the minus strand of NZ_JBIBIZ010000010.1, from coordinate 346,439 downwards.
GCGGTGATCGAGCCGCAGCGGCTCCTCGCCCAGGCCCAGCGCGTCGCCGATCTCGACCCCGACGTCGACGCGCCGGCCGGCGCGGCGGCGGCCGTGGGCAATGTGGGGGGCAGCGTGCACGCCGCGCTCGGTGTGATCTTCGGTGAGTACGAACCGGACGAGATCGCCTCCCGGCACAAGGAGTTCGGCCTGGAGGAGGGCGACTCCACGCTCTGGGTCACCGCGGCGGAGGACCCGGCCGAGCCGGGGGAGTGGCTGGCGTCCCCCTTCGACCAGGCCGATCCGCAGCGGGTGATCTGCCGCTTCGACGTCAGCGCCGTCTTCGACGAGGAGCAGGATCTGGACGACGACGGGGACGACGGCGAAGACGTGGATGACGTCGTTGACGTGGACGATGTCGATGACGTCCTGGACGTCGATGCCGACGACGATGCCGACGACGAGGCGGATGACGAGGCGGACGGCGGCCCGGAGCGGGACCGTCACGGCGGTGCCCCGGCGTCGCCGCCGAAGCGCTGATCCGCGCCGGGGACCGGGAGGCCGCTGCCCGGCCCCGGCCCCCGGCGCGAGGCGCGCTCAGCCGGCCGGGCGCTCCTGGGCCCGCAGCAGGGCCCGCAGCCGGGTCGTCCGCTCCTTCGCCGGGACCTCCGCGACGGCGCGGGGCAGTGCCTGGTCCACGCCGTGCACCACGGACAGGTGCCGCTCGGCCCTGCCGAACGCCGTGTAGATCCACGAGCGCGTCAGCGTGCGGGCGGCGTCGCCCGGCAGGACGACCACGGCCGCCGGCCAGCGGGTGCCGGCCGCCTGGTGGGCGGTGACGGCCCAGCCGTGGCGGACCGCCTCGGCCACGCGCTCCCGGGGGACGAGCACGGAGGAGCCGCCGCAGTCCAGCCGGAGGCCCTCCGGCTCCGCGGCGGTCACCGTGCCGGGGATCATGCGGCCCGGGGCCGGCACGTACGCCACGCGGTCGCCCGGGTCGAAGCCGCCGAACCGGCCGGGGCCGGGGTTCAGCCGCTCCTTCAGCGCCGCGTTGAGCGCGCGGGTGCCGGCGGGGCCGCCGTGGCCGGGGGTGATGACCTGGGTGTCCGCGGCGGGGATCCCGATGGCCCGCGGGATGGAGTCGGCGACCAGCTGCACCGTCCGGTGCACGGCCTCGCCCGGATCCCGCACCGGGACGATCACGACCTCCTTGCCGGGAGCCGCGGGCTGCGTCAGCTCGCCGACGCCGATCCCCGACACGAGCTCGCCGACCGGGCCCTCGTCCGGCGTGCGGGAGACGACCGCGGGGCAGGCGCGGGCCGCCACGACGTCCGCGAACACCCGGCCCGGGCCCGCGGACCACAGCACGGCCGGGTCGCCGCTGAGCACCAGGCGGGTGCCGTCGGCCAGCGACTCCACCAGCACGGCCGCCGTCTCCACGTCGAGCTGCGGGGCGTCCAGGACGGCCAGCAGATCGAGGGCGAGCGCGCCGTCCTCGTCCCGGCCGGGGCCCTCCGCGCCGGACAGCAGGCCCGCCACCGTCACCGCTTCGGGGTCGCCCGAGGCGGCCAGGCGCCGGCGGCCGTCCTCCGTGTGGGCGGCCGCGCAGGCGCGCAGGCCCAGGGCGCGGGCCGCGGCGACCAGGGCGGCCGGCTCGGCGCGGGCCGCCTCGCCGCCGCTGTGCGTGACGAGCCCGGCGGCGGCCGCGGCGCGGATCAGCTCGGCGGCGGAGGGCGTGGGGGCGGCGGTCGCCGCCTCCTCCCACTCGCCGGGCTCCGCCGGGAACGTGCTGATCAGCCGGGCCAGGCCGTCGGCGAGGCTCTCCTCGGCCATCGCGTAGCGGTCGAGGCCCAGGAGCAGGCGCACCGGGACCTCCTCATCCTCGCCCTGGGGCGCGGCGGAGCCGGGCGCGGGCTCCACGGCCTCCTGGAACACGAGGACGGTGCCCTCGGCGATGGCGGACTGCAGTGCGCCGTCCGGATCCGGGACGGAGTGCCGGGCGAGGGCCGCGGTCAGGGCCGGTGCCTCCAGGACCGTGTGCCCTTCGAGCGCGGCGCGCTCCAGCAGCCAGCCGGTCAGGGCCTGGGCCCGGCGCTCGTCCCCGGGGCCGGCCTCCGGGCCCAGCAGGGCCCGCGCGAAGCCGTCCGCCTGCTCGGGCCGCACGCCCGGGACGGCCAGCAGCTGCCAGGGGTCCTCACGGAGCGCTTCGGCGGCCTGCTCGCCCAGCGCCTCGGCGACGGGGCCCGCGAGCTGCTCGGGGGCGCCGCCCGCGGCGAGGACCTGCCGGATGCCGGCGAGGCCTTCCGCGTCGATGCGGGGGGCCGCGGCGGGGGCGGGCGCGGGGGCGGTGGCCGCCTGGCGGGGCGGGCGCGCGGGGGCGGCCTTGCGCGCGGGCGCGGGCCGCGGCGCCTCCGTGAAGAACGACGCCGCCGACCGCTCCCCGCTCTCCACGGCCCGCACGGCCGCCGCGAGCGCTTCGGCGACGGCGCTCTTGCCGTCACCTGCCGGACCGGGCCGCCCGACGCTGCCCGGCGCATGTTGCGCGGCCTGCGGTGCGTCGGTGTGCTCGGCGCCGCCGCGCGGGGGAGTGGCGGGCTCGGCCTCGGGAGAGGTGCCGTGGGTGTTGGTGCGTGGGGCGTCTTCGGGGGCGGGGTCGGCGCCTTGGTGCCCGGCGTTGGCCGGCGCATGCTGCGCGGCCTGCGGTGCCTCGGTGTGTTCGGCGTTGCCGCGCGGGGGCGTGGTGGGCTCGGGCTTGCCGGAGGCTGTGTTCTCGTCGGCCGGGGGAGTCGTGGGGGCGTGGGCCGTTCGCTCGTCCCCGGAGAGGGAGCCCGGCTCCGTAACCCCCGCGTCGGCCACGTCCGCAGGGTCGCCGGGGAGGCGATCGGTGTTCACAGGGTGCTCCAGTCCTGATCGGGATAGCGGTGCACGGGCGCCGAGACATCGTCCAGCGCACGGCAGATCTCGTCCGGAAGCGTAAGGCTCTCCACTGACAACGCGGCCCTGAGCTGCTGCGCCGTGCGCGCGCCGACGATCGGGGCGACGACGCCGGGGCGGTCGCGCACCCAGGCGAGGGCGACCTTCAGGGACGTCGTGGCGAGGCCGTCCGCGGCGGTGGCGACGGCGTCGACCACACGGCCCGCCGTCTCGTCCAGATACGGGGCGACGAACGGCGCCAGGTGCTCGGAGGCGCCGCGGGAGTCGGCGGGCGTCGCGTGGCGGTACTTGCCGGTGAGGACGCCGCGGCCGAGCGGGGAGGAGGGCAGCAGGCCGATGCCGAGCTCGAGCGCGGCCGGCAGCACCTCGCGCTCGATGCCGCGCTGCAGCAGCGAGTACTCCATCTGCGTGCTGGCGAGGCGGGTGCGGGCGCCGGGCGCCGCGAGCTGCCACGTGGCGGCCCGGGCGAGCTGCCAGCCGCAGAAGTTGGAGACGCCGGCATAGCGGGCGCGGCCGCTGGTGACGGCGATGTCGACGGCCTGGAGGGTCTCCTCGACGGGCGTGTGCGGATCGAACGCGTGGATCTGCCACAGATCCACGTGGTCCGTGCCGAGCCGCTCCAGGGAGGCGTCGAGCGCGGAGAGCAGATGGCCGCGGGAGCCGTCGAAGCGCCGGTCGGGATCGGGGACGCTGCCCGACTTGGTCGCGATGACCAGGTCGCGCCGCGGCACCAGATCCTCCATCAGCTGCCCGAGCAGATACTCCGCGGCGCCGTCCGCGTACACGTCCGCGGTGTCGACCAGGGTGCCGCCCGCCTCCCAGAACGTCTTCAACTGCTCCGCGGCGTCGCCCTCGTCGGTGTCCCGGCCCCAGGTGAGCGTGCCGAGCCCGATCCGGGAGACCCGCAGGCCCGTGCGGCCGAGATGCCTTAGTTCCATGAGCGCTGAGGTTATCGGCCGCGGCCCGCGCCGTGGCCGCCTGTGGACAACGCCCCGCGGCGCCCCGTGGACGACGCGCCGCGGCCCCACCCGGGAGAGGGACCCGCCGGCGACCCGGCCGGGGATCCGGCCGCCCGGTGACGTACCCCGCGCCGGCGCGCTACAGTCCCCGCAACGACGACGTTACTGATGAGTAAGGGGAGCCCGCATGAGTCGTATGAAGCTCGGGATCAACCTCGGCTACTGGGGCGCGGGGATGGACGCCGACAACCTGGCCGTCGCCCGCGAGGCCGACCGGCTGGGCTACTCGGTCTGCTGGGCCGCCGAGGCCTACGGCTCCGACGCGGCCACCGTCCTGTCCTGGGTCGCCGCCCAGACCGAGCGCATCGACGTCGGCTCCGGCATCTTCCAGATCCCCGCCCGGACGCCCACCATGACGGCGATGACCGCCGCCACCCTCGACTCGCTCTCCGGCGGCCGCTTCCGGCTCGGCCTGGGCGTGTCCGGCCCGCAGGTCTCCGAGGGCTGGTACGGGGTGCGGTTCGACAAGCCCCTCGCCCGCACCCGCGAGTACGTCGAGATCATCCGCAAGGCCATGTCCCGCGAGCGCCTCGCGCACGAGGGCGCGCACTGGACGCTGCCGCTCCCCGGCGGCCCCGGCAAGCCCATCAAGCTCACCGTCCACCCCGTCCGGGAGCACATCCCGCTCTACATCGCCGCCATCGGCCCGAAAAACCTGGAGCAGACCGGCGAGATCGCCGACGGCGCGCTCCTCGTCTTCTTCGCCCCCGAGCACGCCGAGGAGACCACGCTCGGCGCGCTCCGCGCCGGCCGCGCGAAGTCCGGCAAGGACCTGGAGGGCTTCGACATCGTCCCGACCGTCCCCATGGCCGTGGGCGACGACGTCGACGGGCTGGCCGACCTCTTCCGCCCGTACACCGCCCTCTACGTCGGCGGCATGGGCAGCGCCAAGCAGAACTTCTACAACAAGCTCGCGCAGCGCATGGGCTACGAGAAGGCCGCCGCCGAGATCCAGGAGAAGTACCTGTCGGGCGACAAGGCGGGCGCCGCCGCGGCCGTCCCGCGCGACCTGATCGACTCCACCACGCTCATCGGCTCCGTGGAGCGCATCGCCGACCGTATGCAGGCCTACGCCGCAGCCGGTGTGACGACCCTGTCCCTCGCCCCGGCCGGCTTCACGCTGGACGAGCGGCTCGCGAGCCTGCGGGCGGGCGTCGACGCCCTGGAGCGCGTCGGCCTGGCGTAACCGGGGGGAGACCTGGCCTGACGGGGGAAGGCAGGACCGCGGAGGGCGGACCAACGGCCGTGGTGGGGGCTCGGGGGCCTCCCCGCCACGGCCGGTACAGAAGACAACGCCCGTACCGGCGCCGGGTTACGCGCCCGGCCGCACCTTCGGCATCCGGCCCCGGACACCCCCGCTGTCGCGCATTCGGCCGAGCGGACGGCGCCCCCGATTGCCGCTCCCCGCGCGCGGCACTTGACTCGTACTTCACGGGACATTCGCGAAATACGGGATATGTGCCGTGAACGGAGGTGCCGGTCGTGCTCTCGGCCAGAAGCCTGTTCCAGGAGATCCTCGGCAACGACGAGGCGTACCGGCTCTTCTGCTCCATCGCCGCGGGCGGCGAGGCGCAGGGCGGCTGGGAGAACGGCCGGATCGCCGCCCTCGTCCCGGAGGAACAGCGCGCCCTCGCACCGAAGATCGCCCGGCACGGCGCCGACGAGGACAAGCACGGCCGCATCTTCCTCGCCCTGCTGCGCAAGCGCGGCCTCGACCCCGTCCCCGTGCCGCCCGCCACCGACTACACGATGCTCCTCGAACGCCGCGGCATCGGCCTGCCCCACGCCCTCCTCCGCGGCGAGAAGCCGCTGACCGTGGAGGACATCGTCACCTACCTCGCGCACAGCCGCGTCACCGAGCAGCGCGCCGCCGACCAGATGGAGATGCTCACCACGCACTTCGGCGACCACCCCGAGGTCGGCAGGGCGATCCGGATGATCGGCCACGACGAGGCCAACCACCTCGCGTACTGCCACGAGGAGCTGCTGCGCCTGGCGCGCCGGGGCCACGGCCGCACCATCCGCGCGGTCCTGCGGGAGAGCGCCCGCGCCGAGGCCCGCGTCTACCGGGACGTGAGCCTGGCCGTCATGGCGCGCATGGGCGCGATCCTGGGCTGGTCCCGGCCCAAGGCGCTCGCACTGGCCCTCGGCATCCGGGCCGTGTACTGCCGCGAGCGGCTGACCGGCCGGCGGCGGATGGTCACCCTGCGCATGCCGGAGCACCGCGACGCACTGGGCAGGACACCGGCCACCGAGCCCGAGTTCGCCTGACGGGCGGCCGGCCCGGCGGGCTCCGGCGCGCCGCCTCCCGCCGCGGCCTCACAGCCACCCGCGCCGCTTGAACAAGTGGTACAGCCAGAACACCAGCCCCGCCATCACCAGCACGGCCGCCGGATAGCCCCACGGCTGCCGCAGCTCCCACATGTGCGTGAAGTTCATCCCGTAGATCCCGGCGATCATCGTCGGGACCGCCGCCATCGCCGCCCACGCCGAGATCTTGCGCATGTCGTCGTTCTGCTGGACGCCCATCTGCGCGAGGTGGGCGGACAGTATGTCCGACAGCAGCCGGTCGAGGCCCTCGACGGCCTCGTTCGCCCGCGTCAGGTGGTCGCTGACGTCGCGGAAGAACGGCTGCGACCGCTCCGGCACGAACGGCACGCCCGCCCCCGCCAGCCGCTCCATCGGCTCGGCCAGCGGCATCGTGGCCCGCCGGAACTCCAGCACCTGGCGCTTGAAGGAGTAGATCCGCGACGCGGTGTTCCGGTTGTCCCGGCCCAGCGGGGCGAACACCTCCGCCTCCAGCTCCTCCAGGTCCAGCTGGAGCTCCGTGGCGACCTCCGTGTACTGGTCCACGACCGCGTCGCACACCGCGTACAGCACCGATGTCGGCCCGTGCCGCAGCACCTCCCGCTCGTGCTCCAGGCGCTGCCGCACCTGCGCGAGCGGGCTGCCCTCGCCGTGCCGCACGGTCACGACGAAGGAGTCCCCCACGAACAGCATCAGCTCGCCCGTCGCGACCGTGTCCGCCTCGTCGTCGTACGTGACGGGCTTGAGCACCAGGAACAGCGAACCGTTGTAGACCTCCAGCTTCGGCCGCTGGTGCGCCTTCAGCGCGTCCTCCACCGCCAGCGGGTGCAACTGGAACTCGCTGGTGATGAGGTCGAACTCCTCCTCCGTCGGCTCGTGCAGCCCGACCCACAAGAAGGCGTCCCCCGAGGCGCGCGCCTCGTCGAGGGCGTCGGAGAAGTCGGCGGGGCCTTCGGTGCGGCGTCCGTCCCGGTAGATGGCGCAGTCCACGATCACGCTGGGCATTTTGCCGCTGATCGGCTTCGTACACACGCCACGCCGCCCTTCTTCCACCGGAAGACCGGCCCACCGCGATCCGCCGGAACGGCCTACGCTGGCGGCCATGCCCACGCTGATCCTGGTCCGGCACGGCCGGTCCACCGCCAACACCGGGGGACTGCTCGCGGGATGGACCCCCGGCATCGCCCTGGACGAGCGCGGCGCCGCCCAGGCGGCCGCCCTCCCGGCCCGGCTCGCGCAGGTGCCGCTCGCAGCGGCCGTCACGAGCCCCCTCCAGCGCTGCCGCGAGACCCTGGCGCCCCTGCTCGCCGCCCGCCCCGGCCTGCCCCTGCACACCGACGAGCGCGTCGGCGAGTGCCACTACGGGGACTGGTCCGGCCGCAAGATCTCCGAGCTCGCGGGCGAACCGCTCTGGGAGGTCGTCCAGCGCCACCCGTCCTCCGCCGCCTTCCCGGGCGGCGAGTCCGTGCGCGCCATGCAGGCCCGTGCCGTCGACGCCGTACGGGACTGGAACGCCCGCATGGAGAGCGAGCACGGACACGACGCCTGCTACCTGGTGTGCTCGCACGGCGACATCATCAAGGCCCTCGTCGCCGACGCCCTGGGCCTGCACCTCGACCTCTTCCAGCGCATCGCCGTCGACCCCTGCTCGGTCACCGCCATCCGCTACACGCGACTGCGCCCCTTCCTGGTGCGCCTCGGCGACACCGGCGACCTGCACGGCCTCGCCCCGCACGAGGAGACGCCCGGGCAGGCCCGGCGCCCCGAGGAGGACGGCGTCGTCGGGGGCGGGGCGGGGGCACCGTGATCGTGCCGCGCAGTAGGGTGGTGACGCGGCAGAGACCGCCCCGTCACCGCTGACCGGCACCGCAGCGCCCCACCGCGCCCGGCCGGCCCGCACACCACGACCGACCGCACCACGACCGACGCAGCACCGAGATCGTCCGAACCGCCCGAACCGCCCGAAACAAATGGAGCAGGACGTTGTCCCGTCAGGTGTTCCTCTACGACCCGCCGGACCGCTTCGTCGCCGGTACGGTCGGGCTGCCTGGCCGCCGCACCTTCTTCCTGCAGGCCACCGCGGCCGGCCGCACCACCACCGTCGCGCTGGAGAAGGCCCAGGTCGAAGCGCTCGCCGAGCGCATCGACGAGCTGCTGGACGAGGTCGTCCGGCGCACCGGCGGCAATGCCCCGGTGCCCGCGGTCGCCCCGGCCGAGCTCGCCGACACGGCCCCGCTGGAGACCCCCATCGAGGAGGAGTTCCGCGTCGGCACCATGGCCCTGGCCTGGGACGGCGAGCACCAGCGCATGATCGTCGAGGCGCAGGCCCTCGTCGAGCTGGACGCCGACACCGACGAGGACCTGGCCGAGGCCGAGGAGCGCCTCCTGCAGGACGAGGCGAACGGCCCGCCGATGCTGCGCGTCCGCATCACCGGCTCCATGGCCCGCTCCTTCGCCAAGCGGGCCCTGGAGGTCGTGAACGCCGGCCGCCCGCCGTGCCCGCTGTGCAGCCTGCCGCTCGACCCGGAGGGACACGTATGTCCGCGCCAGAACGGATACCGCCGCGGCGCGTGAGCCCGCAGGAGCTGCTGGCCGAGGGCGAGCTGACGGTCCGTGGCCGGATCTCCGGAGCGTCCAACGCGGTCCTGTACTGCACGGTCGAGCACCAGGGCGTGACCGCCGCCTGCGTCTACAAGCCCGTCGCGGGGGAGCGGCCCCTGTGGGACTTCCCCGACGGCACCCTCGCCCAGCGCGAGGTCGCCGCGTACGAGCTCTCCGAGGCCATGGGGTGGGGGCTGATCCCGCCCACGGTGCTGCGGGACGGCCCGTACGGCGAGGGCATGTGCCAGCTGTGGATCGAGGCCGCGGCCGAGGACTCCGCGCTGCTCGCGCTCGTCGACGGCGAGGAGCCGGAACCGGGCTGGAAGGCCGTGGGCCTCGCGGAGGTGGGGGAGGAGCGCACGGCGCTGCTCGTCCACGCCGACGACGAGCGGCTGCGCCGGCTGGCCGTCCTCGACGCGGTGATCAACAACGGCGACCGCAAGGGCGGCCACCTGCTGCCCGCCGCGGACGGGCGGCTTTACGCCATCGACCACGGTGTGACCTTCAACGCGGACGACAAGCTGCGCACGCTCCTGTGGGGCTGGGCGGGCGAGCCGCTCACGGAGGAGGCCATGGAGGCGCTGCGGCGACTTTCGGCCAATCTGGCCGACGGGAGCCCCTTGGCGGAGCGGCTGGCCGAGCTGATCACGGCGGAGGAGATCGCGGCGCTGCGGGCGCGGGTGGCGGATCTGCTCCGTACGGGGCGGCACCGTGAGCCCTCCGGGCAATGGCCCGCCATCCCGTGGCCGCCGGTGTAGCAACCCGGTCGCCGCCGTCGGCAGCCCCCGGCCGGCGGGCGCGGTCGGATGGGTAAATGCACAGCACAGGGCCCCTGCGCAAGAGCATCTCTTCGGCCAACAGCCGGATCCGGTTCGTATCCGGAACATGCGTCCGGTTACGCTCGTGACATGCATGCCTGGCCCGCTTCTGAGGTTCCCGCCCTGCCCGGCAGTGGCCGCGACCTCCGGATCCACGACACCGCGACCGGCGGACGGGTGACCCTCGTCCCCGGCCCCGTCGCCCGTATCTACGTCTGCGGCATCACGCCGTACGACGCCACCCACATGGGACACGCGGCGACCTACAACGCGTTCGACCTCGTTCAGCGCGTGTGGCTCGACACCAAGCGGCAGGTTCACTACGTCCAGAACGTCACCGACATCGACGACCCGCTGCTGGAGCGGGCCGTGGCCAACGGCGACGACTGGACCGAGCTCGCCGAGCGGGAGACCGCCCTCTTCCGCGAGGACATGACCGCCCTGCGGATGCTCCCGCCCCGGCACTACGTCGGCGCCGTCGAGTCGATACCCAAGATCGTTCCCCTGGTGGAGCGGCTGCGCGACGCCGGCGCCGCCTACGAGCTCGACGGCGACGTCTACTTCTCCGTGGAGTCCGACGCCCGCTTCGGCGAGGTTTCCGGCCTCGACGCGGAGGCCATGCGCCTGCTCTCCGCGGAGCGCGGGGGCGACCCGGACCGCCCGGGCAAGAAGAACCCGCTCGACCCCATGCTGTGGATGGCCGCCCGCCCGGGCGAGCCCAGCTGGGACGGCGCCTCGCTCGGCCCCGGCCGCCCCGGCTGGCACATCGAGTGCGTCGCCATCGCCCTCGAGCACTTCGGCATGGGCTTCGACGTCCAGGGCGGCGGCTCCGACCTGGTCTTCCCGCACCACGAGATGGGCGCCTCGCACGCCCAGGCCCTCACCGGCGAGCACCCCTTCGCCAAGACCTACGTCCACGCCGGCATGGTCGCGCTCCACGGCGAGAAGATGTCCAAGTCCAAGGGCAACCTCGTCTTCGTCTCGGCCCTGCGCCGGGAGGGCGTCGACCCCGCCGCGATCCGGCTCGCGCTCCTCGCGCACCACTACCGCGCCGACTGGGAGTGGACCGACGCCGTCCTGGACGAGGCCGTGGAGCGCCTCGGCCGCTGGCGCGCGGCCGTCTCGCGCCCCGACGGCCCGTCCGCCGACGCGCTGGTGGAGGAGATCCGCGAGGCCCTCGCGGACGACCTCGACTCGCCTCGCGCCCTCGCGGCCGTCGACCGCTGGGCCGCCGCCCAGGCCGCCGACGGCGGCACGGACGAGGGCGCGCCCGGCCTCGTCTCCCGCGCCGCCGACGCCCTGCTCGGTGTGGCGCTGTGACGCGCTGAACCCCACGACAACAGGGGGCGCTCCCGGCCGGGAGCGCCCCCCTTTCATGTGCGGAGATCCTTCCGCGTACGGCGCGGCGGGTCCCCTGTCGTGCGCCAAGACGGACACCCCTGTGGTCCGTCGCCGCGCCCGGCGTCCGGTGTCAGGCCTTGAGGCCGTTCCGCGTGATGTACCGCTTGTGGAAGATCATCAGCCCCGCCAGGACCACCAGCCACTGCACCGTGTTCACGGTGGGGACCGTGTCGACGGGCAGCATGGCCGCGCAGGCCACGCGGACGCCCGCGTCCAAGGTGAACACCGTCCCCCACACGCCGGTCAGGAACCGGATCTTCCGGCGGAAGGCGGGGTCGGTCTCCCACCGGGAGTCCCACCCGGCCGCCGCCTCCTCCCCGCCCTTCGCCAGGAAGACGTTGCGCATCGCGGCGAGCATCAAGGGGCGGCGGGTCGGTACGGTGCCGAGCACCCACAGGCCGATCACGGCGGTGAGCCAGCTGTCCCTGACGAGCAGGGTCCGCGGGTCCCCGGTCACCAGGGACAGCAGGGTGGCGACGGCGATGATGCTCAGCGTGAACAGCCCCATGACATCGACCTTGCGGCGCTTGACGATGCCGTAAAGGATCCAGGGCAGGCTCAGCAGGGTGCCCAGCGTCAGGCACCACCACTGGCTCAGTCCCAGCGCGCGGAGGCCGTAGTAGCTGCCCAGGGGCAGGATCACGTCGAAGACGAGCTGCAGCACCAGGAACCTCCGCATGGAGGCCCCCTTCTGATGCTCCGTCCTGCCGGCCGTCCGCACCTGTACGGGGACGGTCACCGCTCCGTCCTCCGCGTCGCGCGGTCGAAGAGGTCGGCGAGTTCCCGGCCCGCGGCTGCCGCGTCGAAGTCCGGCTCCCGGCCGGCGCGCGTCACCGTCGCATCGATGGCCGCCCGGATCGCGGTGACCATCACCCGCGGGTCGAACTCCCGGAATTCTCCGCTCCGCTGGGCTTCGCGCATGCGCTCGACCTGAACGTCCATCGCGGACTCCAGCGTGCCGTGGAAGTCGCGCCGGGAGGGGTCGTCGTCCCGGAGGTGGGCCAGCACGTCGACCATGGCGGGCACGTGCTTGGGGTATGCGTCGGCAAGCTCGACGCTTGCCTCGATGAAGGCCCGCAGCCGGGCCCGGGCACCGCTCTGTCCCTCCATCCGGGGCCGCACGTACGCGTCGGCGATCCGGGAGACCTCGGCGACGACCTCCCGCATGAGGTCGTCCTTGCCGGCGAAGTGGTACGAGATCATCCCCGTGCTGCTCAGCCCGGCCTCGCGGGCGATCCTCGCGAACGAGGCCTTGGCGTAGCCGGCGTCGGCGATGACCTCGATCGCGGCGTTCACGATCTGCGTACGACGGGCGGCCTCGGTGAACGTCCTGCGGGACGGCTTCTCGACTTCTGCTTGCTTGGTCGAGTCAGATCTTGCTTCCATGAGCAAAACGTAGCGGAGTTTTGCTCACATAAGCAAGAGGTGGTCCGGGCAAGCAAAAAGGCCGGGCGCACACCGCTCTGCGGTGCGCACCCGGCCTCCGGGCGTTCTGCTCAGCGCGCGTTGAAGTACTTCGCCTCCGGGTGGTGGATGACGATCGCGTCGGTGGACTGCTCCGGGTGGAGCTGGAACTCCTCGGAGAGGTGGACACCGATCCGCTCCGGCTGCAGCAGGTCCGCGATCTTGGCGCGGTCCTCCAGGTCGGGGCAGGCGCCGTAGCCGAGGGAGAAGCGGGCGCCGCGGTACTTCAGCGCGAACATGTCCTCGACGTCCTCCGGGTCCTCGCCGCCGAAGCCGAGCTCGGCGCGGACCCGGGCGTGCCAGTACTCGGCCATGGCCTCGGCCAGCTGGACGGACAGACCGTGGAGCTCCAGGTAGTCGCGGTAGGAGTCGGAGGCGAACAGCTCGGCCGTGGCCTCCCCGATCCGGGAGCCCACCGTGACCACCTGCAGGCCCACCACGTCCGTCTCGCCGGACTCCTCCGGGCGGAAGAAGTCCGCGAGGCACAGCCGGCGCCCGCGCCGCTGCCGGGGGAAGGTGAAGCGGGTGCGCTCGGTGCCGTCCTCGCCCAGGAGGACGAGGTCGTCGCCCTTGGAGTAGCAGGGGAAGTAGCCGTAGACGACGGCCGCTTCGAGCAGGTTCTCGGTGTGGAGCTTCTCCAGCCAGCCGCGCAGCCGCGGCCGGCCCTCGGTCTCCACCAGCTCCTCGTACGTGGGGCCGCCGGCGCGCGCCTGCTTGAGGCCCCACTGGCCCTTGAACAGCGCGCCCTCGTCCAGCCAGGACGCGTAGTCCTTCAGCGGGATGCCCTTGACGACGCGCGTGCCCCAGAACGGCGGCTCCGGCACGCGGTTGTCGACGGCCACGTCCGAGCGGACCGAGCCCTCCGGCTCCTCCACCTCCGGCACGGCGGCAGCGGCCTTCTTCGGCACCCGCCGCTGCTTGAGCTCCGGCAGCGTCGCGCCCGGCACGCCGCGCTTGACGGCGATCAGCGCGTCCATGAGCCGCAGGCCCTCGAACGCGTCCCGGGCGTAGCGCACCTCGCCGTCGTAGATCTCGTGCAGGTCCTGCTCGACGTACGCCCGGGTGAGCGCCGCACCGCCGAGGATCACCGGGTAGGTGGCCGCCAGCTTGCGCTGGTTGAGCTCCTCCAGGTTCTCCTTCATGATCACGGTGGACTTCACCAGGAGCCCGGACATCCCGATGACGTCGGCCCGGTGCTCCTCGGCGGCCTCCAGGATCGCCGAGACCGGCTGCTTGATGCCCAGGTTGACGACGTTGTAGCCGTTGTTGGACAGGATGATGTCGACCAGGTTCTTGCCGATGTCGTGGACGTCGCCGCGGACCGTGGCCAGCACGATCGTGCCCTTGCCCTCCGCGTCCGACTTCTCCATGTGCGGCTCCAGGTAGGCCACCGCCGACTTCATCACCTCGGCCGACTGCAGCACGAACGGCAGCTGCATCTGCCCCGAGCCGAACAGCTCGCCGACGACCTTCATGCCCTCCAGCAGCGTCTCGTTGACGATGTCCAGCGCCGGGCGCTCGGTGAGGGCCTCGTCGAGGTCCGCCTCCAGGCCGTTCTTCTCGCCGTCGATGATCCGCCGCCGCAGCCGCTCCTCCAGCGGCAGCGCCGCCAGCTCCTCGGCCTTGCCCGCCTTCATGGACTTGGTGTCCACGCCCTCGAAGAGCTCCAGCAGGCGCTGCAGCGGGTCGTAGCCCTCGCTGCGCCGGTCGTGGATCAGGTCGGAGGCGACCTTGACCTGCTCCTCGTCCAGGCGCGCGATGGGCAGGATCTTCGAGGCGTGGACGATGGCCGAGTCCAGGCCCGCCTTGACGCACTCGTCCAGGAAGACGGAGTTGAGGACCATCCGGGCGGCCGGGTTGAGGCCGAACGAGATGTTCGACAGGCCCAGCGTCGTCTGTACGTCGGGGTGGCGGCGCTTGAGCTCGCGGATCGCCTCGATGGTGGCGATGCCGTCCTTGCGGGACTCCTCCTGCCCGGTGCAGATGGTGAAGGTGAGGCAGTCGATGAGGATGTCGGACTCCTGCACCCCCCAGTTGCCCGTGAGGTCGGCGATCAGCCGCTCGGCGATCTCCACCTTCTTCTCGACGGTGCGGGCCTGGCCCTCCTCGTCGATGGTGAGCGCGATGAGCGCGGCGCCGTGCTCGACCGCCAGCCGGGTGATCTTCGCGAACCGGGACTCGGGCCCGTCGCCGTCCTCGTAGTTGACGGAGTTGATGACGGCCCGGCCGCCGAGCTTCTCCAGGCCCGCCTGGATGACGGCCGGCTCGGTGGAGTCCAGCACGATGGGCAGCGTCGAGGCGGTGGCGAAGCGGCCGGCGATCTCGGCCATGTCCGCCACGCCGTCCCGGCCGACGTAGTCGACGCACAGGTCGAGCAGGTGGGCGCCCTCGCGGATCTGGTCGCGGGCCATCTCCACGCAGTCGTCCCAGCGGCCCTCCAGCATGGCCTCGCGGAACTTCTTCGAGCCGTTGGCGTTCGTCCGCTCGCCGATGGCCAGGTACGCGGTGTCCTGGCGGAAGGGGACCGTCTGGTAGAGGGAGGCGGCCCCCGGCTCGGGGCGCGGGTGCCGCTCGGTGGGCCGCATGTCGCGGACGCGCTCGACCACCTGGCGCAGGTGCTCCGGGGTCGTGCCGCAGCAGCCGCCGACCAGGGAGAGGCCGTACTCCCGCACGAAGGTCTCGTGGGCGTCCGCCAGCTCGGCCGGGGTGAGCGGGTAGTGCGCGCCGTCCTTGCCCAGGACCGGCAGGCCGGCGTTGGGCATCGCCGACACGCGCGTACGGGCGTGCCGCGAGAGGTAGCGCAGGTGTTCGCTCATCTCCGCCGGGCCGGTGGCGCAGTTGAGGCCGATCATGTCGATGCCCAGCGGCTCCAGGGCGGTCAGCGCCGCACCGATCTCGGAGCCCAGGAGCATCGTGCCGGTGGTCTCGACGGTCACCTGGACGAGCAGCGGGAGGTCGGTGCCCAGGGCCGTCAGGGCGCGGCGGGCACCGATGACCGAGGCCTTGGTCTGCAGCAGGTCCTGCGTGGTCTCCACCAGGACCGCGTCGACGCCGCCCGTCACCAGGCCCTCGACGTTCTGCTGGTAGGCGTCGCGCAGCCGGGTGTAGGGGGCGTGGCCGAGCGTCGGCAGCTTCGTGCCGGGGCCGACCGAGCCGAGGACCCAGCGGGTCCGGCCGTCGCGGGCGGTGAAGTCGTCGGCGGTCTCGCGGGCGACGCGCGCGCCCGCCTCGGAGAGCTCGAAGATCCGGTGCGCGACGTCGTACTCGCCGAGGGCGGCGAGGTTGGCGCCGAAGGTGTTGGTCTCCACGCAGTCCACGCCCACCGCGAAGTACGCCTCGTGGACGGAGCGGACGATGTCGGGCCGGGTGACGTTCAGGATCTCGTTGCAGCCCTCGAGCTGCTCGAAGTCCTCCATGCTGGGATCCTGCGCCTGGAGCATCGTGCCCATGGCCCCGTCGGCCACGACGACCCGGGAGGCGAGTGCCTCCCGCAGTTCGGAGGCTCGGGCGGTGCTTGCGGTCGATGGCGTGAACGAGGCCATGGAAGTGCTCCCGGGGTTGCGACGGCTGTCGGCTTTGCGCCTTCCGGAAGAAGGCGCACGCCGTCAGCGTAGCCGCCGTCGGCGGAATTCGTGCGGGTGTCCCACGTCTCGGATACGGGGCGGATACGGGCCGGCCGCGGCACGGATGCGTGGACGGGCGGAGAAGCGGAGACGCCTCCACGGGGCCGGGCGCGGGGCCCCGGGCGTCTCGGCGATCATGGTCCAGCCGCCGGTCAGCTATCTCCTGGTCGGCATCGGCCGATAGTGTTCAGCAATGCCGAACGGGCATTTCGGAGGAGGTTGAGCGATGGCACGGACCATCCAGTCGCTCGAACGAGCGGCAGCGATGCTGCGGCTGCTCGCGGGGGGCGAACGACGGCTGGGACTGTCCGATGTGGCCTCCGCACTCGGGCTGGCCAAGGGAACCGCACACGGCATCCTGCGCACCCTGCAGCAGGAGGGCTTCGTCGAACAGGACCCCGCCTCGGGGCGCTACCAGCTCGGTGCCGAGCTGCTGCGCCTGGGCAACAGCTATCTGGACGTACACGAACTGCGCGCCCGCGCCCTGCTGTGGGCGGACGACCTGGCCCGCTCCAGCGGGGAGAGCGTCTACCTGGGCGTGCTGCACCAGCAGGGGGTGCTCATCGTCCACCACGTCTTCCGGCCGGACGACAGCCGCCAGGTGCTGGAGGTCGGCGCCATGCAGCCGCTGCACAGCACGGCCCTCGGCAAGGTGCTGTGCGCCTACGACCCGGTGGCCCACAGCCAGCTGCTGGAGGCCGAGCGCGAGGCGTTCACCGCGCAGACCGTCACCGCCCTGCCCGAGCTGGAGGGCGTGCTGGACCTGACCCGCGCGCGGGGCTGGGCCGCGGACGTCGAGGAGACCTGGGAGGGCGTGGCCTCCGTGGCCGCCCCCATCCACGACCGGCACCGGATGCCCGTGGGCGCCGTCGGCATCACGGGAGCGGTCGAGCGGGTCTACGAGGCGGGCGAGCTGCGCGCGCAACTGGTCGCCGCCGTCCGGGACTGCGCCCGCGCCGTCTCCCGCGACCTGGGAGCGGGCCGCTTCTGATGCCCGCGGAATCGTTGTGTCCGGTGGTGACTACCGGGTACTACTGATCGGTAACCAAGGGTGGCCGCGCGGCGGCCGCAAGGGTGATTTTCAGCCACTCCGGCGGAGAGTTTTCGGTCACAGGGCTCTTGACGGGCCCTTAACCGTGCAGAAAACTGCCGTTCATCGGTCGGCATTGTCGAACACCTAACGACAATATTCGCTATGGTGGACACTGCCGCGGGCCGATCGAAGCTCTCCATCGGAGAGCTGCGGACCACCGGAGGAACCCGGGGTTCGCCTTCCCCTGGACGAAGGACAAAGGAGTCGCGGGTGTCCAGCTCCGACATCTTCACCGGTGAGCTCATCGGTACCGCAGTGTTGATCCTGCTCGGCGGCGGCGTGTGCGCCGCCGTCACCCTGAAGCGTTCGAAGGCGCAGAACGCGGGCTGGCTCGCCATCACGTTCGGCTGGGGCTTCGCCGTACTGACCGGCGCTTACATCGGCGCCAAGTCCGGCGCCCACCTCAACCCCGCCGTCACCCTCGGCCTCGCCCTCGACGGCGCGGTCAAGTGGAGCGACGTCCCCCTGTACATCGGCTCCCAGCTGCTGGGCGCGATGATCGGTGCGGCGCTGGTGTGGCTCGCCTACTACGGCCAGTTCAAGGCCCACCTGACGGACCCGGAGCTCGTCTCGACCCTCAACCCCGCCGAGGGCATGGTCGACCAGACCGCGACCCCGCAGGCCGGCCCGGTGCTGGGCATCTTCTCCACCGGCCCCGAGATCCGCCACGTGGTCCAGAACCTCGTCACCGAGATCATCGGCACCGCCGCACTGGTGCTGTTCATCCTGACCATGGGCCTGACCAAGGGCCTGGCCACCAGCGGCACGGGCACCCTCATGGTCGCCTTCGTCGTGGTGGGCATCGGCCTCTCGCTCGGCGGTCCGACCGGTTACGCCATCAACCCCGCCCGCGACCTCGGCCCGCGCATCGTGCACGCGCTGCTGCCGCTGCCGAACAAGGGTGGTTCCGACTGGGGATACGCCTGGGTCCCCGTGGTGGGCCCGCTCGTCGGCGCCGCCCTGGCCGCAGGCATCCACAAGATCGCGTTCTGATCACCCGCCGAGACCCCACGACTTCAGGAGCAGACACACCATGACCGACGCGCACAGCCAGGGCCCGTTCATCGCGGCGATCGACCAGGGCACCACCTCCTCCCGCTGCATCGTCTTCGACCGCGACGGACGCATCGTCTCCGTCGACCAGAAGGAGCACGAGCAGATCTTCCCGAAGCCGGGCTGGGTCGAGCACGACGCCAAGGAGATCTGGACCAACGTCCAGGAGGTCGTCGCCGGCGCCGTCGAGAAGGCGGGCATCACCGCCGCCGACGTCAAGGCCATCGGCATCACCAACCAGCGCGAGACCACGCTGCTGTGGGACAAGAACACGGGCGAGCCGGTCCACAACGCCATCGTCTGGCAGGACACCCGCACCGACGCGCTCTGCAAGGAGCTCGGCCGCAACGTCGGCCAGGACCGCTTCCGCCGTGAGACCGGCCTGCCCCTGGCCTCCTACTTCTCCGGCCCGAAGGTCCGCTGGCTGCTGGACAACGTCGAGGGCCTGCGCGAGCGCGCCGAGGCCGGCGACATCCTCTTCGGCACCATGGACTCCTGGGTCATCTGGAACCTCACCGGTGGCACCGACGGCGGCGTGCACGTCACGGACGTCACCAACGCCTCCCGCACGATGCTGATGAACCTCCGCAGCCTCGACTGGGACGACCGCATCCTGGAGTCGATGGAGGTCCCGGCCGCCGTGCTGCCGGAGATCCGCTCCTCCGCCGAGGTCTACGGCACGGCCAAGGGCGGCGCCCTCGCCGGCGTGCCCGTCGCCTCCGCGCTCGGCGACCAGCAGGCGGCCCTCTTCGGCCAGACCTGCTTCTCCGAGGGCGAGGCCAAGTCGACCTACGGCACCGGCACGTTCATGCTGATGAACACCGGCGGCGAGCCCGTCAACTCGTACAACGGCCTGCTGACCACCGTCGGCTACCGCATCGGCGACCAGAAGCCCGTCTACGCGCTTGAGGGCTCCATCGCCGTCACCGGCTCCCTCGTGCAGTGGATGCGCGACCAGATGGGCCTGATCAAGAGCGCCGCCGAGATCGAGACGCTCGCCAGCTCCGTCGAGGACAACGGCGGCGCCTACTTCGTGCCGGCCTTCTCCGGCCTGTTCGCCCCCTACTGGCGCTCCGACGCGCGCGGTGTCATCGCGGGCCTGACCCGCTACGTCACCAAGGCGCACATCGCCCGCGCCGTGCTCGAGGCCACCGCCTGGCAGACCCGCGAGATCACCGACGCCATGACCAAGGACTCCGGCGTCGAGCTGACCGCACTCAAGGTCGACGGCGGCATGACCTCCAACAACTTGCTGATGCAGACCCTCTCGGACTTCCTGGACGCGCCCGTCGTGCGCCCGATGGTCGCCGAGACGACCTGCCTCGGCGCTGCCTACGCCGCCGGCCTCGCCGTCGGCTTCTGGCCGGACACCGACGCACTGCGCGCCAACTGGCGCCGGGCCGCCGAGTGGACCCCCCGCATGGACGCGGACACGCGTGACCGCGAGTACAAGAACTGGCTCAAGGCCGTCGAGCGGACCATGGGCTGGATCGAGGACGAGGAGTAATCATGACAACCCCGCAGAGCGTTCCGACCCTGGGAACGCACCCGGCTGCCGGCGCCAACCCGGGCCGCGCCGAGACCCGGGAACGGCTGTCCAAGGCGACGTACGACCTCCTGGTGATCGGTGGCGGAATCCTGGGCACCTCGGTGGCCTGGCACGCCGCGCAGTCCGGTCTGCGGGTCGCGATGGTGGACGCCGGCGACTTCGCCGGCGCCACCTCCTCCGCCTCCTCCAAGCTCGTCCACGGCGGTCTGCGCTACCTGCAGACCGGCGCGGTCAAGCTGGTCGCGGAGAACCACCACGAGCGTCGGGTGCTGGCCAAGGACGTGGCCCCGCACCTGGTCAACCCGCTCACCTTCTACCTGCCCGTGTACAAGGGCGGCCCGGTCGGCGCGGCCAAGCTCGGCGCCGGTGTCTTCGCCTACTCGGCGCTGTCCGCCTTCGGCGACGGCGTCGGCAAGGTGATCTCCCCGGCCCGCGCCAAGGCCGACAACCCCGGCCTGCGCACGGACAACCTGAAGGCCGTCGCGGTCTACTACGACCACCAGATGAACGACTCCCGCGTGGCCGTCATGACGGTCCGCGCGGCCGTCGAGTCCGGTGCCGTGGTGCTCAACCACGCCGAGGTGACCGGCCTGCGCTTCACGCATGGCAAGGTCACCGGCGCGGAGCTCAAGGACCGTACGGACGGTACGGAGTTCGGCATCGACGCGCGCGTCGTCCTCAACGCCACCGGCCCGTGGGTGGACCACCTGCGGAAGCTGGAAGACAAGGGCGCCGCGCCGTCGATCCGCCTCTCCAAGGGCGCGCACATCGTGATGAAGCGCAAGTCGCCCTGGAAGGCCGCCATGGCCACCCCGATCGACAAGTACCGCATCACCTTCGCCCTGCCGTGGGAGGACCAGCTGCTGCTGGGCACCACGGACACCCAGTACGAGGGCGACCCGGCGGACGTGCGCGCCACCGAGGAGGACATCCAGCAGATCCTCGACGAGGCGGCGTTCTCCATCCAGGACGCGGACCTCGACCGCGACCTCATGACGTACGCCTTCGCCGGCCTGCGCGTGCTGCCCGGCGGCCCCGGCGACGTGGCCCAGGCCAAGCGCGAGACGGTCGTCTCCGAGGGCAAGGGCGGCATGCTGTCCGTCGCCGGCGGCAAGTGGACCACCTACCGGCACATCGGCCGCACGGTCATGAAGAAGCTCGCCCAGGTGCCCGGCAGCCCGCTGACCGAGGACATGGAGCCCGTCTCCAGCCTCGTCCGCCGGACCCCGCTGCCCGGTGTCGCCAACCCCAACGCGGTCGCCCACCGCCTGCTCGTCGACCGCGAGCCGGGCACCCGCATGGACCCGCTGACCGCCCGTCACCTCGCCTCGCACTACGGCTCGCTGTCCTTCGACATCGCGCGCCTGGTCAACGAGAACCCCGAGCTCGGCGAGCGCATCCACCCCGACGGCCCGGAGATCTGGGCCCAGGTCGTCTACGCCCGCGACCACGAGTGGGCCGAGACCGTCGACGACGTCCTGCGCCGCCGCACGACCCTGACCATCCGCGGCCTGGACGACGAGAACGTCCGCGCCCGCGTCAAGGACATGCTGGCCGACAAGCGCTGACGCGCCGCCTCGGGCAACAGAAAGGGGAGGGATGCCCCGTGCGTCCCTCCCCTTCCCGTGTGCGCACCGCAGTCCCGCCTGTGCACCGGATTCCGTTCTGCGCATCGAACGCAACCATCGTGGGCTCGAACACGTCCCTCGGAAGAAAGAGGGGGACGTGGAATGGACCGGCCGAAGACCCGCCGCGGAGGAGTGCGCAGGCGTGTGCTGACGCGCCTCGCCCTGGCATTGGTCCTGCTCGTGGCCCTGCCCCTGGTGACGGCGGGCAGCGTCCTGCGGGCGTCGTACGCCGGGTCGCCCGCCGCCGACGCCGTCACCCGCGGCCGGGACGCCGTCTGGCTCGGCCACGCGTGGCTCGACGGGCGGCGCGGCCCCGCCGACCTCGCCGAGCTCAAGGGCCGCATCCGCGGCACGGGCATGCGCGACCTCTACGTCCACGCCGGCCCGCTGGAGCACGACGGCACCCTGCCCCCCACGGCGTACGCGAACGCCCGCGCGTTCATCGACTCCGTCCACCGCGAGCTGCCCGGCCTCCGCGTCCAGGCGTGGCTCGGCGACAAGCTCGTCCGCCCCGGGGAGGGCTCCGGCGGCCTGCGGCTGGACTCGGCGCCCGCACGGGCCGCCGTCGTGGAGAGCGCCCGGCAGGTCATGCGGGCCGGCTTCGAGGGCGTCCACCTCGACGTCGAGCCCGTCCGCACCGGCGACCGCGACTTCCTCGCCCTGCTGGACGCCCTGCACCCGGCCGTGCGGTCCGCCGGGGGAGTGCTCTCGGTCGCGGCCCAGCAGATCGACCCCGTGCCCGCGCTGCACGCGGCGGCCCGGCTGGTGGGCAGCCCCAAGTGGTGGACCCAGCGCTACTTCGGCCAGGTCGCCCGCCGCACCGACCAGATCGCGGTCATGTCCTACGACACCGCACTGCCGGTCGAGAGCCTCTACGGCGGCTACGTCGCGCAGCAGACGGAACTCGCCCTGCAGGCCACGCCCGCCCGCACCGACCTGCTGATGGGCCTGCCCTTCTACCACACCGACGACTGGGGCCACCAAGGTCACGCCGAGACGGCCGCGGCGGCCGTGCGCGGCGCACGGCTCGGCCTGACCCGCGAGGACCGGGGCCGCGAGCGCTTCGGGGTGGCGCTCTACGTGGACTTCGCCGCCACCGAGGACGACTGGCGTGCATACCGCAAGGGATGGGGCACAAGAGGCTGAGGAAGAGCCCGTACAGGGGCTGCGACCGGGCAGCGGGGAGGTCGTAGTCTTGGGGTCGCACAACAGAGCAGTAAAGCAGTGAAGACCGCACGGAACAGCAACCGGAGCCACGTCGTGGACCCCGGTCGGAAGGAGGCGCTGGGTGATCGAGCTTGAGGGGGTTCCCGAGCTGATCGACCCGGTCATGATCTGTGCCTTCGAGGGCTGGAACGACGCGGGGGACGCCGCCTCCAGCGCGGTCGCGCACCTGGACCGGGAGTGGAAGGGCGAGGTCTTCGGCGCGCTCGACGCCGAGGACTACTACGACTTCCAGGTCAACCGCCCCACGGTCTGGCTCGACGGCGGGGTCCGCAAGGTCACGTGGCCGACGACCAGGCTGTCCGTCGTGCGCACCGGCGGCGACGGCAAGGGTGCGTCGCGCGACCTCGTGCTGGTGCGCGGCATCGAGCCCAGCATGCGCTGGCGCTCGTTCTGCAACGAGATCCTGGGCTTCGCCCACGAGCTCGGCGTGGAGCTGGTGGTGGTCCTGGGCTCGCTGCTCGGGGACACCCCGCACACCCGCCCCGTTCCGGTCAGCGGCGTCACCTCCGACCCGGACCTGGCGCGGACCATGGACCTGGAGGAGTCCCGCTACGAGGGCCCGACCGGGATCGTCGGCATCCTCCAGGAGGCCTGCACCCACGCCGGCGTCCCGGCGGTGAGCCTGTGGGCCGCCGTCCCGCACTACGTCTCGCAGCCGCCGAACCCGAAGGCCACCCTGGCGCTCCTGAACCGCCTGGAGGACCTGATCGACCTGCGCATCCCGCTCGGCGAGCTGCCGGAGGACGCGCGGGCCTGGCAGCTGGGCGTCGACCAGCTGGCGGCCGAGGACAGCGAGGTCGCCGAGTACGTGCAGTCCCTGGAGGAGGCGCGCGACACGGCCGACCTGCCGGAGGCCTCCGGCGAGGCCATCGCACGCGAGTTCGAGCGCTATCTGCGCCGCCGCGACCCGCAGCCGGGCCCCGGCCAGCCGGGCGGTCACGCCGCGGAACCGGGGCTCACGGACGGCCGCGACGGCTCGTACCTGCGGGACACCGCCAGCGGCCGCACGCGCCCGCAGCGGTCGCCCAAGGAGGAGGGCGCGGCGCCCGAGGAGGAGACCGAGGGCCCCGAGGACGAGGGCTGACGCGGCCCGGCGGGCCCCGGGGCGGGTGCCCCGGTGTGACGAACCTCCGACTATTGGAGAGACGTCCGTAGCCGTCCGCCGTACACTTGTCGGTCCGGTGAAGGCCGGTTCGTACGGCCCCGTGAGGGGCTGCGCGAACCGGCCTTCTCGTCCCCCAGGAGGTGTGCCCCGGATGACCAGCAGCATCCCCGTCGCTCCGCCCCGCACGGGCGCGGACTCCGCCCTGCAGGCGGTCCTGCTCGACATGGACGGCACCCTCGTCGACACGGAGGGCTTCTGGTGGGAGGTGGAGGTCGCCGTCTTCGCCGAGCTGGGCCACCAGCTGCTGGAGGAGTACCGCGAGGTCGTCGTCGGCGGCCCGATGGCGCGCAGCGCCTCCTTCCTGATCCGGGCCACGGGCGCGAAGATCGCCCTGACGGAGCTGTCCGTCCTGCTCAACCGGCGCTTCTCGGAGATGATCGGGTACGGGGTGCCGCTGATGCCGGGCGCCCGCCGGCTGCTCACCGAGCTCGCCGCCCACAAGATCCCGACCGCCCTGGTCTCGGCCTCGCACCGCGAGATCATCGACCGGGTGCTGCCGTCGCTGGGCCCGCAGCACTTCTCGCTGACCGTCGCGGGTGACGAGATCGAGCGCACCAAGCCGCACCCCGACCCGTATCTGCTGGCCGCCGCCCGGCTCGGGGCGGACCCGGCCCGGTGCGCGGTCGTGGAGGACACCCTGACCGGTGTGACGGCCGCGGAGGCGGCCGGGTGCCGGGTGGTGGCGGTGCCCTCGGTGGCGGCCATCCCGCCCGCCGCCGGACGGACCGTCGTCGGCTCCCTGGAGGAAGTGGATCTCGGTTTTCTCCGGGGCCTGATCACGGGAATGCACCGGCCCGTTCACTGAGCGTGCCGCGAAGAATCTTCAAAGGAACTCTGGGCGCCGGAACGAGTGTTTTCCGTGACGAATGCGGTGACCTAATTCCTCTCGCCGCGATGAAGTCGCCCGAGTGACCTTCGTCACCGCTTACGGCGTCCCTGGGTGCGGAAATGATCACTGGGCGGCACTCTCCGCCGGGCTGAAGCGCACCCTTGTGTCCCGATTGATGATCGAGTGCGTGGATCGTTCCCGCGTCCGGATATCGAAGAGCGCTGCCCTTGTTATCGCCGCGTGATATCGCGTCAACTTCTTCGTGTTCCGGCGGCACCGGCCCCCGGCACTAATCTTTTCGCGAGAACTTCACGGCTTGCCCGTGGGCCCGCGCACCGGCCGCCGGTAGGGTCCCCGGGAACCGAACGCAACACAGGGAGAACCCCGCACAATGAACCGCAAGACGTTGGTGCTGCCGACCGTGGCAGCCCTGCTGGCCCCCGTGCTCGTCGCCTGCGGCGGGAGCGACGGAGCCGGTAAGGGCGGCGGCGCCATCGTCGTCGGCACCACCGACCGGTTCGAGGAGACCACGGACGCTCCCGCGCCGTTCGACCCGGCCGCCGCGTACGACATCGGCGCCTGGAACATCCTCCACAGCACTTTCCAGACACTGCTGCGGCTGCCCCGCTCCGGCACCAGCCCCGTCGCCGACGCCGCCTCCAAGTGCTCCTGGGCCGACCGCAAGAACGAGCAGTTCCGCTGCACCCTGCGCAGCGGTCTGAAGTTCTCCAACGGGCACGCGCTCACCGCCGAGGACGTCAAGTTCTCCATCGAGCGCTCCCGCGCCATCAACTTCGAGAACGGCCCGGTCTCGCTCCTCAGCAACATCGACCGGGTGGAGACGCCGGGCGAGCTCGAGATCGTCTTCCAGCTGAAGTCCCCCGACGCGACCTTCCCGCAGAAGATCTCCACCCCCGCCGCCGCCATCGTCGACGCCGAGTCCTACGACAAGGGCAAGCTCGACAACGGCTTCAAGGTCGTCGGCTCCGGCCCGTACACGCTGCAGACCGAGGAGAAGGACGGCCGCGTCGTCAAGGCCGTCCTCAACCGCAACAAGAACTACCAGGGCGCCGTCGAGCTGCGGAACGACAAGGTCGAGATGCGCTTCTACGACGACTCCCGGGCGATGGAGAAGGCGCTCAAGTCGGGCGACATCGACATCACCAACCGCACGCTGGCCCCGGAGCAGGTCAGCCGCCTGCGCGGGGAGAACAGCAAGGACGTCCGCCTCCTGGAGGCGCCCGGCCAGGAGATCAGCTACCTCGCCTTCAACACCGACGACCCGGCGGTGAAGAACAAGGCGGTCCGCCAGGCCATGGCCCAGGTCGTCGACCGCCCGGCGCTGGCCCGCGACTCCTACGAGCGCACCAACGACCCGCTGTACTCGCTGGTGCCCATGGGCATCACCGGCCACCAGAACTCCTTCTCCAACAAGTACGGCGACCCCAGCGCCGAGAAGGCCCGCGGCATCCTGCGCGCCGGCAACGTCAGCACCCCGGTACCGCTCACCCTCACCTACACCACCGACCACTACGGTGAGGCCACCGAGAAGTCCTTCAAGACCCTCCAGAAGCAGCTGAACGGCAGCGGGCTGTTCAACGTCAAGCTCCAGGGCGTGAAGTGGTCCGACTTCCGGCCCGAGGCCGCGCAGGGCAAGTACGCCGTCTACGGCATGGGCTGGTTCCCCGACTTCCCGGACCCCGACAACTTCGTCGCCCCGTTCGTCGGCAAGGACAACTTCCTCCGTTCGCCGTACCGCAACAGCAAGATCAGCAACGAGCTGATCCCGGACTCCCGCGAGGCGGCGCAGCGCGAGCTGGCGGCCAAGTACTTCCAGCAGGCTCAGGACATCGTCGCCGACGAGGTGCCGGTGCTGCCGCTGTGGCAGGGCAAGCAGTACGTCGCGGCCCGGGAGAACATCACCGGGGCCGAGTGGGCGCTCAACTCCGCCTCCGAGATGCAGCCGTGGGAACTCTCCCGCGGCGTGTGAGGCACACCAGCCCGTCAGACCGGTTCTGCCGGCGTTGTGTTCGCGATTTGTTCAGAGACGAACAAGGAAACTGTGAGGAACGTGCACGTGAGGAAACGTGACCAGTGGCTTGCCGCCCCGCTCGGTGCGGGGCTCGCCGCCGCCCTGCTCACCGGGTGCGGTTCGGAAGACGGCAACGCGGGCGGCACCGGTGAGTCCGTGGTCATGGGGATGTCCGACGAGGTCGTCGCCACCGACCCGGCATCCGGTTACGACCCGGGCTCGTGGGTGGTGTTCAACAACGTCTTCCAGTCGCTGATGAGCTTCCCCAAGGGGAGCACCATCCCGCAGCCCGACGCCGCCGACAAGTGCAGCTTCAAGGACGAGAACAGCACCGTCTACCAGTGCACCCTGAAGGACGGGCTGAAGTTCAGCAACGGCCACGACCTCACCTCCGAGGACGTCGCCTACTCCTTCAACCGCACCCTGAAGATCAACGACAAGAAGGGCCCCGCCTCGGCCCTGCTGTCCTCGATCAAGGACATCAGGACGCCGGACAAGCAGAACGTCGTCTTCGAGCTCAAGCGCTCCGACGCCACCTTCCCGCAGAAGATCGCCTCCGGCGCCGGCTCGATCGTGGACCACCAGGAGTACCCGGCGGACAAGCTCCGCACCGACGGCAAGGCCGTCGGCTCCGGTGTCTACAAGCTGGACTCGTACGACGAGAAGCAGGCCAAGTTCTCGGTCAACAAGAACTACAAGGGCGGTGCGGTCGTCCAGAACCGCGGCCTGACGATGAAGTTCTTCCACGGCGAGCAGGCCGCGCTGAAGGACGCCGTCCAGAAGGGCGACATCGACCTCGCCTACCGTGGTCTCGCCATGAAGGACATCGCCGACCTCGAAGCGGCCGCCGGCAAGCACGACCTCAAGGTCGTCGAGGGCACCAGCGCCGAGGTCCAGCACCTGGTGTTCAACACCAAGGACCCGGTGGTCGGCAAGGTCGGCGTCCGCAAGGCCATCGCCTACCTGATCGACCGCAGCGCCCTCGTCCGCGACGTCTACAAGCGCACCGCCGAGCCGCTGTACTCGATCGTTCCCAGCGGCATCACCGGTCACAAGACGCCGTTCTACGACGCCTACGGCGACCGGCCGCAGCCCGACAAGGCCGCCGCCGCCCTGAACTCCGCGGGCATCAAGGACAAGGTCAAGCTCACCCTGTGGGCCACCCCGGTCCGCTACGGCCCCGGCACCGTCCCGGAGTTCCAGGAGATCGCCAAGCAGCTCAACAAGAGCGGCCTCTTCGAGGCGGACGTGAAGTCCGTCCCGCTCGCCGAGTACGAGCAGGGCATCGCCGCCGGCAAGTACGGCGTCTACGTGAAGGGCTGGGTCCCCGACTACCCGGACCCGGACAACTTCACCGCGCCGTTCTTCGGCGACGACAACGTGCTCTCCAACAACTACGATTCCAAGGAGATCACCAGCCGCCTCCTGGCGACCGCCGCCACCGGCAGCCGGCCCTCCACCATCAACGACTACGCCAAGGTGCAGAGCACCGTGGCGCAGGACGTGCCGCTGCTCCCGCTCTGGCAGGGCAAGCAGTACGCCGTCGCCAACGAGCGCATCTCCGGTCTCCAGTGGACCCTCGACGCCTCGACCGTCTTCCGTTTCTGGGAGATCAGCAAGGCCCCGAAGGGCTGACCGCCCCACGACGCGGCCGTGCCCTCCTCCGGATCCCCGGGGGAGGGCACAGTGCTTTGCCGGGAGGCTTCAGGGAGCCTTACGCGCTACTGGGCGCCGGGCCGCACCAGCCCGCTCTCGTACGCGTAGACCGCCGCCTGGACGCGGTCCCGCAGGCCGAGCTTCGTCAGGACGTGCCCCACGTGCGTCTTCACCGTCGTCTCGCTGACGAACAGGTCCGCCGCGATCTCCGCGTTCGACAGGCCGCGCGCCACCAGCTTCAGCACCTCGACCTCGCGGTCGGTCAGCGTGTGCAGGGTGTCCGGCAGCGGCTCCTCGCCCGACGGCAGATGGCCCGCGTACTTGTCCAGCAGACGCCGCGTGATGCTCGGCGCGAGCATCGCCTCGCCGCCCGCGACCACCCGGATCGCCTGCACCAGCTCATGGGCCGGCGCGTCCTTCAGCAGGAAGCCGCTGGCACCCGCGCGCAGCGCCTCCACCACGTACTCGTCGAGATCGAAGGTGGTCAGCACCAGCACCTTCGCCGGGCCGTTCCGGTCCGGTCCGGTGATCTGGCGCGTCGCCTCCACGCCGTCCATCCGGGGCATCCGGATGTCCATCAGGACCACATCCGGCTGCAGGGCCCGCACCTGGTCCAGCGCCTGCAGGCCGTCCCCCGCCTCGCCCACCACCGCGAGGTCCTGTTCCGCTTCGAGAATCATCCGGAAGCCGGTGCGCAGCAGCGGCTGGTCGTCGACCAGTAGGACGCGGATCGCCACAGGAACTCCTTCGTTAGACCGGGTCCATTCTGCCCTGCGCCGTCCCCTGCGGGGGCACCCGCCCGTCGCGCTGAGCCACGACCGGCAGCGGATACGGCGGGGGAGTGCCGCCGAACTCGGGGCACACCGCCTGGTGGTCGCACCAGCCGCACAGCTTCGTCGGCCGAGGCCGCCACTCGCCGGTGTCCGTGGCCAGCACGATCGCGTCCCACAGCGCCCGCAGCTTGCGCTCGACCGCGCGCAGCTCCTCCTCCACCGGGTCGTACGTCAGGACGTCCCCGCTGCCCAGGTAGACCAGCTGGAGCCGGCGCGGCACCCTGCCCTGCAGCTTCCACAGCACCAGGGCGTAGAACGTCATCTGGAACAGTGCCTCGGAGCGGAACTGCGGGGCCGGGGCCTTGCCCGTCTTGTAGTCCACGATGCGGACGTCGCCCGTGGGGGCCACGTCCACGCGGTCGATGAAGCCGCGCAGCAGCGGGCCCGACTCCAGCGCCGTCTCCACGTACAGCTCGCGCTCGGCGGGCTCCAGGCGCGTGGGGTCCTCCAGCGTGAACCAGCGCTCGACCAGCCGCTCCGCCTCGCCCAGCCACTTCGCCAGCCGCTGCGGGTCGTGCGCCCCGTCCTCGTCGTGGAACAGCCCGGCCAGCTCCGGGCGCGAGACCAGCAGCCGCTCCCACTCGCCCGGCACCAGCCCCTTGGCCCGCTCCGTCGTGCGCTCCGCCGCTGGAGCGTCGAAGAGCCGCTCCAGCACCGCGTGCACCACCGTGCCACGGGTGGCCGCGGCGCTCGGCTTCTCCGGCAGCCGGTCGATCACCCGGAACCGGTACAGCAGGGGGCACTGCATGAAATCGCCCGCCCGCGACGGCGACAGCGCCTTCGGCCGCACCGCCCCCGTGCCCGTCTCCGCAGGCCCGCGCCCCGCGCCGGCCCCGGCCTGCCCCGCCGGGGCCCCACTGTCCATACCCATGACAGAAAACCCTAAGGCCCGCCACCGACAGCCGGCGTCATACCATCGAGCACAGACCCCTTCGCACGACGACCGGGACAGCACCCGGCCACCGGCGAGGGCCGCATCCGACGAGGGGAAACCGTGGACGACAGCGGGCAGAGCAGGTCCGGCGGCGGGGGCGGCGCCGGTGACCGGCACGGGCCCGGGAAGCGCACCCCCGGACGCCCCCGCGAGGGCGGCGGCGGAATCCTCATGGGCCGCCCCTTCGGCGTGCCTGTCTACGTGGCCCCCAGCTGGTTCCTCGTCGCCGCGCTCATCACCTGGGTCTTCGGCGGCCAGCTCGACCGCGTGCTCCCGGAGCTCGGCCGCGCCCGCTACCTCGTCTCGCTCTTCTTCGCCGTGGCCTTCTACGCCTCGGTCCTCATCCACGAGCTCGCGCACACCGTCGCCGCGCTCCGCTTCAAGCTGCCCGTGCGCCGCATCCAGCTCCAGTTCTTCGGCGGCGTCTCCGAGATCGAGAAGGAGACCGAGACCCCCGGCCGCGAATTCGTCCTCGCCTTCGTCGGCCCCCTGCTCTCCCTCGTCCTCGCCGGCGTCTTCTACCTCGGCGTCCTCGCCGTCGAGCCCGGCACCGTCCCAGGCGTCCTGCTCGCCGGCCTGATGGTCTCCAACCTGCTCGTCGCGGCCTTCAACCTGCTGCCCGGCCTCCCGCTCGACGGCGGCCGCATGCTCCGCGCCGTCGTGTGGAAGATCAGCGGCAAGCCCATGACCGGCACCGTCGCCGCAGCCTGGATCGGCCGCGCCCTCGCCGTCGCCGTCCTCGTCGGCCTGCCGCTGCTCACCCGCGCGGGCGGCGGCCTCGGCACGTCCGGCGCCGACCTCGGCGGGCTCGACTCCCTCACCGACGCCCTCCTCGCGGCGATCCTCGCCGCCATCATCTGGACCGGCGCCGGCAACAGCCTCCGCATGGCCCGCCTGCGCGAGCGCCTGCCCGGCCTCAGCGCCCGCGTCCTCACCCGCCGCGCCGTCCCCGTCGAGGCCGTCACCCCCCTGTCCGAGGCCCTGCGCCGCGCCGGGGAGGCCGGAGCCCGCGCCCTCGTCGTGGTCGACGGCCGGGGCGCCCCCACCGCCCTCGTCCGCGAGACCGCCATCGCCGGCGTCCCCGAGCACCGCCGCCCCTGGGTCGCGGTCGGCGGCCTCGCCCAGGACCTCAAGGACGGCATGCGCGTCTCCGCCGACCTCGCCGGGGAGGAGCTCCTGGACATGCTCCGCGCCACCCCCGCCACGGAATACCTCGTCGTCGAGGAGACCGGGGAGGTCTACGGCGTCCTCGCCACCACCGACGTCGAGCGCGCCTTCGTCGCCGCCATGGCCCGCACGCCCTCCTGACCACGGCGCCAGGCCGCGCGGGCGGGCCCCCGCCGGCCGCCCCGCACGCGCTGCTGGTCAGCAAGCCGCAGGCCACCCGGTAGGCTGGTCACATGTCCGAACCGACCGGTGCCGCCCGCCGTCGCGGGCCCTTCCAGGTCGGGGACCAGGTCCAGCTCACCGACCCCAAGGGACGCCACTACACGTTCACGCTCGAAGCCGGGAAGCAGTTCCACACCCACAAGGGTGCCTTCCCCCACGACGAGCTGATCGGCGCCCCCGAAGGCAGTGTTGTCCGTACCACGGGAAACGTCGCCTACCTCGCGCTGCGCCCCCTGCTCCCCGACTACGTCCTGTCCATGCCCCGCGGCGCCGCCGTGGTCTACCCCAAGGACGCGGGGCAGATCCTGGCCTTCGCCGACATCTTCGCCGGCGCCCGCGTCGTCGAGGCGGGAGTGGGCTCCGGCTCGCTCAGCGCCTTCCTGCTGCGCGCCATCGGTGACCAGGGCATGCTGCACTCCTACGAGCGCCGCGCGGACTTCGCCGAGATCGCCCAGGCGAACGTGGAGCGCTACTTCGGCGGCCCGCACCCCGCCTGGCAGCTCACGGTCGGCGACCTGCAGGACAACCTCTCCGACACCGACGTCGACCGCGTCATCCTCGACATGCTCGCCCCCTGGGAGTGCCTGGAGGCCGTCTCCAAGGCGCTCGTCCCCGGCGGCATCCTCTGCTGCTACGTGGCGACGACCACCCAGCTCGCGCGGACCGTCGAGTCCATCCGCGAGATCGGCTGCTTCGCCGAGCCGCAGCCGTGGGAGTCGATGATCCGCAACTGGCACGTCGAGGGCCTGGCCGTCCGGCCGGACCACCGCATGATCGGCCACACCGGCTTCCTGGTCACCGCCCGCCGCCTCGCGGACGGCGTCGAGCCGCCCATGCGGCGCCGCCGCCCCGCCAAGGGCGCCTACGGCGAGGACTACGAGGGCCCCAACAAGGGCTGACCCCCGTCATCGCGTGCCCGGCACGCACGGCGCCGCCTCCGGACCCCGCACCGCGGGGAACTCGGGGGCGGCGCCTCTTCGTTCGGCCCGCCCGCCCGGCCTCGTTCGGCCCGCCCGCCCGGCCTCGTGCGGCCCGACCGCCCGGCGCATTTCCCCGCTCCTCCACCGGCGTGCCCGCTGTTCACCGGTACGCGGTGATGTGGCACGATGCTGATCACTTCCGCATCCCGCCATCCCCCGCAGCCACCGCCACAGGAGTCAGCGCGCGTGCAGCCACCGGCCGGCAGTGTTCGCCCAGACCGTGCTCATCCCGCCCCCGGGCCCGAGGCCGCCGAGCCCCCTCCGCACACCCGGCCGGGCCCAGTGCACTGGCTCGTCACCGTGGTGGCCCTGGCCGCCGTGATCGCCGCCGCCTGCCTCCTCGGCCCCGGCGGGGAATCCGCACCCGCCTCGGCCGCCGCCCCCGCCGGCGCGGCCACGCAGGCCCCCGACGCGCTCGCGGCCCGCTACCCCCTGCGGTGCGGCCCCGGCGGCGGTCCGGACGTGGTCCGGCAGGCCACGTCGGACCTCGATCGCGACGGCAGACCGGAGACCGTGGCCGTCGTGCGCTGCCGCGCCGGCGGCGGCACCCCGCCCAGCGGCGTCTATCTCCTCGCCGGGCCCCGGGAGTACGGCGAGCCGCCGCGCGTCCTGGCGACGCTCGTCGATCCCGGGGAGAGGATGACGGTCACCGCGCTCGCCGTCACGGAGGGCACCGTTTCGGCCACTCTCGTCGGCTACTCCGCCCCGAGCGTGCCGCGTTGCTGCCCGGACCGGCAGCGGACCGTCGAATGGCACTGGAAGGACGGGAAGTTCGTCCTCCACCCGCGGGCCGTCGCGGGGAGTGTCTGAGGCCTCACTCGGCGTCGGGGCCGTAGATCTCCACCTTGTCCGAAATGCGCCGCACATGAATGCAGTCGCCCGGGCACTCCTTGGCGGAGTCCCGGACATCGGTGAGCAGGGTCAGCGGCACCGGCGTCGTGGCGCCCGGGTCCTGCAGCAGCTCGTCGTCGGCGCTCTTCACGTAGGCCAGGCCGTCGATGTCCAGCTCGAAGACCTCGGGCGCGTACTGGGCGCAGATCCCGTCCCCCGTGCACAGGTCCTGGTCGATCCAGACCTCCAGGGCCTCGCCGTCCGCCCCCGCCGCCGCGCCCGGGCCGTCCGGGCCGGCCTCCGTGGCGTCCGGGGCCGCCGGAGCCCCGGCCGTGCCTGCGCGGTCGTCGTTCTGCACGGTCATCTCGCCCTGCCGTTCCCTACGTATGTGAATCAATTGGAGCCAGCCCTGACGGGTGTTGACCGACTCGACGATACAACCGCCCGCTTTCCGATGTTGATGGGTGGGTATTCCCCTGCTGTGGGGACGTGCGCAAGGGTGAAGATCGGACACACTCCTACCGGGTTTGTGATCTAGGGGTTTCAACCTGCACCGGCCCAGGTAGGGTCAGGAAGCGTCCAGCTCCCCTTGGAGGAGGTGAGGACCGTGGCAGCCCACGACGACGACATGAACCGCGGCATCCGGCCGGGACGAGCGTCCGACGACCTCGCGAGCCAGGTTGCCTATTACGAGCAGGAGATCGCCGTCCTGCGACGCAAGCTCGCCGACTCTCCGCGGCACACGAGGATTCTCGAAGAGCGGATCGTCGAGCTCCAGACCAACCTGGCCGGCGTGTCCGCTCAGAACGAGCGGCTCGCCAACACCCTCCGCGAGGCGCGCGACCAGATCGTCGCCCTCAAGGAGGAAGTCGACCGGCTCGCACAGCCGCCGGCCGGCTTCGGCGTCTTCCTCAAGGCCAACGACGACGGCACGGCCGACATCTTCACCGGAGGCCGCAAGCTCCGGGTGAACGTCAGCCCCAGCGTCGAGCTGGAGGACCTCCGGCGCGGCCAGGAAGTCATGCTCAACGAAGCGCTCAACGTGGTCGAGGCCATGGAGTTCGAGCGGGCCGGGGACATCGTCACCCTCAAGGAGATCCTCGAGGACGGCGAGCGCGCCCTGGTCATCGGGCACACCGACGAGGAGCGGGTGGTGAGGCTCGCCGAGCCGCTGCTGGACACCACCATCCGCCCCGGCGACGCCCTGCTCCTGGAACCCCGTTCCGGCTACGTCTACGAGATCATCCCGAAGAGCGAGGTCGAGGAGCTCGTCCTCGAAGAGGTCCCGGACATCGACTACACCAAGATCGGCGGTCTGGGGAACCAGATCGAGCTGATCCGCGATGCGGTCGAGCTCCCCTACCTCTACCCCGACCTCTTCAAGGAGCACGAACTGCGGCCGCCCAAGGGCGTGCTGCTGTACGGCCCGCCCGGCTGCGGCAAGACGCTCATCGCCAAGGCCGTCGCCAACTCCCTTGCCAAGAAGGTCGCCGAGGTCACCGGCAAGCCCGCGGGGAAGAGCTTCTTCCTCAACATCAAGGGCCCCGAGCTCCTCAACAAGTACGTCGGCGAGACCGAGCGGCACATCCGGCTGATCTTCCAGCGGGCCCGGGAGAAGGCGAGCGAGGGCACCCCGGTCATCGTCTTCTTCGACGAGATGGACTCCCTCTTCCGCACCCGCGGATCCGGGGTCAGCTCCGACGTCGAGAACACCATCGTCCCCCAGCTCCTCTCCGAGATCGACGGCGTCGAGGGCCTGGAGAACGTGATCGTGATCGGCGCCTCCAACCGGGAGGACATGATCGACCCGGCCATCCTGCGCCCCGGCCGCCTCGATGTGAAGATCAAGATCGAGCGCCCGGACGCGGAGGCCGCCAAGGACATCTTCTCGAAGTACCTGACCGAGACCCTGCCCATCCACGCGGACGACCTCGCCGAGCACGGCGGGGACTCCCGGGCCGCCGTGGCCGGCATGATCCAGTCGGTCGTTGAGCAGATGTACGCCGAATCCGAGGAAAACCGCTTCCTCGAGGTCACCTACGCCAATGGCGACAAGGAAGTCCTCTATTTCAAGGACTTCAACTCCGGCGCCATGATCCAGAACATTGTGGACCGGGCGAAGAAGATGGCGATCAAGGCCTTCCTCGACCACAACCAGAAGGGTCTGCGCGTCTCCCACCTGCTCGCCGCCTGCGTCGACGAGTTCAAGGAGAACGAGGACCTGCCCAACACCACCAACCCGGACGACTGGGCCCGGATCTCCGGCAAGAAGGGCGAGCGGATCGTCTTCATCCGCACCCTGGTCACCGGGAAGCAGGGCGCCGACACCGGCCGCTCCATCGACACGGTGGCCAATACCGGCCAGTATCTCTAGCACCGCCGTCCGGCTGCGGATGTCCCGCCCCCGCCCTGGCGGGGGCATACCCCGGGACAACCGCAGCCGGACGTGTTTTTCCCGCCGCCCGCACCGCCTTCCCGCCGGGGTTCCCGCCGCATTTCCGCCGGGATTCCCGCAGGGAATGCGCCACGGGAGCGCCCATGGCCCGGGTACGCCACGAACCGGAGCAATGACTGTAATGATCTCCCCACCGCCGCAAAGCCGTTCTAGGCTCTTCGATACCGCCGCAGCGCGCGCCGGGGGACCGAGGGCCGGACACGGACCGGGTGCGCAGCGGTACTTGAGCGCCGACCCCACCAGGGGGCGCCGCCGGGCAAGGAGGGCCGCATGACCGTACGGCGAGTAATGGGCATCGAGACGGAGTACGGGATCTCCGTCCCCGGTCACCCGAACGCCAATGCCATGCTCACCTCGTCCCAGATCGTCAACGCCTACGCCGCGGCGATGCACCGGGCGCGACGCGCCCGCTGGGACTTCGAGGAGGAGAACCCGCTGCGGGACGCCCGGGGCTTCGACCTCGCCCGCGAAGCCGCGGACTCCAGCCAGCTCACCGACGAGGACATCGGCCTCGCCAACGTCATCCTGACCAATGGCGCGCGACTCTACGTCGACCACGCCCACCCCGAGTACAGCTCCCCGGAGATCACCAACCCGCGCGACGCCGTCCTGTGGGACAAGGCCGGGGAGCGGATCATGGCCGAGGCCGCCGAGCGCGCCGCCCAGCTGCCCGGAGCCCAGCCGATCCACCTCTACAAGAACAACACCGACAACAAGGGCGCGTCCTACGGCACCCACGAGAACTACCTGATGAAGCGGGAGACCCCCTTCTCGGACATCGTGCGCCACCTGACGCCCTTCTTCGTCTCCCGCCAGGTCGTCACCGGCGCCGGCCGCGTCGGCATCGGCCAGGACGGCCACGAGCACGGCTTCCAGCTCAGTCAGCGCGCGGACTACTTCGAGGTCGAGGTGGGCCTGGAGACCACCCTCAAGCGGCCGATCATCAACACCCGCGACGAGCCGCACGCCGACGCCGAGAAGTACCGCAGGCTCCATGTGATCATCGGCGACGCGAACCTCTCGGAGATCTCCACCTACCTCAAGCTGGGCACCACCGCCCTGGTCCTCTCCATGATCGAGGACGGTTTCATCGTCTCCGACCTGGCCGTCGACCAGCCCGTCCGCACCCTCCACCAGGTCAGCCACGACCCCACCCTGCAGCGTCTGATCACGCTCCGCAGCGGCCGCACGCTCACGGGCGTGCAGCTCCAGATGGAGTACTGCGAGCTCGCCCGCAAGTACGTGGAGAACCGCTTCGGGGCCGACGCCGACGAGCAGACCAAGGACGTCCTCGACCGCTGGGAGGACGTGCTGAACCGGCTGGAGCACGATCCGATGAGCCTGTCCGGCGAGCTGGACTGGGTGGCCAAGCGGGAGCTCCTGGAGGGCTACCGCCGCCGCGACGGCCTGGGCTGGGACGCGGCCCGGCTGCACCTGGTGGACCTGCAGTACGCGGACGTGCGGCCCGACAAGGGGCTGTACAACCGCCTGGCGGCCCGCGGCAGGATCAGGCGCCTGCTGGACGAGACCGAGGTGGAGCGCGCCCGCACGGCCCCGCCCGAGGACACCCGGGCCTACTTCCGCGGCCGCTGCCTGGAGCAGTACGCGGACGACGTCGCCGCGGCCTCCTGGGACTCGGTGATCTTCGACCTCCCGGGCCGTGACTCCCTGCAACGGGTCCCCACCCTGGAGCCGCTGCGCGGCACGCGCAACCACGTCAAGGAGCTCCTGGACCGCTGCCGCACCGCGGAGGAGCTGGTCCGGGTGCTCTCCGGGGGCTGAGCAGGTCTGAGAGGAGGGCGTTCAGGGAATCATCACGGTGGTTCCGGGACGTTGTAGCAAGTGCGGGGCCGATGCCGGACCCGGCTTGTAGGGTCTGATCATGCAGGCCCGAGTACGGCTGAGTACGACTGTGCACGTCCGATCTTGTACGTCGAACCGAGCGGGGTGAGGGATATGGCGACCAAGGACACCGGCGGCGGCCAGCAGAAGGCCACGCGATCCACCGAGGACGTCGAGGAGCAGGCGCAGGACGCGCAGGTCTCGGAGGACCTCAAGGAACGGCAGGAGAAGCTGTCGGACGACGTCGACTCCGTGCTGGACGAGATCGACGACGTCCTCGAGGAGAACGCCGAGGACTTCGTGCGGTCCTTCGTCCAGAAGGGCGGCGAGTAGGCGCCTGCCGCCGCCTGCAGATCATGATCACGGGACCGGTAAGGTCCCTGGCGTACTGCGCCCCGGCCGCGACGCGGCCCAGGGGCGGTTCAAGGATCGAGCGGACGTCATGGGGCGGGCCGCTGCATACGTGGAAGGAAACGTGTGGAAGCCAACACTCGTAGCACCGGGCGTCTGCCGGCTGCCTTCCTGACACCCGGTTCCTCGTCGTTCATGGACTTCCTGTCCGCGCACTCGCCGGATCTGCTCCCGGGCAACCGGGCGCTGCCCCCGGTGCAGGGCGCGATCGAGATCCCGCACGGGACGACCATCGTCGCGGCCTCGTTCCCCGGCGGTGTGGTGCTGGCCGGTGACCGGCGGGCGACGATGGGGAACGTCATCGCCCAGCGCGACATCGAGAAGGTCTTCCCGGCCGACGAGTACTCGGCGGTGGGCATCGCGGGCACGGCCGGCCTGGCCGTGGAGATGGTCAAGCTCTTCCAGCTGGAGCTGGAGCACTTCGAGAAGGTCGAGGGGGTCCAGCTCTCGCTGGAGGGCAAGGCGAACCGGCTGTCGACGATGATCCGCAGCAACCTCGGCATGGCCATGCAGGGCCTGGCCGTGGTGCCGCTCTTCGCCGGCTGGGACGTGGACCGGCAGAAGGGGCGGATCTTCTCCTACGACGTGACCGGCGGGCGCTCGGAGGAGCACGGGTTCGCGGCCACGGGCTCGGGCTCGCTCTTCGCCCGGGGCTCGCTGAAGAAGCTCTTCCGCGAGGACCTGACGGAGAGTCAAGCCCTCACGCTCGTCGTCCAGGCGCTCTACGACGCCGCCGACGACGACTCCGCGACGGGCGGGCCGGACCTCGCGCGGCGCATCTATCCGATCGTCACCGTCATCACCGACGAGGGGTTCCGCAAGCTCACCGAGGCGCAGTGCTCCGAGATCGTCCGGGCCGTCCACGAGCGGCGGCTCGAGGAGCCGGACGGCCCGCGGGCCGCCCTCCTCTGAGGGTCTGCGGTCATGCACTCGTCAATGACAGAAAGGGACGGATAACCGGTGTCGACGCCGTTCTACGTATCACCTCAGCAGGCCATGGCCGACCGCGCCGAGTACGCCCGCAAGGGCATCGCGCGCGGCCGCAGTGTCGTGGTGCTCCAGTACACCGATGGCGTTGTCTTCGTTGCCGAGAACCCGTCCCGGGCCCTGCACAAGGTCAGCGAAATCTATGACCGGATCGCCTTCGCCGCGGTCGGGAAGTACAACGAATTCGAAAATCTGCGGATCGGCGGCGTGCGCTACGCCGATCTGCGGGGTTACACATACGACCGGGACGATGTCACGGCCCGTGGCCTGGCCAATGTCTACGCCCAGACGCTGGGCACGATCTTCTCCAGCGCCGGCGAGAAGCCGTACGAGGTGGAGCTGATCGTCGCCGAGGTCGGTGCCGGACCCGAGGACGATCAGATCTACCGGCTGCCCCATGACGGCTCGATCGTGGATGAGCACGGTTCGGTCGCCGTCGGTGGCAATGCCGATCAGATCAGCAATTACCTCGATCAGCGGCACCGCGACGGCATGACGCTCTCCGAGGCGCTGAAGCTCGCCGTGGAGTCCCTCACCCGGGACAACAACGGCGGTGAGCGGACGCTGACCGCGGAGCAGCTGGAGGTCGCGGTCCTGGACCGCACGCGACCGCAGCAGCGGAAGTTCAAGCGGCTGCTGGGCCGCCAGCTGTCGCGGCTGCTGGAGGACGGCACGCCCGGCGCCGAGCCGGGCACGGAGCCGGAGACGGCTCCGGAGGAGGGCGGAGAGGCCTCCGCCGAGAGCTGATTCCTGCTGCTTCTGCCGTTGTTCTTGTCGCCACCGAGCGCCCCGCGGGTTTCCCGCCGGGGCGCTCGGCCTTTCAGCGGACGGGCGGCAGGGGCAGTAAGGGCGGGGCAGCGGAACCGGCGGTGCGGTGGGGGTTACGAGGCGGCGTACGCCGTGGTGCCGCGGGTGACCAGCCGGACCGGGAGGGCCTCGGGGGCCGGTGTCCGCCCGTCCAGGGCGGTCACGAGCGCGCGCATCCCGGCCTCGCCGACGGCCTCGGCGGGCAGCTGCACGGTGGTGAGCTCGGGCTCGACGGCCGTGGCGAGGGCCAGGTCGGTGAAGCCGGTGACGGACAGGTCGGCGGGCACGTGCAGGCCCAGCCGGCGGGCGGCCTTGCACGCGCCCGCGGCGAGGACGTCGTCGTCGCAGACGATGGCGGTGGGGCGGGGGCCGGGCTCGGCGAGGGCCTTCTCGGTGGCGCGCAGCCCGTCGGGGACGGTGAGGGGCGCCCGCTCCGTCCGCACCGTCACGCCGGCCGTCCCGTGCAGCGCGTCGGCGAGGGCGCGGGCGCGGACCCGGAAGGTCCAGGTGTCGATGTCCGAGGCGAGGTGCAGGAAGCGCCGGTGGCCGAGGCCCAGCAGGTGCGCGGCGACCTGGCGCATGCCGTCGGCGATGTCGGGGTTGACGGTGGCCGAGGCCCCTTCGTGGCCGGGGTCGCTGTCGAGCATGACGAGCGGGAGGCCGCCGCTGCGGATGGCGCCGAGGGCCTCGGCGGCCATCGAGGAGGCCAGGACGCCGTCCAGGGTGGCGCTGGCGGAGGCGAACGGGTCGCGGGCCGGGCCGGTGCCCTCGGGGGAGAGGTAGAGGACGACGCCGAGGCCGTGCTCGCGGGCCACGCGGACGACGCCGGTGTGGACCCGGGCGAAGAACTCGTTGGTGAGCGCCGGGACGACCAGGAGGACCGTACGGGTGCTGCCGAGGCGCAGGTCCCGGGCGGCGAGGTTGGGGCGGTAGCCCAGGCTCCGGGCGGCGGAGCGGACGGCCTCCGCGGTGCGCTCGGAGACCCGGCCGCGCCACTTCTCGCCCAGCACGAGGGAGACCGTGGCCTGGGAGACGCCCGCGGCGCGGGCGACGTCGCGGCTGGTGGCACGGGCTCCGGCGCGCGGGCCGCGG
Source organism: Streptomyces sp. NPDC008001 (assembly GCF_042958085.1). Classification (NCBI taxonomy): domain Bacteria; kingdom Bacillati; phylum Actinomycetota; class Actinomycetes; order Kitasatosporales; family Streptomycetaceae; genus Streptomyces; species Streptomyces sp. NPDC008001. The sequence continues at coordinate 305,500 of NZ_JBIBIZ010000010.1, read as the reverse complement.
GCCGTGGGCCACCGCTCGTCGCGGCGCCGCTCGGTGTCTTCGCCGCTGGTCACTGTCGGTGCCTCCCCTGACTGCCGCAGCCTGCGGCGTTGGACCCGTGGGCTGCGGCCATGATACGTATGACGCCTCTAGTTATACGTAAAACCCGAGGCTCGGGGAAGAGAGGAAGTCACCGATGGCGGCCGGCTACGGCGAGATGCTCCGAACGCGGTACGCCGCGCGCCTGCTCACAGGCACGCTGGTCGGCCGCCTGCCGAACGCCACGGCCGCGCTCGCGATCGTCCTCTTCGTCCGTGCCGAGGGCGGCAGCCTCGCGCTCGCCTCCGTGCTCTCGGCCGTCTACGGCGTGGCGAACGCGGTGGGTCAGCCGCTGCTGGGCCGGGCCGTCGACCTCTACGGCCAGCCGCGCGTCATGCTGCCGTCGGCCCTGCTGGCCGCGCTCGGCATGACGGTCTTCGCCGCCGTCGGTCTGGAGCCCGTCGCTCTAGCGTACGCGGCCATGGTGGTGTCCGGTTTCTTCACGCCGCCGCTGGAGGGCGGGCTGCGGGCGCTGTGGCCCTCGGTCCTCAAGAGCGAGGAGCGCATTCACGCCGCGTACTCCCTCGACGCCATCGCCCAGGAAGTGATGTACGTCGTCGGCCCGCTGATCATCACCGGGCTGGTCGGCGCGTGGTCCCCGGCCGGTGCGCTGTTCGTGATCAACGCCCTGGGCGCCCTCGGCGCGCTCGCCGTCGTCACGTCGCCGCCCTCCCGCGAGTGGCGCAGCGCGCCCCGTGAGGCGCACTGGCTCGGCGCCCTGCGCTCGCGCGGCCTGCTGGTGCTGCTCGGCACGTTCTTCTTCATCGGCTCCGCCCTCGGCTCGATCGCCGTCTCCGCGGTGGCCTACGGTGAGGCGCACCACGACGGCAACGTCGCCGGCTACCTGCTCTCCGCGGTCGGCGTGGGCGCCTTCATCGGCGGCACGGTCTACGGTCACCGGCAGTGGCCCGGCAGCCCGGAGCAGCGGCTGCGGCTGCTCGTCACGGGCCTCGCCGTCTGCTACCTGCCGCTGCTGCTGGTGCCGGGCCCCGTGCTGATGACGGTCTTCGCCGGTGTGGCGGGCATCTTCCTCGCGCCCTGCCTGGCCTGTGCCTTCGTCGTGGTGGACCGGCACGCGCTGCGCGGCACCGTGACCGAGGCGTTCTCCTGGCTGGTGACCTCCTTCGGCGTGGGCGCGGCCATCGGCACGGCCTTCGCCGGCCCGGCGCTCCAGGGCTCCGGCATCCGCGCGGGCTTCGCGGTCGCCGTGGGGTGCGGCGTCGCCGCCCTGGTCGTCATGGTGGCGGCGCGGCGCGCCCTGCAGGCTCCCGCGGGCCCGTCGCCGATCGTGGCCCGGTCGGAAAATGATCGGAACGGTGCGGTCGAACCCGGTTTCAGCGCAGGGCATCAGGCGTAATGTTCAGGCATGGACCGCCGCATTTTCGGGCTGGAGAACGAGTACGGCGTCACGTGCACCTTCAGGGGACAGCGCCGGCTGTCGCCTGACGAAGTGGCGCGCTACCTCTTCCGCCGTGTCGTTTCCTGGGGCCGCAGCAGCAATGTCTTCCTGCGCAACGGAGCGCGTCTCTACCTGGATGTGGGCTCGCACCCGGAATACGCAACGCCGGAGTGCGACAGCGTGATCGAGCTGGTCACCCACGACAAGGCGGGCGAGCGCATTCTCGAGGGCCTGCTCGTCGATGCCGAGCGGCGCCTGCACGAGGAGGGGATCGCGGGCGACGTCTATCTCTTCAAGAACAACACCGACTCCGCCGGGAACTCCTACGGCTGCCACGAGAACTATCTCGTCGCGCGGCACGGGGAGTTCTCGCGTCTCGCGGACATTCTCATCCCGTTCCTGGTGACGCGGCAGCTGCTGTGCGGGGCGGGCAAGGTCCTGCAGACCCCGCGGGGCGCGGTGTACTGCGTCAGCCAGCGCGCGGAGCACATCTGGGAGGGCGTCAGCTCGGCGACCACCCGCTCGCGCCCGATCATCAACACGCGCGACGAGCCGCACGCCGACGCCGAGCGCTACCGCCGGCTGCACGTCATCGTCGGGGACTCCAACATGTCCGAGACGACGATGCTGCTGAAGGTCGGCGCGACCGATCTGGTGCTGCGCATGATCGAGGCGGGCACGGTCATGCGGGATCTGACGCTGGAGAATCCGATCCGGGCGATCCGCGAGGTCAGCCACGACATCACGGGCCGGCGCAAGGTCCGGCTCGCGAGCGGGCGCGAGGCCTCGGCCCTGGAGGTCCAGCAGGAGTACTACGAGAAGGCCGTGGACTTCTGCGAGCGCCGGGGCATCCGCACGGGCACGGTGGAGCGGGTCCTGGAGCTGTGGGGCCGCACCCTGGAGGCCGTCCGGGACGAGGATCTGGACCGCATCGCCACGGAGATCGACTGGGTGATGAAGTACCAGCTCATCGAGCGTTACCGGGCCAAGAACAACATCACGATGTCGCACCCGAGGGTCGCGCAGATAGACCTCGCGTACCACGACATCCACCGCCGCCGCGGGCTGTACTACCTGCTGGAGAAGCGCGGCCAGGCGGCCCGGGTGTGCAACGACCTGAAGATCTTCGAGGGCAAGTCCGTACCGCCGCAGACGACCCGGGCCCGGCTGCGCGGCGACTTCATCCGCCGCGCGCAGGAGCAGCGGCGGGACTTCACGGTCGACTGGGTGCATCTGAAGCTGAACGACCAGGCGCAGCGGACGGTGCTGTGCAAGGACCCGTTCCGGTCGGTGGACGACCGGGTGGAGAAGCTGATCGCCGGGATGTGACCGGGCGGCAGGGCAAGGGTGCACCGGGGCGTCAGGGGCCCCGGTGCACCGCCGTGTCGGGCAGGGTTGATCGCACAGGCTCAGGCCGTAGAGTGGCGGGCACTGCTCAGCCACCCCCCTAGCCCGAGTTGGACTGATGAACCTCACGAAGAACACGCGTCGCCTGGCCGCGGCGCTGGCCGTGCCTGTCCTGCTGTTCTCCGCCGCCGCGTGCGGTGACGACGAAGGCTCGTCCGAGTCGAAGGTCTCGGTGAAGGGGGACTTCGGTCAGAAGCCCGAGATCTCCGTGGAGAAGGGTGCGAAGCCGGGCGACGAGCTCTCCGTGAAGACGCTGTCGGAGGGCAAGGGCGACAAGGTCGAGAAGGGCACGTTCGTGCGGCTCGACTTCTCCGTGCAGAGCATGAAGGACGACAAGCCGCTGGGCGGCTCCTGGTCGAGCCAGGGGCAGATTCCGGGCAACAAGGACGTGCGCCGCCAGGACGTCTTCGCCGCGGGCCAGCCGGGGCAGCAGGTGCCCGCGAAGGTGGCGGACGCCGTGATCGGCCAGCGGGCCGGCAGCCGGGTCGAGGTCGTGGGCACGGTGAAGGACACCATCGGCGAGCAGGTCAACCCGCAGCTGGGCCTGGCCCCGGAGGACGGCCTGGTGTGGGTCGTCGACGTGGCGGGCGCGAGCAAGGTGGACCCGAAGAGCGAGGTCAAGGGCGACCAGGCCAAGCCGGACGAGGGCATGCCCGAGGTGAAGACGGTGCCGCAGAAGGCCGCCGAGATCACCATCCCGAAGGACGCCAAGGCGCCGTCGGACCTCAAGGAGCAGGTGCTGATCAAGGGCACGGGCCCGGAGATCAAGGCCGGCGAGGGCCTGATCGCCCAGTACACCGGTGTGAAGTGGGAGGACGGCAAGAAGTTCGACTCCTCCTGGGACCACTCGGGGGCGACGAGCTTCCAGATCGGCACCGGCTCGGTCGTCCAGGGCTGGGACAAGGGCCTGGTCGGCAAGCACGTCGGGGACCGCGTGGAGCTGGTGATCCCGCCGAAGCTGGGGTACGAGGGCCAGGCCGGCAGCGGCCTGGACAAGAACACGCTGGTCTTCGTCGTGGACATCGTGGGCAAGGTCTGACCCGCGGCCCCGATCTGCCAGACTTGCACGGTTGTCTACAAGATTCGTTCGTAGGAGCACTTTCGTGAGCATCGACAAGCCCGAGATCGATTTCCCCGAGGGCCCGGCGCCCACTGACCTGGAGATCACCGAGGTCTGGGAGGGCGACGGCGCGGTCGCCAAGGCCGGCGACTTCGTCAAGGTCCACTACGTGGGCGTGGCGTTCTCCACCGGCGAGGAGTTCGACGCGAGCTGGAACCGTGGCAACCCGCTGGAGTTCAAGCTGGGCGCCGGCCAGGTCATCCCGGGCTGGGACCAGGGCATCCAGGGCATGAAGGTCGGTGGCCGCCGCAAGCTGGTCATCCCCGCCCACCTCGCCTACGGCGACCGTGGCGCCGGTGGCGGCGTGATCGCCCCGGGCGAGACGCTGATCTTCGTCTGTGACCTGATCGCGGTCTGACGTCACCTGCTGACGGGCCGAGGGCCCATGCCTCCGAGGGGCATGGGCCCTCGGCTTTTGCGCAGGAAGACCGGAGCGGTACGGTCAACCGTTGAGAGCACAAGTAGAGAGGGCGTCGATGGCGATTGCCAAGGCCGAGCGGCTGATGAACCTGGCACTGTGCCTGCTGGGGACGCGCCGTCCGCTGAGCAAGCGGGAGCTGCGGGGCTCGATCGAGGCGTACCTGGAACAGTTCGGTCCGGGGAACGGCGCGGCGTTCGGGCCGGGGAGCGGTGCTGCCTCCGGCGCCGGGGACAACGCCACCGGCAGCGACGACGCCTTCAACCGCATGTTCGAGCGCGACAAGGACGATCTGCGCGAGCTCGGTCTGATCATCGAGACGGTGGAGAGCGTCGACGGCGAGACCGGCTACCTGGCCCGCCGCGACAGCAACCGCCTGCCCCCCATCACGCTGGACGTCGAGGAGGCCGCCGCCCTGGGCCTGGCCGCCAGCGTCTGGCAGCAGGCGCGCCTGGCCGCCGCGGCCAGCGGCGCGCTGCAGAAGCTGCGGGCCGCCGGGATGCCGCTCGCGGAGGAGGTCTACGGCAGCCACAGCGCGCTGGAGACGCGGATCCCGGTGCACGAGGCGGCCTTCGAGCCGCTGATGCTGGCCGCGCGCGACCGGCGCCCGGTGGTCTTCGACTACCGCAAGGCGAACTCGGCCCGCCCCGAGCAGCGGCACGTCGAGCCGTGGACGCTGGAGTGCTGGCGCGGCCACTGGTACCTGGCCGGCTGGGACCGCGACCGCCAGGCGGAGCGGGTCTTCCGGCTCTCCCGGATCACCGGCAAGGTCCGTTCGCGGGCCATCCCCTTCACGGCGCCGGTGCCCGACCACGTGACGGTCCGCGAGACCGTCGAGCGGTGGGCCGGCGAGACGGCGACGGGCACGGCCCGGATCAGGGTCCGGGCGGACCACGGCTATCCGCTGCGGGCCCGCGCCACGAGCACGCGCGAGCTGGGCGACGGCTGGGACGAGCTGGAGATCCCCTCCGGGCACGGGCTGGACGCGTGGCTGGTGGAGTTCGGCCCGGACGTGGTGGTGCTGGAGCCGGCTGAGCTGCGGGACCAGGTCCTGGACCGGCTGCATGCCGTGGCCAAGGGCTGAGACAAGCTGATACGGGGACAGGCGGACGCCGGGCCGGAGGGCCGGGCGAGGGCTGAGAGGAACGGACCGACTTCTGATGGCCGGAAACGCCATTGACCAGACGCGGCGGATGCTGTCGCTGGTCACCTATCTGCGCGAGCGCCCCGGCGCCCGGGTCACGGACGTGGCACGGGCCTTCGGGATCACCGAGGACGAGCTCATCGGCGACCTCGACGTGCTGCCCATGTGCGGCACCAGCTTCCGCGGCGGTGACCTGCTCGACATCGACACCGACGGCGACCGCATCTGGTGGCACAACCCGGACGCGTCGGGCAGCAGCACCGGTGAGCCGCTGCGGCTCGCCGCCGACGAGGCCACGGCCCTGCTGGTGGCCGCGCGCGCCGTGGCCACGCTGCCGGGCCTGCGCGAGAGCGACCGGCAGGCGCTCGTCCGCGCCACCGCGAAGATCGAGGCCGCGGCCGGCGAGGCGGCGGGGGCGAGCTCCCGGCTGTCGGTGACCTTCGAGTCCGAGGGCGGCGTCTTCGCCGACGTCGACCGGGCGATCGCCGAGCGCCGCCGCGTGTGGATCAAGTACTACTCGCCCGCGCGCGACGAGCTCACCGAGCGCGAGGTCGACCCCGTCCGGCTGTTCGCCGTCGGCCACACGTACATGGAGGCGTGGTGCCGGCTGTCGGAGGCCCGGCGCACGTTCCGCCTGGACCGGGTGGCCGAGATCCGGCTGCTCGACGAGCCGTCCGACCCGCCGCCGGTCGAGCTGCGGGACCTCTCCGAGGGGCTGGTGCAGCCCGCCGCGGAGGACCCGGAGGTCGTGATCGAGGTGGGCCCGTGCGGCCGCTGGGTCGCGGAGTACTACCCCCACGACAGCGCCGAGGAGCTGCCCGACGGGGGCCTGCGGATCACGCTGCGCACCCCGGACCCGGCCTCGCTGCGCCGGCTCGCGCTGCGGCTCGGCGGCGACGGCCGGATCGTCTCGCCGGCCGCGCTGGCGGACAGCGCGCGGGACGCGGCCCGCGAAGCCCTCGCGGCCTACGGGGAGTGAGGGTGGACGCGATGGACGGGAGGGTGCCGGGAGCCGCGCTGTTCAAGGCGGCCTGCCCCGACTGCCGCGGCCGCTTCGAGCTGGCCGCGAGCGCGCTGCGGCTGGCGATCGGCGGCAGCCGACGCACCACGTTCTACTCCTTCACCTGCCCGGACTGCGGCGCCGCGGTGCGCAAGCCGGCCGGGGAGCGGATCGTCGAGCTGCTGACCGGCGGCGGGGTGCGGACGCTGCGGCTGCACTCCACGGTCTGAGACGCTCCGGCGAACAGTTGTTTTGAGTCATTCCGGCACTCCGTCCGAGATCCCGATAGGTTCACCCCATGTTCTGGCCCATGCTCGCCGTCGCCCTCGCCTTCCTGGGGATCGCCGTCCTCGGCGTACTGGCCGCCCGGGTCCTCGCCGAGGTGCGGCGGCTGGCCGGCCAGGTGGCGGAGAGCTCGCGGCGGATCAACCGGGCCGCGGAGGACCTGGAGCGCGCCGCGGCGCCGCTCGCGGCGGCGAGCGGCCGGGCCGTGCCCGCTTCGCGCCGGGAATGAGCGGTTCTGACAACGTCGCTGCCGGTCTCTGCTGGGGCCGCTGACCGGGCGGTACGCTGTTTCGGCGGCCCTGGTAACGAGGCGGGGGCCGCAACCGGGCGTACGCACGGGGATTGCCCAGCGTTTACCCCTGCGCGTTACGATCGCTGCCGTACGTCTGATGGACAAATGTCCGATCAGTCGAGCAGCACCCCACCCCATGCCGCCTCGGTGAGAAGGTAAACGCAAATGTTCGGTAGGCTCGGCGCCCCCGAGATCATCCTCATTCTCGTCGTCATCGTCCTGCTGTTCGGTGCGAAGAAGCTCCCGGACATGGCGCGCTCCCTGGGCAAGTCCGCCCGCATCCTCAAGAGCGAGGCCAAGGCCATGAAGTCCGAGGGCCAGGACAACGCCTCCGCCCCGGCCGACCCGCCCGCCGGTCAGGCCCCGCGTACGATCAAGGCGGCTCCCGGCGACGTCGCCGGCGCGCGTCCGGTCACCGAGCCGAGCGACCGCACGACGCAGCACTGAGCAGCACTTTTCCAGGGACGATCGAGGCGGCCGCCCCCGCGGCGTCCGTCTGCCGCACGAGATAGGGACGTGGGTTGCCCAAGTCTGCCCGCAAGAAGGAGAAGGACCCCGAGGGGCGGATGCCGCTCGCGGAGCACCTCCGTGAGCTGCGCAACCGACTGGCCAAGGCGGTCCTCGCGATCGTCGTGGTCGCGATCGTCGCGGCCTTCTACCAGAAGCAGCTCACGGACTTCCTCTCGAGCCCCGTTCCCAAGTGCCCCGGGCGTGACCTCGCGCAGAGCCACGGCGGCAACTGCGCGGTCGTGGTGTTCAACAGCCTGTCGTCGCCGTTCACGACGATCGTGAAGGTGTGCCTGCTCGCGGGCGTCACCGTCTCCTCGCCGGTCTGGCTCTACCAGCTGTGGGCGTTCCTCGCCCCCGGCCTGCACAAGAACGAGAAGAAGTACACCATCGCCTTCGTGGCGACGGCGGCCCCGCTCTTCGTCGCGGGCGCCTACCTGGCCTACGAGATCATGCCCATGAGCATGCGGGTGCTGCTGCAGATCACGCCCGACTCCGCGGCCAACACCCTCAACCTCGACGACATCCTCGACTTCACCGTCCGGATGATCCTCGTCTTCGGCCTCGCCTTCGAGCTGCCGCTGCTCCTGGTCATGATGAACATGGCCGGGATCGTCACCGGCAAGACCATGATCAAGTGGTGGCGCGGCGTCGTGATGGGCACCTTCGTCTTCGGCGCGGTCGCCACGCCCAGCACCGACCCGTTCGGCATGTGCATCCTGGCCGTCCCGATCATCATCCTGTACTTCGGCGCGGTCGGGTTCTCGATGCTCAACGACAAGCGCCGCGCACTGCGCAACCCCGACCGGATGCTGGACGACGACGAGGCCGCGCCGCTCGACCTGACCCCGCAGTCCATCGGCGACTCCGAGCCCATGCCCGCCCTGCGCGAGCGGGCCGAAGAGGGCAGCGGGCACGCCACCCGCAACAGCTACGACGACGTGACCTGACCGGCACCGACGCCCCCTGCTGGGGGGCGGGGTCCGGACACCGCCCGGTGACCTCTGCGCAGCTCGGAGCAGCTCCATAAAGATCAGGTGCTCTGCCCGAGGTCACCGGTAGGCTCGTACACAAGATGACCGACGACATGTCCCCTGCTGAGCGCTACGCCCTTTCGCGGGTCCGCGCCGCCGAGCAGGCCACCGCGCTCGCACCGTTCCGCGAGATGTACGAATTCGAACTGGACCCCTTCCAGATAGACGCCTGCAAGGCACTGGAGGCCGGGAAGGGCGTCCTGGTCGCCGCACCGACCGGTTCGGGCAAGACCATCGTGGGCGAGTTCGCCGTCCACCTGGCCCTCACGCAGGGCCGCAAGTGCTTCTACACGACGCCGATCAAGGCCCTGTCGAACCAGAAGTACAGCGACCTCGTCCGCCGCTACGGCGCCGCCAAGGTCGGCCTGCTGACCGGCGACAACAGCGTCAACGCCGACGCCCCGGTGCTCGTGATGACCACCGAGGTCCTGCGCAACATGCTCTACGCCAACTCCCAGGCCCTCACCGGCCTGGGCCACGTGGTCATGGACGAGGTGCACTACCTCTCCGACCGCTTCCGCGGCGCCGTCTGGGAGGAGGTCATCATCCACCTCCCGGAGTCGGTGACCCTCGTGTCCCTGTCGGCCACCGTCTCCAACGCCGAGGAGTTCGGCGACTGGCTGGACACCGTGCGCGGCGACACCGAGGTGATCGTCGCCGAGGAGCGCCCCGTCCCGCTCTGGCAGCACGTGCTGGCCGGCCGGCGGATGTACGACCTCTTCGAGGAGGAGACCGACCACGGCGGCCGCGGCGCCGCGCGCCGCGAGGTCAACCCCGACCTGCTGCGCATGGCCCGCATGGAGAACAGCCGCACGTACAACCCGCGGGAGCGCCGCCGCGGCAAGATGGTGCGCGAGGCCGACCGGGAGCGGGAGCGCCGCCAGCGCAGCCGGATCTGGACGCCCGGCCGCCCCGAGGTCATCGAGCGCCTCGACGCCGAGGGCCTGCTGCCCGCCATCACCTTCATCTTCAGCCGCGCCGGCTGCGAGGCGGCCGTCCAGCAGTGCCTCTACGCCGGCCTCCGGCTCAACGACGACGCGGCCCGCGCCCGCGTGCGGGAGATCGTCGAGGAGCGCTGCGCCTCCATCCCCGACGAGGACCTGCACGTCCTCGGCTACTTCGAGTGGCTGGAGGGCCTGGAGCGCGGCATCGCCGCCCACCACGCCGGCATGCTGCCGACGTTCAAGGAGGTCGTCGAGGAGCTCTTCGTGAAGGGCCTGGTCAAGGCCGTCTTCGCGACCGAGACGCTGGCCCTCGGCATCAACATGCCGGCCCGCTCGGTGGTGCTGGAGAAGCTCGTCAAGTGGAACGGCGAGACCCACGCGGACATCACGCCCGGCGAGTACACCCAGCTCACGGGCCGGGCGGGGCGGCGCGGGATCGACGTCGAGGGGCACGCGGTCGTGCTGTGGCAGCGCGGCATGGACCCGGCGGCGCTCGCCGGCCTCGCCGGCACCCGCACCTACCCGCTGCGCTCCAGCTTCAAGCCCTCGTACAACATGGCCGTCAACCTCGTCTCCCAGTTCGGGCGGCACCGCTCGCGCGAGCTGCTGGAGACGTCGTTCGCCCAGTTCCAGGCCGACAAGTCGGTCGTCGGCATCTCCCGGCAGGTGCAGAAGAACGAGGAGGGCCTGGCGGGCTACCGCGAGTCCATCACCTGCCACCTGGGCGACTTCGAGGAGTACGCCCGCCTGCGGCGCGAGCTGAAGGACCGCGAGACCGAGCTGGCCAAGCAGGGCGCGGTCCAGCGCCGCGCCGCGGCGGCGACGGCCCTGGAGCGGCTCAAGCCCGGTGACGTCATCCACGTCCCGACGGGCAAGTACGCGGGCCTGGCCCTCGTGCTCGACCCCGGGGTGCCGCCCGCCCGCGCCGACCGGCACCGCGGCTTCGACCACTACGACGGGCCGCGCCCGCTGGTGCTCACCGCGGAACGGCAGGTCAAGCGGCTCGCCGCGATCGACTTCCCGGTGCCCGTGGAGCCCCTGGAGCGGATGCGGATCCCCAAGTCCTTCAACCCGCGTTCCCCGCAGTCGCGCCGCGACCTCGCCTCCGCGCTGCGCACGAAGGCCGGGCACATCGTGCCCGACCGGCAGCGCAAGGCGCGCTCCGCGGCCACGGACGACACCGAGATCGCCCGGCTGCGCGCGGCCATCCGCGCGCACCCCTGCCACGGCTGCGACGAGCGCGAGGACCACGCCCGCTGGGCCGAGCGCTACCACCGCCTGCTGCGGGACACCCGCCAGCTGGAGCGGCGCATCGAGGGCCGGACGAACACCATCGCCCGCACCTTCGACCGGATCTGCGCGCTCCTGACCGACCTGGACTACCTGCGGGCCAACGAGGTCACCGAGCACGGCAAGCGGCTCGCGCGGCTCTACGGCGAGCTCGACCTGCTGGCCTCGGAGTGCCTGCGCGACGGCGTGTGGGAGGGCCTCAAGCCGGCCGAGCTGGCGGCGTGCGCCTCCGCGCTGGTCTTCGAGGCGCGCATGGCCGACGACGCGGCGCCGCCGAAGCTGCCCACGGGGCCGGCGCAGGAGGCGCTCGGCGAGATGGTCCGCATCTGGGGCCGGCTGGACGCCCTGGAGGAACAGCACAAGATCAACCAGGCGGAGGGGGTCGGCCAGCGCGAGCCGGACCTGGGCTTCGCGTGGGCCGCGTACCGCTGGGCGTCCGGGCACGGCCTGGACGAGGTGCTGCGGGAGATCGAGATGCCCGCGGGCGACTTCGTACGGTGGTGCAAGCAGCTGATCGACGTGCTGGGGCAGATCGCGGCCGCGGCACCGCAGGAGGGCAGCACGGTGGCGCGCAATGCCCGCCGGGCGGTCGACGGGCTGCTGCGGGGTGTCGTGGCCTACTCGTCGGTGGGCTGAGGCCGGCCCGCCCCTTCCCGGAACCCCTGCGGGGGCTACGGGTAGGGGCGGGGCCGCGCGCTGGTCACTACGCCGCTGCCGCGCCCTCCTGCTCCGCCTCGACCTGCTGGTTCCACTCGCGCTTGGACGCCTGCCAGCCGTCCTCGTCGTGGCCCCGGCGCCAGTACCCCGAGATCGAGAGCCGCTCGCGCGGCACCTCGCGCTCGACGCGCAGGTGGCGGCGCAGCTCCTTCACGAAGCCCGCCTCGCCGTGGACGAAGGCGTGGACGTCCGGGGACGGGAAGTCGAGCGCGCGCACGGCCTGCACCAGGGCCTCGCCGACGGGCGCGCCGCCGCGGTGCAGCCACGTGACCTCGACGCCCTCGGGCAGCTCCAGCTTCTGCTCCTCCTCCGCGCCCGCGACCTCGACGAAGGCGTGGACGCGCGCGCCCGCCGGGATCCGCTCCAGGGACGCGGCGATGGCCGGCAGCGCGCTCTCGTCGCCCGCCAGCAGGTGCCACCCGGCCGCCGGGTCGGGGGAGTAGGCGCCACCGGGCCCGCGGAAGAGCACCTCGGCGCCCGGCTGCACGGAGGCCGCCCACGGGCCGGCCAGGCCCTCGTCGCCGTGGACGACGAAGTCGATGGCCAGCTCGCGCGCCTCGCGGTCGAAGGAGCGCACCGTGTAGGTGCGCGTCTTCGGCCACTGCTCGTGCGGCAGGTCGCGGCGGATGACCTCCATGTCGTACGACTCGGGGTAGGTGACACCGGGCACGGGGAAGAGCAGCTTCACGTAGTGGTCGGTGTGCTCACCGGCGCCGAAGTCCGCGAGGCCCTCGCCGCCGAGGATGACGCGCACCATGTGCGGGGTCAGCCGCTCCGTGCGCACGACGTGCGCGCGGTGGAGCTGAGGCCGCTTCCGGACGGGACGTTCTGCCATGCTGGTCTCCCCTGATCCCCTGATCCCGATAAGTTAGGTCCACCTAACCTAACAGTTCAGGTGCCCAGGACGGCCAGCAACCGCTGCAGCGAGCCGCCCAGCCCCCACCGCTCCGCCAGCGCCTCCAGCGTCTCCGGGTCCCGGGGCTCCGCCGGGAGCGCCGCGTCGAACGGCGCCAGCGGGACGTCGGACGCCACCCGTACGACCTTGGGCGCCACCGCCAGATACGGCTTGGCCTCCGCCAGCCGCTTGCGCTGCGCCGGGGTCAGCTTCGCCGCCGGATCGTCCACGGCCGCCAGGATCCCGGCCAGGTCGCCGAAGGAGGCCAGCAGCTTCGCGGCCGTCTTCTCGCCGACGCCCGGCACCCCCGGCAGCCCGTCGCTGGGGTCGCCGCGCAGCAGCGCCAGGTCCGCGTACCCGGAGCCGTCCACTCCGTACTTCTCGCGCAGCAGCGCCTCGTCGACCGCCTGCAGCGTGCCGACGCCCTTGACCGGATACAGCACCCGCACCCCGCGCCGGTCGTCCACCAGCTGGTACAGGTCGCGGTCGCCGGTGACGATGTCGACCGGGCCCGCGGCGCGGCCCGCGAGCGTGCCGATCACGTCGTCGGCCTCGTAACCCGTGGCGCCCACCCGGGCGATGCCGATCGCGTCGAGGACCGACTCGATGACCGGGACCTGCGGGGAGAGGGTGTCCGGCACCTCCTCCTCGTCCGGGCCGGCGGCCGTCTCCTCGGCCACCCGGTGCGCCTTGTAGGAGGGGATGAGCTCGACCCGCCAGTGCGGCCGCCAGTCGAAGTCCATGCAGGCCACCAGGTCGTCCGGGTGGTGGTCCTGCACGAGGCGGGCGATGAAGTCGAGCAGGCCGCGCACGGCGTTCACCGGCGTGCCGTCGGGGGCGCGGACGGAGTCCGGCACGCCGAAATAGGCGCGGAAGTACAGGGAAGCGGTGTCGAGGAGCATCAGGCGTCGCGTCACGGTCCGATCATGCCGCAGACCACTGACACCCTCCCGCGGGCCCGCTCCGCCGATGTGAACCGGATCACTGTTCCGTTTGCCCGGATTGATCGGGGGCAGGCGCGGCACCGGAGCGGACCCCGTCCTCGGCACGTGTGCCTGGAAGCGGGCGCGCGGACCGATGCCGCACCGCTCCACGGCCCCGTCCCAAGGGGGAGGCGGGGCCGTCGTGAGTTCAACCCGAGAGGTGTATGTGTCCAGGCTCCAGGCCGAGCACTTGTACAAGGTGTTCGGCAGACGACCCGAAGCCGCCGTCCGACGGCTCGAAGGCGGCGCCGACCGCGACGAGCTGCGTGCCGACGGCACCACCGCGGCGGTCATCGACGCCTCCTTCGAGGTCGAGGCCGGCCAGATCTTCGTGGTGATGGGTCTGTCCGGATCCGGCAAGTCCACCCTCCTGCGCATGCTCAACGGGCTGCTGGAGCCGACCGCCGGACGCGTCCTCTTCGACGGCCAGGACCTGACCGCGCTGTCCCCGCGCGACCTGCGCGCCGTGCGCTCGCGGAAGATCAGCATGGTCTTCCAGCACTTCGCGCTCTTCCCGCACCGCAGCGTGCTGGAGAACGCGGCCTACGGCCTGGAGGTGCAGGGCGTGCCGCGCGCGGAGCGCCACGAGCGCGCAGCCGAGGCGCTGGAGCTCGCGGGCCTGGGCGGCTGGCAGGACTCCTGGCCCGACCAGCTCTCGGGCGGCATGCAGCAGCGCGTGGGCCTCGCCCGCGCGCTGGCCACGGACGCGGACCTGCTGCTGATGGACGAGTCCTTCAGCGCCCTCGACCCGCTGATCCGCCGCGACATGCAGGACCAGCTGCTGGACCTGCAGACGCGGCTGAAGAAGACCATCGTCTTCATCACCCACGACCTCAACGAGGCCATGCGCCTCGGCGACCGGATCGCCGTCATGCGCGACGGCCGGATCGTGCAGAACGGCACCGCGGAGGACATCCTCGTGCGCCCGGCCAACGACTACGTGGCCTCGTTCATCCAGGACGTCGACCGCAGCCGGGTGCTGACGGCCGGCTCGATCATGAGCCCGGGGGCCGGTGCCGCGAAGGGTGCCGCCACCGTTCCGGCCGCGACGCCCGTCGCCGAGCTGTTCGCCCCGCTCGCCCGCAGCACCGAGCCCCTGACCGTCACCGACGAGCGGGGCGAGCCGGCCGGTGTGGTCACCCGCGACCTGCTGCTCGCCGCGCTCGGCGAGGAGCCGGGGGTGCCCGCCCCGCGGACGGCGGAGACGGCCGGGACCGTGAAGACCGCCGGGAGTGCGAAGACCTCCGGGACCGGCAGTGAGCCCGTGGAGGCCGCCACGCCTGCCGGTGCCACCGAGGCGGAGGTGAGCGCCCGTGCCTAGGATCCACCTCGGAAGCTGGGCGGAGGACGCCGTCAGCTGGCTGCAGACCCACCTGAGCTGGCTGTTCGACGTCATCAACACCGTCCTGACCGGCATGTACGACGGGGTGAACGCCGTCCTCGGCGCCCCGCAGCCGCTGCTGATGGCCGGCATCCTGGCCGTCGTCGCCTGGTGGCTGCGCGGGCTGCTGCCCGCCGTGCTCACCTTCGCCGGCTTCGCCCTGGTCGACTCGTTCGGCCTGTGGGAAGCCGCGATGTCGACGCTCTCGCTCGTCCTCGTCGCGAGCCTGATCACCTTGCTCGTCGCCGTGCCGCTCGGCATCTGGGCGGCCCGCAGCAGCAAGGTCAGCGGGGCCCTGCGGCCGGTGCTGGACGTCATGCAGACGATGCCGGCGTTCGTCTACCTCATCCCCGGCGTCATGTTCTTCTCGATCGGGCCGATCCCCGGCCTGATCGCGACCGTCGTGTTCTCGATGCCGCCCGGCGTCCGGATGACCGAGCTGGGCATCCGGCAGGTCGACGGCGAGCTCGTCGAGGCCGCGACGGCCTTCGGCACCACCCCGCGCGACACCCTGACCCGGGTGCAGCTGCCGCTGGCCCTGCCCACGATCATGGCGGGCGTCAACCAGGTGATCATGCTGGCCCTGTCCATGGTCGTCATCGCCGGCATGGCGGGCGCGGGCGGCCTCGGCGAGGCCGTGTACGCGGCCGTCACCAAGGTCGACATCGGCGGCGGCGTCGAGAGCGGCCTGGCCGTCGTCGTCCTCGCCATCTATCTGGACCGGATGACCGGCGCCCTCAACCAGCGGGTCTCCCCGCTCGGCCGCCGCGCCGCCGCCAAGGCCGCGGCCGTCGCCCGCGGTCCGGTCCTGCTGCGCTACCGGCCCGGCACGGCGGTCGCCACCGTCGGCGTCGTCGTCCTCGCGCTGGTCGCCGGCGGCATGAACCTCGCCCGCGGCGGCGACGACGGGCAGAACGTGGCGGCAGGCGCCAACGTCGGCCACGGCCGCGGCATCAAGCTCGGCTACTTCCCCTGGGACGAGGCCGTCGCCACCACGTACCTGTGGCAGAACGTCCTGGAGGACCGCGGCTACAAGCCGGACGTCAAGCAGCTCGACCCCGGGCCGCTGTACACCGCGCTGGCCCAGGGGCAGATGGACGTCCAGTTCGACTCCTGGCTGCCGACGACCCACAAGCAGTACATGGACCGCTACGGGGACCGGCTGACCGACCTGGGCGCCTGGTACGGGCCCACGTCGCTGGAGCTGTCCGTGCCCGACTACGTCAAGGGCGTGGACTCGCTGGAGGACCTCAAGGGCAAGAGCGCCCAGTTCGGCGGGAAGATCGTCGGCATCGAGTCCAGCGCGGGCATGATGGCCACGCTCAACGACAGGGTGCTCAAGGAATACGGGCTGGACGGCGAGTACAAGGTCGTCTCCTCGTCCACCTCCTCGATGCTCGCCGACCTCGACCGGGCCATCAAGAAGCACGAGCCCATCGTCACCACCCTGTGGTCGCCCCACTGGGCCTACGGCAAGCACCAGCTGAAGAAGCTCAAGGACCCCAAGGGCGCCTGGGGCAAGGGCGAGGAGATCCACGCCGTCGCCAAGAAGGACTTCGGCAAGGACTTCCCCGAGGTCACCGCCTGGCTGAAGGACTTCAAGATGTCCGAGAAGGACCTCGCCTCCCTGGAGGTCGAGATCCAGAACGGCGGCAAGGGCAAGGAGAAGGAGTCCGCCCGCCGCTGGCTGGACGCCCACCCGGGCCTCGCGGACAAGCTCGCGCCTGTCCGCGGCTGACGAACGGGCGTACGGTGGGGCGGTGGTCACGCCCAGGAGCAGCCGCCCCGCCGTACGCCGTGTCGTCTCCCTCGTCCCTTCCCTGACGGAGGCCGTCGCCGCGACCGAGCCTTCGCTGCTCGTCGGCGCCACCGACTGGTGCGACCACCCCGCGGGCCTCGGCGTCGCCCGGATCGGCGGGACGAAGAACCCCGACACGGCGCGGATCGCCGCCCTCGCGCCCGACCTCGTCCTCGCCAACGAGGAGGAGAACCGCGCCCCCGACCTCGGCGCGCTGCGCGCCGCCGGGCTGGACGTGCTGGTCACCGAAGTCCGCACGCTGCCGCAGGCGTTCGCCGAGCTGGAGCGGGTCCTGGTGCGCGGCTGCGGCCTGCCCAGGCCGGCCTGGCTGGCCGACGCGGAGGACGCGTGGCGGGGCGTGCGGGCCCCAGGGCCCGCCGTGCGGGCCGTGGTGCCGGTGTGGCGGCGGCCCTGGATGGTCCTCGGCCGGGACACCTTCGCCGGCGACCTCCTCGCGCGGCTCGGCGTCGTCAACGTCCACGCGGGCCACCCCGAGCGCTATCCGCGGATCTCCCTCGACGAGCTCAACGCGTGCGGCGCGGAGCTGGCCGCCCTGCCCGACGAGCCCTACCGCTTCACGCACGACGACGGCCCGGAGTCCTTCCCCGGGCTGCCGTGCGCGCTCGTCAGCGGGCGTCACCTCACGTGGTACGGACCCTCACTGACGGAAGCTGCTGAGGTACTGGGCGCGGCGCTGCGAGCAGCCGCCCGCTGACCAACCCGTGTACGGTGCGGGCGCCCGCCACCGCCCAGGCCGCCACCAGCAGCCCGTACAGGCCCACGGCCAGCCAGGTCAGGGCCTGCAGGCCGGTGTGGCGGGCCAGGGCGGCCGCGCCGGTGACGCAGGTGCCGACGGGGAAGGTGAACGCCCACCACGTCATCGCGAAGCCCATGCCCCGCCGGAACGCCCGCAGCACCATGGCCGCGGCCAGCGCAAGCCACAGCAGGGCGAAGCCCATCACCGGGACGCCGTACAGCACGGCGAAGGGCGCCGCGGCGTGCGCGTACGGGGCGGCGAGCACGCCCGGTGCGGCGTCGGCGAGATTGCCGACGGCCGTCGTGGACTGGCCCAGCGGGCCCAGGACGAGGAAGAGGGCCGGGGTCAGCGCGAGCGGCAGCGGGCCGTGGTGGATCAGCCGCGCGAAGACCGCGGGCAGGATCAGCAGGGTCGCCAGCAGGCTCATCCCGAAGAGGGCGTAACAGGCCAGCACCATGGCGGTCCGCCACTGACCGGACGGCAGGTGCGGGACGAGGGCCGGGCCCAGCGCCGCCGAGACCATGGGCGCCACGACGGGCAGCAGCCAGACGGGGGAGGCCTGGCCCGGCTCGATCCGGTGCCGGGTCACCATCAGGTACGGGATGCCCGCCGCGGCGGCCAGACCGGTCGCCGTACCGGCCGTCCACAGGAGGGCGTCGGCGGTCACCGCGGCGTCCGTGCCGATCACTCCCGCGCCCACGGACAGGGTGGTTCCGCCGACCGCCAGCAGCGCCATCGCGGCACAGCCGTAGAACGGCGCCACGGCCGGGTCGCCGAGGTGCCGCCTTGCCTGGTCGCCGTGGCGGGCCCAGTGCGCGGCCCGCGCCACCAGCAGGACCGCCAGTGCCGCGGCCGACAGCACCCACACCGCCTCGCACGCCCCGGTCAGGCCCGGCGGGCGCACGGGCAGTGCCCGGCCCGCGCTCGCGACGATCGCGGTGCCCATGACGGCGGCGTACCAGTTGGGGCCGAGGTGGCGGACGGAGGAGGTGGTGCGGGAGGTGCTCATGCCTCAAGCATCAACAGGAGAGGCCCCTGCCACCAGGACCTTTGGCTCTATGAGGACATAAGCTGGAGTGATGACTGATCGGCGGCTGGCGGACCGCGTGCCCGACCTCGCCGCGCTGGAGCTGCTGCTCGCCGTGGCCCGGCTCGGCAGCCTCGGGCGGGCCGCGCGCGAGACGGGCATCACGCAGCCCGCCGCGAGCGGGCGGATCCGCAGCATGGAGCGGATGCTCGGGGTGACCCTGGTCGAGCGGTCGCCCCGCGGTTCACGGCTCACCGAGGCGGGTGTGCTCGTCACCGACTGGGCCCGGCGGATCGTGGAGGCCGCCGAGGCCTTCGACGCCGGTGCGGAGGCGCTGCGCGGGCGGCGGGATTCGCGGCTGCGGGTCGCCGCGAGCATGACCATCGCCGAATACCTGCTGCCCGGATGGCTGGTCGCCCTGCGGGCCCGGCGCCCGGGGACCGCCGTCAGCCTGCTCGCGGGGAACTCCGCGGCCGTCGCGGAGCGGTTGCGGGCGGGCGAGGCGGACCTGGGGTTCGTCGAGGGGCTCGCGGTGCCGGCCGGGATGTCCGGAGCGGTCGTCGGGAGCGACCGGCTGGTGGTCGTCACGGCCCCGGGCCATCCCTGGGCCCGCCGGCGGGCGCCGCTCGGCGCGGGGGAGCTGGCGGCCACCCCGCTGATCCTCCGCGAGCGCGGCTCGGGCACGCGGCAGGTCCTGGACGCGGCCCTCGCCGCGGAGGGCGGGCTCTCCGAGCCCCTCCTCGAACTGGCCTCCACGACGGCGGTGAAGGCGGCGGTCGTGGGCGGCGCGGGGCCGTCCGTCCTGAGCGAGCTGGCGATCGGGGAGGAACTGGCGTCCCGCCGCCTGGTCGGGATCCCCGTCGCGGATCTCGACCTGCACCGGTCCCTCCGTGCGGTCTGGCCCACGGGCCACCGCCCCACGGGCCCGGCGAGGGATCTCCTGAGCCTCACTCAGGGCGCTTAGCGGAGCGGGCAATCCTCTTCGCCGCAACGGCGAGCAACCACCGTCAGGCCCGCGCCGCCGCCTCCACCAGCGCCCGCGTCAAGCGCACGTCGTCCCTCGCCTCCGGGTGCCACTGGACGCCCACCGCGAACACGTCGTCACCCGGCCGCTCCAGCGCCTCGATCGTGCCGTCCTCCGCGTGGGCCGTCGCGACGAGGCCGTCGCCCAGGCGGGACACGGACTGGTGGTGGTGCGTGGCGACGTCGCACGGTTCGGGGAACAGGCTGCCCAGGCGGGTGCCCGGCACCGGCTCGACCAGGTGGCCGGCGAAGGAGCCGACGACCGGGTTGTGGTCCTCGTGCCCCACCTCGTCCGGCAGGTGCTGGCACAGCGCGCCGCCGGCGTGCACGTTCATGAGCTGCATCCCGCGGCAGATCCCGAGCACCGGAACCCGCCGCTCCAGCGCCGCGTCCAGCAGCGCCAGCTCCCAGGCGTCGCGCTCGGGCACGGGTGCGCCCGCGCGCGCGTGGGGGAGTTCGCCGTAGAGGCCGGGGTCGAGGTCCTCGCCGCCGGCGAGGACCAGACCGTCCAGCCGCCGCACCATGTCACCGGCGGCGCCCGGGTCGTCCGGCGGCAGCTGTACGGCCAGGCCGCCGGACCGCTGGACGTGCCGGGCGTAGGCGGCGGGCAGGAGCGCGGCCGGCAGGTCCCACGCGGCGCCCCAGCGGGCCCGGGTGAGGTAGGTGGTGACACCGATCAGTGGCTGGCGGGGCATGGAGCGGGTCCTTTCCGTACGTACGGCGTTCCGTACGCTACGACGTCGATCAGGTGGTCATTCGCGGGTCAGTTCCGCCTCCGCCGCCGCCAGCGCCGCGAACTCCTCCTCGGGCGCGCCGGCGACGAGGCGGTGCCTGCTGTAGCAGGCGAAGTACACGGCGGCGACGGCGTAGACGCCGAGGGCGAGGAGCGCGGCGGTGACGTCCACGAGGAAGGTCGCCACGAGCGCGGCGCAGGCGAGGACGAGGGCGACCGCCGAGGTCAGGACGCCGCCGGGGGTGCGGTACGGCCGCGCCAGCCCCGGCTCGCGGCGGCGCAGCACGATGTGGGAGAGCGACATCAGCGCGTAGGAGATGGTGGCGCCGAACACGGCCACGTTCAGCATCCGCGCGCCGTCGCCGCTGGCGGCGGCCAGCGCGAAGCCGATGGCTCCCGGCACCACCAGCCCGAGCCAGGGGGCCTTGCGGCGGCTGGTGAGGGAGAGGAAGCGGGGGAGGTAGCCGGCCCGGGAGAGGGCGAAGAGCTGCCGGGAGCCGGCGTAGATGAGGGAGAAGAAGGAGGCCACCAGGCCGGCGAGACCGGCGTAGTTGACGATGCGGCCGAGCGCGGTGGGGTGTCCGTCCGGCTGCACGGCGGCCACGAGCGGGTTCCCGGCGTCCTTGAGGGCGTCCGCGCCGCCCGCGCCCGTCGAGGCGAGGAAGGTGAGGAGGGCGAGGACGAGCAGGATGCCCATGGCGGCGGCCATGGCCCGGGGCAGGGAGCGCACGGGGTCCTTGGTCTCCTCGGCGGCGAGCGGCACGCCCTCGACGCCGAGGAAGAACCACATCCCGAAGGGGAACGACGCCCAGATCCCGAGCAGCCCGAACGGCAGCCAGGAGGAGGAGCCGAAGGCCCCCGCGTCGGCGGGGATGTCGTGCAGCCGGGCCGCGTCGAAGTCCGTCAGCGCACCCGCCGCGAAGATCAGCAGCGCGGCGACGGCGATGCCGGTGACGACGAAGCTGAACCGCAGCGCCTCGCCCACGCCCCACAGGTGGATGCCGATGAAGAGGACGAAGCAGGCGAGGTACACGGGCCAGGAGGAGGTGAGCCCGAAGAGGCCGAGCGATTCGACGTAGTCGCCGATGAAGAGGGAGATCGCCGCGGGCGCGAGGACGTACTCGATGAGGATGGCGGTGCCGGTGAGGAAGCCGCCCCACGGGCCGAGCGCGCGCCGGGCGAAGCCGTACCCCCCGCCCGCCGTCGGCAGGATGGCGGCGAGTTCGGCGAGGGCGAAGACCATGCAGGTGTACATCAGGCCCATGAGGGCGGCGGCGACGGCGAGGCCGCCGAAGCCGCCGTGCGCGAGGCCGAAGTTCCAGCCGGAGAAGTCGCCGGAGACGACGTAGGCGACGCCGAGGCCGGTGAGGAGCAGGGGGCCGGCGCTGCCGCGGCGCAGCGTGCGCTTCTCCAGATAGTCCGCCGGCCGGTCCGAGGCGCGTGGCGGTGCCGTGGGTGTCTCCGTGCGTTCGGGCATGCTGCCGCTCCTGCCTCGGGGAGGTAAAGGTATTGCGGCATACCTTTGCCTCGGCATGGCTGATCCGGCAACCCCCCTGCGTAAAAGACGGGTTACGAGAAGGGTCCTTCCGGGTTACGCCAGGAAGCCCCGCAGCAGCGCCGCCGTCCCGCAGCAGTGCTCGCGCATCACCTCGCGCGCCCCTTCCGCGTCACCGTCCAGGACCGCCTCCACGAGCGCGGTGTGCTGCAGCTGGGAGTGCTCCAGGTTGCGGACCAGCAGCGGAATGCAGTCCAGCAGGTCGTTGACCGTCGCCCGGACCGCCGCGTACTGCTCGGCGAGCGAAGGCGAGCCCGACAGCTCGGCCAGCGTCAGGTGGAACAGCGTGTCCATGCGGCGGTATTCGGCCAGCGGCGCGTCGTGCGTGGCGGCCAGCGCGGCGCGCAGCCGCCCGGCCCCGTCCCCGGTCAGCCCGTACGCGGCGCACAGCCCGGCCGCGCCCACCTCCAGCACCTCGCGGAAGCGCAGCGCGTCCTCCACGTCCACCCCGGACACGCGGCGGCGCAGCTCGCCCTCGTCCGCCGTCGCCGGGCGCGCCAGCACGAACGTGCCGCCGTAGCGGCCGCGCCGGCTCTCGACCAGGCCCTGCTCGTGCAGCACCTTCAGCACCTCGCGCAGGGTCACCCGGCTCACCCGCAGCCGGTCGGCCAACTCGCGCTCGGCGGGCAGCCGTTCCCCCTCGGCCACCAGGCCCAGCCGCATGATCCGCAGTATCTGCTCCAGCGCTTCCTCGAAGCCGTTGCCCGCGCGGACCGGCCGCAGCACCGGCGCCAGCCGGTCCGCCGCATGATCGTTCATCCGACCTCTTCCTTTTAATGGTCTGCAGCCCTACCTTAAGACCTCCGGTCGCACCGACAGGAGGCATCACTGTGGCAGACCGCACGCCCCCGCTCGCCGTCGAGGAGCTGCGCAGGCTGGTCGACACCGGGGAGATCGACACCGTCGTCCTCGCCTTCACCGACATGCAGGGCCGACTCCAGGGGAAGCGGTTCGCCGCCAGGTTCTTCCTCGACGACGTCCTCGACCACGGCACCGAGGGCTGCAACTACCTCCTCGCCGTGGACGTCGACCTCAACACCGTCGACGGCTACGCCATGTCGTCGTGGGAGCGCGGCTACGGGGACTTCGCCATGCGCGGCGACCTCGGCACCCTGCGCCGCACCCCCTGGAACCCGGGCACGGCCCTCCTCACCGCGGACCTCGCCTGGCACGACGGCACGCCCGTCCTCGCCTCGCCCCGGCAGATCCTGCGCCGCCAGCTGGACCGGCTGGCCGAGCACGGCTGGAGCGCGTACGCCGGCACCGAGCTGGAGTTCATCGTCTTCAAGGACACCTACGAGGAGGCCTGGAACCGCGGCTACCGCGGCATGACCCCGGCCAACCAGTACAACTGCGACTACTCCGTCCTCGGCACCGGCCGCGTCGAACCCCTCCTGCGCCGCATCCGCAACGAGATGGGCGCCGCCGGGATGACCGTGGAGTCGGCGAAGGGCGAGTGCAACCTCGGCCAGCACGAGATCGCCTTCCGCTACGACGAGGCCCTCACCACCTGCGACCAGCACGCCGTCTACAAGACCGGCGCGAAGGAGATCGCCGCCCAGGAGGGCATGGCGCTCACCTTCATGGCCAAGTACGACGAGCGCGAGGGCAACTCCTGCCACATCCACCTCTCGCTGCGCGACGAGGCCGGCCGGCCCGTCCTCGCCGACGACGACGGCCCGTACGGCATGTCGCGCACCATGCAGCACTTCCTCGCCGGGCAGCTCGCGGCCCTCCGCGACTTCACCCTCCTCTACGCCCCCAACATCAACTCCTACAAGCGGTTCCGGCCCGGATCCTTCGCCCCCACGGCCGTCGCATGGGGCCCCGACAACCGCACCTGCGCCCTGCGCGTCATCGGCCACGGCCACTCCCACCGCTTCGAGAACCGCCTGCCGGGCGGGGACGTGAACCCCTACCTCGCCGTCGCGGGCATGGTGGCCGCCGGGCTGTACGGCGTCGAGCACGAACTGGAACTGCCCGAGGTCTGTACCGGCAACGCCTACGCGGGCGACGCCCGGCACGTCCCCGCCACCCTGCGCGAGGCCGCCGCCCTGTGGGAGGCGAGCCCGATAGCGCGGGAGGCCTTCGGCGACGAAGTCGTCGAGCACTACCTGCACATGGCGCGTGTCGAGCAGGAGGCCTACGACACGGCCGTCACGGACTGGGAGCGGTTCCGCTCCTTCGAGCGGATGTAAGGACCGCCACGTGAACGAGCACGAAAACGAGCACGAGCACCAGCACGAGCACCGGATCCTCAACCCGGCGACCGAGGAACTCATCGCCACCGTGCCGGCGGCCACGCCGCAGGACGTCGACGCCGCCGTCAAGCGCGCCGCCACCGCCCAGCGCGGCTGGGCCGCCCTCGCCCCCGGCGACCGCGCCCGCCACCTGCGCCGCTTCGCCGACGCGGTCGACACCCACCTGGAGGAGCTCGCACAACTGGAGGTCCGCGAGGCCGGCCACCCGGTCGGCAACGCCCGCTGGGAGGCCGGCAACGCCCGCGACCTGCTGGAGTACGCGGCCGGCGGAGCGGAACGCCTCAACGGCGCCCAGATCCCCGTCGCCGGCGGCCTGGACGTCACCTTCCACGAACCCCTCGGCGTCGTCGCCGTCATCGCCCCGTGGAACTTCCCCATGCCCATCGCCGCCTGGGGCCTCGCCCCGGCCCTGGCCGCGGGCAACGCCGTCCTCCTCAAACCGGCCGAGACCACCCCGCTGACCGCCCTGCGCCTGGCCGGACTCGCCCTGGAAGCGGGGCTGCCCGAAGACCTCTTCCAGGTCCTGCCCGGCGCCGGGGCCATCACCGGCAACGCCCTCGTCGAGCACCCCGGCGTCGCCAAGGTCGTCTTCACCGGCTCCACCGCCGTCGGCAAGCAGATCATGGCCAAGTGCGCGGCCGGCGTGAAGCGCGTGACCCTCGAACTCGGCGGCAAGAGCCCCAACATCGTCTTCGCCGACGCCGACGTCGAACGGGCCGCGGCCGCCGCCCCCGGCTCCTTCCTCGACAACACCGGCCAGGACTGCTGCGCCCGCAGCCGCATCCTCGTCCAGCGCTCCGTGTACGACCGCTTCATGGAGCTCCTGGAACCGGCCGTGAAGTCCTTCACCGCCGGTGACCCGGCGGATCCCGCCACGCAGATGGGGCCGCTGATCTCGGCCGCGCAGCGCGAGCGCGTACGGTCCTACGTCCCCGAGACCGCCCCCGCCGCCATCCGCGGCGAGGCCCCCGCGGGCAAGGGCTTCTGGTACCCGGCGACCGTCCTGGAGGGCCGGCCGGAGGACCGCACCGCCGTCGAGGAGATCTTCGGACCGGTCGCCGTCGTCATCCCCTTCGAGGACGAGGCGGAAGCGGTACGGATCGCCAACGCCACCGACTACGGCCTCTCCGGCTCGATCTGGACCCGCGACGTCTCCCGGGCCCTGCGCGTCTCCCGCGCCGTCGCCGCCGGCAACCTCTCCGTCAACTCCCACAGCAGCGTCCGCTACTGGACCCCGTTCGGCGGCTTCGGCCAGTCCGGCCTCGGCCGGGAGCTCGGCCCCGGCGCGCTGGCCGCCTTCACCGAGACCAAGAACGTCTTCATCGCCGTCGATCCCCCGGCCGGGAGCCCGTGACCTCCCGGGCGGATCGAGTCACCACGGCCACAGCCCTACCCGTAGCCAAAGAAAGGCCATTGCGTTGAGCGACCACACCTTCGTCTGCCGCCGGCTGGCGGGCCGCACCGCCGTCGTCACCGGAGCCGGCAGCGGCATCGGCCTGGCCACCGCCCGGCGCCTCGCCTCCGAGGGCGCCCACGTCGTCTGCGCCGACATCGACGAGACCGCCGGCAAGGCCGCCGCCACCGAGACCGGCGGGCTCTACGTCAAGGTCGACGTCACCAGCCCGGAGGAGGTCGAGGCCCTCTTCAAGACCGCCTACGACACCTACGGCTCGGTCGACGTCGCCTTCAACAACGCCGGCATCTCCCCGCCCGACGACGACTCGATCCTCACCACCGGGCTCGACGCGTGGAAGCGTGTCCAGGAGGTCAACCTCACCTCCGTGTACCTGTGCTGCAAGGCCGCCCTGCCCTACATGCAGCGCCAGGGCAAGGGCTCCATCATCAACACCGCCTCCTTCGTCGCCGTCATGGGTGCCGCGACCTCGCAGATCAGCTACACCGCCTCCAAGGGCGGCGTGCTGGCGATGTCCCGCGAGCTCGGCGTGCAGTTCGCCCGCGAGGGCATCCGCGTCAACGCCCTGTGCCCGGGACCGGTGAACACCCCGCTGCTCAAGGAGCTCTTCGCCAAGGACCCCGAGCGCGCCGCCCGCCGCCTCGTGCACGTGCCCGTCGGCCGGTTCGCCGAGCCCGAGGAGATCGCCGCCGCGGTCGCCTTCCTCGCCAGCGACGACTCGTCCTTCGTCAACGCCGCCGAGTTCCTCGTCGACGGCGGCATCGCCGGCGCCTACGTCACCCCGCTGTAGGGTCCATGATCAACGGCCGGACCGGCTGACGGGTGCAGACCCCGCAGCCGGTCCCGCCGTGGGTTCCCTGCCACCGCACGCACCACCGCAAAGAGAGCACATGCGCACCAAGTCCGCCATCGTCGCCGGCCTCGCTGCCGCCGCGGCCCTCGCCGCTTCGGTCCCCGCCACCGCGGCCCCCGCTCACGACGCCCCCCGCCGCAACTGCCCCCAGCTCGACAAGAAGCTCACCTGGGCCGGCGACAACCGCGCCCGGCTCCAGAAGATGATCGACGAGCGCGGCACCTGCTCCGGCAGGAGCGGCCCCCGCCCCGTCGCCGCCTTCGACTGGGACAACACCGTCGTCAAGAACGACATCACCGACGCCACGCTCGCCTGGGCGCTCAAGCACGACAAGATCCTTCGGCCCAAGAGCTGGAAGGACACCAGCGCCTGGCTCACGCCGGCCGCCGACAAGGCCCTGACCAAGGCGTGCGGCACCGCCGTTCGCCCCGGCCGGCCGCTGCCCACCTCGAAGAACACCGCCTGCGCCGACGAGATCTTCGAGATCCGCGAGAAGTCGAAGACCATGGCCGGCGAGGACGCCTTCGCGGGCGACTGGAACCACCGCCGCACCGTGCCCGCCTACGCCTGGATCCCCCAGCTGTTCGCCGGTCACACGCCCGCCGCCCTGACGTCGTTCGCCAAGCAGGCGCGTGCCGAGCAGCTCGCCGCGCCCGTCGGCGCCAAGCAGACCGTCGGCACGCACACGCTCGCCGGCTACGTCCGCTACTACGACCAGCAGAAGGACCTCATCCGCACGCTCAAGGCGGCCGGCTTCGACGTCTACATCGTCTCCGCCTCCTCCGAGCCGATCGCCGAGGCCTGGTCGAGCGGCGTCGGTCTGGACGCCAAGCACACCATCGGCATCCGCAACATCACCAAGCACGGCCGTATCACCACGGCCATCAAGGGCTGCGGCGGCGTCGAGACCGGCCGCGGCGACGCCCTGCCGTACATGGACGGCAAGCGCTGCATGATCAACCAGGAGATCTTCAAGATCAAGGGCGCCAAGGCCTGGCAGCAGCAGGACTTCTCCCACCGCATCGCCCTCGGCGCCGGTGACGCCGACACCGACGTGACGTTCGTCAACGACGCCACCGGTGCGCACATCGCCATCAACCGCAACAAGTCCGAGCTGATGTGCCGCGCCTACGACGACGCGGACGGCCGCTGGGTCGCCAACCCCATGTTCATCGACCCGATGCCGCGCAAGTCCGGCACGTACCCCTGCGCGACGACGGGTGCCACGGCCGAGGACGGCTCGAAGACGCCGGTCCGCCGCGCGGACGGCTCGGTCATCCCGGACCAGGTGGACAAGGCGTTCTGACGGGAGGACGGCGAAAGCCGTCCCGGGCACCGCCCCGAGAGCCGTCACCCGTTACAGAAACGTTTGACCCTCGCCCCGGTAGGTGGCGACCGTATCCACGGTGCGGTCGCCGTCGACCAGGTGCAGCGCCGCGAACCGCTCGCACAACTCGCCCGCCTTCGCATGGCGGAACCACACCTTGTCGCCCACCAGCAGGTCGTCGGCGGGCTGCCCCAGCAGCGGCGTCTGCACCTCGCCCGCGCCCTCGCGCGCGTCCAGCCGCAAGCCCGCCGGCAGGTACGGCTGCGGCAGCCGGTCCGCGCCCGCCGCCCCCGACGCGGGATACCCGCCCCCGAGGACGGTCACCACGCCCACCCCCGGCCGCCGCACCACCGGCAGCGCGAACAGCGCCGCCGGCCGGCCGCGGAACGACCGGTAATGGTCGAACAGCCGCGGTACGTACAGGCCCGACCCCGCGGCGACCTCCGTCACCGCGTCCTCCGCGGCGGTGTGCTGCACGCTGCCCGTGCCGCCGCCGTTCACGAACTCCAGCTCCGCCACCGAGCGGACGGCCCGTACCGCCTCCGCCCGCCGCACCGCCAGCTCCCGGCGCGCCGCGGCCTGCATCAACCGGACCGCGCGCGAGTACAGGGGCCGCCCCTCCACCGCGTCCCCCACGCCGGCCACATGCGCCTCGTAGGCCATCAGGCCCACCAGCCGGAAGCCCGGCCGGCGCGCCACCGACCGCGCCAGGTCCGCCAGCCGCCCCGGGTCGCGCAGCGGCGAGCGCAGCGCCCCCAGCCGCAGCCGGCCGCCCAGCAGCCGCAGCGAGGTGTCCAACTCCAGGCACACCCGCACCTCTTCGCGCCCCGCCCGGGCCGCGTCGATCAGGGCCAGCTGCGCGGGGTCGTCCACCGTCACCGTGACCGTCCGGGCCAGCTTCGGATCCGACGTCAGCTCCGCCAGCCCGGCACGGTCGGCCGTCGGATACGCCAGTAGCACGTCCTCGACGCCCGCACGGGCCAGCCACAGCGACTCGGCCAGCGAAAAGCTCATCACACCGGCGAAGCCGTCCCGGGCGAGCACCCGCTCCAGCAGCGCCCGGCAGCGCACCGACTTGCTCGCCACCCGCACCGGCTTGCCGCCCGCCCGGCGCACCAGGTCCGCGGCGTTGGCGTCGAAGGCCTGCAGGTCGACCACGGCCAGCGGTGCCTCGCAGGAGGCGGTCGCCCGGTCCAGCCGGGCCCGCTCGGCGCTCGCGTGGACGACGGGAGGTGCGGCGGGAAGGCGCATGGGGCGCAGCCTGCCAGACGCGTCCGGGGTTGGACAGGGGCCCTGCGCGGGCGAGATGGCAGCATCCGGCGCCCGCCCCGTAGAGTGGCGCCCACACCGCGGGCCGCAGCCGTGCGGTGTGATGTCCGGATACGAACCGGCCTGTCCCGGACGGTGACCGGGCACGGGCCCGGGGAGCCAGCTCACGAGGGGGAGCGCAGGGTGAGCACCGAAGCGGAACCCGCTCCCGCGCTGCCCGTCCGGCCCCTTCCGGCCGCCTCCTACTTCCCCCCGCAGATGCCGCGGCCCGCCGCCGGCCGCCGCTCCGGGGCCCGTACGCTGTCCGCCGCCGTCTGCCTCGTCCTCGGCCTCGGGCTCATAGGAGGCGCCCTCGCCGGGAGTTGGCTCACGGACGGCAGCAGCAGCGGCACCGCGGCCGAACGCGCCTTCGCCCGCGGCGGCACGCTCTGGCGCACCGTCCCCGTCGACGACCTCTTCCCGCCCCGCCTGCGCGCCGACGCCGCCGGACCCGGCGGCGCCGAGCGGGTCTGGACGCGGATCGGCGTCGCCCCCGACAGCGGGTGCGAAGCAGCCTTCGACCCGCTCCTGGAGAAGGCCCTCGCCCCCGCCGGCTGCACACGGCTGCTGCGCGCCACCTACACGGACGCCACGTCCACCACCGTCACCACCGTCGGACTGCTCGTCACCGCCGCCGACAGCCAGGGGATGCGCGACCTGCGCCGCCGGTTCGCCGACGAACGGCTCGACGAGCGAGCCGATCTGATGCCCCGCCCGTACGCGCCCCGCGGCACGGTCGCCGAGGACTTCGGCGACGCCCAGCGCGCCAGCTGGGCCGTCAGCGTCCTCACCGACGCCCCCGCCGTCGTCTACGCCGTCACCGGCTTCGCCGACGGCCGGACGGGCACGCCCCCGCAGCCCGCCGGCCTCGCCACCCGCCCCGGCGCCACCAGCGCCCCCGCCCAGGCCGGTCTCGGCCACGAGGCGGCCGCCCTCGCCGGGCACGTGGAGGACGGCTTCCGGCAGGCCGTGCGCCGGACCGCCCAGGGGAGCCTCCGGTGACCGCGCGGCTCCGGCGCCGCGGCGTGCTCACGGCCGTCCTGGCCGCCGCGCTCGCCGTGCTGCCGGCCGCCGGGGCGGCGCACGCCGACTCCATACGCGTCCAGGAGTGGGCGCTCGACGCCCTCCACACCGAGGACGCCTGGCAGACCACCAAGGGCGCCGGCATCACTGTCGCCGTCCTCGACACCGGTGTCGACGACGGCCACCCCGACCTCGCCGGGCAGGTGCTGCCCGGCAAGGACCTCATCGGCTTCGGCGCGGGGCCCGGCGACCGCACCTGGGCCCGGCACGGCACCGCCATGGCCGGCATCATCGCCGGGCGGGGGCACGGCTCGGACGGCTCGGACGGCGTGCTGGGCGTCGCCCCCGACGCGAAGATCCTTCCCGTCCGGGTGATCCTCGAGGACGGCGACCCCTCCCGGGACAAGGCCCGCAGCGGACGGGGGAACGCCCTCGCCGACGGCATCCGCTGGGCCGCCGACCACGGCGCCGACGTCATCAACCTCTCCCTCGGCGACGACAGCGAGACCGCCCACCCCGAGCCCCGGGAGGACGCCGCCGTCCAGTACGCCCTGGGCAAGGGCGCCGTCGTCGTCGCCTCCGCCGGCAACGGCGGCGAGCAGGGCGACCACGTCTCCTATCCGGCCGCCTATCCCGGCGTGATCGCCGTGACCGCCGTCGACCGGTACGGCAGCCGGGCCGCGTTCTCCACCCGCCGGTGGTACGCGGCCGTCAGCGCGCCCGGCGTCGACGTCGTCATCGCCGACCCCGACCGGCGCTACTACGAGGGCTGGGGCACGAGCGCGGCGGCCGCCTTCGTCTCCGGCGCGGTCGCCCTGGTCCGCGCCGCGCACCCGGGCCTGAGCCCCGCCCAGATCCGCAAGCTGCTCGTGGACACGGCCCGCGACGCGCCGCCGGGCGGGCGCAGCGACGCGCTGGGGGCGGGACTGGTGGACCCCGCCGCGGCCATCGCCCGCGGCGCCGCCCTGACCCCCGAGGGGCCGGGCCCCCGGGTCACCCGCGAGTACAGCAGCCCGTACTTCGGCGCTCCGGGCTCCGCCGGCCGCCCGTCCACGGCGCCCGAGAACCCCCCGGACTACACGGCCCCGGCCGCAGCCACCCTGGGCACCCTCCTCCTGGCCACGTCCGCCGCCCTCTGGCGCTCCCGCCGCCGCACGACCTGAGCGGCCGCTCGCCGGGGACCGCCCCGCCGGGGGCGCGGGGCGCACCCATAGACTCTTCAGGTGGCGCTGAAGAATATTCCTGACCCCGGGTTCTCCGACGACGACGGTTCCGCCGATGCGGAGCTGACCGCCGCCCTCGCGGCGTGGGCCGCGGAACCGGGCGGCGGCGCCGAGCCGCGTGTGCTCGCCGCCCTGCGCGGCGCCCGGCTGCTCGTGCCCGTCGTGGCCGTGCTCGGGGAGGTGGAGACCGGGCCGGACGGGCTGAAGCGCGAGAAGACCAGCGACATGGCCGTGCCCACCCTCCAGGCCCCGGACGGCCGCAAGGCGCTCCCCGCCTTCACCTCGATCGAGTCGCTGGCGCGCTGGCGCGCCGACGCACGCCCCGTGGCCGTGCCCCTGCACCAGGCGCTGCAGGCCGCCGCGCACGAGAAGGCCGACACGATCGTCCTCGACATGGCGGGCCCCGTGCCGTACCAGCTGACGGGCCCGGCCCTGCTGGCCCTCGCGGAGGGCCGCGAGAGCACCGACCCGCTCGCCGACCCGGCCGTGGCCGACGCCCTCCGCGCCGTGCTCACCGCCGAGCCGGCCGTACGCCGCGCCCACCTGGCCCCCTCGCGGGAGGCGGACGGCACGCTGGCCCTGGCCCTGGCCGACGACGCCGAGGTCTCCGCCGCCGTGCGCCGCATCGCGGAGGCGCTGGCCTCCGACGAGGTCCTGCGGGCCCGTCTCGTCCGCGGTCTCGACCTGGCCCTGCTGCCCGCCGGCGCCGCCGTCCCGGGGGAGCCGCTCTTCACCCGCTGAGCCGCCCCCGTCCTCCGGGCCGGCCGCAGGCCGACAGGCGCCCCGCCGTGGATCGACCGACAATGCGAAGAGGTCCACGAGATCCCTGGAGGACGCCATGGACGTGAAGCTGGGGGCCGCAAGTCTCGACTCCGTGGAGACGAGAACCGTCGCCGCCGAGTTCCTCGGCACTCTGCTGCTGGTCTTCTTCGCCGTCGGCTCCGCGGTCCTCGCGGCCGACTACATCGGAGTCCTCGGCATCGCCCTGGCCTTCGGCTTCGTCCTGCTGGCCCTCTGCTACGCCCTGGGGCCGGTGTCGGGCTGCCACGTCAACCCGGCGGTGACGCTGGGCATGCTCCTGGAGGGCCGGATCGCGCTCCGCACGGCGATCGAGTACTGGGTCGCGCAGGTGCTGGGCGCCATCGTGGGTTCGGCGCTGCTGTTCCTGCTGGCCAAGCAGGTGCCGGGGCTCAGGACGGACGGCGCGTTCGGCAGCAACGGCTGGGGGAGGCGCTCGGCCGTGCACCTGAACACGGGCGGCGCGTTCCTCGCGGAGGTCGTCCTGACCTTCCTGCTGGTCTTCGTCGTGCTCGCCGTGACCCACAAGATCGCACTGGTGGGCTTCGACGGCCTGCCCATCGGCCTGGCCCTGGCGGTGATCCACCTGGTGGGCATCCCGCTGACGGGCACCTCGGTCAACCCGGCGCGGAGCCTGGGCCCGGCGCTGTTCGCGGGCGGGGGCGCGCTCTCGCAGCTCTGGCTGTTCATCATCGCGCCGCTGATCGGCGGCGCCCTGGCGGCCTGTGCGCACCGGGTCACGCATCCGCCGTTCAGCCCGGCCAACCTCGCGGACGACCTGGCGGTCCCGCACTTCCCGAAGGGCCCGACGACGGCCGCGCACCCGACGGAGGAACGCCCCGCGCCGGCGGAGGACCGCGGCGCCGGGGACGAGGGCGGGGAGGGCGGGGAGCGCCCCGATCAGCCGGGCCCGTCGGGCCTGGCCTGACCGGGGCGCCACAAGAACCGGGGGAGGCCCCCAGCGGAAGACTCAGCCGAAGACGGGGCCCGTGAACTTCTCGCCGGGCCCCTGACCCGGCTCGTCCGGCACGACGGACGCCTCGCGGAAGGCCAGCTGGAGGGACTTCAGGCCGTCGCGCAGCGGCCCCGCGTGGAAGTTGCTGATCTCGGTGGCACTGGCGGTCACGAGCCCGGCGAGCGCGGTGATCAGCTTGCGGGCCTCGTCGAGGTCCTTGTGCTGCTCGCCCTCCTCGGCCAGGCCGAGGTTGACCGCGGCCGAGCTCATCAGGTGCACCGCGACCGTGGTGATCACCTCGACGGCGGGGACCTCCGCGATGTCACGGGTCATGGTGTCGAAGTCCGGCTTCTCGCCGTTGGGGGTCGCGTCGCTCATGGCGGACACGATACGTGCCGGCGCCGAATCGGTTCGCCACGGGTTGGCACACCCCGCGTCACCCCTGCTAGGGTTGTGCACACGACCGGCTGGACACTCATGTGCCCGGCCCACAAGTGGAGCTCCGTTCTCCCACCTCGCCCGGCCTCAGGCCGGCAGGTCTCCGGTCAGGCGGCGCCCATCGTTCCGTACGGACGATGGAGCTGCCCGATGCGCCCCGCGGCATGCCGTGGCGGTGTTCCGGTCCTATGGAGCCCCGCCTGTGTCCCGTCGGGGCATTTTTTGTTGCACCGGCGCGGTTGGTCTTAGGAAAAGACGTTACGCGGCCGCCCGCCAGGCCGCCGCGTGGTGCTACCGAGGAGGATCCATCAGCGCCGAGCCCCGCATCAACGACCGGATTCGAGTCCCCGAGGTGCGACTTGTCGGTCCCAGTGGCGAGCAGGTCGGCATCGTGCCGCTTGCCAAGGCACTGGAGCTTGCGCAGGAGTACGACCTCGACCTCGTCGAGGTGGCGGCGAACGCCCGTCCGCCGGTCTGCAAGCTCATGGACTACGGGAAGTTCAAGTACGAGTCGGCCATGAAGGCCCGTGAGGCGCGCAAGAACCAGGCGCACACGGTCATCAAGGAGATGAAGCTCCGGCCGAAGATCGACCCGCACGACTATGACACCAAGAAGGGTCACGTCGTCCGGTTCCTCAAGCAGGGCGACAAGGTCAAGATCACGATCATGTTCCGTGGTCGCGAGCAGTCCCGGCCGGAGCTCGGCTACCGACTGCTGCAGCGCCTCGCGGAAGACGTCCAGGACCTCGGTTTCGTCGAGTCGAACCCGAAGCAGGACGGCCGCAACATGATCATGGTCCTCGGTCCGCACAAGAAGAAGACCGAGGCGATGGCCGAGGCCCGCGAGGCGCAGGCCGCCCGCAAGGCGGAGCGCACCGGCGCCTCGTCCGCGGACGCCGCCGAGGAGCCCGCAGAGGCGTGATCCGGGGGCGCCCCCGCGCCCCGGATGACTCCCGGGGCATCCGCCCCGGGACACCAACCGAAACAGATGACACTCCCGTACGCCCTGATCCGGCCGGGGAGTGCCACCGACGAGGAGAGAACGGCGCTATGCCGAAGAACAAGACGCACAGCGGTGCCAAGAAGCGCTTCAAGGTCACCGGCTCCGGCAAGGTCCTGCGCGAGCGCGCCGGCAAGCGCCACCTGCTCGAGCACAAGTCGTCCCGCCTGACGCGTCGCCTCACCGGCAACGCCGAGATGGCCCCGGCCGACGCCAAGAAGATCAAGAAGCTTCTCGGCAAGTGATGTCCCGGCTTCGGCCGAGCATCCGCACCGGGACCCAATCGATTTCGGGTCGTGTGAGAATCCACCGCGACCCCGCTACAAGGAGTTAACAAGTGGCACGCGTCAAGCGCGCAGTCAACGCGCACAAGAAGCGCCGGGCGATCCTCGAGGCGGCCAGCGGTTACCGCGGCCAGCGGTCGCGCCTGTACCGCAAGGCCAAGGAGCAGGTCACCCACTCCCTGGTCTACAACTACAACGACCGCAAGAAGCGCAAGGGCGACTTCCGTCAGCTGTGGATCCAGCGCATCAACGCCGCTGCCCGCCAGAACGGCATGACGTACAACCGCCTGATCCAGGGTCTGAAGGCCGCCAACATCGAGGTGGACCGCAAGATCCTGGCCGACCTGGCCGTCAACGACATGAACGCGTTCGCCGCGCTCGTCGAGGTCGCCCAGAAGGCCCTGCCGGCCGACGTCAACGCCCCGAAGGCCGCTGCCTGACCGGCACCCCGAGGCTGACTCGACGCGGACCCGCAAGCCCCACGGCCTGCGGGTCCGCTCGCGTCCGGCCCCGGCCCGGGACCGCGCCGGACGGCCGGGCCCGGCACAGCACCGCTCAGCACAGCACCGCTCAGCACAGCACTGCTGAGCACAGCACCGCGCACACCAGCAACCGAAAGTGAGCCCATGGCGGCCCCCGAGCTGACCTCCCTGCGATCGCCCCGTGTCATCGCGGCCCGCCGTCTGGCCAAGCGCAGCTTCCGCGCCAAGGAACGCCGCTTCATCGCCGAGGGCCCGCAGTCCGTCCGCGAAGCCGTCGGCCACCTCGTCGAGGTGTACGTGACGCCGGACGCCGCCGAGCGCCACGCGGACATCGTGGCCGCCGCCCTCGCCGCCGGGGTGCCCGTGCTCACCGCGACGGACGAGGTCATCGCGGAGATGTCCGACACCGTCACCCCGCAGGGCATCGTCGGCCTCTGCCGCTTCCTGGACACGCCCTTCGAGGAGATCCTGGCCGGCCGGCCCCGCCTCGTCGCGGTCCTCGCCCACGTGCGCGACCCCGGCAACGCCGGCACCGTCCTGCGCTGCGCCGACGCCGCCGGCGCGGACGCCGTCGTGCTCACCGACGCCTCCGTGGACCTCTACAACCCCAAGGCCGTACGGGCCTCGGTCGGCTCCCTCTTCCACCTGCCGGTCGCCGTGGGCGTCCCCGTCGACCAGGTGGTGAGCGGTCTGCAGGGCGTCGGCGCCCGCATCCTCGCCGCCGACGGCGCGGGCGACCGCGACCTGGACGCCGAGCTGGACCGGGGCACCATGGGCGGCCCCACGGCCTGGGTCTTCGGCAACGAGGCGTGGGGCCTGCCCGAGGAGACCCGGGCGCTCGCCGACGCCGTGGTGCGCGTGCCGATCCACGGCAAGGCCGAGAGCCTGAACCTCGCGACCGCCGCCGCCGTGTGCCTCTACGCCTCCGCCCGTGCGCAGCGTGCACCCGGAGGGTGCCGCTCCGTGACCTTCAGCTAGTAGGGTTGCCCCCCGGGGGGATCGGGAGGGGGTGCGGATGACGAACGTCAGGACTTCCGGGGGCACGGCCGACGCCTGTCCGGCGGCGGACCGTGCACCGCACGGGCCCCCCGGGCAGGACGCCCCGCCGAAGGGGCCCGCCCCGGGACCGGCGGGTCTCGGCCTGCACCCCGACGAGCTCCCCGACGGCCTCGTCGTCGCCGACGAGAACGGCCGCGTCACGTGCTTCAACGCCGCCGCGGCCCGGATCACCGCCGTCCGGCCCGACGAGGCGCTCGGCCGCCCCCTGGAGAGCGCCCTGCCCCTGGAGGATCTGGAGGGCCGCCGCTGGTGGCCGCTCACTGACCCCTACGGCGGCCTGCCCACCCGGGTGGGCCAGGCCGAGCGGAATCTTCTCCTCCCCGGCGGCCGCGAGGTGCTGGTCTCCGCGCGCTACGTGCGCGAGCGGCCCGCCGGGCCCGTCCGCCGCCTCGTCGTCCAGCTGCGCGGCACCGAGGCCCGCCGCCGCACCGAGCGCAGCCACGCCGAGCTCATCGCCACCGTCGCCCACGAGCTGCGCTCGCCGCTCACGTCGGTCAAGGGCTTCACGGCCACGCTCCTCGCCAAGTGGGAGCGGTTCACCGACGACCAGAAGCGGCTGATGCTGGAGACCGTCGACGCCGACGCCGACCGCGTCACCCGGCTGATCGCCGAGCTCCTCGACATCTCCCGGATCGACTCCGGCCGCCTGGAGGTGCGCCGCCAGCCGGTCGACATCGTCGCGGCCGTCCGCCGTCACGTTCAGGCGTACACCACCGCGGGCCACAGCCCCGACCGCTTCGAGGTCAGGGTCACGGACCCGCTCCCCGACCTCTGGGCCGACCCCGACAAGATCGACCAGGTCCTCGGCAACCTCCTGGAAAATGCGGTGCGCCACGGCGAGGGGCGCGTCACGATAGAGGTGGCGCCGGCGCTGCTCAAGGCGCGGCCGGAGGGCACGGAAGGCACGGCGATCACGGTGAGCGACGAGGGCCCGGGCATCCCGGAGGAGTCGATGAGCCGCGTCTTCACCCGCTTCTGGCGGGGCAGCAAGCGCGGCGGCACCGGCCTGGGCCTCTATATCGTCAAGGGCATCGTCGAGGCCCACGGCGGGACGATCGCCGTCGAGCGGGCCGCCTGCGGTGGCGCCCGGTTCCGCTTTACCCTGCCCGTGGGCGCCCCGGCCTTTCTCTCACAGGCCTGAGCGGGCGGCCCGCGGGCCCACCGACCCCCGCCCGCCCCTTAGACTCGACCTTTGGCACCTTTGGCACGACCTTGGCACCCATCTGACGGGCAAGCGCCGCCAGCGAAGCGAAGAGCCTGGGGGCACCTCCCAGCGGTAGCTGGGGGACAAATCGGAAGCACGGGAAGAGATGTCCGCACCCAATAAGTCGTACGACCCTGTCGAGGTCGAGGCACTGAAACCGGAAGAGATCGAGCGGATGCGGGACGAGGCGCTCGCCGCCGTCGCCGCGGCCGCCGACCTGGACGCGCTGCGCGAGGTCAAGGCCGCGCACGCCGGCGACCGCTCGCCCCTCGCCCTCGCCAACCGCGAGATCGGCGCCCTGCCGCCGCACGCCAAGGCCGAGGCCGGCAAGCGCATGGGCATGGCCCGCGGTGCCGTGAACAAGGCCTTCGCCGCCCGCCAGGCCGAGCTCGAGGCCGAGCGCGACGCCCGCGTCCTGGTCGAGGAGGCGGTCGACGTCACCCTGCCGTACGACCGCACCCCGGCCGGCGCCCGCCACCCGATCACCACGCTCTGCGAGCGCATCGAGGACGTCTTCGTGGCCATGGGCTACGAGGTCGCCGAGGGCCCCGAGGTCGAGGCGGAGTGGTTCAACTTCGACGCCCTCAACATCGCGCAGGACCACCCGGCGCGGGCCATGCAGGACACCCTGTTCGTGCAGGCCCCGGGTAAGAAGGCCAAGGACGCCGAGTCGGGCGTCGTGCTGCGCACCCACACCTCCCCGGTGCAGGTCCGCACGATGCTCGACCGCGAGCCGCCCGTCTACGTGATCTGCCCCGGCCGCGTCTACCGCATGGACGAGCTGGACGCGACGCACACCCCGGTCTTCACCCAGGTCGAGCTCCTCGCCATCGACGAGGGCCTGACCATGGCCGACCTCAAGGGCACCATCGAGCACATGGTGCGCTCGCTGTTCGGCGAGGGGCTGACGACGCGGCTGCGTCCCAACTACTTCCCCTTCACCGAGCCGTCCGCCGAGCTGGACATGC
Source organism: Streptomyces sp. NPDC008001 (assembly GCF_042958085.1). NCBI lineage: Bacteria > Bacillati > Actinomycetota > Actinomycetes > Kitasatosporales > Streptomycetaceae > Streptomyces > Streptomyces sp. NPDC008001. The sequence continues at coordinate 267,116 of NZ_JBIBIZ010000010.1, read as the reverse complement.
AGTGCTACGTCTGCCGCGGCGAGTCGGCCGGCAACCCCGACCGCCCCTGCCGCACCTGCTCCAGCGAGGGCTGGATCGAGCTGGGCGGCTGCGGGATGGTCAACCCCCGCGTGCTGACCGCCGCGGGCATCGACCCGGAGAAGTACAGCGGCTTCGCCTTCGGGTTCGGCATCGAGCGACTGCTGATGTTCCGCCACAACGTCGAGGACATGCGAGACATGGTCGAAGGTGACGTGCGCTTCACCCGGCCGTTCGGGATGGAGATCTGATGCGCGCCCCGCTTTCCTGGCTGCGGGAATACGTCGATCTGCCGGCCGGTGAGACCGGTCGCGACGTGCAGGCCAAGCTGATCGCCGCAGGTCTCGAGGTCGAGCGCGTCGAGCGCCTCGGCGAAGGCCTCAAGGGCCCCCTGGTCGTCGGCCAGGTCCTCACCATCGAGGAGCTGGAGGGCTTCCGCAAGCCGATCCGCTTCTGCACCGTCGACGTCGGCACGGCCAACGGCACCGGCGAGCCGCAGGAGATCGTCTGCGGCGCCCGCAACTTCTCCGTCGGCGACAAGGTCGTCGTCGTGCTGCCCGGCGCCGTCCTGCCCGGTGACTTCGCCATCGCCGCCCGCAAGACCTACGGCAAGGTCTCGCACGGCATGATCTGCTCCGGCGAGGAGCTGGGCATGGGCGACGACGGCACCCACGGCATCATCGTCCTCCCGCAGGAGTACGAGCCCGGCACCGACGCCATCGAGCTGCTCCAGCTCGTCGACGAGGTCCTGGACATCGCCGTCACCCCCGACCGCGGCTACTGCCTGTCGATGCGCGGCATCGCCCGCGAGGCCGCCACCGCCTACGGCCTGCCGCTGCGCGACCCGGCCCTGCTGGACGTGCCCGCGCCCAACGCCTCCGGCTACCCGGTCCGGGTCGCCGACCCGGCCGGCTGCGACCGCTTCACGGCCCGCACGGTCACCGGTCTCGACCCCGAGGCCCGTTCCCCGATCTGGCTCCAGCGCCGTCTGCAGAAGGCCGGCATGCGCCCGGTCTCGCTGACCGTCGACATCACCAACTACGTGATGCTGGAGCTCGGCCAGCCGCTGCACGCCTACGACCGCTCGCGCCTCGACGGCCCGATCGGCGTCCGCCGTGCCGAGCGCGGCGAGAAGCTGACCACCCTCGACGGCACCAAGCGTGTCCTGGACGCCGAGGACCTGGTCATCACCGACAACCGCGGCCCGATCGGGCTCGCGGGCGTCATGGGCGGTGCCGAGACCGAGATCGCCGACCACGGGGCCGACCGGGCCACCACCGAGGTCGTCATCGAGGCCGCGCACTTCGACCCGACGACCGTCGCCCGCGCCGTGCGCCGCCACAAGCTGCCCTCCGAGGCGGCCAAGCGCTTCGAGCGCGGCGTCGACCCGCAGGCGGCCTCCGCGGCCGCCCAGCGCACCGTCGACCTGCTCGTGCTGCTCGCGGGCGGCACCGCCGAGGCCGGCGTCACCGAGTTCGCCGCCCCCAGCGGTCCGCGCACGATCGCCGTCCGCGCCGACCACCCGGACCGCGTCGCCGGTGTCGAGTACGGCCGGGAGACCGTCGTCCGCCGCCTCCAGGAGGTCGGCTGCGACGTCTACGGGCAGGACGAGCTGATCGTCACCGTCCCGAGCTGGCGCCCCGACCTCACCGACCCGAACGACCTCGCCGAAGAGGTCATCCGGCTCGAGGGCTACGAGAACCTGCCCGCCACCCTGCCGGCGCCGCCCGCCGGCCGCGGCCTGACCCACCGCCAGCGGCTGCACCGCCGCACCGGCCGGGCCCTGGCCGGCGCGGGCTACACCGAGGTGCTCAACTACCCGTTCGTCGGGGACTGGGCGCTCGACCACCTCGGCCTGGAGGCCGGCGACCCGCGGCGCACCACGGTGCGCCTGGTCAACCCGCTCTCCGAGGCCGAGCCCTCGCTGCGCACCACGCTGCTGCCGGGCCTGTTCACGGCCCTGCGCCGCAACGACAGCCGCGGCGAGCACGACCTGGCCCTCTTCGAGACCGGCCTCGTCTTCCTGCCCACCGGCGAGGAGACCACCCCGGTCCGGCTGCCCGTCGACCGCCGCCCCACCGACGAGGAGATCGCCGGCCTGGACGCCGCGCTGCCCCGGCAGCCGCGCCGCGCCGCCGTCGTCCTCGCCGGGGCCCGTGAGCTCCCCGGCTACTGGGGCAAGGGCCGCCCGGCGGGCTGGGCCGACGCCGTCGAGGCCGGCCGCACGGTCGCCCGCGAGGCCGGCGCCGAGCTGATCGTCCGTCAGGACCAGCGCGCGCCGTTCCACCCGGGCCGCTGTGCCGCGTTCTACGCCGTGGCCGACGGCGCCGAGGTGTTCGCCGGCTCCGCCGGTGAGCTGCACCCGCGCGTCATCAAGGCCTTCGGCCTGCCGGAGCGCACCTGCGCCATGGAGATCGACCTCGATGTCCTGGAGCAGGCCGGCACCGGTGCCGTCTCGGCCCCGCACGTGTCCGCCTTCCCGGTGGCCACGCAGGACGTCGCGCTCGTCGTGGACGCCTCGGTCGCCGCCGCCGACGTCGAGGCCGCGCTGCGGTCCGGCGCGGGCGAGCTGCTCGAGTCGCTGCGCCTGTTCGACGTCTTCACCGGCGAGCAGCTCGGCGAGGGCAAGAAGTCGCTGGCCTACGCGCTGCGCTTCCGCGCGGCCGACCGCACGCTGACCGCCGAGGAGGCGTCCGCCGCGCGCGACGCCGCCGTCGCCGCGGCCGTCGAGCGGACGGGTGCGGTGCTGCGCGGCGCCTGAGTCCGTGACAGGCCGTGATGGGCGCCGGAAACCGGCGCCGCGGCCGAAAACAGACGGCGGAGGCTGAAGAAAACCACGGCGATCCGTGGCCATGACGAGGGGCGTACCCGGGTGAACCGGGTGCGCCCCTCGTGCGTTCCCTCGCTCAGGAGTGTCCGGATATCACTCAATAGGGTGGAAATGAAGGCTCAGGTCGTTACTCGGGGCTGATCACTCGCGAGAATCGGGGGCGTCATTGCTGCTAGGGGGGCCAACGGCATGATCCGGACAAGAGCGGTGCGCTGGCGGCGGGGGGTGGTGTTCGCTCTCCCCGGGCTGTGGGTACTCGGAGTGGTCGCGTGGGAGCTGCTGAGCCCCCGCGGCCAGGCCGTGCAGCTGCTCGCGGCCGCGCCCGCCATCGCCTGCGCGGGCACCGGCCGCCGCCAGTGCGTGACCGCCGCGGGAGCCTGCGCGATCCTCGCCCTGCTCCCCCTCGGCTCGGCCGGGCGCGTGGACGCCGGCATCCGCGCCGGCACCTGCTGCGCGATCGTGGCCGTCGCCGCCGCGGCCTGTGCCATCACGGTGCGCCGCCGGCGGCTCCTGCGCGAGCTGGAGCGCGCCCGCGAGGTCGCGGCCACCGCCCAGCGCGTGCTGCTCCGCCCCCTGCCGCCCCGGCTCGACGGGATCGCCGTCGCGGGCAGCCACCTCTCGGTCAGCGAGGGCGCCCTCGTCGGCGGCGATCTCTACGAGGCGCTGGCCACCCCGCACGGCGTGCGCATCATCATGGGGGACGTCCGCGGCCACGGCCTCACCGCCATCGGCACCGTGGCCGCCGTCCTCGGCAGCTTCCGCGAGGCCGCGCACGACGAACCCGCCCTCGCCGATGTGCTGCGCCGCCTCGACCGCGCCCTCCAGCGGCATCTGTGCGAGCGGGCCCGTGCCGGGGAGCGGGCCGGGCCCGGCGCGGAGGCGGAGCGCGGGCTCGGCGAGGAGTTCGTCACCGTCCTGCTCCTGGAGATCCGCCGCGACGGCGTGGTCACCGCGCTCAACTGCGGCCACCCCTGGCCGTACCGCCTCTCCTGCCCGGCCGGCGACGGGGACGGCATCGGGGTCCGCGCCCATGCCGTGGGCCGGGGTGATCCGCTGCCGCCGCTCGGCCTCTTCCCGCTCCCGGCCGAGCTGCCCGTCGCGTCCCTGACCCGGCTGCTGCCCGGCGATGCGCTGGTGCTCCACACGGACGGCGCGGAGGATGCACGCGATGCGGCCGGGGCCTTCTTCCCGCTGGCCAGAGTCCTCGGCGATGCCGCCGGCGGCGCGCCCATCGTCCCCTCCCGCGTCATCGAGCGCGTCCAGTCCGCCCTCCTGCGCCACACCGGCGGCCGGCTCTCCGACGACATCGCCCTGCTGGTGCTGAGCAACGACCGCCGTTGCCGCGCGCAGGGCCGCGAGCCACGCCCGTGCCTGGCCCGCTCGGGCCGCCCCCGCCGCTGACCGCCCGGCGCTCCGGCTGCCCCGCGCGGCGGCGGTGGCGGAAAGCCGACTCCCCGGGGCCCGCTGTCGTTTGACGCTCCGCCACGGCCGGTTCACACCCCGTGCGAAGCGATCTCCATTACGCTGGGCCCACCGAGCGCATGCGGAGGGCAGGATGGAGCCCAACACTCTCCTCGACGCCATCCTCGACGAAGCGGGCATATCCCACGCCGGCCTGGCCGCACACATCAACGCGGCGGGCCGGGCCCGGGGACTGGCACTGCGATACGAGCACACCGCCGTCGCCCGCTGGCTGAAGGGCCAGCGGCCGCGCGGCCAGGTGCCGGATCTGATCTGCGAGGTGCTCGGCGAGCGGCTGCGCCGCCCGCTGACCCTCGACGACATCGGACTCGGCACGCCGGGCAGCCCGCGCCTGCCCAACACCCCGCTCTCCGGCTTCGTCGAGCGGGCCACCGCCCTCTGGCGCTCCGACGAGCAGCAGCGCGAGCACGTCGTCACCGCCCCCGCCGTCACCGGGACCCCCGCCGTCATCCCGGTCTGGGAGTGGGAGAACCCTCCCGAGGACGCCGATGTCTCCCGCCGCGGCCTCACCCGCGTCTCCATGGACGACATCGAGATGCTGCGCGCGGCCCGCACCCACTACGAGCAGATGTACCGCAAGGCCGGCGGGATCGCGACGCGCGCCCGGGTGGTGGGCTTCCTCAACGCCGAGGCGGCGCCCCTGCTGCGCGGCAGCTACACCGACGAGACGGGCCGTCAGCTGCACCGGGCCACCGGCGGGCTGGTCGCCGTCGCGGGCATCTGCGCGTACGACTCCGATGCGCACGGCCTGGCCCAGCGCTACTTCCACCAGGCGCTGCGGCTGGCCAAGGCCAGCGGTGACCGGGGCCTCGGCGGCTACGTCATCGCCCTGCTCGTCAACCAGTCGCTGTTCATGCGCGAGTACCGGCAGGCCGTGGCGTTCGCCGAGTCCGCGCTGCGGGCCGCGGGCGCGGAGCTGACCCCGGCCCTCGCGGCCGATCTGTACGCGATGCAGGCCAAGGCGTACGCACGGCTCGGTGACGGGGCCGGTGCGCTCGCCTGCATCCGCCGCGCCGAGACCGCCGCCGAGCGCATCCGCCGCGGCCAGGAGCCCGCCGAGACCGGCTATGTGCAGCCCGGCCTGGTGAACGTGCAGGTGGCGGAGGCGTTGCTGAGCCTCGGCGACCTCGGACCCGCCCGTGAGCACGCGGACCGGGCCGTCGACACCCCCGCCCACGACCGGGGACGTGTCCACCGGCTCGCCATGCTCACGCACATCGAGCTGCGTCAAGGAGACGCGGACAAGGCGGTGGCCACCGCGCGGGAGATGACCGAGCAGGCGAGAGGCATGGAATCGCAGCGCTTACGGGACCGGCTCCGGGCGGTGCGCGAGCACCTGATCGAAAGTGGGTGTGCGGCCACTGCCGAGGCCGCCGAGATGATCGACGGGGCGTTGCGCGTGCCCCTGTGAGGACAGCGCCCGGGGAGGTGGCCACCTCGGCGGAAGGTGGCAACACGTGCGTTGGAAGAATCTCGGGGAGCGGACGGTCTATGCGAACCGCTGGTTCCGGGTCAATCTGGCAGACGTCCAACTCCCCGGCGGCCGTCACCTCGACCACTTCGTCATCCGGCTGCGGCCCGTCGCCGTGGCAACGGTGGTCAACGAGGCCAATGAGGTCCTGCTGCTGTGGCGGCACCGTTTCATCACCGACAACTGGGGCTGGGAGCTGGCCGCGGGCGTGGTCGAGGACGGCGAGGACCTCGCCGGCGCGGCGGCTCGCGAAATGGAGGAGGAGACCGGGTGGCGGCCGGGGCCGCTGCGGCACCTGATGTCCGTCGAGCCGTCCAACGGCCTCACCGACGCCCGGCACCACATCTACTGGTCCGACGAGGCCGAGTACATCGGCGACCCGGAGGACGCCTTCGAGTCCGACCGGCGCGAGTGGGTGCCGCTGAAGCTGGTGCCCGACATGATCGGCCGTGGTGAGGTGCCGGCCGCCAACATGGCGGCGGCGCTCCTGCTGCTGCACCACATCCGGCTCGGCTAGCGCGCGGTCGCGCAACCGGCCGCGGCACGTCCCGCGTTCACCGGCCGGTCGCCTGCCAGACGGCGAGTGCCAGGGCGGCGACTCCGGTGAGCGCGGCCAGCGAGGGCAGGGGCCACCTGCCGTGCTCCAGGGCCCTCACGCGGTCCGCCATCTCGGTGATGTCGCGTTCCGACTGGTCGCTGCGCTGGGTGAGGAGGGCGAGGTGGCCGTCGATGCGGACGACGCCGACATCGAGGCTACGACGGAGCTCCGCGAGCTCAGCCGTTCTGGTGGCCTGCTCGGGATGCATGGTCACGGTCCGTACCCCTTCCGGAATAACTCCTGTGTGTCCGACGAGCCGAGTCAACCGCGTCGTGCCGCGGAGCGGGAGCGTGTGCGGGGGGCAGGTGCGAGTCACCGCCGCACACCCCGTGCGAACACGGGTGTGCGGCGGTGACGGTGCGTGACGATCGGTGCTGACGATCAGTACGTGTAGAAGCCCGAGCCGGTCTTGCGGCCGAGGCGGCCCGCGTCGACCATGCGCTGGAGCAGCGGAGGAGCGGCGTACAGCGGCTCCTTGTACTCCTGGTACATGCTGTCGGCGACCGAGGCCACGGTGTCCAGGCCGATCAGGTCGGAGAGCTTGAGCGGGCCCATCGGGTGGGCGCAGCCGAGCTCCATGCCGTTGTCGATGTCCTCGCGGCTGGCGATGCCCGACTCGAACATCCGGATCGCGGAGAGCAGGTACGGGATGAGCAGGGCGTTGACCACGAAGCCCGAGCGGTCCTGGGCCCGGATGGCGTGCTTGTTCAGCACGTTGGCGACCAAGGCGTCGGCGCGCTTGATGGTCTCCTCGCTGGTGGTGAGCGCGGGGATGAGCTCGACGAGCTTCTGCACCGGGGCGGGGTTGAAGAAGTGGATGCCGATGACGCGGTCCGGCCGGGAGGTGGCCACGGCCAGCTTCACCAGCGGGATCGAGGAGGTGTTGGAGGCCAGGATGGCGTCGGGGCGGGTGACCACCTGGTCCAGGACCTGGAAGATCTCGGTCTTGATCTGCTCGTTCTCGACGACGGCCTCGATGACCAGGTCACGGTCGGCGAACTCACCGAGGTCGGTGGTGAAGCTCAGCCGGGCGAGCGTCGCGTCGCGCTCCTCCTCGGTGATCTTGCCGCGCTCGGCGGCCTTGCCGAGGGAGTTGGTCAGGCGGGTGCGGCCGATCTCCAGGGCCTCCCCGGTGGTCTCGGCGACCATGACGTCCAGGCCGGCCCGGGCACACACCTCCGCGATGCCCGCGCCCATCTGGCCGCAGCCCACCACCCCGACACGCGCTACGTCTGCCACAGTGTCCGTCACATCGTGCCTTTCGCTGTTCTCGGTCGTCCGGCGGTGCGCCGCGTTCCCTGCCGCGCTCCCCGCCTCGTTCCAGACGTTACTCCGCGCCGTGCGGTCCTGAGCGGGCCGGGGCGGGCATGCTGGCCTCGAACGGTGTGACCGATCCGACGAGACGGCGAAGGAAGGTCCCGCATATGGGGCGTATGACCCGAAGAGGGTTCACCGTGGCCGCCGCGGGGATGATGATGTCCTCCGCGCTGGCGGCGTCCGCCGAGGCAGCGGCGCGGGCAGGGGCGGGGGCGCCCGGCCCGGGGCCCGCGAGCGGGCCCGCGGCGGCCGGCGAGCGCCGGCGGCGGCGCGAGTTCCGGGGCATGTGGATCGCCACGGTCGTCAACGTCGACTGGCCGTCGAAGCCGGGCCTGGAGCCCGGCCGCCAGCAGGACGAGCTGACGGCCCTGTTCGACACGGCGGTCGAGCGCCGCCTCAACGCCGTCATGCTGCAGATCCGGCCCACCGCCGACGCGTTCTGGCCCTCCCCGTTCGAGCCGTGGTCGGAGTACCTGACGGGCACTCAGGGGCAGTATCCGGGCTGGGACCCGCTCGCCTTCGCCGTGCGCGAGGCCCACCGGCGAAGACTCGAACTGCACGGCTGGTTCAACCCCTACCGCATCGCCAACCACACCGACCTCGGCCGGCTCGTCCCCACCCACCCCGCCCGCATCCACCCCGAGTGGGTCGTGCCCTACGGCGGGAAGCTCTACTACAACCCCGGCCTGCCCGAGGTGCGCCGCTTCGTCCAGGACGCCATGCTCGACGCCGTCTCCCGCTACGACATCGACGGCGTGCACTTCGACGACTACTTCTACCCGTACCCGGTCGCCGGGCAGCGCTTCGACGACGACGCCGCCTACGCCCGTTACGGCTCCGGCTTCCCCGACCGGGCCGCCTGGCGGCGCGACAACACCGACCAGCTGGTGCGGGGCATGGGGGAGCGCATCAAGCGGCGCAAGAAGCACGTGCGGTTCGGGATCAGCCCGTTCGCGGTCTGGCGCAACCGCACGACCGACCCGCGCGGCTCGGACACCAGCGCGGGCGTGCAGACCTACGACGACCTGGGCGCCGACACCCGCAAGTGGGTCCGCAAGGGGTGGATCGACTACATCGTGCCGCAGGTGTACTGGCACATCGGCTTCGCCGCGGCGGACTACGCGAAGCTCGTGCCCTGGTGGGCGGAGACCGTCCGCGGCACGGACGTGCAGTTGTACATCGGCGAGGCGCTGTACCGGGCGGGCGACCCCGGGCAGCCCGCGCCCTGGCAGGACCCGGCGGAGCTCTCCCGGCACGTGGCCCTCGGCCGCAGGCACCCGGAGGTGCTGGGGAACGTCTATTTCTCCGCGACGCAGGTGGTGACGGATCCGATCGGGGCGATGGCGCGGGTGGTGGCGGACCACTACCCGACGCGGGTCCGCCCTCCCCGCTGACCGCGGGAGGGCGCGCTCCGGCCACTCGCCGCCGGACACCGCCGCCCCGGCCGGACGCCGTGGCGGCAGGGTTCCACGGGCGCGGGCGCCCGAGCCGTCCTGCTAGCCCCGGCCGGAGGCCTTCCGGTGGTCGACCACGGAGTCCGGGCCGGGCGACATGATCGTCTCGTGGCCGTTCTCGGCGCGGACCCGGTACGGCGGCGTGCCGTCGGGCCCCAGCACCTCCACGATCTCCACGACGTGGTCCTCCTTGCCGACCGTCCGTCCGTGGACCACCAACCGGTCACCCTTGCTCGCATGCATCGACGGTGCCCTTCTGTTCGAGTTCCGTTCGAGATTCGAGATGTGTGCTGGGATGTTCCCAAGTCTACGGTGACCGGCGGTATATGGCCCGTCCCTCGGCCAGGTGGAGCAACGAGCGCCCGGTGCGTGCGACGCCGGGCGCTCAGCCGCGCGCCCGCTGCGTCACCCCGATGCACACGAGCACCGCCACGGCAGCCACCGGCGCGGCCGGCGTCAGGTGCTCGCCGAGCAGCAGCACCGACCAGACCAGGGTGAGCAGCGGCTGGGCCAGCTGCAGCTGGCTGGCGCGGGCGACACCGATCGCGCTCATGCCGCGGTACCACACCCACATGCCGACGAACTGCGACCCCGCGGCCAGCCACAGCAGCCCGGCGACCGTGTGGCCCGTGAGCCGTACGGGCTCGGCCGGCAGCGCCACCGCCGCACCGGCGGCCGCGACCGGCAGGCACAGCACCAGCGCCCAGGCGATGACCTGCCAGCCGGGCATCTCCCGGGCCAGCTGACCGCCCTCCGCGTAGCCCGCCGCGCACACGAGCAGCGCCGCGAACAGGTACAGGTCGCTGCTCGTGGGGCTGCCGCCGCTCTGCTGCACGGCGAAGCCGATCACCACGGCGGCGCCCGCGACGGCCGCGCCCCAGAACGTGCGCGAGTGACGTGTCTTGTTCCGTACGGACGAGTAGGCGGCCGTCGTCAGCGGCAGCAGGCCCACGACGACGGCGGCGTGCGAGGTGGTGGAGGTCTGCAGGGCGAGCGTCGTCAGCAGCGGGAAGCCGACGACCGTGCCGCCGGCCACCGCGCACAGCGCCGACCAGTGGCGCCGGGCAGGAGCCCGTACGCGCAGCGCCAGCAGGCAACCGCCCGCGATCAGGCCGCCGAGCAGCATCCGGCAGCTGACCAGGGACCACGGGCCGAGCCCCTCCAGGGCCCAGGCCGTCGCGGGAAAGGTCAGCGAGAAGGCGGCCACGCCCAGGGCGGCCAGCAGGATGCCGCTCCGCGCGCGGCCGGCCTCCGCGGAGACGCTCGCGGGGCTCTGCACGCTTGCGGGGCTCTGCACTGCTATCGCAGTCGGGCGGATAGCGCTATCTTTAACTCTCATGCATGAGCGTAACAGCGTGGCTGACCTGGCAGAAACCCTGAAAGCGGAGCTCGACCGCTACTCTCCGGGTGAGAAGCTGCCGTCAAGCCGGGCGCTCGTCGAGCGCTTCCACGCCAGTCCCGTCACCGTCTCGCGGGCGCTGGCCGTGCTCGCCGCGGAGGGGCTGGTGACCACCCGGCCCGGTGCCGGCGCCTTCCGCGCCGCCCCGCCCAGCGCGCCCGCACGCCTCGGCGACACCTCCTGGCAGCAGGTCGCCCTCAGCGCCGAGAGCGCCGCGGAGGCGATCCCCCGCGCCGTGGACGGCACCGGCGTGCTCACCACGCTCGCCGAGCCGCCGCCCGGCGTCATCGAGCTCAGCGGCGGCTACCTCCACCCCTCCCTGCAGCCCGAGCGAGCCCTCGCCGCGGCCCTCGGCCGCGCCGGCCGGCGCCCCGGAGCGTGGGGCCGCCCGCCCATCGACGGGGTGACGGAGCTGCGCGCCTGGTTCGCCCGCGAGATCGGCGGGCCGGCCGGCACCGTCACCGCCTCCGAGGTGCTGATCACCGCCGGCGGTCAGAGCGCGCTCACCACCGCGCTGCGGGCCCTCGCCCCGCCGGGCGCACCGGTCCTCGTCGAGTCACCGACCTACCCCGGCATGCTCGCCGTCGCCCGCGCGTCCGGCCTGCGGCCCCTCCCCGTCCCGGCGGACGCGCACGGCGTGCGCACGGACCTGCTCGCCGACGCGTTCCGGGCGAGCGGCGCCCGCGTCTTCGTCTGCCAGCCGCTCTTCCAGAACCCCTCCGGCGCGGTCCTGGCCGACGACCGGCGGCGCGAGGTGATCCGCGTGGCCCGGGAGGCCGGGGCCTTCGTCATCGAGGACGACTTCGCGCGCCGCCTCCCCCACGACGACGCCCCGCCGCTGCCGCCCACGCTCGCCTCCGACGACCCCGACGGCATCGTCGTCCACGTCTGCTCCCTCACCAAGGCCACCTCGCCCAGCCTGCGCGTGGGCGCCCTCGCCGCCCGCGGGCCCGTCCTCGAACGCCTGCGGGCCATCCAGGTCGTCGACAGCTTCTTCGTACCGCGGCCGCTGCAGGAAGCCGCCCTCGAACTCGTCGGCTCGCCCGCCTGGACCCGCCACCGGCGCACCGTCGCCGCCGAACTGCGCGTCCGCCGCGAGGCGCTGCTCACCGCCCTGCACCGGGAACTGCCCGCCGTCTCCACCGGCTTCGTCCCGCCCGGCGGCTTCCACCTGTGGGCCCGGCTCCCCGACGGCACGGACGAGGACGCGGTGGCCGTGGCCGCGCTGCGGGCCGGCGTCGCCGTGGCCTCGGGCCGCCACTCCTATCCCGCCGAGGCCGCCGCCCCGCACCTGCGGCTCAGCTACGCGTCGGCCGCCGGCGTCGCGGAGCTGGCGGAGGGCGTGAGGCGGCTGCGGACGGCGTTCACGGACCTCGCGGGCCGGTGACCGCCGGGCCGGCGGGGTGGCGGGCTAGAGTCGGTACATGGCTTCAGACGAGGGGACCGGCCCGGTTCGGGTCGACAGCTGGATCTGGTCCGTACGGCTCACGAAGACGCGCTCCGCGGCGGGCACGGCCTGCCGTGCGGGGCACGTGCGCGTCAACGGCGAACGCGCCAAGCCGGCCCAGCCGCTCCGTGTCGGGGACGAGGTGCGGGTGCGGCTCGCCGGGCGCGAGCGCGTCGTCGTCGTGTCGCGGCTCATCAGCAAGCGCGTCGGCGCGCCCGTCGCGGCCGAGTGCTTCGTCGACAACTCCCCGCCGGAGCCGCCGCGCGAGCACGTGGCGGTGGTGGCCGTCCGCGACCGCGGCACGGGCCGCCCCACGAAACGCGACCGCCGAGAACTGGAACGTTTGCAGGGCGCGCAGCGGGGCCGCTGACGGGGGTCGCTGGAACCGTGTACGGCGGCGGTTCCGGCACCGCCGAGAGGGGGCCGGCCCTCAACCGCTGCGTGCCGGGCCCGGCACATCCCCTCCGCCGCGACGGCGCGCAACCAGGATCGGCCGTGCCGGCGGTGCCGGGCTGAGGGGCCCGGCAGCCAAGCCGTGTGCGGGGCCCGCACGCTCCTTCCGCCGCGACGGCGCGCACCCGCATCCGGGCCGTTTCGGCGGTGCCGGGCGGCGGCGGTCGGACCGCCGCTTCCCAGCCCGCTTTCGCGGCCCGCGGCCCTCAGTAGGCGGCCGTGAACCTCGTCCGGTGGTGTGCCGGCCGCTCCGCCTCGTCGAGGAGGACGACGGCCAGGTCCTCCATGGAGATGGCCGAGACGCCCTCCGCGTCCACCACGAGCTCGTCCGTGCCCAGCCGGTACCGGCCGGTGCGCTCGCCCGGTTCGAGCAGGGCGGCCGGGCTCAGGTAGGCCCAGTCCACGTGCTGGTCGGCGCGGCAGGCCGCGAGCTGGTCGTTGCAGGCCAGGGCGATGGGCCGCCAGTCGGCGGGGAAACCGGGCCCGTCGATCACGGTGGTCCCGTCGGTGCCGGGGAGCGTCAGGCTGCCCGCGCCACCGACGAGTAGCAGCCGCACCCCGGTGCGGGCGAGCCCGGCCAGCAACCCCTCCGTGGCGGCGACGAGCTGCTGCTCGCTGCCGAGCGCCGGACGGGTCGCGCCGATCACGACGTCCTGCCCGGCGCTGAGCCGCTCGACGTCTGCCGGGTTCGAGGCGTCGCCCGTACGGGCCTCGACGGCGGCCGGCAGCTCGCTGAAGCGGGCGGCGTCGCGTACGACGGCGGTGACCTCGTGGCCACGGGACAGGGCCTCGGCCACCACGCGGCTTCCCACGTTGCCTGCTGCTCCGAAGACGGTGATGCGCATAACTGTCAGCTCCTGTGCTGGATGGATGAGGTGGATCAGACGGACGAGGTGGAAGAGGGGGACGGGGTGGAAGAGGTGGACGCGGCGGGCCCGGCCGCCGGCCGGTCCGTGGCCGGGCCCCGCCCGCGTCCCCTCTGCGCCGCGACGAGCGACCCGAGGACGACCACCGCCCCGAACCCCTGCGCGGCGGTGAGTTCCTGACCGAGCGCCAGCCACCCCAGCACCGTCGCGACCAGCGGGCTGAGCAGCCCGAGGAAGGTGACGTCGGTGGGGGAGAGCAGCCGGATCCCGCGGAACCACAGGGCGTACGCGAGGGCCGACCCGATGACCGCGAGGTACGCGTAGCCGGCCAGGTTCGCGCCGGTCGGCGCGGCCGGCGGCAGGCCCTCGGTGAAGAGGGCGACGGGCAGCAGGAGCAGCCCGCCGGCGACGAGCTGCCACCCGGTGGTCGCGAGCAGCGGCGCGGGAGAGGCCCAGCGCTTGCTGAGGACGACTCCGGTGGCCATGACGACCGCCCCGCCGGCCGCGGCGGCGACGCCGAGCCCGTCCAGCCGCGCACCGGCCCGCAGGACGAGCAGGCTGACGCCCGCAACTCCCGCGACGGCGGCGAACAGCGTCCGCGGGGAGAGCCGCTCGCCGAGCAGGCCGGCGGAGAGGAGGGCGACCAGCAGCGGCTGGATCGCGCCCACGGTGGCCGCGACCCCGCCGGGCAGCCGGTACGCGGCGACGAACAGCAGCGCGAAGAACGCCCCGATGTTGAGCGCTCCCAGCACCAGCGCCCGCCACCACCACACGCCCTGCGGCAGGCGCCGCGTCACGGCGACGAGCACGAGCCCGGCGGGCAGGGCGCGGACGACGGCCGCGAGCAGCGGGCGGCCCGGCGGGAGGAGCTCGGTGGTGACGAGGTAGGTGGTGCCCCAGACGGCGGGTGCCAGGGCGGTGAGCAGGAGGGTTCCGAGGCGATTGCTTAGCACTAAAGCAACGTATCTCAGCGCTAAGCTATTTGGGTCGGGTCGATCATGTGAGGTACCTCACCGCTAAGACAACTGGCCTCGATCGCCTACCCTGGACCGATGGCAGATCACGTCGACCGATTGCTCGAACAGTGGGCCGCACGCCGCCCCGACCTGGACGTCTCGCCGATGGCGGTGATCGGGCGCCTCTCGCGCCTGTCGCGGATCGTGGACGCCGAGCTGCGCCGTACGTTCGCCTCCCACGGGCTCGACGCCGCTTCGTTCGACGTCCTCGCCACCCTGCGGCGCAACGATCCCCCGCACAGCCTGACCCCCGCCGAGCTCATGCGGTCCTCGATGGTCACCTCGGGAGCCATCACGCAGCGGCTCGACCGCCTGGAGGCCCGCGGCCTGGTGAGCCGCAGCCCCAGCGCGTCGGACGGCCGCAGCATCGTCGTCACCCTCACCGGCGACGGCCTCGCCCTCATCGACCGGGCGCTGCCCGACCACGTCGCCACCGAGGCCCGCCTGCTCGCCGCGCTCACCGAAGGAGAGCGCGACGCGCTCGCGACGACCCTCAAGAACCTCCTGGAGTCACTCGGCGAGGGAAAGGACTAGAGGAAGGGCCAGAGGAAGGAAGGGAGGGGAGGAAAGGGGGCGCCCAGCCCTAGAACTCCGTCTCCGCGTCGAGCCACCCCAGCCGCCCCAGCCGCTCCGGATCCGCCAGGATGTCGATCTCGACGATCCTGCCGCCCGTGATCGTGAAGCCCAGCACCGAGCGCACCCGTCCCCCCGCGCTCGCCACGATCCCCGGCGCCCCGTTCACCAGCGCCCGCCGCGCGACACCGCCCGGCGACCGGAACAGCAGCGCCTGCCCCGCCACCTCGCGGGCCCCGCGGACCTCCCGCGCCCCGCCCGGCCGCCCCGCCCCGGCGTCGGCCCGCAGCAGCACGTCCGGGTCGAGCACGGACAGCAGCGCATCGAAGTCGCCGGCCCGCGCGGCCGCCATGAAGGCGTCGACGACCTCCCACTGCCGGTCGAGGTCCGCGTCGGGCTCCGGGGCCGCGCCCCGCACCCGGCGGCGCGCCCGGCTGGCGAGCTGCCGCGCCGCGGCCGTCGTGCGCCCGACCATGGGCGCGATCTCGTCGAACGGCATGCCGAACATGTCGTGCAGGACGAACGCGAGCCGCTCGGCCGGGTCCAGCGTGTCGAGCACCACCAGCAGGGCGAGACCCACCGAATCCGCGAGCAGCACCTCGTGCTCGGGGTCGACCACGTCCGCGGCCCGGCTCACCAGCGGATCGGGCACCCGTACGTCCAGCGGCTCCTCGGCCCGCGACGTGCGCGAGCGCAGCATGTCGAGACACACCCGGCCGACGACCGTCGTCAGCCACCCGCCGAGGTTGGCGACGCCCTCGGCGCCGGAGCGGTCGAGCCGCAGCCAGGCCTCCTGGACGGCGTCGTCCGCCTCGCTGAGCGAGCCGAGCATGCGGTAGGCGACCGCCCGCAGGTGGGAGCGGTGCGTCTCGAAGCGCTCCGCCAGGAATTCGATCTCGTTCATCGGCCACACTCTCTCGTCACGATCCGTCGAGGAGATGACGGTCGCCGGGGCGCCGATGTGACAGGAGCGCGTACCGCCGGGTCCCGCCGCCCGCAGATGTGGCCAGGGTCCTGTCGAGAGGGGCTCCCGTACGAGATATCTTGATGTCGAGCAATGTTACAGACGTGGAGCGGAGCACCCGGTGACTGACTCGACCATCATCTATACGCACACCGACGAGGCCCCGGCCCTGGCCACGCACTCGTTCCTGCCTGTGGTCCAGGCCTACGCCTCGACGGCCGGGGTCACCGTGGAGACGCGTGACATCTCCCTGGCGGGGCGCATCATCGCCCAGTTCCCCGAGTACCTCGAGGAGGGCCTGCGCATCGACGACGCGCTCGCCGAGCTGGGTGAGCTGGCCAAGACCCCCGAGGCCAACATCATCAAGCTGCCGAACATCTCGGCCTCCATCCCGCAGCTGAAGGCGGCCGTCGCCGAGCTGCAGGCCCAGGGCTACACGCTGCCGGACTACCCGGACGACCCGAAGACCGACGAGGAGCGCGACATCCGCGCCCGCTACGACAAGGTCAAGGGCAGCGCCGTCAACCCCGTCCTGCGCGAGGGCAACTCCGACCGCCGCGCCCCGGGGTCGGTCAAGAACTACGCCAAGACCCACCCGCACCGCATGGGCGCCTGGTCCTCCGAGTCCAAGACGAACGTCGCGACCATGGGCGAGAACGACTTCCGCTCCACCGAGAAGTCCGCGGTGATCTCCGAGGCCGGTTCCCTGCGCATCGAGCTGGTGGGCGACGACGGCTCCACCACCGTCCTGCGCGAGTCCGTGCCCGTCCTGGAGGGCGAGGTCGTCGACGCCTCCGTCATGCGCGTCGCCGCGCTGCGCGAGTTCCTGACCGCGCAGGTGGCCCGCGCCAAGGCCGAGGACGTGCTGTTCTCCGTGCACCTCAAGGCCACGATGATGAAGGTCTCCGACCCCATCGTCTTCGGCCACGTCGTGCGCGCCTTCTTCCCGAAGACGTTCGCGCAGTACGGCGAGGTGCTCGCCGCCGCCGGCCTGACCCCGAACGACGGCCTCGGCGGCATCTACAAGGGCCTGGAGTCCCTGCCCCAGGGCGCCGAGATCAAGGCCTCCTTCGACGCCGAGCTCGCCGAGGGCCCCGCCCTGGCGATGGTCGACTCCGACAAGGGCATCACCAACCTGCACGTCCCGTCCGACGTCATCGTCGACGCCTCGATGCCGGCCATGATCCGCACCTCCGGCCACATGTGGGGCCCGGACGGCCAGGAGGCCGACACCCTCGCGGTCCTGCCGGACAGCAGCTACTCCGGCGTGTACCAGGCCGTCATCGAGGACTGCCGCGCGAACGGCGCCTTCGACCCGTCGACCATGGGCTCCGTGCCGAACGTGGGCCTCATGGCGCAGAAGGCCGAGGAGTACGGCAGCCACGACAAGACCTTCGAGGTCCCCGTCACGGGCACCGTCCGCCTCGTCGACCAGGCCGGCAACGTCGTCCTGGAGCAGGCCGTCTCGGCCGGCGACATCTTCCGCGCCTGCCAGACCAAGGACGCGCCGATCAAGGACTGGGTGAAGCTGGCCGTCACCCGCGCCCGCGCCACCGGCGACCCGGCGGTGTTCTGGCTGGACGAGACGCGCGCGCACGACGCCGTGCTCATCGAGAAGGTCAAGCGCTACCTGCCGGAGCACGACACCGAGGGCCTGGACATCCGCATCCTGGCCCCGGTCGAGGCCACCAAGCTGTCGGTGGAGCGCATCCGCCGCGGCGAGAACACCATCTCCGTCACCGGCAACGTCCTCCGCGACTACCTGACGGACCTCTTCCCGATCCTCGAGCTCGGCACGAGCGCGAAGATGCTCTCGGTCGTCCCGCTGATGAACGGCGGCGGCCTGTTCGAGACCGGTGCCGGCGGCTCCGCTCCCAAGCACGTGCAGCAGCTCGTCAAGGAGAACTACCTCCGCTGGGACAGCCTCGGCGAGTTCTTCGCCCTGGCGGCCAGCTTCGAGCACCTCGCGACGACCACGGGCAACGCCCGCGCCAAGGTCCTCGCCGACACGCTCGACCGCGCCACCGGCACCTTCCTCAACGAGGACAAGTCGCCGAGCCGCCGCCTGGGCGGCATCGACAACCGCGGCAGCCACTTCTACCTGGCCATGTACTGGGCCCAGGAGCTGGCGAAGCAGACCGACGACGCCGAGCTCGCCAAGGCGTTCGCGCCGCTCGCGCAGGCGCTCTCCGAGCAGGAGCAGGCGATCGTCGACGAGCTGATCGCGGTGCAGGGCTCCCCGGCCGACATCGGCGGCTACTACCAGCCCGACGCGAAGAAGGCGGCGGCCGTCATGCGCCCGTCGGCGACCTTCAACCAGGCCCTGTCGCTCCTGGCCTGACCCGCTGCCCGCAGCAACCGCACCACCCGCACCGCCCCGGCCGGCCCCGCGCCCGGCCGGGGCGGTGCGTTTTCTGCCGCGGCCACGGGGCAGGTCAGGGCAGGGCATTGCATAAATCTTCGCTTATTCGTATAGTCATGCCATCGACCAGGAGGGGCCCGATGGCAGTGCGTGTGGCAGTGGCAGGAGCGAGCGGTTACGCAGGCGGCGAAGTGCTGCGCCTGCTCCTCGCGCACCCCGGCGTACGGATCGGGGCCCTCACCGCGAACAGCAACGCGGGCCAGCGGCTCGGGGCGGTGCAGCCCCATCTGCTGCCGCTCGCCGAGCGGGTGCTGGAGCCGACCTCCGCCGGCGTGCTCGCCGGGCACGACGTGGTCTTCCTCGCGCTGCCGCACGGGCAGTCGGCGGCGGTGGCCGCCGAGCTGGGCGAGGGAACGCTGGTGGTGGACTGCGGCGCCGACTTCCGGCTGAAGGACGCGGCGCAGTGGGAGCGGTTCTACGGGTCCGGGCACGCGGGCACGTGGCCGTACGGGCTGCCCGAGCTGCCCGGCGGGCGGGAGGCCCTGAAGGGCGCGCGGCGCATCGCCGTGCCCGGCTGCTACCCGACCGCCGTGTCGCTCGCGCTGTTCCCCGCGTACGCCGCGGGCCTGGCGGAGCCGGAAGCGGTGATCGTGGCCGCGTCGGGCACGTCGGGCGCGGGCAAGGCGGCCAAGCCGCACCTGCTCGGCTCCGAGGTCATGGGCTCCATGAGCCCGTACGGCGTGGGCGGCGGCCACCGGCACACCCCGGAGATCGCCCAGAACCTCTCCGCCGCCGCGGGGGAGCCCGTCACGGTCTCCTTCACCCCCACCCTGGCCCCCATGCCCCGCGGCATCCTCGCCACCTGCAGCGCCAAGGCCCGCCCCGGCGTCACCGCGGAGGGCCTGCGCGCCGCGTACGAGAAGGCCTTCCGGGACGAGCCCTTCGCCCGCCTCCTCCCCGAGGGGCAGTGGCCGGCCACCGCCGCCGTGTACGGCTCCAACGCCGCGCTGGTGCAGGTGGCGCTGGACGAGGCGGCCGGGCGGATCGTCGTGGTGAGCGCCATCGACAACCTCACCAAGGGCACCGCCGGCGGCGCGGTGCAGAGCATGAACATCGCCCTCGGTCTCCCCGAGGACCTGGGCCTGCCGGCCGCGGGGGTCGCGCCATGAGCCTCCGGCGGGCCATCGCGACCCTTCTGGCACGGCTGGTGCCGTGCGACACGGGCGAGAACACCACGAGCAAGCGGGCTGACAAGGAGATGCAGTGAGCGTCACGGCGGCGAAGGGTTTCACGGCGGCGGGTGTCGCTGCCGGGATCAAGGAGAGCGGCGGTCCCGACCTGGCGCTGGTGGTGAACGAGGGGCCGCGCCTGGCCGCTGCGGGTGTCTTCACCGCGAACCGGGTCAAGGCCGCGCCGGTGCTGTGGTCGCAGCAGGTCCTGAAGGGCGGTCAGGTCTCGGCAGTCGTCCTCAACTCCGGTGGTGCCAACGCCTGCACCGGCCCCGGGGGCTTCCAGGACACGCACGCCACCGCCGAGAAGGCCGCCGAGGTCCTCGGTCACAGCGCGGGCGAGATCGCGGTCGCCTCCACGGGCCTGATCGGCGTACGGCTGCCCATGGAGCAGCTGCTGGCGGGCATCGGCAAGGCCGCCGGCGAACTGTCCGCGCACGGCGGGGAGAAGGCCGCCATCGCGATCAAGACGACCGACACCGTCCACAAGACCGCGGTCGTCGAGGGCGAGGGCTTCACGGTGGGCGGGATGGCCAAGGGCGCGGGCATGCTCGCCCCGGGCCTGGCCACCATGCTGGCCGTCCTGACCACCGACGCCGACGTCGACGCCGCCGGCCTCGACGCGGCCCTGCGCGGCGCCGCCCGGCAGACCTTCGACCGGGTCGACTCCGACGGCTGCATGTCCACCAACGACACCGTCCTGCTGCTCGCCTCGGGCGCCTCCGGCGTCACGCCGGACGCGGAGGCCTTCGCGGCGGCCGTACGGGAAGTGTGCGCCGACCTGGCGCGGCAGCTCGTGGGGGACGCGGAAGGCGCGAGCAAGGACATCCGCATCGAGGTCGTCAACGCGGCCTCCGAGGACGACGCCGTGGAGGTGGGGCGGACCATCGCCCGCAACAACCTCCTCAAGTGCGCGCTCCACGGCGAGGACCCGAACTGGGGCCGGGTGCTCTCCGCCATCGGCACGACCGGCGCGGCCTTCGACCCGGACCGGCTGAACGTCGCCATCAACGGCGTGTGGGTCTGCAAGAACGGCTCCGTCGGCGACGACCGCGATCTGGTCGACATGCGCTACCGGGAGATCCGCATCACCGCCGACCTGTCCGCGGGCACCGAGTCCGCGGTCATCTGGACCAACGACCTCACCGCCGACTACGTGCACGAGAACAGTGCCTACTCCTCATGACCGACACCAGCGCCGGCACCACCGGCACCACCGGCCCGGCCGTCACCGGCCCCACCCGCAAGCACACCGCCCTCCCCAAGGCCCGCATCCTCATTGAGGCGCTGCCCTGGCTGACCCGGCACCACGGCAAGACCGTCGTCATCAAGTTCGGCGGCAACGCCATGGTCGACGAGGAGCTCAAGGCCGCGTTCGCCCAGGACGTCGTCTTCCTCCACCACGCCGGCCTGCGCCCGGTCGTCGTGCACGGCGGCGGCCCGCAGATCAGCGCCCAGCTCGACCGGCTGGGCCTGGAGTCGGAGTTCAAGGCGGGCCTGCGGGTGACCACGCCCGAGGCCATGGACGTCGTCCGCATGGTCCTCGCCGGGCAGGTGCAGCGCGAGCTCGTCGGGCTGCTCAACGCCCACGGCCCGCTCGCCGTCGGCATGACCGGCGAGGACGCCCACACCATGACCGCCACCAAGCACTACGCGGACGTCGGCGGCGAGCGCGTCGACATCGGCCGCGTCGGCGAGATCACCGCCGTCGACACCGGCGCCGTCCAGGCCCTGCTCGACAACGGGCGCATCCCCGTCATCTCCTCCGTCGCCCGCAGCGCCGACGAAGCCGACGCCCACGGGGTCTTCAACGTCAACGCCGACACCGCGGCCGCGGCGCTCGCCGCCGCCCTCGGCGCCGAGACGCTGATGGTCCTCACCGACGTCGAGGGCCTGTACGAGGACTGGCCGCACAGCGACGAGGTCATCAGCCGGCTGACGGCCAGTGAGCTGGAAGCGCTGCTGCCGGACCTGGCGAGCGGCATGGTCCCCAAGATGGAGGGCTGCCTGCACGCCGTGCGCAACGGCGTCACCACGGCCCGCGTGATAGACGGCCGGGTCCAGCACTCGATCCTGCTGGAGATCTTCACGGACGAGGGGATCGGCACGATGGTCGTCCCCGACGACGCGGCGAACGAGCGGGAGGGGCAGCAGCCGTGAGCAACGAGGAACTCACCCGGCGCTGGCAGGGCGCCCTGATGGACAACTACGGCACCCCGCGCGTCCCGCTGGTCCGCGGCGAGGGCAGCACGGTCTGGGACGCCGACGGCAAGCCGTACCTCGACCTCGTCGGCGGCATCGCCGTCAACGCCCTCGGCCACGCCCATCCCGCGGTCGTCCGGGCGGTGTCGGACCAGATCGCCACCCTCGGCCACGTCTCCAACCTCTTCACCGCCGAGCCGACCGTGGCCCTCGCCGAGCGGCTGCTGGGCCTCGCGGGACGGCCGGGGCGCGTCTATTTCGCCAACTCCGGCGCGGAGGCCGTCGAAGCGGCGTTCAAGATCGGGCGGCGGACCGGGCGGCCGCACATGGTCGCCGCCGCCGGCGGGTTCCACGGCCGCACGATGGGGGCGCTGGCCCTCACCGGCCAGCCCGCCAAGCAGGACCCCTTCCTGCCCCTGCCCGCCGGCGTCACCCACGTCCCCTACGGCGACGAGGACGCCCTGCGGGCCGCCGTCACCACCGACACGGCGCTCGTCGTGCTGGAACCGGTCCAGGGCGAGGCCGGCGTCGTCGTACCGCCCCCCGGCTACCTGGCCGCCGCCCGTGAGATCACCCGCGCCACCGGCACCCTCCTCGTCCTGGACGAGATCCAGACAGGAATCGGCCGCACGGGCCACTGGTTCGAGCACCAGGCGCAGGGCGTCGAGCCCGACGTCGTCACCCTCGCCAAGGGCCTCGGCGGCGGCCTGCCCATCGGCGCGACCCTCGCCTTCGGCCCGGCCGCGGACCTGCTGACGCCCGGTCAGCACGGCTCCACCTTCGGCGGGAACCCCGTCGCGTGCGCCGCCGCCCTGGCCGTCGTCGACACGCTGGAGGGCGACGGGATCCTCGCCCGCGTCGCGGCGGCGGGGGAGCGGCTGCGTGACGGGATCGCTGCGCTCGGCCACCCCCTGGTCGACCACGTCCGTGGCGCGGGCCTGCTGCTGGGTATTGTCCTTTCCGAGCCCCTTGCACCGAAGGTGCAGCAGGCAGCACAGGACGCCGGCCTCCTGGTGAACGCGGTCGCACCCGACGTGGTGCGGCTGGCCCCGCCGCTGATCATCACCGAAGATGAGGTGGAAACGTTCCTCCGGGCACTGCCGGGCGTCCTGGACGCCGCCGCTGCCGCCGACGGCCCAGGGGCGTGAGCGGCCGGAGCGGCCGACGAGGCCGACGGGGCCCGCGGGGCAGCACGGCCCCCCGGGCCCTCGGGGAACGACGAAGCGGAGACTGACGAGACGATGACCCAGGCGCAGGAGCCGGAGCCGTTCCAGGGCGGACAGGCCGTACCGCAGACCCGTACCGCCCGCCACCGCCGGATCGTGGACATCCTCGGCCGGCAGGCGGTCCGGTCGCAGAGCCAGCTCGCCAAGCTGCTCGCCGACGACGGCCTGTCCGTCACCCAGGCGACGCTCTCCCGCGACCTCGACGAACTGGGCGCGGTCAAGATCCGCAACACCGGGGGCGAGCTCATCTACGCGGTGCCGTCCGAGGGCGGCGACCGCACGCCCCGGGCCCCGCTCGGCGAATCCGCCACCGAGGCCCGCATGGCCCGCCTCGCGGGCGAGCTGCTGATCTCGGCGGAGGCCTCCGCCAACCTCGTCGTCCTGCGCACCCCGCCGGGCGCCGCCCAGTTCTTCGCCTCGGCGATCGACCAGGCGGGGGTGCACGAGATCATCGGCACCATCGCGGGGGACGACACGGTGATGCTCATCAGCCGCGACCCCAAGGGCGGCCAGGCCCTGGCCGACCACCTCCTGAGGCTGGCTCAGAAGGAGCGCTGACGCACCGTCCGGACGCGTGAACACGCCGCGGGCGTGGGCAGGATGACGAGGGGCGCGGACGACGGCCTCGTGAACACCGGCCCAACAGCAGGCGTGGGGCGAGGGAGGACAGATGCTGGCGATCCGCGCGGCGAAGCTCTTCGACGGGATAGGGCCGGGGACCGTCGAGCGGCCCGTGGTGCTGGTGGAAGGCGGGCGGATCGCGGGGGTGGTGCCCGGCGGGAGCGTCCCCGCGGACGCCGTGCCGGTGGACCTGGGGGAGACGACGCTGCTGCCCGGCTTCGTGGACACCCACGTCCACCTCGCCTTCGACGCGAGCGACGACGTCGTGGGGCGGCTGCGGCGCGCGAGCGACGAGGAACTGCTGGAGCGCATGCGGGCCGCCGGCCGGGCGGCGCTCTCCGCGGGCGTGACCACCGTCCGGGACCTGGGGGACCGGGGCTACCTGGCGCTGCGGCTCCGGGAGGAGACCGCCAAGGACGCCACCGCCGGGCCCACCGTGCTCGCCTCGGGGCCGCCGCTGACGACGCCGCGCGGCCACTGCTGGTTCCTCGGCGGGCAGGCCGAGGGCGTCGAGGGGATCCGCGCGGCCGTACGGGAACGGGCCGCGCACGGCGTGGACGTCGTGAAGGTGATGGTGACCGGCGGTGACCTGACCCCCGGCTCGGACCCCTGCCACGTGCAGTACGGCCACGCCGAGCTGCTCGCCGCCGTCCGCGAGGCGCACCGGCACGGGCTGCCGGTCACCGCGCACGCCCACTCCGCGGCCGGCATTGCCGACGCCGTGTCCGCCGGGTTCGACATGGTCGAGCACTGCTTCTTCGTCACCGGGATCGCCGGCGACGGCGACGCGGACGACCCCGGCGTGGACTACGACCGGCGGATCCTCGACGACATGGTGCGCCTGGGCGTGGTCGCCTCCCTCACCCTCGGCTCCCTGCCCGGCGGGCCACCGCCCCCGCCGCGGATCGCCCGGCGCATCCCCGGCCTGGTCGCCGGGCTGGCCGCGATGCGCGAGGCGGGCGTGGGGGTGGTGTGCGGGAGCGACTCGGGGATCTTCCCGGTCAAGGCGCACGGCAGCCACCCGTACAGCGTCGCCGCCATGGTCGAGACGGGCTTCACTCCGCTGGAGGCGCTCCGCGCGGCGACCTCGGCCGCGGCCCGCGCCTGCGGCGTCGCCTGCCGCAAGGGCTGTATCGCGCCGGGCTTCGACGCGGACCTGGTGGCCGTGGCGGGGAATCCGCTCGCCGACATCACGGCCGTCCACGCGGTGACCGCCGTCTTCCGCGAAGGCGTGCGGATCCCCCTGGATTAGCTCCCGCCGCGGCGGGGCCGGGCCGTGCTCCGGGCTCCCCGCAGCCGGCCGGAAACGACGGAAGCCGCTTCCCCGCTGTGCGAGGAAACGGCTTCCGACCTGCGATGTTCGCTGGTCGGGACGGCGGGATTTGAACCCACGACCCCTTGACCCCCAGTCAAGTGCGCTACCAAGCTGCGCCACGTCCCGGTGCTCGTCCTCCCGGGTTCTTCCCCGGTCGGGCGTGCACCAAGAAAATATCCTGTTTGGCTGCGTGATCCAAATTCGGGGTGCGCGATACCGTCCGCGTGACCGCACCGACACGCAAAGCGACCGGCGAAGCTCATTGACGAAACATACAGTGGAGTGCATACTTATACCCATCAGCGTATGCATCGTAAGGAGAAACCCGTGACCGAGCGCGTCGTACTCGCCTACTCCGGCGGCCTGGACACCTCCGTCGCCATCGGCTGGATCGCCGAGGAGACGGGCGCCGAGGTCATCGCCGTTGCCGTGGACGTCGGCCAGGGCGGCGAGGACCTGGACGTCATCCGCAAGCGCGCGCTCGCCTGCGGTGCGGTGGAGGCGGAGGTCGCCGACGCCAAGGACGAGTTCGCCGAGGAGTACTGCCTCCCGGCGATCAAGGCCAACGCCCTCTACATGGACCGGTACCCGCTGGTCTCCGCCCTCTCCCGGCCCACGATCGTCAAGCACCTCGTCGCCGCCGCGAAGAAGCACGGCGCGACCACCGTCGCCCACGGCTGCACCGGCAAGGGCAACGACCAGGTGCGGTTCGAGGCCGGCATCTCCTCGCTCGCCCCCGAGCTGAAGTGCATCGCCCCCGTCCGGGACTACGCCATGACGCGGGACAAGGCCATCGCCTTCTGCGAGGCCAAGGGCCTGCCGATCGCCACCACCAAGAAGTCCCCGTACTCCATCGACCAGAACGTCTTCGGCCGGGCCGTCGAGACCGGCTTCCTGGAGGACATCTGGAACGCCCCGGTCGAGGACGTCTACGACTACACGGCCAACCCGGCCACCCCGCGCGAGGCGGACGAGGTGATCATCACCTTCGAGCAGGGCGTCCCGGTCGCGATCGACGGCAAGCCCGTCAGCGTGCTGCAGGCCATCCAGCAGCTCAACGAGCGGGCGGGCGCGCAGGGCGTCGGCCGGCTCGACATGGTCGAGGACCGGCTCGTCGGCATCAAGTCCCGGGAGATCTACGAGGCGCCCGGCGCGATCGCGTTGATCACCGCCCACCAGGAGCTGGAGGCCGTCACCGTCGAGCGCGAGCTCGCCCGGTACAAGCGGCAGGTCGAGCAGCGGTGGACCGAGCTGGTCTACGACGGCCTGTGGTTCTCCCCGCTCAAGCGGGCCCTGGACGGCTTCATCGCCGAGGCCAACGAGCACGTCTCCGGTGACATCCGGATGACCCTGCACGGCGGCCGGGCCGTCGTCACGGGCCGGAAGTCCGAGAAGTCGCTCTACGACTTCAACCTGGCCACGTACGACACGGGCGACACGTTCGACCAGTCCATGTCGAAGGGCTTCATCGAGATCTTCGGCCTGTCCTCGAAGATCGCCGCCAAGCGGGACCTCGCGTGACCGCGGCCCCGCAGGACGTCCGGCTCTGGGGCGGCCGCTTCGCCGACGGCCCCGCCGAAGCGCTGGCCAAGCTGTCCGCCTCGGTCCACTTCGACTGGCGGCTCGCCCCCTACGACATCGCCGGCTCCCGCGCCCACGCCCGTGTGCTCCACAAGGCCGGGCTGCTCGACGACGACGAGCTGAAGCGGATGACCGAGGGCCTCGGGCTGCTGGAGGCCGACGTCGCCGCCGGCACCTTCACCGGCACCATCGCCGACGAGGACGTGCACACCGCGCTCGAACGGGGCCTGCTGGAGCGGCTCGGCCCCGACCTCGGCGGCAAGCTGCGCGCCGGCCGGTCCCGCAACGACCAGGTCGCCACGCTCTTCCGGATGTACCTGCGCGACCACGCCCGGATCATCGGCGGGCTGATCGCCGACCTCCAGGAAGCGCTGATCGGCCTCGCCGAGGCCCACCCGGACGTCGCCATGCCGGGGCGCACGCACCTGCAGCACGCCCAGCCCGTCCTCTTCGCCCACCACGTGCTCGCGCACGTCCAGGCGCTGTCGCGGGACGCGGAGCGGCTGC
Organism: Streptomyces sp. NPDC008001; assembly: GCF_042958085.1. Taxonomy (NCBI): domain Bacteria; kingdom Bacillati; phylum Actinomycetota; class Actinomycetes; order Kitasatosporales; family Streptomycetaceae; genus Streptomyces; species Streptomyces sp. NPDC008001. The sequence continues at coordinate 240,185 of NZ_JBIBIZ010000010.1, read as the reverse complement.
GGCAGTGGGACGAGCGCACGGCGGTCTCGCCGTACGGCTCGGGCGCGCTCGCCGGCTCCTCCCTCGGGCTGGACCCGGAGGCGGTCGCCGCCGACCTCGGCTTCGAGCGCGGCTCGGCGGGCAACTCCATCGACGGGACGGCCTCGCGGGACTTCGTCGCCGAGTTCGCCTTCATCACGGCGATGATCGGCGTCGACCTGTCGCGGATCGCCGAGGAGGTCATCATCTGGAACACGAAGGAGTTCTCCTTCGTGACCCTCCACGACGCCTTCTCGACCGGCTCCTCGATCATGCCGCAGAAGAAGAACCCGGACATCGCCGAGCTGGCGCGCGGCAAGTCCGGCCGGCTCATCGGCAACCTCACCGGGCTGCTCGCCACGCTCAAGGCCCTGCCGCTCGCGTACAACCGCGACCTGCAGGAGGACAAGGAGCCGGTCTTCGACTCCTGCGACCAGCTGGAGGTCCTCCTCCCGGCCTTCACCGGGATGATGGCCACCCTCACGGTCAACCGGGCCCGGATGGAGGAGCTGGCCCCGGCCGGTTTCTCGCTCGCCACCGACATCGCCGAGTGGCTCGTCAAGCAGGGCGTGCCGTTCCGCGTGGCGCACGAGGTGGCGGGGGAGTGCGTCAAGGAGTGCGAGGCGCGCGGCATCGAGCTCGACGGGCTGACCGACGAGCAGTTCGCCGCCATCTCGCCGCACCTGACGCCCGAGGTCCGCTCGGTGCTGAACGTGCCCGGCGCGCTCGCCTCGCGCAGCGGGCGGGGCGGCACCGCGCCGTCCGCGGTCGCGGTCCAGCTCGGCGAGGTCAAGGCCGATCTCGCGGTCCAGCGGGAGTGGGCGGAGGCCAAGCGCGGCTGATCTGCCGCGGTCCTGAGACAACGATCACCCGAATGAGACACCAGCGTCTCATTCGGGTTATCGTCGTCTCATGAGTGTTGACCGGGACCATGTGCTGAGGGAGGCCGCAGCCCTGCTCACCCGCAAGGCGACCGCCTCCATGGACGAGATCGCCAAGGCCGCGGGCATCGGCCGTGCCACCCTCCACCGCCACTTCGCAGGGCGCGACGCGCTCGTCCGCGCGCTGGAGGAGCTGGGCATCGAGCAGTTCGGGAAGGCCCTGGACGCAGCCCGCATCGAGCAGGGCGACGCGGCCGGCGCCGTCCGCCGCCTGATCGCCGAGGCCGAGCCCGTCGCCGGCATGCTCGCCTTCCTCTTCACCGAGAACCAGCTCTACGAGAACGGCACCAACGAGGGCTGGAACCGGCTCGACACCCGCGTCCAGGAGCTCTTCCGCCGCGGCCAGGAAGAGGGCTCCTTCCGGCTCGACCTCACACCCGCCTGGCTCACCGAGGCCCTCTACGGCCTGATCGGCACCGGCGCCTGGGCCGTCCAGGACCGGCGCCTGGCCGCCAAGGACATGCCCCGCATGGTCGCCGAACTGCTCCTCGGCGGCGCCGAGCGAAGGACGGAGAGCGAACGGAGGATGAAACAGTGACCGGAACCACCGGCGGGCCGCTGACCGCGGAAGCCCCCGCCGAGACGCCCCGCCCCGGACGCTGGCTCGCGCTCGCCGTCCTCGCCTTGGCCGTGCTCCTCGTCGCCGTCGACGCGACCGTCCTCGGCCTCGCCACGCCCTTCCTCAGCGAGGACCTGCGCCCGTCGGGCACCCAGCTGCTGTGGATCGGCGACGTCTACTCGTTCGTCATCGCCGGTCTCCTGGTCTCCATGGGCAGCCTCGGCGACCGCATCGGGCGCAAGAAGCTCCTGCTGACCGGCGCCGTGGCCTTCGGCGCGGTGTCGGTGCTGAACGCCTACGCCACCAGCCCCGAGATGATGATCGCCGCCCGGGCGCTGCTGGGCGTCGCGGGCGCGACGCTGATGCCGTCCACGCTCGCCCTCATCCGCAACATCTTCCACGACCCCAAGGAGCGCAGCCTGGCGATCGGCATCTGGGGTGCCATGGCCTCGGCGGGCGCCGCCGTGGGCCCGGTCGTGGGCGGCTTCCTGCTGGGCCACTTCTGGTGGGGGTCGGTCTTCCTGATCAACCTGCCGGTGATGGCGGTGCTGGTGCTCGTCGGCATCAAGCTGCTGCCGGAGTCGCGCGACCCGTCGCCCGGCCCCTGGGACCTGCTCAGCGTGGTGCTGTCCATGACCGGTGTCATCGCCGTCGTCTACGCGATCAAGGAGGGCGCGGCGCACGGGCTCCGCTGGGAGGTCGCCGCGGCGGCCGCCGTCGGCGTGCCGGCGCTGGTGTGGTTCGTGCGCCGGCAGCTCACGCTGTCCTCGCCGTTGCTGGACATGCGCCTCTTCCACGGCAGGGGCTTCTCCGGTGCGGTGCTGGCCGACCTGCTGACCGTGCTCGGCCTGTCCGGCATGGTCTTCTTCCTGTCGCAGTTCCTCCAGCTCGTCCAGGGGCGCAGCCCGCTGGAGGCGGGGCTGGCCGAGCTTCCGGCGGCGGTCGGCGCGGTCACGGCGGGACTCCTCGCGGGACGGGCCGCCCGGCGGTTCTCGGTGCGCTCGGTGGTGGCCGGCGGGCTCGGCGCGATCGGCGTCGCCCTCGCCGTGCTCGTCTGGCTGAAGACCGACACGTCCTACCCGGTGCTGGGCGCCGTCCTGCTGGTCGTGGGCGTGGGCGCGGGCTTCTCCTTCACCGTCACGGCCGACGTGATCCTCTCCAGCGTCCCCAAGGAGCAGGCGGGCGCCGCCTCCGCGGTGTCCGAGACGGCGTACGAACTGGGTGCCGCGCTGGGCATCGCCCTGCTCGGCTCGATCGTCACCGGCGTCTACCGGGACTTCGCCGTCCCCGCGGGCGTGCCCTCCGCGGCGGCCGCCGAGGCCCGCGAGTCCCTCGGCGGCGCCGCGGAGTCGTCCGCGGCCCTGCCGCCCGCCCAGGGCGCCGACCTGCTCGCTTCCGCGCAGGAGGCCTTCGTCGACGGGCTGCAGATCGCCTCCGGCGTGGGCGCGGTCGTGCTGCTGGCGACGGCGGTCGCCGCGTGGTTCCTGCTCCGCGGCCAGAGGCTGGAGGAGGGGTACGGCGGCTGAACCGCCGCGCGGGTACGGCAAGCGGCACCGCGCTCGCCGGGGTGAGCCGGGTGCGGCTCACATGAGCAAAGCGCACACGGGCCGGGGCGGCAAGCCCCGGCCCGTGTGACATATGCCGGAAACAATTTCCCTTGACGCAATGCTTATGCGCAGGCAACGATCTCGACCACTGGTCGACATTGTCGAACGTGGTTCGGTTCCGACGGTGGTTCTCCGCCGTCCCGTTGCCAAAGGACACCCCCCATGCGTCTGCGCAGAACGGTCAGACTCCTGCTCGCCGCCGCGGCCACCGCGGCCCTGGGCCTCACGGGTCTCGCCGCCTCCCCGGCCTCGGCCTCCGTCCTCGACATCCCGCCGAAGGGGGCCAACGACTGGTCCTGCAAGCCGGATTCGGCGCACCCCGAGCCGGTCGTGCTGGTCAACGGCACCTTCAAGCTCATGGGCGAGAACTGGGCCGCGCTCTCGCCGAAGCTGAAGGAGGCGGGCTACTGCGTCTTCGCCTTCAACTACGGCAGCATGGAGACCGTCCAGATCCCGAAGGCGGCCGAGGAGCTGCGTGACTTCGTGGAGGCCGTGCGGGGCGCCACGGGCGCGAAGAAGGTCGACATCGTCGGCCACAGCCAGGGCGGCATGATGCCGCGGTACTACGTGAAGTTCCTGGGCGGCGCGGACAAGGTCGACGACCTGGTCGGCATCGTCCCGTCCAACCACGGGACGAAGAACCCGCTGGCCATCGCGGCCGGCGCGACGTTCTGCCCGTCCTGCGAGGACCAGCGATGGGGCTCGTCCTTCCTGCAGAAGCTCAACGCGGGGGAGGAAGCACCCGCCGGGCCCGACTACACCGTCGTCTCCACGCGCTACGACGAGGTCGTCATCCCCTACACCAGCGCCCTGCTGAACGGCCCGGCCGAACGCGTCACCAACGTCGTGCTGCAGGACAAGTGCAAGTTCGACCCCTTCATGCACGACCAGGCCACCAAGGACCCGGTCGTCGCCCAGTGGGTCCTCAACGCGCTGGGGCGCAAGGGTCCGGCCGACCCGGCCTTCCACCCCCAGTGCATCGGCCGGGGCTAGCCGGCAGCCGGGCCGGGAGCGTACGGACCCTCACGCCCTCGTGCGGCAGGCGGCTGACGCAGTGTCAGGCAGCCTTGGCCTTGGTCGCGTAGACGTCCACGTACTCCTGGCCCGACAGGCTCATGACCTCGCTCATCACCTCGTCGGTGACGGCGCGCAGGATGTAGCGGTCGCGGTCCATGCCCTCGTAGCGGGAGAAGTCCAGCGGCTCGCCGAAGCGCACGGTGACCGGCGCGAGGTGCAGCATGCCCTTGCCGCCCGGCTGGACCTTGTCCATGCCGACCATGGCGAACGGCACCACCGGCGCGCCCGTCATCAGCGCGAGGCGGGCGATGCCGGTGCGGCCGCGGTAGAGGCGGCCGTCGGGGGAGCGGGTGCCCTCGGGGTAGATCCCGAAGACCTTGCCCTCGTCCAGGACCCGGCGGCCGGTCATCAGCGCCGCGACACCGCCGCGGCCGCCGTCACGGTCCACCGGGATCATGCCGGAGCTGCGGAAGAACCAGGCCATGAGCCGGCCCTTGACCCCCTTGCCCGTGACGTACTCGTCCTTGCCGATGAAGAACACCTGCCGCTTGACCACCAGCGCGAGGAACAGCGAGTCGACGAACGTCACGTGGCTGCCCGCCAGGATGACCGGCCCGCTGCCGGGGATGTTCTCCGCGCCCTCCACCTCGGGGCGGTACAGGACGCGCATGAGCAATCCGAGGAACGCCTTGAGCAAGATGCGGGACAACGGAGCCCTCCGGTCGTGATGGTCGGTGCGGCGCATGCCTGCGCAGGAGAGTGACCATACTCGCCGGTATGGGACCCGCGCACCCCGGGTAGCGGGACGCAATACGGAGTGTTGACATGAGTTTGCACGCCGTTTGACTTCCGTCTTCACAGACAGAAGTCGTACGTGTTTACGATCTGCGGCGTCCGACAGGTGCCGGACCGGCGCCGGGACCCGCAAGCAAGGAGCGTTCATGGACCAGGAGCAGCGGCCGGGCAGGCGCACCGTTCTGGGGGCCGCCGCGGCCCTCGGCGCGGGGGCGGTCGTCCTCGGCGGCGGAGCGGGCACGGCGGCGGCCGCGCAGCGCGGGCAGGCCACGGAGTACGGGCACGGGCACGGCGGGTCCGGCGGCTCGTACAAGGACCTGCCGGTGCCGACGGTCATCGGCCACCGGGGCGCGTGCGGCTACCGCCCCGAGCACACCTTCGGCTCCTACCAGTTCGCCCTCGACAACGGCGCGGACGTCATCGAGCAGGACGTCGTCCCCACCAAGGACGGGCACCTCGTGTGCCGGCACGAGAACGACATCACCGCCACCACCGACGTCGCCTCCCGCCCGGAGTTCGCCTCCCGCAAGACGACGAAGACCGTCGACGGCGAGGCCCACACCGGCTGGTTCACCGAGGACTTCACGCTCGCCGAGCTGAAGACGCTGCGCGCCAAGGAGCGCATTCCCGGCAACCGCCAGCACAACACCCTCTACGACGGCGTCTGGCAGGTGCCCACCTTCGAAGAGGTCCTGAAGTGGGCCGACGAGCAGGGCCGCAAGCGCGGCCGGCGCATCTGGCTGCACGTCGAGACCAAGCACCCCACCTACTTCCGCAAGGCCGGCCTCGGCCTGGAGGAGCGGCTGGCCAAGCTGCTGCGCCGCTACAACCGCTCGGGCCGCAACGGTTACACCTTCCTGCAGTCCTTCGAGCCGAGCAGCCTGCAGCGGCTGGGCCGGCTGGGCATCGACTGCCCCAAGGTGCTGCTGCTGGACGACCTCACGACGCAGCCGTGGGACTTCACCGAGGCGAAGGACCCGCGGAAGGTCGCCGACCTCATCACGCCCGAGGGCCTGAAGTGGGTCTCCGGCTTCGCCCAGGGCATCGGCCCGTGGGTGAACCTGATCATCCCGCGGGACAAGAACGACAAGCTGACCAAGCCGACGACGCTGGTCCGCGACGCGCACGCCGCGGGGCTGATCCTGCACCCGTACACCATGCGCAACGAGAACAGCTTCCTGCCGGCGGACTTCCGGCGCGGCACCGACCCCAACGCGTACGGTGACGCGCTCGCGGCGTTCAAGACGTACTTCGCGACGGGGATCGACGGCATATTCTCGGACAACTGCGACACGGCTGTGCTGGCGCGGGACGCGTTCCTGAAGGGCTGAGGCCCGTCAGGCACCGCCGGGCACGTCCGTGGGGCGTCCCGCCGTTGCGGCGGAAAACGATTCTGCTGCGCAGAAATCCGTTGCCGCCGCAACGGCGAGCGACCACCGGAGCGGTGATCGGCGGTGCCGGTGCCACCCCACGCCGTACACCCGGACGGGTGATAACGCCCCCGAGGGGCAACCGGCGCGACCCGGCCCCACGTCCCGCCACGCATGACGCAGAGCGATCTCCTGATCCGGCTGAGCCCCCTGCTCAAGGCGGAGTGCGCCGCCGAGGCGGCCGCGGTCGCCGGGACCGACGCCGCCGACCTCGAACAGGGCGTCTGGGTGCGGCTGCTCAGCGACGGCCGCACCATCGTCTCCGCCGCCCGGCTGCGGGCGACCGTCAGGGCCGAGGCCCGCGCCGCACGCCGCCGCGCGCGGCGCGAGGTGCTCTACGACCCCACCCGCGCCGAGCCGCCGGGCGGCCACGACGGCGGCGTCGAACAGCAGGTGCTCGCCGCCGAGGAGGGCCGTGTGCTGCGCGCCGCCGTGCGCCGGCTGCCCGGCCGCTGCCCCCGGCTGCTGGCCGCCCTGCTCTCCCGCAAGGACCCGACCTACCGGGAAATCGCAGGCGAGTTGGGAATGTCACAAGGATCTTTGGGGCCCGTACGTTCCCGTTGCCTGGGATGCCTGCGCAGAATGCTGACGGCGGAGGTTGCGGCTCCTGAACCCTGGGGAAAGGAGCGATAGACAACCGGCGCCACGGAGGCGACGTGCACCCGCGACGGCTCCTGTCAGGGCGGACCGAACCGAAAAGGGGAGGCGTGGGCACATGGGCATGAGCGTGACCATCTCTGCGGCGACCGATCTCGACGCCGAGCAGATCCTCAAACTCCAGTACCTCTGCTATCAGGGCGAGGCCGAGCTCTACGGCGACTACTCCATCGCGCCGCTCACCCAGACGCTCGCCGAGCTCCGTGCCGAACTGGGCGCGGGCTGCGTCCTGGTGGCGCGGCTCGGGGACGAGGTCGTGGGCGCGGTGCGCGGCGCAACCGGGCCCGGGGGCACGGCCGTGATCTCCGGGATGATCGTGCACCCCCGGATGCAGCGGCACGGCCTGGGCGGGCGGCTGCTGGCCGCGGTCGAGGCCCGGCTGGCGGCGGACGGCGCGACCCGCTTCCGGCTCGCCACCGGCCACCGCAACGAGGGGAACCTGCGCCTCTACCGCAAGTGGGGGTACGCGCAGGTCGCCACCGAGCAGGTCACGCGCAAGCTGACGCTGGTGACGATGGAGAAGGACGTACGGCACGAGGACGCACAGGACGACGCACAGCAGGAAGCGGCGTCCGGTGCGCGTGGGGGCGTCGCCGGCGCGGAGCTCGCGGCGAGCCGCTAGGCGGTCCGTGGCTGTGCCGCGCGGCGCAGCCACACCATCGCGGTCACCGGCAGGATGACCGGGATGAAGAGGTAGCCCATGCCGTAGTCCGACCAGACCGTGGCGTCGGGGAAGGCGGACGGCGCGACGAGCGTCCACGTGCCGACGACGAGGACGCCGGCCAGCTCCGCGGCGCAGCACACGAGGGCTGCCCTGCGGGCCGCCGGGCCGCCGCGGACCAGGGAGTACGTGATGAAGGCGTACACCGCCGCGGCGACGGCCGACAGCACGTAGGCGAGCGGGGCCCGGCCGAAGTCCAGGATCATCTGGACGATCGAGCGGGAGGCGGCGGCGACGGTGAAGACCCCGTAGAGCCACACCAGCAGCCGGCCCGGCCCTTCGCCGAGGTTGAAGCCCGGCTTGGCGGGGGCAGTCGGTTCGGTCACGGTCAGCCTCCCCAGATGTCGTAGAGCCGCACTTCGAGCACGGCGAGGATGATGCCGCCGGCCGCGACGGTGGCCGAGCCCCAGCGGGTCCGCTCCGCGAGCGACATGAAGCCCGCGGCGGGAACGGCCGCGGCCGAGCCGATGAGGTAGGCCAGGAAGATGGCGGTGCCCTGCTCGGGCTTGTCGCCGCCGGCCAGCCGCACCACGCCGATGACGAGCTGGGCGACCGCGAGGACGGTCACCACGGCCATGCCGATGAAGTGCCAGTCCTTGGTGGACTGGTCGCGGGAGAAGGCGAAACCGCACCAGGCGGCCAGCGCGAGGGCGGCCAGGCCGACCACGAGCGTCAGGGCGTCGATCACCGTGGCCGCCGCGCTGCCGGGGCGTGCGGATGGGGCTGGACAAGCATGGGACGACTTTAATGGCCCGCCCCGTCCGCACCGCGCTCGGCCCCGCGCCGGGCGCCGCCGGCCCGTGGCCTTGACCACAGGGGGCGGGGGCGGGGGCCGGCCCGAGGGGTCTTCCGCGCGGCCCGGCGGGTACGTCCGTGCAGGTCACCGGCGATTGCCGGACGGCTGGGAGATCGCCGGGAAGGTGCGTGCGCTGTCCACGGACCGGCCACTCGCGTCCGCTATTCGGACAGCCTTGGCCGACTCGCACATCCGTCTGTTTTACTTTCCCGCATGACCACGACGAGCAGCCGCACCTTTGCGACCGAGGCGATGACGACGCCCGGCGCTGCTCGCCGCATGTGTCGAATGTGTGACCGCTGAGGGCCCCCGTTCCGTGCCTCGCGCCCCGAAGCGAGACCCGTAGAGCCCGTCCCGCGTCCCACCGGACCGGACCGGAAAGCTCCGCCCCGCGTCACCAGGACTCCCCGAAGCCGCGACCCCGCTCGCGCCCGCCGGGGCACCCTATGCCGCGCTCCGCAATGAATGCCCGTGCCGGCCTCCTCACCGCCGCGCACTCGACAGTGACGGAAACCCCTGTGATCACCACTACGGGCCTGACAAAGGTCTACCGCTCACGCGGCCGCGAGGTCACCGCCCTCGACGGCGTCGACCTCCACGTCCGGGAGGGCGAGGTGTACGGCGTCGTCGGTCAGAGCGGCGCCGGCAAGTCGACCCTCATCCGCTGCGTCAACCTCCTGGAGCGCCCCAGCTCCGGCACGGTCACCGTGGCGGGACAGGACCTCACCGCCCTCGCCGGGCGCGGCAACCGCGCCGGTGCCGAGCTGCGGAAGGCGCGCAGCCGCATCGGCATGGTCTTCCAGCACTTCAACCTGCTCTCCTCGCGGACCGTGCAGTCCAACATCGAGCTGCCGCTGGAGATCCTCGGCGTCTCCGGCAAGGAGCGCGAGCGCAAGGCCCTCGAACTCCTCGACCTCGTCGGCCTCGCCGACAAGGCCAAGGCCTACCCCGGCCAGCTCTCCGGCGGCCAGAAGCAGCGGGTGGGCATCGCCCGCGCCCTCGCCGGCGACCCCAAGGTGCTGCTCTCCGACGAGTCGACCTCCGCGCTCGACCCGGAGACCACCCGCTCCATCCTCCAGCTGCTGCGCGACCTCAACCAGCAGCTCGGCCTGACCGTCCTCCTCATCACCCACGAGATGGAGGTCGTCAAGACGATCTGCGACTCCGCGGCCCTGATGAAGGGCGGCCGCGTCGTGGAGTCCGGCACCGTCTCCGAACTCCTCGCCACCCCCGGCTCCGAGCTCGCGGCCGAGCTGTTCCCCGTCGGCGGCGAGGCCTCCGGCCCGGATCGCACCGTCGTGGACGTCACCTTCCACGGCGACGCCGCGACCCAGCCGGTCATCTCCCAGCTCTCCCGCACGTACAACATCGACATCTCGATCCTGGGCGCCGCGATGGACACCGTCTGCGGCAAGCAGATCGGCCGGATGCGCATCGAGCTGCCCGGCCGCTTCGAGGAGAACGTCGTCCCGATCGGCTTCCTGCGCGAGCAGGGCCTCCAGGTGGACGTCGCCGACGTGAAGTCCCCGGCTCCGGCCGGCGCGCTCCTGAAGGATGGTGCCAAGTGACCTGGGCCGAGATGCAGCCCCTGCTGCAGAACGCGTGTCTGGACACCCTCTTCATGGTGTGGTGGTCCACCGTCTACACCATCCTCGGCGGCCTGCCGCTGGGCATCCTGCTGGTCCTCACCGACCGCGGCGGCCTGCTGCAGAACACCGTGGTCAACAAGGCCGTCGGCGTGGTCGTCAACCTCGGCCGCTCGCTGCCCTTCATCGTCCTCATGGTCTGGCTGATCCCCTTCAGCCGCTTCGTGGTCGGCACCTCCATCGGGCCGAGCGCCGCCGTCGTGGCCCTGGCCATCGGCGCGATCCCGTTCTTCGCCCGGCTGGTGGAGACCGCGCTCCGCGAGGTCGACCACGGCCTCGTCGAAGCCGTCCAGTCCATGGGCGGCGGCACCTGGACCGTGATCTTCAAGGTGCTGCTCCCGCAGGCCCTGCCCTCCGTCATCGCGGGCCTGACCACCACCGTCATCGCCCTCATCGGCTACTCCGCGATGGCCGGCGCGGTCGGCGGCGGCGGCCTCGGCAACCTCGCCATCGTCTACGGCTACCAGCGGTCCGAGACCGGCCTGATGAACATCACCATCGTGCTGCTCATCGTCATCGTCACCGCCGTCCAGCTCGCCGGAGACCTCGCCGTACGGACCCTCGCCCGGCGCGGCGGGCGGCAGGCGGCCCCCGCGGGGCTGCGCCGCCTGTGGGCCTCCGCACCCGCGGCGAAGCCCGCCGACCGGTCCGGGGCACAGCCCGCGGCGACCGTCCCCGCCCAGGCGGGGGCACCGGAGGCCGACCGGGCCTCCTGAACGCAAGACTTCCTGATCGGAGCTGATCAGGCCTGGCCGAGGGGCTCTTTGCCCCTCACCGCAGATCCACGAGCCCGGACCCTTTGCCGGGCGCAACACCTCGTGAACCCAGGAAAACCAGAAAGAGGGGCACTCTTCGTGCGTACCACCGTCAAGCTCACCGCCGCAGTCGCGGCCGCCGCCGCACTCACCCTCGGCCTGAGCGCGTGCAGCGCTCCGTCCGACACCTCCTCGTCCGGCAGCTCGTCGAAGAAGGGCAAGGACGCCGACCCGGCCGCCAAGCTCGTCGTCGCCGCCAGCCCGACCCCGCACGGCGACATCCTCAACTTCGTCCGCGACCACCTCGCGGAGAAGGCCGGCCTGAAGCTGGAGGTGAAGGAGTTCAACGACTACGTGCTCCCCAACACCGCCACGCAGAACGGCGAGGTCGACGCCAACTTCTTCCAGCACAAGCCGTACCTCGACGACTTCAACAAGAAGAACAAGACGGACATCGTCCCCGTCGTCAACGTCGAGATCGAGCCGCTCGGGCTGTACTCCGAAAAGGTAAAGAAGGCCGGCGACCTCGGCAGCGGCGCCACCGTCGCCGTGCCCAACGACGCCACCAACGAGGGCCGCGCCCTGAAGCTGCTGGCCGACAACGGCGTCATCGTCCTCAAGGACGGCGTCGGCGCCGCCGCCAAGCTCTCGGACATCAAGGACGACAAGGGCATCAAGTTCACCGAGCTCGAGGCCGCCCAGATCCCCACCCGCCTCGCCGACGTCGACGCCGCCGTCATCAACGGCAACTTCGCCATCGGCCACAAGCTCAACCCGGCCAAGGACGCCATCGCCCTGGAGAAGGCCGACGGCAACCCCTACGCCAACTTCCTCGCCGTGAAGAAGGGCAACGAGTCCGACCCGCGCGTCCAGAAGCTCGCCAAGCTCCTCAACTCCGACGAGGTGAAGAAGTTCATCGAGCAGAAGTTCAGCAACGGTGCCGTCCTCCCCGCCTTCGGCGCAGTGAAGGGCTGACCCCGGCAGCCCCTTCCGGCACCACAACCGCCCCTGTGGCCCCAGGCCCCGCGCACGCGACGACGTGCGCGGGGCCTACGCGCTTGGCGCACGCACGCATCGATGCTGCATGCTGGTGCACTCAAGCCCGGACCGCCCCGTCCCGAGCCCATCTCCCCGGCGTTGGAGCAGCACATGACATCCACCTTCCCGGACATCTCCATCAGTACGGACCGGCTGGTGCTGCGCCCGTTCGAGGCCCAGGACGTGCCCGCGCTCGCGGAGATGATGAGCGACGAACTCGTCACCGCATGGACCTCCGTACCGCACCCCTACACCACCGCCCACGCCCGTGACTGGGCCCTGCGCGAGGCCCCCGCCGAGCGCACCTCCGGGCGCGGAATCGTCTTTGCGGTCACCGAGTTCCTCACCCACCGCCTCGTCGGCTGCGTCCACCTCCACCACATCGACTGGCGCGCCCTCTCCGCCGAGGCCGGCTACGTCGTCGCCCCCTGGGCCCGCGGCGAGGGCTACGCCTGCGAATCCGTCCTCGCCGTCGCCGAGTGGCTCTTCCGGGACCAGAAGTTCGAGCGCCTGGAGCTGCGCACCGCAGCCGACAACACCGCCTCCCAGCAGGTCGCGCAGAAGATCGGCTGCATCAGCGAAGGAGTGCTGCGCAACGCCTGGATAGGACGCGGCCGCACCCGGGACGGCGGGTGGACCGAGGTCCGCTCCGACCTCATCATCTGGAGCCTCCTCCCCGAGGACCTCGACGAAATGCGCGAACAGCCCGTGGGCGACCCCGGGTACGCCGCGGCCTTCCGCGACTGGTCGTAGCGCCGCCCCGGCAACCGGAGCCGGAAGGTCCGGACCAGCACGGGGTACGCTCGCCCTGCCCGACACGGCAAGAACCACCCGGAACCCCGGACCCGCAGAACAAGCCCAGGAGAATGACGACGATGGCCGACCGGGTCACGGTGATCGGGTGGGACGGCTCACCACTCACGGACGCGGCCCGCTCCGCCCTGGCCGCCGCCACCCTCGTGGCCGGCGCGGCCCACCACCTGGCACTGCCCGAGATCCCGCCCGCCGCCGAACGCGTCCGCCTCGGCAGCGTCGACCTCGCCGCCCGCCGCATCGCCGGCCACCGCGGCTCCGCCGTGGTCCTCGCCGACGGCGACCCCGGCTTCTTCGGCGTCGTCCGCACCCTGCGCGCCCCCCAGCACGGCCTCGAAGTCGAAGTCGTGCCCGCCGTCTCCGCCGTCGCCGCCGCCTTCGCCCGCGCCGGCATGCCCTGGGACGACGCCCAGGTCGTCGTCGCCCACAGCCGCGACCTGCGCCGCGCCGTCAACGTCTGCCGCGCCCACCCCAAGGTCGCCGTCCTCACCTCGCCCGGCGCCGGCCCCGCCGAACTCGCCCTCCTCCTCGGCGACGTCCACCGCACCTTCGTCATCTGCGAGGAACTCGGCACCGAGCGCGAACAGGTCACCGTCCTCACCTCCGACAAGGCCCCCGACCACCACTGGCGCGACCCCAACGTCGTCATCGTCATCGGCGGCAGCGGCACCACCGGGCCCGCCGCCGTCCCCGGCTGGGGCGCCACCCGGCCCCGCGCCGGCGGCGGCTGGATCGCCGGCCGCGACCCCGGCTACCCCCCGGCCGTCCGCGGCTGGGCCCTCCCCGCCGACGCCTACGGCAGCGACCTCGGCGAGGGCGAGGCCACCGAACTGCGCGCCGCCCAACTCGCCCGCCTCGGCCCCCGCGTCGGCGACCTCGTCTGGGACATCGGCTCCGGCAGCGGCGCCGCCGCCGTCGAGGCCGCCCGCTTCGGCGCAGCCGTCATCGCCGTCGACCGCGACCCCGACGCCTGCGCCCGCGCCATGGCCGTCGCCCGCCGCTACGGCGTCCAGCTCCAGGTCGTCCACGGATCCGCCCCCCAGGTCCTGGAGGACCTCCCCGAACCCGACGTCGTCCGCGTCGGCGGCGGGGGCCCCGCCGTCGTCGCCGCCTGCGCCGCCCGCCGCCCCGAGCGCATCGTCGCCCACGCCGCCACCCGCGACGAGGCCGAAGCCGTCGGCCGCGCCCTCGCCGAGGGCGGCTACGGCGTCGAATGCACGCTCCTCCAGGCCGTCGGGCTCGACCCCGTCGCCTGGTCCGAGCGCGAACGGTCCGTCGCCTTCCTGCTGAGCGGACGCCGCACCCACCTGTGACCCCGCCGCGCCGGGCGCGGGGTAGGCTGGCGGATCGTTGTACCGCCCCCTCGGTGTCCGACACCACAGTCGTCAATGTCCCGAACGCACCCTCCTTTTGGCGGGAGCACGGCAAGGTAGGGGCGGGCGACGTACAACGTGCCGCGAGGCACGGACGCTCGTTCTTGACTATGGGCGTGAGCGGTTGGAAGGAGCACTACCGATGGGCGAGGGGTACGCATGACCGACACCGGCCAGTTCCCGGGCGAGGGACAGCCGGAGAACGCAGGCGCGCTGCCCGGCCATCCGTTCCCCGCGGACGCCGCAGCCCCTGCCGACCCCGGTGCCCCGGCCGCGTTCACGTTCCTCGACCACGGGGACGTCACCGAGGCGGACGGCGCCGACGAGGACGACCTCCTGCTCATGCCGGGCGCCCAGGGCGCCTGGATGGAACAGCCCGCCGTCCAGGGCGGCACGCACGAGAGCGGCGGGCGCGACACCGGCTCCGTCGACTACGGCGACGTCCGCCTGCCCCCCGCCGCTCCCGCGGCCCCGCGCCGCCCCCTGCACATGGGCCCGCCCGTCCCGGACCCCACCAGCGGAGTCGTCCGCTCCCTCGCCGACCGCGGCCCCGCCGCCCCGGCCCCCGCCGTCCGCCCGCCCGTCCCGCCGGCCGCGCCCGTACCGGGGCCCGAATACCTCGACGGCACCGCGGACGAGACGGGCCCTCAGCAGGCGCCGCGCCTCGGCGAGGTGCCGCAGCAGCAGCCGGGCACCTGGGACGCCCAGCCGCAGCCGCCGGCCGCGACGGCCTTCGTACCGTCCCAGGCAGCGGCCCCGGCCGCCCCCGCCGGTGACGCGCCGTCAACCGTCCCGGCCGACCCCGCCGGCCACCCGGCACCCCCGGCCGGTGCGACGTCGACCGGGCTCTCCGCCATCGACGCGGTGGTCGCCGCGGCGACCGGGCAGATCCAGGTTCCGGCGACTGCGGGTGCGGCTGCGCCGGCTCCGGAGACGACCGGGGAGACCGGGCAGCCCGGTGGCCAGGAGGCGGTTGCGGAGGCTGCGGCCGCCGTTGATGCCGCCGCTGCTCCGCACGCCGAGCCGCAGGTCGCTCCTACCGCCGACGCGGAGGCCGTGCCGGGCGGCGTAGCTGCCCCGCAGGCCGGTCAGCCGGCGGATGCCGCTGCCGAGGCTGCGGCCCAGGTCGTGCCGGATGGCGTGGCCGTTACGCAGGAGGGGCAGCCCGCAGCCCCTGTTGCCGACGCCGTTGCCGCTGTCGGTGCGGAGGCCGCGCAGGTCACGGACCCCGCTGTCCAGATGGCAGGCGATGCCGCTGCGGTGCCGCAGCCCGAGGCGCAGGTTCCTGTTGCCGCCGGTGCGGAGTTCGCGGCCGCTCCCGAGGACGGTCAGCCTGCAGACCCTGCAGCCGACGCCGCTCCGGCCGAGGCCGATACGCAGGTTGCTGCTCCCGTCGCCGCCGACGCTACGGCCGTTGCCCCGCACGCCGAGCCGCAGCCCGCCGCCCCCGTTGCTGCCGAGCCGTCGGCTCCGCAGGAGGGGCCGGTAGCCGCTCCCGACGCCGTGGCCGCTCCGCAGGACGGTCAGCCCGTGGACCCCGGTGCCGAGGCTGCCGCTTCGCATGCCGCGGCTTCCGCCGACGCCGCGCCCGTAGTACCCGTAGTAGGGGACGCCTCTGCGGATGCCCCGCAGGCCGTGCAGCCCGCTGAGGCCGGCACCGAGCCCGCTGCCGAGGCCGTACAGCCTGCGGTAGAGGCTCCGGTCGAGGCCCCGCAGGCCGTGCAGCCCGCCGTGGACGCTCCGGCTGACGCCCCGCAGGCCGCGCAGCCCGCTGAGGCCGCTGCCGAGGCCGCTCCGCAGGTCGTACAGCCTGCGGTGGAGGTCCCGGTCGACGTCCCGCAGGCCGTGCAGGCCACCGAGGTCGCTGCCGATGCTGTTCCGCAGGCTGAACAGCCCGCGGTGGATGCTCCGGCTGACGTCCCGCAGGCCGCGCAGACCGCTGAGGTCGCTGCCGACGCCGCTCCGCAGGCCGTACAGCCTGCCGCAGAGACTCCGGCCGACGCCCCGGAGGCGGTGCAGTCCACCGAGGCCGCTGCCGACGCTGTTCCGCAGGCTGAGCAGCCCGCCGTGGGTGCTCCGGCTGACGTCCCGCAGGCCGTGCAGCCTGCTGTGGACGCTTCGGCCGTTGCCCCGCAGGTCGCGCAGCCTGCCGTGGAGGTACCGGTCGACGCCCCGCAGACCGCCGAGCTCGCTGCCGACGCCGTTCCGCAAGCGGAGCAGCCGGCCGTGGACGCTTCGGCCGATGCCCCGCAGGTCGCGCAGCCCGCGGCGGATGCTTCGGCCGATGCTCCGCAGGCTGAACAGCCCGCCCCGGCCGCTCCGGCTGACGCCCCGCAGGTCGTACAGCCTGCTGAGGTCGCTGCCGACGCCGTTCCGCAGGCCGTACAGCCCGCCGCCGACGCTTCAGCCGACGCCGCGCAGGCCGCGCAGCCTGCCGTGGAGGTACCGGTCGACGCCCCGCAGACCGCGCAGCCCGCCGAGGTCGCCGCCGACGGCGCCCCGCAAGCCGTACAGCCCCCCGCCGACGCTCCGGCCGACGCCTCGCAGGCAACGGGCCCCACCGACGCCGCTGCCGAGCCCGCTGCCGATGCCGTTCCGCAGGCCGCGCAGCCGGCCGTGGAGGCTTCGGTCGATGCTCCGCAGGCTGAACAGCCCGCCCCGGCCGCTCCGGCTGACGCCCCGCAGGCCGTGCAGCCCGCCGCCGACGCTCCGGCCGATGCCCCGCAGGCAGTGGCCCCCACCGACGCCGGTGCCGAGCCCGCTGCCGAGGCCGACGCCGTTCCGCCGGTCGAGCTGCCCGTCCCGGCCGCTCCGGTCGGCACCCCGCCGGCCGAGCAGGCCGCTGACCCTGCCGCTCCCGAGGCCGGGCAGTCCGCTGACGCCCCGTCGGCCGGCAGCCCGCAGGAATCCGTCATCGCCCCGGCGCCCGGCCCGGAGGCCCCGCAGGCCGTCAGTGCCGACGCCACTGCCGACAACCCGTCCGCCCCGCACGCCCCCGGCGTACCGCAGCCCGAGCAGGCCACCATCTCCGAACCACAGGCACCCGAGACCGCGGCCGCAGCACAGACCCCGGCGGCCGACAGCAATTCGCAGACGCTGCAGCCCGCGCAGGCCGCAGCCGACCTGCCCGACCCGGCAGCAGCAGCCGACGGCGCCGGCGCCCAGCCCGTCGCCGAAGTCCGCATCCCCGCTCCCCAGCAGGCCCCGGACGAACCGGCCGTTCCGGCCGAGCAGGCCGTCACCGCGGGCGCAGCCGAAGCCGCCACCGACCCCGTCGTCGTCCCCGCGCCCCGCGCAGCGGAGCCGGCAGCGGAGCCCGCGGCCGAGCCCGTCCCCGCCGCCACCGGCTACGGCGACGCCGAGCGCGAGGCCGTCCACCGGGTCATGCGGGAGCGGCGCGACATCCGCAACGGCTTCCGTACGGACCCCATCCCGCACGAGGTGCTGCTGCGCGTCCTGGAGGCCGCGCACACCGCCCCGAGCGTCGGGCACTCCCAGCCCTGGGACTTCGTCGTCATCCGCTCCGCGGAGACCCGGCAGGCCATGCACGAGCTGGCCCAGCGCCAGCGCGACGCGTACGCGAAGTCGCTGCCGAAGGGCCGGGCCAAGCAGTTCAAGGAACTGAAGATCGAGGCGATCCTCGAGACGCCCGTCAACATCGTCGTCACCGCCGACCCCACCCGCGGCGGCCGCCACACCCTCGGCCGGCACACCCAGCCGCAGATGGCGCCGTACTCCTCCGCGCTCGCCGTGGAGAACCTGTGGCTCGCCGCCCGCGCCGAGGGCCTCGGCGTCGGCTGGGTCAGCTTCTTCGACGAGCGCGAGATGGTCCGCGCCCTCGGCCTGCCCGAGCACCTGGAGGTCGTCGCCTACCTGTGCGTCGGGTACGTCGACGAGTTCCCGGACGAGCCCGAGCTGATGCAGGCCGGCTGGTCCAAGCGCCGCCCGCTGTCGTGGGTCGTCCACGAGGAGGAGTACGGGCGCCGCGCCCTGCCCGGCGAGGAGCCGCACGACCTGCTCGCCGAGACGCTCCGCGGCATCCGCCCGCTCGACGCCAAGGCGCTCGGCGAGGCCTGGGAGCGGCAGAAGCGGATGACGAAGCCGTCCGGCGCGCTCGGCATGCTGGAGATCATCTCCGCGCAGCTGTGCGGCCTGTCGCGCAAGTGCCCGCCGCCGATCCCCGAGCCCGCCGCCGTCGCGATCTTCGCGGGCGACCACGGCGTGCACGCCCAGGGCGTCACGGCGTGGCCGCAGGAGGTCACCTCGCAGATGGTCGCCAACTTCCTGGGTGGCGGGGCCGTGTGCAACGCCTTCGCCAACCAGGTCGGCGCCGAGATCTGCGTCGTGGACGTCGGCGTCGCGGGCGACCTGCCCAGCACCCCCGGCCTCCTGCCGCGCAAGATCCGGCCCGGCACGGACGACTTCACCGCGGGCCCCGCCATGTCCCGCGAGGAGGCGATGCACGCCCTGGAGGTGGGCATCGAAACCGCCCGTGACCTGGTCGCGGCCGGCAACAAGGCGCTGCTGACCGGCGAGATGGGCATCGCCAACACCACCGTGTCGGCCGCCCTCATCTCCGTCTTCACCGGCGCCGACCCGGCCGAGATCACCGGCCGCGGCACCGGCATCAACGACGAGATGCACGCCCGGAAGATCGATGTCGTCCGGCGCGCGCTCGAACTCCACCAGCCGGACCCGAAGGACCCCATCGGCGTCCTCGCCGCGATCGGCGGCCTGGAGCACGCGGCCCTCGTCGGCCTGATCCTCGGCGGCGCATCGCTGCGCACGCCGGTGATCCTGGACGGCGTGAGTGCCGGTGCGGCCGCCCTCGTGGCCCGGGCGATCGCCCCCGAGGCGCTCGCGGCCTGCATCGCCGGCCACCGCAGCGCCGAACCGGGCCACGTCGCCGCCCTGACGAAGCTGGGCCTGCGCCCCCTGGTCGACCTGGACCTCCGTCTGGGCGAGGGCACGGGCGCGCTGCTGGCGCTGCCCGTCGTCCAGAGCGCCGCGCGGGCGATGCACGAGGTCGCCACGTTCGACGCGGCCGGCGTCACCGAGAAGAGCTGACCCGGCGGGGAGACAGCCCCGAGAACGCCCCCGGTCGCCGGGCGGGCCCGAAGAGAGCCCGCCCGGCGACCGCCGCGTCACCACCCGGCCCGCACCGGCCGCGGGCCCGCGCATGCCCCGAAGGCACCCGGCCCCATAAGGTGTCCCTGATCAGCCGCTCCGGCGCCGCAGCGGCATGCACTTCGCACGAGGAGACCGCATCCCATGGTTTCGCACGCCGCGCACGCGGACACGGCCGCTTACCCCGTCGGACTGCGCCTCGCCGGCCGCCGCGTCGTCGTGCTCGGCGGCGGCCAGGTCGCCCAGCGCCGGCTCCCCGCCCTGATCGCCGCCGGCGCCGACGTCCTGCTGATCTCCCCGTCCGCCACCCCCTCCGTCGAGGCCATGGCCGAGGCCGGAGAGGTGCGCTGGGAGCGCCGCCGCTACGCCGACGGCGACCTCGACGGCGCCTGGTACGCCCTGATCTCCACCGACGACCCCGACGCCAACCGGGCCGCCTCCGCCGAGGCCGAGGCCCGCCGCGTGTGGGCCGTGCGCAGCGACGACGCGGACGCCGCGTCCGCCTGGACGCCCGCCACGGGCCGCAGCGAAGGCGTGACCGTCGCCGTCCTCACCGGCCGCGACCCCCGCCGCTCCGCCGCCGTCCGCGACGCCATCGTCGAGGGCCTGCGCGACGGTTCCCTGACCGCCCCGCACTTCCGCACCCACCCCGCCGCGGGCCACGTCGCCCTCGTCGGCGGCGGCCCCGGCGACCCCGACCTCATCACCGTGCGCGGCCGCCGCCTCCTCTCCCAGGCCGACGTCGTCATCGCCGACCGCCTCGGCCCGCGCGACCTCCTCGACGAGCTCCCCCCGCACGTCGAGGTCATCGACGCCGCGAAGATCCCGTACGGCCGCGCCATGGCCCAGGAAGCCATCAACAACGCCCTGATCGAGCACGCCCGCGCCGGCAAGTCCGTCGTGCGCCTCAAGGGCGGCGACCCCTACGTCTTCGGCCGCGGCATGGAGGAGGCCCAGGCGCTCGCCGAGCACGGCATCCCCTGCACCGTCGTCCCCGGCATCTCCAGCACCATCAGCGTCCCCGGCGCCGCCGGCATCCCCGTCACCCACCGCGGCGTCGCCCACGAGTTCACCGTCGTCAGCGGCCACGTCGCCCCCGACGACCCGCGCTCCCTGGTCGACTGGGAGGCCGTCGCCCGGCTCCGCGGCACGCTCGTCCTGCTGATGTCCGTCGAGAACATCGCGGCCATCGCCGGGACCCTCGTCCGCCACGGCCGGCCCGCCGGCACCCCCGTCGCCGTCGTGCAGGAGGGCACCACCGCCGCCCAGCGGCGCGTCGACGCGACCCTCGCCACCGTCGGCGAGCGCGTCAAGGCCGAAGGCATACGGCCCCCCGCGGTCATCGTCATCGGCGACGTCGTGACGGTCGGCACCGGCACCGGCCGCTGACGTCCCACCGCAACGCCCCGCGACCGAGCACCCGTACCGAGGACCGGACACCATGGCCGACATCATCACCATCGACGACCCCGCCGACCCGCGCCTGCACGACTACACCGGTCTGACCGACGTCGAGCTGCGCCGCCGCCGCGAACCCGCCGAAGGACTCTTCATCGCCGAGGGCGAGAAGGTCATCCGGCGCGCCCGCCACGCCGGGTACGAGATGCGTTCGATGCTGCTGTCCGCCAAGTGGGTCGACGTGATGCGCGACGTCATCGAGGAGGGGCCCGCCCCCGTCTACGCCGTGAGCCCCGAGCTCGCCGAACGGGTGACGGGCTATCACGTGCACCGCGGCGCCCTCGCCTCCATGCAGCGCAAGCCCCTCCCGACCGCGGCCGAGCTGCTGCGGACCACGCGCCGCGTCGCGGTCATGGAGGCCGTGAACGACCACACGAACATCGGGGCCATCTTCCGCAGCGCGGCGGCCCTCGGCATGGACGCGGTCCTGCTCTCCCCGGACTGCGCCGACCCCCTCTACCGGCGCTCGGTCAAGGTCTCCATGGGCGCCGTCTTCTCCGTGCCCTACGCGCGCCTGGAGACCTGGCCGCGCGACCTGGAGACCGTGCGCGAGGCGGGCTTCCGGATCCTGGCCCTCACCCCCGACGAGAAGGCCACGTCCATCGACGCGGCCGCGCCGCACCGCCTGGACCGCGTCGCGCTGATGCTCGGCGCCGAGGGCGAGGGCTTGTCCACGCGCGCCCTGATGGCGGCCGACGAATGGGTGCGCATCCCCATGGCCCACGGCATCGACTCGCTCAACGTGGGCGCGGCGGCGGCCGTGTCCTTCTACGCGGTGACGGCGGGCCGCCCGCAGGACTGACCCGGCGGAATCCGGGGAATCCAGGAAATCCGGAGAAGCCGGCGCCGGCCCGTACGCCCTGGGCCCTACTGCGGCAGCCGCACCGGCACGACGCCTTCGGCGAGGCCCAGGCCGCCGCCGGGAGCGGCTGAAAGCCCGTCGCTCCGGGACACGGAGTCATTCCGGGGCACCGAGTCGTTCCGGGACACGGAGGGGTGCTGCCGCAAGCCGTCCGGGCGCCGGTCCGGCCCCTGGCACCCCTGCGCCACGGCGATGCCCAGCGCGACCAGCAGCGTTACCACGATGAAGACGGTCACCCGCTGCCGCAGCAGCCGCGGATCCCGCGGCGGCCGCCGGGCCCCGGTGCCCGTGCCCGTCCGCGCCGGAGTCTGCCCGCCGCGCCGGGCCGCGGCCCCTGCGGCACCCCGGGCGGCCTGCCCGCGCGCACCGTTCGCACGGGGCGGCCGCGCGGCCGGCCGGCGACCGGGCTCGGGCCGGCTCTGCGGGGGGTGAAGTGGCGCCGGCGCCTTGACGGTGGGACGTTCGGTGCGCTGCTCCGCGTACTCCGCGGCCCGCCGGTCCGCCGGCCGCTCGGGCTCGCGGCGCGTCAGGGGATGCCGCCCCTCGGAGAGGCCGTGCGCCTCCCGGGCCGCGATCTCCTTCAGCCGCAGGGACAGCTGCAGCGTGCTCGGCCGCTCCTCGGGATCCTTGGCCAGGCAGGCGTGGATCAGCGGCGCCAGCGCGTCCGGCACGGCCATGAGCTGCGGTTCCTCATGGACGACCCGGTAGAGCATGACCTCCGAACTGCCCTGGCCGAAGGGGGAGTCCGCGGTCGAGGCGTAGGCCAGCGTCGCGCCGAGCGCGAAGACGTCCGTGGCGGGGGTGACGGCGGCGCCCCGGACCTGCTCGGGCGCGAGGAAGCCGGGCGAGCCGACCGCCGTGCCCACGTGCGTGAGCGTGCTCGCGCCCGTCGCCCACGCGATGCCGAAGTCGATGATGCGCGGGCCCTTGGGGGACAGCAGGATGTTCGACGGCTTGAGGTCCCGGTGCACCACGCCCGCGTCGTGCACGGCCAGCAGGCCCTCCGCCAACGCCGCCCCGATGGACGCGGTCTGAGCCGCCGACAGCGGCCCCTCCTCGTTCACCTTGTCGTGCAGCGAGGGCCCGGGGACGTACTGCGTCGCGAACCAGGGGCGGTCCGCGTCCAGGTCGGCGGCCACCAGCCGCGCCGTACAGCCGCCGCGGATCCGCCGGGCCGCCTGCACCTCGCGCGCGAAACGCGAACGGAACTCCTGGTCCTCGGCGAGATCCGGCCGGATCACCTTCAGCGCCACGCGCTGCCCGCGCCGGTCGGAGCCGAGGTACACCACGCCCATGCCGCCCGCGCCGAGCCGGCGGTGAAGCCGGAACGAGCCGACGACACGCGGGTCCTCGCGCCGGAGCCGCATCATCGCCATCTTCATCCCCGCTGCCCGGTCCGTCTGACGTGGCACAGCTTACGGATTGAGCGGCGGGCGCGCTGATAGGCCGCGCATGCGTCGGCAAGTGGATTGCGCGCACCCGGTTCGAGCGGGCGCCCGCGGGCCCGGCCCGGCCGCCGCGCACCCCCCGCGCGGGGGAGCGGGACCAAAGGGCCGCCCCGGCACGGGGATTGGGCCCGCTCCGGGCCCGGGGCCGCACGTTCTGCACGAGGTGGGAGGGGTGTCTGTGACGGGTGCGGCGAGCAGGGGAGGGGCCGCCGGAGCAGTGAAGATCATTACGGCGCGGGGTGGCCCGGACGTGAGCGAAACCACACCCAGCAGGGCGGTTCCCGGACATCTCGGGGGCGCCCCCTCCGGGAAGACCCCAAGGGGCGTGCCACCGGTCTCCAACCAGGGGAGTAGCCGCCGGGGGCCCGCTCATCCTCCCGGATGCCCGCCAATCGGTACGAGGGCATGACGCCCGCCCGGACCCGCGCACCTAGATTGGAGAACGAGCGGCGGGTGCAGCACTCGTCCCCCGAGGTCGGACGCCCGCCGCTCGTGCGACTTCACGGGCAGGGGACAGGCATACAACGGGAGCGGAACCATGGCGGACACGGCGGGACGCACCGTCAGCCGGGCACGCGGCCACCGCGCCGCCGACCTGGCGGCCGGTCTGGTCGGGGGCCTCTTCGCGCCGCGGACCGGGGACACCCGGCACCCGCTGGTCGCGGCGGCCATGGTGCTGCCCCTGGCGGCGCTCCTCGCCTTCCTCTTCGGCGGCTGGGACGCCGTCGTCACACAAGCGTCGTCCGTCGCCGGAATGCTGGGGCGCTGAGCGCCCAGGGCCCGGGAGAGCGGCCCGGGCCGGGGACAGGCCGGTGGATGAAACCCCGTGGGGACGGGGGTACGGCGGACGGCACGAAGGGCCGGGCACCTGGGGAGGCGCCCGGCCCTTCGTACTGCTCCCGGCACGGCGCGTCCTGCCCGCCGGCACGTTCCGCCCAGTGCACGTTCTGCCTGCGGAAACGGCCGGAGGCCGGAGCCCTTGAGCCCCGGCCTCCGGCCGATCGGTGTGCGCGATACTGGGATTGAACCAGTGACCTCTTCCGTGTCAGGGAAGCGCTCTCCCGCTGAGCTAATCGCGCGGGAAGGTCCATGAGGACCCTGGTGGACGATACTGGGATTGAACCAGTGACCTCTTCCGTGTCAGGGAAGCGCTCTCCCGCTGAGCTAATCGTCCGGGATGTGCACTGCGTTTTCGCAGGTACGGCGTGCGCGATACTGGGATTGAACCAGTGACCTCTTCCGTGTCAGGGAAGCGCTCTCCCGCTGAGCTAATCGCGCGGGAAGGTCCGTGAAGACCCTGGTGGACGATACTGGGATTGAACCAGTGACCTCTTCCGTGTCAGGGAAGCGCTCTCCCGCTGAGCTAATCGTCCTTGGAGGTGGAGACGGGATTTGAACCCGTGTAGACGGCTTTGCAGGCCGTTGCCTCGCCTCTCGGCCACTCCACCAGGAGTGCGGGGGTCCGGGAAGATCCCCCAACTCGAGCGGACGACGAGACTCGAACTCGCGACATCCACCTTGGCAAGGTGGTGCTCTACCAACTGAGCTACGTCCGCAGTGTCCCTCCGGTCCGCTTCCGCGTCCCGGCGACGTGTTGAACTCTAGCGGATTCCAGCGCCAGCTCAAATTCCGTTTCCGCAGCGTGCTGCCCTGATTGTTCGCCCGGGCCGCTCCGGACGGCCCCGCCATAGACTCGATGACGTGCACAGCTTCCCCCCGAGCCTCCCTCCGATGGCCCGCTTCGGCGGCCTCCTTGCCACCGATCTGCGCGACGTCACCCGCGACCCGGCAGCCCTGGAGTCCACGGGCTGGTGGGCGGTGGTCGCGGACTACGAGGGGCGGCTGACCTGCGCGCGCTTCGGTGACGTCCGGCCCGCGCCGCCCCTCCCCGCGGACCCCGCCCGGTGGCGCGGCCCGGCCGCCGGCGACTGGACGAGCTCCCTGGACCGCGCCGCCTACACCGCGGGCGTCCGCCGCATCCGCGAGCACATCGCGGCCGGCGAGGTCTACCAGGCCAACCTCTGCCGCGTCCTCAGCGCGCCCCTGCCCGACCCCGCCGCGGCCGACGTCGACGCCCTCACCGCCCTCCTCGCGCGCGACAACCCCGCCCCGTACGCGGGCTGCATCCGGCTCCCCGCCCACGGCGTCGAGGTCGCCACCGCCTCGCCCGAGCTCTACCTGCGCCGCACCGGCCGCACCGTCGAGTCCGGGCCCATCAAGGGCACCGGCCGCACCGCCGCCGACCTCCTGGAGAAGGACCACGCCGAGAACGTGATGATCGTGGACCTCGTCCGCAACGATCTCGGACGGGTCTGCACCACCGGCTCCGTGACCGTCCCCGCGCTCTGCGTGGTGGAGCCCCACCCCGGGCTCGTCCACCTCGTCTCCACCGTCCGCGGCAGGCTCGCCGACGACGCCGGGTGGGCCGAGCTGTTCTCGGCCACCTTCCCGCCCGGCTCGGTCACCGGCGCCCCCAAGGAGAGCGCGCTGCAGATCATCGACGCCCTGGAGACCGCCCCCCGCGGCCCCTACTGCGGCGGGATCGGCTGGGTCGACGCCGACCGCCGCACCGGCCAGCTCGCCGTCGGCATCCGCACCTTCTGGATCGACCGAACCGCCGCCCCCGGCCCCGTCCTCCGCTTCGGCACCGGAGCCGGCATCACCTGGGGCTCCGACCCCGAGCGCGAGTGGGCCGAGACGGAACTCAAGGCTTCCCGGCTGCTCGCGATAGCGTCGGGCACCCATCAGCCGCTCGGAGGGACGATCCGGTGACGATCTGGCTCAACGGTTCCCTGCACGACACCGACAGCGCGCGCGTCTCGGTCCTCGACCACGGCCTGACCGTCGGCGACGGCGTCTTCGAGACCCTCAAGGCCGTCCGGGGCCGCCCGTTCGCCCTGACCCGCCACCTCGCCAGGCTGACCGCCTCCGCCCGCGCCCTCGGCCTGCCCGAACCCGACCCGGACGAGATCCGCACCGCCTGCGCCGCCGTCCTCGGCGCCAACCCCGTACCGCTCGGCCGTCTGCGCATCACCTACACCGGCGGGCTCGCCCCGCTCGGCTCCGAGCGCGGCGCCGCCCGCCCCACCCTCGTCGTCGCCGTCGCGGAGACGACCCGGCCCCCCGGCGCGACCTCCGTCGTGACCGTCCCCTGGACCCGCAACGAACGCGGCGCCCTGGCCGGAGTCAAGTCCACCTCCTACGGCGAGAACGTCGTCGCCCTCGCCCGCGCCAAGGAGCACGGCGCCACCGAGGCCCTGCTCGCCAACACCGCCGGGGCGCTCTGCGAGGGCACCGCCTCCAACGTCTTCGTCGTCCTCGACGGAGAACTGCACACCCCGCCCCTCGCCTCCGGCTGCCTCGCCGGCATCACCCGCGCCCTCGTCCTCGAATGGGCCGGAGCCCGGGAGACCGAGCTGCCCTACGAGGCCCTGGAGCGCGCCGAGGAGATCTTCCTGACCTCCTCCCTCCGCGACGTCCAGGCCGTGCGCGCCGTCGACGGCCGGGAGCTGCCCGCGGCGCCCGGCCCGGTCACCGCCAAGGCCGCCCGGATCTTCGAGGAGCGGGCGGCGGCGGACCTCGACCCGTAGACCCGGCCCCCGGGCGGGCAGGACGTGCACAAACCCCGTGACGCGGGGCCGCCGGGCCGGTACAACACCAAGGTGACCACCACCCTGCGGCCCACCGCACCCGAGCAGCGCGGCCCCGGCGGCGCCCGGTCCCGTTCCTACGAGGTCTGCGTCAACAGCAGGCCCGTCGGCGCCGTCGACCTGGCCACCGACGACCGGTTCGGTCCGGCCGCCGGGCGCATAGTCAGGCTCACCATCGACGAGCGCGACCGGCACCGCGGCCGCGGCACCGTCGCCGCGCTCGCCGCCGAGGAGGTCCTGCGCGGCTGGGGCTGCACCCGCATCGAGGTGTCCGTCGACGCGGGCGCCGGCGTGGGGCTCGGCCTCGCGGTTGCCCTCGGCTACACCGAGCGCAACCGCAACATGGCCAAAACGCTGACCGCCGCCCCCCGGCTGCCCGAGGGCACCGAAGGACGGCGGATGACCGAAGCCGAATACCCCGGCTGGCGAGAGGCCTCACGCGCCGGCTTCGCCCAGGATCTGATCGACCGCGGCGTCCCGGCCGACCAGGCCCGCGCCAAGGCCGATGCCGACGAGCGCGCCCTGCTGCCCGGCGGCCTGCACACCGCCGGCGCGCTGCTGCGGGTCCTCACCCACCGCGGCACCGCCGTCGGCATCCTCTGGCTGGCCCTGCGCGACGCCGCCACGGGCGAGCCGGAGGGCTACGTCTTCGACGTCGAGGTCGCGCCCGCGCACCGGGGCAAGGGGCACGGCAGGTCGCTGATGCTGCTGGCCGAGGCCGAGGCGCTCGCACACGGCGCGCGGACCCTCGGCCTCAACGTCTTCGCCGGCAACACACCGGCCCTGCGGCTGTACGAGTCGCTGGGCTACGAGCCCACCGCGTTCCACCTGTACAAGCCGTTGTTCTGAGCTGTTCTGAGAGCGCGGCCTACGCGAGGAGCCGGTCCGCGATCTCCTCGATCCGCTCGCGCAGCCCGTCCTGGTTCTTGCTGCCGTCCAGCAGCTCGCCGCCGATGACGTACGTGGGCGTGCCCGTCACGCCGATCGCCTTGCCCTCGGCCTGGTCCGCGTCCACGATCAGCATGTGGCGGCCGTCGACGAGGGCGGTGTCGAGCTCCTCGGCGTCCAGCCCCAGCTCGCGGGCCACCTCGGTCAGCAGGTCCTCGCCGCGCGCGGCCAGCTCCTCGGTCCGCGCCAGCACGGCCTCTGCGTACGCCCAGTCCTGCCCCTGTTCGGCCGCCTCCTCCGCGGCCTGCGCGGCGGCGTAGGAGTGCTTGTGCTTCTCCAGGGGGAAGTGCCGCAGCCGCAGCTCCAGCCGGTCGCCGTAGCGTGCGCGCAGGGCACGCAGGTCGTCCAGGGCGGCACGGCAGTCGGGGCACTGCAGCTCGCACCACACGTCGAGGGTGACGCGGGCGGTGTCGGTCTCACTCATGCGGCCAGTCTTCCAGGCTGCGGGGGCGGCGGCTTTCCGGGCCCCTCCGGCCGGCCGGAGGCCGCGTCGGGGTCATCCCCCAGTTCTCCCTGAGCTCGTCGTCCGGCCATGGCCCCTCCGGCGGCGGGCGGTGCACGATGGAAGGGCCGGACCCGGCAGCGACGTCCCAGGAGGAGTCCGATGCTGACCTCGACCATCTGCGCCGCGGTGTCCGCGGCGGGCCTCGGCATCGCCGCGCTCACGGCCTACCGCAAGCGCTTCCTCGCGGCGACCCGCATCGCGGCCTTCTCCCTCGTCCCCATCGGGCTCGTCCTGACCGGCGTCGTCGACTGGCTCACCGACATCGTCCTCAAGCCCAGCGTCTGGGCCGGCTTCGGGATCCTCGCACTCTCCGCCCTGCTGTTCATGGCGAGCCGGGCGGCCGAACGGCGCGGCGCCGGGAGCGGCCGCAAGGAGCGCAAGGCCGCTGCCGCCGCTGCGCAGCGCGACGCCATGGCCCCCGCCGCCTCCGCTCCGTCACTGGGCCCGGGCAGCGGCGCGGGCCGTCCGCAGGGCAAGGCGAAGAAATCGGCCGACGGCGAGGACTTCTCGGATATCGAGGCGATTCTCAAGAAGCACGGAATATGACGGGCCGTCCGCTCCGCGGGCGACGGGGACACTGTCTGCAGATACCATTTTCCGGATAATTCACCGGGCATGTATCGGCGTGTGCAGCGGGGGCGTATCCGGATGCGTATGCCGCGCCCTTTCCGGAATTTCCTGCCCGCCTGCCGGAATCGAAGCGCTTGAGGCACGGCTCTCCGGGCCGGGCGTCCTCAGACCACCGCGCCGGAGCCCTCGGCCTCGGCGTCCCGCCGCCGCGCCCGGTACGCCGCCACGTGCAGCCGGTTCCCGCAGGTGCGGCCGTCGCAGTAGCGCCGCGAGCGATTGCGGGACAGGTCCACGAAGGCGTGCCCGCAGTCCGGGGCGTGGCAGCGCCGCAGCCGGTCCCGTTCGCCCGCGACCAGCAGGAACGCCAGCGCCATGGCGCCGTCGGCCGCCAGGTTCTCGGCCACCGACGCCCCGGGCGCGAAGTAGTGCACGTGCCAGTCGTAGCCGTCGTGCGCGTTCAGCTGCGGCGTCGTCCCGGCCTCGGCCACCAGCTCGTTGATCAGCCGGGCCGCCTCGCCCGTGCTCGTCGCGTCGAAGACCTGCCCGAACCGCTCGCGTATCGACTGCACCGCCGCGATGTCCCGCTCCTGCAGCACGACCCCGGTGATCCCGTGCCGCGCCACGAAGGCGCGCAGCTCCGCCAGGTCCTGCGGACCCGTGTTGAGGAGATCGACGACGGAGCCGAGCGCGGCCTTGGTGTCGTGGTTGATCTGCACGTTCGTTCGCTCCCTGGCCGGACGGAGGCGGCAAGTGTTCGACCGCGGCCCACGACCTTACTGGCTGGGCGGCATCCGCGCGGCTCCGCAGCGCGACGGCGCCGCCGCCCGCGGAGCGCTCCGCGGACGACGGCGCCGTGCCGTGCCCTGTGTGCGAGATGTGGCGCGCAGCCTCCCCGAGTGGGCTGGCGCGCTCCGGGTCGGCCCCGGCCTGGGCTCAGCTCTCCGCAAGGATGTGGGAGAGCTCCGTGTCCAGGTCGAAGTGACGGTGCTCGGTGCCCGGCGGCACCGCGGCGTCCGTCCGCTTGAGGAACGACTCCAGGGCCCGCGCGGGGGCCTCCAGCAGGGCCTCGCCCTCAGGGGAGCTGAGCGCGATGCACACGACGCCCTGTCCGTGGCTGCGGGACGGCCAGACACGGACGTCGCCGGTGCCGGTGGGCCGGTGCAGCCCTTCGGCGAGCAGATCGCGGGCGAACACCCATTCGACGGTTTCTTCGGCTCCGGTGTGGAACGTGGCGTGCACGGCATACGGGTCGGCCGTGTCGTACCGCAGGCCTGCGGGGACAGGCAGTGAGGATTCGCTCGACACGACGAGGCGCAAGTGCAGCTCGCAGCTGACCGTGGTGTTCATAAGCGCCAGGGCCTTTCGCTCAGTGTGCGCTCGGGGATTCGCACGTCGGCGAAATCGACATGCCACCTACGGTGCCGTTGTAAACCCCTCTGACCGTTTTGAGGCTGTTCGGATACCTCGGACGGCCCAGTCGCCCGGGCGGGAATACCGCCATTCCGGTGAGTTCCGGATCGGTCCGGTAGGTTGGGGTGTATGAATGCGGAGAGTGACCGGCGGCAGGATCCCGCCGCCTCGGGGGACGGGCCGCCGGCCGGGGACGCGGACGGGCCCGGGCTCGGATCGCGCGCCCCCCACTTCATCAAGCGCTCACGGGCGCTGCACCTGAGCTGGCAGGTCGGCGTCTTCGTCGTCGGCCTGGCCGTCGTCGTCGCGGGCATCATCATGCTGCCCCTGCCCGGCCCCGGCTGGCTCGTGATCTTCGCGGGCATGGCGATCTGGGCGACGGAGTTCGTCTGGGCCCAGCTCGTCCTGCGCTGGACCAAGCGCAAGGTCACCGAAGCGGCCCAGCGCGCCCTCGACCCCCGGGTCCGGCGGCGGAACATCATCCTCACCGTGACCGGCCTGGTGATCGCCGGCGCGCTCCTCGGGATCTACCTGTGGAAGTTCGGCATGGTCATGCCCTGGAAGGTGCACGGCTAGGCAGCAGCAGGACAGCGGCCGGGCGTGCGGCCGGACGGCCCGGCACCGGTTCAAGGCACCGTCTGACATGCGGTAATGTTTGCGGTGCGCCCGGGCGATTAGCTCAGCGGGAGAGCGCTTCGTTCACACCGAAGAGGTCACTGGTTCGATCCCAGTATCGCCCACACAGGACCGAGGGTCCGCAAGGTTCACCCCTTGCGGACCCTCGGTCGTTTGGTGTCCGCTGGCCCCATGCCCTTCCCGGCCGCGGCCCTCGCCCGGGCCCACCGCTACCGCTTCCACGGCGCCTGGGCCCTCCCCGCCCCGCCCGACGCCGTCTACGCCCGCCTCGAAGCCGTCGACGGCTACCCCGCCTGGTGGCCGCAGATCCGCGAGGTCCACCGGGCCGACGCCACCTCCGGCGCCGCCCGCGTCCGCTCCTTCCTCCCCTACGACCTCGCCATGACCGTCCGCGCCACCCGGCACGACCCCGCCGCCCGCGTCCTCGAGATCACCATGACCGGCGACCTCGACGGCTGGGCCCGCTGGACCGTCCTCACCCGCGGCCCCGCCGCCTGCGCCGCCCGCTACGAGCAGGACGTCGAGATCCGCAAGCCCCTCCTCAGACGCCTCGCCCTGCCCGCCAGGCCCCTCTTCGCGGCCAATCACGCCTGGATGATGCGCAGCGGCCGGCGCGGCCTGCGGGCCCTGCTCGCCGGCAGGACGGCGGGGGAGCCGGGAGGGATTTGATGGAGGGCCGCCGCGACCTGTATTGTTCAGTGCGTTGCCGGGGGAAACCCCGCACGAATCCCGGGCGATTAGCTCAGCGGGAGAGCGCTTCGTTCACACCGAAGAGGTCACTGGTTCGATCCCAGTATCGCCCACACGCAGGCAAGGCCGGTCCGTCAAGCGACGGACCGGCCTTGTGCGTTACCCCTCCGGCCCGTACGGCATCCGCACCCCCGGCTCCATCCCCGCGGCTCCGCTCACGCCGCCGCCGGCAGCACCGGACGCAGCGGCCACGCCGGGTCGCAGGCCTCCTCCGCCCCGTTCCGCGCGAACCACGCCTGCAGACCCCGCGCCTGCGCCGCGTGCCACACCGTCTGCCGGGCGTGCAGCTCCGCCGGGCTCAGCCGCTCCAGCCGCGCCGCGAACCGGCGCCCCACCGCCCGCACCACCTGCAACGCCGCCAGCGCGTCCGACGCCGCGTCATGCGCATCCGCCAGCTCCACCCCGTACTGCGCGCACAGGTCCGTCAGCGTCCGCCGCCCCTTGCGGTAGCGGTCCAGGTGCTTGTCCAGCACCCACGGATCCATCACGCACAACGAGGCCGTCCCCAGATAGCCGGCCAGCGACGAAGCGCGGTGCCGCCGCAACTCGCGGTCCAGCAGCGTCAGGTCGAACGGCGCGTTCATCACCACCAGCGGCGTCCCGCGCGCCGCCTGCCCGGCCAGCGCCCGCGCCACCTCCTCCATGACCGGCGCGGGCCACCGGCCGTTCCGCTGCACATAGTCATCCGTCAGCCCGTGTATCGCCGTGGCACCCTCCGGCACCGGGACCCCCGGGTCGACCAGCCAGCGCGTCACGACCGGGGCGGACACGGCCGCCGACTGCACCACGAGGGCCGCCGACACGATCCTGTCGTGCTCGACGTCCACCCCGGTGGTCTCGGTGTCGAACGCGGCGAGTGGCCCCTCGAACCAGCACATCTTCACAACTCCTCGCACTTGCCCGGCGAATGGCGTGTTCCACCCTCCCCGGCAGGTGATACCCGGAGGCCAAGTCATGCGAACCGCCGTTGTTTGCACGGGAGTTGCAAAGGAAACAACACAGATGTACGGATCGAACGCCCGAAGACGCCCGGAAGGATTCGGACATGGCGTTCCCGCGGCCCGAACCGGGCGGGCTGCTGTCCGGGCTCTCAGAGATCTCCGAACAGGCCGCTCCCGCCACCGCCGCCCCGCGCGGCTCGCTCGCCACCACCGCCTGCATGGAGACGCTCCAGATCGGCTATCTGCACGCCGTCGCCGCCGCCGCGGGCTGCTCCCTCGCCCAGCCCTTCCCCGACCACGGCATCGACTGGCACCTCAGCCACACCGCCCCCGGCCACGCCGTCGACGACGAGGTCACCATCAAGGTGCAGCTCAAATGCACCTACCAACTCGGCCCCCGCCCGGCCCCACCACCGCCGCCCCGCACCCCCGCACCCCGCCCCGCGCCGGCGCCCAGCTTCGCCTTCACTCTGGACAACGGGCACCTCGCCAAGCTCGCCCGCACCCCCGTCGCCGTCCACCGCATCCTCGTCGTGATGATCGTGCCGAGATCGCGCGACGACTGGCTGCGCGCCGGCCACGACAGCCTCCACCTGAGGCACTGCTGCTACTGGACCAACCTCGCCGGCCACCCCGTGACCGGCAGGCAGAGGACCACCGTGCGGATCCCGGCCACAAGCGTCTTCGACGACCGCGCACTCTGCGAGATCATGACGCGGGTCGGGGCGGGAGGGAGACCCTGATGCACCGGCCGACCGAACACCCCGGGCACCACCCCCGGCACACCCCGCCCGGCGGCCCCCCGCCCGAGACCGCCGACCCCGCCGTCCTCACGGCCCTCCTCGCCCGCCACGGCTGGCGCCGCCACGGCCCGGCAGCCGGCCCGTACAGCCGCTGGACACCCCCAGACACCCCCGGCACCGGCGCCCGCAGCCGCATCAGCCTCCTCGTCCCCGAAAACCGCACCTACCCCGACAGCACCGACCTCCTCGCCGAAGCCCTCACCGCACTCCAGCACAGCGCCGCCCCCTCCGCCCCCGGCATCCTCACCGCCCTGCGCACACCCCTCGACGAGATCCACTGGCAGCGCGACACCCCCGAGCCCGACGCACCCGCGGCCGCCTGGGCCGCCCAGGAACACCTGCGCGCCGGAGCCCGCGCCCTCCTCCTCGCCGCCGCCCTGGCCACCCGCAGCCGGACCGGCTACCACGGCGCCCGGCACCGCCGGCACGCCGAAGCCCGCCTCGCCCGCCTGCTCGCCGGCACCACCGCCGGCGCCCGCGAGCTGACCACCTTCCTCCCGGTGGACCCGCCCACGAGCCCGGACAGGAGCGCGGACGCGGCACCCGGCACCGACGACGGGCGCCCGGTCACCACCGCGCTGCTGCGCGCCCTCTCCGCCGCCCGCGACGCCACCGACCACCAGCGGACCACCGGCAGGCACGACGCCTTCGAAACGGCCGTCGAGGCAGGCGTCTGCCAGGAGCTGACCGAGGCGATCGGCAAGCTCGTCCGCGGCTCCGGCGGCATCCGCATCACCCTCCACTGGGCCCCCGCGGCCGGCCCGCCCGAAGGCTTCGCCGCCCACCCGGAACCGGTCGAGTTCACCCCCGCCGACCTCCCCGTCCTCCGCGAGGCCGGCGCCCGCTACGTACGCGACGAGCCGCCCGTCCCCGTCCACCTCACCGGCGTGGTCCTCCGCATGCGCCGTGAGGGCCAGAGCGGCCCCGGAGCGGTCCGGCTCAAGGTCATCGCCGGGGCGGACGTACCCCAGATCCGCGCCGTCCTGGACGAGGACGACTACCGCACCGCGGGCCACGCCCACCTCCTCGGCCTCCCCGTCCGCATGAGCGGCCGCCTGGAGAGCAAGGGCGGCTTCCGGCGCCTGACCGACGCCCGCGACGTCATGCCCGTACGGGTCGAGGACGGCGAACGCGACCGCCTGCTGAAGTCGCTCCACGAGAACCTCGGCTTCTTCGAAGAGGCCTGCGGAGGCGAGTGAGGGCCCGCCCCGCGGACCGCCCGGAAAACCGTTTCGCGACCAGGCTGCCGCTCTCGGTACGATTCAGGCGCGCAGTGACCGCTGCGGCGACCCATACGTCAGGAGAGACCGGTGTCAGACGTCCGTGTGATCATCCAACGCGATTCCGAGCGGGAAGAGCGCGTGGTGACGACGGGCACTACGGCCGCCGACCTCTTCTCCGGCGAGCGCACCATCGTCGCCGCGCGCGTCGCCGGCGAGCTCAAGGACCTCGCCTACGTCGTCGCCGACGGCGAGGAGATCGAGCCCGTCGAGATCTCCTCCAAGGACGGCCTCGACATCCTGCGCCACTCCACCGCGCACGTCATGGCCCAGGCCGTGCAGGAGCTCTTCCCCGAGGCCAAGCTGGGCATCGGCCCGCCGGTCAAGGACGGCTTCTACTACGACTTCGACGTCGAGAAGCCGTTCACCCCCGATGACCTCAAGCTCATCGAGAAGAAGATGCAGGAGATCCAGAAGCGCGGGCAGAAGTTCTCCCGCCGCGTGGTCACCGACGAGGAGGCCCGCGACGAGCTCGCGGCCGAGCCGTACAAGCTGGAGCTCATCGGCCTCAAGGGCTCCGCCTCGCACGACGACGGCGCGGACGTCGAGGTGGGCGCGGGCGAGCTCACCATCTACGACAACCTGGACCCGAAGACCGGCGAGCTGTGCTGGAAGGACCTCTGCCGCGGTCCGCACCTGCCGACCACCCGCGTCATCCCGGCGTTCAAGCTGATGCGCAACGCCGCCGCGTACTGGCGCGGCAGCGAGAAGAACCCGATGCTCCAGCGCATCTACGGCACCGCATGGCCGACCAAGGACGAGCTGAAGGCGCACCTGGAGTTCCTGGCCGAGGCCGAGAAGCGCGACCACCGCCGCCTCGGCAGCGAGCTTGACCTCTTCTCCATCCCGGAGCAGATCGGCTCCGGCCTGGCCGTCTTCCACCCCAAGGGCGGCATCATCCGCCGGGTCATGGAGGACTACTCCCGCAGGCGGCACGAGGAGGAGGGGTACGAGTTCGTCTACACCCCCCACGCCACCAAGGGGAAGCTTTTCGAGACCTCGGGCCACCTGGACTGGTACGCCGACGGCATGTACCCGCCCATGCAGCTCGACGAGGGCGTGGACTACTACCTCAAGCCCATGAACTGCCCGATGCACAACCTGATCTTCGACGCCCGGGGACGCTCGTACCGCGAGCTGCCTCTGCGCCTGTTCGAGTTCGGGACCGTGTACCGGTACGAGAAGTCGGGCGTCGTGCACGGCCTCACCCGTGCCCGCGGCTTCACGCAGGACGACGCGCACATCTACTGCACCCGCGAGCAGATGGCCGAGGAGCTGGACCGGACGCTCACCTTCGTCCTGGACCTGCTGCGCGACTACGGCCTGAACGACTTCTACCTGGAGCTCTCCACCAAGGACCCGGAGAAGTTCGTCGGCTCGGACGAGGCCTGGGAGGAGGCCACCGAGACGCTGCGCAAGGTGGCCGAGAAGCAGGGCCTGGAGCTCGTCGCCGACCCGGGCGGCGCGGCCTTCTACGGCCCGAAGATCTCGGTCCAGGCAAAGGATGCGATCGGCCGCACCTGGCAGATGTCGACCATCCAGCTCGACTTCAACCTGCCCGAGCGCTTCGACCTGCAGTACACGTCGGCGGACGGCTCGCGCCAGCAGCCGGTCATGATCCACCGGGCGCTGTTCGGCTCGATCGAGCGCTTCTTCGCGGTGCTCCTGGAGCACTACGCGGGTGCGTTCCCGGCGTGGCTGGCCCCGGTCCAGGCGGTCGGCATCCCGATCGGCGACGCCCACGTCGAGTACCTGCAGGAGTTCGCCGCCGAGGCGAAGAAGAAGGGCCTGCGGGTCGAGGTGGACGCCTCGTCCGACCGCATGCAGAAGAAGATCCGGAACCACCAGAAGCTCAAGGTTCCGTTCATGATCATCGTTGGTGACGAGGACATGGCCGCGGGCACGGTGTCCTTCCGCTACCGCGACGGTTCGCAGGAGAACGGCATCCCGCGTGACCAGGCGCTGGCGAAGCTCGTCGACGTGGTGGAGCGTCGCGTACAGGTGTGACGCGTTCCCCGTGCGGGGTGAGAGGGGCGGCCCATCAGGGCCGCCCCTCTCTGCATCCGCGCCCTCCCGGGCGCATATGCTTCCCACCATGACGAGTGAGCCGGAGCAGCAGATCGGAGTCGGGGCGCCGGACGCGTTCCAGCGCCTGTGGACGCCCCACCGGATGGCGTACATCCAAGGCGAGAACAAGCCGTCCGGTCCGGGCGCCGACGACGGCTGCCCGTTCTGCTCGATCCCGGAGAAGAGTGACGAGGACGGGCTGGTCATCGCCCGGGGCGAGCGCGTCTACGCAGTCCTGAACCTCTACCCGTACAACGGCGGGCACCTCATGGTGGTCCCCTTCCGGCACGTCGCCGACTACACCGAGCTCGACGAGGCGGAGACCGCCGAGCTGGCCGACTTCACCAAGCGGGCCATGACGGCCCTGCGCACCGCCTCCGGCGCGCACGGGTTCAACATCGGCATGAACCAGGGGGCGACCGCCGGCGCAGGCATCGCCGCCCACCTGCACCAGCACGTCGTCCCCCGCTGGGGCGGCGACACCAATTTCATGCCGGTCGTGGGCCACACCAAGGTCCTTCCCCAACTGCTCGCGGACACCCGCAAGATGCTGGCGGACTCCTGGCCCGCCGTCTGAGGACACGCGCCCGAGAAAAGCGGGCAAATCTCCCAGATTCCTAATGAAAAGCAGTTCTAATGGTGCGGTGACCTTCCTCCACCGCCGCACCGTGCTGCGCGCGGCCGCCGGCGGTGCCCTCGCCGGGGCCGCGGCGGCGGGCTGCGGCCGGTCCGACGGCGAAGCGGGCTCCCGGGCCGCAGCGGATCCGTCCGTACGGGCCACGGCGCCCCCGACCGAGCCGTCCGGCAGGTCCAAGGGCCCCGGGCCCCCCAAGGGATCCCGGTCGGCCTCGCCGTCCAAGCCGCCGCCCCTGACGCTCCCGCCGCTCCCGCCGGGGCTCCCCGCCCAGATCGAGCACGGCCCCCGCACCGCCAAGGCCGTGGCCCTGACCTTCCACGGCCAGGGGGAGCCGAAGCCCGTCACCGAGCTGCTGGCGGAGGCCGAGCGGGCCGGGGCGCGGGTGACGGTGCTGGCCGTGGGCACCTGGCTGGACGCCCAGCCGCAGCTCGCGCGGCGGATCCTGGACGGCGGGCACGAGCTGGGCAACCACACGATGCGCCACCTCGACATCTGCACCATGCCCGCGGCCGCCGCCTCCGCGGAGATCACCCAGTGCGCGGAGCGGCTGCGGCGGCTGACGGGCGGGATCGGCCGCTGGTTCCGGCCCTCGCGCGCGCGGCTGGCCACCGAGCAGGTGGCCCGGCTGGCGCGGCAGGCCGGCTATCCGCACGTCCTCTCCTACGACGTGGACTCCCTCGACTTCACCGACCCCGGGCCCGAGGCGGTCCGCCGCACCGTGCTGGGGGCGGTGCGGCCGGGGTCGGTGGTGAGCCTGCACTTCGGGCACGCGGGCACGGTGGCCGCGCTGCCCGCGATCCTCGACGGCCTGCACCGCCGCGGTCTGCGCGCGGTGACGACTACGGAGCTGCTGACCTGATGAACCAGTTCTCCTCGTTCCCGAGCTCCCTGCGGCGGCCGCGACTGCGCGGGGTGCGCCGTGCCGTGCTGTTCGCGACCGCCTGCGCTCTGCTGGCCTCCGGCTGCGGGGGCGGGGATTCCAGCGATGAGGCGGCGGACCGTGCGCCGCACAAGGACGGGCGGCAGCAGCAGCAACAGCCGCAGCAGCGGGGCGCGGCGCCCGCGGGGCTGCCGGGGATGCCGCCGCTGCTGGATCCGCACGACCTGTACGCGGCGGACCGGCCGAACCAGCTGTCGCCGGTGGTGAAGGACTTCCCGTCGCGGGTGTACGTGCCCAATACGGAGTCGGACACCGTGAGCGTGATCGATCCGAAGACGTACAAGGTGATCGAGACCATTCCGGTGGGGGCGCAGCCGCAGCACGTGGTGCCGTCGTGGGACCTGAAGACGTTGTGGGTGAACAACGACCGGGGTCACACGCTGACGGCGATCGATCCGGCCACGGGGAAGAAGGGGCGGACGGTCGACGTCCACGATCCGTACAACCTGTACTTCACGCCGGACGGGAAGTACGCGGTGGTGATGGCGTCGATGGACCGGGAGCTGGTGTTCCGGGACGCGCACACGATGAAGCGGATGAAGACGGAGCCGGTGTCGTGCAAGGGGGTGAACCATGCGGACTTCTCGCCGGACGGGCGGTACTTCATCGTGTCGTGCGAGTTCTCGGGCGAGCTGCTGAAGGTCGACACGGCGCGGATGAAGGTGATCGGGCAGCAGAAGCTGCCGTTCGAGGGGGCGATGCCGCAGGACGTGAAGATCTCCTCGGACGGGAAGACGTGGTACGTCGCCGACATGATGGCGGACGGGGTGTGGGTGCTGGACGGTGACAAGTTCACCGAGCCGTGGCTGATGCCGACGGGCAAGGGGGCGCACGGGCTGTACGTGAGCCGGGATTCGAAGTCGATGTACATCTCGAACCGGGGTGAGGGTTCGATCTCGGTGCTGGACCTGCCGAGCCGCAAGCTGGTGAAGAAGTGGGAGCTGCCGGAGGGCGGAAGCCCGGACATGGGCGGGGTGTCGGCGGACGGCAACGTGCTGTGGCTGTCGGGCCGTTACGACTCGGAGGTGTACGCGATCGACACGCGGGACGGGCATCAGATCGCGAAGATCCGGGTGGGTGCGGGGCCGCACGGGCTGGCGGTGTACCCGCAGCCGGGCCGGTATTCGCTGGGCCACACGGGGATCTTCCGCTGACGTAGGCGAGGAGGCGGGCGCCGGGCCGGTCCCGGCGCCCGCTCACGCGTTGTGCCGGCGCTCACTCAGGCAGGCGTCGTGCCGGCGCCCGCTCACGCGTTGTAGACGTCCGCGGCGGAGGGCTTGGCGTCCTGGACGGCGCCGCTGAGGGACATGGCGCGGCTGGTGAAGCGTTCGGTGTTCACGCCGTGTTCCTTGAGGACGCGCAGGGCGGCCTCGTGCACCACGCGGAGGACGGGGGTGGTGGCGCGGAGGGCGTCGTCGGCCATGAAGCGGTGCCGCCAGGGCTTGTCGGCCCAGGCGTGGCGCAGGCCGAAGGGCTCGGGCAGGACGAGCTTGCCGCCCCAGTACTCCAGGAGCGGGGGGTACCAGGTGAGGGGGGCGCGGGCGGCGAGGCGGACGACCTCGCGGGGCGGGACGACGGAGAGGGTCCTGGTGCGGTTCTCCCAGAACTTGATGGTCTTGGGGGTGGTCTTGGTGCGGGCGGCGGGCTTGCCCATGAAGATGCCGTTGACGGGGCCGAGGGCGTGTCCGGTGACCTCGATGCGCAGGGTCTTGTGGAGGACGGTGACGGTGATGAGGAGGGTGATGACGAGCTGGCCGTCCCAGAGGACGAACTGGACGCCGAGATAGTGCCGGCTGCCGGCGCCGAACTGCTGTTCGTTGCAGATCTTCTGGAGTTCGGCGCCCCTTATCTGGAAGCCGTCGGTGCCCTCGGGGCGGGAGACGGCACCGGCGCCCTCGCCGACGTCGGAGACGACCCAGTGCTCGACGGAGGGGGTGGGGAAGCCGCCGGTGTGCAGGGGGCTGCGCTCCAGGAGGTGGAGCTGGTCGTGGATGGCGCGGATGACGTCCCAGCTGCGGAAGGGGTTGATCTCCTTGCCGGGTTCGAGCGGGACGAGCTCCTCGGCGAGGTGCCAGCTGCCCCAGCGGGTGCCCATGCCGAGTATGCCCTTGGTGCCGGCGTAGAAGGCGACGTTGCTCTGCTGTTCGGCGGCGAGCCGTTCCAGGGACTGGCGGAGCCGTTCGGCGGCGGTCTCGCCGGGGTTCTTGGGGACGGCTTCGGGGATCTTGGCGCCGATGCCGCCGCCGGAGAGCAGGCCGGCCCAGCGGTCGCGCAGGTCCTTGGCGGTGCGCTCGCAGACGGTCTTGGCCCAGAAGCCGCCGATGAGCGGGACGATGAGCATGGCGCGCAGGTAGAAGGCCCAGAAGCCCTGGAAAGGCAGCTTGATCAGCATGATGAGGGCGAGGATGCCCAGGGCCACCAGGAGGGCCGTGCCGAGGGCTCCGGCGCGTTTGTTCTGGGCGCCGGCGATGGTGCGGCGGAGCTGGAAGACGCCGAGCCAGAGCAGGACGCCGGGGAGGAAGAGCAGCCCGCAGAGGCCCATGATGAGGGTGAGCCTGGCGTCGCGCTGCTTGCGGATGCGGTTGGCCGCGAGGCAGTGCTCGACGACGGGCTGCGGGTCGAGGCCGAAGGACTGGATGAGGGGCTTGCGGCCGCCGCCGAGCACGCGCAGCTGCACGGCGCGGGCGAAGGCCTCGCCCAGGTTGGGTTCGAAGAGCGATATGCGGGGTGGCTTGACCTCGGACTTGGCCCATTCGGAGTTGGCCTTGAGGAGCTGGTCGACCGGTCCGTCGCGGTAGGCGGCCGAGGCGAGCGCCTGGGTCGCCGCGGTCTGTCCGGAGGAGCCCGAGAGCGGGATCTGTGCCCCGGGGCTGAAGTCGAACGGGTCCCCTGCTGCCACTGCTGCCCCCAATGCCGCGCATGTCCGGTGCTGCGGCCTTCCGACGGATGCCGACGACCGCCCGCGTCATACGTGTTGGTCCGCGGACCCAGCGTATCGGCGTGCGGTGCCGGCTGTCGCAGAGATCGTGAAGGCCGCCCGCCCCGTATGGTGCGGGGCGGGCGGTTCGCGCCCGTTACGCTCCGGATTCCGCCGATTCCCTTACCCGCTCGGCGATCTGAGGGGGCATCGGTTCGTGGCGGGCGTAGGAGCGGGTGAACCGGCCGGTGCCGTGCGAGAGGGAGCGCAGGTCGACGGCGTAGCGGCCGATCTCGATCTCGGGGACCTCGGCGCGCACGAGGGTGCGGCCGGAGCCGGACTGCTCGGTGCCGATGACGCGGCCGCGGCGGCCGGACAGGTCGCTCATGACGGCGCCCACGTAGTCGTCGGAGACCAGGACCTCGACCTCGGCGACGGGTTCCAGGAGGTGGATCTTCGTTTCGGCGGCGGCCTCGCGCAGGGCGAGGGCGCCCGCGGTCTGGAACGCGGCGTCGGAGGAGTCCACCGAGTGCGCCTTGCCGTCGAGGAGGGTGACCCGGATGTCGACCAGGGGGTAGCCGGCGGCGACGCCGCGGGCGGCCTGGGCGCGGATGCCCTTCTCCACGGAGGGGATGAACTGGCGGGGGACGGCACCGCCGACGACCTTGTCGACGAATTCGATGCCGGAGCCGCCGGGCAGCGGTTCGACCTCGATCTCGCAGATGGCGTACTGGCCGTGGCCGCCGGACTGCTTGACGTGCCGGCCGCGCCCGGCGGCCTTGCCGCCGAAGGTCTCGCGGAGCGACACCTTGTGGGGCACGACGTCGACCTGGACGCCGAAGCGGGTGCGCAGCCGTTCCAGGGCGACGTCCCGGTGGGCCTCCCCCAGGCACCACAGGACCACCTGGTGGGTCTGGGCGTTCTGTTCGAGGCGCATGGTGGGGTCTTCGGCGACGAGCCGGGCGAGGCTCTGGGAGAGCTTGTCCTCGTCGGCCTTGCTGTGCGCCTGGATGGCGACGGGCAGCAGCGGGTCGGGCATCTGCCAGGGCTCCATGAGGAGGGGGTCGCCCTTGGCGGAGAGGGTGTCGCCGGTCTCGGCCCGGGAGAGCTTGGCGACGCAGGCGATGTCGCCGGCGATGGCCTGGGGGAGGGGCCGCTGCTGTTTGCCGAAGGGGGAGGAGAGCGCGCCGATGCGCTCGTCGACGTCGTGGCTCTCGTGGCCGCGGTCCTCCAGGCCGTGGCCGGAGACGTGGACGGTCTCGTCGGGGCGCAGGGTGCCGGAGAAGACGCGGACGAGGGAGATCCGGCCGACGTAGGGGTCGGAGGAGGTCTTGATCACTTCGGCGGCGAGGGGGCCCGCGGGGTCGCAGGTGACGGGCGGGTGGGGGCGGCCGTCGGGGGTGGTGACGGCCGGGGCCTCGCGTTCGAGGGGGGTGGGGAAGCCGCCGGTGATCAGCTCCAGGAGCTCGACGGTGCCGAGGCCCTGCCGGGCGCCCTCGGGGGCGGGTGCGGCGGCGAGGACGGGGTGGAAGCTGCCGCGTGCGACGGCGCGCTCCAGGTCCTCGATGAGGGTCTTGACGTCGATCTCCTCGCCGCCGAGGTAGCGGTCCATGAGGGTCTCGTCCTCGCTCTCGGCGATGATCCCCTCGATGAGCCGGTTGCGGGCCTCCTCGATGAGCGGCAGGTGCTCGGGGCCGGGTGCGGCCTCGGCCCGTTCGCCGGAGGAGTAGTCGAAGACGCGCTGGGAGAGCAGGCCGATCAGGCCGGCGACGGAGCGGTGCCCGTCGGCTCCCTCGGGTCCGTGCAGCGGCAGGTAGAGCGGCAGGACGCTGTCGGGGGAGTCGCCGCCGAAGGCCGTCCGGCAGGTTTCCGTCATTTCGTCGAAGTCGGAGCGGGCCGCCTCCAGATGGGTGATGACGATGGCGCGGGGCATGCCGACGGCGGCGCACTCCTCCCAGACCGCGCGGGTGGCGCCGGTGATGTTCTCGGCGCCCTCGGCGGCCGAGACGACGAAGAGGGCCGCGTCCGCCGCTCGCAGACCGGCCCTGAGCTCCCCGACGAAGTCGGCGTAGCCGGGGGTGTCCAGCAGGTTGATCTTGATTCCGGCCCATTCCACGGGGGCCAGCGACAGCTGGACCGAGCGCTGCTGGCGGTGCTCGATCTCGTCGTAGTCCGACAGTGCGCCGCCGTCCTCGACGCGGCCGGCCCGGTTGACCGCGCCGGTCGCCAGCGCGAGGGCCTCCACCAGCGTCGTCTTTCCGGAGCCGCTGTGGCCGACCAGCACCACATTGCGTACGTGGCTCGGCCGGTCGGCCGATACTGCTCTGCCCGCGGCCCCTGGGTACGTGCTCGTCTTCTCGCCCATGTGTCCCGCCTCCCGGTCGACACCTGCGGTACACCGAGCTTTCCACTGCGGTAACGCTGCGTCCATACGTCGCACAGGCAGGTACACCCGTACGCCCCGCGGGGGCTCCGCCGGGGCGGCGGAGGCGCCGGTGCGCGCGCTGCGAGCAGTGCGTGCGCGGCGCCGAGGGGGCGCCTGGCTACGATGGGCCAGCCGGTGGCCTCCTGACCACGCGGCCCGATACGACACCCCTCCGGGAAGGCCATGCTGAACAAGTACGCGCGTGCGTTCTTCACGCGTGTTCTCACGCCGTTCGCCGCCCTGCTCATCCGCCTCGGCGTCAGTCCGGACGCGGTGACCCTCGTCGGTACCGGCGGCGTCGTGGCGGGTGCACTGGTCTTCTACCCCCGGGGGGAGTTCTTCTGGGGCACGGTCGTCATCACCCTGTTCGTCTTCTCGGACCTGGTGGACGGCAACATGGCCCGGCAGCTGGGCCGCTCCAGCCGCTGGGGCGCCTTCCTCGACTCGACGCTCGACCGGGTCGCCGACTCGGCGATCTTCGGCGGGCTGGCGCTGTGGTACGCGGGCAGTGGCGACGACAACGTGCTGTGCGCGGTGGCGATCTTCTGCCTCGCCAGCGGCCAGGTCGTGTCGTACACGAAGGCGCGCGGCGAGAGCATCGGCCTGCCGGTGAACGTCAACGGGCTGGTCGAGCGGGCCGAGCGGCTCGTCATCTCGCTGGTGGCGTGCGGCCTCGCGGGCCTGCACGAGTTCGGCGTGCCGGGCATCCAGTACCTGCTCCCGGTGGCGCTGTGGATCGTGGCCGCGGGCAGCCTGGTCACCCTGATCCAGCGCGTGGTGACGGTGCGCCGCGAGTCGGCCGAGGCGGAGGCCGAGGCCGAGGCCGCTGCGGCGCAGGGCGGTGGCAACGGGTGAAGGAGCGGCTGACCGACGCGCTCTACGGGCTCGGCTGGGCCGCGGTCAAGA
Source organism: Streptomyces sp. NPDC008001 (assembly GCF_042958085.1). Lineage (NCBI taxonomy): Bacteria > Bacillati > Actinomycetota > Actinomycetes > Kitasatosporales > Streptomycetaceae > Streptomyces > Streptomyces sp. NPDC008001. The sequence goes on along the minus strand of NZ_JBIBIZ010000010.1, from coordinate 195,739 downwards.
AGCTGCCGGAGCCGGTGGCCGTACGGCTGGGGCAGCAGATCGCGGACGCGGCGTGGCGGCGGCGCGGCGGCGGGGTGCTGCGCCTGGAGGCCAACCTGGCCCGGGTGCTGCCCGGGGCGTCCGCGGAGCGCCTGGCGCAGGTGTCGCGGGCGGGCATGCGCTCGTACATGCGCTACTGGATGGAATCCTTCCGGCTGCCGGTGTGGAGTGCGGAGCGCAGGCGCACGTCCTTCGCCCCGGAGGGCCTGGACCACTTGGAGAAGGCCCTGGCGAGCGGCCGCGGCGTGGTCGTCGCGCTGCCGCACATGGGCAACTACGACCTCGCGGGCGCGTGGGTGACCACGCGGCTCGGGGTGCCCTTCACCACCGTGGCCGAGCGGCTGAAGCCCGAGACGCTCTACGACCGGTTCGTCGCCTACCGCGAGGGACTGGGCATGGAGGTGCTGCCCCACGCGGGCGGCAGCGCCTTCGGCACGCTGGCGCGCCGGCTGCGCGCCGGGGGCCTGGTGTGCCTGGTGGCCGACCGCGACCTGTCCGCCTCCGGCATAGAGGTCACCTTCTTCGGCGAGGCCACGAAGATGCCCGCCGGGCCCGCGATGCTCGCCGTGCAGACCGGGGCGCTGCTGCTTCCGGTGACGCTCTGGTACGACCGCTCGCCGGTGATGAAGGGGCGCGTGCACGCTCCGGTCGAGGTGCCCGAGGAGGGCACGCGCGCCGCGAAGGCCGCGGCGATGACCCAGCAGGTCGCCGACGTCTTCGCGGCCGGGATCGCCGAGCACCCCGAGGACTGGCATATGCTCCAGCGACTGTGGCTCGCCGACCTCGAGCCGCGCCCGGACACGGCGGACGGTGCACCGTCCGGCGGTCCGGCGCAGGACGCGCGGCCCGGGCAGGACGCGGGGGGCGAGGCCGTGGGCGAGGTCGCGGGTGAAGGCGAAGGCGCGGGCAGGGCCGAGAGCGACCGGAGGACCGGGGCATGAGGATCGGGATCGTCTGTCCCTACTCGTGGGACGTGCCGGGCGGCGTGCAGTTCCACATCCGGGACCTGGCCGAGCATCTCATCCGGCTGGGCCACGAGGTGTCCGTGCTGGCCCCGGCGGACGACGAGACCCCGCTGCCGCCGTTCGTCGTCTCGGCCGGGCGGGCCGTGCCCGTCCCGTACAACGGCTCCGTGGCGCGGCTGAACTTCGGCTTCCTGTCGGCCGCCCGGGTGCGGCGCTGGCTGCACGACGGCGGCTTCGACGTCATCCACATCCACGAACCCACCTCCCCTTCGCTGGGCCTGCTGACCTGCTGGGCCGCGCAGGGCCCGATCGTGGCGACCTTCCACACCTCCAATCCGCGCTCCCGGGCGATGATCGCGGCCTATCCGATCCTGCAGCCCGCCCTGGAGAAGATCAGCGCCCGGATCGCGGTGAGCGAATACGCCCGCAGGACGCTCGTCGAGCACCTGGGCGGTGACGCCGTGGTCATCCCCAACGGCGTCGACGTGGACTTCTTCGCCCGCGCCGAGCCCAAGCGGGAGTGGCAGGGCGGGACGATCGGCTTCATCGGCCGCATCGACGAGCCCCGCAAGGGCCTGCCGGTGCTGATGCGGGCGCTGCCGAAGATCTTCGCCGCCTGCCCGGACGCCCGGCTGCTGGTCGCCGGCCGGGGCGACGAGGAGGAGGCCGTGGCCGGCCTGCCCCCCGAGATGCGCGACCGGGTCGAGTTCCTCGGCATGGTCAGCGACGAGGACAAGGCGCGGCTGCTGCGCAGCGTCGACGTCTACGTCGCCCCCAACACGGGCGGGGAGTCCTTCGGCATCATCCTGGTCGAGGCGATGTCGGCGGGCGCTCCCGTCCTCGCCAGCGACCTCGACGCCTTCGCCCAGGTGCTCGACCAGGGCTCGGCCGGCGAGCTGTTCGCCAACGAGGACGCCGACGCGCTCGCCGCCGCGGCCGTGCGGCTGCTGGGCGACCCGGAGCTGCGGGCCGGACTGAGCGAGCGCGGCAGTACGCATGTGCGCCGCTTCGACTGGTCCCGCGTGGGCGCCGACATCCTGGCCGTCTACGAGACGGTCACGGCCGGCGCGGCCTCGGTCGCCGCCGACGAACGCAGCGGCCTGCGCGCCCGCTTCGGCCTCGCCCGCGACTAGCCCTTCCGGCGGATCGCCCGCCGGGGGCCGGTCCGTGCCGGTGGCCGCAGGCTGAGCATTCCGCCGGGCTGTTGCCGTGGTGGCTTGTCTGCCATGGTGGCTTGTCGCCGATGCGGCGGCTCGTTGTCTCCGGTCGGCTCCGGCCGGGAGCCTCTCCGAGCCGGAGCCGGAGCCGGAGCCGAGCCGCAGCCGCGGCCGGGGGAGCGGCGCGCTACGCGCGGCCTTCCGCCTCCTGCGGCACCGGACTCTCGCCCCTGCCCTCCGCACTCGCCGTGCCCTCCATGCCCGCCGTCCCGAACAGGGATATGCCGTGCTCCGCCCGGAAGCGCCGGCTGCGCCGCACCGTGATCACCGCCACCAGCGCCAGCAGGGTGAACGACTGGATCCGGCCGATCACCGGGACCACGTCGACGGGCAGCACCAGCGCCTGCACCGTGCTCAGCACGGCATCGAGCAGTTGTATGCCACCCCACAGCAGAGTCAGGTTCCGCAACGCCTGCCGGTATGCGGGCACATCCCGCCAGGCGCCCTCGGCCTGCTCCCGCGCAGCGCCCCGGCGCAGATGGTCGCCGAAGTGGAAGGCGAAGGGCCGCGCGAGGAACAGGCTGCCCGTGATCCACAGACCCAGCACGGCCGGTAGTGCGGCGTCCTTGAGCAGCAGCACCCGCGGATCCCCGCTGACGAGCGACGTGGCCGCGGAGACGGCGAGCAGGGCGGTGACGAGCAGGTCGAAGAGGGCGGCGTGACGGCGGCGGACGGCCGTCACGGCCGCATGCGCGGCCGGTATCGCGCCGCTGATGAGCAGGGCCTGCCACTGCGGGGCGCCCTGCGCCCGCAGCACGTAGTACAGCGCGAGGGGCAGAGCGATCGTGACGGTCAAGGGGACGAGCAGCGCTCGCCGGGCGTGCGGTGTCATGGGGTTTCCTCCCCCGTGCGGTGCCGGTCCTTCACGGGCCTCCGGTGTCATGACCGACGCTAGGCGGGGGCCGGGTGGAGACGGATCGGAGCCAGGGCAGAGACGAGGGTGGAGTTCCCGGCGCCACGTCTCCACCCACAGGTGGAGCGCCGCCCCGGACCCGCCCGGTAGCCCGCTGCCGCGAGGAGCAGCCACCGTGGCGGATTCCCCTGGTCCCGCCCGCTGTTGGCCGGCGGCGGCCCGCCCCCGCCCGCCGCCCGGCAAGGCCACGCGGCGCCGTACCAGGGTTCCGCCCCCGCGACGCCTCGCTCCGCGCAGCGGGCCCGCTCCGCGCCGGCGGCCCCGCGGCGAGCGGTAACGTGGCCCGGCGTGACCACACTGATCTGGATCGTCGCCGCACTGGTCGTCATCGGCGTCTATCTGAGCTGGACCGCCGGCCGGCTGGACCGCCTGCACAGCCGTATCGACGCCGCCCGCGCCGCCCTGGACGCCCAGCTGCTGCGCCGCGCCTCGGTCGCCCAGGAGCTGGGTACGGCGGGAGTCCTCGATCCGGCCGCCTCGATCGTGCTCTACCAGGCCGCGCACGCCGCCCGGCAGGCCGAGGAGGAGCAGCGCGAGGTCGCCGAGAGCGAGCTCAGCCAGGCCCTGCGCGCGGTGTTCGCGGAGGCGCCGCAGGTCGAGGTCGTCCGGGAGGCGCCCGGCGGCGAGGAGTCGCTGAACGAGCTGTCCGAGGCGGTCCGCAGGGTGCCGATGGCCAGGCGCTTCCACAACGACGCGGTCCGCGCCGCCCGCGCCGTGCGCAAGCACCGCGTCGTGCGCTGGTTCCGCCTCGCGGGCCACGCGCCCTTCCCGCTGGCCTTCGAGATGGACGACGAGCCGCCCGCCGCCCTGGAGCCCCGGGCCGGCGCCTGACCGGCCACCGGAGGACCGGACAGGCCACCGGCCTCGGATTGGCTCTTTTTCCGGGGAATACCGGCTGGGTTGTATGAGGGTCGCAGCATTACCGCCCTTGATAGTGAGGTCACAACGTGTCCAGCACGGTCCCCAGCACGTCCACCACCCCCGAGACCGGTACCGCCCGTGTCAAGCGCGGCATGGCCGAGCAGCTCAAGGGCGGCGTGATCATGGACGTCGTCAACGCCGAGCAGGCGAAGATCGCCGAGGACGCGGGCGCGGTCGCCGTCATGGCGCTCGAGCGGGTGCCGGCCGACATCCGCAAGGACGGCGGCGTGGCCCGCATGTCCGACCCCAACATGATCGAAGAGATCATCGGCGCCGTCTCCATCCCGGTCATGGCCAAGTCCCGCATCGGCCACTTCGTCGAGGCGCAGGTCCTGCAGTCCCTCGGCGTCGACTACATCGACGAGTCCGAGGTCCTCACCCCGGCCGACGAGATCAACCACTCCGACAAGTGGGCCTTCACGACCCCCTTCGTCTGCGGTGCCACCAACCTGGGCGAGGCCCTGCGCCGCATCGCCGAGGGCGCCGCCATGATCCGCTCCAAGGGCGAGGCCGGCACCGGCAACGTCGTGGAGGCCGTGCGCCACCTGCGCCAGATCAAGAACGAGATCGCCAAGCTGCGCGGCTTCGACAACAACGAGCTGTTCGCCGCCGCCAAGGACCTGCGCGCCCCGTACGAGCTCGTCAAGGAGGTCGCCGAGCTCGGCAAGCTGCCGGTCGTCCTCTTCTCCGCGGGCGGCGTGGCCACCCCGGCCGACGCCGCGCTGATGCGCCAGCTCGGCGCCGAGGGCGTCTTCGTCGGCTCCGGCATCTTCAAGTCCGGCGACCCGGCCAAGCGCGCCGCCGCCATCGTGAAGGCCACCACCTTCTACGACGACCCGAAGGTCATCGCGGACGCCTCCCGCAACCTGGGCGAGGCCATGGTCGGCATCAACTGCGACACCCTCCCCGAGGCCGAGCGCTACGCCAACCGCGGCTGGTAACGCACACCGCTTCCCCGGCCGGGCGGCCCGCGCACGCTGGGGGCCGCCCGCCCGTCGTCCAGACCCGAGAGACCCGAGACGGAGAAACCTCGTGGCATCCCTTTCCACGCCCACCATCGGCGTCCTCGCCCTGCAGGGCGACGTCCGCGAGCACCTCGTCGCCCTCGCGTCCGCCGACGCCCTCGCCCGCCCCGTGCGCCGCCCCGAAGAGCTCGCGGAGATCGACGGCCTGGTGATACCCGGCGGCGAGTCCACCACCATGTCCAAGCTCGCCGTCGTCTTCGGCATGCTGGAGCCGCTGCGCGAGCGCGTGAAGGCCGGGATGCCCGTCTACGGCACCTGCGCCGGCATGATCATGCTGGCCGACAAGCTGCTCGACGGGCGCGAGGACCAGGAGACGCTCGGCGGCATCGACATGATCGTCCGTCGCAACGCCTTCGGCCGGCAGAACGAGTCCTTCGAGGCGGCCGTCGAGGTGGCCGGCATCGAGGGCGGCCCCGTCGAGGGCGTCTTCATCCGCGCCCCCTGGGTCGAGTCCGTCGGCGCCGGCGCCGAGGTCGTCGCCACGCACGACGGCCACACCGTCGGCGTGCGCCAGGGCAACGTGCTGGCCACGTCCTTCCACCCGGAACTCACCGGCGACCACCGCGTCCACGCCATGTTCGTGGACATGGTGCGCGCAGCCCGGTAGCCCGGTCCCGGTAGGATCTCTGTCGTTCGTTTCAGAAGTTGGTTACGCGAAGGAGACAGGCGGATGTCCGGCCACTCTAAATGGGCTACGACGAAGCACAAGAAGGCCGTGATCGATGCCAAGCGCGGCAAGCTCTTCGCGAAGCTGATCAAGAACATCGAGGTCGCGGCCCGCATGGGCGGCGTCGACATCGACGGCAACCCGACGCTGTACGACGCCATCCAGAAGGCGAAGAAGCAGTCGGTCCCGAACAAGAACATCGACTCCGCGGTCAAGCGCGGCGGCGGCCTCGAGGCCGGCGGCGCCGACTACGAGACGATCATGTACGAGGGCTACGGCCCGAACGGCGTCGCGGTGCTCATCGAGTGCCTCACCGACAACCGCAACCGCGCCGCCTCCGACGTGCGCGTCGCCATGACCCGCAACGGCGGCTCCATGGCCGACCCGGGCTCGGTGTCGTACCTGTTCAACCGCAAGGGCGTCATCATCGTCCCCAAGGGCGAGCTGACCGAGGACGACGTCCTGGGCGCCGTCCTGGACGCCGGTGCCGAAGAGGTCAACGACCTCGGCGAGAACTTCGAGGTCATCAGCGAGGCCACCGACCTGGTCGCGGTCCGCACCGCGCTCCAGGAGGCGGGCATCGACTACGACTCCGCCGAGGCCAACTTCGTCCCCACCATGCAGGTGGAGCTCGACGAGGAGGGCGCGCGCAAGATCTTCAAGCTGATCGACGCGCTCGAGGACAGCGACGACGTCCAGAACGTCTTCGCCAACTTCGACGTCTCCGACGACGTCATGGAGAAGGTCGACGCGTAAGGCTTCCGGCTGCGGCCGGCGGACGGGCCGGCGGGGAACACACCCCGCCGGCCCGTCGGCATGATCGGCCGTTGTCAGTGGCAGCCGGTAGCCTGCCCGGGCAGGTGAGCGAAGGGGAGGGACCGATGCGGGTGCTGGGCGTGGACCCGGGGCTGACGCGGTGCGGCGTCGGCGTGGTCGAAGGCGTCGCGGGCCGTCCGCTGCGCATGATCGGCGTCGGCGTGGTGCGCACCCCCGCGGACGCCGAGGTCGCCGACCGCCTCGTCCTCATAGAGCGCGGCATCGAGCAGTGGCTCGACGAGCACCGGCCCGAATTCGTCGCCGTGGAGCGCGTCTTCAGCCAGCACAACGTCCGTACGGTCATGGGCACGGCCCAGGCCAGCGCCGTCGCCATGCTCTGCGCCGCCCGCCGCGGCCTGCCCGTCGCCCTGCACACCCCCAGCGAGGTCAAGGCGGCCGTCACCGGCTCCGGCCGGGCCGACAAGGCCCAGGTCGGTTCCATGGTCACCCGCCTCCTGCGGCTCGACGCGCCGCCGAAGCCGGCCGACGCCGCCGACGCCCTGGCCCTGGCCATCTGCCACATCTGGCGCGCCCCCGCGGCCGCCCGCCTGCAGCAGCTCGCCGCCGCCCAGCGCCGCACCACCGCTCCCGTCCGCCTCCCGAAGGGCACCCGATGATCGCCTTCGTCTCCGGCCCCGTCGCCGCCCTCGCCCCCGACACCGCGGTCGTCGAGGTCGGCGGCATCGGCATGGCCGTCCAGTGCACGCCCAACACCCTGTCGGGCCTGCGGGTCGGCCGGCCGGCCCGCCTCGCCACCTCCCTCGTCGTCCGCGAGGACTCCCTGACGCTCTACGGCTTCGCCGACGACGACGAGCGCCAGACCTTCGAGCTGCTGCAGACCGCCAGCGGCGTCGGCCCCCGCCTCGCCCAGGCCATGCTCGCCGTCCACAGCCCCGAAGCCCTGCGGCGCGCCTTCGCCTCGGGCGACGAGAAGGCGCTCACCGCCGTCCCCGGCATCGGCAAGAAGGGCGCGCAGAAGCTGCTCCTGGAGCTGAAGGACCGGCTCGGCAAGCCCATCGGCTCCGCAGCCCCGGCCGCCGCCCCCGCCGCCGGCGGCTGGCGCGATCAGCTGCACGGCGCGCTCGTCGGCCTGGGCTACGCCGCCCGGGAGGCCGACGAGGCGGTGGAAGCGGTGGCGCCCCGGGCGGAGGCCGCTCTCGCCGACGGCGGCCAGCCGCAGGTGAGCCAGTTGCTGCGGGCGGCGCTGCAGACGCTGAACCGGGCCCGCTGACCGCAGCCCGGCGAGGGCACGCGCACATGAGGGCACGAGGACAAGAGGACGAGACGACCATGAGGTTCAACCCGTGAACTGGGACGACGACTCCGCGTACGCGGAGACACCCCCCGCAGGCGACCGCCTCGTGGGCACCGACGCCGACGGCGAGGACCGCGCCGTCGAGGCCGCGCTGCGCCCCAAGGACCTCGGCGAGTTCGTCGGCCAGGAGCGTGTGCGCGAGCAGCTCGACCTCGTCCTCAAGGCCGCCCGCGCCCGCGGCGCCACCGCCGACCACGTCCTGCTCTCCGGCGCCCCCGGCCTCGGCAAGACCACCCTCTCGATGATCATCGCGGCCGAGATGGGCGCCCCCATCCGCATCACCTCCGGCCCCGCCATCCAGCACGCCGGCGACCTCGCCGCGATCCTCTCCTCCCTCACCGAGGGCGAGGTCCTCTTCCTCGACGAGATCCACCGCATGTCCCGGCCCGCCGAGGAGATGCTCTACATGGCGATGGAGGACTTCCGCGTCGACGTGATCGTCGGCAAGGGCCCCGGCGCCACCGCCATCCCCCTGGAGCTGCCGCCCTTCACCCTCGTCGGCGCGACCACCCGGGCGGGCCTCCTCCCGCCCCCGCTGCGCGACCGCTTCGGCTTCACCGGCCACATGGAGTTCTACGCCCCCGCCGAGCTGCAGCGCGTCGTCCACCGCTCGGCGAGCCTGCTCGACGTGGAGATAGACGAGAAGGGTGCCGCCGAGATCGCCGGCCGCTCCCGCGGCACCCCCCGCATCGCCAACCGCCTGCTGCGCCGCGTCCGCGACTACGCCCAGGTCAAGGCCGACGGAGTGATCACCCGCGAGATCGCCGCCCAGGCCCTGGACGTCTACGAGGTCGACGCCCGCGGCCTCGACCGCCTCGACCGCGCCGTCCTGACCGCCCTGCTCAAGCTCTTCGGCGGCGGCCCGGTCGGCCTGTCGACCCTGGCCGTGGCGGTCGGCGAGGAGCGCGAGACGGTCGAGGAGGTCGCCGAGCCGTTCCTCGTCCGCGAGGGGCTGCTGGCCCGTACGCCCAGGGGCCGCATCGCCACTCCGGCCGCGTGGGCCCACCTCGGCCTCGTCAACGAAGCGGGTCCGGCGGGCACCCCGCCCCAGCAGGGCCTCTTCGGCGGGTGACGGCGCGGGGGCTGGTCCGGTCAGGAACCACGGTGCCATGCTGGGCGTTGTTCCATAGGCGCGGACTCGCTTAGACTCCGCCGATGCCGTCCGTACCGGCGCGGCATACCACCCCCGTAGAAGGCCGCACCCCCGCGGTCGTGTGAAGGAAACCCCGTCCCGTGAATATCGTGACTCTCCTGCCGTTCATCGTGCTCATCGGGGCCATGTTCCTGATGACGCGGTCGGCCAAGAACAAGCAGCGCCAGGCGGCGCAGATGCGCGACCAGATGCACCCGGGCACCGGTGTGCGGACGATCGGCGGCATGTACGCCACCGTCAAGGAGGTCAACGACGACACGGTCCTCCTCGAGGTGGCCCCCGGCGTCCACGCCATCTACGCGAAGAACGCCATCGGCGCCGTCCTGGAGGACGCCGAGTACAACCGCATCGTCCACGGGATCGATCCGGCCGAGTCCGAGACCCCTGTCGTCCCGGACGACGCCTCGTCGCTGACCGAGTCCGCGGCCGCGGACGAGAAGAAGATCGACCTGGGCAAGGGCGAGGCCGCCGAGCCGGAGACCACCGAGCCCGAGATCAAGGACGCCAAGGACGCCAAGGACGCCGGGCGGGACGGCAAGCAGGACGGCGACACCGACGCGAAGTAGCCCTTCGAGGAACCGCGGAGCACTGCCCGGCGCAGTGCGCCGCGGTTCCCTGACGGTCTAGGCTCCGGCGGGGGGCAGGTCCCCACTACATTCGTGGCCGCCCGGCGAAAGCACGGAACCGGGCGGTTGGACAGGGAGAAACGACAAGGTGGCAGCACCGAAGAAGGGCCGCAGGTCCCCGGGCGGCCAGGGCAGGCCGGGCCGGGTCCTGGCCCTGATCCTGATCGCCATGGTGGCGCTCACCGGGGGGATGTTCGCCTCCGGGCGGACCACGCCGCGGCTGGGCATCGACCTGGCGGGCGGAACCAGCTTCACGCTGGAGGCCAAGAACGAGCCCGGCAAGCCCAACGCGATCAACCCGACCAACATGAACACCGCGGTCGGCATCATCGAGCGGCGCGTCAACGGCCTCGGCGTCACCGAGGCCGAGGTCCAGACGCAGGGCGACAACCACATCATCGTGAACATCCCCAAGGGGACGAACGCGAAGCAGGCCCGCCAGCAGGTCGGTACCACCGCCAAGCTCGGCTTCCGCCCCGTGCTGTCCGTGGCGCCCGGCGCCAAGACCGAGCCCACTCCCAACGCCTCCTCCTCCGCCAAGGACTCCGGCAAGGACAAGGACGGCAAGGCCAAGGACGACAAGAGCAAGCCGTCCGGCGCGCCCTCCGCCTCCGCCTCGGCCGGCGCGAGCCCGTCGTCGAGCGCGAGCCCGCGTCAGCAGGGCCGCCCCGTCACCGACGCCGTCAAGGCCGACGCCACCCCGTCCGCCTCGGCCGTCGCCAAGGACGACAAGGCGAAGGACGAGAAGAAGGACGACGCCAAGAAGGACGACGGCAAGAAGGACGGCAAGGCCAAGGAGCCCACGCCCTCCCCGGCCGACGTCGCCGCGCTGCAGAAGAAGCTCGACGCCCTGGACTGCACCACCCCCGAGGGTCGTGCCAAGGCCGGCGAGGCCGCCTCGAGTGCGGCCACCAGCGACGTCATCGTCGCGTGCAAGAAGGACGGCTCGGCCAAGGAGATCCTCGGTCCCGTCTCCGTCGAGGGCACCGGCGTCTCCAGCGCCAGCGCCGTCTTCGACAGCCAGCAGGGCCGCGGCTGGCTCGTCCAGCTGAAGTTCGACTCCAGCGGCTCCAAGAAGTTCGCCGACGTCACCGGCCAGCTCGCGAGCAAGCAGCCCCCGCAGAACCAGTTCGCGATCGTCCTGGACGGCGAGGTCGTCTCCGACCCCTCCGTCTCCACGTCGATCACGGGCGGCCAGGCGGAGATCTCCGGCGGCTTCACGCAGGCCAGCGCCCAGGACCTCGCCAACGTGCTGTCCTACGGCGCCCTGCCGCTCTCCTTCGACGTCGTCACCGAGCAGACCGTCACCGCCGCCCTCGGCGGCGAGCAGCTGCGCGCCGGTCTCCTCGCCGGTGCCATCGGCCTCGCCCTGGTGATCGTCTACCTGGTGGCGTACTACCGCGGTCTCGCGCTCGTCGCCCTCGCCAGCCTCCTGTGCTCGGCGATCCTCACCTACACGATCATGGTGCTGCTGGGCCAGGCCATCGGCTTCGCGCTGAACCTGCCGGCCGTCTGCGGTGCGATCGTCGCGATCGGCATCACCGCCGACTCCTTCATCGTCTACTTCGAGCGCATCCGGGACGAGATCCGCGAGGGCCGCACCCTGCGCCCGGCCGTCGAGCGCGGCTGGCCGCGCGCCCGCCGCACGATCCTGGTCTCCGACTTCGTGTCCTTCCTCGCCGCCGCGGTGCTCTTCATCGTCACCGTCGGCAAGGTGCAGGGCTTCGCGTTCACGCTCGGTCTGACCACCCTCCTCGACGTCGTCGTGGTCTTCTTCTTCACCAAGCCGCTGATGACGCTCCTCGCCCGGCGCAAGTTCTTCGCGAGCGGGCACCCGTGGTCCGGGCTCGACCCCAAGCGGCTCGGCGTCAAGCCGCCGCTGCGGGCCTCCCGCCGCCGCCCCTCCGCCCCCGTCGACCCCAAGGAGGCGTGAGATGTCCAAGCTCGGCAATCTCGGCGCCCGGCTCTACCGCGGCGAGGTCGGCTACGACTTCGTGGGCAAGCGGAAGATCTGGTACGGCATCTCGATCCTCATCACCATCACGGCCATCGTCGGCCTGGGGGTGCGCGGCCTGAACATGGGCATCGAGTTCTCCGGCGGCGCGGTCTTCACCACGCCCAGCACCAAGGTCTCGGCCGAAGCCGGCCGGCTGACCGCGGAGGAGGCCTCCGGCCACACGGCGATCGCCCAGAAGCTCGGCAACGGCCCGCTGCGCATCCAGGTCAGCGACGTCACCACCGAGCAGTCGCGCGCCACCCAGGAAGCCCTGGCGAAGAAGCTCGGCGTCTCCACGGACAAGGTCAACACCGACATCGTCGGCCCGAGCTGGGGCGACCAGATCGCCAACAAGGCGTGGACCGGCCTCGGCATCTTCATGATCCTCGTGGTGATCTACCTCGCGATCGCCTTCGAGTGGCGCATGGCGCTCGCCGCCCTGGTCGCCCTGATCCACGACCTCACGATCACCGTCGGCGTCTACGCCCTGGTCGGCTTCGAGGTCACCCCGGGCACCGTGATCGGTCTGCTCACCATCCTCGGTTACTCCCTCTACGACACCGTCGTCGTCTTCGACGGCCTGAAGGAGAGCTCGAAGGACATCACGAAGCAGACCCGCTTCACGTACAGCGAGATCGCCAACCGCAGCCTCAACGGCACCCTGGTGCGGTCGATCAACACCACGGTGGTGGCGCTGCTGCCGGTCGCCGGCCTGCTGTTCATCGGCGGCGGCCTCCTCGGCGCGGGCATGCTCAACGACATCTCGCTCGCCCTGTTCGTCGGCCTCGCGGCCGGCGCCTACTCCTCGATCTTCATCGCCACCCCGCTGGTCGCCGACTTCAAGGAGCGCGACCCGCAGATGAAGGCCCTGGCCAAGCGGGTGCGCGCCAAGCGTGCCGCCGCGGCCGCGAAGGGCGAGTCGGGCGAGACCGGCGAGTCCGGGCCGCGCGACGCCGTCCCCGGCAGCACCGACGAGGACGCGGAGGACGCCGCGGCCGGTGTCGTCGCCCCCCGCTCCCGCGGCACCCGCGGCCGTACGCCGGGGAAGCGCCGATGAGCGCCACCGGAGTCGGCCCGGCCGACGAGAAGCTGCGCGACCTGCTGCTCACGCACATCCACGACGTACCCGACTACCCGAAGCCCGGCGTGATGTTCAAGGACATCACCCCGCTGCTCGCCGACGCCACGGCCTTCGCCGCCCTGACCGACGCCCTCGCGGAGCTGTGCAAGCGCCACGGCGCCACCAAGGTCGTCGGCCTGGAGGCCCGGGGCTTCATCCTCGGCGCCCCGGCCGCCGTCCGCGCGGGGCTCGGCTTCGTGCCCGTGCGCAAGGCCGGCAAGCTCCCCGGGGCCACGCTCACCCAGGCGTACGAGCTGGAGTACGGCACCGCGGAGATCGAGATGCACGCCGACGCCGTGGGCCCGGGCGACCGCGTCCTCGTTATCGACGACGTCCTGGCCACCGGCGGCACCGCCGAGGCCTCGCTCCGGCTGATCCGCAGGGCCGGCGCCGAGCCGGCCGGTGTCGTGGTCCTCATGGAGCTGGGCTTCCTGCCCGGCCGCGAGCGGCTGGCCGACGCCCTCGGCGGTGCGCCGCTGGAGGCGCTGATCACGGTCTGACCGGCCACGACGGCGCGGGCACGGCACGCGGGACGGCCCCCGGGGAAGACCCCGGGGGCCGTCCCGCGTTCTCCTGAGCACAGCCGGGTGCGCGGCAGCCCCGCCGCCCGGGTCGATACCATGGGAGTCCGGACCTGATCGGGGGGCCGGACCCCGCATGAGGAGTGCTCTTGCCAGACGAGGCCCAGCCGCTCACCGCCGCAACACCGGACAAGCCGTCTCCCGAGGCCGCGGCGGCCGCGGGCACGCCCAAGGGCCGCCCGCAGAGCGCGCCTGAGTCCACGCCCCGGCCGCCCGCCGGCCCGGAGGCGAACAGCGGGCCGAAGAGCCCCGTCCCGGCCGTCGCCGGTACGTCACCCGCCCGGCCCACGCCCCCGCCGAGCGCTCCCCGCCCCGGCTCCTCCAGCCGCGTCCGGGCCCGCCTCGCCCGCCTCGGCGTCCAGCGCTCCAGCCCGTACAACCCGGTCCTCGAACCGCTCCTGCGCATCGTCCGCGGCAACGACCCCAAGGCCGACGCCACGACCCTGCGCCAGATCGAGCGCGCCTACCAGGTCGCCGAGCGCTGGCACCGCGGCCAGAAGCGCAAGAGCGGCGATCCGTACATCACCCACCCCCTCGCGGTGACCACGATCCTCGCCGAGCTCGGCATGGACCCGGCCACGCTGATGGCGGGCCTCCTGCACGACACCGTCGAGGACACCGAGTACGGCCTGGACGACCTCCGCCGCGACTTCGGCGACCAGGTCGCCCTGCTCGTCGACGGCGTCACCAAGCTCGACCGGGTGCAGTTCGGCGAGGCCGCGCAGGCCGAGACCGTCCGCAAGATGGTCGTCGCCATGGCCAAGGACCCGCGCGTCCTGGTCATCAAGCTCGCCGACCGCCTGCACAACATGCGCACCATGCGCTACCTCAAGCGGGAGAAGCAGGAGAAGAAGGCCCGCGAGACGCTGGAGATCTACGCCCCGCTGGCGCACCGGCTGGGCATGAACACCATCAAGTGGGAGCTGGAGGACCTCGCCTTCGCGATCCTCTACCCCAAGATGTACGACGAGATCGTCCGTCTCGTCGCCGAGCGGGCCCCCAAGCGCGACGAGTACCTGGCGATCGTCACCGACGAGGTCCAGGCCGACCTGCGCGCCGCCCGCATCAAGGCCACCGTCACCGGCCGCCCGAAGCACTACTACAGCGTCTACCAGAAGATGATCGTGCGGGGCCGCGACTTCGCCGAGATCTACGACCTGGTGGGCATCCGCGTCCTCGTCGACACCGTCCGCGACTGCTACGCGGCGCTCGGCACCGTCCACGCCCGGTGGAACCCGGTCCCGGGGCGGTTCAAGGACTACATCGCGATGCCCAAGTTCAACATGTACCAGTCGCTGCACACGACGGTCATAGGCCCCAGCGGCAAGCCCGTCGAGCTGCAGATCCGCACGTTCGACATGCACCGCCGCGCCGAGTACGGCATCGCCGCGCACTGGAAGTACAAGCAGGAGGCCGTCGCGGGCGCCTCCAAGGTCCGCACGGACGTGCCGAAGAACGCCGGCAAGAACCAGGACACCGTCAATGACATGGCCTGGCTGCGGCAGCTGCTCGACTGGCAGAAGGAGACCGAGGACCCGGGCGAGTTCCTGGAGTCCCTGCGCTTCGACCTCTCGCGCAACGAGGTCTTCGTCTTCACCCCCAAGGGCGATGTCATAGCGCTCCCGGCCGGTGCCACCCCGGTCGACTTCGCCTACGCCGTGCACACCGAGGTCGGCCACCGCACGATAGGAGCCCGGGTCAACGGGCGGCTCGTGCCCCTGGAGTCCACCCTCGACAACGGCGATCTGGTGGAGGTCTTCACCTCCAAGGCGTCCGGCGCCGGCCCCTCCCGCGACTGGCTGGGCTTCGTCAAGTCCCCCCGCGCCCGCAACAAGATCCGTGCCTGGTTCTCCAAGGAGCGCCGCGACGAGGCCATCGAGCAGGGCAAGGACGCCATCGCGCGCGCCATGCGCAAGCAGAACCTGCCGATCCAGCGGATCCTCACCGGCGACTCCCTGGTCACCCTCGCGCACGAGATGCGCTACCCCGACATCTCCTCCCTCTACGCCGCCATCGGCGAGGGCCACGTCGCGGCGCAGGGCGTCGTGCAGAAGCTCGTGCAGGCCCTCGGCGGCGAGGACGCGGCGACCGAGGACATCGAGGAGACCACCCCGATCCGCGGCCGCTCCAAGCGCCGCTCCAGCGCCGACCCGGGCGTGATCGTCAAGGGTGTCGAGGACGTCTGGGTGAAGCTGGCCCGGTGCTGCACGCCGGTGCCGGGCGATCCCATCATCGGCTTCGTCACCCGGGGCAACGGCATCTCGGTGCACCGCGCCGACTGCGTCAACGTCGAGTCGCTCTCGCAGCAGCCCGAACGGATCATCGACGTGGAGTGGGCGCCCACCCAGTCCTCGGTCTTCCTGGTCGCCATCCAGGTCGAGGCGCTGGACCGCTCCCGGCTGCTGTCGGACGTCACGCGCGTCCTGTCCGACCAGCACGTCAACATCCTCTCCGCGGCCGTGCAGACGTCCCGGGACCGCGTCGCCACCTCGCGCTTCACCTTCGAGATGGGCGACCCGAAGCACCTGGGTCACGTCCTGAAGGCCGTGCGGGGCGTGGAGGGCGTCTACGACGTCTACCGCGTGACGTCGGCCCGCAGGCCGTAAGCGTCCCCATATGAGTAAGGGGCTCCGGCAATAGCCGGAGCCCCTTACTCATATGGCCGTTCAGCCGCCGAACTCCTCAAGCCCCTTCAGGGCCTGGTCCAGCAGGGCCCTGCGGCCCTCCAGCTCCTTGGCGAGCTTGTCGGCCTTGGCGTCGTTACCGGCGGCACGCGCCTTGTCGACCTGCTCCTGCAGCTTGTCGACCGCCGCCTGCAGCTGACCGGTCAGACCCGCCGCACGGGCCCGCGCCTCCGGGTTCGTCCGCCGCCACTCGGCCTCCTCGGCCTCCTGGATGGCCCGCTCCACCGCGTGCATCCGGCCCTCGATCTTCGGGCGGGCGTCGCGCGGGACGTGGCCGATGGCCTCCCAGCGCTCGTTGATCGAGCGGAACGCGGCACGGGCCGCCTTCAGGTCGGTGACGGGCAGCAGCTTCTCGGCCTCGACCGCGAGCTCCTCCTTGCGCGTCAGGTTGACCTGCTGCTCGGCGTCGCGCTCGGCGAACACCTCGCTGCGCGCCTGGAAGAAGACGTCCTGCGCACCGCGGAAGCGGCTCCACAGCTCGTCCTCCGCCTCGCGCTGCGCACGGCCGACGGCCTTCCAGTCGGCCATCAGCTCGCGGTAACGCGCCGCCGTCGGGCCCCAGTCGGTCGACCCGGAGAGCGCCTCGGCCTCGGCGACCAGCTTCTCCTTGGCCTTGCGGGCCTCCTCGCGCTGGGCGTCGAGGGAGGCGAAGTGCGCCTTGCGCCGCTTGGAGAACGCCGAGCGGGCGTGCGAGAAGCGGTGCCACAGCTCGTCGTCGGCCTTGCGGTCCAGCCGCGGCAGGCCCTTCCAGGTGTCGACCAGGGCGCGCAGCCGCTCCCCGGCGGCCCGCCACTGCTCGCTCGCCGCCAGCTCCTCGGCCTCGGCGACCAGCGCCTCCTTGGCCGTCCGCGCCTCGTCGGCCTGCTTGGCCTTGGCGGCCTTGCGCTCCTCGCGGCGCGCCTCGACCGTCGCGACGAGCTTGTCGAGCCGGGTCCGCAGCGCGTCGAGGTCACCGACGGCGTGGTGCTCGTCGACCTGCGTGCGCAGGTGGTCGATCGCGGCCATCGCGTCCTTGGCCGACAGGTCGGTGGTCTTGACCCGCTTCTCGAGGAGGCCGATCTCGACGACCAGGCCCTCGTACTTGCGCTCGAAGTAAGCGAGGGCCTCCTCGGGAGACCCGGCCTGCCACGATCCGACGACCTGCTCACCGTCGGCAGTACGCACGTACACGGTCCCCGTCTCGTCGACGCGGCCCCATGGGTCGCTGCTCACAGCGCCTCCTCCACATGATGCCGGGGCCGGCGTGCGGCCCTCGCGCATCGTCCACAGTTGTTCCGGGCAGGGCCGCGCCCTGGCCGGTCCGACGGCTTGATCACTGGCTTGATCATTCGGGTGCGGGCAGCCGCCGGATCAGGCACCCTACACAACGCCAACATAGGCGACCGGCGCCCTGGCTGTCCGTATCCCGCGCGACCGAAATTTCGCTGAGCGGGCAACAACCGGGCACCGGAAGCCTGATAGGGCTGCGAGCCGGTGTCAGGACTTGGCGACCGTCGCCTTGTCGACGACCACCGTCGCGTTCGGGGCTCCGTCACCGGCGCCGGTCGCCTCACCCGCGTCAGCGATCTTCTTGAGCGTCTTCATGCCCTCGGCGCCGATCGTGCCGAAGGGCGTGTAGGTCGGGGGCAGCGGGCTGTCCTGGTAGACGAGGAAGAACTGGCTGCCACCGGTGTGCGGCTGGCCGGTGTTGGCCATCGCCACCGTGCCCGCGGGGTAGACGTTCCCCTTGAGCTTCTCGTCCTTGAGGTTCTCGTCGGGCAGGGTGTAGCCGGGGCCGCCCTGGCCGGTGCCCTTCGGGTCGCCGCACTGCAGGACGTAGATGCCGCTGGTGGTCAGGCGGTGGCACTTGGTGTGGTCGAAGTAGCCCTCACCGGCCAGGAAGCCGAAGGAGTTGACCGTGTGCGGGGCGTTCGCGGCGTCGAGCTTGACGTCGATCGTGCCGCAGGTCGTCTTCAAGTCCATCGCGTACGACGCGGACTTGTCGATGCTCATGTCCGGCTCCGACTTCCACGTCTTCGTGGCGGGGGAGCCCGGGGCGGGCTTGGCGCACGGGTCGGGACCCTTGGACGGCGCCGTGGGCGCCTTCGAGGTGTCCGGGGCCGCGGCGTCGGTCGTGTCCTTCTTGTCGTCGCCGGACAGCGCACCCGTCGCGTACGCGGTCGCGCCGGCGGCCAGGACCACCGCGAGGCCGGCGGCGATCACCGCGTTCCGCCGGCGGGCCTTGCGCCGGGCCTCCTCGCGGCGCTGCTGCTGCCGCTCGAACTTCTCCCGGGCGAGCTGCCGCCGCCGCTGCTCGTTACTGACCACCGGGTCTACTCCTCATACCGACTTGTCCATGTCATGAGCCCTGTGTTGCTGGTGTGCCCGTACCGTATACGGGTTCGCGGCCGCGGAGGTGCCGCCGGTAGGCTCTTGTCCGCAGCCGGTGATCCCCGCGGGATGTCCCGGCCGCACCGCTGACGAAATTCTGCTGGTCGATCATTAAGGACGAATGTGCTGATTGCCGGGTTCCCCGCCGGGGCCTGGGGGACCAATTGCTACCTGGTCGCCCCGGCAGCGGGCGAGGAGTGCGTGATCATCGACCCGGGCCACCAGGCGGCCCCCGGGGTCGAGGAGGCGCTCAGGAAGCATCGGCTCAAGCCCGTCGCCGTCGTCCTCACCCACGGCCACATCGACCATGTCGCCTCGGTCGTCCCCGTGTGCGGCGCCCACGACGTCCCGGCCTGGATCCACCCCGCCGACCGCTACATGCTGAGCGACCCGGAGAAGGCCCTCGGCCGCTCCGTCGGGCAGCAGCTCATGGGCGAGCTGACCGTCGGCGAGCCGGACGACGTCAAGGAGCTGACCGACGGCTCGCGCCTCGACCTCGCGGGGATGGAGTTCACCGTCGCGCACGCGCCCGGCCATACCAAGGGGTCGGTGACCTTCAGGATGCCCGAGACCTCCGACATTCCGTCGGTGTTCTTCTCGGGCGACCTGCTGTTCGCCGGCTCCATCGGACGCACCGACCTGCCGGGCGGTGACCACGCCGAGATGCTCCGGTCGCTGGCACGCGTGTGCCTGCCCCTGGACGACTCGACCGTGGTCCTCTCCGGCCACGGCCCCCAGACCAGCATCGGCCGCGAGCGCGCCACCAACCCGTACCTGCGGGAAGTGGCGGACACGCTCGGCGGCTCCGGAGGCGGCCCTACCGCCGCTCCGCGAAGAGGAATGTGACGATTTTCCCGTGAGTACGTTCAAGGCCCCCAAGGGCACCTACGACCTCAAGCCCCCTACCTCCGCCGTCTACCTCGCGGTCCGCGAGGCCATCGCCGCCCCGCTCAAGCGGGCCGGCTACGGCTACGTCGAGACCCCCGGCTTCGAGCAGGTCGAGCTGTTCTCCCGCGGCGTCGGCGAGTCGACCGACATCGTGACCAAGGAGATGTACACCCTCACCACGCGCGGCGGCGACCAGCTCGCCCTGCGCCCCGAGGGCACCGCCTCCGTGCTGCGCGCGGCCCTGGAGGGCAACCTCCACAAGGACGGCAACCTGCCCGTCAAGCTCTGGTACTCCGGCTCGTACTACCGCTACGAGCGCCCGCAGAAGGGCCGCTACCGCCACTTCTCGCAGGTCGGCGCGGAGGCCATCGGCGCCGAGGACCCGGCGCTGGACGCCGAGCTGATCATCCTGGCGGTCGACGCGTACAAGTCGCTCGGCCTGCGGAACTTCCGCCTGCTGCTGAACTCGCTCGGCGACAAGGAGTGCCGCCCCGTCTACCGCGCGGCCCTGCAGGACTTCCTGCGCGGCCTGGAGCTGGACGAGGACACCCGCCGCCGCATCGAGATCAACCCGCTGCGCGTCCTGGACGACAAGCGCGAGGACGTCCAGAAGCAGCTCACCGGCGCCCCGCTCTTCCGCGACCACCTGTGCGAGGCCTGCAAGGCCTACCACGAGCAGGTGCGCGAGCTGCTGACCGCCGCGGGCGTCGAGTTCGAGGACGACCCCAAGCTGGTCCGCGGCCTCGACTACTACACCCGCACCACCTTCGAGTTCGTCCACGACGGCCTGGGCTCGCAGTCCGCGGTCGGCGGCGGCGGCCGCTACGACGGCCTGTCCGAGATGATCGGCGGCCCGGCGCTGCCGTCCGTCGGCTGGGCCCTCGGCGTGGACCGCACCGTCCTGGCCCTGGAGGCCGAGGGCATCGCGCTCGACCTGCCCGCGCCCACCGAGGTCTACGCCGTGCCGCTCGGCGAGGAGGCCCGCCGGGTCCTCTTCGGCCTGGTCACCGAGTTGCGCCGGAAGGGCGTCGCCACCGACTTCGCCTTCGGCGGCAAGGGCCTGAAGAACGCGATGAAGTCGGCCAACCGCTCCGGCGCCCGCTTCGCGGTCATCGCGGGCGAGCGCGACCTGGCCGAGGGCAACGTGCAGCTCAAGGACCTGGAGAGCGGCGAGCAGAAGGCCGTCGCCCTCGCCGATGTCGCGGGTGAAGTCCTGGCCAAGCAGGGCTGATTGCACGTCTCCTGGTGCAGAATGGGCGCCAAGGACCGACTGATGGGATCAACGGCGCTATGACCACTTCGGCACTCGACCGCTCCGACACCGACGGCGACGAGCGGGACGGCCCCGCGACGGGCGCCGTGGGCGGCAGCCGTGCCTTCGCGCTGCTGCTGGTGATCACCGGTGCGATGGGCGTGCTCGCCTCCTGGGTCATCACGCTCGACAAGTTCAAGCTGCTCGAAGACCCGAACTTCGTGCCGGGCTGCAGCCTGAACCCCATCGTGTCCTGCGGCAACATCATGAAGAGCGAGCAGGCCCACGCCTTCGGGTTCCCCAACCCGATGCTGGGGCTCGTCTGCTACGGCGCGATCATCGCGATCGGCCTGGCGCTGCTCTCCGGCGCCCGCTTCCCCCGGTGGTACTGGCTGGGCATGGAGGCCGGCTGCCTCTTCGGCGTCGGCTTCGTCACCTGGCTCCAGTACCAGTCGCTGTACGTCATCGGGTCGCTGTGCCTGTGGTGCTGCCTGGCCTGGGTCGCCACGATCTTCATGTTCTGCTACGTGACCGTGCAGAACATCCGGCACGGCTTCATCCCGCTTCCGCGCGGCCCGCGCCGCGCGGTGCTGGAGTTCCACTGGGTCGTGCCCGTGCTCTGGATCGGCGTCATCGGCATGCTGATCCTGACCCGGTGGTGGGACTTCTGGACGGGCGGCACCGCCTGATCCCCGCCGCGCATCTGGCTTGATCAAGGCCGCCGGACCCCGGGTCCGGCGGCCTTGTCAGTGCCGTGGCATAGGGTTTCGAACGTGGAGCCCGATCTGTTCACCGCCGCCGCAGAGGACCGCCAGGAGAAAGACCCGGCGAGCAGTCCCCTGGCCGTGCGCATGCGCCCCCGCACGCTCGACGAGGTCGTGGGGCAGGGGCACCTGCTCAAGCCCGGCAGCCCCCTGCGGAGGCTGGTGGGGGAGGGCAGCGGCGGCCCGGCCGGCCCCTCGTCGGTGATCCTCTGGGGCCCGCCCGGCATCGGCAAAACGACGCTCGCCTACGTCGTCAGCCAGGCCACCAACAAGCGCTTCGTGGAGCTGTCCGCGATCACCGCCGGGGTCAAGGAGGTGCGGGCCGTCATCGACGGCGCCCGCCGCGCGTCCGGGGGCTACGGCAAGGAGACGGTCCTCTTCCTGGACGAGATCCACCGCTTCAGCAAGGCCCAGCAGGACTCGCTGCTGCCCGCCGTGGAGAACCGCTGGGTCACGCTCATCGCGGCCACCACCGAGAACCCCTACTTCTCGATCATCTCGCCGCTGCTGTCCCGCTCCCTGCTGCTGACCCTGCAGGCCCTCACCGACGACGACCTGCGGGGCCTGCTGCACCGCGCCCTCACCGACGAGCGCGGGCTCGGCGGCGCCGTGACCCTCCCCGCGGACGCCGAGGCCCATCTGCTGCGGATCGCCGGCGGCGACGCCCGGCGGGCCCTCACCGCGCTGGAGGCGGGGGCCGGGTCGGCCATCGCCAAGGGCGAGGCCGAGATCACCCTGGAGACGCTGGAGGACGCGGTCGACCGGGCCGCGGTGAAGTACGACCGCGACGGCGACCAGCACTACGACGTGGCGAGCGCCCTGATCAAGTCGATCCGCGGCTCCGACGTCGACGCCACGCTGCACTACCTGGCCCGCATGATCGAGGCGGGCGAGGACCCGAGGTTCATCGCCCGGCGGCTGATGATCTCCGCGAGCGAGGACATCGGCCTGGCCGATCCGACGGCCCTGCAGACCGCGGTCGCCGGCGCCCAGGCCGTCGCCCTGATCGGCTTCCCCGAGGCGCGGATCACCCTCAGCCAGGTGGCGATCACACTGGCCCTGGCCCCGAAGTCCAATGCGGCCTACCTCGCGATCGACGCGGCCCTCGCCGACCTACGCGCCGGGCTGGCCGGGCCCGTGCCGCCGCATCTGCGGGACGGCCACTACAAGGGCGCGGAGAAGCTGGGGCACGCGCAGGGGTATGTGTATCCGCACGACGTGCCCGGCGGCATCGCGGCCCAGCAGTACGCCCCGGACACGGTCCGCGAGCGCCGCTACTACACGCCGACGCGGTACGGGGCGGAGGCTCGCTACGCGGACGTGGCGGAGCGGGTGCGCTCGCGTCTGCGCGGTGAGCAGGAGGGCTGACCGGGCCGGTCGCCGTCAATCCGAGGCCGCCTCGAACAGCGTGTGCATCGCCCGGCGCAGCCCGGCCACGTCCCGCACCGGCTCCGGGAACTCGAACCGCGCGTCGAAGGACCGGTCCGCCGGTGCCCCGCTGCCCGCACGGGTGAACCGCACCCGCAGCCCGAAGCGGTCCAGAGCCAGCGGCACCGCCCGGTCGCCCGCCCGGCGCACGTCCTCGGCCCGCTCGCCGACCAGCGAGTACAGCCCGCGCACCTGATCGCCGTGGCCCGCGTGCAGGTGCTGCAGCAGTTCGGTCTCGTGGGCGACCAGCGGGTCCGGGTGGGCCCGGGCGAAGTCCTCGGGCTCGACGTCCTCCGCGCCCCAGAGGTCGTCCACGCTCGCCTCCCCGACCTCCAGGCGCACCATCATGCGGCCGGGCTCGGTGACGCCGGGGACGCAGGTGACCCAGCCGGAGATCCAGGCCCGCCCGCGGATGCGGCTCGGCACGGAGACCGGTGCCACGTCGGTGAGCTCCAGGACGGCGGCCAGCTCGTCGTCCTGCGCGTGCGTGGCGGCGCGCACGACCGGGCTGTCGGCGGGGAAGACGAGGAAGATCTCGCCGTCGGGGCCGACGCTGCGCGCCTCGGGCATCAGCTGGTCGGGACGGGTGGCGGCGGCCCCGGGAACGAGCAGCACCGCGGAGCATGTACTCTGTACGAGAGTTCGTGTGCGCTCGGCTGCTGACGGCATCCGCGCGATTTCAAGTCCGCTGGGACGCGGCTGACCACGATCTGATCGGACCTCCGTCACGTCGACGCCATCGAGAGCGTCGCCTTTCGTGTTGTCGTCCGTGATGTGACTGGTGTTCCCCGGGCGAGACATGCGATCTCCTTGAGTAAGGTGAGCCTAACCTAACCTATATCGGAGGTCTGGAGAACGTGCCTAACCAGTCGCGTCCCAAGGTCAAGAAGTCTCGTGCGCTCGGCATTGCGCTGACCCCGAAGGCTGTCAAGTACTTCGAGGCCCGCCCCTACCCGCCGGGTGAGCACGGCCGTGGCCGCAAGCAGAACAGCGACTACAAGGTCCGTCTGCTCGAGAAGCAGCGTCTGCGCGCCCAGTACGACATCAGCGAGCGCCAGATGGTCCGCGCCTACGACCGCGCCCGCAAGGCCGAGGGCAAGACCGGCGAGGCCCTGGTGGTCGAGCTCGAGCGCCGCCTCGACGCCCTCGTCCTGCGTTCGGGCATCGCCCGCACCATCTACCAGGCCCGCCAGATGGTCGTCCACGGCCACATCGAGGTCAACGGTGGCAAGGTCGACAAGCCGTCCTTCCGCGTCGCCCCGAACGACGTCGTGATGGTCCGCGAGCGCAGCCGCAGCAAGCCGCTGTTCGAGACCGCCCGCGCCGGTGGCTTCGCCGCCGAGGGTGAGACCCCGCGCTACCTGCAGGTCAACCTGGGCGCCCTGGCCTTCCGCCTGGACCGCCTGCCCAACCGCAAGGAAGTTCCGGTCATCTGCGACGAGCAGCTCGTCGTCGAGTACTACGCCCGCTGATCCGGCGGGGGTGGCGCTTCGCACCTCCTTGTACGCACAGCCCGCTGTCTCCCCGGCCCCCGCGGCCGGCGGAGCGGCGGGCTGCCGCGTATCCGGAGCGCCGGGGGAGCGCCGGGCCGCAGGTCCCGCCGTACGCCGCGGGAAATGCGGTGCTGGCCGCGATGCCCGGCGCGATAAGGTCAGTACCTGCCCCCGGGAAACACCCGGGCAGGGACAAGACATAGCGACGAAGACCAGCTAGGGAGCGGGTGCAGCGTGTCCGGTGGAGAGGTGGCCGGGATCCTCGTGGCCGTCTTCTGGGCCATCCTGGTGTCGTTCATCGCCCTGGTGCTGGTGCGCCTCGCGCAGACGCTCAAGGCGGCCACCAAGCTGGTCGCCGACGTCACCGAGCAGGCCGTGCCCCTCCTCGCCGACGCCTCGGCGACCGTCCGGTCCGCGCACACCCAGCTCGCCCGCGTCGACTCGATCGCCGCTGACGTCCAGGAGGTCACGGCGAACGCCTCGGCGCTCTCCTCGACCGTCTCCTCCGCCTTCGGCGGCCCGCTGGTCAAGGTCGCCGCCTTCGGCTACGGCGTCCGGCGGGCGATGGGCCGCCGGGCCGTTTCCGAGCCGGAGGGCTCCGTCTTCGCCGGCAAGGCCGTCGGCAGCCCGCTGCCGTCCGCCCGCGCCGGCCGCCGCCGCACCCGTGGGAAGGGTTGACCCCAGGAATGTTCCGCCGCACCTTCTGGTTCACGACCGGTGTAGCAGCCGGTGTCTGGGCCACCACCAAGGTCAACCGGAAGCTCGCCAAGCTCACTCCGGAGAGCCTGGCCCTGCAGGCCGCGGACCGCGCGGTCATCGCGGGGCGCAAGGTCAAGCTCTTCGCGCTGGACGTCCGGGACGGGATGGCGCACCGGGAAGCGGCGCTCAAGGACGCGCTCGGCCTCACGGCGGCGCCGCCCGCCCCCGAGCGCCACGCGCTCCCCGGTCAGCGGCACCTCGTCGCGCTCGACCCGCACCACACCCACCATTCGCTCACCCGGAAAGAGGACCACTGATGGAGTCGGCTGAAATCCGCAGGCGCTGGCTGCGCTTCTTCGAGGAGCGTGGGCACACCGTCGTGCCGTCGGCGTCGCTCATCGCGGACGACCCGACCCTGCTGCTGGTCCCCGCGGGCATGGTCCCCTTCAAGCCGTACTTCCTCGGCGAGGTCAAGCCGCCCTTCACGCGCGCCACCAGCGTGCAGAAGTGCGTCCGCACGCCGGACATCGAGGAGGTCGGCAAGACCACCCGGCACGGCACGTTCTTCCAGATGTGCGGCAACTTCTCCTTCGGCGACTACTTCAAGGAAGGCGCCATCAAGCTCGCCTGGGAGCTGCTCACGACTCCCGTGGCGGACGGCGGCTTCGGCCTGGAGCCGGAGAAGCTCTGGATCACCGTCTACCTGGAGGACGACGAGGCCGAGCGCATCTGGCGCGACGTCGTCGGCGTGCCCGCCGAGCGGATCCAGCGCCTGGGCAAGAAGGACAACTACTGGTCCATGGGCGTGCCCGGCCCGTGCGGCCCGTGCTCCGAGATCAACTACGACCGCGGCCCCGAGTTCGGCGCCGAGGGCGGCCCGGCCGTCAACGACGAGCGCTACGTGGAGATCTGGAACCTGGTCTTCATGCAGTACGAGCGCGGTGCGGGTGACGGCAAGGAGGACTTCCCGATCCTCGGCGACCTGCCGTCGAAGAACATCGACACCGGTCTCGGCCTCGAGCGCCTCGCCATGATCCTGCAGGGCGTGCAGAACATGTACGAGACCGACACCCTGCGCGTCGTCATGGACAAGGCCACCGAGCTGACCGGCGTGCGCTACGGCGCCGCCCACGACACGGACGTCTCGCTGCGCGTGGTCGCCGACCACATGCGCACGTCCACGATGCTCATCGGCGACGGCGTCACCCCCGGCAACGAGGGCCGCGGCTACGTCCTGCGCCGCATCATGCGCCGCGCCATCCGCAACATGCGCCTGATGGGTGCCACCGGTCCCGTGGTGGCCGAGCTGCTCGACGTCGTCATCAAGACGATGGGCCAGCAGTACCCGGAGCTGGAGACCGACCGCAAGCGCATCGAGACGGTCGCCCTCGCCGAGGAGGCCGCCTTCCTCAAGACGCTCAAGGCCGGCACCAACATCCTCGACACCGCCGTCACGGAGACCAAGGCCGCCGGCGGCAAGGTCCTGGCCGGCGACAAGGCGTTCCTGCTCCACGACACCTGGGGCTTCCCGATCGACCTCACCCTGGAGATGGCCGCCGAGCAGGGCCTTTCCGTGGACGAGGACGGCTTCCGCCGCCTGATGAAGGAGCAGCGGGAGCGGGCCAAGGCCGACGCCAAGGCCAAGAAGACCGGCCACGCCGACCTGTCCGCCTACCGCGAGGTGGCCGACACCGCCGGCGAGACCGACTTCACCGGCTACACGCGCACCGAGAACGAGTCCACGATCGTCGGTCTCCTCGTCGACGGCCTGCCCTCGCCGGCCGCCACCGAGGGCGACGAGGTCGAGGTCGTCCTGGACCGCACCCCCTTCTACGCCGAGGGCGGCGGCCAGCTCGCCGACACCGGCCGCATCAAGCTCGACACCGGTGCCGTGATCGAGGTCCGCGACGTGCAGAAGCCCGTTCCGGGCGTGCACGTGCACAAGGGCGTCGTCCAGGTCGGCGAGGTCACCGTGGGCGCCTCCGCCTACGCCTCGATCGACGTCAAGCGCCGCCGGGCCATCGCCCGTGCCCACTCGGCCACGCACCTCACCCACCAGGCCCTGCGTGACGCGCTCGGCCCGACGGCCGCCCAGGCCGGCTCGGAGAACTCGCCGGGCCGCTTCCGCTTCGACTTCGGTTCGCCGACCGCCGTACCCGGCTCGGTCCTCACCGACGTCGAGCAGCGCATCAACGAGGTCCTCTCCCACGAGCTCGATGTCCACGCCGAGGTCATGAGCCTGGACGAGGCCAAGAAGTCCGGTGCGATCGCCGAGTTCGGCGAGAAGTACGGCGAGCGCGTACGCGTCGTGACCATCGGCGACTTCTCCAAGGAGCTGTGCGGCGGTACGCACGTCGCCAACACCGCCCAGCTGGGCCTGGTGAAGCTGCTGGGCGAGTCGTCCATCGGCTCGGGCGTGCGCCGTGTCGAGGCCCTCGTCGGTGCCGACGCCTACAACTTCCTGGCCAGGGAGCACACGGTCGTCGCCCAGCTCCAGGAGCTCGTCAAGGGCCGCCC
Source organism: Streptomyces sp. NPDC008001 (assembly GCF_042958085.1). Taxonomy (NCBI): domain Bacteria; kingdom Bacillati; phylum Actinomycetota; class Actinomycetes; order Kitasatosporales; family Streptomycetaceae; genus Streptomyces; species Streptomyces sp. NPDC008001. The sequence goes on along the minus strand of NZ_JBIBIZ010000010.1, from coordinate 168,290 downwards.
GGAGGAGCTGCCGGAGAAGATCTCCGGCATGCTCGCCAAGCTCAAGGACGCCGAGAAGGAGATCGAGCGCTTCCGCGCCGAGAAGGTCCTGCAGGCCGCCGCGGGCCTGGCCGAGGGCGCCAAGGACGTGCACGGCACGGCCCTGGTCACCGGCCGCGTGCAGGACGGCACCGGCGCCGACGACCTGCGCAAGCTCGTCCTCGACGTGCGCAGCCGCATCGGCGGCGGCCGCCCGGCCGTCGTGGCCCTGTTCACGGTCGCCAACGGCCGCCCGCTGACGGTCATCGCCACCAACGAGGCCGCCCGCGAGCGCGGTCTCAAGGCCGGCGACCTGGTCCGTACGGCCGCCAAGACCCTCGGCGGCGGCGGTGGCGGCAAGCCGGACGTCGCCCAGGGCGGCGGCCAGAACCCCGAGGCCCTCGACGAGGCCATGGCCGCCGTCGAGCGCCTCGTGGCCGAGGCGGCCTGATCTCCGTGCGCCGAGGAAGACGCCTCTCCGTCGACGTCGGGGACGCCCGGATCGGGGTCGCCTCGTGCGACCCCGACGGGATCCTCGCCACCCCGGTGGAGACCGTGCCCGGCCGTGACATCCCCAAGGCCCACAAGCGGCTCGTGGAGATCGTCGCGGAATACGAGCCGATCGAGGTCGTCGTCGGCCTGCCCCGTTCCCTCAAGGGAGGGGAGGGGCCGGCCGCGGCCAAGGTCCGCACCTTCGCCAGGGAGATGGCCCGCCGCGTGGCGCCCGTGCCGGTGCGCCTCGTCGACGAGCGCATGACCACGGTGACGGCGACGCAGGGGCTGCGGGCCTCGGGCGTCAGCTCGAAGAAGGGGCGGTCCGTGGTCGACCAGGCGGCCGCGGTCGTCATCCTGCAGAACGCCCTGGAGACCGAGAAGGTCTCCGGAAGGCCTCCGGGCGAGACCGTCGAAGTGGTCATCTGATCGCAGTACGGTAACGTTCCGCGCTGAACACATGGCAGCCGTCCGGCCGTCGTCTCTGTCGACGGCCGGACGACTGGGAACCGCGCTCCTCGGAGCGCCCACCTGCTGCCGCTGCGCGGCTCTAGGGGATCGATGACTGAGTACGGCCGGGGCTCCGGCTCCCAACCGTGGCATCCTGACGACCCGCTGTACGGGGACCAGGGCTACAGCGGACAGCAGCAGCATCCGCAGCAGTCGCAGCAGCCTCAGTACGGTCAGCAGCAATACGGCTGGGACCCCGCGCAGGGCGGCGGGCCCGGTCCGTACGGCGGCCAGGGCGGCCACCCCGGGCACCCGGGCGACACGCAGGGCGGCCAGGGCGGCCAGTACGTGCAGCAGCCCGGCGACACCTACGGCGGCGGTCAGTCCGACTACTACGGCACGCCCGACGGCTACCAGCAGCAGCCTCAGCACCAGCAGTCGCATCAGCAGCCTCACGGCCAGCAGGGACACCAGCAGGGGCATCAGCAGGGCGGGCAGCCCCAGCAGCATCTCCAGCAGGACCAGCACGTGCCGCAGCAGCAGGCGTACCAGCCGCAGCAGGAGTGGTCCGAGCCGGACGACGAGAAGATCTCCCTCTTCGACGACCTGCCGCCCGCCACGCCCCGCCCCGGTGAGCGGGACGACGAGTCCGGTGCGGCCGGTGCGGCCGGCGACGAGGACGACGAGGACCACGAGGAGCCCTCCCGCGGCCGGGACCGGCGCGGCAAGTCCAAGAAGCCCAAGAAGAACAAGCGCCGCAGCGGCACCGCCTGTCTGGTGGTGGCCGTGGTCCTCATCGGCGCCGTGGGCGGTGGCGGCTACCTCGCTTACGACTACTGGCAGACCCATTTCGGCGCGGCGCCCGACTACGAGGGCCAGGGCAGCGGCCAGGTCCAGGTCGAGATCCCCAAGGGGGCCAGCCTGACGGAGATGGGCAAGGTCCTGCAGGAGGCCGGGGTCGTCAAGAGCGTCGGCGCCTTCACCAACGCCGCCGCCAAGAAGGCCATCCAGCCGGGCACGTACACCCTGCACAAGGAGATGTCCGGCGCGGCCGCGGTCGAGATGATGACCAACGCCGGCAACTTCCTGACGATCGGCGAGGGCCAGCGGGCCGGGCAGATCTACGCCGCGATCGACAAGAAGCTCGGGCTCGCCGAGGGCACCACCAAGGGCGCCGCCAAGAGCCAGGCGAAGAATCTCGGCCTGCCGGACTGGGCGAACACCGACCCGAACATCAAGGACCCGCTGGAGGGCTTCCTCTTCCCGTCGCAGTACAGCGCGGGCAAGGGCACCAAGCCCGAGGACATCCTCCGCCAGATGGTCACCCGGGCCAAGGACAACTACGGCAAGCAGGACCTGGAGGGCAAGGCCAAGGAGCTCGGCTTGAAGTCGCCGCTCCAGGTGATCACGGTGGCGAGCCTCGTCCAGGCCGAGGGCCGCTACAAGCACGACTTCGACAAGGTCTCGCGCGTCATCTACAACCGGCTCAAGCCGGACAACAAGGAGACGTACGGCCTCCTCGACTTCGACTCGACGGTCAACTACGCCAAGAACACCTCCACGCTGGACACCGGCGCCGTCAGCGACCTGCGGCAGTTCAAGGACCCGTACAACACGTACAAGATCAAGGGACTGCCCCCCGGGCCGATCAACAACCCCGGCCTGGAGGCCCTGAAGTCGGCGCTGGCCCCCACGCCCGGTCCTTGGTACTACTTCGTCTCGATCAACGAGAACGAGACATTGTTCGCGGTGACCAACGAGGAGCACAACAAGAACCGCGAGCGGTACAACAAGGAGCACAAGAAGGCGGCGGGACAGTGACGCGACGCCACCGCGCGGCGGTCCTCGGCTCCCCGATCGCCCACTCGCTCTCCCCGGTCCTGCACCGGGCGGCGTACGCGGAGCTGGGCCTGGGGGAGTGGACGTACGAGCGCTTCGAGGTCGGCGAGGCCGCGCTGCCCGCCTTCCTCGGCGGGCTGGACGACAGCTGGGCGGGGCTGTCCCTGACCATGCCGCTCAAGCGGGCGGTAATCCCGCTGCTGGACGGGGTCAGCGACACGGCCGCCGCCGTGGAGGCCGTCAACACCGTCGTGTTCACCGACGACGGCCGCCGTCTCGGCGACAACACCGACATCCCGGGCATCGCCGCGGCCCTGCGCGAGCGCGGCGTGACGCGGACCGCCTCCGCGGCCGTGCTCGGCGCGGGCGCCACCGCGTCCTCGGCCCTCGCCGCCCTCGCGGGGATCTGCACCGGCGAGGTCACCGTGTACGTCCGCAGCGAGGCCCGCGCCGCCGAGATGCGCGAGTGGGGCGAGCGGCTCGGCGTGCCCGTCCGCACCGAGGACTGGGCCCGGGCGGCCGGGGCCTTCGCCGCCCCGCTGGTCGTCGCCACCACGCCCGCCGGGGCCACCGACGCCCTCGCGGAGGCCGTCCCGGACCGCCCCGGCGCGCTCTTCGACGTCCTCTACGAGCCGTGGCCCACGCCCCTGGCCGCGGCCTGGGCCGCGCGCGGCGGCACGGTCCTCGGCGGCCTGGACCTCCTCGTCCACCAGGCGGTCCTCCAGGTCGAGCGGATGACCGGGTGCCCGGAGGCGCCGCTGGCCGCGATGCGCGCCGCTGGCGAGGCCGCCCTCATGGCCCGCGGCTGACCGGAATCGCCCGCGGCCGGCCGCTCTTCGGAGCCCCGGCTGACCTGAACCTGACAGAAATTGGCCGAGACCTGCCCACGACCTGACGCGGACCGTCCCGCAACGCGGACCGGAGAGCGGGACGCCCCGCCCGGCATGGGAGGATCGGAAGCGGCGGGCCGGGACCGCGTACCGGTCGCCGCACGATCCAAGGCGCGCGAGCAAGAGGAGTCCCGTTGAGCAGGTTGCGCTGGCTGACTGCCGGTGAGTCGCATGGTCCGGCACTCGTGGCGACGCTGGAGGGCCTGCCCGCCGGCGTGCCGGTCACCACGGACATGGTGGCGGACCACCTGGCCCGCCGGCGGCTCGGCTACGGCCGCGGCGCACGCATGAAGTTCGAGCGCGACGAGGTCACCTTCCTCGGCGGCGTGCGGCACGGCCTGACGATGGGCTCCCCGGTCGCGGTGATGGTGGGCAACACCGAGTGGCCCAAGTGGGAGAAGGTCATGTCGGCCGACCCCGTGGACCCGGCGGAGCTCGCCGAGCTGGCCCGCAACGCCCCGCTGACCCGCCCCCGCCCCGGCCACGCCGACCTGGCGGGCATGCAGAAGTACGGGATCGACGAGGCGCGCCCGATCCTGGAGCGCGCCTCCGCGCGCGAGACCGCGGCCCGCGTGGCGCTCGGCGCCGTCGCCCGCTCCTACCTGAAGGAGACGACGGGCATCGAGATCGTCTCCCACGTCATCGAGCTGGCCGCGGCCAAGGCCCCGCTCGGCGTCTACCCCAAGCCCTCGGACGTCGAGAAGCTCGACGCCGACCCGGTCCGCTGCCTGGACGAGGCCGCGAGCAAGGCGATGGTCGCCGAGATCGACCAGGCCCACAAGGACGGCGACACGCTCGGCGGCGTCGTCGAGGTCCTGGCCTACGGCGTTCCCGTCGGCCTGGGCTCGCACGTCCACTGGGACCGGCGCCTGGACGCCCGCCTGGCCGCCGCGCTGATGGGCATTCAGGCGATCAAGGGCGTCGAGGTCGGCGACGGCTTCGAGCTGGCCCGCGTGCCGGGCTCGCAGGCCCACGACGAGATCGTCTCCACCGAGGACGGCATCCGCCGCACCTCCGGCCGCTCCGGCGGCACCGAGGGCGGCCTGTCCACGGGCGAGCTGCTGCGCGTCCGCGCCGCGATGAAGCCGATCGCCACCGTCCCGCGCGCCCTGCGCACGGTCGATGTGGCCACCGGCGAGGCCGCCCAGGCCCACCACCAGCGCTCCGACGTCTGCGCGGTCCCGGCCGCCGGCATCGTCGCCGAGGCGATGGTCGCCCTGGTCCTGGCCGACGCGGTGGCGGAGAAGTTCGGCGGCGACAGCGTCGCCGAGACCCGCCGCAACGTCCGGGGCTACCTCGAGAACCTGGCCATCAAGTGACCACGCCCGTCGTCGTGCTGGTGGGCCCGCCGGGAGCCGGCAAGTCCACCATCGGCGCCCTGCTCGCGCAGCGGCTGGGCACCGGCTACCGCGACACCGACGCCGACATCGAGAAGACCGCCGGCAAGCCCATTCCGGAGATCTTCATCGACGAGGGCGAGCCGCACTTCCGGGAGCTGGAGCGGCAGGCCGTGCGCGCCGCCGTCGCCGGGCACCCCGGCGTGCTCTCGCTGGGCGGCGGCGCGATCATGGACGACGGGACCCGCGCCCTCCTCGCGGGGCTGCCGGTGGTCTTCCTCGACGTCGACCTGGCCGACGCCGTGCGGCGCGTCGGCCTCGACGCCCCGCGCCCGCTGCTCGCCGTCAACCCGCGGCAGCGCTGGCGCGAGCTGATGGAGGCCCGCCGCCCGCTCTACACGGAGGTCGCCCGGGCCACCGTCGCCACCGGCGGCCGCACGCCGGACGAGGTCGCCGACGCCGTGCTGGAGGCCCTGCACCTGGCGCCGGTGCCCGGAGACCGCACACAGGACACCACGCAGTGAGGAACGCATGACCGACGCCCCCACCCGCATCCAGGTCGCCGGCAGCGCGGGCACCGACCCGTACGAGGTCCTGGTCGGACACCGGCTGCTGGGCGAGCTGCCCGGCCTCATCGGCACCAAGGCCAAGCGGGTCGCCGTGCTCCACCCCGAGGCGCTCGCCGAGACCGGCGAGGTGCTCCGGCAGGACCTCGCCGAGCAGGGCTACGAGGCCATCGCGATCCAGCTCCCGAACGCGGAGGAGTCCAAGACCGTCGAGGTCGCGGCCTACTGCTGGAAGGCGCTCGGGCAGACCAGCTTCACCCGCACCGACGTCATCGTCGGCGTGGGCGGCGGCGCCACCACGGACCTCGCCGGCTTCGTCGCCGCGACGTGGCTGCGCGGCGTGCGCTGGATCGCCGTGCCCACCACGGTGCTGGGCATGGTCGACGCCGCCGTCGGCGGCAAGACCGGCATCAACACCGCCGAGGGCAAGAACCTCGTCGGCGCCTTCCACCCGCCGGCCGGGGTCCTGTGCGACCTGGCCGCGCTGGAGTCGCTGCCGGTCCACGACTACGTCAGCGGCCTCGCCGAGATCATCAAGGCCGGCTTCATCGCCGACCCGGCCATCCTCGGCCTGATCGAGGAGGACCCGGAGGCGGCCCGCACCCCCGCCGGCAAGCACACCGCCGAGCTGATCGAGCGGGCGATCCGGGTCAAGGCCGACGTGGTCTCCTCCGACCTCAAGGAGTCGGGCCGCCGCGAGATCCTCAACTACGGCCACACCCTCGCGCACGCCATCGAGAAGAACGAGCGCTACAACTGGCGGCACGGCGCGGCGGTCTCCGTCGGCATGGTCTTCGCCGCCGAGCTCGGCCGCATCGCCGGCCGGCTCGACGACGCGACCGCCGACCGGCACAAGGCGATCCTGCAGTCCGTGGGCCTGCCGGTCACCTACCGCGGCGACCAGTGGCCCAAGCTGCTGGACACCATGAAGGTCGACAAGAAGTCGCGCGGGGACCTGCTGCGCTTCATCGTCCTGGACGGCCTGGCCCGGCCCACGGTCCTGGAGGGCCCCGACCCGGCGATGCTCCTCGCGGCGCACGCCGAGATCGCGGCGTGAGCGCCGTGCCGGAACAGCCGCAGAAGGTCCTGGTCCTCAACGGCCCCAACCTGGGCCGCCTCGGCTCCCGCGAGCCCGACGTCTACGGCTCGACCTCCTACAAGGGCCTGGTCGAGGAGTGCACCCGGCTCGGCGCGGAGCTCGGCTTCGCCGTCGAGGTGCGCGAGACCAACGACGAGGGCGAGATGGTCCGCTGGCTGCACGAGGCGGCCGACGGCGCCCTCCCCGTCGTCATCAACCCCGGTGCGTTCACGCACTACTCGTACGCCATGCGCGACGCGGCCGCCCAGCGCACCGCGCCGCTCGTCGAGGTGCACATCTCCAACCCGTACGCGCGCGAGGAGTTCCGCCACACCTCGGTGATCGCCGCGGTCGCCAGCGGCACCGTCGCGGGCTTCGGCATCGGCTCGTACCGGCTCGCGCTGCGGGCCCTGGCCGAGGAGCTCCCGGGCGCACCCGGCTGAGCCGGCTTCCGGCTCACTTCCCGGCTGATTCCGCCCACTTCGGGCACTTCCCGCCTTCCCCGGCCGTTCATCCCACGGCGGCCGGGGCAAGGGGGGAGGCCCGGGCCTCTCCGGTACTCTCCCCTCCTGGCCGGCCTCGCGGCCCATCACCACGCGCCAGTCGCCCGCACGAGACGGAGTGCCACCGCATGCAGCACGCAGTGGGAGCGCCGCTGCCACCGCCCCCCGGGCAGGGGCCGGGCAGCCGGCCGAACGGCCACCCGCCCCTGGGGTCCCACCCCGTACCTCCCGTCCCGCCCGCCCCCGTGGCCCCGCCCGCCGCGGGTCCCGCGCCGGGCTGGCCCGCCCCGCAGCCGCACGCGCACCCGCAGGTCCCGCCGCCGGCCCCGGCGCCCGCCGACCCGACCGGCCACCTCATGGTCCCGCAGGGCGCGCCCGCGCCGGGATCCGTGCCCGGCGCGCCCCCGCCGGACCCCGCCCACGCGGCCGTCGCGGTGCTCCTCATCGGCCCGGCCGGCGCCGGGAAGACCACCGTGGCCCGGCACTGGGCGGACACCCGCCGCGTGCCCACCGCCCACATCAGCCTGGACGACGTCCGCGAGTGGGTCCGCTCGGGCTTCGCCGACCCGCAGTCCGGCTGGAACGACCACTCCGAGGCGCAGTACCGGCTGGCCCGCCGCACCTGCGGCTTCGCCGCCCGCAACTTCCTCGCCAACGGCATCTCCTGCATCCTCGACGACGCCGTCTTCCCCGACCGGCCCGCCGTCGGCCTCGGCGGCTGGAAGCGCCACGTGGGCCCCGGCCTGCTGCCCGTGGTCCTGCTCCCCGGCCTGGAGGTCGTCCTGGAGCGCAACGCCGAGCGCACGGGCAACCGCCGCCTCGGCGACGAGGAGGTCGCCCGGATCCACGGCCGGATGGCCGGCTGGTACGGCTCGGGCCTGCCGATCATCGACAACTCCCAGCAGGACGTCACCACCACCGCCCGCCTCCTCGACGAGGTCGTCGCCCGCTCGCTGGCCAGCCCGCCCAGCTGGTGACCGGCTCCCGGCCGCCCCTCCGGCAGCGGGCGCCCGGTCGGACGCGCTGGGACGGCCGGGAACGCGGTGCCGCCGTAGGCTCGGTGCCATGTCCGAGGTCTACGCGGCGCGCCGCGACCGGCTGCGCGAGCGCTGCCACGCGGGCGGGAGCGCGGCCGCCCTGGTCACCGGGAACGCCAACGTCCGCTATCTGGCCGGCACCGCCCCGGCCGGGGCGGCCCTGCTCGTGTGCCCCGGCCGGGACGTCCTGCTGTGCCCGCGCGACGATCCCAGCGGCGACACCGCCGGCCCCCGGGCCGCGGAGGACCTGCAGGTCGTCGTGGTGCCGGAGGCGGAGGGCGACCCGGCCGTCGCCGGGGCCGAGCGCGCCGCGGCCGCCGGGGCCGGTTCGCTCGCCGTGGAGGAGCACCACCTGACGGTCTCCCGGCACCGCGCCCTGCAGTCCGCCGCTCCCCGGCTGCGCCTGACCGACCTCGGGACCGCCGTGGAGCAGCAGCGGCTCGTCAAGGACGCCGAGGAGATCTCCTCGCTCCGGATCGCCGCGGAGATCGCCGACCAGGCGCTGGGGGAGCTGCTGGAGTCGATCCTGGTCGGGCGGACCGAGCGGCACCTGGCGCTGGAGCTGGAGCGCCGGCTGGTCGACCACGGTGCGACGGGCCCGGCCTTCCCCACCTCGGTGGGCACCGGCCCGAACTCGGGGCTGGCCGGGCACCTGCCCGGCGACCGCCGGGTGGAGGAGGGCGACTTCCTCAGCGTGTGCGTGGGCGCCGACTACGGCGGCTACCGCAGCGAGATCGGCCGGACGTTCGTGATCGGCACCAGCCCGGCGGACTGGCAGATCGAGCTGTACGACCAGGTGTTCGCGGCGCAGCGGGCCGGCCGGGAGGCGCTCGCGCCGGGCACGCCGTACCGGGAGGTGGACCGTGCGGCGCGGGTGGTGCTGGAGGCCGCGGGGCACGGTGAGCGGGTCGGGCCGAGGATCGGACACGGCGTGGGGCTCGAAAACGACGAGGACCCTCGGCTGACACCTTCGGCAATGGGTAAACTGGACGCTTGCGTGCCGGTCACCGTAGATCCGGGGGTACACCTCCCGGGCCGCGGCGGAGTCCGGATCGATGACACGCTCGTCGTCCGCCCCGAGGCGGACGGCGGACCCGAGCTACTCACCATCACGACCAAAGAGCTGCTCGCGCTCTAGCGGGGCGCACCGCACTTTCTGGTTCCACCAGTCCAGGAGATACCGCAACCGTGGCATCCACGAACGACCTCAAGAACGGCATGGTGCTCAAGCTCGAAGGCGGCCAGCTCTGGTCCGTCGTCGAGTTCCAGCACGTCAAGCCCGGCAAGGGCCCCGCCTTCGTCCGTACGAAGCTGAAGAACGTGCTCTCCGGCAAGGTCGTCGACAAGACCTTCAACGCCGGCGTGAAGGTCGAGACGGCCACTGTCGACCGCCGCGACATGCAGTTCTCCTACATGGACGGCGACTACTTCGTCTTCATGGACATGAAGGACTACGACCAGCTCATGATCGACCGGAAGGCCGTCGGCGACGCCGCGAACTTCCTGATCGAGGGCTTCGAGGCCACCGTCGCCACGCACGAGGGCGAGGTGCTCTACGTCGAGCTGCCGGCCGCCGTCGAGCTGACCATCAAGCACACCGACCCGGGCGTCCAGGGCGACCGCTCCACCGGTGGCACCAAGCCCGCCGAGCTGGAGACGGGCTACGAGATCCAGGTCCCGCTCTTCGTCACCACCGGCGAGAAGATCAAGGTCGACACGCGCACCGGCGATTACCTCGGCCGGGTGAACAGCTAACCGTGGCCGCCCGCAGCAAGGCCCGCAAGCGCGCCTTCCAGATCCTCTTCGAGGCGGACCAGCGCGGCATCACCGTGCAGAACGTCCTCGCGGACTGGATCCGGCACTCGCGGTCCGACGACCGCCAGCCGCCGGTGAACGAGTACACGATGCAGCTGGTCGAGGGGTACGCCGAGCACGTGTCCCGGATCGATGAGCTGATCTCCACCTACGCGGTCGACTGGGACCTGGACCGGATGCCGGTCGTGGACCGGAACATCGTGCGGCTCGGTGCCTACGAGCTGATCTGGGAGGACGAGACCCCGGACGCGGTGGCGATCGACGAGGCGGTGCAGCTCGCCAAGGAGTTCTCCACCGACGAGTCGCCGGCCTTCGTCAACGGTCTGCTCGGCCGTTTCAAGGAGCTCAAGCCGAGCCTGCGCCGGGACGAGCAGTAGCGAGCCCGCTCGCGACTGCCCGGCCCGGGCACGCGCGGCTGTGACCGCACACAAAGCAAACCGCCTGGGGGCGGGAAGACCTTGAGGTCTTCCCGCCCCCAGGCGGTTGTAGTGATGAAGCGGACCAGCCGTCAGGCGTCCTCGTGCTGGACCGCGCGGCGCGCATCCGCATCGAGCACGCCCCAGCTGATCAGCTGCTCGGTGAGCACCGAGGGCGACTGGTCGTAAATGACGGCAAGGGTCCGCAGGTCGTCCTGGCGGATCGAGAGGACCTTGCCGTTGTAGTCGCCGCGCTGGCTCTGGATGGTCGCCGCGTAACGCTGGAGCGGGCCGGCCTTCTCGGCCGGCACGTGGGCCAGGCGCTCAAGGTCCAGAACCAGCTTCGGCGGCGGCTCGGCGGCGCCGCCCGGCGTGGTGCCGGGCAGCAGCTCCTGCACGGGAACCCCGTAGAAGTCGGCCAGCTCGGCCAGGCGCTGCACGGTCACGGCACGGTCGCCGCGCTCGTACGAACCCACTACGACGGCCTTCCAGCGACCCTGGGACTTCTCCTCCACGCCGTGAAGGGAGAGGCCCTGCTGGGTGCGGATGGCGCGGAGCTTGGCCCCGAGCTGTTTGGCGTATTCGCTGGACATAAAGCTCCCCGGACGCTGTATCGACGTGCGACGGCGTCTTCTCCGACTGCCGCGTGTCTGGTAACTCACTGTGAGGTTACGCAGCGTAATCTGACTTCGTCAAGCCGAATGGTCCATACCGTCCTCCAGGAGGGGTGACGGCGAGCGCCCCGCACCGCGCCTGGTACGGTGAAGGGGTAAATCCGACGTCCTTTAATGTCCGTCCCGTGAGGCGGAGAAGGAGGTCCGTTTCGTATGGACGCAATTTCCGAGGCGAGCCCCGCGGGCTCCGCCGCCCGTCCCGTGCTCGAGGCACCGGACATCGCCCGGGTCCTGACCCGCATCGCCCACGAGATCGTCGAGCGCGCCAAGGGCGCAGACGACGTGGTGCTCCTCGGCATTCCGACGCGCGGCGTCTTCCTCGCCCGCCGGCTGGCCGCCAAGCTCGAAGAGATCACCGGTGGCAAGACCCCGGTCGGCTCCCTCGACATCACCATGTACCGCGACGACCTGCGGCTCCGCCCGGCGCGGGCGCTCGCCCGCACCGAGATCCCCGGTGAGGGCCTCGACGGCCGCCTGGTCGTCCTCGTCGACGACGTGCTCTTCTCCGGCCGCACGATCCGCGCCGCGCTGGACGCCCTGAACGACATCGGCCGTCCGCGCGCCGTCCAGCTCGCGGTCCTCGTCGACCGCGGCCACCGCGAACTCCCCATCCGTGCCGACTACGTAGGCAAGAACCTCCCGACGTCACTGCGGGAGACGGTCAAGGTCCAGCTCACCGAGGAGGACGGGCGCGACAGCGTCCTGCTCGGCGTGCGCGCGGCCACCCCTGCCGACGCGCAGTAGCGAGCTCCTCCCGGACCCCGCCGCCGCGGGGCCGTGCCCCCGCATGCCCGGCCGCGCCCGGCCGCACCCGTCACCCGTATCCCGTATCCCCCGGATACGGACATACCTCCTACCCACGGAGTCACCCGGATGAAGCGCCACCTCATCTCGGCCGCCGACCTCACCCGCGACGACGCCGTCCTGATCCTCGACACCGCCGAGGAGATGGCGCGGGTCGCCGACCGGCCGATCAAGAAGCTGCCCACCCTGCGCGGCCGCACCGTCGTCAACCTCTTCTTCGAGGACTCGACGCGCACCCGCATCTCCTTCGAGGCCGCCGCCAAGCGGCTCTCCGCCGACGTCATCAACTTCTCGGCCAAGGGCTCCTCGGTCTCCAAGGGCGAGTCGCTGAAGGACACCGCCCTGACCCTGGAGGCGATGGGCGCGGACGCCGTCGTCATCCGCCACCACGCCTCCGGCGCCCCCTACCGGCTGGCGAACTCCGGCTGGATCGACGGAGCCGTCGTCAACGCCGGCGACGGCACCCACGAGCACCCCACCCAGGCCCTGCTGGACGCCTTCACCATGCGCCGCCGCCTGGTCGGCCGGGACGCCGGGCTGGGCCGCGACCTCTCCGGGCGCCGCATCACGATCGTCGGCGACGTGCTGCACAGCCGCGTGGCCCGCTCCAACGTCCACCTGCTGACCACCCTCGGCGCCGAGGTCACCCTCGTCGCCCCGCCCACCCTGGTGCCGGTCGGCGTCGAGACGTGGCCCTGCGAGGTCTCCTACGACCTCGACGCGGTGCTGCCGAAGTCCGACGCCGTGATGATGCTGCGCGTCCAGCGCGAGCGGATGAACGCCGCCTTCTTCCCGACCGAGCGCGAGTACGCCCGCCGCTACGGCCTGGACGGCGACCGCATGGCGAAGATGCCCGAGCACGCCGTCGTGATGCACCCCGGCCCGATGAACCGCGGCATGGAGATCACCGCCGAGGTCGCCGACTCCGCGCGCTGCACGGCCGTCGAGCAGGTCGCCAACGGCGTCAGCACCCGGATGGCCGTCCTCTACCTGCTGCTCGGCGGCTCCGAGCCCGCCGTGGCCCACCCGTCGCCCACCACCACCCTTGATGGAGGCGCTTCGCGCCGCCCCGCTGATTCCGCCCGCACCGAGGAGAACAAGTAATGTCCAAGATCCTGATCCGCGGTGCGAAGGTCCTCGGCGGTGAGCCCCAGGACGTCCTGATCGACGGCGAGACCATCGCCGAGGTCGGCACGGGCCTCAGCGCCGAGGGCGCCCAGGTCATCGAGGCCGCCGGCAAGATCCTGCTGCCCGGCCTGGTCGACCTCCACACCCACCTGCGCGAGCCCGGCCGCGAGGACTCCGAGACCGTCCTGACCGGCACCCGCGCCGCCGCGAGCGGCGGCTACACGGCCGTCTTCGCCATGGCCAACACCTTCCCCGTCGCCGACACCGCCGGCGTCGTCGAGCAGGTCTGGCGCCTCGGCAAGGAGTCCGGCTACTGCGACGTGCAGCCCATCGGCGCCGTCACCGTCGGCCTGGAGGGCAAGCAGCTCGCCGAGCTGGGCGCCATGCACGACTCCGCCGCCGGCGTCACCGTCTTCTCCGACGACGGCAAGTGCGTGGACGACGCGGTGATCATGCGCCGCGCCCTGGAGTACGTGAAGGCCTTCGGCGGCGTCGTCGCCCAGCACGCCCAGGAGCCGCGGCTCACCGAGGGCGCCCAGATGAACGAGGGCGTCGTCTCCGCCGAGCTGGGCCTGGGCGGCTGGCCGGCCGTCGCCGAGGAGTCGGTCATCGCCCGCGACGTCCTCCTCGCCGAGCACGTCGGCTCCCGGGTGCACATCTGCCACCTCTCCACGGCCGGCTCCGTCGAGATCGTCCGCTGGGCCAAGTCGCGCGGCATCGACGTCACCGCCGAGGTCACCCCGCACCACCTGCTCCTGACCGACGAGCTCGTCCGCTCGTACAACCCGGTCTACAAGGTGAACCCGCCGCTGCGCACGGAGCGCGACGTGATGGCCCTGCGCGAGGCCCTGGCCGACGGCACGATCGACATCGTCGCCACCGACCACGCCCCGCACCCGCACGAGGACAAGGACTGCGAGTGGGCCGCGGCCGCCATGGGCATGGTGGGCCTGGAGACCGCGCTGTCCGTCGTCCAGCAGACGATGGTGGAGACCGGGCTGCTGGACTGGGCCGGCGTCGCCGAGCGCATGTCCTTCAAGCCCGCCCGCATCGGCAGCCTCGCCGGCCACGGCCGCCCCGTCGCCGCCGGTGAGCCCGCCAACCTCACCCTGGTCGATTCCGCTTACCGTGGTGTCGTGGACCCCGCGGGCTTCGCCTCCCGCAGCCGCAACACCCCCTACGAGGGCCGCGAGCTGCCGGGACGCGTCACCCACACCTTCCTGCGGGGCCGGGCAACGGTCGTGGACGGGAATCTGGCGTGACACCTTTGATCAATCTGGCGGACGAGCAGAAGTCGCAGGCGGTCACCGACTGGGCCGCACGCGCCGGCTGGGTCGTCGGGCTGCTGCTCTTCATCGCGCTCGTCTACTGGCTGATGCGCGAGGGCTGGAAGTGGCGCGGCACGCTCCAGGGCGACCTGCCCGAGCTGCCCGCCGCCCCCGCCGGCCGGGGCGACCCCACCCTGACGATGACGGGCCGCTACCACGGCTCCACCACGGCCGGCCAGTGGCTCGACCGCATCGTCGCGCACGGCCTCGGCACCCGCAGCCGCGCCGAGCTCACCCTGACGGAGCAGGGCGTCACCGTCGTACGCCTTGGCGCCCAGGACTTCTTCATCCCCGCGGACCGGGTGCGCGGCGCCCGGCTCGACAAGGGCATCGCCGGCAAGGTCCTCACCGAGGGCGGCCTGCTGGTGATCACCTGGGTGCACGGCGACCGGGAGATCGACTCCGGTTTCCGCTCCGACCAGGCGGCCGAGCACCCCGCCTGGGTCGAGGCCCTCACCCACCTGCACCACCTGAACAGCGACACGGAAGGCGCACGATGACGACCTCCACAAGGGGGAGCTTCTCCCAGCGGGACAGGCAGATCCCCGCCGTACTCGTCCTGGAGGACGGCCGGATCTTCCGCGGCCGGGCCTACGGGGCCGTGGGGGAGACCTTCGGCGAGGCCGTGTTCTCCACCGGCATGACCGGCTACCAGGAGACCCTGACCGACCCCTCCTACCACCGCCAGGTCGTCGTGATGACCGCCCCGCACGTGGGCAACACCGGCGTCAACGACGAGGACCCCGAGTCGGCGCGCATCTGGGTCGCCGGCTACGTGGTGCGCGACCCCGCCCGCGTCCCGTCCAACTGGCGCTCCCGCCGGTCCCTGGACGAGGAGCTGGCCAAGCAGGGCGTCGTCGGCATCTGCGGCATCGACACCCGCGCCCTCACCCGCCACCTGCGCGAGCGCGGCGCCATGCGCGTCGGCATCTTCTCCGGGAACTCCCTGCCCGACGAGGGCACGATGCTCGCCGAGGTGCGCCAGGCCCCCGAGATGTCGGGCGCCGACCTCTCCGCCGAGGTCGCCACCAAGGAGACCTACGTCGTCCCCGCGGTCGGCGAGAAGCGCTTCACCGTCGCCGCGGTCGACCTGGGCATCAAGGGCATGACCCCGCACCGGATGGCCGAGCGCGGCATCGAGGTGCACGTCCTGCCCGCCACGGCCACCGCCGAGGACGTCTACGCCGTGAACCCCGACGGCGTGTTCTTCTCCAACGGCCCGGGCGACCCGAGCACCGCCGACCACCCCGTCGCCGTCATGCGCGAGGTCCTCTCCCGCAAGACCCCGCTGTTCGGCATCTGCTTCGGCAACCAGATCCTCGGCCGCGCCCTGGGCTTCGGCACGTACAAGCTGAAGTACGGCCACCGGGGCATCAACCAGCCCGTGCAGGACCGCACGACCGGCAAGGTCGAGGTCACCGCGCACAACCACGGCTTCGCCGTCGACGCCCCGCTCGACCGGGCGACCGACACGCCGTACGGGCGGGTCGAGGTCTCCCACGTGTGTCTCAACGACAACGTGGTGGAAGGCCTCCAGCTGCTCGACCAGCCGGCATTCAGCGTCCAGTACCACCCCGAGGCAGCCGCAGGCCCGCACGACGCCGCGTACCTGTTCGACCGCTTCGTCTCCCTGATGGAGGGCCAGCGTGCCTAAGCGCACCGACATCCAGTCCGTTCTGGTCATCGGCTCCGGCCCGATCGTCATCGGCCAGGCCGCGGAGTTCGACTACTCCGGCACCCAGGCCTGCCGCGTGCTGAAGTCCGAGGGCCTGAGGGTCATCCTCGTCAACTCCAACCCGGCCACGATCATGACCGACCCGGAGATCGCCGACGCCACCTACGTCGAGCCGATCACCCCCGAGTTCGTCGAGAAGATCATCGCCAAGGAGCGCCCCGACGCCCTCCTGCCCACCCTCGGCGGCCAGACCGCGCTCAACACCGCGATCTCCATGCACGAGAACGGCGTCCTGGAGAAGTACGGCGTCGAGCTCATCGGCGCCAACGTGGAGGCGATCCACAAGGGCGAGGACCGCGACCTGTTCAAGGGCGTCGTCGAGGCCGTCCGCACCAAGATCGGCCACGGCGAGTCCGCCCGCTCGGTCATCTGCCACACCATGGACGAGGTCATCGCCGGCGTCGACGAGCTCGGCGGCTACCCCGTCGTCGTCCGCCCCTCCTTCACCATGGGCGGCGCCGGCTCCGGCTTCGCCCACGACGAGGACGAGCTGCGCCGCATCGCCGGCCAGGGCCTCACGCTCTCCCCGACCACCGAGGTGCTCCTGGAGGAGTCCATCCTCGGCTGGAAGGAGTACGAGCTGGAGCTGATGCGCGACAAGAACGACAACGTCGTGGTCGTCTGCTCCATCGAGAACTTCGACCCCATGGGCGTGCACACCGGTGACTCCATCACCGTCGCCCCGGCGATGACGCTCACCGACCGCGAGTACCAGATCCTCCGCGACGTCGGCATCGCGATCATCCGCGAGGTCGGCGTCGACACCGGCGGCTGCAACATCCAGTTCGCGGTCAACCCCGAGGACGGCCGGGTCATCGTCATCGAGATGAACCCGCGCGTCTCGCGCTCCTCCGCGCTCGCCTCCAAGGCCACCGGCTTCCCGATCGCCAAGATCGCGGCCCGGCTCGCCGTCGGCTACACGCTGGACGAGATCCCCAACGACATCACCGAGAAGACCCCGGCGTCCTTCGAGCCCACGCTCGACTACGTCGTGGTCAAGGCCCCCCGCTTCGCCTTCGAGAAGTTCCCGGCCGCCGACGCCACCCTCACCACCACCATGAAGTCGGTGGGCGAGGCCATGGCCATCGGCCGCAACTTCACCGAGGCGCTGCAGAAGGCCCTGCGCTCGCTGGAGAAGAAGGGCTCCCAGTTCGACTTCGTCTCCGCCCCCGGCGACAAGACCGAGCTGCTGACCAAGGCCAAGGTCCCGACCGACGGCCGGATCAACACCGTCATGGCCGCGATCCGCGCCGGGGCCACCCCCGAGGAGGTCTTCGAGGCCACCCGGATCGACCCGTGGTTCGTCGACCAGCTCTTCCTGATCAAGGAGGTCGCGGACGACCTGGCCGCCGCCGTCCGGCTGGAGCCCGCGCTGCTGGCCGAGGCCAAGCGGCACGGCTTCTCCGACGCCCAGATCGGTGCGATCCGCGGCCTGCCCGAGGCCGTCGTCCGCGAGGTGCGGCACGCCCTCGGCGTCCGCCCCGTCTACAAGACGGTCGACACCTGCGCCGCCGAGTTCGCCGCGAAGACCCCGTACTTCTACTCGTCCTACGACGAGGAGACCGAGGTCGCGCGCCGCGAGAAGCCCGCGGTGATCATCCTGGGCTCCGGCCCGAACCGCATCGGCCAGGGCATCGAGTTCGACTACTCCTGCGTCCACGCCTCCTTCGCCCTCAGCGACGCCGGCTACGAGACCGTGATGGTCAACTGCAACCCCGAGACCGTCTCCACCGACTACGACACCTCCGACCGGCTCTACTTCGAGCCGCTCACCCTGGAGGACGTCCTGGAGATCGTCCACGCCGAGCAGGAGGCCGGGCCCGTCGCGGGCGTCATCGTCCAGCTCGGCGGCCAGACCCCGCTGGGCCTCGCCCAGGCGCTCAAGGACAACGGCGTGCCGATCGTCGGCACCTCGCCCGAGGCCATCGACCTCGCCGAGGAGCGCGGCGCCTTCGGCCGCGTCCTCACCGAGGCCGGCCTGCCCGCCCCGAAGTACGGCACCGCCTTCTCCTTCGACGAGGCCAAGGCCATCGCCGCCGAGATCGGCTACCCGGTCATGGTCCGCCCCTCCTACGTGCTGGGCGGCCGCGGCATGGAGATCGTCTACGACGAGCCCTCCCTCGCCGGCTACCTGGAGCGCCACGCGGGCCTGATCTCCGAGCACCCGGTCCTCATCGACCGCTTCCTCGACGACGCCATCGAGATCGACGTCGACGCGCTCTACGACGGCCAGGAGCTCTACCTCGGCGGCGTCATGGAGCACATCGAGGAGGCCGGCATCCACTCCGGCGACTCCGCCTGCGCGCTGCCCCCGATCACCCTCGGCGGCTTCGACATCAAGCGGCTCCGCGCCTCCACCGAGGCCATCGCCAAGGGCGTCGGCGTGCGCGGCCTGATCAACATCCAGTTCGCCATGGCCGGGGACATCCTCTACGTGCTGGAGGCCAACCCGCGCGCCTCCCGCACCGTCCCCTTCACCTCCAAGGCGACCGCCGTGCCGCTGGCCAAGGCCGCCGCCCGGATCTCCCTGGGCGCCACCGTCGCCGAGCTGCGCGCCGAGGGCATGCTGCCCCGGGAGGGCGACGGCGGCACGCTCCCGATGGACGCGCCGATCTCCGTCAAGGAGGCCGTCATGCCGTGGTCGCGCTTCCGCGACATCCACGGCCGCGGCGTCGACACCGTCCTCGGCCCGGAGATGCGCTCCACCGGCGAGGTCATGGGCATCGACAACCTCTTCGGCACGGCGTACGCCAAGTCGCAGGCCGGTGCCTACGGTGCCCTGCCCACCAAGGGCCGCGCCTTCGTCTCCGTCGCCAACCGCGACAAGCGCTCGATGATCTTCCCGGCCCGCGAGCTCGTCGCCCACGGCTTCGAGCTGCTCGCCACCTCCGGCACCGCCGAGGTGCTGCGCCGCAACGGCATCAACGCCACCGTGGTGCGCAAGCAGAGCGAGGGCGAGGGCCCCAACGGCGAGAAGACCATCGTCCAGCTGATCCACGACGGCCAGGTCGACCTGATCGTCAACACCCCGTACGGCACCGGCGGCCGCCTCGACGGCTACGAGATCCGTACGGCCGCGGTCGCCCGCGCGGTGCCGTGCCTGACCACGGTCCAGGCCCTCGCGGCCGCCGTCCAGGGCATCGAGGCGCTCACCCGCGGCGACGTCGGCGTGCGCTCCCTGCAGGAGCACGCCGAACACCTGACCGCCGCCCGGTCCTGACCCCTCCCGCCCACCCGCCCCCGGTCACCACCGGGGGCGGGTGGGCGGTCCCTCGGAACCTCCCTCTCGCCCGCGGAAGGCCCGGCACCACCATGTACTCGCTCTTCTTCCGACTGATCTTCCAGCGGATGGACCCCGAGAAGGCCCACCACCTGGCCTTCGCCTGGATCCGCGCCGCCGCCCGCGTCCCCGTCCTGCGCACCTTCGTCGCGGCCGTCCTCGCCCCGCGCCACAAGGAGCTGCGCACCGAGGCCCTCGGCCTGCGCATGCACGGCCCCTTCGGGCTGGCCGCCGGCTTCGACAAGAACGCCGCCGCCATCGACGGCATGAGCATGCTCGGCTTCGACCACGTCGAGATCGGCACCGTCACCGCGCAGCCGCAGCCCGGCAACCCCCGGAAGCGCCTCTTCCGCCTCGTCGCGGACCGCGCGCTCATCAACCGCATGGGCTTCAACAACGACGGCTCGGCGGCCGTGGCGGAGCGCCTGGCGGCCCGCAAGGCGGCCCTCGGCAACAAGCACGGCCGTACCACGGTGGGCGTCAACATCGGCAAGACCAAGGTCGTGCCGGAGGAGGAGGCCGTCGCCGACTACGTCACCTCCACCGAGCGCCTCGCCGCCCACGCCGACTACCTCGTCGTCAACGTCTCGTCGCCCAACACGCCCGGGCTCCGCAACCTCCAGGCCACCGAGGCGCTGCGCCCGCTGCTCACCGCCGTCCGCGAGGCCGCCGACCGCACGGTCACCTCGCGCCGCGTCCCGCTGCTGGTGAAGATCGCCCCCGACCTCGCCGACGAGGACGTCGACGCCGTCGCCGACCTCGCCGTCGAGCTGGGCCTGGACGGCATCATCGCCACCAACACCACGATCGCCCGCGACGGCCTGGGCCTGCGCACCCCGAAGCGCACCGTCGAGGCCATCGGCGCCGGCGGCCTGTCCGGCGCCCCGCTCAAGGCCCGCTCCCTGGAGGTCCTGAGCCGCCTGTACGCCCGCGTGGGCGACCGGATCACCCTCGTGGGGGTCGGCGGCATCGAGACCGCCGACGACGCCTGGGAGCGCATCCTGGCGGGCGCCACCCTGGTCCAGGGCTACAGCGCCTTCATCTACGAGGGCCCGTTCTGGTGCCGGAAGATCCACGCGGGTCTGGCCGAGCGCCTGGCGGCGAGCCCGTACGCCACCCTCGCCGAAGCGGTCGGCGCCGAGACCCGGAAGAAGGCTGCCGCATGACCCTCGAACCCTTCGGTGCCCGGCTGCGCCGCGCCATGGACGAGCGCGGCCCGCTCTGCGTCGGCATCGACCCGCACGCCTCGCTGCTGGCCGACTGGGGGCTCTCCGACGACATCGACGGCCTGGAGCGCTTCACCCGCACCGTCGTGGAGGCCCTGGCCGACCGCGTCGCCGTCCTCAAGCCGCAGTCCGCCTTCTTCGAGCGCTTCGGCTCGCGCGGCATCGCCGTCCTGGAGCAGGCCGTCGCCGACTCCCGGGAGGCCGGCGCGCTGGTCCTCATGGACGCCAAGCGCGGCGACATCGGCTCCACCATGGCCGCCTACGCCGCCACCTACCTCGACCCCGCCTCGCCGCTCTTCTCCGACGCCGTGACCGTGAGCCCCTACCTCGGCTACGGCTCGCTGCGCCCCGCCCTGGAGCTGGCCCGCGAGAGCGGCACCGGCGTGTTCGTGCTCGCGCTCACCTCGAACCCGGAGGGCGCCGAGGTGCAGCACGCCGTGCGCGCCGACGGGGCGAGCGTCGCCGCGACCATGCTGGACCACCTGCGGGCCGAGAACGCGGACGCCGCGCCCATGGGCTCGTACGGCGCGGTCGTCGGAGCCACCCTGGGCGGCTCCCTCGGCGCGGCCCGTGCGGATCTGGACATCAACGGCCCGCTGCTCGCCCCCGGCATCGGCGCGCAGGGCGCGACCGCGGCCGACCTGCCGAAGGTCTTCGGCGCGGCCGTGCGCGACGTGGTGCCGAACGTCAGCCGGGGCGTGCTCCGGCACGGCCCGGACGTGACGGCGCTGCGGGCGAGCGCCGAGCGGTTCGCCGGCGAGGTCCGGGAGGCCGTGAGCGCCGCGGATCCGTCGGCCGGGTAGCCGCCGGGGGTCCGCGGCGCGGGCGGCCGTGCCACCGTCCGCCGCGGAAGCGTCAAAATTGTTGGTCTATATGTCCGGAAAAGTCCTGGTCGAGCGAGTCTGACCAGGACTTTTCGCTTGTTCTCGCTGACTGGAGCGGAATCGGCCGCTAGTCTCCGACGAGAGCGAACGTGCAAGCGCGTTGCTCGTTGCTCCCCAGGTGTGGGCCGACTAGGTTCCTCACCGGTCCGTTATCCGACAGTTCGATATCCGAGGTGACGTAGGCGTGGCTCTTCCGCCCCTTACCCCTGAACAGCGCGCTGCCGCGCTCGAAAAGGCCGCCGCGGCTCGCCGGGAGCGCGCCGAGGTCAAGAATCGGCTCAAGCACTCCGGTGCCTCGCTGCACGATGTCATCGCGCAGGGCCAGACGAACGAAGTGATCGGCAAGATGAAGGTCAGCGCACTCCTCGAGAGCCTGCCGGGCGTGGGCAAGGTCCGCGCCAAGCAGATCATGGAGCGGCTCGGGATCTCCGAGAGCCGCCGGGTGCGCGGGCTCGGCTCGAACCAGATCGCATCTCTGGAGCGTGAGTTCGGCGGCAAGGCCGCCTGACGTTCCCAGGCACTCCCGCGAACCGGGATAATCGCTGCATGAGTACTGCAGTCTCCCGGGGGACGTCCCCCGTACCCCCGGCCAGACAACCGCGGCTGACCGTGCTCTCCGGCCCCTCCGGGGTCGGTAAGAGCACGGTCGTCGCCCATATGCGCAAGGCACACCCCGAGGTCTGGCTCTCGGTCTCGGCCACCACCCGCAAGCCGCGCCCCGGCGAGCAGGAGGGTGTCCAGTACTTCTTCGTCGAGGACGAGGAGTTCGACAAGCTCGTCGCCAACGGCGAGCTGCTGGAGTGGGCCGAGTTCGCGGGCAACCGCTACGGCACGCCGCGCCGGGCGGTCCTCGACCGCCTGGAGGCCGGCGAGCCGGTGCTGCTGGAGATCGACCTGCAGGGCGCCCGGCAGGTCCGCGAGACCATGCCGGACGCCCAGCTGGTCTTCCTGGCGCCGCCCAGCTGGGACGAGCTGGTCCGCCGGCTCACCGGCCGGGGCACCGAGTCGCCCGAGGTGATCGAGCGCCGCCTCGCCGCGGCCGAGGTCGAGCTCGCCGCGGGGTCGGAGTTCGACGTCACGCTGGTCAACACCTCCGTCGAGGACGTTGCGCGTGAACTGCTAGCCTTGCTCCGTTGACCATCTTTCTTCACCCCCCTTCGGAAGGCAGAGAGTGTCCTCTTCCATCACCGCGCCCGAGGGCATCATCAACCCGCCGATTGATGAGCTGCTCGAGGCAACCGACTCGAAGTACAGCCTGGTGATCTACGCCGCCAAGCGCGCCCGTCAGATCAACGCGTACTACTCCCAGCTCGGCGAGGGCCTGCTGGAGTACGTCGGTCCGCTGGTGGACACCCACGTCCACGAGAAGCCGCTCTCCATCGCGCTCCGCGAGATCAACGCGGGCCTGCTGACCTCCGAGGCCATCGAGGCCCCGGCGCAGTAAGCGCGCGGCGGCGCACGCGTCGCCTTCGTCTTTTTCGTCACCACGGGTCCGGTAGCGCCGCTGCCGGGCCCTTGGTGTGTCATGGGACCTGTACGCAACCGAAGGATGGGGAGAGCGCGAGCGATGGACAAGCCCAAGGTCGTCCTGGGAGTCAGCGGCGGGATCGCCGCCTACAAGGCGTGCGAGCTGTTGCGCCGGCTCACCGAGTCGGGCCATGACGTCCGCGTGGTGCCGACGGCCTCGGCCCTGCACTTCGTCGGCGAGGCGACCTGGTCGGCGCTGTCCGGCCACCCCGCCGGCACCGAGGTGTGGGAGAACGTCCACGAGGTGCCGCACGTGCGCATCGGCCAGGAGGCCCGGCTCGTCGTGGTCGCCCCCGCCACGGCCGACATGCTGGCCAAGGCCGCCCACGGCCTCGCCGACGACCTGCTGACGAACACGCTCCTCACCGCCCGCTGCCCGGTCGTCTTCGCGCCCGCCATGCACACCGAGATGTGGGAGAACCCGGCCACCCAGGAGAACGTGGCGACGCTGCGCCGCCGCGGCGCGATCGTCATCGAGCCCGCCGTCGGCCGCCTCACCGGCGCCGACACCGGCAAGGGCCGGCTGCCCGACCCCGAGGAGATCTTCGAGGTCTGCCGCCGGGTGCTGGCCCGCGGCCCCGAGGGCCCGGTCGCCGACCTCGCCGGCCGCCACGTGGTCATCAGCGCCGGCGGCACCCGCGAGCCGCTCGACCCCGTCCGCTTCCTCGGCAACCGCTCCTCCGGCAAGCAGGGGTACGCCCTGGCCCGTACCGCCGTCGCGCGCGGAGCCCGCGTGACGCTCGTCGCCGCCAACAGCGAGCTGCCCGACCCGGCCGGCGCCGACGTCATACGGGTGGGCACGGCCCTCCAGCTGCGCGAGGCGGTCCTGAAGGCCGCCGAGGACGCGGACGCCGTCGTGATGGCCGCGGCGGTGGCCGATTTTCGCCCTGCGCATTATGCCGAGGGCAAAATCAAGAAGAAGGACGGCGAGGAGCCGGCGGCCGTCGGGCTCGTCCGGAACCCTGACGTCCTCGCCGAGCTCTCGGCGCACCGGCCGCGCCCCGGGCAGATCGTCGTGGGCTTCGCCGCGGAGACCGACGACGTCCTGGCCAACGGTCGTGCCAAGCTCGCCCGCAAGGGCTGTGACCTGCTGGTTGTCAATGAGGTGGGGGAGCGGAAGACCTTCGGTTCGGAAACGAACGAGGCCGTCGTCCTGGCCCCCGACGGCTCCGAGACCCCGGTGCCCCACGGTCCCAAGGAGGACCTCGCGGACACCGTCTGGGACCTCGTCGTACGGCGCTTCCCGTGAGCCTTCCGCGCGCCGGAGCGTGCCGGTGTCGCAGGTCACCAGGCCGGTGATACGAGACAGGATGCCCCAACCACGAGAACGCCGGATAAACTGACCGAGGACCCAGCGCCGAGCGCAGCTCTCGGCCGGGTCCGTCAATGATCAGCCAGCAGCCGCTGCAACCCCAGGGAGCGATGTGTCCCGCCGCCTGTTCACCTCGGAGTCCGTGACCGAGGGTCACCCCGACAAGATCGCTGACCAGATCAGCGACACCATCCTCGACGCCCTGCTGCGCGAGGACCCCACGTCCCGCGTCGCCGTTGAGACCCTCATCACCACGGGCCTCGTCCACGTCGCCGGTGAGGTGACGACCAAGGCCTACGCGCCGATCGCCACGCTCGTGCGCAACAAGATCCTCGAGATCGGTTACGACTCGTCCAAGAAGGGCTTCGACGGCGCGTCCTGCGGCGTCTCGGTCTCCATCGGCGCCCAGTCGCCCGACATCGCCCAGGGTGTCGACGCCGCCTACGAGGCCCGCGTCGAGGGCGACGAGGACGAGCTCGACAAGCAGGGCGCCGGCGACCAGGGCCTGATGTTCGGCTACGCCTGCGACGAGACGCCCAACCTGATGCCGCTCCCGATCGAGCTGGCCCACCGGCTCTCGCGCCGCCTCTCCGAGGTCCGCAAGAACGGCACGATCCCCTACCTGCGTCCCGACGGCAAGACCCAGGTCACCATCGAGTACGACGGCAACAAGGCCGTCCGCCTCGACACCGTGGTCGTCTCCTCGCAGCACGCCTCCGACATCGACCTCGACTCCCTCCTCGCACCCGACATCCGCGAGTTCGTCGTCGAGCACGTCCTCAAGGAGCTCGTCGAGGACGGCATCAAGCTGGACACCGACGGCTACCGCCTCCTGGTCAACCCGACCGGCCGCTTCGAGATCGGCGGCCCCATGGGCGACGCCGGCCTGACCGGCCGCAAGATCATCATCGACACGTACGGCGGCATGGCCCGCCACGGCGGCGGCGCGTTCTCGGGCAAGGACCCGTCCAAGGTCGACCGCTCGGCCGCGTACGCGATGCGCTGGGTCGCGAAGAACGTCGTGGCCGCGGGCCTGGCTTCGCGCTGCGAGGTGCAGGTCGCCTACGCGATCGGCAAGGCCGAGCCGGTCGGCCTGTTCGTCGAGACCTTCGGCACGAACACGATCGACACCGACAAGATCGAGAACGCCATCGCCGAGGTCTTCGACCTCCGCCCGGCCGCGATCATCCGCGACCTCGACCTGCTGCGCCCGATCTACTCGCAGACCGCCGCGTACGGCCACTTCGGCCGTGAGCTGCCCGACTTCACGTGGGAGCGCACGGACCGCGTGGAGGCCCTGAAGAAGGCCGCGGGGCTGTAAGCAGTCCGGGGCGACGCCCCGGTCACCGCTGTCCGGACGCCGGGCGGGCCGGAACTCCGGCCCGCCCGGCGTTGTCAGTGGGGTCTGGTAGGACTGTGGCTGTGAGCAGGGAGAACGGGCGGTCTCAGGGCGGTACCCCGGAGCAGGGGGAGCAGCTCGCGCTGATACGTGAGAGCGTGCGCGCGGCCAAGGCCAAGGCGCCCAAGGCCAAGCCGCGCACGTGGCGGGGGGCGCCGCTGGCCAAGACGCTGCCGGTCGCGCGGGTGCTCGTGGACAAGGGGCCCGTCCACCTGGACCGCCTGTGGGACTACGCGGTCCCCGAGGAGCTCGACGCCGATGCCCGGCCGGGCGTGCGGGTGCGGGTGCGGTTCGGCGCCGGGACGCGCAATGTGCGCGGGGGGCGCCGGGAAGGCGGCGGGCTGCTCGACGGGTACATCGTCGAGCGCGTGGCCGAGTCCGACTTCCAGGGGCCGCTCGCCGCGATCGCCCAGGTGCTCTCGCCCGAGCCCGTGCTCAGCCCCGCGCTCTACGAGCTCTGCCGGGCCGTCGCCGACCGGTACGCCGGTTCGCTCGCCGACGTGCTGCAGCTGGCCGTGCCGCCGCGGCACGCCCGCATCGAGGCCGAGCCCTCGCCCGCGCCGCTGCCTCCGCCGGGGGCGCCGGAGGCCGGGAGCTGGTCGCGGTATCCCACGGGGCCCGCGTTTCTCGACGCGGTGGCCCGCGGGGACACCCCGCGGGCGGTGTGGACCGCCCTGCCCGGCCCGCACTGGCCGCACGAGCTCGCGCGGGCCGCGGCCGCGGCGCTGTCGGCCGGGCGCGGTGCGCTGGTCGTCGTGCCGGACGGGCGGGCCGCGGCGCGCGTCGACGCCGCGCTCGGGGAGCTGCTGGGGGAGGGCCGGCACGTCCTGCTGACGGCCGAGCTCGGCCCCGAGGAGCGCTACCGCCGCTGGCTCGCGGTCAGCCGGGGCTCGGTGCGGGCCGTGGTCGGCACGCGGGCGGCGATGTTCGCGCCCGTGCGGGACCTCGGGTTCGCCGCCGTCTGGGACGACGGGGATTCCAGCCACAGCGCGCAGAACGCCCCGTATCCGCACGCGCGCGAGGTGCTGGTGCAGCGTGCGGTGCACGAGAAGGCGGCGTTCCTGCTGGGCGGCTTCGGCTGCACGGTGGACGCCGCCCAGTTGGTGAACACGGGATGGGCCCTGCCGCTCGCCGCCGCCCGCGAGACCGTGCGGGCCGTCGCCCCGGTCGTACGGACCGTCGGCGACAGCGACGAGGCCCGTGACGAGGCCGCGCGGGCCGCCCGGCTGCCCAGTCACGCCTGGCAGGCCGCCCGCGAGGGCCTCAAGCACGGGCCGGTGCTGGTGCAGGTGCCGCGGCGCGGCTATGTGCCCCGGCTGGGCTGCGAGCGGTGCCGCGAGCCCGCCCGCTGCGGGCACTGCGCGGGGCCGCTCGAGGCCGGGGACGCCGACGGCGCGCTGCGGTGCGGGTGGTGCGGGCAGGAGGCGCCACCCGGCTGGCACTGCCCCGAGTGCGGCGGCTCCCGGCTGCGGGCCCGGGTCGTCGGTGCGCGACGCACCGCCGAGGAGCTCGGCCGGGCCTTCCCGTCCGTGCCCGTACGGACCTCCGGGCGTGACCACATCCTCGACACGGTGCCCGACCGGCCCGCGATCGTCGTCTCCACGCCCGGCGCGGAGCCCGTCGCCGAAGGCGGCTACGCCGCGGCCCTGCTGCTGGACGGCTGGGCGCTGCTCGGCTTCCCCGACCTGCGGGCGGGGGAGGAGGCGCTGCGGCGCTGGCTGTCCGCGGCCGCCTTGGTCCGCGGGCAGGAGGACGGCGGCGTCGTGGTCGTGGTCGCCGAGCCCACGCTGCGGCCCGTGCAGGCGCTCGTGCGGTGGGATCCCGCCGGGCATGCGATGCGGGAGCTTGCCGACCGGGCCGAGCTGGGATTTCCGCCGGTGTCCCGGATGGCGTCGGTCTCCGGCCCGCCGGAGGACGTCGCGGACCTGCTCGCCGCGGCGGAGCTGCCGGACGATGCGGAGGTGCTCGGGCCGGTGCCCTTGCCGGTGCCGGCCGCGGGCCGCCCGGCTCCCGGCCGGGGGCACCCCCAGCCGGGGGAGCGGTGGGACCGGGCCCTCGTCCGGGTCCGCCCCGGCCGCGGCGCGGCGCTCGCCGCGGCGCTCAAGACCGCCCAGGCGGCGAGACTGGCCCGCCGCAACGGCGAACCGGTCCGCCTCCGGATCGACCCTCCGGACATCGGCTGACGGCTTGCCTCCGGCGGGGGCCCGTCGGCCTTGGCCCGGCGTGACCCGCACGGCCAGTGGCCTGGCGGTGGGCGGAGCACCGCCGTGGCGGAGGAATTGCTCAGCGCTGGCCGCTGTCGCGGCGGCCCCTACTCCGCCGCGACGGCGCTCGGCTCTCGCGTCGGGGTCCGGCGGTGCCCGGCGACCTGAGGCGGGCTGGGCACCGCTGCGGTGTTTCGCGCGGATCGCCGTTGTGGCGGTCTCTACTCCGCCGCGATGGCGCCCAGCCCCCGCGGCCGGATCCGGCGGTGCCCCGCCGGCCTGAGGTGGGCCGGGCGCCGCCGATGTGCTTGTGGTGGGTTGCTCGCCGTTGCGGCGGAGGGAATGTCTCGCGCCGGCCGCAGGTCAGCCGTTGCGGGGGGCCGGGAAGGCCGGGGGGCGTTGTTCCTCGCGGTGGGACGGGGACGGGGCCTGGCCGGGCACCGTGCGGGCGGCCGGAACGACCGGCACCGGGGCCGGCTCGGCCGTACGGACCGCCTCCGCGGCCTCCGCCGCCCCCTGCCCGTTCGCACGGCGCGCCCCGTAACGCCGGTGCACCGCCTGCTTGGTGACCCCGAGCGCCGAGCCCACCGCGTCCCACGAGAAGCCGAGCGAGCGGTCGAAGTCGACCGCGGCCGTCACCAGGGTCTCGACGCTGTCCCGCAGCTCCTGCGCCAGCCGTACGGTCGGCGCGGGGGCCCGCCCGTAGACGACGAAGCCGGCCGAGGGGCCGGTGCGCCGCGGGCGGTAGACGTTGCCCAGCTGAGCGGTGAGGGTGCGCAGGGCGTCCACCTGCCTGCGGACCCGCTCGATGTCCCGGACCAACAGATGCAGGCTGGCCCGTGCCTGGGCGTCGTGGGTTGCGTGGTCGGCCATGAAGAAGCCTCTCGGACCGGCGGGGTAAAAGGACGGAAAATGGCGAGAGTTGACGCGTCAGTCGACGAGCAACGGAAGAGGGCCGCGGCGGCGGCCCGGTGCGGTCAATCTCTCTTGACCACAACGCGCCATTGGCCGCCGGGTCACGGTATGGGGGCGCACATCCGCCGGAATGAGGCGCGTGACAATCCGTACGCCCCCCGAGGCTGCGGCCCTTAGACTGGTGGGCCGTTCCGTTCGGCGCTCGAGGAGAGGTAGTTCGCCACCCATGAGGCTCGTCTTCGCCGGTACCCCCGAGGTCGCCGTTCCCGCCCTCGACGCCCTGCTCGCCTCGGACCGCCACGAGGTCGTCGCAGTCGTCACCCGGCCCGACGCCCCCGCCGGCCGCGGCCGCCGCCTGGTCGCGAGCCCGGTCGCCGAGCGCGCGGAGGAGGCCGGCATCGAGGTGCTCAAGCCCGCGCGCCCGCGCGACGAGGACTTCCTCGCCCGGCTGCGCGAGATCGCCCCGGACTGCTGCCCGGTCGTCGCCTACGGCGCGCTGCTGCCGAAGGCCGCCCTGGACATCCCCGCGCACGGCTGGGTCAACCTGCACTTCTCGCTGCTGCCCGCCTGGCGCGGCGCGGCGCCCGTGCAGCACGCGATCCTCGCGGGCGACGAGGTCACCGGCGCCTCCACCTTCCTCATCGAGGAGGGCCTGGACTCGGGCCCGGTCTTCGGCGTGGTCACCGAGCAGGTGCGGCCCACCGACACCAGCGGCGACCTGCTGACCCGGCTCGCGTTCGCCGGCTCCGGGCTGCTCGCCGCGACCATGGACGGCATCGAGGACGGCACGCTGAAGGCCGTGCCGCAGCCCGCCGAGGGCATCTCCCTCGCCCCGAAGATCAATGTCGAGGACGCCCGCCTGGACTGGTCCGCCCCGGCCCTGCGGGTCGACCGCGTGGTGCGCGGGTGCGCCCCCGCGCCGGGCGCCTGGACGGTCTTCCGCGGCGAGCGGCTGAAGGTCATGTCCGTGACGCCCGCCCCCGACCGGGCCGGCCTGGCCCCCGGTGAGATCGCCGCCGCCAAGAACTCCGTGCACGTCGGCACCGGCTCCCACGCGGTCGAGCTGCAGTGGGTCCAGCCGCAGGGCAAGAAGCCGATGAAGGCCGCCGACTGGGCCCGTGGCGTCCGTATCGCCGCAGGCGAGCGGCTCGGCGCGGCCTGAGCGCAGAGCGTAGGCTGGACACCTTCGCCACCCCAGCCCCGGAGCACCTTTCGTGAACGACCGCCCAGCCCGCCGCCCCGCAAAGCCCTACCGCCGGCCCAAGAAGGACCCGGTGCGGATCCTCGCCTTCGAGGCGCTGCGGGCGGTCGACGAGCGGGACGCGTACGCGAACCTGGTCCTGCCGCCGCTGCTGCGCAAGGCCCGGGAGAACGGGGACTTCGAGGCGCGGGACGCCGCGCTCGCCACGGAGCTCGTCTACGGCACGCTGCGCCGCCAGGGCACGTACGACGCGATCATCGCGGCGTGCGTCGACCGGCCGCTGCGCGAGGTGGACCCGCCGGTCCTGGACGTCCTCAGCCTCGGCGCCCACCAGCTGCTCGGCACGCGCATCCCGCCGCACGCGGCCGTGTCCGCGAGCGTGGAGCTGGCGCGCGTCGTGCTCGGCGACGGGCGGGCGAAGTTCGTGAACGCCGTGCTGCGGAAGATCACCGCGCACGACATGGACGGCTGGCTGGAGGAGGTCGCCCCGCCGTACGACGACGACCCCGAGGAGCACCTGGCCGTGGTGCACGCGCACCCGCGCTGGGTCGTCTCCGCCCTGTGGGACGCCCTCGGCGGCGGCCGCGCGGGCATCGAGGACCTGCTGGAGGCCGACAACGAGCGGCCCGAGGTCACACTGGTCGCCCGGCCGGGGCGCGCGACGACGGAGGAGCTGCTGGCCGCGGTCGGCGAGGACTCCGCGCTGCCGGGCCGCTGGTCGCCGTACGCCGTACGGCTCGCCGAGGGCGGCGAGCCCGGGGCGCTGGACGCGGTCCGGGAGGGCCGGGCCGGCGTCCAGGACGAGGGCAGCCAGCTGGTCGCGCTCGCCCTCGCGTCGGTGCCGGTGGACGGGCCGGACACCCGCTGGCTGGACGGCTGCGCCGGGCCCGGCGGCAAGGCCGCGCTCCTGGCGGCGCTGGCCGCCGAGCGGGGAGCGGCGCTGCTGGCCTCCGAGAAGCAGCCGCACCGCGCGCGTCTGGTGGGCCGGGCGCTCGCCGGGAACCCCGGCCCGTACCAGGTCATCGCCGCCGACGGCACGCGGCCGCCGTGGCGCGAGGGCGTCTTCGACCGGGTCCTCGTCGACGTGCCCTGCACCGGGCTCGGCGCCCTGCGTCGGCGCCCGGAGGCCCGCTGGCGGCGCCGCCCGGAGGACGTCGCCGGCTTCGCCTCGCTCCAGCGCGACCTGCTGCGCGAGGCGCTGCGTGCCGTGCGGGTGGGCGGCGTCGTCGGCTACGCCACGTGCTCGCCGCACCCGGCGGAGACGAAGGCCGTCGTGGACGACGTGCTGAAGCGGGACGGCGTGAGCGCGGAGTGGATCGACGCGCGCCCCCACATGCAGGGCGTTCCGGCACTGGGCGAGGGGCCGGACGTACAGCTGTGGCCGCATCTGCACGGCACGGACGCGATGTATCTGGCGCTGCTCCGCCGCACCGCCTAGCGGCGGGCTTCCGGGTTTCTGCTGCAGCCGGGGCTGGTCCGGCACCGCCGGGCTCCGCCGCGGTGGCCGGTCGCCGTTGCGGCGGCACAAAGCGAAGAGGCCGTGCCTCTTCGTTCCGCCGCCGCCGCGGCGCGTAACCCCCGCCGTGGCTGATCGCCGCCGCGGCGGCACGGAGCAGCACGGAACCGTAGGGGCCGCGCCCCTTCAAGCAGGCCCCCGCACAACTGAGCGCGGCGGGCATGGCAGGCTTAAGGCATGGCCGTGCAGATCAACCCCAGCATCCTGTCCGCTGACTTCGCCCGCCTCGCCGACGAGGCGGAGGCGGTGAAGGGCGCCGACTGGCTCCATGTGGACGTCATGGACAACCATTTCGTCCCCAACCTCACCCTCGGCATGCCGATCGTCGAGTCGCTGAGCCGCGCCACGGACACCCCGCTGGACTGCCACCTGATGATCGAGGACCCGGACCGCTGGGCCCCGCAGTACGTCGAGGCCGGCGCCGGGTCGGTGACCTTCCACGTGGAGGCCGCCGCCGCGCCCGTGCGGCTCGCGCGGGAGATCCGGGCGAAGGGGGCCCGCGCCTCGATGGCGCTGAAGCCGGCGACGCCGATCGAGCCGTACGAGGACCTGCTCCCCGAGCTGGACATGCTGCTGATCATGACGGTCGAGCCCGGCTTCGGCGGTCAGGCGTTCCTGGACATCATGCTGCCCAAGATCCGCCGCACCCGGGAGCTGATCTCGCGGCACGGCCTGCAGATGTGGCTGCAGGTGGACGGCGGTGTCTCGGCGGAGACGATCGAGCGGTGCGCGGAGGCCGGCGCGGACGTGTTCGTGGCCGGATCCGCCGTCTACGGTACGGAGGATCCGGCGGCGACCGTACGGGCCCTGCGCGCCCGGGCGAAGCAGGTCACGGCCGGTGCGGCCTGGGCCTGCGGGCACTGAGGGGGGCACCGCGCTCGCCCGAAATGCTGAGCGCGAAGGTCAAGGTCTGATCAAGGACCGCCGTTTCTGACAGGATGACGGTGGAGTCCAAGCTCGAACAGCATGAAGAACAGTGAGGAGACGGTGGTGTCGACGGGCCGTTCAGCCGCGCCGATGGGGCCCGCCGAGCTGGTACAGGCGGCGGCCATGGCCCGCCGCTTCTACCTCGAGGGCAAGTCGAAGATCCAGATCGCCGAGGAGTTCGGCGTGAGCCGCTTCAAGGTCGCCCGGGTGCTGGAGACGGCGCTCGAACGCGATCTCGTGCGGATCGAGATCCGGGTTCCCGCCGAGCTGGACGCGGAGCGCTCCGACGCGCTGCGCGCCCGCTACGGCCTGCGCCACGCGGTCGTCGTCGAATCCCCGGCCGACGCCGCCGACGACGCGCCCGACCCCGAGAACCTCGGCGAGGTGGCGGCGGACCTGCTCGGCGAGCTCGTGCACGAGGGCGACGTGCTGGGCCTCGCCTGGGGCCGCTCGACCATTCACATGGCCGCGGCCCTGCACCGGCTGCCGCCGTGCACCGTCGTCCAGCTCACCGGCGTCTACGACGCGGGCACGGCGGAGCGCGGCTCGGTGGAGGCCGTGCGCCGGGCCGCGCAGGTCTCCGGCGGCGAGGCGCACCCGATCTACGCGCCGATGCTGCTGCCCGACCCGGCGACGGCCGCCGCGCTGCGCGGCCAGACGGGCATCGCGCGCGCCTTCGACTACTTCGACAAGGTGACCGTCGCGGCGGTCTCCATCGGCTCGTGGGCGCCCGGCATCTCGACGGTCTACGACATGCTGACCGAGGAGGAGCGGGCCCACTACGCCTCCCTCGGCGCCGCCGCCGAGATGTCCGCGCACCTCTTCGACGCCGAGGGCCGCCGGATCGGGCGTGACCTGGGCGAGCGCTGCATCACCGTGGAGGCCGACCGGCTGCGCCGGATACCGGAGGTCGTCGCCATCGCGGGCGGCCTGCGCAAGGCCGCGGCCATCGGCGCGGTGCTGCGCTCCGGGCTGGTCACGAGCCTGGTGACGGACACCGCCGCCGCCGACTATCTGCTGCTGGAGACCGGCCCGGGACCGCGGCCGGCGCTCGACCGGGCGGACCCGGACGGGTTGTAGCCGCAGGAGCGGGCGGGGAGCACCCCGGCAGGGAGCGGGCGCACGTGCCACCGGGCACGGCGCCCGCTTTTTCCTTTCCGGTTCCGTCTTGTTCCCTTCGCGTTTTCAGCTTTGTAAGAACGCAGGGCGGAACTTTGCATTCCATTGGTTAATTCACCGGTCGGCGATCCGGTTTTCCGGGCGTGTGACCGAGGTCATGGGTGCTCGCCCGTTCCTTCCTCAGCCAATTTCACCAGCGAAGACAAGCAAACCCTAATGGCTCCAGTAGACAAGATTGCTTGACACTGCAAATTCGCCTCAGCAGACTTAATTTCCGTGCACAGCAGCTTCCGGAAAGGACGTCCTGAAGGTGAATGAAGACAAGACACTCCAGGTGCGGTCCTACCCATTCGGCGAGCCGTCCGGTCTCGAATTGGACCCGCTGTACGCGGAGCTCCGCGAAAACGAGCCGCTGAGCCGGGTGAAACTCCCGTACGGCGACGAGGCCTGGCTCGCCACCCGCTACGCGGACATCCGCAAGGTGATGACCGACAACACCTTCAGCAGGGCGGAAACGCTCCACCGGGACGAGCCCCGGATCGGCGAGGAGGTCGTCGACCGCGGTCTGCTGTCGATGGACCCGCCGGACCACACCCGGCTGCGCCGCGTCGCCAACGCCGGCCTCACGCCCCGGCAGACCGAGCGGCTGCGCCCGCTCACCGAGCAGAAGGCCGACGAACTGCTCGACGCGCTCGCCCGCAAGGAATCCCCGGCGGATTCCCCGACCGACCTGATGGCGGAATTCATCAACCCGCTGGCGGTCACGGTCATCTGCGAACTGCTCGGCGTGCCTTTCGAGGACCGTGCAGATTTCCAGGAATGGTCCCAGGCGGTGGTTTCCACCACCTCGCTCTCCCCGGAGCGGATGAGCGAATACATGGGAAATCTCCACCGCTACATGGCGAAGCTGGTCGGCATCCGCCGCAGCGAACCGACCGACAGCCTCCTCAACGGCATGATCCAGGCCCGGGACGAGGACCCCGAGCGGCTCACCGAGGACGAGCTGGTGCTGGTCGCGGTCCGCCTGCTCGCCCCCGGCGTGCAGAACACCGTGCTCACCCTGGCCAACTTCGTGCTCACCCTCATGCAGCACCCGAAGGAGTTCGACCGCATCCGGTCGAACCCCGAGCTCGTGCCCACCGCCGTCGAGGAGCTCATCCGCTACGTCCCCTTCCACACGTCGACGATGTTCCCCCGGTACGCGACCGCGGACGTCGAGCTCGGCGGGACGGTCGTGCGCGCGGGCGAGGCCGTCGTCGGCTCGATCTGCGCCGCCAACCGGGACAAGGACGTCTTCGGCTCGCCCGAGGAGCTCGACTTCGAGCGCAGCCCCAACCCGCACCTCGGCTTCGGCCTCGGCGCCCACTTCTGCCCCGGCGCGCACCTGGCCCGGATGCAGCTGCAGGTCGCCATCGCCGCCCTCGCCCGCCGCGTCGAGGACCTGCAGCTCGCGGTCCCCGAGGAGGAGCTCAGCTGGAAGCAGGGCATGGTCGTGCGCTGGCTCGACGCCCTGCCCGTCACCTGGTCCCGCATCAGCGACTGACCGGCCGGCCCCGCAGCACGCGGATCCCCCCGAACCCCTTGGTCTCCCCCGACCTCCCTTGATCCCTCTTGCCCCACGACAGAGACGGGAACAACCGATGAACGCCGCCACCACGACCCTGGCAGCCCCCTCCTCCGCCCCGCTGGCTCCCCCCGCCGCCCTCGCCGCCGACCCCTTCCCGCTCCTCGGGAACGACGCGGTCGTCTTCGCCGTGGGCAACGCCTACCAGGCCATGCACTTCTACCGGACCGCGTTCGGCATGCGCGTGACCGCCTACCGCGGCCCGGAGACCGGCACCCCCGAGACCGTCTCCTACGTGCTGGAGTCGAAGGACGTCCGCTTCGTCGTCACCTCCCCGGTCCAGCCGGAGTCCGGCCCCGGCCGCGTCCTCGCCGAGCACATCGCCGCGCACGGCGACGGCGTCACCGACGTCGCCCTGCAGGTCCCCGACGCCCGCGCCGCGTACGCCCACGCCGTCGCGCGCGGCGCGCAGGGCCTCGCCGAGCCCCACGAGCTGACCGACGAGCACGGCACCGTCACCCTCGCGCGCATAGCCGCCTACGGCGACACCGTCCACACGCTCGTCGACCGCACCCGCTACGACGGCCCCTACCTGCCGGGCTACGAGGCCGTCGACCCCGGCCGCTTCGGCCCGCAGAGCGAGCCGCTGTTCGAGCTCATCGACCACGTCGTCGGCAACGTCGAGCTCGGCGCCATGAACAAGTGGATCGACTTCTACCAGGAGGTCATGGGCTTCACCCAGATCCAGGAGTTCACCGACGAGGACATCGCCACCGAGCTCTCCTCGCTGATGTCCAAGGCCCTCGGCGACGGCAGCGGCAAGGTCAAGTTCAACGTCAGCGAGCCGGCCGCCGGCAAGCGCAAGTCGCAGATCGACGAGTACCTGGAGTTCTACGGCGGCCCCGGCGTGCAGCACATCGCCCTCGCCACCGACGACATCGTCGCCACCGTGCGCGCCATGAAGGCGGCCGGCGCCGAGTTCCTCACCACCCCGGGCGCCTACTACGACGTCCTCGCCGAGCGCATCGGCGACATGCGGGTGGCCGTGGACGAGCTGCGCGAGCTGAACATCCTCGCCGACCGCGACGAGGACGGCTACCTGCTGCAGATCTTCACCAAGCCGGTCCAGGACCGCCCCACCGTCTTCTTCGAGATCATCGAGCGGCGCGGGTGCAAGGGCTTCGGCAAGGGCAACTTCCAGGCGCTGTTCGAGGCCATCGAGCGCGAGCAGGCGCTGCGCGGCAACCTCTGACCCCACCGCACCGACGAAGCACCACGCACAACCTCTGGAGAGCTGATCACATGACGGTGTGGTTCATCACCGGCGCCTCGCGCGGCCTCGGCCTGGAACTCGTCCGGGCCGCACTGGCCCACGGCGACCGGGTCGTCGCCGCGGTCCGCGACCCGCGCGCCCTCGCGGACACCCTGCCGGACACCACCGGCAACCTCCTCGTCCTGCCGCTCGACGTCACGGACGAGGAGCAGGCCCGTACGGCCGCCGCCCGCGCCGCCGAGCACTTCGGCCGGATCGACGTGCTGGTGAACAACGCCGGCTACGGGGTGGTCGGGGCGATCGAGGAGACCTCGGACGACGAGGTCCGCGACCTGTTCGAGACGAACGTCTTCGGGCTCCTCAAGGTCACCCGCGCCGTCCTGCCCGTCCTGCGGGCCCAGCGCGCGGGCCACGTCATCAACATCGGCTCCGTCGGAGGCTTCGCCCAGGGCCCGGGCTCGGGCATCTACGGGGCCAGCAAGTTCGCCCTGGAGGGCATCACCGAGGCCCTGCACGCCGAGGTGGCCGCCCTCGGCATCAAGGTCACGGTGGTCGAACCCGGCCAGATCCGCACCGACTTCTTCGACGCGTCGAGCCTGCGCCCCGCCGCGCACACCATCGACGACTACGCGGAGACCGCCGGCGCCCGCCGCACCGACTTCGCCCGGACCAACCACCGCCAGCCCGGCGACCCGGTCAAGGCCGCGCAGGCCGTCGTGGCCCTCGCGCACACCGCCGAACCGCCGCTGCGGCTGCCGCTGGGCAGCGACAGCGTGGCCCGCATCGAGGCCAAGCTCGCCCACGTCGCCGGGGAGCTGGAGGCGTGGCGGCATGTCGCCCTGTCCACCGACTACGACACGGCGGAGGCGCGGGCGTGAGCGGGAACCCCACCGGGCAGGACGGTCTCACCGCGCGGATCGAGAAGGCCCTCGCCGCCCCGGCGACCGACGACGCCTTCGACGTCCACGCCGCCCTGGAGGACGTCCTCGCGGGCGTCGGCATGACCGCCGCCGACACCGGCGGCACCATCACCTTCGAGGGCGCCGACCCCGTCGTACCCTCCACCCTGCGCCTGGGCGCGGCGGCCGGGATCGCCCTCGTCGCCAAGTCCGCCGCCGTCGCCAAGCTGTGGCGGCTGCGCGGCGGCGCGGGCCAGGACATCTCCATGGACCTACGGGTCGCGCCGCACCGGCTCTGCCCCTTCTACGACCGCAAGTGGGAGCTGATCAACGGCAGCCCGCTCAGCGAGTCCTCCAACCCCAGCAACGCCCTCGGCTGGGCCTTCTACCGCAGCCGCGACGGCCGCTGGATGATGCCGCAGAACATGTACCCCAAGATCAAGGTCGAGGCGCAGCGGTTCCTGGGGGTGCCGGACGACGCCGACGCCGTGGCCGCGGCCATCGCCGCCCGCGACGCCCGTGAGCTGGAGGAGGCGGGCAACGCCGCCGGCATCGTCATGGCGATGCTGCGCGAGACCCGCGAGTTCCTCGCCGAGCCGCAGTACCGCGACGTCCTCGCGCACGCCCCGCTCATCGAGATCGAGAAGATCGGCGACAGCGACCCCGAGCCCCTGCCGCCGGGCGCCGCCCAGCCGCTGGACGGGATCCGCGCCCTGGGCATGGGCCACGTCATCGCCGGCGCCGGGATCGGCCGCGCCCTCGCGCTGCACGGCGCCGACGTGCTCAACCTCTGGCGCCCGGACGAGCTGGAGCACGAGCGCAGCTACATCAGCGCGAACGTCGGGGTCCGCTCCACCTACCTCGACCCGTACGGAGCCGAGGGCTCCGAGCGCCTCCGGACGCTCCTGCGGGGCGCGGACGTCTTCTACGCCAACCGCCGCCCCGGCTACCTCGACAAGATCGGCATCTCCGAGCAGGAGGCCGCGGCCCTGCGGCCGGGCATCGTCTACGCGACGAACTCCCTGGCGGGCCGCACGGGCCCGTGGGCCGGCCGGATCGGCTTCGACCAGACCGCCGGCAGCCTCACCGGCATCATGAACCTCGAAGGCGACGGCGACCGCCCCCAGCTGCCGCCCGTCCAGGTCGTCAACGACTACATCACCTCCTGGCTCACCACCGTGGGCATCGTCGAGGCCCTGGCCCGCCGCGCCCGCGAGGGCGGCAGCTACCGCGTCCACGTCTCCCTCGTCCGGGCCGCCCTGTGGATCCTGAGCATGGGCGTCTTCGACCGGGACTACGCCCACCAGGTCGCCGGATCGAGCCCCCGCCACCTCTACCTCGACCCCGAGACCTTCACCGCCGACACCCCGCTGGGCGCCTACCAGGGCGTCACGGACCAGGTCCGGATGTCGGCGACGCCCGGCGGCTACCGGCAGGTGCTCGTGCCGCGCGGCTCCTCCCGCCCCGAGTGGCTGACCGACGAGAAGAGGCCCGCATGACCGGACCGAGCAGGAGATCCCTCCTCGCGGGGACCGTGGCGGGCACCGCCGCCGCCCTCACCGCCCGCCCCGCGGCGGCCGCCCCGGCCGCCGCGCCCGGCGGCCTCGCGGGTACGGCCGCCCTGCCGGCCGTCACGGTGGGCCCCGGGGACCCCCGCTACGGCGACCTCGTCGTGGGCAACAACGCCCGCTGGGTGGGCAAGCCGGAGACCGTGCGGCTCGTGAGCACCACCGAGCACGTCGTCCGCGCCGTGCAGGACGCCGTCGACGGCAGGAAGCGGATCTCGGTCCGCAGCGGCGGCCACTGCTACGCCGACTTCGTCTTCAACCCGCAGGTGCAGACCGTCATCGACATGACGCCGATGAACGCCGTGTCCTACGACGCCGCGCGCCGGGCCTTCTGCGTCGAGGCCGGGGCCACCCTCCTCGACGTCTACGAAGCCCTCTACAAGGGCTGGGGCGTGACCATTCCCGGCGGCCGCTGCCACTCGGTCGGCGTCGGCGGGCACGTCAGCGGCGGCGGCTACGGCATGCTCTCGCGCAAGCACGGGCTCACCGTGGACCACCTGTACGCCGTCGAGGTCGTCGTCGTGGGGGCCGACGGCAAGGCGCGCCCCGTCGTCGCCACGCGCGAGCAGGGCGACCCGCACCGGGACCTGTGGTGGGCCCACACCGGAGCGGGCGGCGGCAACTTCGGCGTCATCACCCGCTACTGGTTCCGCTCGCCCGGCGCCAAGGGCGCCGACCCCGCCGCCCAGCTGATCCACCCGCCCAAGGAAGTGCTGGTCAGCGCCCTGGCGCTGCCCTGGGGCGCACTGGACGAGAAGGCCTTCACCGGGCTGGTGCGCAACTACGGCACCTGGCACGAGAAGAACGCCGGAGCCGACTCCCCCTACGCCTCGCTGTGCAGCTTCCTGACCCTGTGCCACCAGGCGAACGGCAGCGTCAGCCTGCTCACGCAGATGGACGCCGGCGTGCCGGGCGCGGAGGAGCTGCTGCACGACTACATCGCGGCGGTCACCGCCTCCCTCGGCAAGGGGACGGCCCGGCCCATGACCGGCCCGGCGGGGGAGAACGTCCCCATGCCGGACCTCTTCCACCCCCGCCGGCTGCCCTGGCTCACCGCCACGAAGTTCCTCGGCACGAACAACGCGGCGCTGGTCAACCCGACCCTGCGGGGTGCGCACAAGTCCGCGTACATGCGCAAGACCTTCACCGACGGGCAGATCGCCGCCATCCACCGTCACCTGACCCGCACCGACCACCGCAACCCCAGCTCGATGGTGTCGCTGCTGTCCTTCGGCGGGCGGATCAACTCCGTGCGCCCGGGGGACACCGCCTCCGTGCAGCGCGACTCGGTCTACAAGGCCCTGTTCCAGTCCCTGTGGGCGGACCCGGCCGACGACGACGCGAACGTCCGCTGGACCCGCGAGTCCTACGCCGAGGTGTTCGCCGCGACCGGCGGCTATCCCGTCCCCGGCCCGGCCACCGACGGCTGCTACATCAACTACGCGGACACCGACATCACCGATCCCGCCTGCAACAAGTCGGGAGTGCCCTGGCAGACGCTCTACTACGGCGGCAACTACCCGCGCCTGCAGCGGATCAAGGCCGCCTACGACCCCGGGAACGTCTTCCGGCACCCGCAGTCCATCGCTCTGCCGACCCCGTAGCCCCGGCCCGATCCCGTCGGGACCGGCTTCATCCGAAAGAGGGCGTGAACCGTGATGCGCACGATGGCAGTAGTCGGCACCGGGCTGATCGGCACGTCGGTGGGGCTCGCGGTGAGCCGGCACGGCGTGACCGTCCACCTCATGGACCGGGACGAGACGGCGGCCAGGACCGCGGCGGCGCTCGGCGCCGGGGTCCTGGCCGCCCCCGACGGGCCGGTGGACCTCGCCGTGCTCGCGGTCCCGCCCAGCCAGCTCGCGCCCGTCCTCGCGGAGCAGCAGATGCGCGGGCTCGCCCGGGCCTACACCGACGTCGCGAGCGTGAAGTCCGTGCCCGAGCGGCACGTGCTGGCCGGGCTCGGCGACGCCTCGTCCTACGTGGGCGGCCACCCGCTGGCCGGCCGGGAGAAGTCGGGGCCGCTCGCCGCCCGGGCGGACCTCTTCGAGGACCGCTCGTGGGTGCTGACCCCGTCGGAGGCCACCTCGCAGGAGACCCTCAACCGTGCCCTGGAGGCGATCTCCCTGTGCGGTGCCGTGCCGGTGCTGATGGGCAGTCAGGAGCATGACGCCGCCGTGGCGCTGACCTCCCACGTGCCGCACGTGGTGGCCAGCCTCATGGCCGCGCGCCTGCAGCACGCGCCGCGGGAGGCGTCCCGGCTCGCCGGGCAGGGGCTGCGCGACGTCACCCGCATCGCCGCGGGCGACGCCCGGCTGTGGTGCGACATCCTGCAGTCCAACGCCGCCGCCGTGGCGGGCGTCCTGCGGGAGCTCCAGGCCGATCTCACCGATCTGCTGGCCGCGCTCACCGAGCTGTCGGCCGCGCCCGCGGGCGGCAGCCCGGGCGGCGTCGCGGAGCTCACCGGCCTCCTGGACCGGGGCATCGCCGGGATGAGCGCGATCCAGGGCCGCGGCGGCGCTCCGGCCGCCGGCCCGGTGCGGCTCCGGGTGGTCCTCGGGGACCGGCCGGGGGAGCTGGCGCGGCTGCTCGCCTCGGTGGCCGGCTTCGGCGTCGGGGCGGACGACGTCTCGCCGCGCGGCGGCGGCCCGGGCGGGCTGGAGGTGGAGCTGGCCGTGGCTTCCCTCAGGGCGGAGGAAGTGCTGCACAGGCTCGTACGGGACGGCTTCGAGGCGGAGCGGGCCGACCGGCGCGTGCTGGCGGGCGCCCTGCCGTAAACCTCCCACCAGCGACGAGCGGGGCGGGCCGGATCCATCCGGCCCGCCCCGCTCGTCGTCGTCGGGTCAGTGCGCCCGCGCTCGGTGCTGCGCGGCCTTCGCGCGGTTGCCGCAGCCCGCCATCGAACACCAGCGGCGCCGCTTGCCCGCCGACTTGTCGACGAACCGGGCGCTGCAGTTGTGCCCAGCGCAGATGCGCAGCCGCGGCCGGGTGTCCCCGCCGCCGAGCAGCATCGCCGCGTCGACGGCGATCCGGCACAGCGCCCGCCGGGCGTCCGGCGGCGCGGTGTCCGCGCGGAAGACGGCCGTGCCGTCCTCGACGTCCAGGCGCGAGGGGTGCTCCGCGAGGCGCGTGAGCCACTCGTTGATCGTCCCGGCCGCGGCCGCGGGGAAGGCCTCGCCGGCGACGACCGACCGGTACCCGGCGTCGACGGCCTCGCGCAGCTCCCGCGCCTGCACGAGGAGCGCCTCGTCCACCGCGACGCCCTCCGGGGTGAGGCCCGCGGCGGCGAACCACTCGGCGAGGTCGGCGGGGTGCACGAGCAGCTCCCGGCCGCCCTTGAAGCGGTCGCGGAGGGTGTTCACGAAGTCGGCGCTCAGCCGGCCGCCGTACCAGACCCAGCGATCTTGTACCTGTTCCACAGCCATAACCCCATGGTAGGTTACCCGGACCCAGTAACCGTACTACCGGTTAGCAGGACCGGGAGAGAGGTTGTGCGATGTCCCAGCAGGCAGTGGCCGGAGCGTCGAAGGCGGGGTGGTCGGGGGCCGCGAAGGTCTGGCTCCTGGCCCTCGGCATGTTCGCGATAGGCACGGACCTGTTCATCGTGTCCGGGCTGCTGCCCGCGCTCGGCGACGAACTGCACCTGTCGACGGCCGCGGCCGGCCAGACGGTCACCGTCTTCGCGATCACGTACGCCGTCGCCGCGCCGATCCTCGCGAGCGTCACGTCCCGGCTCGACCGGCGCACCCTGCTGCTGGCCGTGCTCGTCGTCTTCGCCGTCGGCAACGCCCTCTCCGCCTTCGCCCCGAACTACGCCGTGCTGCTCCTGAGCCGGGTCGTCGCCGGCGCGGCCGCCGCGCTCTACGCCTCCACCGCGTCCGCCGTCGCCGCCCGCATCACCGCGCCCGAGCGCCGCGGCCGCGCCCTCGCGATCGTCTACGCGGGCATGACCAGCGCCATCGCCCTGGGCGTCCCGATCGGCAACGCCATCGGCGAGCTCTCCTCGTGGCGCTGGGCGTTCGGCTTCGTCGCCCTGCTCGCCCTCGTCACCGCGCTCGGCGCCGCGGCCGGCATCCCCTCCGTGGCGGGCACCGCGGGCCTCGGCGTCCGCGAGCGCCTCGGCGCCGTGCGCATCAAGCGCGCCCCCACCGCCATGCTGACCACCACGCTCTGGGTCGTCGGCACGTTCGTCGTCTACACCTACCTCGGCACGATGCTGGAGAAGGTCAGCGGTGCCGCCGACGCGGACCGGACGTGGCTGCTCCTGCTGTTCGGCATCGGCAGCTTCGCCGGCGTCATGGGCGGCGGCCGCCTCGCCGACCGCGTCGACTCCACCCGCGGCCTCGCCGGCACGGTCGCCGTGCTCGCAGCCGTTCTCGCGGCGCTCACCCTCGCCCTGCAGTCCGTCGTCGGCGCGGCCATCGGCCTCGCCGTCTGGGGCCTCGTCCACTGGGCGAGCTTCCCGCTCATCCAGCACCGCCTGCTCGCCATCGGCGGCAAGAACGGGGACATGCTCCTCGCGCTGAACAACAGCGCCGTCTACATCGGCCAGACCGCGGCGGCCGTGGTCGGCGGCCTCTTCGCCGATGCCGGCCACCTGCGGCAGCTGCCCCTGGCGGGCGCGGGCTTCGAGGTGCTCGCCCTCGTCGTCCTCGCGATCGGCGCACGGGCGGCGGTCCGTACGGAGAGCGGCGCAGCGGCCACGGTGGCGGCGGCACCGCAGACGTCCGCCGGGCCCGTCGACTCCCGCTCCTGACCCCACTCAGGAGTCCACCGGGAGCCGGCAGAGGAACTTCAGAAGAACCTCAGAGGAATCGGCAGAGAAATCGGCAGGGGAGCCGGGCGGGGATTCCACGCTGATTCCGCTGGGCACCCATACATCGGCAAAAGCAGCACCACAAAGGGGGATCCGGGCCACATGCTGAACCTGCGGCGCCTGAAATACTTCGTCGTGCTCGCGAGAGAGCTCCACTTCGGACGTGCGGCCGAAGCCCTGGGCATCACGCAGTCGGCGCTGTCGCAACAGGTGAAGGCTCTGGAGAAGGACGTCGGCGCCGACCTCATCACCGGCCGCGGGGCCAAGGGGCCCGAGCTCACCGAGGCCGGCCGGGAGCTGGTGGAGGGGGCGGACCGCATCCTCTCCCTCTGCGACGACCTCACCACCCGCCTGCACGACGTGGCGACCGGCCGGGCCGGCTCGATCGCGCTGGCCTACAGCCTCTCCGGCGCCTCGCTCGGGCAGCAGGACATCGTCGAGGCATTCCGCAAGCGCTTCCCGGCCGTACGGGTGGAGACCGACTCGGGCTGCTCGGCGCGGAACCTCGACATGCTGCTCGACGGGCAGGTCGACGTCGCCTTCA
Organism: Streptomyces sp. NPDC008001; assembly: GCF_042958085.1. NCBI lineage: Bacteria > Bacillati > Actinomycetota > Actinomycetes > Kitasatosporales > Streptomycetaceae > Streptomyces > Streptomyces sp. NPDC008001. Next base: position 124,009 of record NZ_JBIBIZ010000010.1, on the reverse strand, counting down.
TCCGGCAGGAGGCCCGCTGCCCGGAGGTGGACTCCTTCGTCCTCGCCGAGGAGGAGCTGGTGGCCGTCCTCCCGTCCGGCCACCGCCTCGGCTCCTCGCTGCGCGTCGCCCGCGAGCAGCTCCGGGACGAGCCCCTCGTGATGTGGCCCCGGAAGCTCGCCCCCGAGCTGTACGACCGCATCGTCGGCCAGGTGTGGGGCGACGGCGCGGCCCCGCGCATCGTCCAGGAGGAGCCGGACTACGAGAGCGTGTGCTCGTTCGTCGAGCGGGGGAGTGCGGTGGCCGTCATGGACCGGCGGGTGGCCGAGCGGTTCGTCCGTCACGGCATGTCCGTGCGCCGCTTCACCGCCCCGGTGCCGGTCACGAAGATCGCCCTGGCCTGGCGCCGGGCCACCCGGTCGCTCGTGGTGGCGAACTTCCTGTCGGTCGCCCGCGCCAACCGGCACCAGCTGGTCGGCAGCCACCGGAGCCCGCGGGGCCTGCAGTACACGGACCTCGCGGGAGTGGGGATCTCCAGCACGGCGTGAGGGCCGGCGCGGCACCGGGCACCCGCACCGCGTGAATGCACCGGACGCCCGCACCGCATGAATAACGGTGCAAACGCCATCAAGCCGGACGGCTCGGGCGAAGCCACAGGCCGCGCCCGAGTCGCTTGGCCGAAGTCACAGAATGCGACTTCAGTTCGCCACAACGGCCCGTAATCGTGGATGATGGGTCCAGGAACCTCAGCCCGTTCCGGTGTCGGCCCGGTCTGACTCCCCACCCGCTCTGTACGTAAAATCGCAGGTGAGAGAGCCAGTATGCGTTTCCTTAACGACCAGAAGCCGCCGTACGACCTCACGTACGACGACGTGTTCATGGTGCCGAGCCGCTCCGCGGTCGGCTCCCGTCAGGCCGTGGACCTGTCCGCGCAGGACGGGACCGGGACCACCATCCCCCTCGTCGTCGCGAACATGACCGCCATCGCCGGCCGCCGCATGGCCGAGACCGTCGCCCGCCGCGGTGGCATCGTGGTCATCCCGCAGGACATCCCGATCGAGGTCGTCACCGACGTCATCTCCTGGGTCAAGAGCCGCCACCTCGTGCTCGACACCCCGATCGTCCTCAGCCCCTCCCAGACCGTCGCCGACGCGCTGTCCCTGCTGCCCAAGCGGGCCCACGGCGCCGGCGTCGTCGTCGACGCGGACCGGCGCCCCGTCGGCGTCGTCACCGAGCACGACCTGACCGGCGTGGACCGCTTCACCCAGCTGTCCGAGGTCATGTCCACCGAGCTGCTGCTCCTCGACGCGGACATCGACCCGCGCGAGGCGTTCAACCAGCTCGACGCCGCCCACCGCAAGCTCGCCCCCGCGGTGGACAAGGACGGCCGGCTCGCCGGCATCCTGACCCGCAAGGGCGCCCTGCGCGCCACGCTCTACACCCCCGCGACCGACGCGCAGGGCAAGCTGCGCATCGCCGCCGCCGTCGGCATCAACGGCGACGTGGCCGGCAAGGCCAAGGCCCTGCTGGAGGCCGGCGCCGACACGATCGTCGTGGACACCGCGCACGGCCACCAGGAGTCGATGATCGCCGCGATCAAGGCCGTCCGCGGCCTGGACCCGCAGGTCCCGATCGTCGCGGGCAACATCGTCGCCGCCGAGGGCGTGCGCGACCTCGTCGAGGCCGGCGCGGACATCATCAAGGTCGGCGTGGGCCCGGGCGCCATGTGCACCACCCGCATGATGACCGGCGTGGGCCGCCCGCAGTTCTCCGCCGTCCTGGAGTGCGCCGCCGAGGCGAAGAAGTACGGCAAGCACGTCTGGGCCGACGGCGGCGTCCGTCACCCGCGCGACGTGGCCATGGCCCTCGCCGCCGGCGCGTCCAACGTGATGATCGGCTCCTGGTTCGCCGGCACCTACGAGTCCCCGGGCGACCTGCAGCAGACCGCCGACGGCCGCTCCTACAAGGAGTCCTTCGGCATGGCCTCCGCCCGCGCCGTGCAGAACCGCACGTCCACGGAGTCGGCCTACGACCGGGCCCGCAAGGGTCTGTTCGAGGAGGGCATCTCCACCTCGCGCATGTTCCTCGACCCCGCCCGCCCGGGCGTCGAGGACCTGATCGACTCGATCATCGCGGGCGTCCGCTCCTCCTGCACCTACGCGGGCGCCGGCTCCCTGGCCGAGTTCGCCGAGCGTGCCGTCGTCGGCGTCCAGAGCGCCGCCGGCTACGCCGAGGGCAAGCCGCTGCACGCCAGCTGGCAGTAGCCTCCACGGGCCCCATGGGGGCGCGATCCGGTTCACCGGGTCGCGCCCCCTTTTTGCTGCCCATATACCGATTCATAACGCGACGTGCAACGATCGCCCGTTCTGGACCCCCCGACGCAATGATCAGCCGGGCATACGCAAGAATGGTGCATTACGAGCGCGGGCCCTGACCTCGTAGGGTCTGCGCAGAACGTGGAGTGGCGGGTACCGCTTGCTCGGCGGTACCCCCTCGCTACGGGTTTGCTCTGTCATGCCCGCGCGCCCCCGGGGCCGCCGTGTGTCGCCGCTCCCTGACCGGCATCCCCCGACCGGCAGTCATGAACGGAGCAACCCCGTGTTGGACCAAGGCATCGCGCCCCCCGTCACCGGTGACAAGCGGCCTTCCCCGCTTCCGGCCACCGGCTTCGGCGCCCGCCTGATGCGCCGCAAGCCCGTCGAGCGCCTGGTCGCCGAGGGCGGCCACGGCGAGGGCGGCTCGCTGCGCCGCTCGCTCGGCATGTGGCAGCTGACCATGATCAGCATCGGCGCGACGCTCGGCACCGGCATCTTCGTGGTCCTGGGCAACGCCGTGCCCCAGGCCGGCCCGGCCGTCGTCATCTCCTTCGTGCTCGCGGGCGTCACCGCGCTGTTCTCGGCGGTGTCCTACGCCGAGCTCGCCGGCACCATCCCGGTCTCCGGCTCCTCGTACTCGTACGCCTACGCCACCCTCGGCGAGATCATCGCCTGGGTCTGCGGCTGGTGCCTGATCCTGGAGTACGGCGTCTCCGTCGCGGCCGTGGCCGTCGGCTGGGGCCAGTACCTCAACGAGCTCCTCGAGGGCACCATCGGCGTCACCATCCCGGCCGCCCTGGCCAATCCGCCCGGCGCCGACGGCGGCATCTTCAACCTGCCCGCCCTGCTCGTCGTGCTGCTGTGCATGGCCTTCCTGATCGGCGGCGCCAAGGAGAGCGCCCGCGCCAACACGATCATGGTCGGCGTGAAGATCGTGGCCCTGCTGCTCTTCTGCGCCGTGGCCTTCACCGGCATCCGCGCCGGCAACTACGCGCCGTTCATGCCGCTCGGTCTCGGCGGCGTCAGCGCCGCGGGCGCCACGCTCTTCTTCTCGTACATCGGCTTCGACGCCGCCTCCACCGCCGGTGAGGAGGCCAAGAACCCGAAGAAGGACCTGCCCAAGGCGATCATGCTGTCGCTGCTGATCGTCACGGCGCTGTACGTGCTGGTCGCGGCCGTCGCGGTCGGCGCCATGCCGTGGGGCAAGTTCGAGGGCTCCGAGGCCGCCCTCGCCGGGATCATGAAGGACGTCACCGGCCAGAGCTTCTGGGCCGTGCTGCTCGCCGCCGGCGCGGTCATCGCCATCGCGAGCGTCGTCCTGACCGTCCTCTACGGCCAGACCCGCATCCTCTTCGCGATGTCCCGCGACGGCCTGGTCCCCAAGGCCTTCGCCAAGGTCAACCGCAAGGGCGTGCCGATGGCGAACACCGTGATCGTCTCGCTGTTCTGCGGCGTCCTGGCCGCCGCGATCCCGCTCGGCCAGCTCGCCGACGCCACCAGCATCGGCACGCTCTTCGCCTTCGCCCTGGTGAACGTCGCCGTCATCGTGCTGCGCTTCACCCGGCCGGACATGCACCGCAGCTTCCAGGTGCCGCTGTCGGGCGTGCGCATCCTGGTGGGCCGGGTGCAGGTGCCGCTCGGCCTGATTTTCCCGGTCCTGGGCTTCGGGATGTGCGTCTTCATGATGTTCAGCCTCGACGTCGTCACCTGGAAGGTTTTCGGCGGCTGGATGCTCGCCGGCCTGGTGATCTACTTCGCCTACGGCATGCGCAGGTCGCGACTGGCCGGTGACGGTGCGGCCGAGCTCGCCCCGGTGACGGAGCAGGCGGCCGCAGGGGCCGGCGCGAAGACCGGTGCCAAGAGCCCGGCCAAGGCCGGTGCCAAGGCGGGTGCGAAGGCCGGGACCGCGACGGCGAAGAAGGCTGCCACTGCCGCCCCGGCGCGCAAGGCCGGGAACGCGTCCGCGGGCACCTCCGGCGCGAGGACCGGTGGCAAGAGCCGGCCGAAGTCGCAGAAGAAGAAGGGACGCGGCAAGAGGAAGTGACCTCCTGCCCGCCGCCCCCGTGATCCCCGCCCGGGATCAAAAGGAACACCGCACCGCCCCCGGCCCGCCGGGGGCGGTGCGCGGCGTCCGGGTCGGGAACACCGCCGGGTACGTGATCTACTGCTCGTAGCAGCAGCTGGTTACCCGTAGAAATGTGATCCACCCGCCGTGCGATTGAATGAGCTCGACGAACGCATCGTGCATGCCCTGGCCGAAGACGCCAGGCGCTCCTACGCCGACATCGGCGCGGAGGTCGGTCTGTCCGCGCCGGCCGTGAAGCGGCGTGTGGACAGACTGCGCGCCGAGGGCGCCATCACCGGTTTCACCGTCCGCGTGGACCCCGCGGCGCTCGGCTGGGAGACGGAGGGCTTCATCGAGCTCTACTGCCGCCGCAACACCTCGCCCGAGGCCATCCACCGCGGCCTCTCGCGCTACCCGGAGGTGGCCTCGGCCTCCACCGTCACCGGTGAGGCCGACGCCATCGTGCAGATCTTCGCCTCCGACATGCGCCACTTCGAGCGCGTGCTGGAGCGCATCGCCGGGGAGCCGTTCGTCGAGCGCACCAAGTCGGTGCTCGTGCTCTCCCCGCTGCTGCGCCGCTTCAGCTCCGGCGCTCCGTCCTGAGCCCCGCCGCCACCGCGGCGGCCAGGACCACGACGACCACGGCGGACGATCCCGTGGATTGCTTTCCCATGCAATGAGTGCAGGGAATACTTGCGCCATGCGCAAGGAAGCAGATGAGCGGCGTGTGACCCCCTCCTCCCCGGCGGGCGGGCTGGCGAAAGTCGACCTGAACCTGATCGTGGCTCTCGACGCCCTGCTCACCGAGGAGAGCGTCACGGCCGCCGCCGACCGTCTCGGTCTGTCCGGCCCCGCCATGAGCCGCGCCCTCGGCCGCATCCGGCGCGCGCTCGGCGACCCCGTGCTCGTCCGGGCCGGCCGCCACATGGTCCCCACGCCCCGGGCTCTCGCCATGCGGGCCGAGGTGCGGCGCGTCCTGGCCGACGCCCGCTCCCTCTTCGCCCCCTCGGCGCCGTGCGACCCGGCCGCCCTGGAGCGCGCCTTCACCCTCAGCGCCCACGACAGCCAGGTGATGGCCTTCGGCGCGCCGCTCCTCGGCCGCGCCGCCCGGGAGGCCCCCGGCGTCACCCTCCGCTTCCTCGCCGAGGGCGCCGCCGGCGTGCCCTCCCTGCGCGACGGCGCCCTCGACCTGGAGATCGGCGTCATCGACCGCAACGAACCCGAGATCCGCGTCGAGCCCCTCACGAAGGACCGCATGGTCGGCGTCGCCCGGCCCGGCCACCCCCTCCTCGACGGGCCCGTCACCCTGCGCCGCTACGCCGCCGCGAGCCATCTCGTCGACTCCCGGCGCGGCCGCCTCTCCGGGCCCGTCGACGAGGCCCTGGCCGCGCACGGCCTGCGGCGCCGCGTCGCCGGCACCGCCCCGACCTTCGCCTCCGCCCTCTTCGTCATCGCGGGCAGCGACGCGGTCGGCCTCGTCTCGGAGCGGATCGGCCGCCCCGCGGCGGCCGCCCTGGGCCTGGTGACCTTCGAGGTCCCCCTCGACCTGCCGGCGCTGGCCATCTCCATGGCCTGGCACCCCCGCCACGACGCCGACAACGCGCACCGCTGGCTGCGCGGCATCGTCCGCGACACGGTGCGCGGGACCGTGTGAGGCTCCGGATCCGGCACGGCCGGACGCCCGCCCCTCACGCCCCGGAGAGGTCCACGCAACGAATCGCGCCGAAAGCCCCGAAAGGCGCAACGAATCGCCCGGCCGCACGCAACGGACGAGCCTTGTCCGGCCCCGACGGCGGCCCGTACCGTCAAGGCGTCTTAACGCACGCCCCCTCAGGGGCCCCGCACGCCCCCTCCGATCCAGGTGAAGTGAGGCCGCATGACGCCGCCGCGTATTGCGCTGTACCAGGGCCCCGCCGGCGTTCCCTCCTCCACCTCGGACAGCCTCGCCGCCCTCGACGCCGCCGCCCGCCGGGCCGCCGCCGCAGGGGCCCGGCTGCTGCTGACCAGCGAGCTGTTCCTCACCGGCTACGCCCTCGGCTCCGCGGTCGCCGACCGCGCCGAGACGGCCGACGGCCCCGGCGCCCGGGCCGTCGCCCGCATCGCCGCCGAGCACGGCCTGGCCGTGGCCTACGGCTACCCCGAGCGCGACGCGGACGACCCCGCCGTGGTCTACAACGCCCTGCAGCTCATCGCCCCCGACGGCGCGCGCCTCGCGAACTACCGCAAGACCCACCTCTTCGGCGCGTACGAGACCGCCCAGTTCCGGCCGGGCACCGACCCCGTCGTGCAGGCGGACTTCGCGGGCCTCCGCCTGGGCCTGCTGATCTGCTACGACGTCGAGTTCCCCGAGCCCGTCCGGGCCCACGCCCTGGCCGGCACGGACCTGCTGCTCGCGCCCACCGCGCTGATGCGCCCGTACGAGATCGTGCCGCAGAGCGTGATCCCGGTGCGCGCCTGGGAGAGCCAGCTGTACATCGCCTACGCCAACCGCTGCGGCGACGAGGGGGACTTCGCCTTCGCCGGCCTCAGCTGCCTCGCCGCCCCCGACGGGACCGTACGGGCGCGGGCCGGGCACGCCGAGGACCTGATCACCGCCGACGTGGACCCGGCGCTGCTGAAGGCCTCGCGCGCCGAGAACACCTACCTGAGCGACCGGCGGCCGGAGCTGTACGTTTCGCTCGTCTGACCGCCCCGCCCCGCCCCGCCCCCGCCGCTCCAGAGCCGCAACCCCCACTTCGCAGGAGAGTTCAGCCGATGACGTCCATGGTGCCCACCGCCGCCCACGACGAGCCGTCGGAGCCGGCCCTGCCCCCGATCACCATGGTCGGCCCGGACTTCCCCTTCCCCTACGACGACTTCCTCGCCCACCCGGCGGGGCTCGGCCAGATACCGGCGACCGAGCACGGCACCGAGGTCGCCGTCATCGGCGGCGGCCTGTCGGGCATCATCACCGCCTACGAGCTGATGAAGATGGGCCTCAAGCCCGTCGTCTACGAGGCCGACAAGATCGGCGGCCGGCTGCGCACCGTCGGCTTCGAGGGCTGCGACCCGTCGCTGACCGCCGAGATGGGCGCGATGCGCTTCCCCCCGAGCTCCACGGCGCTGCAGCACTACATCGACCTGGTGGGCCTGGAGACCAAGCCGTTCCCCAACCCGCTCGCGCCCGACACCCCGTCGACCGTCGTCGACCTCAAGGGCGAGTCGCACTACGCGCAGACCATCGACGACCTGCCGCCGGTCTACCGCGAGGTCGCCGACGCCTGGAGCGCCTGCCTGGAGGAGGGCGCGGACTTCTCCGACATGAACCGCGCCCTGCGCGAGCGCGACGTGCCGCGCATCCGGGAGATCTGGGCGAAGCTCGTCGAGAAGCTCGACAACCAGACCTTCTACGGCTTCCTGTGCGAGTCGGAGGCGTTCAAGTCCTTCCGGCACCGGGAGATCTTCGGCCAGGTCGGCTTCGGCACGGGCGGCTGGGACACCGACTTCCCCAACTCCATCCTGGAGATCCTGCGTGTCGTCTACACCGAGGCGGACGACCACCACCGCGGCATCGTCGGCGGCAGCCAGCAGCTCCCGCTGCGGCTGTGGGACCGCGAGCCGGGGAAGATCGTCCACTGGGCGCCGGGCACCTCGCTGTCCTCGCTGCACGGCGGCGACCCGCGCCCGGCCGTGACCCGCCTGCACCGCACCGCGAACAACGGCATCACCGTCACCGACGCCTCCGGCGACATCCGCACCTACAAGGCGGCGGTCTTCACCGCCCAGTCGTGGATGCTGCTGTCGAAGATCGCCTGCGACGACTCGCTGTTCCCCATCGACCACTGGACGGCGATGGAGCGCACCCACTACATGGAGTCGTCCAAGCTGTTCGTGCCGGTGGACCGGCCGTTCTGGCTGGACAAGGACGAGGAGACGGGCCGGGACGTCATGTCGATGACGCTCACCGACCGGATGACGCGCGGCACCTACCTCCTGGACGACGGGCCGGACAAGCCGGCCGTCATCTGCCTCTCGTACACCTGGTGCGACGACAGCCTCAAGTGGCTCCCGCTGTCGGCCAACGAGCGCATGGAGGTCATGCTCAAGTCGCTCGGCGAGATCTACCCCAAGGTCGACATCCGGAAGCACATCATCGGCAACCCGGTGACCGTCTCCTGGGAGAACGAGCCCTACTTCATGGGTGCGTTCAAGGCGAACCTGCCGGGCCACTACCGCTACCAGCGGCGCCTGTTCACGCACTTCATGCAGGACCGCCTGCCCGAGGACAAGCGCGGGCTCTTCCTCGCCGGCGACGACATCTCCTGGACGGCGGGCTGGGCCGAGGGCGCCGTGCAGACCGCGCTCAACGCCGTGTGGGGCATCATGCACCAGTTCGGCGGCGCGACCGACCCGTCCAACCCGGGCCCCGGCGACCGCTACGAGGAGCTCGCGCCCGTCGAGCTGCCGGAGGACTGAGGTCCTCCTCCCTTGACAGAGGCTCCCCGGCCCCCCAGCCGGGGAGCCTCACCCCAGGGGCGTGAGCAGGCAGCGCCCCACCAGCCCGACGCTCGCGTCGATCCGCTCGGTCAGCTCCTCGGCCACGTCGGGCATCCCGCGCACCGCCCACAGCGCGCGGAAGGACGCCCACGCCCCGCGGCGCGCCGCCTGCAGGGACCACGAACCCACCAGGTGCGTCAGCGGATCGGCGACGTCCAGCAGATCCGGGCCGGGCATCAGATCCTCGCGGATCCGCTCCTCCATGGCGACCAGCAGGCCGCCCACCCGGTCGAAGTCGCCCTCCATCACGTACGGCTGGACGCGCAGCGACCGGCACGTGTCCAGGAGGGCCAGCGCGAGGTCGTGCCCGATGTGCGCGTTGATGCCCGCCAGCGCGAACTGCAGCGGGCGGACGGCCGGATGGCCGCGCAGCTGGAACAGCGGCTGCCAGCACGCCGGCGGGCGCCGGCCCGCCGCCACGTGATCGACGGCGGCCAGATACCGCGCCGCGAACCGGACGGCGAGCTCCGTGGCCGCCGCGCCCTCCCGGAACCCACCGGCCTCCGCCCGCTCCGCGACCCGCCGCGTGACCGACAGATACACGCGGTTGAAGACATGCAGCCCGTCCCTCGGGGGGAGCGCTCCGTCCAGCATCCGCATCTGCGCCAGCACGTCCTCGATCCCGGCCGGCGCCGCGGGCTTCGCCCAAGTCAGCGTCATGCACACAGAGTGACACGTGAATACGCAGAGTAGGGGGATGGGTCGGGTAGTTGACCGGAACGGATGAACGGGCAGGCCTGCGGGGCATATGCCCGCAGGTCGGCGAATCCGTACCCCCGTGCCCGCACGCCCGCGATGATCCGCGGAAGCGCCAGGGCGTCCAGTACGGGACCGCCGTCGTCGCTGCCCACGTGCATCTGGATGACGGCCCCGGGCCGTACCGCGTCCAGCGCCCGCCGGACCGCACGGTCCGCCGTCATGCCGCCGGAGGCCCCCAGGTATCCCTTGGTGTCCGTGGTGAATTCGAGGTCCGCGAACCCCAGCGCGTTGACCACCGCGATCCCGCCCGGCGTCGTCTCGCTGTAGGGGAAGCGGAAGAACGGCAGTGGCTCCACCCGCCCCGCCGCCCGGATCGCCCGGTCCGCCCGCAGCACCTCCGCGGCCGCCTCCCCGGCGCCCAGCCGGTCGAAATGCGGGTGGCTGTACGAATGGTTGCCCAGCCCGAACCCCTGCGCGGCCATCGCCCGCACCGCCCCCGGATGCCGCTCGGCGAAGTCCCCGGTCGGGAAGAACGCCGCCGGCACCCCCTCCCGCCGGAGCGTCGCCAGGACGTCCCCGATCCCGGCCTCGTCCCACGCCGCGTTGAACGTCAGCGCGACGACGGGGCGTTCGGCCGGCAGGAGCCTGACCTCTTTGCCGAAGAGGTCCGGGACGGGGGAGGGGGCGGCGGCGCGGGACGGGAGGGGGACGAGGGCGAGCACACCCGCGACGGCCAGGAGCAGTGCGGCGAACAGCGCTCTGAAGGAAACAGGAGCGGATGCGGTTGCGGTGAGAGGTCTCATGCCCCGTCAACGCCGCGCGGGCGCCCTGCGGCACGCGCGGCGGCCGCCCGCCGGAACAGCACGACGGCCTCGTCCGCACGACCGAGTTGTTCGAGGCAGTGGGCTTCGTCGTTGAGGCTGGCGAGAGTGTCCGGGTGAGCCGGGCCGAGGGCCTCCTCACGGCCTCGTGTCACCTGCCGGTACGAGTCCAGCGCCTCCTCCCACCGGCCCAGCCAGCCCAGGGCCACGGCGATCTCCCGGCGGCTGACGAGCGTGTCGGGGTGGTCCGGGCCGAGGACGCGTTCCCGGACGGCACACGCCGCACGCGCCTCGGCCAGCGCCTCCTCCCACCGGCCGAGCCGCCCGAGATTGACGCCGAGGCCGTGCCGGGCCCGTAAGGTCTCCGGATCCTCGGGGCCCTGGACGCGCGTCCGGTCCGCGACCAGGGCGCTGTAGACCTCAAGGGCCTGTGCGCTGCGTCCCAGGCGACCGAGGCAGACACCGACCTCGTAGCGGGCGGCGAGCGTTTCGGGGTGGTCGGGGCCCAGCGCCCGGACGCGGCCGCCGGACACGTCGCGGTACGTCGCCAGCGCCTCTTCCCACCGCCCGAGCCGCCCGAGCGCGTAGGCGATCTCGTACAGCGTGGTCAGGGTGTCGGGATGCTCGGTCCCGAGCCTGCGGGACCGGGCCTCGGCCACCTCGCACGCCATGCGGTACGCCTCCTCCCAGCGCCCCAGCCGCCCGATGCTGAAGGCGAGGTTGTGCCGGCAGCGCAGCGTGTCCGGGTGCTCCGCTCCCATCGTGCGCTCCCGGGTGCCCAGCACCTCCGAGTACACCTGGAAGGCCTCGAAGTGCCGCCCCAGCCGGCCGAGGACGCACGCCATCTCCTGGCGCGCCGCGAGGCTGTCGGGGTGCTCGGGGCCGAGAACCCGGGCGCGGGCGCCGGCGACCTGCCCGAAGAACCCCAGCGCATCGGCGTGACGACCCAGTTTGGACAGGGCGAAGGCGATCTCGTACCGGCTCGCCAGCGTGTCGGGGTGGTCCGGGCCGAGCAACCTCTCGCGGGCCGCCGCGACCTGCCGGTGCGAGCCGAGTGCCGCGGACCAGGCCCCCTGCCGCCCGACATGGAAGGCGAGTTCGTGACTTTCCTCAAGGAGAGCCAGTAACTCCTGCGAGGCGACGGCGGGCTGCGGCGGCGCGCTCAGCACCCGGGACGCCACGTCCGGCGACATCAGCTCCTCGTGGGGGTGCCACTCGTCGCCGACGGCCGTGCGCACCAGAGTGAGCTGGGATCCGTATGCGTTCGGGACGCCGTCGGTGCCCTGCATGCGGCGGCACGCCTTCAAGGCCCCCTTCAGCAGCAGAGCGGCGGGATGCTCTGCCCCGACGCCGGCGGTGGTGACGCGATCGGCCGCGCTCAGGGCCGTCGCGGCGCGCTCCAACTGGCTGGGCGACTCCGTGGCCCTCGCCAGGTCGAGTTCGGCGCACGCGTGGTTCGTCAGCGCGGTGATCGTGAGGGGGTGGCGGTCGCCGAAGCAGCCCGACGCCCGTACCGCCGCCTCCTTCAGCGCCTGCACGGCGTGCTCCAGCCGTGAAAGATCCTCCGTCCGCCGTGCCGTCTCGAACTCCGCGCAGGCCAGGTCGATCGCAGCGGTGACGGCCTGCGGGTGGCGGGCGCCCAGTTCGGCGGCGGCCCGGGCCGCGACGGTGGCCAGCACGTCGGTGACCTGTGCCATGCGCTCCCGGGCGTTCAGCGACCGCGCCCATTCGAACTCCACGGCCGCCCGCAGGATGAGCGCCGAAACCTCCGCAGAGCGCTGCGACTCCGGCGCGCCGCGTCGCTCCCGGTCGGCTTCGCGCAGCTCTTCGGCCACTTGCCCGAGCTGCACGGGATCGTTGTTCCAGCGGGCGAGCGCCAGGTCGACGGAGCCGAGCAGGCGCCGCACTTCGTGGTCGTCACCCCCGTCGAGCGCGAGCCGCGCGAGCCCGACGACGCTCTCGGCCTTCTCGAAGTCACCGGCCCGCGCGTGGACTGCGGCGAGGTTCGCGAGCGTTTCGGCCCGTACGTGCTGCTCGGCATCGAACCCCCGAGCTCTCTCCAGCGCGTGTTGTGCCTCTTCCAGTTCCCCCAGGTCGGCCATCCTCGCCGCCAGTTTGTTCAGCGCCGCGGCCTTGGCGGAGCTGTCGAGGGCCCATGAGCGGGGGACGCCGAGCGCAGCGATGCGCAGAATTCTGAATGCATTCCTGTGCTGGCCCAGGGCAAGGAACAGTGTCGACAGGTAGCAGGTGTCTTCGACCGTGCCGGGGCGAACCGAGAGGGAGGAGGAGACGGCCCTCATGGTCATCGAGAGCAACGAATACGCATCACCTCGCCCGGTCACTGCCTCCTCGGTCTTCCTGATCACCTCTCCCAGCTCATCCGTCATGGCATGTCACCCCCCAGCGCCAGGTCGATGACGTTCTTCGCGACGTGCACCTGCAACCCGGCAACCTGCGCCGGATCGATGAGGCCTCGCTCCGACCACTCCTTGAGCGCGCTCAACAGCGCCTCGCCCTTGGCGACCGCCGCGTCGACGGAGACCGGAGCGGATGGTGCTTCAGAAAGGGCGCCCACCGGAACACCGACTGCCGGCGGAGCCACCACCCCTCTCGTAGCGGACTGCTCCTCCTGCCGCCCCGTCCGTTCCGCGGTGCTAGCCGGCGGCTCCAGCGCCCGCAGCAGGTGGCCCGTACGGAAGTGGGGGAAGCGGCTCATCACCTCCCGGAGCGGCACGGCGAACAGCACGTTCGCCGCGCGCTCGGGCGCCTGCCGGTCCGGGTACTGCTCGATCAGGACGCCGAGCAGGGCCGGTTCGCACGTGTGTGTGCTCTCCCGCTCGACCGGTCCGCCCGAGTAGCCCGAGTAGTCGCCCAGGGTCTGCTCCGCCAGGAGCTGGATGGCCTGGATGCGCCCGCCGCCCACGCACGTGTAGTCGACGGAGTGCTCGTCCACGTGCCCGCTCAGGTGGGGATCGCTCAGCGAAGGCCGGTGCAGCCCGCGCCAGCGGTCGCCGCGGCGGGGGAGGTCCCCTACGGGCAGGGCCGGCGGCACCAGCTCCGGTTCGAGGACCTCGATCAGGGCGAGGTCGGCCTCTTCGACGCGCCGGCAGACCCGTCCCCCGACCGCGGTGCCGTCACCGAGGTGCACGCTGATGCGCTCCTCGTCACCTCTCAGGTACCGCAGGCAGTGATTCGCCGTCAGTACGAAGCACCGCGTGAGCAGCAGCCCCGCCCCCAAGGACCTGTCCGCCTCGTACAGGTCGACCGCGTAGCCGGATCCGGGCACAGCAGGCCCCTCAGGCGCGCTCCACCGTCAGCGTCACTTCGAAAGACGCCTCCGCGGACGCCTTCGAGAGGATCACCCCGGCCTCGGCCGCGAGCGTCACCCCGAAGGTGACCTGCAGGCTGCCGACCCGCCAGCCGTCGCGCTCCTGCAGCCGGTCCAGGGAGCCCTGGGCGATCGCGGACGCGGAGGCGATGGCCTGCTGCAGCTCTTCCGACCGCTCCTCCAGCGAGGACGTGCGGCGCACCCGGCTGCTGATCTGCCGTGACCCGTGCGCGTCGAGCTCCACCGTCTCCACGCGGACCAGCGGTTCGGACATGGCGGGCTCCCCCGATTCCTCCATGAGCTTCACCGGCCGTGACACGGCGGCGGTTTCAGCCTAGCCACGCGGGGCCCGCGTGGCAGGGGAATCGGGGGAGTGCCCGGCGCCCGGGACCTGTCAGCTCGCCAGCGCCTCCGTGCGCTCGCGGGGACCGCGGGGATCCGCCACCCGCGCGGGCTGCGCCGCCGGAACCCCCTTCCGGTGCGCCGGGTCCCGCACCTCGCCCACCAGCTTCTCCAGGACGTCCTCCAGGGCCACCAGGCCCAGCACCCGCCCCGACGCGTCCGTGACCGCCGCCAGGTGGGCGGCGGCCCTGCGCATCACCGTCAGGGCGTCGTCCAGCGGGAGTTCGGCCCGGACGGTCTCCACCCGGCGCCAGACCCGCTGCGGCACCGCGCGCTCGCGGTCCTCCAGGTCCAGCACGTCCTTGACGTGCAGATAGCCCATGACCGCGCCGCCCGGCGCGCACACCGGGAAACGGGAGTAGCCGGTCCGGACCGTCAGCTCCTCGATCTGGCGGGGAGTGACGGAGGGGGCCACCGTGACCAGTGATGCCGGATCGAGGAGGACGTCGGTGACCGGGCGGCTGCCCAGCTCCAGCGCGTCCTCCAGGCGCTCCTGCTCGGCCCGCTCCAGCAGCCCCGCCTGACGGGAGTCCGCCACCAGGTGGGTCAGCTGCTCGCTGGTGAACACGGCCTCCACCTCGTCCTTGGGCTCGACGCGGAAGAGCCGCAGCACGCCGTGCGCGCACGCGCCCAGCAGCCGCGTGACCGGCCGGCACACGCGCGCGAACGCCACGAGCCCCGGCCCCAGCCACAGCGCCGCCCGGTCGGGCGCCGACATGGCCAGGTTCTTCGGCACCATCTCGCCGATCACCAGGTGCAGGGAGACCACGACCGCGAGCGCGATGACGTAGCCCAGCGGATGGATCAGCCCCGCGGGCATCCGCACCGCCTCGAACACCGGCTCCAGCAGCGCCGCCACCGTCGGCTCGGCGACCGCGCCGAGCGTCAGCGAGCAGACCGTGATGCCGAACTGGGCGGCGGCCATCATCTGCGGCAGGTTCTCCAGGCCGGTCAGGACCGTACGGGCCCGCCCCGAACCCTCGGCCGCCTTCGGCTCGATCTGGCTGCGGCGCACGGACACCAGCGCGAACTCGGCGCCCACGAAGAAGCCGTTGGCGAGCACCAGCAGCGCGGCGAAGAGGAGTTGCAGCACGCTCATCGTGCCTCACTCCTGCCCGCGGGAACGCGCGCGAAGCGCACCCGCTCGGCCCGGTGGTGGGCCACCCCGCGCACCGAGATCCGCCACCCGGGCAGCTCGGCCGTGTCGCCCGCCGCCGGGATGCGGCCCAGCAGGCCGGCCACGAGACCGGCGACGGTCTCGTACGGCCCGTCCGGCGCCTCCAGGCCTATGCGGCGCAGGGCGTCGACCCGGCAGCCGCCGTCGGCCTCCCACGCCTGCCGGCCGTCCTCGCAGGCCACGGGGGCCAGTTCGGGCCGGTCCGCGTCCTCGTCGTCGTGCTCGTCGCGGACCTCGCCGACGAGCTCCTCGACGATGTCCTCCAGGGTCACCACGCCCGCGGTGCCGCCGTACTCGTCGACGACCACGGCGATCGGCTGCTCGCTGCGCAGCTGCTCCAGCAGCGGCTGTACGGGCAGCGTCTCCGGCACGAGCAGCGGCGGGACGGTGATCCGCCCGACCGGCGTGCGCAGCCGCTCGCCGGACGGCACCGCCAGGGCGGCCTTGAGGTGGACCATGCCGACGATGTCGTCCAGGCGCTCCCGGTAGACGGGGAAACGCGAGAGGCCCGTGGCACGGGTGAGGTTGAGGACGTCCTCGGCGGTCGCCGAGGACTGCAGCGCGCTGACCTTCACGCGCGGCGTCATCACGTGCTGAGCGGTGAGGTCGCCGAGCGAGAGGGTGCGGACGAAGAGGTCCGCGGTGTCCTGCTCCAGAGCGCCGGCGCGCGCGGAGTGCCGGGCCAGGGAGACGAGTTCGCCGGGGGTGCGGGCCGAGGCCAGCTCCTCGGCGGGCTCGACGCCGAGCGCCCGGACGAGCCGGTTGGCGACCGTGTTGAGCAGGGTGATCACCGGCCGGAAGAAGTGGGCGAAGGCGTGCTGCGGGCCGGCGACGAAGCGCGCGACCTGCAGCGGCCGCGAGACGGCCCAGTTCTTGGGCACCAGCTCCCCGATGACCATCTGCACCGCGGACGTGACCAGCATGCCGGTCACGACCGCCGCGCCGGGCGCGGCGCCCGCGGGCAGGCCGGCGGCGCCGAACGGCCCGGTGAGCAGCCGGCCCAGGGCCGGCTCGGCCAGCATGCCGACGACCAAGGAGGTGATGGTGATGCCGAGTTGGGTCCCGGAGAGCTGGAAGGAGAGCTCGCGCAGGGAGGCGACGACGGTCCGGGCCCGGCGGTCGCCGGCGGCCGCGGCCCGCTCGGCCTCCGGCTTCTCGACGGTCACCAGGCCGAACTCGGCGGCGACGAAGAAGCCGTTCGCCAGGATGAGGAGAAGGGCTGCCGCGAGCAGCAGCAGGGACACGGTGACGCTCATGCCGCCGCCTCCACGGGGTGGGCGGCGGCGCGGGTACTACAGGACGATCCGTCCATTGCCGGAGGGAGTCACTCCTCGGGTCGCAGGTGTCCCGCGGGCCGTGTGCGTACCACGGCCGGTTCCTCGTGCGGGACGGGGCACGTCCGTGCCCGTGGCACCAGGGTAATCAAGGAACCGCGATCACAGGCGGGCCTGTCTGCCGCCGGACAGGTGGCGGACGGGTGACGGCCGGCCGGGATCAGGTGGAGGAGACCCCGGTGCCGTGCTCCTCCACCAGGGCCCGCAGGGCCCGGGCGTTGGCGATGGCCTGGTCCTTGGCCATGCCGGGCTGGATGCCCATGGCCGGCAGGCTCGTGCCGTCGGCGAGGTCGAGGTGGACCCAGGCGTCGCCCGGGCGCAGGGTGACCCGGACGATCTGGGCCCACTCCAGCCGCCGTTTGGTGGTCAGGTTCACCACCGTGACGCCCTCCTGCGTGGCGACCACCTTGGGGCGGCTGAGCAGCCCGAGGAACGCGAAGATCAGCACACCGGTGCCGATGAAGGAGGCCCGGTCCCCGGCAGTCGCCGTGTCGAGCAGGAAGGACACCGCCGTGAGGACGACGAGCAGGGCGGTGCCCAGGCTCATCAGCACGATCCGGGTGAGGGTCGGGCGGAAGGTGACCGGGAGCCCGGGCGGGCCGGACGGGGATACGGGCGTGGACACGTCGCTGGTGCTCTCGCTGGGGATCGGGCGCGGGCCGGTCAGAGACGGCAGGCGTGGATGTTGGTGGTGAGGATGGCGCGGGCGCCCAGGTCGTACAGCTCGTCCATGATGCTCTGGGCGTCGCTGGACGGGACCATCGAGCGGACCGCGACCCAGCCCTCGTGGTGCAGCGGGGAGACGGTCGGCGACTCCAGGCCGGGGGTGAGGGCGACGGCGCGCTCCACGTGCTCGACGCGGATGTCGTAGTCCATCATCACGTAGCGGCGGGCCACGAGGACGCCCTGCATGCGGCGGAGGAACTGCTGGACCTTGGGGTCGCCGCCCGGCGCGCCGGAGCGGCGGATGACGACGGCCTCGGACTCCAGGATCGGCTCGCCGATGATCTCCAGGCCGGCGTTGCGCAGGGTGGTGCCGGTCTCCACGACATCCGCGATGATCTCGGCGACGCCGAGCTGGATGGCCGTCTCGACCGCGCCGTCGAGGTGGACGACGGAGGCGTCCACGCCGTTGTCGGCGAGGTGCTTGGTCACCAGGCCGGAGAAGGACGTGGCCACCGTCATGCCGCCGAACTCGCTGACGTCGCGGGCCGTGCCCGGCCGGGTGGCGTAGCGGAACGTGGAGCTGGCGAAGCCGAGCTGCATGATCTCTTCGGCCTGCGAGCCCGAGTCCAGCAGCAGGTCACGGCCGGTGATGCCGATGTCGAGCTTGCCGGAGCCCACGTAGACGGCGATGTCGCGGGGGCGGAGGAAGAAGAACTCGACGTCGTTGGCCGAGTCGACCAGGACGAGCTCCCTGCGGTCCTTGCGCTGGCGGTAGCCGGCCTCATGGAGCATCGCCGACGCAGGCTCGGAGAGAGAACCCTTGTTGGGAACAGCGATGCGCAGCATGAGGTCGTCTTCCTTCGTGCGAGGAGAGTGCGGGGTGATTGCGGGGGGAGGTACGGACGTACGGGTGACGGTGCGGCGTGGCGGGCGCGGGGGACCGCCGGTCAGAGATGGGCGTAGACGTCGTCCAGGGAGATCCCGCGGGCGACCATCATCACCTGGAGGTGGTACAGCAGCTGGGAGATCTCCTCGGCGGTGGCCTCGGCGCCCTCGTACTCGGCGGCCATCCACACCTCGGCGGCCTCTTCGACCACCTTCTTGCCGATGGCATGGACGCCCTTGCCCACCAGCTCGGCGGTGCGGGAGGTGGCGGGGTCGCCGGCGGCCTTCTGCTGGAGCTCGGCGAAGAGCTCCTCGAACGTCTTCTTGGACATGGTGCGTCCTACCCTACGGGGTCCGCCCCCGCCGTCAGTGCCAGGGCTCGGACACCGAGCGGAGAAGTACCGCCGTCGCGACCGCGGCGGTGACGGCCTCGTGGCCCTTGTCCTCGTGCGAGCCCTCGAGTCCGGCCCGGTCCAGGGCCTGTTCGTCGTCGTCACACGTGAGGACGCCGAAGCCCACCGGGACGCCGGTGTCCACGGCCACCCGGGTGAGGCCCTCGGTGACGCCCTGGCACACGTAGTCGAAGTGGGGCGTGCCGCCGCGGATGACGACGCCGAGGGCGACGATCGCGTGGTAGCCGCGGCCCGCGAGGACCTTGGCGGCGACGGGCAGCTCCCAGCTGCCGGGCACCCGCAGCACCGTGGGCTCGTCGATGCCGAGGTCGTGCAGCGCGCGCAGGGCGCCGTCGACCAGGCCGTCCATGACCTTCTCGTGCCACTGCGCGGCGATCACGGCCACCCGCAGGTCCTGGCAGTTCTTCACACTCAGCTCGGGGGCGCCCTTGCCGCTCACGTGCTCTCCTCGGGGTCGATCGGTACGGATTGCCGGGGTTGCCGGTCCGGGACTACTGGTTGGTGCAGGCGGACACGTGCGCGCCGTCGAGCCAGGGCAGGTCGTGGCCCATGCGGTCGCGCTTTGTCCGGAGGTAGCGCAGGTTGTGCTCCCCGGCCTGGACGGGCACCGGCTCGCGGCCGGTGACCTTCAGCCCGTGACGGACCAGGGCGGCGCTCTTGTCGGGGTTGTTGGTCATCAGCCGCAGCGAGCGGACCCCGAGGTCGGCGAGGATCTCCGCGCCGGCCGCGTAGTCCCGGCCGTCCGCGGGCAGGCCCAGTTCGAGGTTGGCGTCCAGCGTGTCGCGCCCGTCCTCCTGGAGCTCGTAGGCGCGCAGCTTGGGCAGCAGGCCGATGCCGCGGCCCTCGTGCCCGCGCAGGTAGAGGACCACGCCGCCCTCGGCGGCGATGCGCTCCATGGACGCCTGCAGCTGCGGGCCGCAGTCGCAGCGCAGCGAGCCGAACACGTCGCCCGTGAGGCACTCGGAGTGCACCCGGACCAGCACGTCCTCGCCGTCGCCGAGGTCGCCGGCCACCAGGGCGATGTGCTCGACGCCGTCGGCGGTCGAGCGGTAGCCGTGGGCGCGGAAGTCGCCGGCGGGGGTGGGCAGCCGCGTCACGGCCTCGCGGCGGACGCCCGGAGCGGCGAGCGCCTCGGGCCGCCGGTCTCCGCCGGGCAGCCGGTCCCCGGGCTGCCGCTCTTCCGCCGCCCGGCGGTAGGCGATCAGGTCCTCGATGGAGATGATCGCGAGACCGTGCTTGCGGGCGAAGGGGATCAGCTCGGGCAGCCGCAGCATCGCCCCGTCCTCACCGGCGATCTCCACGATCGCGGCGGCGGGCCGCAGGCCCGCCATCCGGGCCAGGTCCACGCCGGCCTCGGTGTGGCCGTTGCGGGCGAGGACGCCGCCCGGCCGGGCGCGCAGCGGGAAGACGTGGCCCGGGCGGACGAAGTCGCCGGGGGCGGCGGCCGGGTCGGCGAGCAGCCGGATGGTGACCGCGCGGTCCGCGGCGGAGATGCCCGTGTCCGTGCCGTGCGCACGGGAGGCGTCGACGGAGACGGTGAAGGCGGTGCGCATGGACTCGGTGTTGTCCGTGACCATCTGCGGCAGGGCGAGCCGGTCGACGTCCTCCTCCTCCAGCGGTACGCAGATCAGCCCGCGGCACTCGCTCATCATGAAGGCGACGATCTCGGTGGTGACCTTCTCCGCGGCGACGACGAGGTCGCCCTCGTTCTCGCGGTTCTCGTCGTCCACCACGACGACGGGGCGGCCGGCGGCGATGTCGGCGACGGCGCGCTCGACGGGGTCGAGGGCGGAATCGCCGGTCACCGGAAGGCTCCCGGTGTCGAGGACAGTCATGCTGCAGCTCCTTCCAGGGCGGGCTCAGTGCTGTTGCGCGAGCGCAGCCACCAGTCGCGCATGCCCCACAGGACCAGGGCGAGGTAGAAGACGTAGACGAGGCCGGAGAAGGCGAGGCCGCTGCTGAAGGCGAGCGGGACGCCCACGACGTCGACCAGCAGCCAGGCCACCCAGAACTCGATCAGGCCACGGGCCTGGGCGACCATCGCGGCGAGCGTGCCGACGAAGATGTACGCGTCCGGCCAGGGGTTCCAGGACAGCTCCGGCACGGCCGCGAACAGGCCGCCCACGGCGAGGGTGCCGATCGCCGTCCCGGCCAGCAGCGCCGCGCGCTCGCGCCAGGTCGCGAAGCGGACGGCGATGGAGCCGTCCTGCGCGTCCTGCTTGCCGCGCTGCCACTGCCGCCAGCCCCACACGGCCACGCCGATGACGAGGAGCTGCTTGCCGACGCCGCCGCTGAGGTGGGCGGAGGCGTACGCGGCGACGAGGATGACGCCGGACAGGAACTGCACGGGCCAGGTCCATATGGAGCGCCGCCAGCCGAGGGCGAGGGCGGCGAGGCCGATGCTGTTGCCGATCAGGTCGGACCAGATGACGTGCTGCCCGAAGACGCTGAACGCCTCGGCGGTGAGCCAGTTCAGGGCGCTCATGCGCGGGACTCCCCGGTCGTGCGGGAGCGGTCGCCGAGCAGCCGTTCGACGTACTTGGCGAGGACGTCCACTTCGAGGTTGACGAGGTCGCCGGGCTGCTTGATGCCCAGCGTGGTCAGTTCGAGCGTGGTGGGGATGAGGCTGACGGTGAAGAAGTCGTCGCCCGCCTCGACCACGGTGAGGCTGATGCCGTCGACGGTGATGGAGCCCTTGTCGACGACGTAGCGGGCGAGCTCGCCCGGCAGGCCGATCTTCACGATCTCCCAGTGCTCGCCGGGGAACCGCTCCAGCACGGTGCCCGTGCCGTCGACGTGGCCCTGGACGAGGTGGCCGCCGAGGCGCCCGCCGAGCGCCATGGGGCGTTCGAGGTTGACGCGCGAGCCCGGGACGAGCGCCCCGAGGCCGGAGCGCTTGAGGGACTCGGCCATCACGTCCGCGGTGAACTCGCCGTCCGCGGTCTCCACGACGGTGAGGCACACGCCGTTGACGGCGATCGAGTCGCCGTGCTTGGCGCCCTCGGTGACGAGCGGGCCGCGGAGCCGGAACAGGGAGCTGTCGCCGAGGTTCTCGACGGAGACGACCTCGCCCAGTTCTTCGACGATTCCGGTGAACACTGTCAGTTCTCCTCAGGGGCGGTGGCGGAAGCGGTGGGGACTGCGGTGATCCGCAGGTCGGGACCGAGCCGGGCGACGTCGGTCACTTCGAGGCGCAGGGCCTGCGCGATCGTGCCGATGCCGGCGTCGCCGAGGGCGGCCGGCCCGGCGCCCAGCAGGGCGGGAGCGAGATAGCCGACGACGCGGTCGACCCTGCCCGCGGCGAGGAACGAGCCGGCGAGGGCGGGACCGCCTTCGAGCAGGACGGACCGGACCCCGCGCCCGTACAGCTCGGTGAGCAGCGCGTCGACGTCGAGGCCGCCGCGGCCGGACCCGGCCCGGGGCAGGCGGACGACGTCCACGCCGGGCAGGTGGCCGGTGTCCGCGTCCTCGGCGACCGCGACCAGGGTGGGCGCCGCGGCGTCGAGGACCCGTGCGCCGGGCCGGACGGAGGCGTGCGTGTCGACGACGACGCGCAGGGGCTGCACCGCGCCTTCGCGGTCCCGCACGGCCAGGTGCGGGTCGTCGGCGCGCAGGGTGCCGGAGCCGACCACGACCGCGTCGGCCTCGGCGCGCAGCCGGTGGACGTCGGCGCGGGAGGCGGGCGACGTGATCCAGCGGCTGGTGCGGTCGGCGGCCGCGCTGCGCCCGTCGAGCGTGGCGGCGTACTTCCACTGCACGAAGGGGCGGCCGCGCAGGACCGACGTGAGCCAGGCGGTGTTCCCGGCGGCGGCCTCGTCGGCGAGGAGGCCGCCCTCCGTGTCGACACCGGCGGCGGCCAGGGTGGCCGCTCCGCCGGTGGCGGCGTCGGTGGGGTCGGCGACGGCGTAGACGACGCGGCCGATGCCGGCGCTGATCAGGGCCTGCGCACAGGGGCCGGTGCGGCCGGTGTGGTTGCAGGGTTCGAGGGTGACGACGGCGGTGGCGCCGCGCACGTCGTGTCCGGCGGCGGAGGCCGCGGCGAGGGCTTCGGCCTCGGCGTGCGGGCCGCCGGCCCGGCGGTGCCATCCTTCGCCGAGCACGGCCCCCTGCGGATCCAGGAGGACGCAGCCGACGACGGGGTTGGGGCTCGTCGCGCCAAGGGCGCGAGCGGCGAGCGCAATGGCGCGTCGCATCGCGTCTGCTTCGGTCGCGGTGGCCACCGGGTCCTCCTGCCTCTTCGGGCACGGACTCCGGGGCTGTCGTACGGGACGACGAAGGAAGCGGGTACGCACAACGGGGGACACCGGGGCTCCTGGGGGAGCCGTACGGAAAGGGGCCGCCCGTGAGGGCTGCCACCTGCGACGGTGTGCCGATGCGTGCCCGCCGCGCACTGCCTCCCATCCGGACTTTAACCGTCGGTCCAGGAATTTCACCTGGTCAACCGGCCGCTGGCTGCGGACGGGTCGCGGACTGTAACCGCCGGTTCGGACTTTCACCGACCCCGGAGTGCGCTGCGTTTCGTAATTCAGGTCATGCTACATGCGGACGACCTGCGGTCCGGTAAAACCGCTGGTCGACGGGACGAGCGTACGCCGGGCTGCGGCGCGGTGTCCACGGAGATGTGACGCATCGGACCCCGGGCCGGCGGGGGAATCCGGGCCGGCCGCGGTGGAGCGTTCAGCTCCGGTTTCCCGGCTTGGTCCGTACCTATTGACGCACTGGTCTAGTCCTCTTAACCTCTGCCACACCTCCGAGGAGTACGGCCCGCCGGTGGGCGCACACCGCGGGCCACAGCACGACGCTCACCCCCCGCCCGCCCGGCCCGCGCCGGGCACCCCACCAGGAGGACCTGATCGTGTTGTTCCGACCGTCCCGGGAGAGATCCTGTACCGGTACCCGCGCCCGCCGCGGGGCCACCCTCGCCGCCGCCGGCGCCGCCCTGGCCGGGCTGCTGATCGGCACCGTCTCGGCGGCCACGTCGCACGCCGAGGACCAGGCGGCCTGCCGCCCCGACGGCCTCTACACCACCCCCGGCACCGACGTCCCGTACTGCTCCGTCTACGACTCCGCCGGCCGCGAGAAGCTGGGCGCCGACCACCAGCGCCGCGTCATCGGCTACTTCACGGGCTGGCGCACCGGCAAGGACGGCACCCCCGCCTACCTCGCCCCCGACATCCCGTGGGACAAGGTCACCCACCTCAACTACGCCTTCGCCCACGTCGGCCCCGACGACAAGATCTCCGTCGGCCCGGACGGCGCGGACAACCCCGCGACCGGCATGACCTGGCCGGGCGTCGCCGGAGCCGAGATGGACCCGGCCCTCCCGTACAAGGGCCACTTCAACCTCCTGAACAAGTACAAGAAGCAGCACCCCCAGGTGAAGACCCTCATTTCGGTCGGCGGCTGGGCGGAGACCGGCGGCTACATCGACGAGAACGGCAAGCGCGTCGACTCCGGCGGTTTCTACCGGACGGCGACGAACGCCGACGGCTCGGTCAACCAGACCGGCATCGACGCCTTCGCGGAATCGGCCGTCTCCTTCCTCAGGACGTACGGATTCAACGGCGTCGACATCGACTACGAATACCCGACGTCCATGAAGGACGCCGGGAACCCCAAGGACTGGGCGCTCGCCAACGCCCGGCGCGGCGGCCTCAACAAGGGCTACGCGGCCCTGATGAAGACGCTCCGGGAAAAGCTCGACCGGGCCGGGGCGGCCGACGGCAAGCACTACCTCCTCTCCGTCGCCGCGCCCTCCTCCGGATACCTGCTGCGCGGCATGGAGACGTACCAGGTCACGAAGTACCTGGACTACGTGAACGTGATGTCGTACGACCTGCACGGCGCCTGGAACGAATTCGCCGGCCCCAACGCCGCGCTCTACGACGACGGCAAGGACGCCGAACTCGCCAAATGGGGCGTTTACACCACCGCCCAGTACGGCGGGACCGGTTACCTCAACGGCGACTGGGCCTACCACTACTTCCGCGGCGCCCTGCCCCCCGGCCGCATCAACCTCGGACTGCCCTACTACACCCGCGGCTGGAAGAACGTC
Organism: Streptomyces sp. NPDC008001; assembly: GCF_042958085.1. Classification (NCBI taxonomy): domain Bacteria; kingdom Bacillati; phylum Actinomycetota; class Actinomycetes; order Kitasatosporales; family Streptomycetaceae; genus Streptomyces; species Streptomyces sp. NPDC008001. Next base: position 99,334 of record NZ_JBIBIZ010000010.1, on the reverse strand, counting down.
ACCGGCGGGACGAACGGCCTGTGGGGCACGGCGAAGACCACGTCCTGCCCGGCCGGCTCCGGCCTCACCAGCTGCGGCGACGGCGCCGTCGGCATCGACAACCTCTGGCACGACAAGGACGACGACGGCAAGGAGTCCCCGGCCGGCTCCAACCCGATGTGGCACGCGAAGAACCTGGAGAAGGGCGTCGTCGGCGACTACGCCGGAAAGTACGGCTTCCCGGCCGGCACCAAGCTGACCGGCACCTACGCCCGCAATTACGACGCCACCCTCACCGCGCCCTGGCTCTGGAACGCCGAGAAGAAGGTCTTCCTCTCCACCGAGGACGAGCAGTCCGTCAAGGCCAAGGCCCAGTACGTCGTCGACAAGGGCCTCGGCGGGACGATGGTGTGGGAACTCGCCGGCGACTACGGCTGGAACGCCGCCAAGGGCCAGTACGAACCGGGCAGCACCCTCACCACCGCGATGTACGACGCGTTCAAGTCCGCACCCGCCTACGGGGCCCGGCGCGCGACCACCGACCTGCCCGCACAGGCGCTCGACGTGGACGTGAGCCTGCTGGACTTCCCGCTCGGCGACAGCAACTACCCGATCAATCCGAAGGTCCGCATCACCAACCGGACCACGGCCACCCTGCCCGGCGGCACGGAATTCCAGTTCGACTACGGCAATTCCGCACCCGGCAACGCGAAGGACCAGTCCGGCTGGGGCCTGAAGGTCATCCGCAGCGACCACACCGCGAGCAACAACATCGGCGGGCTCAAAGGCGACTACAACCGGGTCTCCGTGAAACTCCCGGCCTCCCAGCCGCTCGCGCCCGGCGCCTCGGCGGACCTCGACTTCGTCTACTACCTTCCCGTGTCCACCCCCTCGAACTGGAGCGTGACCTTCGGCGGCAAGACGTACGCCCTCGCCGGCGACCTGGCCCGCGGCACCACCGTCGTCGACCCGGGCGGCACCACGCCGACCCCGACGGGGACGCCGACCGGCACCCCCACCGGCACCCCGACCGGGACCCCCACCGGCGGCACCTGCACCGCCCCGCAGTGGGACAAGGAAGCCACCTACAACGGCGGCGCCACCGTCTCCTGGAAGTCCCGCTCCTGGAAGGCCAAGTGGTGGACCAAGGGCGACGAGCCCGGCACCACCGGCGAATGGGGCGTGTGGCAGGACCTGGGCACCTGCTGAACCGCGGCCGCGCACAGGCGGCGGGGCCCGGCGCGGGGTCGACCCGCACGGGCCCCGTCCGCGAGGATGGACGGCCATGGGCGCCAGGGACGGGTTCACGGACGGCGGCCGCCGGCTGCGCCGCGCGCGGTACGCCGTGGCCGCGGTGTTCGCCGTGCACGGCGCGGTCACCGGCAGCTTCGCCACCCGCATCCCCTGGATCCAGAGCCACTTGGACCTCGGCTCCGGAGAGCTGGGCCTCGCGCTCGTCCTCCCCGCCGTCGGCTCGGCGTGCGCCATGCCGCTCGCGGGCCGCGTCAGCCACCGCTTCGGCTCCCGGGCCGCCCTCCGCGGTCTGATCGTCCTGTGGTGCGCCTCCGTGGCGCTGCCCGCCCTCTCGCCCGGCCTGCCCGCGCTCTGCGGGGCGCTCGCCGTCTACGGCGCGGCGTCCGGCATGGCGGACGTCGCCATGAACGCGCTCGGCGTGGAGACCGAGGAGCGGCTGGGCCGCTCCGTCATGTCGGGCCTGCACGGGATGTGGAGCGCGGGCACGCTCGTGGGATCGGCGGCCGGCACGGCCGCCGCGCACGCGGACCTCGACGCACGGATCCACCTGGGCGCGGCGGCCGCGGTGCTGGCCGTGCTCGGTGCGGTGGCCTGCCGGGGCGTCCTCGACCTGCGCGCGGCGGGCGGCGCGCACCCGCCGCCCCGGTTCGCGCTGCCGCCGCGCCCGGCGCTCGTCATCGGTGCCGTGGGCTTCTGCGCGGTCTTCGCCGAGGGCGCGAGCCTGGACTGGTCGGCGGTCTACCTCCGCGACGTCACCGGCTCCTCCCCGGGTGTGGCCGCGGCCTGCACCACGGCGTTCACCTGCACGATGGCCCTCGCCCGGTTCGCGGGCGACCCGGCCGTGCGGCGCTTCGGGCCCGTACGGACCGTGCGGGCGAGCGGGGTGGTGGCCGCCGCCGGCGGGCTGCTCGTGGTGACGGCGGCGGGCGCGCCGTCCGCCGTCGCGGGATTCGCCCTCATCGGCGTGGGCGTCGCCGTCGTGGTCCCGCTGGCCTTCGCGGCGGCGGGGCGCAGCGGTCCGGCCCCGAGCCAGGCGATCGCGGGGGTGGCGACGATCACCTACACCTCCGGGCTCGTCGCCCCGGCCGCCATCGGCCAGATCGCGCAGGCCTCCTCGCTCGTGGCGTCGTTCGGCCTCGTGACCGCCCTGGCGGCGGGGCTGGTGGCGGGTGCGGGCGTGCTGCGCGCGCCGGAACGGGATGCCGTCGCGGCGCGGCCGCGGGAGCCCTCGCAGACGGAGTGACGCCGGGGGGCTGCCGGAAGACGAAACGCCGCACGGGCCGGGCGGCGGACCACGAGGGTCCGTCGCCACAGCCCGTGCTGTGGGGTGTGAGTTGAGCTGTTGCGGTTAGAGGATGCCGCCGAGGATGCCCCAGCCGCCGCCCCAGCCGCCCCAGCCGCCGTGGTGGCCGCCGCCCCAGCCGCAGCTGCGGTTGCAGTCGTCGTCCCAGCCGCCGCCCCAGCCGCCGCCGTGGTGGCCGCCGCGGTGGTGGCCCCAGCCGCCGCCCCAGCCGCCGCCCCAGCTCCAGTCGTCCCAGCCCCAGCCGTGGTCGCAGTCACGGTCGCGGTCGTGGTGGCCCCAGCCGCGGTGGTGGTCGCGGCCGTGGTCGCGGTCACGGTCACGGCCGTGGTCGCAGTCACGGTCGCGGTCGCGGCCGTGGTCGCGGCCGTGGTCACGGTCGCGGTCACCGTCGTGGTCCCGGTCGTGGTCGTGGTCCCACGTCTGGACCGACGGCGCGGCGGGAGCGGCCTGGGCCACCCCGGCGGCCGGGACGATGGCGACTGCGGCGATGATGGCAGCGGCCGCTGCGCGGCCGGCGAGCTTACGCATATGTGTCTCCTGAGTTGCAGGAATCGGACAATGGCACCGATACCGTGCACAGAGCGGAGAACATCACGAGAAGCCGGTCATACAGTCCTACGGGCGACCGATTGCGCCGGTTGCAGCAAATCTCCGCGGCCCCGGACGGCCCGGGCGTCCGCTGCTGCGGGACCGGCGGACCGGAGCACCGTCCGGCCCGGCTTAGCATGATCCGGATCACCCCCCACCAACCCTCGGGAGCATCCATGGGCCTCGGCGTGCGCTGGACCCTGCACGGTGACGGGCGCACCCCCGCACCGGGCGCCGTCGTCCGGCCGGACGAGCGGCTCTCGTGGCCGCGGACCGCCGGACTCGGCGCCCAGCACGTGGTCGCCATGTTCGGCGCGTCGTTCGTCGCCCCGGTCCTCATGGGCCTGGACCCGAACCTCGCGATCATGATGTCGGGCGTCGCCACGATCCTCTTCCTGCTCGCGACCCGCGGCCGGGTGCCCAGCTACCTGGGGTGCAGCCTCTCCTTCGTCGGCGTCGCCGCGATCATCCGGGCGCAGGGCGGCGGCAGCGCGGCCGTCACCGGCGCGATCTTCGTGGTCGGCGCGGCGCTGCTGCTGAGCGGCCTGGTCGTGCAGAAGTTCGGCGCACGGATCATCCACGCGGCGATGCCGCCGGTGGTCACCGGTGCCGTGGTCATGCTGATCGGCTTCAACCTGGCGCCGGTCACGGCCCGTACGTACTGGCCGCAGGACCAGTGGACGGCCCTGCTGACGATGCTGTTCACCGGCCTCGCCGTGGTGTGCCTGCGCGGCTTCTGGTCGCGCGTCGCGATCTTCCTCGGGCTGGTCTTCGGCTACGCGGTCTCGTGGCTCTTCGACCGCCTCTTCGGCAAGATCCACTCGGTGAACGGTGGTGCGGAGGCGGTCGACCACTGGCGCCTCGACCTGTCGGGCGTCGCCAAGGCCGACTGGATCGGCCTGCCCTCGCTGCACGCGCCGAGCTTCGGCTGGTCCGCCGCCCTGGTGGCGCTGCCCGTCGTCATCGCGCTCGTCGCCGAGAACGCGGGCCACGTCAAGGCCGTCGGCGAGATGACCGGGGACCGGCTGGACGACCAGCTGGGCACGGCGATCTCCGCGGACGGCTTCGCGACCATGCTCTCCACCGCCGTCGGCGGCCCCGCCAACACCACGTACTCCGAGAACATCGGCGTCATGGCGGCCACCCGCGTCTACTCCACCGCCGCCTACTGGGCCGCGGCCGGCTTCGCCCTCCTCTTCGGCGTCTGCCCGAAGTTCGGCGCCGTCGTCGCCGCGATCCCCGGCGGCGTGCTCGGCGGCATCACCGTCATCCTCTACGGCATGATCGGCCTGCTCGGCGCGCAGATCTGGGTCCACAACAAGGTCGACCTGCGCAATCCGCTGAACCTCGTGCCCGTCGCCGCGGGCGTCATCATCGGCATCGGCGGCGTCAGTCTGAAGATCAGCAGCAACTTCGAGCTCAGCGGCATCGCCCTGGGCACGATCGTCGTCCTCTCCGGCTACCACGTCCTGCGCGCCCTGGCCCCGGCCCACCTCAAGACGCAGGAACCCCTGCTGGACGAGGGGACGAGCAGCTACGACCCGGCGGCCGAGTCCGCTTCCGCGGTGGAGAAAGAAGCGGGCTGAGACGGTTCCGGCACCGCCGGGTCCGCGCCGTCGTGGTTTCTTGCCGTCGCGGCGGAAGAAGGGGCCCGCCGCAACGGCGATGCGCCAGAGCGGTGAGGGTCCGGCGGAATGCCAAGCGGCCGCAGCCGTTACGCCGGGTCCCCTGGGTCGCGAGACCCGTCCCGCCGCGCGCCCCAGCCCGGCCCCGACAGCACCTCCCCGTACGCCTGCATCAGGTCCGCCAGGCGCAGCGTGGCCAGGTCGTCGCGCGTGGGGGTGCCCGGGTAGCCGGACAGCCGCAGATCGCGGTACGCGCAGCTCTTCTCGTACAGCGTGCGCAGGAAGCGGCCGTTGCCCAGCTCGTCGATCCAGCCCTGCGCCACCACGTGGGTGCTGATGCTGCGCAGCTCTTCCAGCGCCTCCTCGTCCCAGCCGTCGCCGTTCTCGGCGGCCAGCACCTCGCCGATGCTGGTGAGTTCGGCGGGGCGGTAGCTGGGGAAGTCGACGCGGGTGGTGAAGCGGGAGCCGAGGCCGGGGTTGGCGGCGAGCAGCCGGTCCATGCCCTCGGGATAGCCGGCGAGGATCACCACCAGCCGGTCGCGGTTGTCCTCGGCGCGTTTGAGCAGGACCTGCAGGGCCTCGTCGCCGTAGGCGTCGCCCTTCGTGTAGCCGGAGTTGGAGAGGCTGTAGGCCTCGTCCACGAAGAGCACCCCGCCGAGCGCGGAGTCGATCAGCTCGTTGGCCTTGACCGCCGTCTGGCCCAGGAACTCGCCGACGAGGTCGGCGCGCTGGGCCTCCACCAGGTGATCGCCGCCGAGCAGCCCGAGGGCGTAGAAGACCCGGCCGAGGATGCGGGCGACGGTGGTCTTGCCGGTGCCCGAGGGGCCGGAGAAGACGAAGTGCCGCTTGGGCGGCTGCACCGGGAGGCCCTGGACGGCCCGCAGCCGGGCCATGTGCAGCTGCGCGGAGAGCGCCCGCACCTGCCGTTTGACGGGTTCCAGGCCGACCATCCGCTCCAGCTCGGCGAGGGCCTTGGCGAGCAGGACGGGGTCGGAGGGGCCGGCCAGGGACTTCCCGGTGGGCTGCGCGGGGACGCGGATCTTCCGGCGCACGTCGTCCGGCCCGGCATCCGCCTGCACGCTGCCGGCGGGCTCCGGATCCGTGCCGGTCAGCACGTCACGGCCGTCGAGGGCGTCCGGGGCGTCGGCCGCCGCGTCGGCGGAGGCGGCGGGCGGGGGAGGACCGGCCGGCTCCTCGCCCGGACCGCCCAGCGGCACCGGGGCCAGGCCCAGCTCCTGGTCCAGCCCGTCCCCGTCGGCGATGGCGGTCAGCCGCGCCGACGTGTCCATGAACGCGGGGTCGACGCGGTGCACGGCGCGGTACAGGGGGAGCGCGGCGGCGCTGCGGCCGGTGCCCTCATGGGCGCGCGCGAGCCAGTAGCGCAGCTCCTTGCGCTGGGGCTGTTCGCTGCGGCAGCGCATCAGCGCGGCGGCCAGCAGCGGCTCGGCCTGCCCGTACATCTCCAGCCGCACCCGGGCCATGCCGCCGAACAGGCCCGCCTCGATGCCGAGCAGCGGATCGTCCAGCAGCGGCTCCGTGTGCCGCAGGAGCTGCTCCCAGTCCTTGACGAGGTAGGCGCGGCAGGCGTGCAGGAAGCGGGCCTGGGGGTCGGTCTCGACGGGCGGGCAGCCGGCCAGCGCGCGGTCCAGCTCCGGGACGTGGCGGCCGTCGAGCCAGTGCGAGGCGTGCGCGAGGAGCAGGTCGCGGCCGGTCTCCAGGACGGGCTGGACCCACCAGCCCAGCCAGTACCAGGAATTGAGGGTGCGCCGGTGGCGCGTGCGCTGCTCGCCGAACCGGTCCCGGTGGCGGTACATGCGCAGCAGCGCGGTGGTGGTGTCGGCGCGCAGCGCGTGCAGGCCCAGCCACGCGTCGGCCATGCCGGGGTCCGCGCGGACCGCCGCCCGGAACTCCTCCTCGGCCTGTGCGTACGCGCCCATGGTGTAGGCGTCGACGGCGCGCAGCCAGGCGAGATCGGCCGGGGCGGGTGGGCCCTGCATGCCGAAATCCATCACGTCCCCCACAAACCGTGCCCCCGTAGCGTGCTGCCCGGCGAGTGCCAGGCGCGCCTTGCCGAACCGCTGTGCTGTGGACGGGAGTTGACCAGTGTGTGCCAGTGCCCCCGCCGATGGGGTGCACCGCGTCGCATCGTACCTGCGCCGTTGGCGTGGGCCGAAGGGTGCCGCACCGCCGTTCGCGGCCGGACGCGGCGGAAAAGCAGTCCCCGGGGGCCGGGGGAACGCGCCGCGCGATGGTCACCCAGGGTGAGGGAGGCGGCGGAGCAAAGTGCCCAAAAGGAGAATTCCGGAGTGGTACGAAGCCCCCGATCACGGGGGAACAACCGGGGGCTTCGCGTCCGCAGGCGGCCTGGACCGGCCGCACAATGAGAACGTAAGTCCTGTACGCCCCGCCGGTCAAGCGGAGTTGGCGCAGTCGGCGGGGATCGGACCGTGAGACCGGCCGGGGTGCTCGCCGATGCTCACGGAGCGTGATGATCAGGGTCGCCCGGGGCCCGCCGGCGTCGTCCCGAGCGGCCCCGGCAGCACCTCGTACCCCCCGTCCCGCTGAAGAATCAGCAGTTCTGCGTACGGGCGCGTCGGATCGGCGGCGAAATGCTCGCGCTCCGCCCGCATCCAGCCGTCCCAGAAATCGGACAGCGCTGCACCGTCACGAAGTTGACCCCTTTCCCAGGAGTGCTCATGCGGCAACTCCATCCACAGCAGACACGCGAGGTGGGGGCGGAGCGCCCGGCGTCCCGCCCCGACGCCCTCCACGAGCACGACCGGCTCCGGCCCGATCTCCCGCTCGGCGGCGAACCGCCGCGCCACCCAGTCGTACGCGCGGAAGCGGGCCGTCTCCCCGCGGGCGAGGGGCGCGAGCACCTGCTCGCGCAGCCGGCCCGTCCAGCCGAACAGCTCCTCGTGCGTCGCGAGATCATCCAGATGCAGTACGGGCGCCCCGCCGAGCGCGGTCGCCAGCCGTCCGCTGAACGTGCTCTTCCCCGAGCCGGCGTGCCCGTCCACGGCCACCAGCCGTACGGGGCCGAGGGACGGAGGGAGCGTCAGCAGCCAGGGGGCGAGCTCGTCGAAGCCGGAGGGGGCGGGGCCGTGGGGGAGCGGAGCGGTCACCGGACCACCCTATGGCGGGACGGGAGGGAGCCGTGTTGACCGGACCGGCATCGGGACCGGCCGCGCGGGGAATCACTGGCGCACCGGCGCGCGGCGGTCCGCCCGCGCGCCCCACCCGCAGACGACTGGGGGACCAGCGCCATGACCAGCAGCATGCCCGGCAGACCCACACCCCGCCGCACCGTGCTCGCCGCCGCCCTGGGCGCCGCGGCGGTCACCTCCTTCGCCGCCGCCTCGTCGGCCGCCGCAGCGTCCTCGCTCGCCTTCGCCGCGCCCGCCGGGCCGCCCCAGGACGGGCCGGCGTCGCGCGGCGGGCGCGCACCCGCCGGGGCGCCCGTCGACTACCACGCCTGGACCTCCCGCGACGACTGGCAGCGGGGCACCGCCCACGGCACCCGCCCCGGCGGCGGGCACCGCACCGGCCTGGTCATCGACCGGCCGGCCGGCACCCTCGAACACACCGACCCGCACACCGGCACCACGGCCACCTGGGAGTACGCCACCTGGACCGCCCCGCTCCACACCCCGCCCGCCCCCGCGAGCGAGGTCATCGCCTCCTGGAACGCCCACGCGCCCGCCGGCACCTGGATCCAGACCGAGGTGCGCGGCACGTACACCGACCGCACCCGCACCCCCTGGTACGTCATGGGCCGCTGGACGGCCGGCGACGCGGCCGGCGACATCCGCCGCACCTCCGTCGACGGCCAGGGCGACGGCCGCAGCAGCGTCTCCACGGACACCCTCGCCGTCGACAAGCCCGCCACGGGGCTCCGCATCGCCGCGTACGAACTGCGGCTGACCCTCTGCCGCAGGCCGGGCACCCGCCTCACGCCCACGGTGTGGCGGCTGGGCGTGATGGGCTCCGACGTCCCCGACCGCTTCACCGTGCCCGCCTCCGTGCCGGGCGCGGGCGCCGGGCACGAGCTGCGGGTGCCGCGTTACTCCCAGGAGATCCACAAGGGGCAGTACCCGGAGTACGACAACGGCGGCGAGGCCTGGTGCAGCCCGACCTCCTCGCAAATGGTCCTCGCGTACTGGGGGCGGATGCCCTCGGCGGCCGACCTCGCCTGGGTGGACCCCGCCTACGCCGACCCGCAGGTCTGCCACGCCGCCCGCTTCACCTACGACTACCAGTACAAGGGGTGCGGCAACTGGCCCTTCAACGCGGCCTACGCGGCGACGTACCGCGACATGCAGGGGGTGATCACCCGGCTGCGCTCGCTCGGCGACGTCGAGAAGCTGATCCGTGCACGGATCCCCGTCATCACCTCCCAGTCCTTCCTCGCCTCCGAGCTCGACGGGGCCGGCTACGGGACCGCCGGCCACCTGATGTGCGTCGTCGGGTTCACCGCGCAGGGCGACGTGGTCGCCAACGACCCGGCGAGCCCGTCGGACGCGGCGGTCCGCCGGGTCTACAAGCGCCGGCAGTTCGAGAACATCTGGCTGAGGACCAAGCGCCACAACGCCCAAGGGGAGGTCAAGAGCGGTTCCGGGGGCGTCTGTTACCTCTACTTCCCCGTGGAGCCGGAGGAGCGGCAGCGGCGGGTGCTGCGGGAGCTGGGGATCCGCTGACGCGCGGAGCGGCCGCCTCCGTACGATCGGGCGCGGACAGGACGTGTGCCGCGTCGTACGCCGTACGGAAGGAACCATGACTGTGCATCAGACAGCCGCTGCCGCCACCACCGCCGTCGTACCGGAGGTCCGCCGGGCCCGGCCGGAGGAGCGGGACGCGATCAGCCTGCTGATCGGGGAGGCCTTCATGGAGGATCCCGTCAGCGGCTGGGTCTTCCCGGACGAGGACCACCGGCGGGCCGTGCACCCCGGCTTCTTCGGGGTGTTCCTGGACGCGGCGCTGCGGGACGGATGGGTCGACGTGACGGACGACCTCTCGGCGGCGGCGCTGTGGATACCGGTGCGGGGGGACGGGGCGGAGGGCGATGGCGGGAGTGGTGGCGATGATCGCGTCGGCGGTGCCGGCCTCGGTGGTGACGGCGCTGGCGGTGACGGTGGTGACGAGATCGGTGAGCGGCTGGCTCAGGCCGACCCCGGCAACGACCGTGCGCGGATCGTCGGCGAGATGACGGACGCGGCGCACCCCGGCGATCGGTCGCACTACTACCTGCCGACCATCGTCGCCGCGCCCGGGCGGCGCAGCGAGGGCCGGGGGAGGGCGCTGCTCACGCCCGTCCTCGACCGGTGCGACCGGGAGGGCATGCCCGCCTACCTGGAGGCGAGCAGCGCCCGCAGCAAGACGCTCTACGAGCGCCTCGGCTTCGTCTTCACCGGTACGCCCATAGACCTGCCGGACGGCGGGCCGCGGATGTGGCCCATGTGGCGCGAACCCCGGGGCTGACGCACACGCCTGATGGCCGTCCACCGCATGACCGTCCACCGCTTCCGGGGCGGCATCGGTGCATATTTCCCCCCATGGTCATTTATTGGCATGATCATCTCCGTGCGGACGAGGAGGGACGGCAGCGGCGTGCGGATCACCGATTTCCGCTTGCCGCTTCCATTCGAACGAATGATCAGTAGCCTCTGCTCACATGTCCTCGAGACGAGCTGGAGCAACAGACTGATGGAGCGTCCCACCTGGGTCCCCCCGGGCATCGACCCCTCCGTGCCGAGCGTGTCCCGGATCTACGACTACTACCTGGGCGGCTCGCACAACTTCGAGGTCGACCGGGAGGCCGCCCGCCGGGCCATGGCGGCCTATCCCGGGCTGCCGAAGATCATGCAGGCGAACCGGGCCTTCATGCGGCGCGCCGTGCGCCACGCGGTGGCCGAGGGCGTCACCCAGTTCCTCGACATCGGCTCGGGCATCCCGACCTTCGGCAACGTCCACGAGATAGCGCAGGCGGCGGACCCGCGCTCGCACGTCGTCTACGTCGACCACGACCCGGTCGCCGTCGCCCACGGCCGGGCCGTGCTGCGGGGCGACACGCGCACCGCCGTCCTGCCCGCCGACCTCCGCAAGCCCCATGACATCCTGACCAGTGACGAGGTCGGCAGGCTCCTCGACCTGGACCGGCCGGTCGCACTGCTGCTGGTGGCCGTCCTCCACTTCCTGGAGGACCAGGACGACCCCTGGGCGGCGGTGGCCGAGCTGCGCGACGCGCTCGCGCCGGGGAGCCTGCTCGTCCTCACGCACGCGACGACCGACACCGGTCCGATCAAGCCGGAGGAGGGGCAGGGAGTGCAGGGCGTCTACCGCAACGTGGGCTCGCCGCTGCTCATGCGCTCCCACCGGGACGTGGCGCGCTTCTTCGACGGCTTCGAACTGGCCGAGCCCGGTCTCGTGGCCATGCCGGACTGGCGGCCCGACCCGGCGGACGCTCCTGCCGGAGCGGGCGACGACCCGGCCATGTTCGTCGGCTTCGCGGGCGTGGGGCGCAAACCATGACCCCGACGCCGCGCGGCCGGAAGCCGAGCGGATCCGGAGACGGAACGGCGGATTCGATTACCGGCGGTCCCGCCGGGGCAGAAGCCACAGGGCCTCAGAGGGGGAATGGGGCCGGGACCGGCGGTACGGGCGGAATCAGAAACGGAACCAGAAGCGGAAGCGAAAGCGGAACCGAGGTCGGGGTGGGTATCGGGAGTTCGGACGTGGTTCCGGGCACGAGGCGGCCGGGGGCGCGCAATGCCCACGCACACATGGTGTGGGACCTGGGGACCCCGCCGGGACCGCCGGGGCCGGCGGGGGGAGAGCCGGCCGGGGGTGCGGAGCTTGCGCCGGCAGGATCGGCAGACGTGGCGCCGGCCGGGCCCGTAGAGCTTGCGCCGACGGGGGCCGTAGACCCGGCGCCGGCCGGGCCCGCAGGTCCCGGGCCGGGAGGCGAACCCGCCCTGCGCCGTTTCGCCGCCGTCTGGAGCCGGGCCGTCTACCCCGTGACCGCGACCTCCATGACCCGCGCCGAGTTCGAGGACCACCTCGTTCCGCTCGCCGGCCGGCTCCGCGCCGTGCTGCGCTCCGAGCCCTTCGACCCCGCCCCCGCGGCCGAGGTCGGCGCGGCCGTCGTCCGCGCGCACTGCACCGAACCCGACGCCCTCTCCGCGCTCCTCGGCGCGATCGACTCGTACCTGCTGCTGTACTGCCCGGCCGGCCGGCACCTGACGGCCGAGGAGGCCCGCGGCCGCTGCGCCCGCCTGCAGCACACCGTCGCCGCCGGCTTCGCCCGCGCCCTGCGCGAGCGGACCCTCGCCGAGCAGGAGGCCCTCTCCCGCGCGGCCCTTGCCGCGCAGGCCGAGACGGAGCGGGCGCTGCACACCAGCGAGGAGCGGTTCCGCGCCGTGTTCGAGGGCGCCGCCATAGGGGTCGGCATCGCCGACGTCGAGGGCCGCATCATGGACGTCAACGAGGCCCTCAGCCGGATGTTCGGCACCAGCCCCGCCGAGGTCACCGGCCGGAACGTGGGCGAGATGGTCCACCCCGACGACTCGCCCGACGTCTGGGGCCTCTACAGCGAGCTCGTCCGCGGCGAACGCGACTACTACCGCGTCGAGAAGGCGTACTACCGCGGCGACGGCAGCGTGCTGTGGACCGACCTCTCCGTAGCCCTGCTGCGCGACGCCCACGGCCGCCCCCAGTACCAGCTGGCGCTCATGGAGGACATCACCGAACGCCGCCTGCTGCACGAGCAGCTGCAGTACGAGGCCACCCACGACGCCCTCACCGGCCTGCCCAACCGCACCATGTTCTTCGAGCGGCTCGACCGCGCCCTCGCCCCCGGCGGCGACCGCTTCGGCGTCTGCTACCTCGACCTCGACGGCTTCAAGGCCGTCAACGACAGCCTCGGCCACGCCGTGGGCGACCGGCTGCTCGTCGCCGTCGCCGAGCGGCTGCGCGCCTGCACCGGCGCCCCGGCGGAGCTCGTCGCCCGCCTGGGCGGCGACGAGTTCGTGGCCCTGCTCACCGGCCCCACCGCGCAGAGCGACGCGACCGCCCTCGCCCGCCGGATGCTGGCCGCGCTCGCCGAGCCCGTCCGCCTCGACGGCCGCGACCTGTCCGTACGGGCCAGCATCGGCATCGTGGACGGGGCGGCCGGCGAGAGCGGTGCCGCGGAGGTGCTGCGCAGCGCCGACATCACGATGTACCGAGCCAAGGCCGCCGGCGGTAACCGCTACGTGCTGGCCGACGCGGACTCCGACGCCCGCGTCATCGCCCGGCACAGCCTGACCAACTGCCTGCCGGGGGCGCTGGACAACGGCGAGTTCTTCATCGAGTACCAGCCGCTCGTCCGGCTCACCGACGACACGGTGCAGGGCGCCGAGGCGCTCGTACGGTGGCTGCACCCCGTCCACGGCGTCCTGGGCCCCGACCAGTTCATCCCCCTGGCCGAGAGCACCGGGCTGATCGTGCCCCTCGGCCGCTGGGTGCTGCAGGAGGCCGCGCGGCAGGCCCGCGCCTGGCGGACCGAGGGCGCCTGCGAGGGCCCCATGCGCGTGAACGTCAACCTGTCGCCGTCGCAGCTGCGCCACCCCACGCTCGTCGCGGACACGGTCGCCGTCCTCGACAGCTCCGGCCTGGACCCGTCGGCGCTGTGCCTGGAGGTCACCGAGAACGCCCTCATCGGCGCCGACGAGGAGGAGCTGCGGCCGCTGCGCCAGCTCGCCGACCTGGGCGTGGACATCGCCCTGGACGACTTCGGCACGGGCTACTCCAACCTCTCCTACCTGCGCCGGCTGCCCGTCAGCACGCTCAAGCTGGACCGCTCCTTCACCCGCGGCATGCAGCGCGCGCCCGCCGACCCGGTCGACGTGAAGATCGTCGAGGGGATCGTCTCGCTCGCCCACACCCTCGACCTGTCGGTCACGGTCGAAGGGGTCGAGACGGGCACGCAGGCGGACCACTTGCGCGTGCTGGGCTGCGACACGGCCCAGGGCTGGTACTACGCCCGGCCGGGCCCGCCGGACCGGCTGCACGCGCTGTCGCTGGTGGACGCGGCGTCCTGACGGGCGGGCCGGCTCCGGCCGGGGAAGCCGCCGCCTTCCCCGAGGCGCCGCGCCTCGTCGTCCGTGAGCAGCCGTGACCGCAGCAGGAAGCGCAGGCCCTCCGGCGCCTCCAGGGAGAAACCGCTGCCACGGCCGGGCACGACGTCGACGGTGAGGTGGGTGTGGCGCCAGCGCTCGAACTGGTCCGCGGACATCCAGAAGCCGACCGGTTCCGCCACGCCCTCCACCGCCAGCTCCGCGAGGAGGACGTCCGAGGCGCCCGTACGGAATTCCCCGGCGGGGTAGCACATCGGCGAACTACCGTCGCAGCAGCCGCCGGACTGATGGAACATCAGGGGACCGTGCCGCTCCCGGAGGAGGCGCAGGAGACGGGCGGCACCGGGGGTGAGGGCGACGCGCGAGACGCGGGGCTGCCGGGCTTGTTGCGGAGTCACGGCGGGGTCTCCTTCCCGTAGGAGGGCACGGACTGCGAGTGTGCGGCCGGCGCCTGCGTGCGCTGCGATGGAACGGACGGCGACCGCACGGGTTGCGCGTGCACGAACTGCGACTGCACGGACTATGACTGCGACTGCTCAGCCTGCCGGGGACGGCAGCCGCCCGCCAGAGGCGAACGCGGGGAAACGGGGGATCTCCAGCATGACCGGACCCACCCACCGGCCCGCTCGCGCCCCACCGCGACGGCGTTGCCCACGCCCACGGCGACGGCTGCGACGGGCCACCTCTCTGTTCCGGAAGGTGCCCGATGAACCTCCTGCTCCAGGCCTTACCGATAGCCGCCCCGACGCTCGGATGGGCCGCCCACGCCCTCGTCCTCGTCCGCCGCCTGCACACCGCCCGCACCGACCCGCTCACCGGCCTCATGCGCCGCGAGGAGTTCACGAGCCGGGCGCAGCGGGCCGTGAAGCGTCCGCACGCGGCCGTGCTGCTGCTCGACCTCAACGGCTTCAAGCAGATCAACGACACGCACGGGCACGCGGTGGGCGACCAGGTCATCGCGGCCGTCGGCCGGCGCCTGTCCGCCTGGTGCCGGGAGCGGGACGGGTTCGCGGCGCGGCTGGGCGGCGACGAGTTCACCGCCGTGGTGCGCCTCGCCCCGGACGCCGACCTGGACTCGGAGCTGACCTGCAGCCTCTCCGCGCGGCTCTCGGCGCCCCTCGAAACCGACAGCGTGACGCTCTCCCCGCGCGCCTCGATCGGCGTCTGCCGCACCAGCCACCGGCCCGGCGCCGGCCTGCCGGAGCTGCTGCGGGGCGCGGACGAGGCGATGTACACCGCCAAGCGCCTCGGCCAGCACTGGCGCCCCGCCGGCCCCGTGGACGTCTACCGCACCACCAACGGCCGCCGCGACGGCCGCTCGGGCACGCGCCCCGCCACCCACCTCACCTTGCTGGCCCCCATGCGCAGGAATGCCTCGTAGCCCGGGGTCACGCGAGACGTCCGGGGCGGCAGCCGGTAGCACTGCGCTTCACCGGACAGAGGCCGTCCGTGGTGAACCAAGGCCCCTCTCCTGCTCGCAGGAGAGGGGTGAGGTCACTTCTTCCGGCGCTTGCGGGGCGCGGGCACGACCGGCGCCTCCGTCTCGCGGCCGGCGGCGAAGAAGGGCGCCATCGCTTCCTCGTACTGCTTCAGGGATTCGGGCCCCAGGTCAATTTCGAGCCACTTGGGCACCTGAATTTCCTTGATTTCCGTCATCGGCGAACCGTCCTCGTCCACCTCCCCGGTCAGGTCCTCCATTTCCTCGGTCACCGTTACGGCGAACTTGACCGTGGTCAGGCTTTCGGTCACCTCGGGGGAGAGGTCGTCGAAGTCGATTCGCTGGACGTAGATCGGCGTGGTGATCGTCTGACCGCCGACCTCGATGGTCTTTACTCCTTCTTCCACGCCGGGCTGGCCCTTGCGGGTTTCGTCTACCTCAATGAATTTGGTGCCCACGGATGGTGCCCCTTCTTTTCTCTGGTGCGTGCGTAAAGTCTAGAGGAGCGCGGGCAGTTGACGCTAATTCAGATGGGGTCACCCGTTCGTGGCGATCCCCCGTCGGGGCGCGCCCGCCGCCGAGGTCGGCGCGAGGCCGGGCCTGCAGCCGGTACGCCCCCTCGAGCCCTGCTGCGGGCCAACGCCCGTGCCGTGCCTGACGGCCACCGCTGGGTCCCTTGCCGGGACGGCACGTGCCGAGCACCGGCAGCACGGTGGAGTGCGCGGCCGGGGACGCGGTGCCGGTCTTTACCTCTCGCGAATGGCCGCTTTCTTACACTTGTCCAGCTCGGCTCATGTTCGTGCAGCAGCCCCAGGCCATTCCATGACGTACAAAGGAACTCAATAGATGAGCTCGAAGGAGGCGACCGTGCGCCGCCGGTTAGGCAGAGCGGTCAGCAGGCCCCGCCGGCGTGGAGGTGCGAAGCGCACGAAGCGCCCTTGGTGGGTCGAGCTGCCCGTTTTGGTGGCCATCGCCCTGTTGCTCGCTTTAGGAATCAAGACGTTCTTCGTGCAGGCGTTCTCGATACCCTCGGCCTCGATGCAGAACACCCTGCAGGAAGGCGACCGGGTCCTGGTGGACAAACTGACGCCGTTGTTCGGTGCCGAGCCGCAGCGCGGGGAAGTCGTGGTCTTCCGCGATCCCGGCGGCTGGCTCCCGGAACAGGCCCCGAAAGAGACCAACCCGGTTCTGCGAGGGGCCCGCAACGTCCTCACCTTCGTGGGCCTGATGCCCTCATCGGACGAGAAGGACCTGATAAAGCGGGTGATCGCGATCGGTGGGGACACCGTGGAGTGCAACAGCGGCAGCCCGATAAAGGTCAACGGCGTGCCGCTGGACGAACCGTACATCCACCCCGGTTCAACCCCCTGCGACGACTACCCCGTCGGAACGGTCAAGGTGCCCCGAGGTCATCTCTGGGTGATGGGCGACCACCGCAACGACTCCTGGGACTCCCGCTACCACCACCTCCAGAAACCCGGCAACGGCTTCGTCCCCGTCGGCAACGTGATCGGCCGCGCCTTCATCGTGGCCTGGCCGCTAACCCACTGGTCCACGCTCCCGGTACCCCCCACCTTCGACCAACCCCAACTCGACACCCTCGCCGCCGAGCCGCCGAGGGAGGCAGCGACGACGGAAAGGCAGGAGAGGGGGCGTTCAGCTATCAGGCAGCACCCGTGATGAAGGCGTGAATCCCGGCGGCGAGGTTTCGCATCTCTTCACCGGCCGCATGCACGGTGGTGGTCTCGAAGTTCCATGCCTCGGACGGGGGTCGGTCGTGGATCCCCCACGTCAGGTGGACGTAGCCACCGGGTCGATGCACCGCGGAGAGGGTCAGATCGCCCTCCAAGGAGCGCCAGGTACGCGTTCCTTCCCAGCCCCGGAACCCCTCGGCCAGCGAGGAGAGAAAGCCGTCCAGACCGTCGCCGCCCCAGGTCCGCACCAGCGTCTCCACGTTCACCCATTGCCCCTGAGCCTTCACAAGGAAGTCGAGCATCGGGTCGTCCCCGAACGGCCGCGTCGGTTCAGAGAACAGCAGGCGGACGGGGCACGATCCGGGGTCTCCCACCCGGACCGCGGGACTGCCGGAGTCGTCGTAGTCGATCATGCGAACAGGTTAGAAGACCAGGCCCGGAGCCGGGCAGCACACAGGATGGCGCATATCTCGCGAGGGGTTGTCGGTCCGCCTTTGATTCTTTCCGCATAGCCAAGAGCCTCCGGCCTGCATCACTTCAGGTCGGAGGCTCCGTTCCGCGGCCTAGAAGAAGCCCAGTTTCTTCGGGCTGTAGCTCACCAGCAGGTTCTTCGTTTGCTGGTAGTGGGTGAGCATCATTTTGTGGCCTTCTCGGCCTATGCCCGACTGTTTGTAGCCGCCGAAGGCAGCATGGGCCGGATAGGTGTGGTAGCAGTTGGTCCAGACGCGGCCCGCCTGGATGGCGCGGCCGGCTTGGTAGGCCGTCGTGCCGTTGCGGGTCCAGACGCCGGCGCCGAGGCCGTAGAGGGTGTCGTTGGCGATCGAGATCGCGTCGGCGAAGTCGGTGAAGGGCGTGACGGCCACGACCGGGCCGAAGATCTCCTCCTGGAAGACGCGCATGTGGTTGCGGCCTTCGAGGATCGTGGGCTGGACGTAGTAGCCGCCGGCCAGTTCGCCGCCGGCGTCGGCGCGGTGGCCGCCCGTCAGGACGCGGGCGCCTTCCTGGTGGGCGATGTCCAGGTAGGAGAGGATCTTCTCCAGCTGGTCGTTGGAGGCCTGGGCGCCGATCATCGTGGCGGTGTCCAGGGGGTGGCCCGGGAGGATGCGTTCGGTGCGGGCGACGGCGGCTTCGAGGAAGGCCGCGTAGTGGCCCTGCTGGATGAGGGCCCGGGACGGGCAGGTGCACACCTCGCCCTGGTTGAGGGCGAACATGGTGAAGCCTTCGAGGGCCTTGTCCAGGAAGTCGTCGTCGGCCGCCGAGACGTCGTCGAAGAAGATGTTCGGGCTCTTGCCGCCGAGTTCGAGGGTCACCGGCTTCAGGTTCTCCGACGCGTACTGCATGATCAGGCGGCCCGTGGTCGTCTCCCCGGTGAAGGCGACCTTGGCCACGCGGGGGCTCGCTGCCAGGGGCTTGCCCGCCTCCACGCCGAAGCCGTTGACGACGTTCACCACGCCCGGCGGGATGAGGTCGGCCACCAGGTCCAGCCACACGTGGATGGAGGCCGGCGTCTGCTCGGCGGGCTTGAGGACCACCGCGTTGCCCGCCGCCAGCGCCGGCGCGAGTTTCCACGCCGCCATCAGGATCGGGAAGTTCCACGGGATGATCTGGGCGACCACGCCCAGCGGCTCGTGGAAGTGGTACGCGACCGTGTCCGCGTCGAGCTCCGACAGGCTGCCCTCCTGGGCGCGGATCGCGCCCGCGAAGTAGCGGAAGTGGTCGACGGCGAGAGGGATGTCGGCGGCCAGGGTCTCCCGGACCGGCTTGCCGTTCTCCCAGGACTCGGCGACCGCGAGCGCCTCCAGGTTCCGCTCCATGCGGTCCGCGATGCGGTTCAGCACGGCGGCCCGCTCGGCCGGCGGGGTGCGGCCCCAGGCCGGGGCCGCCGCGTGCGCCGCGTCCAGCGCGCGCTCCACGTCCTCCGCCGTGCCCCGGGCGATCTCGGTGAAGGGCTGCCCGGTCACCGGCGTCGGGTTCTCGAAGTAGCCGCCCTGCTTCGGCGGGACGTACTCGCCGCCGATCCAGTGGTCGTACCGCGGACGGTACGCGACCACCGCTTCGGGGGTGCCTGGGTTGTGGTAGCGAGGCATGGGAACGGCCTTCCCTTCCGGTGCGCTGCCGTCCGCTTCCGGCGTGGACGGCGACCGGCCGGAGCCTAGAGCCCGGGAGGTTGCGCGAACGTTGCCCGTAACCTCCGTGCCTCCGCCGCCACCCCGTCCCGCTGCGGCGCACTCGCCGGCAGCGCCGCCAGCAGTCGCTCCCACACCTCCAGGTCCTCCTCGCCCCACGCGCTGTCCGCCCACGCCTGCAGCGCCCACGCGTCCCCGCCGCTCAGCACCGCCCGCCGCAGCCGCCCCTCCACCAGCCGCCGCACTCTGCACACACCCGGCGCCTCCGACGAGGGCAGCAGCGGCCCGTCGTACGAGCGGAGCGCCCCGCGCACGTCCCCCTCCGCCAGCTCCCGCTCCACCCGGCCGAAGTCCGTCTCGACGTGCGCACACAGCCGGTACGGGCGCGAGCCCAGGAGCGGACCCACCAGGCGCCGCAGCCGCGACAGCTCGGCGCGCAGCGTCACCGGCGGCACCGTACGGTCCCCGTACAGCGCCGCCGCCAGCTGATCTCCCGTCAGGCCGTCCGGGCGGCCGGCCAGCAGGACGAGGATCTCGCTGTGGCGCCGGCCCAGGTGCACCCGGCGGCCGTCCGCCGTCGTCAGGACCGCCTCGTCGCGGCCGAGGGCCGTCAGCAGCGGGCGGCCGGTGCCCGCGCCGGCCGCCAGTCTCGCCTCCGCGGCCAGCGCCGTTGCCCGGACGAGCGCCAGGCTGTGCGGGGCCGCCAGCCGGTCGCCGCCGGTGAGGTCCACCGCGCCCAGCAGCCGCCCGGTCCGGGGGTCGTGCACCGGCGCCGCCGCACACGTCCACGGCTGGACCGCCCGGTTGTAGTGCTCGGCGCCGAAGATCTGCACCGCGCGGTCGAGGGCGAGCGCCGTCCCGGGCGCGTTCGTGCCCGCGTGCCGCTCGTCCCAGCGGGCCCCGGCCACGAAGTGCATCGCCTCCGCCCTGCTCCGGATGCCCCGGCGCCCCTCGACCCACAGCATCCGGCCGGACGCGTCGCAGACCGCCAGCAGGTGCGCCCCGTCGTCGGCGACCGCGCCGAGCAGCTCCCTGAACAGCGGCATCACGGCCGCCAGCGGATGCGCCCGCCGGTACTCCTCCAGCTCCCTGCCGTCCAGCTCGACGGGCGCGAGGAAGTCCGCCGCGGGCAGCGCGGCCGCCGACCGCCGCCACGAGCCGGCGACCACCGCCCGGACACCCGCACCCACCGTGCCACCGGTCACGAACTCCTCGTGCGCGCCGCGGACCGTACGGCTCCGCTCGGCCGGGTCGTCACCGCAGCTCATTGCCGGCCAGGGATCGGTCACCTGGACCCTCCTTCCCGTGCGTCTCCGGGACTTGCGGTACGGGCCGTCCCGCCATGACGCTTCCCTTACCCATCGGACACGAACGGAAGAGACGAAGAAACAGCCATGCCGAAAGCGCCGAAAGTGCCGAAAGTCCTGCTCGACATCCTCGAGCGCACCGCCGCTGCCTACGTCACCACCTTCCTGGGTCTCCTCCTCGCCGACGGGTTCGACCTGACCGACGTCTCCGCCCTCAAGGCCGCCGCGATCGCCGCCCTGCCCGCCGCCCTCTCCGTGATCAAGGGAGCGATAGGCACGCGCATCGGCGAGAAGAACAGCGCGGCCTGGCTGCCGGGTGGCGGCCGTAGCCGTAGTCGTAGCCACAGCCGCAGCGGGACGCCCGGCCGTACGCGGAAGCCCGGCACGACGACCGAAGCCACGAGCACTGCCGAGGCCCCGGAGCCGGCCGAGCCGGCCGAGCCGGCCAAGACAGCCAAGACAGCCAAGCCGGCCAAGTCAGCCGAGGCCTCCAAGGCACCCGAGACACCCGAGGCAGCCGAGGCGTCCCGAGCCGCCGGGGACTCCACCGGCGCCACCGGAGGCTGATCGTTCACACGGGGTGTGAGCCGCGCACCCACGATCACCCCCGCACACACGCTCCCGCGCCCGCGCGCCCCGCGCTTGACTCGGTGCTGCGAGTCCCAATGGAGCGACGGGACCCCGGGCCGTCGGTCCTTCCCCCGAGCCGGCGGCCCACCCGCCTCGTACCGCCGGGCGGACGGTACGGGGCGGGGTCCGTGCGCCCGAGCGGGGGGTCGTACGGGGCGTCAGGGCGTACCCCGCCTTCGCGCCGCGCGGCGCGGGTGCAACGATGTGCACGTCATGAGAGCAGGGCCGCAGCCGGAACAGGGACCGCGAGCGCTGCGAGCCGCGGTGTTCGCAGCGGTCTGTGTGCTGCTCGCTGCCCTGGGCCACGCGGTCATGTCCGGCACGACGGTCCCGTGGTGGGCCGTCGCCGTCGCGCTGTGCGGCACGGGCAGCGCGGCGTGGTTCCTGGCGGGCCGCGAGCGCGGGCCGCTGCTGATCACGCTCGCCACCGTCGGCGCCCAGACCGGCCTCCACTTCTTCTTCGGCCTCGCGCAGGACGTCGTCGTGAACACGGCCCGGGCGGCCCGGCTGGGGCTGGACCCGGGTTCCCCCGTGCCCAAGGACTACCACGGCGCCATGTCCTCCACGGACCTGCCCTCCATGGATCCGTCCTCCATGGACGTCTCCTCCATGGACATGTCCTCCATGGGCGGCATGGCCGGCCACTCCATGTCCATGCACGCCGGCCACGGCGCCCTCGGCATGTGGTCCGCGCACGTCCTCGTCGCCGTCGTCTGCGGCGTGTGGCTCGCCGGCGGCGAACAGGCGGCCTTCCGGCTCGCCCGCACCGTGGGCAGCCGGCTCTTCGTCCCGCTCCTCGCCCTCTTCCGCGCCGTACCCGCGCCCTCCGGACCGCCGCGCATCCGCGCCGACCGGAGCCGCGCCGCGCAGCGCCTGCGGCAGCTGCTGTACGCGCACGTCCTCTCCCGACGTGGCCCGCCGGCCCGCGTCGCCGTCGGCTGACGGCGACCCCCGCGCCAGAACCACGTCACCGGGCCCGCCCCGCTCCTCGGGGTGCCCGGATTCCAGGAAGGACACAGGGCGATGACCCCTGCCCGTAGGCGGGACGTGCCACGCCGGCACACCCTCCCCGCAAGCCCCGCCGCTTCCCCGGCGGTCTCCTCGACGGTTTCTCCGGCCGCCTCGTCGGCCGCTCCTCCGGCGGCCCCTGCAGCCCCCGCGGCCACTCCCGCAGCCGGTTCCTCAGCCCATGCCGAGCTGCGCCGCGAGCACCTTCAGCCGGCGTGCTCGTTCGCCCCACGCGCAGCACTCGGCGCAGCCCCCCAGGTGCGCGTCGAGCGCTGCGCCGGTCACGCGCGGCGGCAGGTCCTCGCCGTCGACGCGGGCGGATATGGCGGTACGGAACTCGCTGCAGTGCACCCCGCCATCGTCCCCGGTGCCGTTTTTGCCCCGGGCAGCACCCCCCGGACGCTCCGCCGCGGAGGCCGCCGTGCGTGACGACGAGACGGTGACCGCCTGGGCGCTCGCCGCCCGCAGCGGCGACGCCGACGCCATCGAGTGCTTCATCAGGGCCACGCAGAACGACGTGCGGCGCTACGTCGCGCGCCTCAGCAACGACCCGCAGGGCGCGGACGACCTCGTCCAGGAGACGTACCTGCGGGCCTTGCGCACGCTGCCCCGCTTCGAGGGCCGCTCCTCGGCCCGTACGTGGCTGCTGACCATCGCCCGCCGCACGGTCGTCGACCGGCTGCGCTTCAACGCGGCCCGGCCGCGCCTGTCGGACACGGACGACTGGCAGTCGGCTGCCGAGCGCGCCCAGACGGCACAGCTGCCCGGCTTCGACGAGGGCGTGGCGCTGTCGCAGTTGCTGGACCGGCTGCCGTACGAGCGGCGCGAGGCGTTCGTGCTGACCCAGATGCTGGGCCTGCCGTACGCGGAGGCGGCCGTCGTCGCGGGCTGCCCCGTCGGTACGGTGCGGTCGCGCGTGGCGCGGGCCCGTGAGGCGCTGATCTGCCAGTTGGAGACGGCGGAGCGGGACGCCGTGCGCATGCCGGTCGCGGCTTAGCGCCCGTCGCCGTCTGCGCCGGAAGCGCGGGACGCATGAGTGGGCGGGGTGGCCGGGCAACACGCCCGCCACCCCGCCCGCTCGCATGCGCCCGCTCCGGCCGTCAGCCGCCGCCGCTGCCCGCCCGGACGACCTCCGCCTCCGTCCGTACCGTCCCTGCACGCCGGAACTGCAGGACGACGGGCAGCCGGTCGCCGGGCTTCATGCGCGGCGGGGCCCACACCATGACGTCCAGGCCGTGCGGGGACATCTCCAGCGTGCCGCCGGCCGGTACGGTCGCGGACCGCACCATCTCCATATGGCCGGCGCCCTTCCGCACCACGGTGCGGCTGAGCATCGCGCCCGCCGCCGTGGGCGCGTCCACGCCGATGAGCTCGTCGTCCACGTCGCCCGCGTTCCGTACGCGGAGGAAGGCCGCGGTGTCGTCCCGGCCGAGCGGCAGCAGCACCCGCGCGTCCTCGACCGTGACGGCCGGCGGCCGGCCCGCCGCGCCCGAAGCCGTCCAGGCGCAGAGCCCGCCGAGGGCCACCGCGCCCGCGAGGACGGGTACGAGGGCGGCGCGCCCGGCCGCGGCAAGAGAAGAGGTCTTCAAGGTTTCCACGACCTTCACACGTCACTTCGCGACGCCAGGGCGGCGGCGCGCCTGCCGACCGGACCGACCGAACCGGCTGGATCGGCGGACCCTGCGGAGCCGGGGGAGACGGTGCCGCGCCGCGGCCGCCGTCCGGCCGCCGCCCGCGAGGGCACCGGCTGCCAGCCCCGCAGCCGCAGGCTGTTCCCGACGACCAGCACCGAGCTGACGGACATGGCCGCCGCCGCGACCATCGGGCTGAGCAGCCCCACCGCCGCCAGCGGCAGGGTGACCAGGTTGTAGCCGAACGCCCAGGCGAGGTTGGCCCGGACCGTGGAGGACGTCCGCCGGGCGAGCCGGACGGCGTCGGCCAGGGCACCCATGTCCTCGCGGACGAGCGTCACGTCCGCGGCGCCGATGGCCGCGTCCGTGCCACCGCCCATGGCGATGCCGAGGTCCGCGCCGGCCAGTGCGGCCGTGTCGTTGACCCCGTCGCCGATGACCGCCACCCGGCGGCCCCGGGCGCGCAGTTCGCGGACGAGCCGGGCCTTGTCCTCGGGCGTGGCCCGCGCGTGCACCTCGGTGATGCCGAGTTCGGCGGCGACGGCCCGTGCCGCGCCCTCGCTGTCGCCCGTCGCGAGGACGGGCCGCAGGCCGAGCCGCTTGAGGTGGTCGACGGCGCGGTACGAGCCGGAGCGGACGGTGTCCCCGAGGACGATCACGGCCTCGGGCGTGCCGTCCACGCGGACGACGACCGCGGTCCGGCCCTCGCGCCCGGCGGCCTCCACGGCGTCGGCGAGCACCTGGGGGAGGCGGCCTTGCGAGCTCCCCGAGCCGCCCGATGAGACCTGCTGTCCCTTCCGCTGCTTCTTCCCGTTCTTCCCGGACGTCCGGGAAGCGGGCGCCGCCGCGGCGGGAGAGGCGTCCGGCCGTACGACCTCGACGAGCCGCTCCGCGACGCGCCCCGCGACGCCCCGGCCCGGTGTGGCCGTGAAGCCGGTGACTTCCGGCAGGGCGGGTGCGCACGCCGTGACCGGTGAGCCCGAGGTGACCGGTGCGGTCGCCGTGTCCGCCGTGTCCGCCGTGCTCGCCGGGGCTACGGCGCTTGCCGCTTGCGCCGTGTCGGCCGCGTCTGGGGTGCCTTCTGTGCCGACGGTGGCGTTCGCGGCATCTGCGGCGCGCGCAACGCCTGCAGTGTCTGCGGCGCTTGCGGAGCCCGCAGCCCCCGTAGCCGGCGCGCCCTCCGTCACCCCCGCCGTGTCACGCCCGTCGCCTGTTCCCGCACGGCTCGCCGCCCCCTCGACCCCCGCGTCCCGCGCAGCCGCGTACGCGCACACCGCACGCCCCACCGGATGCTCCGAACCGCGCTCGACCGCCGCGGCCAGCCGCACCGCCTCCTCCGCACCGAGCCCGTCCGGGCGTGCCGTCACGCCCGTCACCGCCATCGAACCCGTCGTCAGCGTGCCCGTCTTGTCCAGGACGACGGTGTCCACGCGGCGCAGTCCCTCCAGGGCCTGCGGCCCGCTGACCAGGATGCCGAGGCCGGCGCCCCGGCCCGTGGCGGCCAGCAGGGCCGTGGGCGTGGCCAGGCCGAGCGCGCACGGGCAGGCGACCACGAGGACCGCCACTGCCGCGGTGACCGCCGCCTGCGGGGAGGCGCCCGCGCCGAGCCAGAAGCCGAGCACGGTCACGGCGACGGCCAGCACCGCCGGTACGAAGACCCCGGCGACCGCGTCGGCCACGCGCTGCGCCTTCGCCTTGCCCGCCTGCGCCTCCTCCACCAGCCTGGCGATCCGGGCGAGCTGCGTGTCGGAGCCGACGGCTCCGGCCCGTACCTCCAGCAGCCCGCCGGAGTTCACGGCGCCGCCGACGACGGACGAGCCCGGACCGGCCTCCACCGGTGCGCTCTCGCCCGTCACGAGGGACAGGTCCAGCGCCGAACTGCCCGTCACGACCACGCCGTCGGTCGCGACCCGCTCGCCGGGCCGGACGACGAAGCGGTCGCCGACCCGCAACTGCTCGATGGGCACGCGGCGCTCCGTACCGTCCGCCGCCCGTACCAGCACGTCCTTCGCGGCGAGCGAGGCGAGCGCCCGCAGCGCCGAGCCCGTGCTGTGCCGTGCCCGCGCCTCCAGCAGCCTGCCGACCAGCACGAACAGGGGGACGCCCACGACCGCTTCGAGGTACACGTCCGCCGTGCCGCCCGCCATCGACGGCAGCAGTGTGAACGGCATCCGCATGCCGGGCCGCCCCGCGCCCCCGAAGAAGAGGGCGTACGCGGACCAGGAGTAGGAGGCGAGCACACCGAGCGAGACGAGCGTGTCCATCGTCGCGGCCGAGTGCCGCAGGCCGCGCAGGGCCCGCTCGTGGAAGGGCCACGCGCCCCACACGGCGACCGGCGTCGCGAGCACGAAGCACAGCCACTGCCAGTTGCGGAACTGCAGGCCGGGAGCCATGGACAGGACGAGTACGGGGACGGAGAGCAGCGCCGTGATCAGCAGCCGGGTGAGGGCGCCGCCCGCCTCCGCGCCCTGTTCCTCACCGGCCTCCGGCACGGCCTCGGGCTCGGGCAGCGCCGCCGTGAAGCCGGCGCCCTCGACGACCGCCACCAGCTCGGCCGCGGTGACCGCCGCGGGGTGGGAGACGCGGGCCCGGCCGGTGGCGAGGTTGACGGTCGCGCTCACGCCGTCCACCCTGCCCAGCTTCTTCTCGACGCGCGCGACGCAGGCGGCGCAGGTCATGCCGCCGACGATCAGTTCGGTGGTCGTGGTGGTCGTGGCGGTCGTGGTTTCAGCGGGGGTTGCGGATGCGGCCGTGGCGGAGGCCGTGGCCGAGGTCGACGTCGTGCTCGTGGTCACCGTCCACCGCCCGTACCGTGCATCCCGTTCATGCCACCCATGCCTTTCATACCGTCCATGCCGTCCATGCCGCCGGTCCCACCCGTGCTGCCCGTCCCGCCGCCCGGACCCGGTCCGGGCCCGGAGCCGCCGCCGGTGCGGTGTATGCCGGGGGCGGCCGGGCCGGCGGCCGAGCCGACGGCGTACGAGACGCCGAAGAGGGCTGCCAGGAGCAGGACGAAACCGGCCAGGGTTCCGTACGGACTGAGGGAGCGACGAGCGGTCATCCGGGCATCGTGGCACGCTGCACGGCCCGTTCGGCCGCCCGCGACCGGCTCCCGGCGCGTGAGGATTGTCCCTTCTGTCCGCGGGAACCAGCGGTCGCCGCCGGCCGACTACCTGGAGATACGGAACCCGTACGGGCGTGGGGACATCCGTACGAAATTTCGCCGGACCGGCGGGAACTCACCCCTCCCTCCGTCCGACTTCTCAGGGGTCCACGTCTTCCTGAGGAGCCTTCACGTGTCCCTGTCCGAGCCGTCCGCGCCGACCGGTCCGGTCCCGCCGGCCGATCCGGCCCTGCCGCCTGGTCCGGCCCCGCTGCCCGATCCGGTCCCGCTGTCCGGGCCCGGGTACAAGCGGGACCCCTACCCGCTGTACGCGCGCATGCGGGAGGCGGGCCCGATCCACCGGGTCCTGTTCCCGAGCGGGGTCACCGCCTGGCTCGTCACCGGGCACGAAGCCGCCCAGAAGACCCTCGCCGACCCCCGGCTCGGCAAGAACCACGACCGCGGCAACGACCGCTGGCGCGAGCGCGCCTCGATCATGCCCGAGCCGCAGCACTCGCAGCTGCAGGTGCACCTGCTCCACCAGGACCCGCCTAAGCACACCGCCATGCGGCGTCTGGTCACGGACGCCTTCGCGCCGCGGCGCGTCGAGGGGATGCGGGAGCGCTTCCAGGAGATGGCGGACGCGCTCGTCGACGCGATCCCGGCCGCCGCGGACACGGGCTCGGCCGGGTCGGCCGGGTCGGTCGAGCCCGTCGACCTCGTGCGGTGCTTCGCCGCCCGCTTCCCCTTCCAGGTCCTCGCCGAGGTCATCGGCCTGCCGCCGCACCTGGCCGCCCGCTTCCGCCGCGAGTGGGGCAAGGTCGTGGCGCCCGTCGGCCCCGCGGACCCCGGACGGCCCGCCTACGAGGCGCTGCTCCGCGAACTCCAGGGCTACATCGCCGAGGTGGTCGCCGACCGCCGCGAGGCGCCCGGCGACGGGCTGCTCAGCCGGCTGGTCGCCGCCCGCGACGGCGGCGAGCTGACCCGGGAGGAGCTGGACTCCATGATCTTCCAGCTGCTGGTGGCCGGCCAGGAACCCGTCACGAACCAGATCACCACCGCGATGGTGGCCCTGCTGCGCCGCCCCGACGCGCTGGCGCGGCTGCGGGCCGAACCGGAGCTCATGCCGGCCGCCGTCGAGGAACTGATGCGCCTCGACAGCGCCTTCGAGCTGACGACCTGGCGGTTCCTCGCCGAGGACGCGGACCTGCACGGCACGCGGGTGCCCGCCGGCGACTCCGTGATCGTCTCCCTGTGCGCCGCCAACCGCGACCCCGAGCGCTTCCCCGACCCCGACACCCTGGACCTCGACCGCGCCCAGGGGCCGCACCTCGCCTTCGGCCACGGCATTCACTTCTGCCCCGGCGCGGCGCTCGCCCGCGTCGAACTCCAGGTGGCCCTGGGGACGTTGCTGGCCCGGCTGCCCGGTCTGCGGCTCGCCGTTCCCGAAGAGGAGCTGCCCTGGATCCCCGCCGTCCTCGGACGCGGCACCGCCGAACTCCCGGTCGCCTTCGACCGGCCCGGCTGCCCGTACGGACGGGGGTGAACGCGCGGATGTCCCAGGCCACCCTGACCCCTCCCGCGGCCCCCGCCGGCCCCCCCGCCACTCCTGTCACCGCCCCGTCCCCCGTGGAGGCACGCATTCTGCGCCTCCTCCTGCCGTACCACCGCACCACCGGGACCGGTTCCGCGGACCCCGCGGACTTCCCGGAGCAGCTGCGCCGGATACGGCGGTTCACGGACGCCGGCGAGCCGGTCCTCTTCACCCTCCCCGGCTTTCCGTGCAAGTCCCCCAACCCGGCCAAGGTCCTCGGACACCTGCCGGACGAGGGCGAGCGCCTCTCGCTCGCCTTCCTCGACCGGCTCTGCGCGCGCATCGGCGAGATCTACGCGCCCGGCGCGCGGATACTGATCTGCTCCGACGGCCACATCTTCGGCGACCTGATCCGCGTACCTGACGAGCACATCGACGCCTACGGGGACGCGTTGCGCGACCTGATCACCGGGGAAGGGCTCGGCCGGCTGGACACGTTCGACCTGCGCGACGTCCACGGGGACCTGGACCACGACACCAAGCGGCGGCTCGTCACCGAGGCCTACGCGCCGCCGGTGGAGGAGCTGCGGGCCCTGGTCCGCGGCGACGAGGAGACGGCGCGGCTCTACCGCGGCATCACCCGCTTCCTCGTCGAGGACACCGCGGACTTCGCCGGCACCCGCTCCGCGCTGCAGCGGGAATGCCGGGCCCGCGCGTACGGCGTCATCGCCCGCAGCCGCGCCTGGGGCGACCTCATCGCCGACTGCCATCCGCGGTCCGTACGCCTGTCCATCCACCCGCAGCGGCCCGGCGCGGAGAAGTTCGGTATCCGTCTGCTGGAAGCGGCCGACGCGTGGGCCACGCCGTGGCACACGGCTGTCCTGCGGGGGCGCGAGGGAGAGGCGCGGCTCATGCACCGGGCGGAGGCGGAGCGGCGGGGTCGTCTCGTGTTCCGCGCGGGGCGCCCGAGCCACTTCGAGGAACGCTGAGCACGGGGTCCCTCCCGGGGAGCGGGTTCCGGGCTCCTCCTGCGAAAAGCCGTTTGCGGGTTCGTGCCGGCCGCGTCTAGCGTGCTCGGCATCGGCGTGTAGATCAGTCAGTAGATCACCGGGCTCCTTACCCGGAGGGCGCAGGGGCAGAGCCTGCCACGCCGGCCATGAACGAGCAGGATGAGACGACGCAGCAGACCGTAGGCGTCCACGCGGGTTATGCCGCCGGGCAGTTGGCCCGGGCGTTCACCACCGCGGTGACGCTCGAGGACCCGGACACCCGCCGCCGTGCCGGGGAGCGGATCCGCCGCTGGCGGGACGTCGTGGACGGCATGGCCGCGGGACGGCTGGCCGTCGGATCGCGCACCCCCGTGGCGGGGCTCCCCGCGTGGGTCACCCCCGAGGTGGTCCGGGGTGGCTTCGCGACCGGAGCGGCGAGCGCCGGCGGTCCCCTTCTGCCCCACGAGAGCGACACCGCACGGCGGGCCGGCATACCCGCCGACCGTGCCGCCCTGTTCGCCCACTGGCTGACGGACGAGGGCCTCGCCGAGCTGCACGCGATGCTCGACAGCGGGGCGTACGAGGTGGCCGTTCCGGAGGAAGCGGCGCTGCTCACCGTGGCGTGGCTGGTGCGCTCCGGCGACCGGCTCGGTGCCCTGCAACTACTGGAGACGCTCCGGCCGTTCGCAGACCGGCTGCGTTTCGCCCCCCGCCCAGGAGCCGACGCCGTCCCCGGGACAGCTCCTGCCACCGCCCCCGCCCCCGGGCTCGCCGCCGCGGTCGCGCACCGCCTCACCGTCGGTGAAGCGGCGCAGGCCATCGGCCGGCGCCGCCCCAACCGGGCCGTCGAGGCCATGCACGAAGCCCTCACCGTCTGGAACCCGTTCTCCGGCGACATGCTCGCCCTCTGGCTGGAGACCGCCGAGACGTCCGGCCGCGTCCTGGCCCGCACGCCGGACGAGGACTGGATCGCGCGCGCCGGCGCGCTGCTGCGGCGGTACGAGCGGCTGTCCGCCGAGCACACCCTGTGCACCAAGCACCGCAAGCCCGGCGAGAATCCGGCCGTCCTGCGCCTCGCGCTGGAGACCTACGTGGCGCGCCGCGCGCTGGCCCCGCGCTGCCTCGGCCAGCTCCGGCTCGCCGTCGACTCCATGGTGCGGCGGCGCGGCGAGCCCGGCTCGGGGCGCCACCGCGAGCTGCGCGCGCGGCAGGCCGCCGACGCCGCGCGGCCCCCGCACCACGCCCTGGCGCAGCTCGTGGCCCGCCGCCTGTCCGTCCTCCCGCAGGACACCGGCGCGCCCGACGTCGGGCCGCTCCTCGCTCCGGTCACCGAGGAGGAGGCGGGTGCGAGCGGCCTCCCCGCGGGGGCGGAGATCCCGGAGCCGACGCGCCGTGTGGTCGAGGCGGCGCTGAGCGCCCCGCTCGCCACGCTGGTCGCGCGCGGCGTCGTGCCCTCGGCCGAGGTCCTGGCCGGGCTGGTCCCGCAGCTCGTCGCGTCGACCGCCGCGCTCGCCTACCCGGACGAGTCGCTGCGGGCGCTCATGACGGCCAACTACCTGGCCTTCCGCAACCGCCGCTCCCTGCTCCTCCTCAACCTCGAACGCCAGGTGCGCGTCGAGGAGCTGCCCTGGGTGGCGGCGGTCGCCGGGCTGCGCCGGAAGGGCGCGGCGGGCCGCAGCGCCCGGACGGCGCTGGTGCACCTGTCGGAGGTCGCGCTGCAGGGCTTCCCCGCGACGATCCTGCCGAACCCGCTGGTCCGCGAGCTGTCGACGCTGGCCCGGCAGGCCGGCGAGGACGTGCCGTTCGTCGAGGAGCTCGCCGCCGACATCTTCATGGGAACGTTCTCCGGAAAGTTCCTGGCGTCGGCGGCGGTCGCGGGCCGGCTGCTCGCCGGCTCGCTCTACGAGCGGTACTACGGCCTCGACTACGAGCTGGTCGTCGCCCTGGAGGAGGCCGCGCACGGCCGCGGGGTCCTCGGCCCGGGCACGTCGGCGCAGCGGGACTTCGCGGACCTGTGCCGCGCGTACGCCGGCACCGGTTCCCGCGGGTGGTCCGTGGCGGCCAACGGCACGGTGATCGAACAGGCCCAGATCCTCACCACGCACAACCTGGCCGCCCTCGCCGGCCCCCTCGGCGCCGCCCCGGCACCGGGCTGGGCCGACCTGGCCCGGCGCTCGTTCACCGCCGTGTGCCGGCTGACGGCACGGATCCCGCACCACCCGCGCCCGCTCCCCACGATCAAGGACGCGGCGTACGCGTGGCGGCAGATGCTCTTCCACCTGTCGCTGTGCCCGCCGACCGGACAGGCCGCGGTCCTGGCCCGGCTGGAGGAGGAGACGGCCCGTCAGCCGGACCACGTCGCGGCGCGGCTCGCACCCGCACTCGCGGGCCTGCGGCTGGTCGCGGCGGGCGGATCCTTCGACGCGGACGGCACGGCGGACGACGGCCGGGCCCGCCGCTTCCTCGGCTGGACAACGGAACGGCACTGGATGCGAGCCGCCCCCGGCTGTCCGTGATGAACGAGCGGCCGAAGGAACGTCGTCAGCATCTGCTGCGACAGGGCGCCGCCCGGTGCCTCGGCCTCGGATCTGTCGGTTCGTCATGCTGCCGACGGCTTCAACGGGGGGCCGGAGCGGGGGAGCGGGCCATACCCGCTCGGCAAGGGTTCGTTACGGGTTCAGCGAATCCGGGTGCGGGCGCGCGGTTCTGCGGTCGGCAAGCGATCACATGGGCGACGTTCGCACACTACGCTGAGCCGGGCCCGGTCTGTCGTTCACCGAGGGAGTCGCCGCACATGACCGTCCCGCTCGACCTGGACTTCTTCCGCCGTTTCCTCGACCGCGCCACGCGCGTGATCGTCGCGGAGTCCGCGTACCTCACCGACCTCGACGCCGCCATCGGGGATGCCGACCACGGCGCGAACCTCAAGCGCGGATTCACCTCTGCCGCCGAGGCGGTGGCCGCGGAGCCGCCCGCCACGCCGGGAGCGCTGCTGACGGCCGTCGGCGTGCATCTGACGAACACCGTGGGCGGGGCGTCCGGGCCGTTGTACGGGACGGTGCTGCGGCGCATGGGGAAGATCCTGGGCGAGGACGCCGTGGTCGGGCCGGAGACGCTCGGCCGGGCGCTCGGTGCCGCCGTGGCGAGCGTGCGGCGTCTCGGGGACTCGGCGCCGGGCGACAAGACGATGGTCGACGCGCTCCAGCCGGCCGCCGACGCGTACACCGCCGCCCTCCCGCAGGGCGTCGTGGCCGCGCTGGACGCCGCGGCGCGGGCGGCCCGCGAGGGCGCCGAGGCGACGGTCCCGCTGCGGGCCCGCCGCGGCCGGGCGAGTTACCTGGGCGAGCGCAGCATGGGCCACAAAGACCCCGGCGCGACGTCGTCCGCGCTGCTGGTCACCGCCCTGTACGAGGCGACGGACCCGGAGCTGTGCGCGGTGGCCCCGGAGCGGGAGGCCGCCGCGGCCGAAGCCCCCGCGGAGGCCGCGCCCCCCGGCCGCGTCGGCATCGTGCTGGTCTCGCACAGCCGCGAGGTAGCCGCCGCCACGGCAGCGCTCGCGAAGTCCCTCGTCGGCACGGGCGACCCGGCCCCGGCGGCGCCGGCCGGCGGCCTGCCGGACGGTTCGGTCGGCACCAGCGCCGACCTGGTGCGCCGGGCGGTCGAAGCCGCGGACCAGGGGCAGGGGGTGGCGGTCTTCTGCGACATGGGCAGCGCGGTCCTCACGGTCAAGGCGCTCCTCGCCGACGGGTTCGGCGGCTCCGAGGTGCGGATCGCCGACGCCCCCTTCGTGGAAGGCGCCGTGACCGCCCTGGTGACGGCGTCGGCCGGCGGTGACCTCGCGGCCGTCCTCGCCGCGGCGGACGACGCCCGCACCTATCGCAAACTCTGACTACCTACAGCAAACTCTGGGTCAAGACCCGACGGCGCCAAGATCGCAGCGAGGGCCGGGGCGCACCACCCGTGCCAGGGTGTAATGGCACGAATTCCCCAGTGAATCCCATTCCGGCGTGGAGGTCCCGCCACGGTGTCGTCGCGCAGACTCCCCTTCGCGCTGGTCCTGGCCTACCTGGCGACCATCGTGGCCGTCGATCTGATGACCCCGTCGAACCTCCGCCTGGACGTCTACGCCGCCCTCGCCCCGATGACGGCCGCGGCGCTGTGCACGTACCGGCAGACGGTGTTCGTCGGCGTCCTCGACTTCTGCCTGATGGTGGCGCACCACGGCGTGGTCAACGGCGAGGTGGCGGTCAACAGGGTCGGCTCCTTCGTCGGCAACGCGCTGATGGTGGGCGCGAGCATCGCCGTGGCCCGGCTGCGGCGCGACGGCGAGGCCCTGCTGGAGCGCGTGCGGGCCACCGGGGAGGCCGCGCAGCGGGCGCTGCTGCGGCCGTTGCCGCTGCGTACGCGCAGCGTGGTCGTGGACGGCTTCTACGTGTCCTCGCAGCGGGAGGCGCTCGTCGGCGGCGATGTGTACGAGGTCGTCGACACCCCGTACGGGACGCGCGTCCTGATCGGTGACGTGCGGGGCAAGGGGCTGGGGACGCTGGGCGCGGGGGCGGCGGTGCTCACCGCCTTCCGCGAGGCGGCCTACCACCGGCGCGACCTGGCGAGCGGGGTGGTGGCGATGGAACAGGGGCTGTTCCGCTACCACCGGTCGGCGGAGTACCAGGCGCGGCTGCAGCCGGAGCGCACCGGTGGCCTGCCGGACGAGCTGGGGATGCGGGCGTCGGAGGAGTTCGTGACGGCGCTCGTGCTCGGCACGGAGGAGGGCATGGGCCTGGGAGAGGGGACGGGGCCGGGGGAGGATCCGGCCGGGCCCGGCGCCGACGGGCACGTGCCGGTGGTGCTCGTGGACTGCGGGCACGTCGCGCCGTTCCTCATCGACGCGGACGGCGGGGTGCGCGAGCTGGTACCGGCAGATGCGGGGCTGCCCCTGGGCCTCGGCGACCTGGCCGCCGCCCCGCGCACGGCGCAGCGCCTCGCCCTGCCGCCCGGCTGCCGGGTGCTGGCCTGTACCGACGGGGTCACCGAGGCCCGGTCGCCGGACGGCGTCTTCTACCCGCTGGCGGAACGGCTGGACGCCTGGGCCGCCCTGCCCACCCCCCAGCTGCTGCAGCGGCTGCGCGCGGACCTCGACGCGCACACGGGCGGGCGGCTGCAGGACGACGTGGCGGTGCTGGTGATGGAGCGGGCGGCGGAGTACCACGGGGTGGCCGGCCCCGAGGGAGCGGCGGAGGGGCTCCCGGCCACGTAGGGCAAGAAGCGGCCCGGGGGAACGGCGGAGGGGCCCCGGCCGCGGAGGACGAGAAGCGGTCCGTCAGCGGCTGAACAGCTCGAACGCCACGCCCGGCCGCCCGCCGAACCGTCCGGCGACGGCCCGCATGCTGCTCTCCAGGAACGTGCGGCAGTACGTCTCCGGGTCCTCCTTCGTCAGCGCCTCGATGTACGTGCGGTGGCAGAGCAGGGACGCGACGGCCCGCTCCAGACCGCTGCTCGCGTCGACGGCGTGCGTGGGCTGCGGGGAGCCGGCCACCGCCACGTAGCGCACGCCGTCCCAGGGCACGAGGCCCTCCTCGGCGAGGTCGGGGAAGATCCAGCGGTTGCCGGCGTCGGCGACGGCGTCGAGGACGGCCCGGCCGACGTTGCGGTGGTCGGGGGTGTTCCAGTACGTGCCGCCCCAGGTGTCGTGGTGGTTGAGCGTCAGGACGAGCTCGGGGCGGTGGCGGCGGATGGCGGCGGCGAAGTCGCGGCGCAGGGCCGTGCCGTACTCGATGACGCCGTCGGGGTGGCCGAGGAACTCGACGGTCGCCACGCCCACGGCGGCCGCGCTCGCCCGCTGCTCGCGCTCGCGCAGCGGACCGGCCTCGGTGGGGGCGAGGGTGTCGATCCCGGCCTCGCCGGCGCTCGCCAGCAGATAGACGCACTCGCGGCCGTCGTCCAGCCAGGCGGCGACGGCCGCGGAGGCGCCGTATTCGAGGTCGTCGGGGTGGGCGACGATGGCGAGGGCGCGCCGCCAGTCGGTGGGCATCTCCTTGAGCGGGGCGGGCTGCCGGGCCGGCTGCTGAACAGGCTGCTGGTCCGAGGACTGCCCCTCGGGACGGCTCGTCTCCGCCGCCTTCGCCGCCTTCGCCTCGGCCGCCTTCGCCGCCTCCGCCGTGCCCGTCACATCCGCCGTGCCCGTCGCGTCCGTCGCATCCGCCATCACGGCCTCCTCCACGCTATCGGATCCGCCCCGGGCGCGCCGCGCGCCGTGGGCAGGGCGTTCGGGCAAGCGTACGTCGCAGTTCTTCGCGACACGCGGGAACCGGGCGGGCCCGCGGTCCGACTACCTGATCCGGGCCCGCACGGGCGGGCCCGTGGCGAATCGAATTTCCTGGAGTTGTCTGATGCGCCCTCGTGCGTGGTGCGGTGTTCTGGCCGCTGTGGCCCTGTCGGCGACGGCCTGCGGCGGCGGTGGCGGTGCGGCGAAGACGTCCGACGAGGCCGGGTCCGGCACCCCCTCCGGCTTTCCGGTGAGCGTCACGGACTGCATGGGCGCGAAGACCACGTTCGCGTCGGCGCCCCGGAAGATCGTCACCAGCAATGCCGCCGGCCTGGAGCTGCTCATGTGGCTGGGCGCCGGCGACAAGGCCGTCGGCACGGGCTTCCCGCCCGGCAAGGGAGCCATGCCGGAGCAGTACGCGGACCGGGCGGCGAAGGTGCCGGTGCTGGGGAAGACCGCCATCCCCAAGGAGAAGCTGCTGGGCTCGGGCGCCGAGCTGTACGTGGACGCGTTCTCGTCCATGAAGAACATGGGCAAGGCGGGGGACGCGCCGACCGCCGCGGAGTTCGAGGCCGCCGGCATCAAGCACGTCTTCCTGAAGTCGACGGCCTGCGCCGCGATGAGCAAGGCCCCGCGCACGGACCTCTCCGGCGTCGAGGCCGACATCGAGGAGCTGGGCAAGGTCACCGGCACCTCCGCGCGCGCCGCCGGACTGGTGCGGGAGATGCGGAAGAAGACGGACGCGGTGCGCGACGCCCTCAAGGACGTCCCCGGGGACAAGCGGCCCTCGTACTTCTTCTTCGACTACGACGCGGGCACCAAGCAGCCCATGGCCGTCTGCAACCGGCAGGTCGCCAACGCCGTCATCGGCATGGCCGGCGGCCGCAACGTCTTCGACGGCTGCGACGGCGACTTCAAGCCCGTGGGCTGGGAGGACGTCGTCGCCAAGAACCCGGACTGGATCCAGCTCGGCGTCCGCAACCGGGGCAGCGACGAGGCGAACGCCAAGGCCTTCGACGAGGCCGCGGAGTTCCTGAAGAACTTCCCCGCCACCAAGGACCTCACCGCCGTGAAGGAGGGCCGCTTCCTGCGCATCGGCTCCGAGCGGACCACGATCGGGGGCGTGCGCAGCGCGGACACCGTCCGCGAGATCGCGCACACGCTGCACCCGGACCGGGTCAAGTAGATGGCGGCGCTCACCACGGCGGCCGCGGAGGAGGCGCGGGAGCGTGAACCCGGGGCGCGGGCGCCCTGGGTGGCGGCCGCGCTGGGGTGCGCGCTGCTGGTCGCGCTGACGGCCTCGGTGTGCCTGGGCTCCACGGACGTGCCGCTCGGGGACGTGTGGTCCTCGGTGGCGCGCGGGATCGGCGGCCGGGAGCCGGTGCCGGGCACCCAGGACCTGATCGTGTGGCAGCTGCGGGTGCCGCGGGCGCTGCTGGCGGCCGTGGTGGGCGCGGGCCTGGGCCTGGTGGGCACGGCCGTCCAGGCCCTCGTCCGCAATCCGCTCGCGGACCCGTACCTGCTGGGGATCTCCAGCGGGGCCTCGCTCGGGGCGGTCGCGGCGATCGTGCTGGGGGCGGGCGCGGGCGGCCTGCTGGGGCTCGGGCTCTCGGCGGCCGCGTTCGCCGGTGCGCTCGGGTCGTTCGCTCTGGTGTGGGCGATGGCGCGGCGCGGGGGCGGCTTCTCGCCGCTGCGGCTGGTGCTGGCG
The DNA here is from genome assembly GCF_042958085.1 of Streptomyces sp. NPDC008001. Lineage (NCBI taxonomy): Bacteria > Bacillati > Actinomycetota > Actinomycetes > Kitasatosporales > Streptomycetaceae > Streptomyces > Streptomyces sp. NPDC008001. Next base: position 62,042 of record NZ_JBIBIZ010000010.1, on the reverse strand, counting down.
GGGGTGGGAATCGGCCAGTTCCTGTCCGGCTTCACCCACTACCTGGTGTTGCAGGCCGGCGACGACCAGCAGACGCACGGCGTCCTCTTCTGGCTGATGGGCTCCCTCGGCGGCGCCCAGTGGGCCACGCTCGGCGTGCCGGCGGCGGCCGTGCTGCTCGGGCTCGCCGCGCTCCTCGCCCGGGCCCGGGCCCTCGACGCCGTCCTGATGGGTGATGAGACCGCGGCCGGGCTGGGCGTGGACGTCACCCGGTTGCGACGCGAGCTGTTCGTGGTGACGAGCGTGCTCACCGGGGTGCTGGTGTCGGTCTCCGGGGCGATCGGCTTCGTGGGGCTGATGGTCCCGCACGTCTGCCGGATGGTCGTGGGCGGCGCTCACCGCGTCCTGCTGCCGGTGGCCGCGCTGTTCGGCGCGGTCCTGCTGGTCGTGGTCGACCTGGTGGCCCGTACGGCGCTGCCGGACCAGGAGCTGCCGGTGGGCGTCGTCACGGCGCTGGTCGGTGCGCCGGCGCTGCTGTACCTGCTGGACCGGCGCCTGGTGGAGAGGGGATGACGGGATGAGGATCGCCATCGAGGACCTGGACGTGTCCCTGTCCGGGCGGACGGTCGTCTCCGGGGTGCACCTGGTCGCGGAGGACGGGGAGATCGCCGGGCTGGTCGGGCCGAACGGCAGCGGCAAGTCGACGGTCCTGCGCACCGTCTACCGTTACCTGCGGCCGCACGCCGGCCGGGTGCTGGTGGGCGGTACGGACATCACGTCGCTGACGGCCGCCGAGTCGGCCCGGCGCGTGGCCGCGCTCCCGCAGGAGCGCGGCAGCGACTTCGAACTCTCGGTGCGGGCCGTGGTGGCCATGGGCCGCACCCCGTACAAACGGGCCTTCGCGGGCGAGGACCCCGCCGACCGGGAGATCGTGACGGCGGCGCTGGCGGGCGTGGGGCTCGCCGGGGCGGAGAAGCGGCGCTTCTCGGCGCTCTCGGGCGGCGAGCGCCAGCGGGTGCTGCTCGCCCGGGCGCTGGCCCAGGACCCGGAGGTCCTGGTCCTGGACGAGCCGACGAACCACCTGGACGTGCTGCACCAGGTGGAGTTGCTGGCCCTGCTGCGGGAGCAGCGCCGCACGACGCTGCTCTCGCTGCACGACCTGAACGCGGCGGCCTCCCTGTGCGACCGCCTCCACGTCCTGCACGAAGGCGCCCTCGTGGCCTCGGGCCCGCCGCGGGAGGTGCTGACCCCGGAGCTCCTGGCGGACGTCTTCGGCGTCCGGGCGGCGGTCGTCGACCACCCCCTGACGGGCGACCCCCTGATCGCCTTCGACCACCGGACGCCCGGTCGCCTCCGGCGGGGCGGCGGGGAGGAGGCGGGGCTCCCGCTCGGCGTCAGCTGATCGACTTGATCAGTTCGCCGTCCGCCGTATCGCCGCTCAGCTCCCAGAAGAACGTGCCGCCCAGCCCCTGCCGGTTCTTGTACGCCATCTTCCCGGCGATCGTCGACGGGGTGTCGTAGCTCCACCAGTCGCTGCCGCACTTGGCGTAGGCCGTGCCCGCGATCGTGCCGTTCGCCGGGCACTTGGTCTTCAGGACCTTGTAGTCGTCGATGCCGTCCTCGTAGGTGCCCTTGGCGGGGCCCGTGGCGGTGCCGCCCGGGGCGGACTGGTTCACGCCGGTCCAGCCGCGGCCGTAGAAGCCTATGCCGAGGAGGAGTTTGGAGGAGGGGACACCGAGGGACCGGAGCTTGGTGATCGCGGCGTCGGTGGTGAAGCCGGGCTTGGGGATGCCGGCGTAGGAGGTGAGGGGGGAGTGCGGGGCCGTGGGGCCCTTGGCGTCCCAGGCGCCGAAGAAGTCGTAGGTCATGGGGTTGTACCAGTCGACGTAGCGGGCGGCGCCCGCGTAGTCGGTGGCGTCGATCTTGCCGCCGTCGGAGCCGTCGGCGGTGATGGCGGCCGTGACCAGGTTGCGCGTGCCGAACTTCGAGCGCAGCGCGGCCATCAGCTTGGTGAACGCCTCGCGGCCGCTGGTGTCGCAGGTGAGGCCGCAGGCGTTGGGGTACTCCCAGTCGATGTCGATGCCGTCGAAGACGTCGGCCCAGCGCGGGTCCTTGACGAGGCCGTAACAGGACTCGGCGAAGGCGGCCGGGTTGCGGGCGGCCTCGCCGAAGCCGCCCGACCAGGTCCAACCGCCGAAGGACCAGACCACTTTGAGCCCCGGGTGCAGCTTCTTGAGCTTGCGGAGCTGGTTGAAGTTGCCGCGCAGGGCGCCGTCGTCCCAGGTGTCGGCCTTGCCGTCGACGCTGCCCGCGGCGTCGTAGGCCTTGTCGTAGTCGGCGTAGGCGTCGCCGATGGCGCACTTGCCGCCCGTGACGTTGCCGAAGGCGTAGTTGATGTGGGTGAGCTTGGCGGCCGAGCCCGACGTCTCGATGTTCTTGACGTGGTAATTGCGGCCGTAGACGCCCCAGTTGGTGAAGTAGCCGACCACCTTGCGGCCGGCGGCGGTGTCGTCGGTGGTGTCGTCGGCGGTGCTGCCGGTACCGGTCACGGTCGCGGTTGCGGGCGACGCGTTCGCCGCCCCGGTGAAGAGCGTGGTGGTGATCAGGGCCCCGGCGGCGGCGAAGGCGGCCAGGAGGGTACGCGGTCGTGCGGGCATCGGTTCTCCTCGGTGGGGTGGGGAGAGCTGCTTCGGGGGGGGGGGGGGGTGACCTGCGCTGACGGCCCGGCGGGGAAGAGCGGCGGTTCGGCATGGACCCGCCGGGCGGTGCCCAGGACCATAGAAGGACTAGACCAGTCCGGTCAATGGTTTGGACCAACCCCGTTCACGACTCCGTCACCAGCCCGTTGTGCCTGGTGCGGCACTTGTCAACCCGTGACGTCCGCCCGCCGATCGGGCATACTCCAAGCCGCCACAGCCGCAGGTCATCCAGTGCCGAGACCCGGCGGGGGATCATCGGCTGGGCACACCGGCGACGGCGCCACACCCTTGCGCGCCCGTCGCCGCAGCGCCCTAACAGGGAGGAGAGCGCCGCCATGACCGACCACGGCCCGCAGCCGGTGGAGCGACAGCTGCCCACCGAGGAGGCCCGCGACCTGCTCGCGCTCGTACGCGACCTGGTGCAGCGGGAGATCGAACCCACCGCGGCCGAGGAGGAGGAAGCCGGGCGCTTCCCCCGCGAGGTCTTCCGGCTGCTGTCCGCCTCCGGTCTGCTCGCCCTGCCCTACACCGAGGAGTTCGGCGGCGGGGACCAGCCCTACGAGGTCTACCTCCAGGTCCTGGAGGAGCTCGCGGCCGCCCGCCTCACCGTGGGCCTGGGCGTGAGCGTGCACACCCTCTCCTGCCACGCCCTCGCCGGCTACGGCACCAAGGAGCAGCAGGCCGAGCACCTGCCCGCGATGCTCGGCGGCGGCCTGCTCGGTGCCTACTGCCTCTCCGAGCCCTCCTCCGGCTCCGACGCCGCCTCGCTGCGCACCCGCGCCGTCCGCGACGGCGACACCTGGACGATCGAGGGCACCAAGGCCTGGATCACCCACGGCGGGATCGCGGACTTCTACACGGTCATGGCCCGTACGGGAGGCGAGGGCGCGCACGGCATCACCGCCTTCCTCGTGCCCGGTGACGCGCCCGGCCTGTCCGCCGCGGCGCCCGAGCGCAAGATGGGCATGAAGGGCTCGCCGACGGCCCAACTCCACTTCGACGGCGTGCGGGTGCCGGATTCCCGCCGCATCGGGGAGGAGGGGCAGGGCTTCGCGATCGCCCTGTCCGCGCTGGACTCCGGGCGCCTCGGCATCGCCGCCTGCGCGATCGGCGTCGCCCAGGCCGCGCTGGACGAGGCGCTCGCCTTCACCGCCGGACGGCGGCAGTTCGGCCGGCCCATCGCCGACTTCCAGGGCCTGCGCTTCATGCTCGCCGACATGGCCACCCAGATCGAGGCCGGCCGCGGGCTCTACCTCGCCGCGGCCCGGCTGCGCGACGCCGGCCTGCCGTTCTCCAAGCAGGCGGCGATGGCCAAGCTCTTCTGCACCGACGCGGCGATGCGCGTGACGACCGACGCCGTCCAGCTCCTGGGCGGCTACGGCTACACGGCCGACTTCCCCGCCGAGCGCTACATGCGCGAGGCCAAGGTGCTGCAGATCGTCGAGGGCACCAACCAGATCCAGCGCATGGTGATCGCCCGTCACCTGGCGGGCCCCGAGAGCCGCGAGAACCGCTGATCACGGGGCCGGGGGTGCGGGCACCGGTACGGCGGGCGGGCTCCTCGCGGCCCGCCCGCGGGAACCCGCGCCGCCCGGGTCAGGAGGGCCGGCGCATCTCCGGCACACGGACCGGCTGCGAGCCCGGGCCCCCGATGTGGGAGAACGGCTGCGTCCGCCAGTCCAGGCTCTCCGGCAGCGTGAGCATCAGCGCCGCGTCGAACTCCCGGCCGTCCGGCGACTCGTCCGCCGCGGCGGCGTCCTCCATGGCGCGGCCCGAGCCGGGGCACACCGTGAGCCCGAACGGATTCCACGGCGAGGGGCACAGCGCGTGCTCGGGGAGCACGTCCTCGTCGGGGAGCAGCGCGATCGGGCGCGCGCAGTCCGGGCACGTGACCCGGAACATCGTGCTGGTGTCGACCTCATAAGGCTCGTACGGGCTGCCGTCGCCTTCGTTCAGGCGTTCCAGGCTGGGCATAGTCTTTCTCCCCCTCGGATTGGCCGGCCAGGCTCTCGGCCTCGGCCACAGCAAGCACTTCCCGCGCCGCGAGCCGGGTAATCGCCGCATCACGGAGGACACGGGTGCATACCTGTGTTGTTCGTCACATGTCTCTGTGCGGGGGTATGCGCCCCCATGGAGCCGTCGGCTGTGCCGCTCCCGCCCGGACCCAGTAGGTTGATCCGCGTGGAGGAGCTGGACAGAGAAATCGTGGAACTGCTCGTCAAGGACGGGCGGATGAGCTACACCGACCTGGGGAAGGCCACCGGCCTGTCCACCTCGGCGGTGCATCAGCGCGTGCGCCGGCTCGAACAGCGGGGCGTCATCCGCGGCTACGCGGCCGTGGTCGACCCGGAGGCGGTCGGGCTGCCGCTCACCGCGTTCATCTCGGTGAAGCCGTTCGATCCCAGCGCCCCCGACGACATCGCGGACCGGCTCGCCGAGATCCCCGAGATCGAGGCGTGCCACAGCGTGGCCGGCGACGAGAACTACATCCTCAAGGTGCGGGTCGCCACGCCGCTGGAGCTGGAGCACCTGCTGGCGCGGATCCGCTCCCTGGCGGGCGTCTCGACACGCACGACGATCGTGCTGTCGACCCCGTACGAGGCCAGGCCGCCACGGGTGGGCTGACGTCTTCCCTTTTTGTCCTCAATCGCCGGACGGGCTCACATCATCTTGAGCCCGTCCGGCGATTGAGGACACCGGGTCCGGGGCGGAGCCCCGGTTACGGGAAGGGGCGGGTGAGGGGAGAGACTGATCCCCATGACCGAGCGACCGGACAAGACCGTGCTGCTGCGCAACGGCACCATCCACAGCCCCGCCGACCCCTTCGCCACCGCCATGATCGTGCAAGGCGACAGCGTCGCCTGGGTCGGCTCCGAAGGGGCCGCGGACTCCTTCGCGGAAGGAGTGGACGAGGTCCTGGACCTCGACGGCGCGCTCGTCACCCCCGCGTTCACGGACGCACACGTGCACACCACCGCCACCGGCCTCGCCCTCACCGGTCTCGACCTCACCGGCACCCGCTCCCTGGCCGAGGCCCTCGACCGGATCCGGGCGCACGCCGCCGCCCGCCCCGCCGAAGGCGTCCTCCTCGGCCACGGCTGGGACGCCAGCGCGTGGCCCGAGCAGCGCCCCCCGTCCCGCCGCGAGCTGGACGAGGCCACCGGCGGCCGTCCGCTGTACCTCACCCGGGCCGACGTCCACTCCGCCGTCGTCAGCACGGCCCTCCTCGACCTCGTACCGGGCCTCGCCGAGCTGGACGGGTACGCCCCCGGCGCACCGCTGACGGGCGACGCCCACCACGCCGTGCGGACCGCCGCGCACGCCGGCGTCACCGCCGCCCAGCGCACCGCGGCCCAGGCCGCCGCGCTCGACCGCGCCGTCTCGCTCGGCATCGGCTCGCTGCACGAGTGCGCCGGACCGCAGATCTCCGGCGCCGGCGACCTCACCGGGCTGCTGCGCCTCGCCGCCGGCCGCCCCGGCCCGCGCGTCGTCGGCTACTGGGCGGAAGCCATCACATCCGCGAACGAAGCCGGCCGCATCCGTGAGCTCGGCGCGGCGGGCGCCGCCGGCGACCTCTTCGTGGACGGCTCCCTCGGCTCGCACACCGCGTGCCTCCACGAGCCGTACGCCGACCTGCCCGGCAGCAGCGGCACCGCCCACCTCGACGCCGCCGCCGTCGCCGCCCACGTCGCCGCGTGCACCGAGGCCGGCATCCAGGCCGGTTTCCACGCCATCGGCGACGCCGCGCTGACCGCCGTCGTGGAGGGCGTCCGCGCCGCCGCGGACAAGCTGGGCCTGGCCCGCGTCCGCGCGGCCCGGCACCGCGTCGAGCACGCCGAGATGCTCACCCCCGAGCACATCGCGGCCTTCGCCGAATTCGCCCTGACCGCCTCCGTCCAGCCCGCCTTCGACGCCACGTGGGGCGGCGACACGGGCATGTACGCCCAGCGCCTGGGCATCGAGCGGGCCCGCACCCTCAACCCGTACGCGGCCCTGCTGCGCGCCGGCGTGCCGCTCGCCCTCGGCTCCGACAGCCCGGTCACCCCGCTCGACCCGTGGGGCACCGTGCGCGCCGCCGCCTTCCACCGCACTCCCGCCCACCGCATCTCGGTCCGGGCCGCGTTCACCGCGCACACGCGCGGGGGCTGGCGGGCCGTCGGCCGGGACGACGCGGGCGTCCTGGTGCCGGGCGCACCCGCCGACTACGCGGTCTGGCGGTCCGGCGACCTCGTCGTGCAGGTGCCGGACGAGCGCGTGGCGAGCTGGTCCACGGACCCCCGCTCGGGCACTCCGGGCCTGCCCGACCTGTCGCCGGGCGCCGAGCTCCCGGTCTGCCTGCGCACCGTCGTCGGCGGGCACACCGTCTACGAGCGTCCGAACGAGTGACTCCGGGCCCGGTCCGTACCGCCGAACGATGAGAGACCGGCCTGTCGCCGCCCGTGATCATTCGCCGTACTGACCTGCTGATTTAGGACATAGAGCCAGGTCACAGAGGTGTTGACAGGGTGCGGGCGGCGGCCGGTAGGTTCTGCGGAGTCCACCACAGGACGTCCGGCCGGTGCACTTCCACACAGTCGTCGAACGCAGCTGGGCCATGGGGCGGTGCGCCGGGGAGCGGCCACCGCCACTGGCAGCCAGGTTCCAGCGCACGGGGGCAGGGAGGTGCCGCCGGGCCGGCAGGTGCGACCCGGGTGGGGCCCGGATGTTCAGTAGACAACGGCTCTAGGTCGACCCGCAGCCAGCGGGTCCCGGGCCGGCCCGAAGGACGCCGGGCCCCCATTCGTCCCACCCCTCCGTCCCCGCCCCCGTCCCGGCCTTCCTCCCGGCTTGCCCCGGTCTTGTGCGCGCACCCAGGGCGGGCACGGTGCCCCGAGCGATGTACCGTCGGGCTCACCACCGCAAGACAGCAGGAAGGCTCGCCCGTGCCCCCGGGTCCCGAAACCACCGCCGGTGCCGCCCCGGCACCCGCCCCCGGCGACGAGCACTCCCCGGACGCCCCCGAGGAGTCCGCACCCGCCCCGCAGCCGCGCCCCGGCCGGGCCGTGCGCCTCGGCCGGCTCGCGCGCCGGGAGGCGGCCCGCACCGGGATCGCGGCCCTCGCCGGCGTGGCGTTCGCCCTGGCCTTCCCGCCGTACGACGCGTGGCCGCTGTCGGTCGTGGCCGTCGCCGCACTGGCCCTGCTGACCCGCGGCCGCACCGCCCGGCAGGCCGCCTGGACCGGCTTCGCCTTCGCGCTGCCCTTCTTCTTCGTGCTGCTGCGCTGGCTGCGCGTCGTCGGCTACGACGCCGTGACCGGCCTGTCGCTCGCCGAGGCCCTGTTCGTCGCGGTCCTCGCCGCGGCGCTCGCCCTCGTCTCCCGGCTGCCCGCGTGGCCGCTGTGGGGCGCCTGCCTGTGGGTCGCCCAGGAGCTGGCCCGCGACCGGCTGCCCCTCGGCGGCTTCCCCTGGGGCCGGCTCGCCTTCGCCAACACCGGCTCGCCGTTCACCCCGCTCGCCGCCCTCGGCGGCGCCCCGCTGGTGACCTTCGCCGTCGCCCTGACCGGCGGCCTCCTCGCGTACGCGGTCACCACCGTCGTGAAGCTGCGCACGGAACCCCGTACGGCCGGTACGTTCCGGGCCGTCCTGCCCGGCGTCGAGGCGCTGGCGCTGGCCGCGGCGGTCCTGCTCGCCGGCTACGCGGTGCCCGTGCCCACGAAGGCCGCCGACGAGGTCAAGGTGGCGCTCGTCCAGGGCAACGTCCAGCACGCCGGCATGGACTTCCTCGGCCGCCCGATGATGATCCTCGACAACCACGCCGAGGCCACGCTCCAGCTGGCCCGCGACGTCAAGGCCGGCCGCGTCCCCAAGCCCGACCTGGTCATCTGGCCGGAGAACTCCTCCGACCTCGACCCCTTCCAGTACCCGCAGGCTTACGACCGCATCGAGCAGGCGGTCAAGGCGATCGGCGTGCCCGTCCTCGTCGGCGCCCTGGTGGACCACCCCGGGCAGAGCGGCTACATCGACAACAAGGGCATCGTCTGGGACCCGCGGACCGGCCCCGGCGCCTCCTACGCCAAGCAGCACCCCGTGCCGTTCGGCGAGTACGTGCCCTTCCGCAGCGCGCTGAGCAAGGTCATCACGCGCCTCCAGCGCGTCCAGCGCGACTTCTACCCCGGGGACCACACCGGAGTGATGCAGGTCGGCCCGGCCCGGCTCGGCGACGTCATCTGCTTCGAGGTCGCCTACGACGAGATCGTCCGCGACACCGTCAAGGACGGCGCCCGCGCCCTCGTCGTGCAGACCAACAACGCCACCTACGGCCGCACCGGCCAGCCCGAGCAGCAGCTGGCCATGTCCCGGCTGCGGGCCGTCGAGCACGGCCGCGCCGTCGTCACCGTCGCCACCAGCGGCATCAGCGCCGTGGTGGCCCCGGACGGCACGGTGCAGCAGCGGAGCGAGGAATTCACCCGCGACGTGATCAGCGCGACCCTTCCCCTGCGGGACGGCACGACCGTGGCCGACCGCGCGGGTGCGGCGCCCGAATGGACGCTCGCTATGGTGGGCCTTCTGTCCTGCGCGGCCGCACTCCTGATCGGTCGTCGGGTACGGACGGACGAGCGGGAAACGCCCGACGAGCGGGAAACGCCGGACAAGCCGGAAAAGAGAGGCCAGTAGTGAACGACGGTGGGCAGCGGAAATTCGGTCCGCTCGGCACGACCTTGGTGATCATCCCGACCTACAACGAGGCGGAGAACATCAAGAGCATCGTCGGCCGGGTGCGATCGGCCGTGCCGGAGGCGCACGTCCTCGTCGCCGACGACAACAGCCCCGACGGCACCGGCAAGCTGGCCGACGAGCTGGCGGGCGACGACGACCACGTCAAGGTCCTGCACCGCAAGGGCAAGGAGGGCCTCGGCGCCGCCTACCTCGCGGGCTTCCGCTGGGGCCTGGACCACGGCTACGGCGTCCTGGTCGAGATGGACGCCGACGGCTCCCACCAGCCGGAGGAGCTGCCCCGCCTGCTCACCGCCCTCAAGGGCGCCGACCTGGTGCTCGGCTCGCGCTGGGTGCCCGGCGGGCGGGTCGTGAACTGGCCGAAGTCGCGCGAGTTCCTCTCCCGCGGCGGCTCCACGTACTCCCGGCTGCTCCTCGACGTGCCGATCCGCGACGTCACGGGCGGCTTCCGGGCCTTCCGCCGGGAGACGCTGGAGGGCCTCGGCATGGAGGACGTGGCCTCCCAGGGCTACTGCTTCCAGGTCGACCTGGCCTGGCGCGCCGTCAAGGCCGGCTTCCACGTCGTGGAGGTGCCCATCACCTTCGTCGAGCGCGAGCTCGGCGACAGCAAGATGAGCCGCGACATCGTCGCCGAGGCCCTGTGGCGGGTCACCTCCTGGGGCGTCGGCTCCCGGGTCGGCAAGGCGCTCGGCCGCAAGTAGCCCGGCGGGCGGCTCCTCCCGTAAGCGGCCCATAAGCGCCGGCCCCGGGTTCCGTCGCAGGCCAGGCACACTTGAGGCATGACGTTCGGAGCACAGCAGACGATGAACGGCCGTCCGCCGCAGCGGCGGCGCGCCCGCAGGCTCATCCCCCTGGGAATCGCCCTCTGGGCCGTCCTGGAGATCTGGCTGCTGACGCTGGTGGCCGGTGCCGCCGGCGGGCTCACCGTCTTCGCCCTGCTGGCCGGCGGCGTCGTGCTCGGCTCGTACGTGATCAAGCGGGCGGGGCGGCGGGCCTGGAAGCGGCTCACGGTCTCCCTGCAGCCCGGCGGCGCGACCGCCGAGCCGGGCGGGCAGGAGGCCGGGGGGAACGCCCTCACCATGCTCGGCGGGCTGCTGATCATCCTGCCGGGCCTGCTCTCCGACCTGGCCGGCCTGCTCTGCCTCTTCCCGCCCACCCGCGCCCTGCTGCGCAGGTCGGGGGAGCGGTGGCTGACCCGTCCGGCGGCCCCCGGCACCCTCGGTGACGCCTTCCAGCAGGCGAAGATGCAGCAGCCCGGCGGCAAGGTCGTCCAGGGCGAGGTCATCCGCGACGACGAGCCGCCCGCGCCGCGGCCGGGCGGCCCCCAGCTGCCCCGCTGAGGGACGTGGGCACGGGCCCGGAGGGACGCGCAAAAGGGCCCGGGCCACTGCTTCGGCAGTGGCCCGGGCCCTTTTGTACTGCTGTTGCTGCTCGTTCGCCCGCTCAGGCGGACTTGCGGGTGTCCCGCGGATGAACGGCGATGTTCATGGCGCCGGAACGAAGGACCGCCAGCCGCTCGGCCAGCACCTCCTCCAGCTCCTCACGGGTACGCCGCTCCATGAGCATGTCCCAGTGCGTACGCGCAGGCTTGCCCTTCTTCTCCTCGGGACCATCGCCGTCCACCAGGAGTGCCACGGCGCCGCACGCCTTGCACTCCCACTCCGGCGGAATCTCCGCCTCTACCGAGAACGGCATCTCGAATCGATGGCCGTTCGGGCATGCGTACTCCACCGCCTGGCGCGGGGCCAGATCGATGCCGCGGTCGGTCTCGTAGCTGGTAACCACAAGTCGCGTGCCGCGGAGAGCTCGCTCACTCATGAATCGTGCCTCCCGGGCTTAGTCGCCCACAGGACAGGTGTCGCTGTCGTCGTCATCCGGTCAACGTCCGGTCGGCGGTGAAGATTCCCGTTGAGGGACATGCGTCGCCCGTCGTGCCGCCCCTTGTTGTACCCACCAACGCCCGTTTTGTCACATCTGGCAACGGATGTCACCCTGCGTTTCTGTCGCTTTAGCGTGCAGTAACGGTTCGTTCGGTGGGTCGAAGGCGTACACTACCGGCCCGCTTCGTCCAGGCCTAAACCAGGTCCGGAACTTTCTCCCCGGCCGGGGCGACGGGGGCCGCGGCAGCAGCCGGAACGGCTTGCTCCGGAAGTGCGAACAGCCGCAGGAAGAACTGTGACAGCGGGCCGATCGCCAGGGCGTAGAAGACGGTGCCCGCACCCACCGAGCCGCCCAGCACGAACCCCGTCACCAGCACGGCGACCTCGATGCACGTCCGCACCAGCCGCACCGAGCGCCCCGTGCGCCGGTGCAGCCCCGTCATCAGCCCGTCGCGCGGGCCCGGCCCGAACCGCGCCGAGATGTACAGCCCGGTCGCCACCGCGCACAGCACGACCGAGAAGCCCAGCAGCGGGATCCGGATCCACAGGGACCGCGGGTCGGGCGCCACGCTCAGCGTCGCGTCCATCGCCAGCCCGATGACCAGCACGTTGGAGACCGTCCCCAGGCCGGGGCGCTGCCGCAGCGGGATCCAGAGCAGCAGGACGAGCGCACCGATGGCGATCGACGCCGCGCCGATCGAAATCCCCGTGTGGCGCGCGACGCCCTGGTTCAGCACGTCCCACGGCGCGAGCCCCAGCCCCGCCCGCAGCTGCAGCGCGCCGCTCGCCCCGTACAGCGCGAGCCCCGTGTAGAGCTGCAGCAGCCGGCGGGCGAGAGACGCCCCTCCCGACGGTCCCCCTGATGCGGACAACGGTTCCTCCTGGCGATCGGACTGGCGGCCGGCACGGCCCCGAAGGCGCGTGCAGGCAAGCTGAGCGGCCACCCGCAGTGGTGCAAGTGGCCTGCCGCATGTCAGTCTGGGGGACAGGTGGACGCATGATCCATGGCCAATCCCCGAAAGGTGGACCGATTCAGATGAGTCATTGGACCTCCTCGGTGGGCGCGCAGAAGCTCGCGCACCTCCTCGGCTCGCAGCGGGACCGCGAGGTGCAGGGCGTCCGCGGCACGGTCACGCCGCTCGGCGGCCGCCGCGCCCCCGCCTACCGCTCGCTGGCCGACGGCATCCGCCTGCTCGTCCTCGAAGGCCGCGTCCCCGTCGCCGCCCGGCTGCCCGCCGAGCGGGAGCTCGCCGCCGCGCTCTCCGTCAGCCGCACCACCGTCGCCGCCGCCTACGAGGCGCTGCGCGGCGAGGGCTTCCTGGAGTCCCGGCGCGGCGCCGGCAGCTGGACCGCGGTCCCGGCCGGCAATCCGCTGCCCACCCGCGCCCTGGACCCGCTGCCCCCGGAGGCCGCCGCCTCGATCATCGATCTGGGCTGCGCCGCCCTGCCCGCCCCCGAGCCCTGGCTCGGCCGCGCCGTCCAGGGCGCGCTGGAGGAGCTGCCGCCCTACGCCGCCACCCACGGCGACTACCCCGCCGGACTGCCCGCCCTGCGGCAGGCCGTCGCCGACCGCTACACCGCCCGCGGCGTGCCCACCATGCCCGAACAGATCATGATCACCACGGGGGCCATGGGGGCCGTCGCCGCCATCTGCCGGCTCTTCGCCGGGCGCGGCGAGCGCGTCGCCGTCGACTCGCCCTCGTACGCCAACGTCCTCCAGCTCATGCGGGAGGCCGGAGCCCGGCTCGTCCCCGTCGCCATGGGCGACGGCCTCGCCGGCTGGGACCTGCCGGCCTGGCGCCAGGTGCTGCGCGACGCCGCCCCCCGCATGGCCTACGTCATCGGCGACTTCCACAACCCCACCGGCGCCCTCGCCACCGAGGAGCAGCGCCGCCAGCTCGTCGAGGCGGCGCGCGCCGCGGGCACCCTGCTCGTCGCCGACGAGACCATGGCCGACCTCTGCCTGGAGCCCGGCATGGAACTGCCGCGGCCCGTCTGCGCCTTCGATCCCGCCGGCAACGCCGTCATCACCGTCGGCTCCGCGAGCAAGACCTTCTGGGCCGGGCTGCGGATCGGCTGGGTGCGGGCCGCGCCGGAGGTCATCCGCAGCCTGGTCGCCGCCCGCATGTACGCCGACCTCGGCACGCCCGTCCTCGAACAGCTCGCCGTCACCTGGCTGCTGACCACCGAGGGCTGGGACGCCGCCGCCGAGATCCGGCGGACGACCACGCGCGAGAGCCGCGACTCGCTCGTCGCGGCGGTCCGGCGCCACCTGCCCGACTGGGAGTTCACCGTGCCGCGCGGCGGGCTCACCCTGTGGGTGCGCACCGGCGGCCTGTCCGGCTCCCGGATCGCCGAGGCGGGGGAGCGGCTCGGCGTGCGGGTGCCGTCGGGGCCGCGCTTCGGGGTCGACGGGGCCTTCGAGGGCTACGTCCGGCTGCCGTTCACCGTCACCGGCGCGGTCGCGGAGGAGGCCGCGTCCCGCCTGGCCGAGGCCGCCCGCCTGGTGGCGAGCGGCGCGACGGCAGCGGTGGAGGCACCGCGCACGTTCGTGGCCTGAGGGGCCGGGCGGACCGCCGGCGGCCACCTGTCCGGCGGACCGGGCGGGGGCGGCCCCGGGCCCCGGATCGGTCGGTCAGCTCGTTCGGGCCGGGACGGCGGCCTCGCCGGGGGGCAGGTGTTCGTGGCCCGTGCCCGGGAGGAGGGCCAGAACGGCCGCCCGTTCGTCGTCGGACGTGTCCTCGTCGTACGGGTCGGGCGTCGCCGGCACCTGTATCCGGTGCACCGGGCCCGAGCCCAGCCGCGCGTAGCCGCGCCCCGGCGGAGCCTCCGGCGGCGGGGTGGTCCGCGGCGGGGCGCCGAGCACGGTCCGCACCTGCTCGTCGGTGACGGCGCCCAGCAGCACGCGTGCGCGCGCGTACGTGAGCACCGGCTCGGCCAGCAGCTCCATGCTGTCGAGGTGCTCGCCGACGACGACCGTGACGCTCGCGATCCGCCCGTGCCGCAGCGGCACCTGCAGCAGCCCCTGGGGATCGGCCCGGCCCTCGCTCGCCGCCAGGTGGCTGAGCGCGGTCGGCCGGTCGACGACGATCCACAGCGGGCGGCGGACGTCCGCGGGCAGCCGGTGGCCCTGCCGGCGCGCGCGGTCGGCCGTGATGAGCCGCCGCTCGGTCTCGCGCACGGCCCACTCCAGGACGGCGAGCGCGCCGGAGGGCGAGGACTCGACGGCCAGGACGCCGTCCCGGCCGCGGAGGAAGGAGAACTCGCCGGACCCGCTGCCGTCCACGGCCACCACGTCGCCCTGGTGGAGGGCCTGCAGCACGAGCGAGCGCAGCAGCGTGCCGGTCCCGGCGGCGGGCCGGCCGAGGACCAGCAGGTGCGGCTCGGTGGAGCGCGGCCCCGTGCGCCACAGCACCGGCGGCTCGTCGCGGCGGCCCGTGCCGTCGAAGACGGGCAGGGTGCGGGGCACGGCGCCCGGGTCGGTGAAGCCGAGAACGGTCTCGCCGGGCGCGGTCACGAACCGCTGGGCGAAGATGTCCGACGGCAGCGGGGGCAGGACGTGCACGTGGAGGCGGTTGGCCTCCGCGTCCCAGTCGAACCGGTACTCGCGCCCCCGCCCGGCCTTCATCCGCAGCAACTGCTCGATCCTGGCGCGCGCTTCCGGTTCGCCGTCGGTGAAGTAGGGCGGGTAGCGCAGCTCCAGGGAGGCCAGCCGGCCCCGGTGGTCGAAGGCGTGGTCCGTGAACGCCTGCTCCCAGTCGCCGTCGTGGGCGTAGAGCGGCGCCGGGTCCTCCGGGACGGAGAAGTAGGGCACGAGGGCCTCGTACAGCGCCTGGAGCCGCTCGCCCTTGCCCTCCCGGGCCGCCTCGTCCGCCCTTCCGCGGTCACGGCCGGCCCAGGCCGCCACGGTCATCAGGACGACGCCGGAGAGCACCGGCCCGTACGGCACGAGCGCCACGATCACCGCGCACGAGGCCGCCAGCAGCAGCGTGGGGCCGCGCCGGTCGCCCGGCGTCTCCAGCCACTTGCCCCAGGCCGCGGCGGCCAGGACGCGCAGGCCGCGCGCGATGACGAGCAGCGGGTGGAATATGTCGGCCGCGCTGTCGGCCGCCGTGCGCGCGAGCTCCTGCCCGCGGGCGACCGGCCGGCCGCCGGCCAGGGTGCGGGGGAGCTGTCGTGGGTCCACGTCGGTCTCCTCCTGCGGGTGGGTGCGGGCGGGAGCGCCGCCGGCGCGGGGGTCAGAACTTGAGACCCCCCAGGAGGCCCGCGAGGCTGGCACTGCCGGCCCTGATGCTGGGGGCGATGGCCGTGCTGGAGAGGTAGAAGCCGAAGAGGGCGCAGACGATGGCGTGGCTGGCCTTCAGGCTGTCCTTGCGGAAGAACAGGAAGACGATGACACCGAACAGCACGACGCCGGAGATGGACAGAATCATGATGTTTCTCCTGAGTGGGTCGAGGGGTTCACCATGAGCTCCTCAGGACTCACGAAAAGTATTAATGCGACGAAAAGACCTCGCAGTTCGAGCGGGCAGGTCCTGCCGCGGCCCACGGAGGGGTGGTAAGGGGCCGCAAATGCGCAAACCCCCAGACCGGGGCCCGGCCCGCGCCTCATACACCGGCACCGGCCGGTCGCGGAGCTTCCCGTGCAGGTGTCCGGTAATTCACCCGGACGGGCGCGTCCGTGCCTGCCGGACACCGTGCGGCGGCCGTACATAGGGTGGGGGGCACACCGATATCGCGTGCACCGCAGGCGCCCTGACCGGAGGACCGCAGACCCATGACCGAGCAGACCCCCGAGACCGAGCCCGCCCACGACCCCGAGGTGCTCCAGCTCGCGGCCAAGGTCTTCGACCTGGCGCGCCACGGCGACACCGACACGCTCGCCGCCTACGTCGACGCGGGGGTGCCGGCCAACCTCACCAACGACCGCGGCGACTCCCTGGTCATGCTGGCCGCCTACCACGGCCACCTCGACGCCGTCCTGGCCCTCCTGGACCGCGGGGCCGACCCCAACCGGGCCAACGACCGCGGCCAGACGCCCCTCGCGGGCGCCGTCTTCAAGGGCGAGGACGAGATCATCCGCACCCTGCTCGCGCACGGGGCGGACCCCGCGGCGGGGGCGCCTTCCGCCGTGGAGGCGGCAGGCGTGTTCGGCCGGCAGGACCTGCTGGAGCTCTTCCGCGGCGAGTGAGACCCGGGCGGCCGGACCGGCACCGCCGGCCCGGCCGCAACGGCCGCCTCCCGGCAGTGCGATGCGCTTTCCGGCAGGTCAACGGCCGCTGCTCGACAGCCCATTGCCCCCTCCGCGGGGGGCGAGGCGAGGGCCTATCCCGTAGCGCCCAGCGCCAGCACGGCGTCGACCGTGTCGGCCTCCCCGGCCTGCTTGTCCTCCCGGTACCGCACCACGCGCGCGAACCGCAGCGTCACCCCCGCCGGGTACCGGGAGGACCGCTGGAGGCCGTCGAAGGCGACCTCCACCACCAGCTCCGGCCGCACCCGCACCACGAAGCCGTCGTCGCTCACCGCCAGCGACCGCAGCCGCTCCGTCTGCCACGCCAGCATCGCGTCCGTCATGCCCTTGAAGGTCTTCCCGAGCATCGCGAACGAGCCGTCCGGCAGCCGCGCTCCCAGATGCAGGTTGGACAGCTTTCCCGTACGCCGCCCGTGCCCCCACTCCGCCGCCAGCACCACCAGGTCCAGCGTGTGCACCGGCTTCACCTTCAGCCACGCGGAGCCCCGCCGGCCCGCCGTGTAGGGCGTGTCCAGCGCCTTGACCACCACGCCCTCGTGGCCGCGCCGCAGCACCGCCTCCGTGAAGTCCCGCGCCGCGGAGCGGGCTTCCGCCCCCGCGGGATCCGAGACCACCAGGCGCCGTACGCGCAGCGGCTCCGGCACCACCCGCGCCAGCTCCGCGTGGCGCGCCGACGCCGGCAGCGCCAGCAGGTCGCGGCCGTCCAGGGCCAGCACGTCGAAGAAGACCGCCGACAGCGGCACCGTCACGGCCGCCCCGGCCACGTCCAGCCGCGAGCCGACCCGGCCCGCGGTCTCCTGGAACGGCCGCGGCCGCCCCTCCGCGTCCAGCGCGATCACCTCGCCGTCGAGCACGGCGGACGACACCGGCAGCTCCTGCGCCGTACGGCACAGCTCGGGCAGCCGCCCGGTGATCTCCTCCAGCCTGCGCGTCCAGATCCGCACCGAGCCGCCGTCCCGGTGCACCTGTACGCGGATGCCGTCGAGCTTCTCCTCGACGGCGCACGGCCCCAGCCGGTCCAGCGCCTCGTCGACGTCCTTGGCCGTGTGCGCCAGCATCGGCAGCACCGGGCGCCCGACCTCCAGCCGGAAGCCGGCCAGCGCCTCCGGGCCCCGCGCCAGCAGCTCCCGGGCCACCGCAGCCGTCGAGCCGCTCAGCATCACGGCCCGCCGCACCTCGGCGGGGTCCGCGCCGGTGGCGGCAGCGAGCCCCTCGGCCGCGGCCGCGTCCAGGGCGCCCTGGCGCAGCTCCCCGCCGAGCAGGCCCCGCAGGAAGCGCTGCTCCTCCGCCGTGGCCGCGGCCATCAGCTCGTCCACCCGGCGGCGCCGCTCGGCCTGCGCGCCCTTGCCCGCCACTGCGGCGATCCCTTCGACCGCCCGGTCCACGTCGGCGACGGTCAGTGTGGGCGCGGCCGCGGGGGCCGGGGAGGAGCGCAGCGTGCTCCAGCCGATGCCGACCTTGCCCTGCGGCAGCCGTCCCGACAGGTACGTCAGGGCGATCGGCGCCTCCTGCGGGTCCGCGCCGCGGAAGAGACCGGCCAGCAGGGCGGTCTTCTCCGACCGTGCGGACGTCGCGGCGACCTCGGCGGACACGCGGGCGACATCGGCCAGGAGCATGTCTTCATCGTGCCAGCGCCTCGCCGGCGGGGCGCGGCGTGCGCGCCGGAGCCGCCGCCGCGCGGTCCGCCGGGTCCTCTCCGGTCAGCCCTGCTGCCGGTCCCAGAACGCGCAGTGGTGCTCGGCGCCGATGTCCACCGGCCGGATGCCGTGCGCGCCCGGCGCGAGGGACAGCGCGAGCGGGGCCCGGTCCCGGAAGGCGGCCCAGTGCGGGGCACCGGGGCCGTTCGGGTCGCCCGCGTGCGCGAAGCGGGTCCAGTAGTCGATCATCCGGTCGGAGAGCGCGACCTGTGCTTCGTCCAGCGGCCGCTGGACGGGGAAGGGGCTGAACAGGTACGGCAGTTCGAAGGCGTGCGCGGCCCCGAAGGGGAATCCGGGCACCTCGGGCACGCCCATCACGGCGGGCGCGCCGCGGTCGGCGAACTCGTAGGCGTACGTGGGCACGTGCCCGGCCAGCGCCCGGTCGGCCCGGAGCGAGGTGCACGTGAACGTGGTGTCGGTGAGCAGCGCGGACCAGGCCAGCGCGGGCGAGGGGTACTTGGCCAGGGGGTACTCCGCCTCGACCGCGGCCGCGGCGGCACCGAAGGAGTCCGCCAGGCGGGCCCGGTAGTCCTGGGCGTTCCGCAGCGGGTACTGCTTCAGGTTCAGGCCGGTGAACAGCCGCATCTCGTCACTGGTCGTGCCCTGGACGACCGGCACCTTGTGGAAGCGGCCCGTGGCGAGCGCGCGGTCGGGCGCCGTGGGCAGCAGGGCGTTGCCGTAGACCGGCCGGCTGAACGTCTGCGACAGCTCGGGCGTCACCAGCTTCTCCGCGCTCAGCCCGCGCAGGCACGCCAGCGCCCCGGACCCCTCCGGGCAGCCGAGCTTCGCGGCCGCCGCGGCCCCAGCCTTCTGCACGGTCTCCTCGGGCGCGAAGAACTCGGAGGCCGGCGTGCCCGGGACGAGCGCGCCGCGGGGGAACGCCGTGGTGCACGAGCCGCTCTGCAGAACGGCCTTGTGGAAGAGGCCGGCCGCGGTGGGCGACGTGAGCTGGGCGCAGGTGCTCATGGCGCCGGCGGACTCGCCGAAGAGGGTCACGTTGTGCGGGTCGCCGCCGAAGCGGGCGGCGTTGGCCTGCACCCAGCGCAGCGCGGCCTGCTGGTCGGCGAGGCCGAAGGCGGGCGCGTCACCGAGCTCCCGGTGGCCGAAGAAGCCGAGGGCGCCCAGCCGGTAGTTGACCGTGACGACGACGGAGTCCCCGCGCTCGGCCAGCCGCCCGGTGCGGTAGTCGCTGCCGGCGCCCCCGATGAACCCGCCGCCGTGCACCCACACCATGACGGGCCGGCCCCGGTGGGGGGCGCGGCCCGCCGGCGTGGTGACGTTGAGGTACAGGCAGTCCTCCGAGCCCGTGGGGCCGCCGGTGCCGGCCATCGGCAGCTGCAGGCACTGCGGGCCGGGCGCTCCGGCGTCCCGTACGCCCTGCCACGGCCGGGCCGGGTGCGGCGGGCGCCAGCGCAGGTCCCCGGTCGGGGGCGCCGCGTAGGGGATGCCCTCGTACGTGGCGTACGTGCCGTGCGCTCTGCCGCGCACCGGGCCGTGATCGGTGGTCACGACCGGTCCGTCCGGTGTGCCCGTCCGCTGCGGGCCCGGTGGCGCCGCGGCGGCGGAGGTGACGGAGGTGACGGAGAACAGGGCGAGGAGCAGGGCGAGAAGAGCCCCGCCCTTGCGGTGCGGGAGCCGGACATGCTGCATGCGTATGTCCTTTCGGCGAGCGGGCGCGTGGTCGGGCCCGGGCACCGGGTTAGGTACCCGTCCCGGCTCGCCCGTATCGCCGCGCCGCGCCCTTACCCCGCGTCACGTCATGGCCGGGGGCCGATGACCTCCGTTCCCTCGGTGACGGTGATGGCGGCCGCGGGGCACGAGTCCGCCGCGTCCAGCACCGCCTCGCCGGGCTCCGTCGTGTCTCTGCGCGGCCGGGACCGCTCGTCCTCCAGCCGGAACGACTCCGGGGCCAGGGCCGCGCAGATCCCCGAACCGATGCACGCGCTCCGGTCCACCGCCACCCGCCACGCCTCCGGGCCCGCCGCTGCTCCTGCCGTCGCGTCCGTCACCGGGCTCACCACTCCACCGGCATCGACCGCGGCCCGCGGACCAGCATGCCCGTCTTCCACTCGATGTCACCGGCCGGCCGGAGCCCCGGCAGCCGCAGGACCAGGGCCCGCAGCGCCTCCTGCAGCTCCAGCCGGGCCAGGGGAGCGCCGAGGCAGTGGTGCACGCCGTGGCCGAAGCCGAGGTGCTGGTTGCCCTCCCGGCCGATGTCGAACGCCTCCGGGTCGGCGAACCGCCCGGCGTCCCGGTTGGCCGCGCCGACGGCCACCAGCACCGCGTCGCCCTTGCGCACCAGCGTCCCGCCCACCTCGACGTCCTCCAGCGCGTACCGCGCGAACGACGCCCCCGCGCCCAGCGGGACGTAGCGCATCAACTCCTCGACGGCGGCGGGCAGCAGGCCCGGGTCGTTCCGCAGCCGCTCCAGCTCCCCGGGGTGGTCGAAGAGGGTGAGCACGAAGTTGGGGACCTGGGTCGCGGTGGTCTCGTGGCCGGCGACGAGGATGCCCACGCACAGGTCGATCAGCTCGGGCTCCGAGAGCCGGTCGTTCACGTCGCGCGCCTCGATGAGCGCCGTCATCAGGTCGTCGGCCGGGTGCGCGCGGTGCTCCTCGACGAGCCCGGCCATGTACGCCCGCAGCTCGTCCCGGTTGACCGTCTTCTCCTCGGCGGTCAGCGCACTGGTGGACAGCGCCGCGTCGCTCCACTTGCGGAACCGGGGCCGGTCCTCCAGCGGCACCCCGAGCAGCCGGCAGATCACCGCCACGGGGATGGGCAGGGCGTAGTCCTCGACCAGGTCCGCGGGCGGGCCCGCCGCCACCATCGCGTCCACGAGGCTCTCGGCCAGCGCGCGCACGTCCGGGCGGAGCCTTTCGACCCGCGGCGTGGTGAACGCCTTGGTGACCAGCGTGCGCAGCCGGGTGTGGTCGGGCGGGTCCATGCTCAGCAGGCCGGTGTCGCGCGGCCCGTCGCCGCGGCGGGGCTCGTCGTGGTGGACGCTCTCGGCCCGGCTGAACCTGCGGTCGCCGAGGACCAGCCGGGCGTCCGCGTAACGGGTGACGAGCCAGGCGGGCTCGCCGTACTCCATCCGGACGCGCAGCAGCCCCTCGCCGCTGCGCGCTTCCGCGTACTTCCCGGACAGATCCAGTCCGGTGGGGTCGTTGAAGGGATAGGCGGTGGGCTCGTCGTGGGTGAGGGACATCCGTGCGCCTCTTTCCTGCTTGGTTCCTGCGACTCGCTGGCTTCCCCGCAGTGGTGCCTCAAGCCTCCGCAAAAATGGGTGCCTCAGTCAACAAGGCGTCACCCGGCGCACGTCCCGAGCGCCGCACATGGCGTGAGAAGCACTTGCGGCGCGTCCTTCCGGGCTCGCGCGTGATGTCCCGCACACTCGGAGAGAGGGCCGTAACCGCCTGATGACCCCCGGGTTGACCCGGGAGAGAGCACGCAGCACGCACCCCGCCACAGGACGGAGCAGTGGTACATCCATGAGCAAACGCCAGAAGGGCCGCAGGCACCGCAGGGTCAACCGCACACCACGCCCGGTCGGCGCGGCCCGCCCGCGCTCCACGGCGGCGGCCCCGCAGACGGCGTCGCCGGCGGTGCCGCAGCCGGCCGCGCAGGTGGTCGCGCAGCCGGCCGGGGAGCCGGCGGCGGAGGCGGCTTCCCGGGCGGTCCGGCAGCCGGCGGCCGGGCGGCCCGCGGAGGCGGTGGCCGGGGCGCCCGTGGAGCAGGCGGCTCAGCCCGGGCTCGGCCGGCACGCCGCGCGCACGTGGGAGAGCCTGCGGACGTACGGCGCCGCCGGGGCCTCCCTGGAAGAGCTGTGCGCGGCTGCCGGCTACCAGCCGCGCACCGTCACCAAGCACGTCCAGGGCCTCGCGGACCAAGGACTGGCGGAGCTCCGCGACGAACGCTGGTACGCCCGCGAGCCGGTGGGAGCGCTCGCGGCGCGCTAGGACCCGCCGGGCCGCCGTGGCGCCGGAAGGACCTCCCGCCACCGCGGGGCCCGGCCACGGGGACGCGGGACCGGCGGTGGCCACGTCACCTGCGGCCCCGCCCGCCCGGCAGGGCTACCGCCACCCGGGCCGGGGCGGTCCGCCCGGCGGGCTGAAGCCGTCGTCCTCCAGGCGGCGGTCCAAGGCCGCCAGCACCACCTCGTGCCGGGCCAGGGCCTCGGCCGCGCGTTCCAGCGAGCGCGCGGCCGCCTCGGCGCGATCCGCATGGGCGATCATCCGCTTGCGCAGCGCCGCGCCCTCCGGGCCCAGCGACGCCACCTCCTCGGCGCTCGACCGCAGCCGGGCCGCCTGCTCCCGCAGCGAGCAGGCCTGGGCCCGGACGGGCTGCGACCAGGGCGCGTGCTCCGCGCCGGTGCCCATCACCGGATCCCCCCGGGCCGCAGCATCCGCCAGGGCGCGAACGCGTTGCGCACCCCCTGCAACGACCGGGCCAGCTCCGGGTGGTGGCGCATGAGCACATCCGTCATGCCGGTGCGTTCGATCCACTCCATGCCCTCGGGGGTGTAGACCTCGGGGCGGAAGTCCCGGGTGAAGAAGCGGTCGCTCTTCAGCCGCCGGGACGCCATCAGGACGAAGAGCCGGAACGCCGTGTCGCTGAACGCGAACCCCCGCGGCCGCCGCTCGGCGTACATGCCGACCATGGTGTCGACGCGGTCCAGCCGCCCGTCGTAGACCTCGCGCAGCTCCGCGGCGAGCCCCACGTCGCCGCCGGTCAGCTCCTCGAAACCGGAGACGGGCGGGCGGTGCAGCGCGGCCCGGAAGGCGGTGTAGCGGGGCACGCCCCGCTCGCGGTCGCGCAGGACGTCCACCGCCCCGACGTCGACGTGCTCGCCGGAGATCCGGACGAGGTCGCGCAGGCAGTCGGGGTGGTTGTGCAGCGTGATGTCGCCGGGGTTCATGACGCCGAAGGAGTAGAGCAGGTCGGACAGGCCGTACTTGTCGACCGCCGGGCGGGTGGCCAGGGCCTGCAGGGCGTCGAAGTCCGTCCGCTCGATCAGCGCGCCCGTGCGGTGCGAAGAGATCGCGTACTCGTCGCGGATCAGGGGGTGCATCCGGTAGGCGGCGACGAACTCCTCCGTCATCGCGTACGGCGCGGTGTGGTGGTCGGTCGGGGAGCCCGGGATGCCGAACAGCGTCTCGCCCTTGCCGAACCGGCCGGTGCGGCGCCGCACCCGGGCGGGCAGGACGCCGTACCAGTTCATGTGCATGGCCGCCCGCGTGACGGGGTGGGCGACCAGCGCCGGAGTCCACTCCAGCGTGTGGATCCTGGCCATGACGGCGGTGTTGACGAGCCGCGCCGTCTGGAAGAGCCGCTCGTCGCCCCAGGTGGGCCGGGCGGCGGCGATCCGGTCGCAGATCGCGTTGTGCTCCTTGGCGAAGAGCGTGTGCAGCAGGGACAGCCCGGCCCAGTAGTTGTCGTTGAACCCGGTGAGGTCGATGCCGGACAGCCCCGGGGCGGTCTCGGCGGGCAGCCGGCCGTCCGTCAGGGCGAGCTTCCCCCGCTCGCCCGTACGCAGCGCCCGGCACCGCTCCTCACTCGACCCGTAGAGCTGGGAGCCGTCCCACCAGTGGGTGACGGTGTTCTCGTACGTCGGCGGGCGGGCCGGGCCGGTGGTGTCCGTGTGGGGCACGGAGTCGGGGCGGGTGCGGCGTACGAGCACGGGGCACTGCGGCCGGTCGTCGTCCGCGGCCGGCGGCACGGCGAACGGCCGGTCGGCCCGGTTGTCCCCGTGGCTGAACCAGCCGTGGTTCTGGAACTGGATCCACGCCGCGGCCAGGAGGTTGAGGCCGGTGGCCGGCCGGAAGCCGGAGCGGCGGCGCAGCAGCTGCCGGCTGACCTCGCGGGGGCTGGGCGAGAGCAGCCCGTCGTCCTCGGGCTCGGGATACGTCTCCGGCAGGGCGCAGTTGCGGTCGAAGCGGGTGCCCGCCCGGCCCATGTCGGTGTCGGCGGGGTCGTACCCCGAGCCGTCGTAGCTGCGGTGGGGGAGCAGTTCGGCGACGGGCGTGCGGGGACGCTCCCCGCCGGCCCCGTAGGTGTCGTACAGATTGTGCGCCCGCAGCACTTGCCGCTGTCTTCTGAGCTCCAGCAGCGCGAGGGGGAAGGGGAGGGAGTGCCACTCGCGGCGGCGCGGTACCGGTGTCATCGACAGGTCTCCGTGAGGGTTGCAGAAGGGGGGCCGGGCACTCGGGCGCACCGGCCTAGCCGCCGGGGAGGCGGTGGACGACGGTCCTCCCCGCCCGGCCCCGGTAGGGGGCGAGCAGTTCGTCCACCCGGTCGCGGGCCTCGGTGGCGGTCTTGTCGAGGCTCCGGGCGTACGTTTCGGCGCCGTGGCACTGCGGGACGTCGAACGAGGGATCCGCCCAGGCGATCTCCAGCCGTCCGGGGTGCGGGGGCAGGACCGGGACCGGGCTGCGCCCCTCCAGCCGGGGCAGCAGGTCGTGCTCCTCGGTGAGGGCGGCGACGGGGGCGCCGGCAGCGTGCGGGTGCCGCGGGCCGGCGGGAGAGCCGACCGTGACGACCTGTGTGACGGCGGGGGCGGCCCGTTCCGGGACACCGGCGAGACGCAGGGCCGTCACACCGCCGGGGCCGTGCCCGACGAGAGCGACCGGCATCCCCTCGGGCACCGTCCGGCGGAGGACGTCGCGCGCGGTCAGGGCGTACGGGAGGTCGCCGCGGCCCAGTGCGGCGACGGCCCCGGCCAGCTCCTCCGGGGAGGCGGTGCGCGGCAGGACGAACTCCGGGCCGGGCAGGAGCACCAGGCAGCGGGTGGTGCCGTCCGGGCCCGTGAGCTGCCGGGTGAGCATCCTGCCGGGGCCCAGGGCGGCCAGGTTGCGCAGGTGGGCGGTGATGCCGCCGCTCTCGTCGAGGCCGTCCGGGAACACGCGGTCCAGCGGCTCCACGGCCGGCTCCGGCCGGCGGGAGCGGCGGGACCGGACGGCGGGCAAGGGAACGCTCCCGGCCCGGTGGTCCCCGGGAAGGCCGGTGCCCATGACGGTGTGCCAGGCCGCCGCGTCGTTGAAGGGCTTGCCGCAGGCCAGCGCGTGCCAGGCCGTCACCTCCTCCAGCGCCGGGGTGAGCGCGGCCAGGCTGGGCCCGGCGCTCCGGACGCGGACGCTTTCCCGGAGGATGCGCAGGGCCAGGTCGGGGAGCCCGGCTTCGACGGCGACGAGCATGCGCCGGACCGGGCCTTCCGCCGCGTATTCGGCATGGCGGGTCGTGCACAGCCGGATCCGCAGCCGCAGCGCGGTGGCCGCGAGGCCGGCGGCGAGGCCTCCGCGGCGGACGACGGCGCCCGCCACCAGGGCGGTGCGGCCGCCGCCCGGGACGCAGCCCAGGCCGGCGAGGCCGCGGGCCAGGGCGGTCGCCGCCTGCAGGCCGCGGCGCGGCGAGCGGGCGAGCGAGGCGAGCAGCGCGGGATCTCCGGCGACGGCCGCGACCGCCAGCTCCGCCGCCCGGACCGCCCCGGCGGCCTCGCCCAGCTCCCGGGCCACGGCGACGAGCCGGGCAGCGGCTTCCGCATCCTCGGGGCCGGCTCCCGTCATGCCCGGGGTGTTCGGTGTGCCGACGGCCGTCATGCGTCCTCCTCGGGCGAGCGGGCCCCTGCCGGACGGGCTTCCGCCGCCGGGGATTCGGGCGCCGGAGCTTCGTGCGCCGGGGCTCCGGGCGTGCGGGCGGCGCGGATCCCGATCCGCAGCCGCGAGGTGTCGAAGGCGTACGGGAGCGGGCGGCCGGGGCCGAGCCGGATCCCCGCGACGGCCAGCTCACCGCCGCGCAGCAGCTCGGCGACGAACCCGGTGGCCAGCTGCAGGCCGAGCTCCATGCCGCTGCACTGGGCCTCGCCCCGGCTGAACGGGCTGACCGCCCAGTCGCGGTCCGCCGTGCCGTCCAGCCACTTCTCGGGGGCGAACCGGTGGGCGTAGTCGAGGCGTTCGCCGTCGCGGGAGTGGAAGGCGGCCGGTACGAGGACGTTGATCCCGCCCGGCGCGACGGCGTCCCGCCAGTGCGTCTCGCCGGTGGTCCGGCGCGCGAGGCCCGTCACAGGGGGCCACAGCCGGGCCGCTTCCTGCACACAGGCGCGCAGATAGGGCATGCCGAGGAAACCGGGGACCGTGCGGGGGCCGTGGGCGCGGTCCGCCGTGCGGATCTCCGCCATCACGCGCTCGCGCTGGCGCGGGTGCGTGGCGAGCAGGGCGAGCGTCTGCACCGTCACCGCGCTCAGCGCTCCGAGCGCCATGAACCAGTGGCTGACCTGGCACTCCGGGGCCGTCTCGGGGCTGCGGGGAGCGGACGCGAACAGACCGGCCAGGCTGCGCGGATCCGCCTCGTACAGATATCTCGCCTGGCGCTGCATCATCCTGCGGCGCAGCCGGCGGGTGCGGCCGGGCCGCCAGGACCGGGCCCCCATCCAGTTGGCCTCGGCGAGGAGTGCGTGCAGGAGCCGGGAGAACTCCTCGTCGCCGGCGGCCGCCTCGCCCAGGAAGCAGCGCCGCCCCACGCGCTCGAAGCTCTCCCGGACGGCCTCCGGGCGCAGCCCGGCCACGGCGCCGGGGCCCAGCAGAGCGGCGGCCTCCTCACCGGCGATGCGCAGGAAGCGGTCGGCGAGCCGGTGCACCGGGCATCCGGCGTCCAGGACCGCGTCGTTGAACATCCGGCGCACGACCCGCTGGTGTCCGTGCGAGGCGACCAGGGTTTCGGGCTGGACGGGCGCGAACCCGCTCACCTTCTCCCAGGTGTCGACCGCGTAGACCGAGACCGGGCCGGACAGCACCTGCCGGGCGTCGTCGGCGTCGAGCACGAGCAGGGTGGGGCCGGCGGCGCCGCGCACCACGACCGGGCCGCGGCCGTGCCGCCGCCGCATCCGGCGCATGGCCTCCAGGCCGCGCCGGGCGGTGTCGGCCCGGTCGAGCAACGCGGCGACCCGGGGCCGGGAGCGGAAGACGCCCTTGAGGTAGTTGGGGAGGAAATAGACGAGGGTGAGCCGGAGATTCTCGCCCGCGGACGCGGCGGGCAGCGTCGTGTCCCGGCCCGTGCCGACCCCGGGCGCGCTGTAGCTGTACAGGTGGTTCATCCCTGGGCCTTCCGGACCTCTATGAGGGTGAAGTGATCAGTGGGAGGGGGAGCATTGCCACTTCACGTCCGGCGGAGTCATCGGGTACGAACATCAACCGACTTTTCATCCCCAGGGGTGAACGGGGTGGTTGCTGTTGCCGCCGGTGTTGCCGTTGCCGTTTCCGTTGCCGTCCGGGGCGGACGTACTCCGGCCCCGTCGCCCGGGTGCGGACGACGGGGCCGGAGGGGGGATCCTGAAGGGGGATCCGGCGGACGCCGTGCCGGACGCCTAAGGGGCGAACGGCAAGAACGGCGAAATTCAGCCTTTTTCAGGACGGGTGGCGTTCAGCGCCGTGACCTCGCCATCCCCATGCGTGCCAGGGCGAGGGCCACCAGGCAGGCCACCGCTCCGGTGATGACGTTGCTGACGATGGCGGCCGTGATGAACGCGTGGCCGGAGACGACCCAGGGCGAAATGATCGTCCAGGCGCCGAGACACAGGGCCGCCCAGCTCATGGCATGGGTGCGCTCGTAGGCCGGACCAAAACCGCCGACCAGGCAAGCAAAGGCCGCACCCACGATCACATTGTGGATGGCAAGGGTGAAAGCGCCACTGAAGCCCACAATCCATGGCGAAGCGGCCAGGTAGACACCGCAGAGGAGGGCGAGTGCCTCGACGGCCTGGGCGACGGGGGTGCTCGTCGCCGCTTCGGAGTGGGCGCGGAGCGCCAGGATGTCCGGGTGCTGGTCTATCCGGGGCGACGTAGGAGCGGTCACGTCAGCCACCTTCTTTCAGTGTCAGGTCGGACCTGCATGCATTTTATCCCGATTGGCGGATTTTTCACCCGAATGGAGGCCGCCATATCTGGCGATATCCCCTGTGGCGGTGCCCGGTTTCGGACCGTCACCCTGAGGGAACCCGGCCAGTCGGTTTCCGGGGAGCCGTACGAGCAACAGCCGGAAGTGCACCTCGAGGAGGCGGCCGTGGAACAGCTCAAGGCACAGGACGAGCACATGCAGCACCGGAGAGAGACCCGGGAGGAGACCGCGCGGACCCGCGGTCCGGTCCGGGACGAGAGCCCGGACCGGTCGGGCGAGGACCCCGACGCCGAGTCGCACATCATCCGCGGCCTGGACTGAACGCCGGACCCCGCCCGGGCGGCCGGCGACCGGTGCCGCCCGGCGGGACCGGCGACCGCGGGCGGCCGCCCTCAGGCCCGTACGGGCACGAACCGCAGCGGCGTACCGGGCACGGCCTGGGCCGCGGCGGCCAGTTCCGCCTCGGGGACGACGCCGACGACGGGGTAGCCGCCCGTCGTCGGATGGTCGGCGAGGAAGACGACCGGGCGGCCGTCCGGGGGGACTTGGACGGCGCCCAGGACCATGCCCTCGCTCGGGAGCTCGCCGTCGACGGCGCGCTCCAGGGCCGGCCCCTCCGTGCGCAGGCCGATCCGGTTGCTCGCGGCCGACACCCGGAACGCGCCGCGCGCCAGCGTGCGCAGCGCGGCGGGCGTGAACCAGTCGTCGCGCGGGCCGGGCACGACCGGCAGCACCAGCCCGCCGGCGGGCGGACCCGTCCACGGGACGGCGTCGGCGTCCGCGGGCGGTCCGCAGGGCGCGCCGAGCGGCAGTGCCGCGCCCGCGGCGAGGGGCTCGGGGCCGAGCCCCGAGAGCAGGTCGCGGGAGCGGCTGCCGAGGACGGGCGGTACGGCCAGGCCGCCCGCGAACGCCACGTAGCTGCGCAGCCCGCAGGTGGCCCGGCCCACGTCGAGCACGGCGCCCGCCGGCACCCGCACCGCGGCGCCCCAGGCCACGGGGCGGCCGTCGACCCGCACCGGGCAGGGCGCGCCCGTCACCGCCGCGGTCACGGCCGCCCCGGCCCGGACCGCACAGCCGTCGACGGTGGTCTCCAGCGTGGCGTGGCCCGCCGGGTTGCCGACGAGGCGGTTGGCGAGCTCGTGCGCGGGCCGGTCCAGGGCACCGGAGCGGCCGACGCCCAGGTGCGCATGGCCGGGCCGGCCGAGGTCCTGCACGGTCGTCAGGGCACCGGGCCGGGCGACGGTCAGGGCACGCGTCCCGGCGGTCGTCCCGGCGGTCGTCCCGGCGGTCGTCCCGGCGGTCGTCCCGGCCGACGGGCCGGTCGTGCGCTCGCACCGGCCGGATATGCCCTCGTCCCGGCCGGTCACGCGGTCACCTCGAAACGTATGCGCGTGCCGGGGGCCAGCAGCGTCGCCGGTTCCCGCGCGGCGTCCCACAAGGTCGCGTCCGTACGGCCGATGAGCTGCCAGCCGCCGGGGGAGGAGCGGGGGTAGACGCCGGTGTACGGGCCCGCCAGGCCGAGCGAGCCGGCCGGCACGGCGGTGCGGGGTGTGGCCCGGCGCGGCACGTGCAGATGCTCCGGGAGGCCGGTCAGGTAGCCGAAGCCGGGGGCGAAGCCGCAGAAGGCGACGCGGAATTCGAGGCCGGAGTGGATGCGTGCGACTTCGTCCGCGGCAACTCCCCACAGGGCGGCGACCTCTGCGAGGTCGGCACCGTCGTAGCGGACCGGCAGGACGACGGGTTCGCTGCCGGTGGCCGCGAGCGGAGGCACGTCCCAGCGCACGATGTCGGCGGCGAGGGCCCGCGGATCGTCCAGCCCGTCGAGGAGGACGCTCCGGGCGGCGGGCACGATCTCGGTCACGGACGGCAGGGTCCCGGCGGCCCGGCGCCGCAGCAGTTCGGCGTGCAGCGCCTGCGCCTCCCCGGCTCCCGCGACCTCGACGAGCAGGGCGTGCCGGCCCACGGGCAGCGGACGGCGGGGCGGGGCGTCCGCGGGGCGCGCGGTCATGCGAAGGCCTTCAGGCGGACGCCCGCGGCCTCCAGTGCGGTGCGCACCCGCCGGGCGAGCTCCGCGGCGCCCGGCGTGTCCCCGTGAAGGCACAGCGAGCGGGCCCGCACGGTGACCTCCTCGCCCGTCAGGGCGGTGACGGCGGCCGTCCGGGCCATCCGTATGGAGCGGGTGACGACGGCGTCCGGGTCGTGGACGACCGCGCCGGGGGTCCGGCGCGGCACCAGCGTGCCCGCGGCCGTGTACGCGCGGTCGGCGAACGCTTCGGCGACCACCGGCAGTCCGGCCTCTCCGGCGGCGTCGAGGAGCCGCGAGCCCGGCAGGCCCAGGACGGGCAGGGCTCTGCCCGCGCCCAGCACTCCGGCGACGACGGCCGCGGCCTGTCCGGCGTCGGCGACCGTGCGGTTGTAGAGCGCGCCGTGCGGCTTGACGTAGGCGACGTCGGCGCCGGCCGCCTGCGCGAAGACGCGCAGGGCGCCGATCTGATAGGTGATCTCGTCGGCGAGCTCGCCGGGGGGCACGTCCATGGCGCGGCGCCCGAAGCCGGCCAGGTCGCGGTAGGAGACCTGCGCCCCGATGCGCACCCCGCGCTCGACGGCCCGCTCGCAGACCCGCCGCATGGTGGAGGGATCGCCGGCGTGGAAGCCGCAGGCGACGTTCGCGCTCGTCACGATGGACAGCAGGGCGTCGTCGTCGGTGAGGCGCCAGTGCCCGAAGCCCTCCCCGAGGTCGGC
Source organism: Streptomyces sp. NPDC008001 (assembly GCF_042958085.1). Taxonomy (NCBI): domain Bacteria; kingdom Bacillati; phylum Actinomycetota; class Actinomycetes; order Kitasatosporales; family Streptomycetaceae; genus Streptomyces; species Streptomyces sp. NPDC008001. Next base: position 31,196 of record NZ_JBIBIZ010000010.1, on the reverse strand, counting down.
GTTGAGGTCGAGCACGGCGGCGGTGCCGCCGCTTCCGGCGTCCGTGCTGCTGCCGCCGTTGCCGCTGCCGGTGCCTGTCGTCATGAAGCCCTCCCGGTGTCTCCGCCGTGTGGTTCCCGCTCGCGCATCGCGCCCAGGATGAGGTCCAGGGCGTCGTCCAGATAGGTGGTCAGCTCGCTCTCCGCGCGCGCGTACGCACCGTCCTCCAGGAGCCCGGCCAGGGTGCGGTTGCGCGCCAGGAACGGTTCGTGGAAGCGGCGCGGCGAGGGCATCGCGTGGAACGCCAGGCGCAGTTCGGCGAGCAGCCGGTCCATGGCGGCGTCGGTGCGCGGGCTGCCGGACAGGGCGGCGAGGGCGCGGTGGAAGGCTATGTCGGCGGAGCCGACCTCCTGCCAGTCGCCCTCGGCGGCGGCCCGTTCGGCGCGGTCCACCGCCGCGGTCACGGCCTCGCGCAGCGCCGGCCCGGCCCCTGCCGCGGCCCGGACGCCGGCGGACTCCAGGGCGGCGCGCAGGCGGTAGATGTCCGTGACGTCCTCGGGGCCGATCACCCGGACGAAGACCCCGCGGTTGAGCCGGTAGACCACCAGGCTCTCGTGGACGAGCAGCCGGAACGCCTCGCGCAGCGTGTTGCGCGAGACTCCGAGGTCCCGGCCGAGCGCTTCTTCCGAGAGGCGGGTGCCGGGCGGCAGGCTGCCGCCCTCGATGCGGTCGCGGAGCACGCCGGCCGCGCGCTGCGCAGTGGACAAGGCCATCAGCAACCCCCATGCCTATTGAGGATTGTTGAACAATACCTTAGCCTCCTCGCCAATCCCCTCACCCGACCGGATGAGGGCCGTCCGGGATCCCGGAAGGCGGAGCGCATGATCGTTCTCCTGGGCGTCCTCGTGGTCGTGCTCGGCTTCGCCACGAGACGCAACCCCCTGCTGGTGGTCGGTGCCGCCGGCATCGTCACGGGCCTCCTCGGCGGCCTCTCGCCCCAGCGCGTCCTGGCCGCCTTCGGCACCGGGTTCGCCTCCAGCCGCTCGGTGACGATCTTCGTGATCACCCTGCCCGTCATCGGCCTGCTCGAACACCACGGCCTGCAGGAGCAGGCCCGCCGTCTGATCACCCGCTTCGGCGGGCTCACCGCGGGCCGCTTCCTCGCGCTCTACCTGCTGCTGCGCCAGATCACCGCCGCCGTCGGCCTGAACAACGTCTTCGGGCACGCCCAGACCGTACGGCCGCTCGCCGCGCCCATGGCCGAGGGCGCCGCCGAGCGCAGGCACGGGCCGCTGGGCGAGAAGGCCCGCGAGAAGGTGCGCTCGTTCGCCGCGAGCGCGGACAACGTCGGGCTGTTCTTCGGCGAGGACGTCTTCCTGGCCGTCGGGTCGATCCTGCTGATCACCGGCTTCGTCAACACGACCTACCACACGCACCTCGAACCGCTGCAGCTCGCGCTGTGGGCCGTGCCCACGGCGCTGTGCGCGCTCGCCGTCCACGGCTGGCGGCTGCTGCGGCTGGACCGCCAGTTGCAACCGCCGCCCGGCGCGGCCCCCGGGCCCGCCCGCGCCGCCGAGCTCGGGGAGACCGTCAAGTGATCAAGGCCGAGTGGTTCTACTGGCTGGTCGGCGGGATCTTCCTGGTGATGGCCGCCCAGATGCTCACCGACCGCAGCAACCCCAAGCGCTTCGGCACCGCCGCCTTCTGGGGCCTGCTCGGTCTCGGCTTCGTCTACGGCACCTGGGTCGCGGACAAGTCCGCCCCCGCCGAGCCGCTGGGCGCCGCCGTCCTCGTGATGGTCTGTCTCGCCGGCTTCGGCTTCACCGGGCGCGGCAAGGGCGTGGCGGCCACGCCCGCGCAGCGGGAGGCGCGCGCCGCACGGTGGGGGAGCCGCCTGTTCGTGCCCGCGCTCACCATCCCCGCCGTCGCCCTGACCTGCGCGGTCGGCGTCAAGAGGCTCTCCGCAGGAGGTGAACCCGTCCTCCAGAAGGGCAGCGAGACCATCCTCGGTCTCGGCATCGGCGCCGTCGTCGCTCTCGTCGTCGGCATGGTGATGCTGCGCGAGAAGCGGCTGTCGACGCCCCTGCACGCCGGCCGGTCCATGCTGGAGACGATGGGCTGGGCCATGCTGCTGCCCCAGCTCCTCGCCACGCTGGGCTCCGTCTTCTCCGTCGCCGGCGTCGGCGACCAGGTGCGCCGGATCGCCACCGCGGTGCTGCCCGACGGCTCGCTCTTCCTCGCCGTCGTCGTCTACTGCACCGGCATGTTCCTCTTCACCATCGTCATGGGGAACGGATTCGCCGCCTTCCCCGTCATGACCGCGGCCGTCGGCTGGCCCGTCCTCGTCCTCCAGGAGCACGGCAACGCCCCGGCCGTCCTGGCCATCGGCATGCTCGCCGGGTTCTGCGGCACACTCGTGACGCCCATGGCGGCCAACTACAACGTCGTCCCCGCGGCGCTCCTCGAACTGAAGGACCAGTACGGGCCCATCAAGGCCCAGCTGCCCACGGCCGTCGTCCTGCTCGGCTGCAACATCGCCCTCATGTACGCCTTCGCCGTCTGACGACCGCCCGGGAGCCACCACCGTGACCCGTGTCCTGCTGACCGGATTCGAGCCCTTCGGCGGAGAGGACGTGAACCCCTTCTGGGAGGCCGTCCGCGCCGCCGCCGCGCGGGCGCCCGGAGGCCTCGCCGTCTCCACCGCCCTGCTGCCCTGCGTCTTCGGCTCCGCCCTCGACGCCCTGCGGGAGGCCGTCGACCGCACCGAACCGGACCTCGTGCTGTGCGTGGGGCAGGCGGGCGGCCGCCCCGACGTCACCGTCGAACGCATCGCCGTCAACATCGACGACGCTCGCATTCCCGACAATGCGGGCGCGCAGCCCGTCGACGAACCCGTCGTCCCCGGCGGCCCCGCCGCCTACTTCGCGACGCTGCCCGTCAAGGCGTGCGTCGCGGCCGTGCGGGAAGCCGGGCTGCCCGCCTCGGTCTCCCAGACGGCCGGCACGTTCGTCTGCAATCACGTCTTCTACGGCTTGATGCACCTCGCCGCGACCGAACGCCCCGGGCTGCGGGGCGGGTTCGTCCACGTCCCCTACGCGCCCGGACAGGTCACCGACCGGGCCCTGCCGTCGCTTCCCGTCTCCGCCGCCGCGGAGGCACTCTGTGTGATCGCCGTCACCGCCGCCGGGCGCACCGTGGACATCCGTGCGGAAGGCGGAGCCACACACTAGGGACGTGGCGGACATTCCACCCGTGCCGTTTCGTCCGTTGTCGGTGTGACCGCCTACTCTGTGCGACGTGACTTCTCCAGCCCCGGCGGCCGTTCCGCCCCAGCTCAACGGGCCGTCGCTCCCCCGGGCGGGGGCGGCCCCCGTCGCCCCGGGCCCGGCCGCCGACGAGGGCCTGGCCCGCCGGCTGCGCGCGCTCGCCTGCACGGCGCCGCTGCACGACCTGGACGTGCGCAAGGCCAACCTCGCGGGCGAGTACGGCGTCTACGCCATGGCGGAGGTGGCGCTCGCCGCCATCGACCTGGTCACGCTCAACATGGACTTCGACACCGGCGCCGACCACGAGCAGATAGTGGCCCGGCTGCAGCCGCGCGTCGCCGCCCAGGCGCCGGAGCGGCCGCAGGCCGAGCACGAGCGCGTGGCCCGCTGGGTCCTGGAGAACCTCATCAACGTCGGCAGCGTCGACCGCGGCTTCCGCGCCGTCTACGGCACCTTCGGGGCCGACGGGGTCTACGTCCGGCGCGACTACGACTTCAAGCTCGTCGAGGAGGTGCCCGGGCCCGGCGGCACGGTCTTCCTGCGCACCACCGACGAAGCCGTCAACGTCCTGGTCGGCGCCCTCGACACCGACGTCACCAGCGCGCAGATCGCGGCCGAGGTGAAGCTGGAGGTCCTCATCAGCCGGGGCCGGCTCGCCGACGCCCAGCTCGCCGCGGAGCAGGCCCGCTACCGCACCGTGCAGTACGCCGAGACCCTCCGCAAGACCCTCGACGCCACGCGGCGCAACGTCCGCGCCGTCGACTGGCTGAAGACCGTCCCCGACATGATCGCCGAGGCGCTCGACCACGTCGCCGACCGCTACCGCCACGAGAACGCGATCCTCACCAACATCCGCAAGGCGCGGGACGAGGCCGAGGAGCCCGAGCACAAGCGCCGCGCCGCCGAGCTCGTCGACATCGTCAAGGACTGCATCCGCCGCCACACCCAGCTCCAGTCGCGGCTCCTGGAGGCCGGGCCCCTCTTCCGCGCCGAGCAGGACCGCCAGGCGTTCTCCACCTCCGCCGGCCGGGCCGGCCTCGACCTCTACGGGCAGCTGCTCGCCCCCGTGCTGCCCCTGCCGCTCGAACAGGCCGGACGCGTCACGGACGCCTTCTTCGCCCGCGGCACGGGCCTGCGCACGCCCGTCTCCGTGCGCGTCGCCGACCTCGTCGGCATACTCCTCAGCCCGCCCGCCGAGCGGGAGCACCTCGGCGCGGAGATGCCCGAGCCGGACCTCATCGCCACGCCCGACGACAGCCGCTTCAGCGAGGAGCAGCTCGCGAGCGCCATGGAGCTGCTCACCCTCCCGCCCGACGCGCCGCGCCGCCTCTCCGGCCTCCTCGCCGACGCCCGCCGGCGCGACCCCGAACTGCCCTACCTCGTCGCCCTCCTGGCCGTCCACGCCGCGAGCCCCCCGGTCGGCACGGCCTACCGCCAGGGCGAGCCGTCCCTCCTCTTCGCCGTCGACGACGGCACGGTCCTCGACGACCCCGAATTCGGCGGCGCGGACCTCATCGTCGGCACGGCCCTCCTCGACGCGGCCGGCATGGCAGCGGACCGCGCGGAGGCGTCGTGACGGGGCGCCCGCGGCGGGCGGCCCGGGATCGCGCCCTGCCCGGCACGGCGGCTCGCCCGCGGCCGACGCCGACGACTCTTGCCCGGCCGTGCCGGGCCCACCGAAAGACCACATCCGCAGGAGCGAGCGAACGTGACTGAGTACGACGCCTACGAGACGGCGCAGCCGGACGCCGTCGACGAGACGGAGGCCCCGGCGGCGAGCGGGACCGCGCCGGTGACCCCCGCGGACGCCGCCGACGCCGCGCGGCTCATCGCGTTCGGGCTGCAGCCCAAGCTCGTGCCCGCGCGGGACGCCGAGTACGCCGAGCTGCTGCGCCGGCACCGCGACGACCCCGCGTTCGCGCGCCTCGCGGACGCCGTCGCGGCGGGCCTCGGCCTGATCGTCCTGGAGGTGTCCACCCGGGCCGGCATGGCCGTGACCGCCGCCGAGGACTCGGTCTTCGCCGTGCGCATGGGCGACTACGCCCGCCGCGCCACCGTCGACTCCGGCGACCGCTTCCTGCACGGCCTGGCCCACCTCGCCGTCGCCGCCCTGGCCTTCCCCCGCCCGGAGGACCTGGCCGACGACGGCTACATCGGCCGCATCACCGTCAACGGCGTGGACGCGTTCGTCCGGCAGGCCTGCCGCCGCCTGGAGGAGCGCGCCGCCCAGGAGGGCGAGAACACCGACCCCACGACGGGCGCCCCCGGCCTGGAGGCCGCCTGGCGGGTCTACGCCCGCCGCAGCGCGACCGGCGCCACCAAGGACGCCCGCCGCCTGGCCGGCTCGACCACGGGCATCATCGCCAAGGCCGTCGCCTTCCTCGTCGACTCCGGCTTCCTGCAGCGCACCGGCGACGACGCCGGCGGCGCGTACCGCACCACCGCCCGCTACCAGCTCCAGGTCCGCGACATGGCCGGCAGCGCCGCCATGGCCGAGCTGCTGGAACTGGGGATCGTGCCCGTCGGCGACGGCAGCGCGACGCTCCTGCCGCCGGACGACGCCGACGACCTCGACCTGGTCGCCGACGCCGGCCTGCCCTTCCACGCTTCCTGACGCCCCCGGCACTCCTGACACCGCCTCCTCCTCCGTCGTCCGTCCACTGCGAACAAGCGAGAGTCCGCCGCCATGTACGAGCTGTCCCGGGTCCGCCTCTACTCCATCGGGCCCGCCGGTGCGCGCTACGCCGACACCGTGCTGGACCTCCGGGGAGTGGGCGCGCCCGTGCCCACCCCCGCACCGACGCAGGCGGAGTTCTTCGAGGAGGAGCCCGTGGGGCCGCCGCGCCGCCCCGCGCCGGCCGGCGTGCTCTTCCTGGAGAACGGCGGCGGCAAGTCCGTCCTCCTCAAGCTGATCTTCTCGGTCATGCTGCCGGGCCACCGCAACACCCTGGGCGGCGCCAGCTCGGGTGTGCTCCGCAAGTTCCTGCTCGCCGACGACTGCGGGCACGTCGCCCTGGAGTGGCAGCACGTCCTGACGGGCGAGACCATCGTGGTCGGCAAGGTCAGCGAGTGGCGCGGCCGCCAGGTCTCCAACGACCCGCGGAAGTTCGCCGAGGCCTGGTACTCGTTCCGGCCCGGCCCGGGCCTCAGCCTGGACGCCCTGCCCGTCGCCGAGTCCACCGCCATGCGCGCCGCCGACGGCTCCTCGGGCGCCCGCGGCCGCCGCCGCACGATGAAGGGCTTCCGCGACGCCCTCACCGAGGCCGGCAAGGCCTACCCGCACCTGGACGTGGTCTGGGAAGAGATCCACGAGCGCTGGAACGAGCACCTGGGCGAGCTCGGCCTCGACCCCGAACTCTTCCGCTACCAGCGCGAGATGAACGCCGACGAGGGCGAGGCCGCCGGCCTCTTCGCCGTCAAGAACGACTCCGACTTCACCGACCTGCTGCTGCGCGCGGTCACCGACACCCGCGACACCGACGGCCTCGCCGACCTCGTGCACGGCTTCGCCCACAAGCTCGGCCGCCGCGCCGAGCTCACCGCCGAGCGGGACTTCACCGCCGGCTCCCTCGACCTCCTGTCGCGCATCGCCGACGCGGCCGTCAAGCGCGAGCAGGCCCGCGGCGTGCACGCCGGAGCCGAGCGCCGCACCCGCGGCCTGGCCCGCCGCCTGTCCGCCCGCGCGCTCGAAGAGCGCGGCCGGGCCGCCGAACTGGCCGAGCAGGTGGCCGCCGCGGCCCACGCCGTCACCGACGCCGAGACCGAGCGCGGCCGCAGCTCCCTGATCGCCGCCGAGATCGCCTACCGGCACGCCTCCCTGGCACTGGCCGCCGCCGAGAAGGCCGCCGCCGCCCAGCGCCGCGAGCTCAACGACGCCCGCACCCTGCACTCCGCCTGGCAGGCCGCCGAAACCGTCCTGCGCCACCGCGCCGCCGCCGACCGCTCCGCGCGCGTCGCCGCCGCCATCCGCGAGGCCGAGCGCGACGCCGCCCCCGCCCTCGCCGCCCGCGCCCGGGCCGCCACCGAGCTCGTACGGGCCCTCAACACCGCCGCCGAGAACGGCGAGCAGCGCGCCAACGAGGAGGAGGAGCGCTCCGCCGCCCTCCAGGAGGAGAGCGAGGCCGCCCACCGCGACGCGACCGCGGCCGCCACCGAGGCCCAGCGCGCCCGCAGCGAGGCCGGCCACCTCCGCCAGCGCCTGGCCGAGGTCGAGCAGGAGACCGCCGAGGCCGTCCGCGCCGGCTGGATCGACGACACCGGCCCCGACGCCGACCCGGCCCGCGCCGCGCTCGCCGCCAGCGACGCCGAGAAGCCGGCCGTCGCCGCCTACGAAGCCGCGCGGGAGGCCGCCCGCCAGGCCGCCGACCGGGCCAAGGAGACGGCCGCCGCCGAGAGCCGCGCCGAGCTGGCCGCCGCCCGCGCCGCGGACGCCGCCACGGCCGCCGAGGCCGCCTACGACGCCGAGCGGCGCGCCGCCGAGTCCATCGGCGCCGAGCAGCGCCTGACCGAACTGCTGGGCCTGCCCGAGCCGGACGCCTCCGGCCAGGTGCCCGGCCCGCGGTCGGAGACCGGCCCGCACGGCGCCGACCAGCCGCCCGCCCCGCGCCGCCCCGCCGAGGAGGACCCCGGCGCCCCCGGCCCGTACTACCCGGGCGCGGTCCGCGCGGCCGCCGCCCGCGGCCGCGCGCAGCGGCCCGTCACCGGCCCGCTCACCGCCGAGGAGCTCGACCGCAACGCCGACGCGCTGCGCGAGCTGCTCGACGAGAGCGTCGCCGCCTCCGAGCGCCACCTGTTCGACCTGCGCACGGCCGCCGCCGACGACTCCCGCATCCTGGGCGCCCTCGGCGACGGCGGCCTGCTGCCGCCCCGCCCCGACGTCCTCACGGCCGTGGAGTACCTGGGCGAGCACGGCATCCCCGCCCTGCCCGGCTGGCGCTACCTCGCCCAGGCCGTCGACCCGGCCCGGCACGCGGCCGTCCTCGCGGCCCGCCCCGAGCTCGTCGACGGCGTCGTCATCACCGACGCCGACTCCCACGCCCGGGCCCGCGAAGTCCTCGGCGCGGCCTCCCTGCTGCCCCGCTCCGCCCTCGCCGTCGGCACGTCCGACGCCCTGCTCGCCCCCGTGCCGGAGACCGGCCGGCAGGACGCGGGCGTCGGCAGCGTCTTCTTGGTAACGCCGAACCCCGCCATGCACGACGAGCGGGCCGCCGACGAGGAGCGGCACACGCTGCGCGAGCGGGCCCTCGCCCGCGACGAGGAGATCCGCGCCATAGCGGCCCGGCTCGCCGGCGACCGCACCCTCGCCGCCCGCCTCGCCTCCTGGCGCGCCGGCTGCCCCGCCGGGCGCCTCGCCGAACTGGCCGCGGAGGCCGGCCGCGCCCGCAGCGCCGCGGACACCGCCCACGAGGAGCTCGCCGGCCTGCGCGCCGCCCGCGCCGAGGCGGAGGAGACCGCCGCCGAGACCGCCCGCGTGCGCGACGAGCGGCAGGAGACCGCCCAGCGGGCCCGCCGCGTCGCCGACGCCCTCGCCGGCCTCGCCTACCGGCTGCGCGAACGCGCCAACTGGCAGACGCGCGCCCGCGAGCTCGCCGAGGAGGCCGCCGAGGCCGAGGAGCGCGCCGCCGCCTGCGTCGACCGCGCCCGCGCCGCCGACGAGGACCGCCGCGCCGCCCAGCGCGCCGCCGACGACGCCCGCCGCACCGCCCGCGCCCTGCGTGCCGAGCGCGCCGAGATCGCCGGCGCCCCCGACGAGGTGCCCGAGGCCGCCGAGCCGCCCACCGCCTCGCTGCCCGCCCTGCGCGAGGCCTACCGCGCCGCCTCCCAGGTCTACGAGAAGGTCGGCGTCGGCGCCGACCTCCGCGCCGAGCAGGCCCGCGCCGAGAGCGACGAGAGCGCCGCCCGCAACGAGCTGGACCGGCTCACCAACAAGGTGCGCACCCGCGCCGCCCAGCTCCTGGAGGGCACCGAAGGCGCCGACGGGCCCTCCCGGCAGGCCGCGGCGGCCCGCGCCGAGGAGCTCGTCCAGATGCTGGAGAGCCGCGCCTCCGCGGCCAGCGAGCAGCTGGGCCGGCTGCGCGGCGAGGCCGAGCGGCTCGCCCCGGCCGACGGCGACGCCCACACCGAGCTCCCCGAGGAGCTCGTGCCCGGCGACGCCGACCGCGCCAAGGAGCTCCTGCGCACCGTCACCGCCGAGCTCGGCGCCCGCACCGACGCCCTGGAGCGCGCCCGCACCGCCCACGCCGACCTGCTGCGTGCCCACCGCGCCGCCGAGGACGCCGCCACCGGCTTCGACGACACCGCCGCCCTCCTGCGCGACCTGCTGCGCGACAACTCCCCGGAGGACGAGGGCGAGCAGCCCGAGCCGTACAGCGGCGGCCTGGAGGAGGCCCGCCAGGCCGCGGCCGAGGCCCGCCGCTCCCTGCGCGGCTGCGCCGGCGACCTGTCGGCCGCCGAGTCCGCCGTCCGCGAGGCCAGTGACGTCCTCGTCCGGCACGCCAACTCCACCCGCTACGAGCAGGTGCGCACCCCCGCACGCCAGCAGATCCGCGAGCTGCCCGCCGCCGCCCTGCCCGAGCACGCGGCCGCGTGGGCCGAGGCGTTCGCGCCCCGCCTGCGGGTGCTGACCGACGAGCTGGAGCAGCTGGAGCGCAACCGCGACAGCATCGTGGACCGGCTGCGCGGCCTCGTGGAGTCCTCGCTCACCACGCTGCGCTCCGCCCAGCGCCTCTCCCGGCTGCCCGAGGGCCTGGGGGAGTGGTCGGGCCAGGAGTTCCTGCGCATCCGCTTCGACGACCCCGACCAGAGCACGCTCACCGAGCGCCTCGGCGAGGTCATCGACGAGGCGACCCGCGCCGCCGTCAAGAAGAACTCCGACCTGCGGCGCGACGGCATGTCCCTGCTGCTGCGCGGCGTCGGGGCGGCCCTGGAGCCGCGCGGCGTCGCCGTGGAGATCCTCAAGCCCGACGCGGTGCTGCGCGCCGAGCGGGTGCCCGTCCGGCAGATGGGCGACGTGTTCTCCGGCGGCCAGCTGCTGACCGCGGCCATCGCTCTGTACTGCACCATGGCCGCCCTCCGCAGCAACGACCGCGGCCGCGACAAGCAGCGCCACGCGGGCACGCTGTTCCTCGACAACCCCATCGGCCGCGCCAACGCCACGTACCTGCTGGAGCTCCAGCGGGCCGTCGCCGACGCCCTCGGCGTCCAGCTGCTGTACACCACCGGCCTGTTCGACACCACGGCCCTGGCCGAGTTCCCGCTGGTCATCCGGCTGCGCAACGACGCCGACCTGAGGGCGGGCCTGAAGTACATCAGCGTCGAGGAGCACCTGCGCCCCGGCCTGCCGCAGCAGCAGGACCCGGACGAGGAGAAGGTGCACGGCCAGATCACGGCCACCCGGATGTACCGCCGCCCGCCGGAGGAGGTCCCCGCTTAGGACGGGCCCCGGGGCGGTGCGCGGCAGTCACCCGGATTGCCGCAACCGCACCGGAACCCCGTACCGCTCCCGCAGCACCTCCTCCAGCCCGTCCCGCAGCTGCTGCAGGGCGTCGAGCTGCCCGCCGGGCCGGTGCATGGCGTCGTCGATCGCGAGGAGCTCCTCGGCGGGCACCCGGGTGACGTACGTGCGCAGCTCGGTGAGGTCCAGCCGCCGGTTGAAGTCGTGCACCGCGTCCCGCCAGCGGTGCAGCAGGGCGACGAGGCCGGCGTGCCCGGGGCCGGAGAACACCCCCGACACCAGCGCGGCGTCCGTCGCCGACTGCACCAGCCGGGGGTGGACGCGCGCCTTCGGCGCGTAGCGGTCCAGCGGCGCGAAGCCCCCGCCGGTGAGCAGCTCGGTGTTCTTCGCCAGCTCGTCGGCCAGGGCGTGGAGCGCCTGGGCGCGCCGCTCGCGGGCCGCGGCCCGCCGCTCGGCGTACACCCCGGTGATGGCGGCGACGAGCGCGAGCCCGGACGTGGCGGGCTCGAAGCGGCCGTCGCGGCCCTGGGCGACGGCCAGCCACCAGCCGCAGATGCCGAGCGCGAGCAGCAGGCAGGAGATGGTCGCGGCGGCGAAGAACTGCCGGCTGAGCCGGCCGAGGAAGCCCGTCACGGTGACGCGCCGTCAGTCGAAGGGGTTGGGCCCGTCGGGCCGTGCCCCGTCGCCCTTGGCGAGGAGGAGCAGCGTCATCCCGAACGCGGGCCGGTCGAAGGACGCGTGACCGCACTCGTGGGTCTCGCCGATCGCGGTGACCCGCGCGTCCACCAGCATCTTCTCCAGCCCGGTGCGGGTGTACTTGCGGCTGAGGAGGAGCCGGATGGTGTCCTGGTCGGGGAACTGCACCGTGCTGCGGTCGGGCAGCGTCAGCTCCAGCCCGGCCCCCGTCCGGTTGCGGTAGATCACCTTGATCAGCAGCGCCCGGTCGTCCTCGACCAGGCCCTCGCAGGTGAGGCTGTTCATGTCGATCTGCAGGTCGGTGTACTGCAGCAGGGCGCTGGTGACGAACTCCCGGAAGCGCGGGCTGTTCTCGTACTCCTGGGCGGCGGCGCGGGCCGCCACCTCGTCCTGACCGGCCGTGCTGGCCACTTCCAGCAGGAAGCGGTCCTGCGGCCGCAGCAGCTTCTCGGCCAGCAGCGTCAGCAGCTGGGTGTCGCTGTCGAAGTTCGCCAGGGTGTTGCCCAGCAGCGAATACACCACCGGTTCGTCGCCCACCGTGCGGCGGATCAGCGTGCCGAGCCGGTCGAGGTTGGCGGGGATGGAGAAGTCCAGCTGGACGGGCAGCACGTCCGCGGCGGGCACGTGCAGGTGCTGCAGCGCCTCGCGCTGGGCGAGGCGCAGCATCTCGGCGCTGACGTCCACGGGGAGGTAACAGCCGCAGCGGCCCCGGCCGTCCAGGGAGCGCAGCAGGGCCTGGTCCTTCTGGCCGGTGCCGGGGCCCAGGCTCACGTAGTGCAGCGGCCCGTCCGGGAGCAGCTCGCTGAGGCCGCGCCAGCGGCGGCTGAAGGAGGCGATGCTCTCGCGCATCACGGGGTAGTACAGGTCGTTGCACGCGTGGGCCCAGGCCACCGTCGACTCCAGGCCCCAGTACGAGAAGCCGGACGTGATCAGCTTGCCCGAGCCCGAGGGGTCGGGCCCGCGCCGCAACCCGGCGGTCACCTGGGCCAGTTTGCCCGACTGCTCCTCGCCGACCAGACACACCGTCCAGCCGGCATCCCGGAGGACTTCCGGAATCCGATGCACCGCCCGGTCCCGCTCCACCATCCGTACATCCCCCCATGGCCCGTCCGCCCGCCCGTGCCCGGTGTGCGCCGGCGCCGGCCGCCGCCACCGTCCCTCGCCTCAACTGCCGAACCTACCCGGCAGTTGACGATCAGGGGAACCCGGGGCGGCGCGCTCGTCTTCCCGCGCGGGCGGTACTGCTGGGGACGGACACCACTCCGTGCCTCTGCCGCCACACCTGCCGCGTCACCCACACGTCCAGCACCGCCCACGTGCTGGCCACCACACTGGCGAGGGCGCACAGCAGCGCCGGCAGGGCCAGCCACGACTCGGCCAGCGCGAACAGCGCCGCGACCATGCCCTGCACCAGCGTGACGGCGGCGAAGAGGACCGCGCGCACCGCGGCCGTCCGCACCGGATCCGGCATCCGGCGCCTGCGGGCGGGCTCCTCCACCCACAGCGGCGGTCGCGCCCGGTGCGACGGGACGTCATCTTCCCGCTCCACGACGGCTCACCCCCTCGTCGGCGGACCCGCCGACTCCCGTGCCGAAGGCCGGGCACGGCGGCCCGGCTCCCTCCACTAGAGCGAAGGACGGTGCCCGATAGTTCCCATGGGCAGGGAATTACCGCCATACGGGTGGCCGTCCCGGCAGTCCGATCACCGTACTGGTCTTCGAGTCCCGTACCCCGCAGTAGTAGGCTCACGCCGCATTGTTGTCGGAACACCACGCCTCCGGAGCGAGGTCGACGTTGGGGAGGCCATGCGCTTTCGCGGGAAGTCCATCCGCCGGAAGATCGTGGCGCTGCTGCTGGTGCCGCTGGTGTCCCTCACCGGCCTGTGGGTCTTCGCCACGGTGATCACCGGAACGGAGGCCGCCCGGCTGCTCTCCGCCGCCGAGGCCATCCGCACGGCGGCCCTCCCCGCCGAGGACGTCGTCCGCGGGCTGCAGAAGGAACGCCGCCAGACGCTCGTCCTGCTCGCCGACCCGGGCCGCGCCGACAACCTCGCCCTCCTGCGCGAGCAGCAGGCCGCCACCGACAAGGCGGCGAGCGCCTTCCGGGCCGGCGCCGCGAAGGTCCGCGACGACATGAGCCCGGCCACCGACGCCCGCTACCGCCGCCTCGAAAAGGCCCTCGGCGACCTCGACGGCCTGCGCGGCAAGGTCCAATCCGGCTCCATCAGCCGCCACGGCGCCTTCCAGGCGTACAACGACCTGGTCGAGCCGTACTACGCGTTCCTCGGCAGCCTCGGCGCCTACGAGGACGCCGAGATGGACAAGCAGGCCCGCGCACTCATCGGCGTGGCCCGGGCCCGCGAGGCGCTCTCCCGCGAGGACGCCCTCCTCGCGGCCGCCCTCACCGCCGGCGCCATGAGCGGCCAGGACCTGCGGGCCGTCTCCGACCGCGTCGCCGAACGGCAGATCCTCTACACCACCAACCTTGCCGTCCTGCCCGCCACCGACCAGAAGATCTTCGAGGAGTACTGGCGCGGCAGCGCACCGCACACCCTGCGCGCCGCCGAGGACACCGCGATCCTCGCCGGCGCCGGCCGCGCCCCGCACACCATCGACCCGCAGCGCTGGGAGAAGGCCGCCGGCGTCGTCCTCGACGAGCTCGCCCGGATGAACACCGAGGCCACCGGCCGCTACGCGGACCGCGTCGAGCCCATCGCCGCCCGCGTGCTGATCAAGGCCGCCGTCGCCGGCGTCCTCGGCGCCGCCGCGCTCGCCGCCTCCCTGTTCATCTCCCTGCGCATCGGCCGCGGCCTCGTGCGTGACCTGCGGCAGCTGCGCAAGGAGGCCCACGAGGTCTCCGGCGTCCGGCTGCCCGCCGTCATGCGCCGCCTGGCCGCGGGCGAGCGGATCGACCTGGACGCCGAGGCCCCGCTCCGCGAGTTCGGGCCGGACGAGCTGGGCCAGGTCGGCAAGGCCCTCAACACCCTGCAGCGGGCCGCCGTGGAAGCCGCCGTCAAACAGGCCGACATGCGGCGCGGCGTCTCCGACGTCTTCGTCAACCTCGCCCGCCGCAGCCAGGTCCTGCTGCACCGTCAGCTCACCCTCCTCGACACCATGGAACGCCGCACCGAGGACACCGAGGAGCTCGCCGACCTCTTCCGCCTCGACCACCTCACCACCCGCATGCGCCGCCACGCCGAGGGGTTGGTCATCCTTTCGGGCGCCGCCCCGGCCCGGCAGTGGCGCAGGCCCGTCCGCCTCATGGACGTGGTCCGGGCCGCCGTCGCCGAGGTCGAGGCCTACGAGCGGATCGAGGTGCGCCGGCTGCCCCGCCTCGCCGTCCGCGGCCCCGCCGTCGGCGACCTCACGCACCTCGTCGCCGAACTCCTGGAGAACGCCACCGTGTTCTCCCCGCCGCACACCACCGTGCAGGTGCACGGCCAGCGCGTCGCCAACGGCTTCACCCTGGAGATCCACGACCGGGGCCTCGGCATGGCGCCGGACGCCCTGCTGGAGGCCAACCTCCGGCTCGCCGAGACCCCCGAGTTCGAGCTCTCCGACACCGACCGGCTCGGCCTGTTCGTCGTCAGCCGCCTGGCGCGCCGCCACGACGTCCGGGTCACGCTCCAGACCTCCCCGTACGGCGGCACCACGGCCGTCGTCCTCATCCCCCTCGACCTGCTCACGGAGACCGAACCCCGGCCGGGGGACGAGGACACGGGCGAACAGCTCCTCACCCGGGGAACACACGCCCACGGAAACCACATGCACGGAAGCCGCGCGCCCGGGCCGGTGCCGCCCGCGCGGGAGGCGCTTTCCCTCGCACCCGATCCCGATCGCGGCTCCGGGCCCGGCGGGACGGCCGCCGGCGAGGACGCGCTCTGCCCGTTCGAGCCGCGCGCGGACGAGGACGAGGAACACCACCAGGCGGGCGACCGCCCCGTGCCGCTGCCCCGCCGCAGGTCCTCCGCCCCCGCTGCGGACGAGCCGGTGACCGAGCCGGCCCCCACCGGCGGGCTGCCCCGGCGCGTGCGCCAGGCGAGCCTCGCCCCCCAGCTGAGGAAGGATCCGGCGGCCCCCCGCACCCGGAGCGGGACCGCCGGCCCGGACCCCGCCGGTCCGGAACCCGAGCGCGACGCCGAGGAGGTGCGGTCCAGGATGGCCGCCCTCCAGCGCGGCTGGCAGCGCGCCCGGGAGCACAATGAGGCGGAACCACCGGGCAGTCCATCAAGCACAGCACCACGAACCACATCTGAGGGGGACGGTCGATGACCGCACCGAAGGCCGAGAACGGGACAACCACCGCAGCGAACGGCTCGCCGGCCGCGACGGGCGAGCTGAACTGGCTCCTCGACGAACTCGTCGAGCGCGTCGGCAGCATCCGCAAGGCGCTCGTGCTCTCCGGCGACGGGCTGGCGACCGGCACCTCCAAGGACCTCTCGCGCGAGGACGGAGAGCACCTGGCGGCCGTGGCCTCCGGCTTCCACAGCCTCGCCAAGGGCGTCGGCCGGCACTTCGACGCGGGCAAGGTCCGCCAGACCGTCGTCGAGCTGGACGAAGCGTTCCTCTTCGTCACCGCCGCCGGGGACGGCAGCTGTCTGGCCGTGCTCGCCGACGCCGACTCCGACATCGGTCTGATCGCCTACGAGATGACCCTGCTGGTCAAGCGGGTGGGCGCGCACCTGGCCACTGCTCCGCGCACCGGCGTGGCCGCCGAGGAGTGACCGCCGGCCTGCCCGGGGACGGCTCCGGCGACGGGGACGTGCGCTGGTACGACGACGCGGCGGGCCCGGTGGTCCGCCCGTACGCCATGACCCGCGGGCGCACCCGCATCGCGGACGCGCCCGGCCTCGACCTCATCGCGGTCGTCGTCGCCGAGGACCCGGCCGCGTTCCCCGGCGCCGCGCACGCCCTCGCCGATCAGTCGCTGTCCCCGGAACACCTCGACATCGTCGACCTCACGCGGGACCTGCCGCGCTCGGTCGCGGAACTGGCCGCCGGGCTCGACCTGCCCGTCGGCGTGGTGCGGGTGCTCGTCGGCGACCTGCTGACCACGGGGCTCGTACGGGTCACCCGCCCCGTGCCCCCGGCCGAGCTCCCCGACGAAAGCATTCTGCGCGAGGTGATCGACGGCCTGCGGGCCCTCTGAGACCCCGCGCACCCCTGACGCACACCCCTGGAGAGACTTGTCGTGGTCATGGTCTTCGGGGACGATCACCTTCCACCCGGGGGAACGGCATCCCCGGAGCTCCCACGACCGGAGGACGAACAACCATGAGGCTCCTGCGCTCCGACCGCGGCGGCACGCGCCCCGCGCCGGCCCCGCTGGCCCTCAAGCTCCTGGTCGCCGGGGGCTTCGGGGCCGGCAAGACCACGCTCGTCGGCGCGGTCAGCGAGATCCGGCCGCTGCGCACGGAGGAGCTGCTCACCGAAGCGGGGCGGCCGGTCGACGACACCTCCGGCGTGGAGGGCAAGCGCACCACCACCGTCGCCATGGACTTCGGCCGCATCACCCTCCGCGACGACCTGGTCCTCTACCTCTTCGGCACCCCGGGCCAGGACCGCTTCTGGTTCCTGTGGGACGAACTGGCCCGCGGCGCCCTCGGCGCCGTCGTCCTCGCCGACACCCGGCGGCTGCAGGACTGCTTCGCCGCCGTCGACTACTTCGAGCGCCGCGGCATCCCCTTCACCCTCGCCGTCAACTGCTTCGACGGCGCCGCCCGCTACCCCGAGGAGGACGTGCGCGACGCCCTCGACCTCGACCCCGCGGTGCCGGTGATCCTCTGCGACGCGCGGGAGAAGGAGTCGGTCAAGGGGGTGCTGGTGTCGGTGGTGGAGAACGCGATCGCCGCCGGGGCGGCGCGGCAGCGCTCGGCGTAGCGCCCGCCCGGCGGGCCCCGGGCCCTCAGCCCCGGGGCTCCTCGGCTCTCAAGCCCGCGGCTCTCAGCCCTCGATCCTCGGCCTTTCCTCCTCCTCCGCTTCGAGCCAGCCGAAGCTCCGCTCGACCGCCTTCCGCCACACCCGGTACTCGGCCTCGCGTTCCGCCGGCGCCCGCCGGGGCGTCCACTCCGCGTCCCGCTGCCAGTGCGCCCGCAGCTCGTCCGGATCGCGCCACACGCCCGTCGCCAGCCCGGCCGCGTACGCCGCGCCCAGGCTCGTGGTCTCGGCCACCACCGGCCGGATCACCGGCACCCCCAGCACATCGGCCTGATGCTGCATCAGCAGGCCGTTTGCCGTCATGCCGCCGTCCACCTTCAGCGAGCTGATCCGCACGCCGGAGTCCTGGAACATAGCGTCGACGACCTCCCGCGTCTGCCAGCTCGTCGCCTCCAGCACCGCCCGCGCGAGGTGCGCCCGCGTCACGTAGCCGGTCAGGCCGGTGATCACGCCCCGGGCGTCCGAGCGCCAGTACGGCGCGTACAGGCCGGAGAAGGCGGGCACGACGTACGCGCCGCCGTTGTCGGGGACGCTCGCCGCCAGCGCCTCGATCTCGCCGGCCGACCGGATGAGCCCGAGCTGGTCGCGGAACCACTGCACGAGCGCGCCCGTGACCGCGATGGACCCCTCCAGGCAGTAGACGGCGGGCTCGCCGCCCAGCCGGTACCCCACCGTCGTCAGCAGGCCGTTCTTCGACGGGACCGGCCGGGTCCCGGTGTTCAGCAGCAGGAAGCTGCCCGTCCCGTAGGTGTTCTTGGCCTCGCCCACCCCGTAGCAGGTCTGGCCGAACACCGCCGCCTGCTGGTCGCCCAGCGCGGCCGCCACCGGCACCCCGGCGAGCGGCCCCACGGCCCTCCCGTACACCTCGCAGGAGGACCGGATCTCCGGCAGGACGGCCTCCGGGATGCCCATCGCCGCCAGGATCCCGGCGTCCCACTGGAGCGTGCCGAGGTCCATCAGCAGGGTGCGCGCCGCGTTCGTCACGTCCGTGACGTGCACCCCGCCGTCCGTGCCGCCCGTCAGGTTCCAGATCAGCCAGGAGTCGACCGTGCCGAAGGCGATCTCGCCGTTCTCGGCCCTGCGCCGCAGCCCCGGCACGTGCTCCAGCAGCCAGGCCGCCTTGGGGCCGGAGAAGTAGCTCGCCAGCGGCAGCCCCGTCGCCGCCCGGAACCGGTCCTGCCCGTCCGCTCCGCCCAGCTCGCGGCAGAGCGCTTCGGTGCGGGTGTCCTGCCAGACGACCGCGTTGTGCACCGGCTTGCCCGTGGAACGGTCCCACAGGACCGTCGTCTCCCGCTGGTTGGTGATGCCCAGTGCGCTCAGGTCGCCGGCCCGCAGGCCCGCCGCGGCCAGCGCGCCCGCCACCACGGCCGTCACCTTCGCCCAGATCTCGGCGGCGTCGTGCTCCACCCAGCCCGGCTTGGGGAAGATCTGCCGGTGCTCGCGCTGGTCCGCGCCGACGGGCCGGCCGTCCCGGTCGAAGACGATGCAGCGGCTGGACGTGGTGCCCTGGTCGATCGCGGCGACGTACGGACCCGTCATGGCGCCTCCTGACCTCGGAATGACCCGGAGCCTGTCCGGACGGGAAGTGTTCTCCCGCCGTGACGGAGCGTCAAGGAGCGCGTCAGGGCGTGCGTCAGGGCGCGGCGTGAGCGGGGCGGCGCAGGACGGGGAAGTCGAAGTACGTGTCCGGGAACGGCTCCGGCTTGAGCGTGAAGTGCCACCACTCCTCGGGCAGGTTGACGAATCCCTGGCCCTCCAGGGCGGACTTCAGCAGCAGCCGGTTCGCCCGCTGCGCGCCGGTCACGCGCGGGTCCAGCGTGTGCGCGAGGGTGTCGAAGCAGTCGAAGCCCGTGCCCATGTCGACCGAGTTGTCCGGGAAGCGCTGCTGCTGCGGCGCGTAGCAGGGGACGAGAGGCTCCCCGGGCACGTACGGCCGCGCCGGCAGGGCCGGCAGCTTCACCAGCGTCACGTCCATGGTGCTGCCCCGGCTGTGCCCCGACTTCTCCGCGATGTACCCGTCCGCGAACAGCCGGGACTTGTCCACGCGCGGATAGAACTCCGCCTTCATGCGCGTGTCCCCGAGGTCCTTCGCCCACTCCACGAAGTCGTTCACGGCCCGCTGCGGGCGGTAGCAGTCGTAGACCTTCAGCGAGTAGCCCCGGCGCAGCAGCGAGCGCTGCGCCCGGTGCAAGGCTTCGGCGGCCTCCCGCGTGAGGACGCACAGGGGCCGCCGGTAGCCGTCGACGCGGTGGCCCGTGAAGTTGTGCACGGTGACGTACCGCATCTCCTGCAGGATCGTGGGATCCACGTCGTCGAGGGCGACGAACCCGCGCGGCGGGCGCGGCTCGTGCGGAGCTCCCTGCGCGGCCCCGTACGCGGGCGCCGCCGGCGGGAAGACCACCATGGCGAGGAGAGCCGCCGCGAGGAGCGTGACGGCCCGCAGGACGGAGGAGCGCAGGGCGGAGGAGAACCGTGTTCTGTTCATGACGTCCAGATAGCAGCGGGACGGGCGCCCCGGGAAGAGCCCCCGCCCCCTCACTTCACCTTCACCTTCACCGCGCGCCCTCACCCCGCACCCGCACGGGATACCCCACCACCTCCGCACCCTCCTGCTCCACGACCACCGCACCGTCCCGCAGCCGCGTCGTGAACCGCACCACCTGCGGCTGCTCCCACCCGTCCCCCGCGTCGGGCACCAGGACCCCGCCGCCCGTACGGCCCGGGGCCGGAGCCCACACCTCCAGCTCCACCGGCCCGGCCCCGTCCCCGGCGTCCCGCCGCACCGGCACCACCGATCCCGCCCGCGCCAGCACCGGGATCCGCGACAGCGGCGCATCCAGCAGCACCTGCCCCGGCCCCTCGTACGGCCGGCCCGTCGCCGTGTCGTACCACAGCCCGCGCGGCAGCCGCACCGCCCGCCGGTCCGCACCCTGCTCCAGCACCGGCGCCACCAGCAGCGCGTCACCCAGCAGGAACGCGTCCTCGCAGTCCCGCAGCGCCCGGTCCTCCGGCGACCGCCACCACACCGGGCGCACGTACGGCGCCCCGGTGCGCTGCGCCAGGTGCGCCAGCGTCACGAAGTACGGCAGCAGCCGCATCCGCTCCCGCAGCACGGCCGCCGTGTGCTCCAGGGCCTCCCCGCCGAACTCCCACGGCTCCCGGCGCCCCGCCGTGATCGCCGAATGCGTGCGGAACAGCGGCAGGTACGCGCCCAGCTGGAACCAGCGCACGTACAGCTCCGGCGACGGGAACCCCGAGAAGCCCCCCACATCCGGCCCCGAGTACGGCACCCCGCACAGCCCCAGGCCCAGCACCAGCGCCAGGGACGCCCGCAGCCCCGGCCAGCCCGTCGCCACGTCACCCGACCACGTGCCGCCGTAGCGCTGCATGCCCGCCCAGCCCGAACGCGAGAACAGGAACGGGCGCTCGCCGGGCCGCAGTTCGCACAGCGCCTCGTACCCGGCCCTGGCCATGGACAGGCCGTACACGTTGTGCGCCTCGCGGTGGTCCCCGCCGCGGCCCTCCAGCGAGTGCCGCGCGGACAGCGGCAGCGACGGATCCCCGAACGGGGCGAACGACACCGGCTCGTTCATGTCGTGCCACACCCCCGAGAAACCCTGCGCCAGCCGCTCCCCGTAGAGCCCGCCCCACCACTTGCGCACCCGCGGATCGGTGAAGTCCGGATAGACCGACTCGCCCGGCCACACCTCGCCCCGCACCCGCCGCCCCCGGCCGTCCCGCACGAACGCGTCGGCCGCCGCGCCGCTGTCGTACACCCACTGGCCCGGCTCGGCCTTCACCGCCGGGTCCACGATCGACACCAGCCGCACCCCCTTCTCCCGCAGCTCCGCCGCCAGCCCCGGCAGATCGGGGAACCGCTCCCGGTCCACCGTGAAGACGCGGTGCCCCCGGTAGTGGTCGATGTCCAGGTGCAGCGCCGACAGCGGCAGCCCGCGCTCGGCGTACCCCGCCACCACGCGCCGCACCTCCTGCTCACTGCCGAAACCCCAGCGGGCGTGGTGGTGCCCCAGCGCCCACGACGGCGGTACCGCCGCGGCCCCCGTCAGCGCCGACCAGCCGTGCAGCACCCGCGCCGGCGTCCCCACCAGCACCCAGTAGCGCAGCGGGCCGCCGTCCATCCGCACCTCGCAGCGGCCCGGCCGGTCGTGGCCCGACCCGGCCCCTTCCTCGCCCTCCGCCACCGTGACCCGCCCGTCCCACGAGTCGTCGTGGAACACCAGGTGCGTCCCCGCGTCCGCCACCACCAGCTGCACCGGCATCGTGATGTACAGCGGGTCGTCACCCGGTTCGAAGGCACCGTACGGATCGGTGTTCCACAGCCGGTACGTGCCGTCCCGCAGCCGCGGACCCGCCGACCGGCCGCCCAGCCCGAAGAAGCGGGCGTCCGCCGCGACCTCCGAGCGCAGCGCCCAGCGGGCCTCACGCACGCCCCGCCGGCCGTCCGCCTCCGCGTCCGTGTCCGCCACGGGCTCCCACCACCGCGGCGGCAGGTCACGCCGCAGCAGGACGCCGCCCGGAGTCCGGACCTCCACCGTGCCGTGCCGGCCGACGACCACCAGCATCCGCTCCGACACCACCCGCCAGCCGCCGTCGGTGTCCGGCTCCAGCACCGCCCGCTCGTCCGCCTCCGGCCCCGGCCCGCTCAGGGCGTACGACGGCTCCGGCCCGGCCCCGTCCCAGCCGACGAACACCGCACCGCCCACCGCCACCCGCACCCGCAGCGACGACCGCGCGAAGTGCACCACCCCGCCGCCCGGCAGGGGATCCGCCCCCTGCGCCGCACCCGGCACCCGCGCCTTCTCCGCACCCGGCCGCGGCAGCCCCGCCCTGTCCGTGCACCGCCGCCGCAGCGCCGAACGCAGGGCCCGCGCCCCCCGCGCCGTACGGACCGTCCTCAGTAACCGCAGCAGATCACGCGCATCCATGCTGCTCAGCCTGCCACCCGGACGATCGCCCGCGCCCTGCGTTCAGACGGCGTTCACCCACGCAGGGAGGCGCAGGGAAGACGCGGGGAGGACGGGGGCGGGACGCGGGGAGGACCGCGCACGCCCGGAGCGGCGTGACGGAGACGTACGCCACCGGCTCTGGTGCAGGAGTCGATCACGTGGCATCGTCCTTGCTCAGCCGCGCCATGCGCTCATCCGGCCGTGCGCGGCACCGCCCACGACGCGCAGGAGCCCGGGAGCAGCCATGACCACCGCACCGCAGCACGCCGGCCGGCCGGAGCCCCTCTGGAGCCCCGGCGCGGACCGCATCTCCCGCGCGCAGGTCACCCGCTTCCAGGCCTGGGCCGCCGAGCGGCACGGCGCCCCCGCCGCGGTCCCCGGCGACCCCGCCGCGAGCTACGCCGCACTGCACCGCTGGTCCGTCGAGGAGCTGGAGACGTTCTGGCAGGCCCTCGCCGAGTGGTGCGACGTCCGCTTCTCCCACCCCTACGAGCGCGTCCTCGCCGACCGCTCGATGCCCGGCGCGCGCTGGTTCCCCGGCGCCGCCCTCAACTACGCCGAGCACGCCCTGCGCGCCGCCGAGGACCCCGCGCGGGCGGACGAACCGGCCCTGCTCGCCGTCGACGAAACCCACGAGCCGAGCCCCGTCACCTGGGCCGACCTGCGCCGGCAGGTCGGCTCGCTCGCCGCCGGGCTGCGCCGCCTCGGCGTGCGCCCCGGCGACCGCGTCAGCGGCTACCTGCCCAACGTCCCCCAGGCCGTCGTCGCCTTCCTCGCCACCGCGGCCGTCGGCGGCGTGTGGACCTCGTGCGCCCCGGACTTCGGCGCCCGCAGCGTCCTCGACCGCTTCCAGCAGGTCGAGCCCGTCGTCCTGTTCACCGTCGACGGCTACCGCTACGGCGGCAAGGAGCACGAGCGCGCGGGGACGGTCGCCGAGCTCCGCGCCGGCCTGCCCACCGTGCGCGCCGTCGTCCACATCCCGCTGCTGGGCACCCCGGCCCCCGAAGGCGCCCTGGAGTGGGACGCCCTGACGTCCGCCGGCACCGAGCCGGTCTTCGAACAAGTCCCCTTCGACCACCCGCTGTGGGTGCTCTACTCCTCCGGCACCACCGGCCTGCCCAAGGCCATCGTCCAGTCCCAGGGCGGCATCCTCGTCGAACACCTCAAGCAGCTCTCCCTGCACTGCGACCTCGGCCCCGGCGACCGCTTCTTCTGGTACACCTCCACCGGCTGGATGATGTGGAACTTCCTCGTCTCCGGCCTCCTGGTGGGCTCCACGGTCGTCCTGTACGACGGCAGCCCCGGCCACCCCGACACCGCCGCCCAGTGGCGCATCGCCGAACGCACCGGCGCGACCCTCTTCGGCACCTCCGCCGCCTACGTCATGGCCTGCCGCAAGGCGGAGGTCCACCCCGGCCGTGACTTCGACCTCTCGCGCGTCAAGTGCGTCGCCACGACGGGCTCACCGCTGCCGCCGGACGGCTTCCGCTGGCTGCACGACGAGGTCGCGGAGGACATGTGGATCGCGTCGGTGAGCGGCGGCACGGACGTGTGCAGCTGCTTCGCCGGCGCCGTGCCCACCCTGCCGGTCCGCATCGGCGAGCTCCAGGCCCCCTGCCTCGGCACCGACCTGCAGGCCTGGGACCCGCAGGGCAAGCCCGTCACCGACGAGGTCGGCGAGCTGGTGGTCACCAACCCCATGCCGTCGATGCCCGTCCGCTTCTGGAACGACCCCGGCGGCAGCCGCTACCGCGAGAGCTACTTCGAGATGTTCCCCGGCGTCTGGCGGCACGGCGACTGGATCACCCTCACGTCGCACGGCAGCGTCGTCATCCACGGCCGCTCGGACTCCACCCTCAACCGGCAGGGCGTCCGCATGGGCTCCGCCGACATCTACGAGGTCGTCGAACGGCTCCCCGAGATCCGCGAGTCCCTCGTCATCGGCGTCGAACAGCCGGACGGCGGCTACTGGATGCCGCTCTTCGTCCACCTCGCGCCCGGCGCCCGCCTGGACGACGCGCTGCTGGACCGCATCAAGCGCACCATCCGCGAGAACCTCTCGCCCCGCCACGTCCCCGACGAGGTCATCGAGGTCCCGGCCGTCCCCCACACCCTCACCGGCAAGCGCATCGAGGTCCCGGTCAAACGCCTCCTCCAGGGCACACCCCTGGAAAAGGCGGTCAACCCGGGCTCGGTGGACAACGCGGACTTGCTGAAGTTCTACGAGGACCTGGGACGGAAGCGCTGAGAGTCCAGCGCGGCGGGGGGCACTGATCCAGCCCGTCCGAGCACCAAAGAATCAAGCCCGTCCGGCGTTTGAGGACGAGCGCGTCCAGCGCGATACGGGGTCCGGGGCGGAGCCCCGGTTACGGGAAGGGCGGGTAGGGGCGGGTAGGGGAAAACCCCGACCCGTCACCCCCCGTACGTAGCCTGGGCCTCACCCAGCACAGAAGCAAAGTCCGCGGCAAGCCGAACCGCCTCGGCCGGCCGCAGATCCGCCACAGTGATCCGCACCCCGGGCGCCGCCCCGATCCGGAACCGCGCCCCCGCAGCCACCCACCACCCCACCGACCGCAGCCCGTTGACCACGGCCGCCTCGTCCCGCACCGGCACCCACACGTTGAACCCGCTCCCCCCGTGCGCGGGGATGCCCCGCCGGGCCAGCTCTGCGATGAGCGCCTCGCGCCGCACGGCGTAGGCGGCGCGGGCCTCGTCCACCAGCGCCCGGGCCCCGGGATCGGTGAGCAGCCCGGCCACCGTCTCCTGCAGGAGATGGCTGACCCAGCCGGACGTCAGCAGCAGCCGCCCGTCGTGCCGCGCCAGCGTCGTCGCGTCGCACGCCACCGCCGCCCAGCGCAGGTCCGGCCCCAAGTGCTTGGTGACCGTCCGCACCTGGGCCCAGCGGGGCAGGCCGCCCCCGGCCGTCAGGCTGTGCAGCGGGGCGCCGCAGACCTCCGCGGCGTAGTCGTTCTCGATCACCAGTACTTCCGGCGCCTCCGCGAGCACCGCGAGCAGGGCGTCCCGCCGGGCGGCGGAGAAGCCGCCCCCGTACGGGTTCTGTGCCCGCGGGCTGCAGATGACGGCCCGCACCCCGCCGCGCACCGCCGCCCGCAGCTCCTCCGGGCGCATCCCCTCGTCGTCCACCGCGACCGGCACGATCCGCAGGCCGAGCGCCGGCACGAGGTCCAGCATGTGGTGGTAGCCGGGATCCTCCATGGCCACGGCGTCACCGGGCCGCAGTTCGACGGAGAGCAGCCGCGCCAGGCAGTCGAGCGCGCTGTGCGCGAAGGTGACGTGCGCGGACGGGACGCCGTCGCGCTCGTACCAGGCGCGGGTGATCTCCTCCAGCCGTGCCAGCCGCGGCGCCGACCGGTGCGAGCGCCCCGCCCGGACCGCCTGCGCCGGCGGGGCGAGCACGGGCAGGAACGCGGGGTCGGGATGGCCGCCCGCCAGGTCGCGCAGGCCCTCCGGCACCTTCGGCGGCCGCCGGGAGGCGACCGCGGGGGCCTCGGCCACCACCGTCCCGCCGCGCCCGCGGGTGACGACGATGCCCCGCCGGCGCAGCTCCTTGTACGTGGTGGCGACCGTCCCCGGGCTCACGCCGAGCCGCTCGGCGAGTGTGCGCACCGGAGGGAGCGAACTCCCGGGCGTCAGCGAGCCGTCGGCGACGCCGCGCTCGACGGACGCGGCAATTCCCTTGGCGTTCGTACCAGTGATCTCATATTGTGTTGCCACAGATCTGAGTATGTATCAATACAATATCCGGGTCAAGGGGGATTACACACATGCAGATACCGGGAGGGCCGGACGGCCGCCGCATGCTGGCCGTCGCCTTCGTCGACAAGGCCGGCTCCGGCCTCTGGGGCGCAACCGCCGCCCTGTACTTCACCTACGTCGCCGGATTGAGCACGGCCGAGATCGGCCTGCTGCTCGGCGTCTCCGGCGCCGTCGGCATCGCCGGCCCGCCCCTCGGCGGCCTCCTCGCCGACCGCATCCCCCTCCGGCCGCTGCTCGCCGCCGTCCAGGTACTCCGCGCCGTCGCCTCGCTCGCCCTCCTGGCCGGCACCGACCTTTGGGTCCTGCTCGGCATCGCCGCCGTCGGCAGCCTCGGCGACCGCGCGTCCGCCGTCCTCACCAAGCTCTACGCGACCCGGATCGCGGGCCCCGACCGCAGCCACTACCAGGCCGTCAACCGCACGATGTCCAACGTGGGCTGGGCCGTCGGCGGACTCGTGGCCGCCGCCGCCCTCACCACCGGAACCACCGCCGTCTACCGCTGGCTGCTGACCGGCGACGCGCTCTCCTTCGTCGCCGTCGCCCTGCTCACCCTGCGCTGCGGCGAACCGCCGTCGGCGTCGCGGCGGGTAGCCAGGGGCGGCCCGAGCGCCTCCACCGGATCCGGCACGGGCTCCGGAACCGGTTCCGCCTCCGGCACCGGTGGCGCGGCGGGCGCCGGTGCTCAGGAGCTCCCGGCCGGTGCGGAGGCCCGCCCGGCCCGCACCACCAACCCCTGGCGCGACCGCCGCTACCTCGCCTACACCGTGACCGAAATCTTCCTCTTCCTCGACGACTCCGTCTTCAAGATGGGCCTCGCCCTGTGGGCCGTCACGGCAACGACCGTCCCCCACGGGCTCGTTCCCCTCCTCCTCGTCCTCAACAACGTCCTGGTCGTCTGCTTCCAGGTCCCCTTCGCCCGCTTCGGCACCACCCCGGAGAAGGCCCGCGGCACGCTGCCGGCCCTGGCCGCCGCCTTCCTCGCGGGCGGAGCGGCCCTCGCCGCCTCCGCCACGGACAGCCGCTGGCTCGCCGCAACGGCACTGACCCTGGCCGCAATCGCTTTCACCGTCGCCGAGATGCTCCACGCCACCGTCTCCTGGGAACTGTCCGTCGCCCTCGCCCCGCCCACGGCCCAGGGCGCCTACCTCGGCGTCCACGGCCTCGCACAAGCCGCCCAGCGCAGCGCCGGACCCCTGGCCGTGACCGGCGCGATCGCCGCGGGCCCGCTCGGCTGGCTCGCCTTCGGCGCAGGACTCTCCGTCATATGCCTCGCCCAGCGCAGGCTCACCCGCGACGATGACGAGACCGCATTGTCAGTGCCACGCATTACGGTGAGTGAGCATTGATCACCCGCGCTGAGGGGGAGACAGATGGCGCACACGAGCGACGGCAGAGGACGGCCGGCAGGAGGGGACCGCCACGGGGGCGGCAGGCACACCAAGGGCGGCAAGCGCATCCCGGGCGGTAAGCGCGCCCCGGGCGGTAAACGTCCGCACACCAAACAGCGCGACGGGAGGAGGAGACCCCTCACCGAGCGCCGCACGGTGAGCGCCCGGCGCCGGCTGCGCAGCGAAGTCCCCAGCACCGTGGCCGTCCTGGCCGGTGCGGAGGACTTCGCCGCCATGCAGGGCTACACGAGCTTCACCTTCGACGACCACGCCACGTACATGCGGCAGATGGAGGGCCTGCTGCGGGAATTCGCCGCCCGGGGCACGCACACGAGCGTCGCCCTCTTCGACCCCGTCGGCTACGAGGAGTTCTGCACCGAGTCCCACCTCGACCCCGACACCCCGGCCAGCCGCACGCGCTACACCGCGGAGGTCGCCGCCGCCGGCACCAAGGTCACGTACGAGGGCCAGCCCCTCGCCCGCCTGCTGCCCCGCCTCGTCGCCGAAGCGGAACAGCAGGCCACGTGGGAGTACGCCTCGGCGCTGCTCACCCGCGGCGACTGCGACTCCTGCGGCGAGGACATCGGCCGCGCCGCCTTCGCCCGGGCCACCGCACTCCTGCGGCGCATCATCGAAGCCGTCGGCCCCGGCACCCACCACTTCGTCTGCAGCGTCCCGGCCGAAGGACCGGTCCCGCTCGTCGCCGTGCTCCACGCGGAGAGCCGCGGCGACGGGCTGCTGCACCTCGGCGAAGCGGCAGCACTCCTCTTCTGCACGGTCCTCGCGGCGGGCATCGCCACGGACCGGCCCGGAGGAGTCGTCCTGCGCAGCACCAGGCCCGGCCGGCGCGACACCGTCCGCGGCTGGAACCTCAAGGACGGCGGCCGCCTCCACCCGCTGACCGAAGCGGAAGTCTTCGCCGCCTACTGCACCGACCCCCGCACCGGCGAACCCGTACCACCGGAGCCCGGCGTCGACTACCACGCGGGGCTGCCCCTGGACGACTGACGGGGAGGCGTAAAGACGAAGGGTGCCCCGCCACCCGGCGGGACACCCTTCACCTCACATCACCGCGACGGCGACGGCCCGGCTCACTCGCCGGACAGCACCGCCTGCGCGGCCAGCCGGGCCTCCTCCGCGGAGTCCGTCGCACGAGCCGCAGCAGCAGCACGCTCGCACTGGGCCAGGGTGTGCTTGGCCAGCGTCGCGCGGACGTACGGAATCGACGCCGCGCCCATGGACAGGCTCGTCACGCCCAGACCGGTCAGCACACAGGCCAGCAGCGGGTCGGACGCGGCCTCACCGCACACGCCGCAGCTCTTGCCCTCGGCCTTCGCCGCCTCGGCGGACGCGGCGACGAGGTCGAGCAGCGCCGGCTGCCACGGGTCCTGCAGCCGCGAGACCGCACCGACCTGACGGTCGGCGGCGAAGGTGTACTGCGCCAGGTCATTGGTGCCCAGCGACAGGAACTCGACCTCCTGCAGGATCGAACGGGCCCGCAGCGCGGCGGACGGAATCTCCACCATCGCACCGAACTTCGCCTGCAGCCCGGCCTCCCGGCACGCGTCCGCGAACGCCTTCGCGTCCGTACGGTCCGCCACCATCGGGGCCATGACCTCAAGGTAGACCGGCAGCCCCTCGGCGGCCTTGGCCAGCGCGGTGAGCTGCGTGCGCAGCACCTCCGGGTGGTCGAGCAGGGTCCGCAGACCCCGCACGCCCAGCGCCGGATTGGGCTCGTCGGCCGGCGTCAGGAACTCCAGCGGCTTGTCCGCACCCGCGTCCAGCACCCGCACGACCACACGGCCCTCGGGGAACGCCTCCAGCACCTTGCGGTACGCCTCGACCTGCTTGGCCTCCGACGGCGCCTTCTGGCTGTCGTCCAGGAACAGGAACTCCGTACGGAACAGACCGACGCCCTCGGCACCCGCCTCGACGGCCGCCGGCACGTCCGCCGGACCGCCGACGTTCGCCAGCAGCGGCACCTTGTGACCGTCCGACGTCGCACCCGGACCGGACGACGCCGACAGTGCCGCCTTGCGCTCCTCGGCCGTCTTGATCAGCTCGGCGCGCTTCTCCGGGCTCGGGTCCACGAAGATGTCACCCGTGCTGCCGTCCACGGCCACCACCGTGCCCTCGGCAAGCTCACCCGCACCCGGCAGCGCCACGACCGCCGGCACCCCGAGGGCCCGCGCCAGGATGGCGCTGTGGCTGGTCGGCCCGCCCTCCTCGGTCACGAAGCCCAGCACCAGCGTCGGGTCCAGCAGTGCGGTGTCGGCGGGAGCGAGGTCCCGGGCGATCAGCACGTAGGGCTCGTCGCTGTCGGGCACGCCCGGCATCGGCACGCCCAGCAGGCGCGCGACGATGCGGTTGCGCACGTCGTCCAGGTCGGCCACGCGGCCGGCCAGGTACTCGCCCGCGTTGGCGAGTAGCGCGCGGTAGGCGGCGAAGGCGTCGTACACCGCGCGCTCCGCGGTGCTGCCGACGGTGATGCGCCGTTCGACGTCGGCCATCAGCTCGGGGTCCTGGGCCATCATGGCCTGGGCCTCCAGCACGTGCTGGGCCTCGCCACCGGCCAGGTTGCCGCGCGCGATGAGGTCGGCGGCCACAGCTTCCACGGCCTGGCGGGCGCGGCCCTGCTCGCGCGGCGCCTCGTCCGTCGGAATCTGCTTGGCCGGCGGCTCCAGCACCGCCGTGCCCATGTGCCGGACCTCGCCGATGGCCACACCGTGGCTCACGCCGACGCCTCGCAGCGTTGTCTCCATTTCACCCGTCTCCGGTTGATGCGGCGGCTCGGGCCGCCGCGGTGGATGTCGTACGTGCCGCCCCCTGTCACCGGGAGCGGAATCGGCTACTTCCAGCTGAAGAGCTGGTCGCCGGACTTGACGTCGCCGTCCTCGCGGACGTCGCCGAGCGAGTCGGCGGTCGCCTCCAGCGCAACGACGGGGCAGACCGGCGACTTGCCGGCCGCCTCGACGGCGACCGGGTTCCAGCGCACGACCTCCTGGCCGCGCGTCACGGTGTCGCCCTTGTTGACGAGCAGCTCGAAGCCCTCGCCGTTGAGCTGCACGGTGTCGATGCCGAGGTGCGTCAGCACACCGTGGCCCTCGGCGTCGACGACGACGAACGCGTGCGGGTGAAGCGAGACAATGACGCCGTCGACGGGGGAGACCGCGGCGTGGGGCTCACGAACGGGGTCGACGGCGGTACCGGGTCCCACCATCGCGCCGGAGAAGACCGGATCGGGCACTGCCGCGAGTCCGATGGCGCGTCCGGCGATCGGGGACGACACGGTGGTCATGGGAAGCCTCCCAGGTGGAGATTCGTCACGCGCCGTCACTACCTGTCCTGGACGGCGCACTGATCGGAAGCCTAAGTCATAGGAACTGAGGATTCCGCACGAGTCGAAGCGGCCCCCGGCGTGTGCGGTGCGTAATCGATTTGCCTCGTGTGGGGAGGGCATGTACTGTCAGATCCCTGCCCACGACCGAGGCCCGCAGTCAACTGCCGGCGAGGTGGGGGCAGCACCCCATCAGAAGTGATCCTTTCTCGGATCTGCTGCTGTGTGTCCGTATGTCTTTATGTCTGCGGAAAACAGGGCGGCGGGAGAGCGGAAAAACTCCTGATAGAGTGTGAAGCACAGAAGGGAAGCGCCCGGAGGAAAGCCCGAGAGGGTGAGTACAAAGGAAGCGTCCGTTCCTTGAGAACTCAACAGCGTGCCAAAAGTCAACGCCAGA
>NZ_JBIBIZ010000009.1:0-489044 GCF_042958085.1 Streptomyces sp. NPDC008001 | reverse complement strand
TCGTCCGGAACAAGATCAGCACGCATCCGGACACCCTGCCGACCAAGATTGCCGAGCGCAAGACCCACAGCTCAACTCATTCTGAAACGATCAGTAAGTACGCCCGGGGCGGCCGCCCGATCTCGCCAAAGACACGCGGTCGCCCCGGCCAACCAGTCCGCAACAGACTCGTCGGAGGCAAACAGCATGATCCACCCTCCCGTTGCGCCGCCGCAGGGCGGCAACGTCAGCCTGTGCACCGGATCCGGTGCGCTGGACCTGGCCGTAGAAGCCGTAACCGGCCTGCCCACGTTCCTGGTTGGCGAGAAGGACCCGGCCGCATCAAGGCTGCTGGCCGCCCGCCTGCCCCACACCCGCAACCTGGGCGACATCAAGGCCGTCGACTGGGCGGCGCTGGCCGCCTCGCTGCCACGCTCGGCGGCGCTGACCGCCGGCTTTCCCTGCCAGGACATCTCCAACGCTGGATCTCGGGGAGGGATCGCCGGTGACCGCTCAGGGCTGTGGAAAACCGTCGCTCAGGCCATTCGCCATCTTCGACCCCGATTCGTGTTCCTGGAAAACGTCGCCGCCATCCGGAGCCGGGGACTCGACGTCGTCGCCGCGGACCTGGCCGCGTGCGGGTACGACGCACGGTGGCTGTGCCTACGCGCTGGAGATCCCGAAGTTGGAGCCTGCCACCGGCGCGACCGCTGGTTCGCCCTCGCGTATCCCGCTGCTGAAGACCCCTACCTCCCAGCTCGGCCGCAACGGGGGACCCCAGCACCCGGACAAGCGCAAAGCGGGCGGGCACGGGCCCACGCTGGAGGACGAAGTGGTCTTCTTGCTGCCCCCGACGAACGCTTGAGGCTGCTGCCCACCCCGGCCGCCGCCGACGGAACCGGTGGCCCCGGAACCTCGCCCAAGCGCAGGGGCGGTATGAACCTGCGCACCGCCGTGACGCTGCTGCCCACCCCCGCGGCCCGCGACTGGAAGTCCGGCGCCTCCAATCTGCTGGGGACCAACTCCCGTCCGCTGAACGAGGTGGTGGTCAACCTGCTGGCGACTCCCAAAGCGTCTGACGGGCCGCACGGTGGGCCGAACCAGCGCGACCGGGCCGGGAACTACTACCTCCCCGGGCAGGCCGTTCGCCTGGACGATCGGTGGGTGGCCACTAACGGCACCGACTACGGGCCCGCCATCCGGCGCTGGGAGGCCGTCCTGGGGCGCCCGGCGCCGGAGCCGACCGAACCGGGCACGAAGGGCAACCGTCGCCTGTCCCCGGGCTTCGTGGAATGGATGATGGGCGCCGAACCCGGCTGGGTGACCGGCACGGACCTCGGGCTGTCCCGCTCCGACCAGCTCAAGATCCTCGGCAACGGCGTCGTCATCCACCAAGCCGCCCTCGCCTACCGCACCCTGCTCGCCAGCTTGGCGCCCGAAGCCGCGCGCTGTACCCCATCCCAGCTCGCTCTGGACATCGCCTAGGTACACCCGGGGCGACCGCCCGATCTCGCCAAAGACACGCGGTCGCCCCGGCCAACCAGTCCGCAACAGACTCGTTGGAGGCAACCAGCATGACGCATCACGCCCCCACGCGGCGAGCACTCCTGCTCACCGCCGCTCTGGACGCCGCCGCCCGCGGCTGGCACGTCCACCCGCTCCGCCCCGGCGCCAAAGGCTCCGCACTGCACGGCGAACGCTCCTGCCCCAAGACCGGCGAATGCGCCGGCGGGCACCGCAAGTGGGAGCAGCGCGCCACCACCGACCCCGACCGGATCCGCCGCGCCTGGAGTACGCGGCCGTTCAACGTCGGCATCGCGACCGGCCCGTCCGGTCTGCTCGTGGTCGACCTGGACGTTTCAAAGGACAAGAGCAGTTCGGACGCGCCTTGCGGCGCGACATCCTTCACGGCGCTCTGCGAGCGCGCCGGAGTGCCCTGGCCGGCCACCTACACGGTGCGGACACCAAGCGCTGGTCTTCACCTGTACTTCCACGTCCCGGCTGGTGTCCGGTTGCCCAGCACCACCAAGACCGTGGCCCCGAACATCGACACCCGCGCGTGGGGCGGCAACATCGTCGCCGTGGGCAGCACCACCGCCCAGGGGATGTACGAGGTGGTGAACGACGGGCCCACAGCTGTGCTGCCCGGCTGGCTGCTGCACCAGCTCGGCACCCGTCCCGAGCCGCCCCGGCAGCTTGCTGCCCTGCGTATCCCCGGCCGGGCCACCCGCCGGGCGGAGGCAGCCCTGGATCGCGAAGTCGCGACCGTGCGGGCGGCCCGAAAGGGGCAGCGGCACCGGCTGCTGCTGACCCGGACGATCGCCATGGGGCGCTTCGTGGTCTGGGGCGATATCCCCCGCGCCGTGGTCGAAGAAGCGTTTGGGTCGGCCGGGGAATCCGTGGGACTGCCAGCGGCCGAGTGCCGCGCGACGATCCGCGATGCCCTGGCCTACTCCGCCCGCACCTGCCGGCCCCGGGAGACGGCATGACCCCCACCCCGCCGCCCCCGCAACCCAAACGCCACCCCACCACCAGCCGACCGGACCCCGCCCACAAGGCCGCACCCCCGGCTCCGGGGCGCGACCAGGGAAAGGCCGCCCGTCAGGGCGTCCTTTCAGCTCCTCGCCCTGAGCCGCAGGCCGGAGACGGTCGCTACCCCATCGCGTGGCTGCACATCAGGGCGCCGCGCGGCGCTACCCCCACGGCCACCTCATGGTGCTGGTGTGGTTGGGAGCACAGTGCCGTCGGCCCTGCCCGCGTGCTGGCCCTGGTCGAAGCCCACACCGCCCACCGCGACTCCTGCCCGCTCCGGACCCCCCCGGAAGCGAGGACCGCCGCGTGACCGGCCTGGAAGAGCTGCCCGCCCCCTCCAACCCGCTGGCTGTGGCCCGTCGTCTGCTGCCGGACTGGCAGAGCGAAACGGGACGGCTTGTACGCCGGCGCTGGCGCGGCTCGTGGATGCGCTGGACAGGTACCTGCTGGCGTGAGCTGGACGAAGTGCAGGTGCGCGCCGCCATGTACGAGCGCCTGGAGCACGCCGTCTACAGCGCTCCTGGCAAGGACGGGCAGCCGGAGATGCGGGACTGGGCGCCCACGAAGCAGAAGATCAGCAACCTCCTCGACGCCCTAGGAGCCATCACCTTGCTCCCCACCGATGTAGATGCACCCGCCTGGATCACGCCCGATGGTGAGGGCGAGCAGGACGGAAGCCCGATCGTGGCCTGTGAAAACGGGCTGCTGAGGATCGGGGACCGGGAGCTGCTGCCGCACGGTCCGGGGTTCTTCAACCTCGTCTCCGTGCCCTTCGCCTACGACCCGCAGGCCACCGCGCCCACCTGGGAAGGCTTCCTGGCGCAGATCTGGCCCGACGCCCCCGACGCGATCCAGGCGCTACAGGAGTGGTTCGGCTACGTCCTCTCCGGCCGCACCGACCAGCAGAAGATCCTTCTCATCGTCGGCCCGTCTCGCTCCGGCAAGGGCACCATCGCCCGCGTGCTCAAAGAGCTGGTCGGCAAGGAGAACCTCGCCGGACCCACCCTCGCCGGTCTCGGCACGAACTTCGGGCTGTCGACGCTGGTTGGCAAGCCGCTCGCAGTCATTGCCGACGCCCGGCTGTCCGGCAACGACAGTCAGGTCGTGGAGCGGCTGCTGACCATCTCCGGTGAGGACACGATCGACGTCGATCGCAAGTACCGCGAAGTGTGGACCGGCAAGCTCCCCACGCGGCTGATGATCCTCTCCAACGAGCTGCCGTACTTCGGCGACTCCTCCGGGGTCATCGCCCGCCGCTTCGTCGTGCTGAACATGACGGTGTCCTGGCTGGGCAAAGAGGACCCCACCCTGTTCGGCCGGCTCACCGCGGAGATGCCCGGCATCCTGAACTGGGCATTGGACGGGCTTGCCCGGCTGGAAGCCAAGGGCAGGATCACCGAGCCCGAGTGCAGCCGCGAGGCGGTCACCACCATGCAGGACACCGCCTCACCCACCAGCGCGTTCGTCCGCGAACGCTGCATCACCGGCCCGGCCTGCAGCGTTCCCGTGGACGCCCTGTGGGCGGTCTGGCGGGAATGGGCCGAGGACAACGGCGTGAAGGCGGTCGGCTCGAAGCAGGTGTTCGGCCGCAACCTGCTCGCTGTAGTCCCCCAGCTCAACCGGACGCGCCCCCGCGATGCCTACGGCCGGCAAGTGGCCACCTACAACGGCATCACCCTCAACCCCTCCGGCCCACATTCGCCTGAGTCGTGACTCATCGCGACTCAACACCTCTCCATCCCGCTCTGAGTCGCGATGAGTCGCGATGAGTCGCGACTCAGAGCAATGTGACTCCAACTCGGAGGCAGCGATGAGCACCCCTCCCCTCCCCAGCCACGAGGCCCTGACAGTGCCCGAAGTCATGGTGGCCCTTCGCCTCAGCCGATCGATGATCTACAACCTCATCCGCTCTCGGCAGCTTCAGAGCATCAAGGTTGGCCGGGCCCGCCGAATCCCCGCCGACGCTCTGCAGAACTTCATGCAGGCCAACTTGGAGGAAGCCGCCTGATGGCACGCAAGAGAAACCCGAATGGTGCTGGCAGTATCTGGCAGCGCAAGGACGGCCGGTACGAAGCCCGCGTGTATGTCCCCCAGCCTGACGGCACCCGCAAGCGCAAGACGGTCTACGGCAGCACGTGGGAGGAGTGCGACACCAAACGGCAGGAACTGGTGCGCCGGGACCGTCAGGGCATCCCGACACCGACCCGCTCCGCCAAGCTCTCCGAGTGGTTTCCGTACTGGCTGGAGCAGTACGTCAAGCCGCCCGAGCGCAAGAAGACGACGTACGCGAAGTACGAGACGCACGTGCGCCTGTACCTCATACCGCAGATCGGCGCGAAGCGGTTGGAGTCATTGGGCGTTGCGGACGTGCGTCGTCTGCTCGCCGCCGTTAAGCGCCAAGCGTCGGCGGCTACGGCCAAGGAGTCGCACCGCGTCCTGCGTTCCGCCCTCTCAGCCGCGTGCCGGGAGGAGCTGATCAGCCGAAACGTGGCTCAACTGGTGCCTGCTCCGCACGTCCAGCCGAGAGAGCTGAATCCGTGGACGCTGGACGAGACCGTGTCCTTTCTGGAGGCAGCCCGCATGGATCCGCTGTACGCAGCTTTCGTGCTGGCCGCGTCGCTGGGCCTCCGGCGGGGTGAAATCCTGGGGCTGCGCTGGGGTGACGTTGATCTGGACCGCCGGACTCTGTCCGTTCGGTCTCAGCTTCAACGGGTGCAGAAGGAGCTGTACGCGGACACCACGAAGAACCGGCGAAGCCGGGTGATCCCTCTTCCGCTCATGTGCATCGCTCCCCTGCGGTGGCAACGCCTGCGGCAGAAGGCTCAGCGCGTAGCCGCCGGGACGGACTGGTTGAACGACGGCGACTACGTCTTCACGACGCGTACAGGGCGTCCCATCGAGCCCCGGAACCTCAGCCGGTCGTTCGAGCGGATCGGGCAGTCCGCCGGCCTGCCACGGATCCGCCTGCACGACGCCCGGCACGGCTGCGCATCGCTGCTCTTCGCCGCGGGAGTGCAGCCGCGCGTGGTGATGGAGATCCTTGGGCACTCGCAGATCGCAGTGACCATGAACGTCTACACCCACGTGTCGGAGGATTCGCGCAGAGAGGCAGTGGGACACATGGACCGGCTCTTGCGGCGCCGACGGGGGCGTCCAGAGTAGGGACTGCCGTCAAAAGCGACCGTCAGCGCCCCCGTGGAGGGCTCTCCGCGGGGGCGTTTCGGCTGGTGGGCACAGACGGATTTGAACCGCCGACATCTGCTTTGTAAGAGCAGCGCTCTACCGCTGAGCTATGCGCCCTGGCACGAGGTGACAGCCTACATCGACCTGCCGGGGTCGCCGCAAACGTGACGCCGTGGACGTGCGGGGCGCATGCGGGTGAACTGACCGTCCCGTGTGTTCGTCCTTACCGGGTGGGAGAATGGCATCCCGCCAGGGGCGATCCATCGGGAGAGGGCAAGTGACGGCGACCTTCGCACAGTCCGCACGACCGGCACACCGCCGCTTCCGGGCTGCGCGGGCCCTCACGGCCACCGTCCGGGACGCCGCCGCCCTCGCCCTCCTGCCGCTCCCCCTGCTCGCCGCGGCCGTGGCCACCGCGCCCGCGGCCTTCGCCGGCGGCGGGACGCGCCGCTGGGGCTGGGGCCGCGGGGAGGGGCAGCGCGCGGACGCCCAGGCCGCGAAGGACGCTGCCGCGGCCGCCTTCTACGAGCTGGACACCGCCCAGCGCGAGCTGCGCATCTCCATCGAGACGATCACCGCGGCGGACTCCTCCCCCGCCGCCCGCAAGGCCGCCGCCGACTTCGCGGCCTTCGGGCAGCGCATCGACGAGGTCTCGCACGCCTACATCTCCGCCGTCGACTCGCACGACCTCGACCGCGAGGACCTCGACGCCGGCGCCGCCGCCCGGGCCCGCACGGACCTCACCCGGGCCAAGGACGAGCTGCTGCGCACCAAGGCCGACCTGGACCGGTTCGGGCAGGGCCTCGCCCCGCTCCTGACCGCCGCCGAGGACCAGCTGGCGCGGGTCGCGCCCGCCGTGGAGCGCGCCCGCCAGGCCCTGCTCGCCGCCACGGTCGCCCTCGACGCCGTCCGGGACGCGGGCCTCGCGGCGGACGGCCTCGCCGCGCGGCTCGCGGCGCTCTCCCCCGAGCTCACCAAGCTCAACCAGGGCGCCGGGCAGCACGGCGTGCCCGGCACCCTCCAGCGGGCGGAGAAGGTGCTCCGGGAGGCCGGGGCCGTACGGGCCGAGGCCGAGGCGCTGCCCGCGAAGGTCGCGGAGATCGACAAGCGGCTGGTGTCCCTGCGCACCCGGGCCCAGGCGCTGACCACCCGCGCCTCCGGCGTCGAGCCCGTCCTCAGCGAGCTGCGCCGCCGCTACAGCGCCGCCTGCTGGCAGGACCTCCAGCAGGTGCCCGGCGAGGCGCAGCGCGCCGTCGCCCGGGCGGAGGAGAAGCTCGCCGAGGCCCGCCGGGCGCGCGACGAGCAGCGGTGGCCGGACGCCCAGGCCCTGCTGTCGACCGTGCGGGCCCTGCTGAGCACCACCGACGACTCCGTCTCCGCCGCCGGTGACCGGCTGCGGCGGCTGGACGAGGTGTCCGCCGACCACCGGCGGGAGGTCGAGCGCACCCGCTTCGCGATCCGCGACGCGCAGCGCCTGGCGATGGCCGGGCGCAGCACGCCCGACCCGCGCCACGCCCGCCCGCTGGACGCGGCGGTCGAGCGCCTGGACCGGGCGGTCGCCGGCCTGGAGGGGCGGCACCCGGACTGGTGGCACTTCCTCACGGAGACGGAGGCGGTGCGGGAGGCCGTGACCCGGGTCGTCCAGGAGATCCGGGGCGAGCGGGGGGCGGCGGCGGGGTGACCCCTGCCGCCGGCCGCCTGGCTATGCTGCCCGCATGCCTCGTTACGAATACCGCTGCCGCGCCTGTGGGGACACCTTCGAGCTGAGCCGGCCGATGGCCGAGTCGTCCGCGCCCGCGACGTGCCCCGCCGGGCACGAGGACACGGTGAAGCTGCTGTCCGCCGTCGCCGTCACGGGCGGCTCCTCCGCCGCGCCGGCGCCGCAGGCCGGGGGCGGCGGAGGCTGCTGCGGGGGCGGCTGCTGCGCCTGATCAGACCTTCCGCGCCAGGGTCAGCCCG
Organism: Streptomyces sp. NPDC008001; assembly: GCF_042958085.1. Lineage (NCBI taxonomy): Bacteria > Bacillati > Actinomycetota > Actinomycetes > Kitasatosporales > Streptomycetaceae > Streptomyces > Streptomyces sp. NPDC008001. The sequence continues at coordinate 481,391 of NZ_JBIBIZ010000009.1, read as the reverse complement.
TCCGCGACCGTCAGCATCACGGACTCCATGCGCTTGTCGGCCGCCACGTGCGTGTTGAACTCCCGTACCGCCGCGCCCATCGGGTGGTTGTGCGGGTCGAGGACCGAGCCCATCATCAGCGTGTTGTCGGCGACGATCAGGCCGCCGGGGCGCAGCCGCGGGACGAGCTCCTCCCAGTAGTTGACGTAGTTGTCCTTGTCGGCGTCGAGGAACGCCAGGTCGATGCGGGGCTCGGCGGGCATGGCCCGCAGGGAGTCCAGGGCGGGTGCGATCCGCAGGTCGATCCGGCCGTCGACGCCGGCCTGCTCCCAGGCCTGCCGGGCGTAGGCGGTCCACTCCTCGGAGACGTCCAGGGCGACGAGTCTGCCGCCCTCGGGCAGCGCCTGCGCCATGGCCAGCGCGGACAGGCCGGTGAACGTGCCGACCTCCACGACGTGCCGGGCTCCGGTCAGCCGCACGAGGAACGCCAGCAACGCCACCTGCTCCTCGGCGATCTGCTTGATCGCGTGCGCGGGGAGGGCCCGCTGGGTGGTCTCCACCAGGCCGCGCTGCACGGGGTCGAGCGGGGGGTTGTGCGCAAGCACGTACGCGTACAACTCGGGTGTGAGCACAGTGCCCTTGAACTCCGTCACGGTTCCTCCTCGACTCACCGGGGATGCACACAAGAGTGCGACGAGCCTACGCCGCCGCACCCGCGAAAGCCCGCAGGATCTCCTCGCCCGCGGCCACGCCGCGCGTCTTGAGGGCGGTGACGTGCGGGGCGGTCCAGCCGGTGTCGGCGAGCTCGCCGTGGCCGGGCCGCCAGCCGCGGCCCGCGGCGAGCAGCAGGTCGGCGTCGAGCAGCGAGTCGCCGGCGGCGAGCACCTCGGAGGCGTCCGTACGCCGCGCGACCTCCGCGACCGCGGCGCTCTTGGTGAGCGGGCGCGGCACGGCGTAGAGCTTGCGGCCCTGGAGGGACACGCTCCAGCCGCGGGCGGCGGCCCACTCGGTGAGCTCCTCCACCCACCCCGCGGGCAGCAGCGCCCGGTCGACCACCAGGTACGCGAAGAGGTCTTCGGCGGTGCGCTCCTTGAGCAGCCACGCGGGGTCGGCGGCCCGCACCAGGTGCGCGCGCACCTCGGCGAGCGGGGCGCACCCGGCGGCGATCCGCCGCTCCACGCCGGCCCGCCAGGACCGGTCGGAGACGCCCTGGACGAGCAGTTCGCCGCCGTTGGCGCAGATCGCGTACGCGGGCGGGCGGCCGGGCAGCCGGATCCGCCCGTACTGCTCGCGCGTCCGGGTGGTCGTGGGCACGAGGGGCACGGCGGCGGCCAGCTCCGCGAACACGCCGGCCGCCGTCTCGGTCATGTACGACAGCGGCTTGCGCTCGTAGACCTCGACGCACAGGAGCCGGGGCGCGAGGGCGTCGGGCCCCTCCAGGCCGAGCGCGGCGGCCGAGTAGATCAGGGTGCGGTCGAGGTCACTGGCGACGAGGACGGTCACTTCGCGACCGCCTTGCCGTCGGCGCCGGTGGCGCCGCGCGTGTAGCGGGGGTGGATGAGCCCGACGCAGCTGTACGGCAGGCCGTCGGTCTCCTCCACGGGCACGCCGCGCTGCTCGGCGAGCAGCCGCACGTGATCCAGGTCCGCCCCGGCCCCGCGCTGGGCGAGGATCTTCCACGGGACGCGCCGCAGCAGCACGCGGGTGGTCTCCCCCACCCCCGGCTTGACGAGGTTGACGTCGTGGATGCCGTACTCCTCGCTGATCCGCTCGACGGCGGCCCACCCGGCCCACGTGGGCGTGCGGTCGGTGCCGGCGAGCTCCTTGGCGTCCCGCCGCGCGTCCCCCTCCACCTCGCCGAAGCGGGCCGTCACCCCGTCGACGAACGCGCGGGAGACGTCGGCGCCGGCCAGCTCGCGGTAGAACTTGGCGCCGTGGAAGTCGTGCGGCCCGACCAGGTCGGACCGCAGCACGGTCCGGGAGACGAGCCCCGAGACGGTGGAGTTGAGGCAGGCGGACGGGATGAGGAAGTCGTCCCGGGTGCCGTAGGTGTCCACGCAGTGACCGGGGTCGGCGAGGACGGCGACGCGCGGGTCGAACCCGTCGAAGCCCTCCAGGGCCGCGGCCAGCTCACGGGTGATCGCCCCCTTGCCGGTCCACCCGTCCACGAAGACGACGTCGGCGGGGTCGTGGTGCTCGGCGAGCCAGCGCAGCGCCACGCGGTCGATGCCGCGGCCCCGCACGATGGAGACGGCGTAGTGCGGCAGGTCCAGGCCGTGCGCGTGGCGGGCCCAGCGGCGCATCAGCACGCCGACGGGCGTCCCGGCCCGGGCCAGCGAGACGAGCACGGGCCGGGGCGACCGCTCGGCGAGCACGGTCTCGGTGACCACCCCGACGGCACGGGCGACCCGGCCCGCCGACGCGTCCAGAGCGGCCTGGTAGAGGGCCTGGTACTGCGCACTGGGCTGGTACTCCACGGGCAGCGACTCCGCGTAGTGCGCCCCGCCGCTCTGGATGGCCTCCTCGCGCTCCTCGGTGGGCGCCTCCAGCTCGACCCCCGACAGGTCCTGGAGGAGCCAGCCGACGTCCTCGGGCGCGTAGGAGGAGAAGGCGGGGCCGCGGAGGGGCTCGGGCATGGGCGGTGCGACCTCGGGTGTGTAGGAGGGGACGACGGCGAGCAGCACGCTCGCCGTGTGCGCGGACAGCGCGTCGAGGAGACCGCCCTCCGCGTGCAGCTCGGGCGTGTCACCGTGCGAGTCGGTGACCACGACGACGGCGTCGAAGCCGGCGCCGGCGACGTTGTACGCGTAGCGGTCGCCCGGACCGTCGGCGGGCTCGTCGTGCGCGGGAAAGGTGATCCGCGAACGGATCGCGTAGCCGGGGTCGTCGACGGGCAGGACGGGCGACCGGGTGGTGGTGGAGAACCGCACGTCAATGCCGGCCGCCACGTCATCGAGCGCCTGCGCGAGGCGCAGGGGAACGTACATCAGCTCCTCGGTACCGAGAACGAGGACGCGCCGGGTGCCCCCAACCCCAGTACCCAGAACACTGGCAAGCCGAGCGGCCATAGCCGGCAGAGCGGCTTCCAAGCCAGCCCGCTGCTCCGGAGTGAAGCCGTGCCGGGCACCGTCGGGGACACCGACGGGCCACTGAAGGTCCACACGGGTCACGGGCGGCGCGGCCGGAGTGTGACGGGAGGGGGCGGGGGCGCAGGGGTGGGGGTCCGGGGCGCTGACGTGTATTTGTGGGCCCGACGGGGACGAGGGCACCGAAGCGGCGCCGGGTCCGGGCCCGTAAATATGCGGCCCCGGACCCCCACCCCGGAGCCCCCGGCCCCGGCACCCCGACGCACCGGCAGCCGCCGACGCCTCCCGCTCGGCCACCAGCTCCTGCCCCCGCTCCAGCACCCCGTCCGGCAACCGCACCGCCCCCGAAGCCAGCGCGACGAGATCCACCCGCGCCCCCAGCTCCGCCGCGAACTCGGCGAGCCGCGCGCGGTCCTCCTCCGACCGCATGTCGACCAGCGCCACGACCACGTACCGCCCCCGCGGAAACCCCGCGTGCAGCGCCGCGATCGTGTTCAGGACCGTCCGCCCCGTCGAGAACTCGTCGTCCACCAGGACCAGCGGCCCGCCCCCCGCGAAGAACCCCGGGTCCTCCGGCAGCAGCAGGTGCGACGTGGCATGGCTGTGCTCTTCCTCGAAGCCCCCCACCGGCGCGATCCCCGCCACGGCCCGCCGCGTCGAGTGCAGGTACGGAGCGAGCCCCAGCCCGTCGGCCACGGCGTGCCCCAGCCCGGTGGCCGTCTCCGCGTACCCCAGCACGACGGCCCGCCCGGCCTCCTCCTCCCCGAGCAGCTCCCGGACCCGCCGCCCGAGCCCGAACCCGGACCCGTACACCGCCGCCGGCGCCGCCGGCACGTGCTTGCCCAGCACGTTCGACACCAGCAGGTGCGCCCGCTTGGGGTTCCGCCGCAGCGCCAGTCCGAGCAGCTCGGGAAGCCGGGCGTCACCGTCCAGCGAGACGCCCAGCCGCTCGGCAACCCACTGCCCCGACCACACAGCGCCCGCACCCGCGCCCGTACCCGCACCGGAACCCGCACCCGCGCTCACGCGCCCGCCCCCACGCTCGCCGACAGCAGTTCCACAAAGCTCACGTCCTCCCGCGCGACGCCGAACACCTCGGCGCGCAGCATGATCCGCTCGGCCCAGGCCCGGTGCGGCTTCACTTCGTTCATCTTGTTCGTGTAGGCGGACCGCAGCACTCCGCCGCCGTCCCGCTCGGGCCGCAGGATGTCCTGCGCGTCGCTGAACTCTTCATGGCTGACGACGGACAGGGCGTGAACGGGCGCGACGTGCGAAGGATGAATGCAGGTCTTGCCCTGGAGGCCGTTCGCCCGGTCGAGCTGGATCTCCCGCAGCAGCCCGTCCATGTCGTGCTCGATGAGAGCCGTGCGCAGCTCCTCCGCGGGCCCGGCGAAGGGCGTCCGCCGCAGCTGCGGCTTGAACATCCGCTCGTGCTGTCTGAAGTACTCCCACACCGGGCCGGTGACGGTGAAGCCGCTGCCGTCCGCCCGCCCGAGCACGTTCACCACGTCGGCGATCACCGAGGCGACGAGCTGGACGTCGTACGCGGTCATGTCGGGCGCTCGGCGCAGCCCGTACGCGGAGCAGAAGTCCGTCACGCCGAGCCGCAGGGCGAGCACCCGGTCGCGGTACTTGTCCACGACGCGGGCGATCCCGGCGAGGGTCTCGCGGCGCGTCTCCAGGTGGAGCAGCTCGGGCGACTCCAGGACGGGCATGGCGAACAGCCGCTGCCCGCAGGCGGCTTCGGCCTCGGTGAGCGCCTCCAGGAAGGGGACCCCGCGCTCCTCGGTGAACTTGGGCAGGACGAACCCGGACAGCAGCCGCACGGCCGGCCCGAGCCGCCGTACGAGATCGGTGATCTGAGCGGCTTCCCGCACCCGGACGAAGAGCAGCGGCACGGCGGCCCGGGCCTCGTGCAGCGCGGTGAACTGCCGGACGAGGTTCTCCTCGGCGGCGACCACGTCGTGATCGCCTATGGAGTCCTCCAGGCACAGCACCATCGACACCACGCCCTGCCCGGCCTGCTTGACGGCGTCCGCGGCGAGGGAGGTCCGCGTCGCCGGGCTGTAGAGCGTCGCGCCGAGGGCCACGGAGAGCGTACGGGCCGGGGAGCCGGCGTCGAAGGCGACCGGCTCCCGGTGGAACAGCCCATTCCGCACCGAGGGCGCAAGGTGTTCGAAATGCCTCATTACTCTCCCCGTGGCCACCCACCTGCGCAGGCTGATCCACGCGCAAGAGTGGCCGATTATCGTACGTCCGGCGGCGGGTCAAGAGTTCCCCAAACGCATGAAAATCTGGGGCTCCGCATGAGTCGCCGGGATGTCGGCACGGGGAGCCGGCGGGGGCGTCATGTGCCGGTTTCGTGATCGTCGGCACCGTCGCCGACCCCTGCGTTGTCCCCCGGAGCCGTGGGAGGGCAGGATTGCGGACATGACGCACGCCATGCTGAAGGGGTCGAACATCCCGCTGGACGCCCGCGCCGTGCGGGCCGTACTGCGCTGGACCCCCGGCCCGGGCGTCCCGGACGTGGATGCCTCCGCCCTGCTCGTGGGCGAGAACGGCCGCGTCCGCTCCGACGAGGACTTCGTCTTCTACAACCAGCCGCGGCACCCCTCCGGGGCCGTCCGCCACCTGCCGAAGAAGCGGCTGGTCGAAGGCTTGACCGATGCGATCGAGACCGACCTGGGCACGCTGGAGCCGGCGGTGCACCGCGTCGTGCTGGCCGCCTCCGCGGACGGGGGCGACTTCGGCCGGGTGCGGGACCTGTGCGTCCTGCTCTACGACGCCGCGGCGGTCGCTCCGGGAGAGACCGGCGAGCCGATCGCCCTGTTCGAGGTCCAGCCGGAGACGGGCTCGGAGACCGCGATGATCTGCGGCGAGCTCTACCGGCGGGGAGAGGGCTGGAAGTTCCGGGCCCTGGGACAGGGGTACGCCTCGGGCCTGGTCGGACTGGCCACGGAATTCGGGATCTCGGTGGACGAATCGGAGGAAGCAGCAGGGGGACCTGCGCCCACGCAGAATCCCGTGCAGCCGGTGCAGCCCGCACCCGAGCCCGGACCGACGCCGCAGCCGCAGCCGCAGCCGCAGCCGGGATACGGCTACCCCCCGCCACCGCCCGTACCGCCGGCGGTGCCGCAGCCCGCCTACGGATACCCGCAGCCCGCGCCCACCGGCCCACCGGCACCGGCACCCGCCTACGGATACCCGCAGTACCGCCCGGTGCCGGATCCGTCCTTCCGGCTGCCGCCGCAGGGCCCGCAGTTCCTGCCGAACCGCTGACGGCGGCACGCCCCGGGGCCCGCCCCGGACCCCGGTCCTCAATCGCCGGACGGCTGCAAGGGTGAGGTGACGGCCCCCGTGCAGGGAGCCCTCACACCTTCGTCTTGTACCCCCGCCCCCACTGCAGCCCCCACCCGTACAGCCGGTCCAGCTCCGCCTGGAACCCGTACACGTACCGCATCTCGCGCCGCAGCAGGATCTCGCCCTTGACGTTCTCCAGCATCACCACGGCGCACGACCGCGCCTCCGGTGCGCGCTCGTTGAGCGCGATCTCGATCCGGGGGCCGTTGCCGGGGTAGAGCGTCACCATGGCGTGCGTACGGTCGAACGCCGGGGTGCCGTCGTAGATGTAGACGAAGACGAGCAGCCGTTTGAAGTCGGCGCGGTGGTCCATGTTGATGTAGATCGTCTCGCCCGATCCCGAGCCGAAGCGGTCGTCGCCGCTCAGCTGGACGTACGGCGGGGAGTTGAGGCTGCCCAGTATGTTGCCGAGGGGCTGGACCACGCCTTTGGAGCCGTCCTGGAGCTCGTACAGACAGGCGAGGTCGAGGTCGACGTTGACCATGGCGGGGCCCTGCGCCTGCACCATCTCGGGCCGGAACTTCCGCATGGGGTGCCGTAGACCCTGGCCGCGGCCGATCCGGTCGTCGAAGTCCGAGGTGCGCATCCGCCAGGAGAGGTTGACCCGCAGATTGCCGGTGACCGCCCCCTGCTTGGTGAGCGAGAACGAGGGATGACGCTTGGTCAGCTCGACGGCGCCATTGGCACCGCCGAAATCGAGCTGCTGCGCGGCCGCGCGCCCCCAGTTGCTGAAGAACCTGTCCCAGACCGCCATGACGACCGAACCCCCACCCTTTTTCCGCACGTTTCCCGCACGCGCTTCCCGCACATTCCCGCTCAACTGCGGCGGGGCGGCCGTGAGGTGAGCCTCACGACCGCCCCGCTGAGAGCGTTCCTCAAATGTGCCGGGGTCACACCCCGTAAGGGGGTCGCACCCGAAGGGTCACACGCCGGAAGTGACCTCCGGCTTGGCGCCGGAGTCGTCCCCGGCCTCCGTCTCCTTGCGGTTGCGCACCACGGAGGACAGGAAGGACAGCCCGATGAGGACCACCCCGATGAGGCCGGTGATGACGTCGCTGATCTCGTGCTTGATGGTGATCAGCAGGATGACGGCGAGGGCACCGATGGCGTAGTGCGCGCCGTGCTCGAGATAGACGTAGTCGTCCAGGGTCCCCTTGCGGACGAGGAAGACCGTCAGCGACCGGATGTACATGGCGCCGATGCCGAGACCGAGGGCCATCTCGAAGATGTCGTTGGTGATGGCGAAGGCGCCGATGACACCGTCGAAGGAGAAGGACGCGTCGATGACCTCCAGGTAGAGGAACATGAAGAACGCGGCCTTGCCGGCCAGGCCGACGACCGAGGCGCCTGCAGCGGCGCCGCTCTTCTTCGCGGCGCCCGGCACCGCGTCCTCCACGGCCCCGGCCTCCTCTTCGGCCTCTTCCTCTTCCTCTTCCAGACGGTTCTCGAAGAAGTCGGAAATGCCGCCGACGATCAGATACGTGACCAGACCGCCGATTCCGGCGAGGAGGACCGTGGAGGCCTTGTCGACCGTGCCCTCACCGCCGTGCACCGGGACCGCGGTGGCGAAGGTGGTGGCGGTGACGAGCAGCACGACCAGGGAGACGACGACGGAGAGGGCGTCCAGCTTGCCGAGCTTGGCGAGCGGCTTCTCCAGCCAGGCGAGCCACTTGATGTCCCGGTCCTCGAAGATGAAGTCCAGGAAGATCATGAGCAGGAACATGCCGCCGAAGGCGGCGATGGCGGGGTGAGCGCTCGTGACGAGGGCTTCGTAGCGGTCGTGGTCCTGAATCGCGACCTTGACCGCCTCGATCGGACTCAGCTTCGCCGTGATGGCAACGATGACGACCGGGAAGACGAGCCTCATGCCGAAGACGGCGATGAGGATGCCCACGGTCAGGAACATCTTCTGCCAGAACGGGTTCATCTTCCGGAGGATGCCGGCGTTGATGACCGCGTTGTCGAACGAGAGCGAGATCTCGAGGACGGACAGTATCGCGACGATCGCGAGCCCCTGCCACCCCCAGAGGACACCGGCCAAGGCCAGACCGGCCGCCGTGATGGCGAACGACCAGCCAAAGGTTTTCAGGAGCACTGGCTACCCAATCCTTCGTTATGGGGTTTCCCCCGCGCCGTGCGCGGCTTTACGAAACGTTGACCCCGAAGTCTAGGGCGATGCCGCGCAAGCCTGATGCGTACCCCTGACCGACCGCGCGGAACTTCCACTCGCCGCCGTACCGGTAGACCTCGCCGAAGATCATCGCGGTTTCGCTGGAGGCGTCCTCGCTGAGGTCGTAGCGGGCGAGCTCGCTGCCGTCGGCCTGGTTGACGACGCGGATGTAGGCGTTGCTGACCTGGCCGAAGCTCTGGCCGCGGACGTCGGCGTCATGGATGCTCACCGGGAAGACGATCTTGTCGCAGGCGGCCGGGACCTTGGCCAGGTCGACCAGGATCGTCTCGTCGTCGCCCTCACCCTCACCGGTGAGATTGTCGCCGGTGTGTTCGACGGAGCCCTCGGGGCTCTTGAGGTTGTTGTAGAAGACGAAGTACTCGTCGCCGAGCACGCGGCCCGTGGCGCACAGCAGGGCGCTGGCGTCCAGGTCGAAGGGGGCTCCGGTGGTGGAGCGCGCGTCCCAGCCGAGACCGACGGTCACGTTGGTGAGGTTGGGTGCGGCCTTGGAGAGGGAGACATTGCCTCCCTTGGCGAGCGTGACGCCCATGATCTTGTTTCCTCCCCGGGTCGAGATCCGGCGCCCCGGGTCCTTGACGGGGCACCGTGCGCGTCCGGCGCCGCACTCCCGGGGGGCGGGGGTGCGGCGCCGGACGCGGATGGCCTGTGTCGGGCCCGTCGTCAGACGTTGACGCCGAAGTCCTGGGCGATGCCGCGCAGACCGGAGGCGTAGCCCTGGCCGATGGCGCGGAACTTCCACTCGGCGCCGTGGCGGTACAGCTCGCCGAAGACCATGGCGGTCTCGGTCGAGGCGTCCTCGCTGAGGTCGTAGCGGGCCAGCTCGGTGTTGTCGGCCTGGTTCACGACGCGGATGTAGGCGTTGCGCACCTGGCCGAAGCTCTGCTGCCGCGACTCGGCCTCGTAGATCGAGACCGGGAAGACGATCTTGGCGACGTCGGCGGGCACACCGGCCAGGTTGACCTTGATGACCTCGTCGTCGCCCTCGCCCTCACCGGTGAGGTTGTCACCCTGGTGCTCGACCGAGCCGTCGGGGCTCTTGAGGTTGTTGAAGAAGACGAAGTTCTGGTCGTTGGCGACCTTGCCCTGGTCGTTCGTCAGCAGCGCGCTGGCGTCCAGGTCGAAATCCGTACCGGTGGTGGTACGGGCGTCCCAGCCGAGACCGACGATGACCGCGGTCAGGTTCGGGGCCGCCTTGGTCAGCGAGACGTTGCCGCCCTTGCTGAGACTGACTCCCACGAGTCCTCCATTGGTTCGAGGGGTGACCGAGGCGGATGGCTCGGCCGCTCCCCTTTGTGCGATGGCAACCGGTCAACGTGTGGATCCTACTGACCGGTTCCCGCGATGGCGTGCTTCTCGGCTCAGAGAGCGGCGAGCGCCTCGGCGTACTCGCCCAGGTCGCGCGCGTCGGGCAGGCCGTTGACGACCGTCCAGCGCACGACGCCCTCCTTGTCGATGATGAAGGTGCCGCGCACGGCGCAGCCCTTCTCCTCGTCGAAGACGCCGTAGGCGCGGCTGACGTTGCCGTGCGGCCAGAAGTCGGAGAGCAGCGGGTAGGTGAGGCCCTCCTGCTCGGCGAAGACGCGCAGCGAGAAGGGGGCGTCGTTGGAAACGGCGAGCAGCTGCACGTCGTCGTTGACGAACTTCGGCAGCTCGTCGCGCAGGGCGCACAGCTCGCCGGTGCACACGCCGGTGAAGGCGAAGGGGTAGAAGAGCAGGACGACGTTCTTCTCGCCGCGGTAGTCGGAGAGCCGCACGGTCTCGCCGTGCTGGTTCTTCAGCTCGAAGTCCGGGGCCTTGGTGCCGACCTCGATCGCCATGTTCGCATCCCTCTTCGTCTCGGCAGGGGCCGGCCCGGGACCTGCGTCCGGTCCCGGCCACCGGCGGGTAGGCCGCCAGTGTGTCACTGCGCCCCCCGCGCGATGCACTGCGCCCCCCGGCAGGCCCCCTCCCCCGCTCCGGGCAGGGGGAAGGGGCGCCGGGGGGCGCGGTGACACGGTTCGGCGGCGGCCCGCGGCGGCGGGCCGGGGCCTAGCGCTTGGGGGCGACCAGGCGGGCGCCGGTCCAGTCCTTGGCCACGCTGATGCTCTTGGTCTGGCTCAGGCCCGCGGTCTGGGCCGCCTCGCTGACATCGCTCGGCTCGATGTACCCGTCACGGCCGGTCTTGGGGACCAGCAGCCAGATGATCCCGCCGTCCTCGAGCAGGCCGAGGGCGTCCACCAGCGCGTCCGTGAGGTCTCCGTCCTCATCCCGGAACCACAGCAGGACGACGTCGGCCACGTCGTCATAGTCCTCGTCGACGAGGTCCTGGCCGATGAGGGACTCAATACCTTCACGGAGATCATGATCGACGTCGTCGTCGTAGCCGATCTCCTGGACCACCTGTCCGGGCTCGAAACCCAGCCTTCCGGCTGGATTGGTCCGCTCCTCCGCGTGGTCCGCGGTCGCGCTCACGGATTTCCTCCTGTCATCCTTCGAGACGTTGCATTCGCCTCGCGCGTACGCGAAACGATGGGCGTAGTCCACACGTGACGGACGGATCGCGCAAGTACCCGGCCATCGAGACCGCCGAAACGTTGACGGACGCGGACGTCCTGTGGCAACTCCAACCATGAGGCAGGAGGGGTAAGTGATTCACCACACAGAACTTTGCCCGTTTTGTGAAGTTACTCCATGCGATTCCCGAGGGCGACTCCGAACAGCCGTACACGGGGGACCCCCTTTGGGGGCGTAAGGTTGCGATTTGGCCGCCCCGGGCGACCAACAAACGCTGCTTCGTCTCACCCGTGGTGGTTACCGCCCAGTAGAGATGACGTTTCCGCCGCCGCGGTCCACGATGGGAGCCGGCGCCAGATAAAGCAGCCCCATATTTGACCGCGTGCGCAGCAACATCGCGTGCAGAGCACGACCACGACCGAACAGCGAAGGAACAGCGTGGCTTCCGGATCCGATCGCAACCCGATCATCATTGGCGGCCTTCCCAGCCAGGTCCCGGACTTCGATCCCGAAGAGACCCAGGAGTGGCTCGACTCGCTCGACGCAGCCGTCGATGAGCGAGGCCGGGAACGTGCCCGCTACCTCATGCTTCGCCTGATCGAGCGGGCTCGCGAGAAGCGCGTCGCCGTGCCCGAGATGCGCAGCACGGACTACGTCAACACCATCGCGACCAAGGACGAGCCGTTCTTCCCGGGCAACGAGGAGATCGAGCGCAAGGTCCTCAACGCGACCCGGTGGAACGCGGCCGTGATGGTCTCCCGGGCCCAGCGTCCGGGCATCGGCGTCGGCGGCCACATCGCCACCTTCGCCTCCTCCGCCTCCCTGTACGACGTGGGCTTCAACCACTTCTTCCGCGGCAAGGACGAGGGCGACGGCGGCGACCAGATCTTCTTCCAGGGCCACGCGTCCCCGGGCATCTACGCCCGCGCGTTCCTCCTGGACCGGCTCTCCGAGCGGCACCTGGACTCGTTCCGCCAGGAGAAGTCCAAGGCCCCCTACGGCCTGTCCAGCTACCCGCACCCGCGCCTGATGCCGGACTTCTGGGAGTTCCCCACCGTCTCGATGGGCCTCGGCCCCCTCGGTGCGATCTACCAGGCCCGCATGAACCGCTACATGGAGGCCCGCGGCATCGCCGACACCTCCAAGTCGCACGTCTGGGCGTTCCTCGGCGACGGCGAGATGGACGAGCCGGAGTCGCTCGGCCAGCTGTCCATCGCCGCCCGTGAGGGCCTGGACAACCTGACCTTCGTCGTCAACTGCAACCTGCAGCGCCTCGACGGCCCGGTGCGCGGCAACGGCAAGGTCATGCAGGAGCTGGAGTCGCAGTTCCGCGGCGCCGGCTGGAACGTGATCAAGCTGGTGTGGGACCGCTCCTGGGACCCGCTGCTGGCCCAGGACCGGGACGGCATCCTGGTCAACAAGCTCAACAGCACCCCCGACGGCCAGTTCCAGACGTACGCCACCGAGACCGGTGCGTACATCCGCGAGCACTTCTTCGGCGACGACCACCGTCTCCGCAAGATGGTCGAGAACATGACCGACGACCAGATCCTGCACCTGGGCCGCGGCGGTCACGACCACAAGAAGATCTACGCGGCGTACGCGGCGGCCAAGGCCCACAAGGGCCAGCCGACCGTGATCCTCGCGCAGACCGTCAAGGGCTGGACCCTGGGTCCGAACTTCGAGGGCCGCAACGCGACCCACCAGATGAAGAAGCTCACGGTCGAGGACCTCAAGCGCTTCCGCGACCGCCTCCACATCCCGATCGCCGACAAGGAGCTGGAGTCCGGCCTGCCGCCGTACTACCACCCGGGCCGCGACTCGGAGGAGATCCAGTACATGCACGACCGGCGCAACGCGCTGGGCGGCTACGTGCCGACCCGCGTCGACCGGTCGAAGCCGCTGGCCCTGCCGGACGACAAGGCCTACGCGACCGCGAAGAAGGGCTCCGGGCAGCAGTCGATCGCCACGACCATGGCGTTCGTCCGCATCCTGAAGGACCTCATGCGGGACAAGGAGATCGGCAAGCGCTTCGTGCTGATCGCCCCCGACGAGTACCGCACCTTCGGCATGGACGCGTTCTTCCCGTCGGCGAAGATCTACAACCCGCTCGGCCAGCAGTACGAGTCCGTGGACCGCGAGCTGCTGCTCGCGTACAAGGAGTCGCCGACCGGCCAGATGCTGCACGACGGCATCTCCGAGGCGGGCTGCACGGCCTCGCTGATCGCGGCGGGCTCCGCCTACGCGACGCACGGCGAGCCGCTGATCCCGGTCTACGTCTTCTACTCGATGTTCGGCTTCCAGCGCACGGGCGACCAGTTCTGGCAGATGGCCGACCAGCTGGCGCGCGGCTTCGTGCTCGGCGCCACGGCGGGCCGCACCACCCTGACCGGTGAGGGCCTGCAGCACGCCGACGGCCACTCGCAGCTGCTGGCGTCCACCAACCCGGGCGTCGTCTCCTACGACCCCGCGTTCGGCTTCGAGATGGCGCACATCGTCAAGGACGGTCTGCGCCGGATGTACGGCGAGAACGCCGAGGACGTCTTCTACTACCTGACCGTCTACAACGAGCCGATCCAGCACCCGGCCGAGCCGGCGGACGTGGACGCCGAGGGCATCCTCAAGGGTCTGTACCGCTTCGCGCAGGGCGAGAAGGGCGCGATCCCGGCCCAGATCCTGGCCTCGGGCGTCGCGGTGCCGTGGGCGATCGAGGCCCAGAAGATCCTCGCCGAGGAGTGGGACGTCAAGGCGGACGTCTGGTCGGCCACCTCGTGGAACGAGCTCCGCAAGGACGCCGTCGCCGTCGAGGAGCACAACCTCCTGCACCCGGAGGAGGAGCTCCGCGTCCCGTACGTGACGCAGAAGCTCCAGGGCGCCGAGGGCCCGTTCGTGGCCGTCTCCGACTGGATGCGGGCCGTGCCGGACCAGATCGCCCGCTGGGTGCCGGGTGCGTACCAGTCGCTGGGCGCCGACGGCTTCGGCTTCGCCGACACCCGTGGTGCGGCGCGCCGCTTCTTCCACATCGACGCCCAGTCGATCGTCCTGGCCGTGCTCACCGAGCTGGCCAAGCAGGGCAAGGTCGACCGCTCCGTGCTGAAGCAGGCGGTGGACCGCTACCAGCTGCTGGACGTCACCGCGGCCGACCCGGGCGCGGCCGGCGGCGACGCGTAACGCCTCCCGCTCGGGATCGCCCCGGATAGCTCCACTGCCGCCGCCCCCGGCCAGCTTTGCTGGCCGGGGGCGGCGGCAGTTCGGGGGCGGGAGCTCAGTGCTCCCAGACCTTGTACGCCCGTACGGTGAACGGCGTCTCCGGTGCCCACGACCCCGAGGGGTACGTGGTGAACTCGCCCGTCTCCGCGCACGTGGCGCTCTGGTACGCGGTGACGGGGCGCCCCGTGCGGTTGGCGAGGGCCGCCGCGCTGCTGCCCGCCGGTAAGGCCACGCAGTCCTCGATGCCGATGTCCGCGAGCTCGCTCGTGCTCCGCGTCCCGCGGAAGCCGGTCTTCGTCCACAGGCACAGCTGCCCCGCGGCGCAGGGGCCGAGCCGCTCCCTCCCTGCCCCTGTCCCCGCTGTCCCCGCTGCCGCCGCTCCGGCCGAGGGGGCGCAGAGCAGGGCCAGGGCGGCGGCAGTGGTCACGGCAGCGGCGGCGGTACGGATCGCATGCATGAACATCACTCCCTGTGTCGGTGGTGTTGCACACCGCATCCTGGCGGGAGTGACAGAAGATGCCAAGAGGGCCCCGCGGTGCGGGGCCCTGATAGGGGAAGGCGGGCGTCCGGGTCAGATGTGGGCCGCGCCGGCCGCCGCCTCGGGGTTCGTCCCGCGCTTGGTGAACAGCGCGACCAGGGCCGCACAGGCCGCGACGACACCGGCGACGGTGAAGGACAGGCTCATCCCTGACACGAAAGTGTCATGCGCGACGTCCGTGATCACCCGGGCGACCTCCGGCCGCGCCCCGGGCGGCACCGGGGCCACGCCGACCGCGACGGCGTCCGCCGCCCGGGCCGCCTGCTCCGGCGTGCCCGCGGGGAGCCCGGTCTCCGCCCACTTGCCGGGCAGGGTGTCGTCGACGCGGGCGGCCATGACGGCGCCGAGGACGGCCGTCCCGAGCGAGCCGCCCACCTGCATGGCGGCCTGCTGCAGGCCGCCCGCGACGCCGGCGTGCTGCAGCGGGGCGTTGCCGACGATGACTTCGGTGGCGCCGACCATGACGGGGGCGAGGCCGAGGCCGAAGAGGGCGAACCACACGGACATCACGCCCGTGCCGGAGCCGGGTTCGAGGCGGGCCATGCCGAAGCAGGCGGCGGTGGTCAGCAGCATGCCCGCGACCAGCGGGATGCGGGGGCCCACGCGCGTGATGAGCGCGCCCGCGGCCGGCGAGCCGACGATCATCATGCCGGTGAGCGGCAGCAGGTGCAGGCCCGAGTCGACGGGGCTCATGCCGTGCACGTTCTGCAGGTAGAAGGTGACGAAGAACAGGCCGCCGATGAAGGCGAACGCCATCAGCAGCATCAGGACGGTGCCGGCGGTCAGCGGTACGGAGCGGAACAGGCGCAGCGGCAGCAGGGGTTCGCGGGCCTTGGTCTCCCACACCACGAAGAGGGCGAGGGCGAGGGCCGCGGCCGCCAGGAAGAGCAGGGTCTTCGCGTCCCCCCAGCCCCAGTCGCGGGCCTTGATGAGCGCCCAGACGAGGCAGAACATGCCGGCCGAGAGCAGGCCGATGCCGGGGAGGTCGAAGGAGCGCGGGGCGTGGTCGGAGCGGTGGTCCCTGAGGATGAGGAGGCCGAGGACGAGGGCCACGGCGCCGACCGGCACGTTGATGAAGAAGACGGACTGCCAGTTGACGTGTTCGACGAGGACGCCGCCGAGGATGGGGCCGCCGGCGGTGGAGGCGCCGATCACCATGCCCCAGATGCCGACGGCCATGTTGAGCTTCCCGGCCGGGAAGGTGGCGCGCAGCAGGCCGAGCGCGGCGGGCATCAGCAGGGCGCCGCAGAGCCCCTGGAGGACGCGGAAGGCGACGACGGCCGACACGCTGCCGGAGAGCGCGATGGCTCCGGAGGAGGCGGCGAAGCCGGTGGTACCTATGAGGAAGGTCAGCCGGTGACCGAAGCGGTCACCCAGCTTGCCCGCGGTGATCAGCGCGACCGCGAGGGCGAGGAGGTAGCTGTTGGTTATCCACTGGACATCGGCGAGCGAGGCGTGGAGGTCATCCCGGATGACGGGATTCGCGACGGCGACGATCGTGCCGTCGAGCGCGACCATCATCACGCCTATCGCCACGGTAACGAGGGTCAGCCAGGGGTGGCCGCGGAGCCCCTTGCGGGGACCGAGCTCCTGCTGCGCCTCGGCGACAGCGGTCTGAGACGTCATGGCAAGAATTATGGCAGCCACTGACAATTGGCTGACGGCAGCATGCGCCGGTGACTGCCGTATTCACCCGCGGCTATCCTGAGCAGCACAAACGTGGCGGAGGAGAGACGACCCATGCACGCGATCGAGGGTGCGGCGGCCCGCCCGGCGGCGCCGTCCGGGCTGCGCGAGCGGAAGAAGCAGCGCACGCGGGACACCCTGATCCGGTCCGCCCTGGAGCTGTTCGCCCGCAAGGGCTACGAGCGCACCACCGTCGACGAGATCGCCGAGGCCGCGGAGGTCTCGCAGCGCACCTTCTTCCGCTACTTCGCGAACAAGGACGAGGTGGCGCTGGCGATGCACACCGCCCTCGACGCCCTCTTCCTCGCCACGCTGCGCTCCCGCCCCGCCCCCGAGGCCCCGCTGGCCGCCCTGCGCGGGGCCGTCCTCGACACCTGGGACGGCGCGAGCGGGGTGATCGAGGCGGTCGTACCGCTGGAACTGCACATGCGGACGTACCGCATGATCGAGTCGACGCCCCAGCTGCTGGCGGCGCGGCTGCGGCTGCTGTCCGAGGTGGAGGAGCAGCTGGCCGGGGAGATCGCCCGGCGCGAGGGTCTGGATCTGCGGGCCGACCCCCGGCCGCACGTCCTGGTGGCCGCGTTCGGCGGGGTGATGCGTGTCACCGCGCGCATCTGGGGAGAGCACGGGGAGGGCGGCCCGGACGATCTCCGGAGGCTCACCGTCACCTATCTGGACCAGCTGGGTCCGGCATTGGCGGAAAATTGGCGCGCTTGATCGAGAAAACCAAGCTTGTGCCCAATTCCCCCCACCCAAACGTGAGATAGCTCACGGACCCCGCAGTCGCCGCCGGGTTTCTCCTAAGGTGTCCCGCGGTGACTTCCTTTCCGGAGCTCGGCTCCCCCTCCTCCGTACCGTGGACCAACACGGCCACCGTGTGGCGCGCGCTGCTCGCCCTGGCCGTGGTGTTCGTCATGCTCGGCACGACCGGCTGGACGGCCGTCAGAAGTCACAAGGCGACCGGGGACGCCCGGACGGCCTCGCTCAGCGCCTGGCTGCACGGCTCCATAGCCGGCCGGCCGCTGCCGGCCCCGGGGACGGCCCCCGAGACCGTGGCCCGCTTCTTCGCCACCCTCACCGGTGCCCAGCAGGCCCGGCTCGCCGACGAGTACCCCATCGTCGTCGGCAACCTCAACGGCGCCCCGTCCGTCCTGCGCTACCGCGCCAACCGCGCCGCCCTCGACCGGGCCCGTGCCGTCGAGAAGCGCCGCAGCCACGCGAGCGGCCTCAGCCCCGTCGGCCGCCAGGAAGCGCTGCGCCGCATGCACCGCTTCGAGTCCCTGCGCGCGGAGGGGCGGCAGATCCTCGCCTTCGACCCCACCGGTGACGGCCGCGTCGCCGAGGTCGTCGGCGACCTCGACCGGGCCCAGCGGGTCTCCGTCGTCGTCCCCGGCGTCGACACCAACGTGCTGACGTTCGAGAAGTCCCAGCGCGCCAACAGCGCCCCCGTCGGCATGGCCCGCTCCCTCTACGCCGCCGAGCGCAAGGCCGCCCCCGGCACCCGCACGGCCGTCATCGCCTGGGCCGACTACACCTCGCCCGCCGGCGTCGGCATGGACGCCGCCACCGGAAAGCTCGCCGCCGAGGGCGCCCTGCGGCTGCGCGCCGCGGTCCGCGCGCTGCCCGGCGACTCCCGGGTCGCCCTCGTCTGCCACAGCTACGGCTCGGTGGTGTGCGGCGTCGCCGCGCGCGACCTGTCCCCGCGCGTCACCGACATCGCCGTCGCCGGCAGCCCCGGGCTGCGCGCCGAGCACGTCTCCGAGCTGCGGACCAGCGCCCGGATATGGGCCATGCGCGACCCGGACGACTGGATCCAGGGCGTCCCCCACCTGGAGGTCGGCGGCCTCGGCCACGGCGCCGACCCGGTCTCGCAGGGCTTCGGCGCGCGGGTCATGTCCGCCCGCGGCGCGGAGGGCCACGCCGGCTACTTCGAGCCCGGCACGACGAGCCTGGCCAACTTCGCGGGCATCGGCGTCGGCGAGCCGGCGAGCGTGTCGTGCGCCGACCCGAACGAGGCCTGCACGTCGGGCACGTAGCAGCGCGTCTCGCGGCGCCGGCCGGCAACCTCTGCCGTACGGGAGACGACGCGCGTAGCGGCCGCAGGGGGGACGCCCGGGCGGGTGCCGCATACGATGACGGGCATGGGTGATGTGCTGACGGGTTTCCACACCGTCTGGGAGTTCGACACCGACTCCGTGCTCATCCGCTTCGAACGGGGGATCCGCACGCCGAAGCTGCTCCAGGCGCTCGGTGAGCGACGCATCCCCTACGAGGCGCTCGCGGGCGTGGAGCTGGCCCCGGGGAAGCGCGGGACGGTGGTGCTGCGTGCGGTGCCGAGACCGGGCGCCGATCCGCTGATGGACGTCGCCGACGGCCAGCTCAAGGAGAGCACCGACCCGTACCGGCTGGTGCTGCCCGAACAGCGCGACGCCCTCGCCGAGTACTACGCCGACGAGATACGGGCCGCCCTCGGCCCGGACGCGGCCGATCCGGCCCAGCGCCCGCTCGTCGCGGCGCCCGCTCCCCCGCCGTCCTTCAAGGCCTACGACGGCAAGGCCTCCTTCGACGGCCGCTCCGTCTCCTTCCGCTGGTTCTGGACGGGCGCCTCGTCCGCCAAGTGGAAGGCGGGCGACCAGCGGTTCGCCGTCGAGGAGCTCTCGGGCGTCGAGTGGCGCTCCCCCGAGGTCGCCGGCGGCCATCTGCGGCTCCTGCCGCGCGGCACCGAGGACCAGCCGCCCGGCCAGGCCGACCAGAACCCGGCGGCCGTCGTCTTCGGCATGGGCTACGGCCTGCTGCACGAATCGCTGCCCTTCGGCGCGGCGGTCCTCGAAGCCGTCCGCGCCGCGGCGCCCACCGGGCCGGCCGTGCGGGTGCCGGCCGCCCGCCCCGACCCCGGCGGCATCGCCGACCGCATCCGCCACCTGGGCGCGCTGCACGAGGCCGGGCTCCTGACCGACGACGAGTTCAGCGCGAAGAAGGCGCAGCTCCTCGCCGAGCTGTGACCGGCCTCCCGGCCGCTACCGGTGCTACCCCGGTATGACCCGCGAGCCCCCACCCAGGGGTGACGTCCTCGCGCGTGCCGCGGCCTAGGGTGAAGGGGTCATGATCCAGTCGCTCCCCGCTCCCCTCGCCCGTGCGCGCGCCCACCTGATCGACGTCTGCACCCCCGCCGGGCCGCCCGTGCCGCTGGGCGGCCGGTCGCGCCGCGGCTGGGTGCGGAAGCTGCCCTACGTGGTCGCCGCGCTGTTCACGGCGCTGCTGCTGCCGCTGACCGGCAACCTGCTGACGCACGAGTACGGCCTGGGCTTCGGCTTCGGGCTGTCCCTCGCCGTCGCCCAGACCGTGCCGCTGCTCGTCGCCGTCCGCAGGCCCCTGCTCGCCTGGGCGATCGCCTTCGCGGCGGACCTCGCCACGGCGCTGGTCCTGCTGTCCGAGCCCGTGAACGGCGAGTGGCCCTGGCCGTGGCCGCCCATGACCGTCATGGGCCTGCTGCTGCTGATGCTCGCGGCCGGCATGCGGGAACGGCGCCCGACGCTCGTCGCGATCTGGCTGGTCACCGGCGTCTCGGGCGCGGTCCTGCGGAGTCTGTCGCCCGAGCGCAGCTCCTCCAACGTCTGGGTGACGCTGTTCGTGGTCGGCGGCATGCTGATGCTGCTCGCCGGGGCGCTGCGCGAGCGCGGGGACGCGCGGCGGGCGCTCGCCGAGCAGGAGACCATCAGCGAGGCCGAGCGGGCCCGGCGCACCCTGCTGGAGGAGCGCGCCCGCATCGCCCGCGAGCTGCACGACGTGGTCGCCCACCACATGTCGGTGATCACCGTGCAGGCGGACAGCGCCCCGTACCGGCTCGCGGGCCTGCCCGGGGAGGCACGGGAGGAGTTCGCGACGATCGCCGCGACGGCGCGGGAGTCGCTGACGGAGATGCGCAGGCTGCTGGGGGTGCTGCGCAGCGAGGACGCCTCGGGCGCGGGCGGCGGCACCGAGCGGGCGCCGCAGCCGGGCGTGGGCCGGATCCCCCAGTTGGTCGAGGCGACCGTGCGGTCCGGGCTGCCGGTGGAGCTCACCATGCCGGATAAGCTGCCGGACGCGCTGCCGCAGGCGGTGGACCTCTCCGCGTACCGCATCGTGCAGGAGGCCCTGGCCAACGTCGTCCGGCACGCGCCGGGCGCGGAGACGCGGGTCTCCGTGTCGGCCGGCGACGCCGGCGCCGGGCTGATGGTGCTGGTCGTCAACGCCCCCGCGGCGGACCGGGACGCGCCGCCGCTGGAGACCAGCGGCACCGGCCACGGCCTGGTCGGCATGCGCGAGCGGGTCCGCCTGGTGGGCGGCACGCTCGACACCGGCCCGCTGCCCGGCGGCGGCTTCCGGGTCGCGGCCCGGCTCCCGTTCACGACCGCTCCGGAAGAGGACTCCGTTTCAGCATGACCATCAAGGTGATCATCGTCGACGACCAGGCCATGGTGCGGGCGGGCTTCGCCGCGCTGCTGGCCGCCCAGCCCGACATCGACGTCGTCGGCGACGCGGCGGACGGGCGGCAGGGCCTGGAGGTCAGCCGCAGCACCCACCCGGACGTCGTGCTGATGGACGTCCGGATGCCGGAGATGGACGGGCTGGAGGCGGCGCGGCAGCTCCTGTCCCCGCCGCCCGGTGTGACGCACCGTCCGAAGGTCCTGATGCTCACGACCTTCGACGTCGACGACTACGTCTACGAGGCGCTGCGCGCGGGGGCGTCCGGCTTCCTGCTGAAGGACGCCCCTCCCGCCGACCTGATCTCGGCCGTGCGGGTGGTGGCCGCCGGGGAGGCCCTGCTGGCCCCGTCCGTGACGCGCCGTCTGATCGCGGACTTCGCCAAGCAGCGCCCGGCGCCCCGCAAGGGCGGCCCGGCGCTGCGGCTGAACGGTCTCACCCCGCGCGAGACCGAGGTCCTCGGGCTCATCGCCCGCGGACTGTCCAACCAGGAGATCGCGGCGACCCTGGTGCTGGCCGAGCAGACCGTCAAGACGCACATCGGCAGGGTCCTGGCCAAGCTGGACCTGCGCGACCGCGCCCAGGCGGTGATCTTCGCCTACGAGTCGGGGCTGGTGGCTCCGGGCGGCCGGTGACGGGGCGTCACCCCGGTCGGCCGCCCGCGCCGGCTACTCGCGGCCGGCCGAGGTGAAGGACATGTCGGCGTACCGGCCGCCCGCGACCTTCTCCGCGATCGGCTCCAGGGCCGCGAGCTCGTCCGCCGTCAGGGTGATCCGGGTCGCGGCCGTGTTCTCCTCCAGGCGGGAGCGGCGGCGCGTGCCCGGGATCGGAACGACCGTCAGGCCGTGCACCTGCGCCTGCTGCTGGACCCAGGCGAGGGCCACCTGGCCGAGGGAGATGCCGCGCTCCTGCGCGATCCGCCGCACCGGCTCCAGCAGCGCGGCGTTCGCCTCGGCATTGTCGCCGGTGAAGCGGGGCTGGGAACGCCGGAAGTCGTCGCCCGACAGCTCGTTCTCGGCGTGGACGAAGGAGCCGGTCAGGAAGCCGCGCCCGAGCGGCGAGTAGGGCACGAGGGCGACGCCCAGCTCCCGCGCCGCGGGCACCACGTTGGCCTCGATGTCGCGGCTGAACAGGGACCACTCCGACTGCACGGCGGCGATCGGGTGCACGGCCTGCGCGGCGCGCAGCTCGCCCCCGGTGACCTCGCTGAGGCCCAGGTGCTTGACCTTGCCCTCGGCCACGAGCTCCGCCATGGCGCCGACCGTCTCCTCGATGGGGACGTTCACGTCGCGCCGGTGCATGTAGTAGAGGTCGATCTCGTCGACGCCGAGCCGCCGCAGGCTGCCCTCGACGGCCCGGCGGATGTACGGGCGGTCGTTGCGGATCGTCCGCTTCTGCGGGTTCTCCGGGTCGAAGTCGATGGCGAACTTGGTGGCCAGGACGATCCGGTCGCGGTGGGCCCGCACGAAGGGCGCGAGGAACTTCTCGTTCTCACCCGCGCCGTACATGTCGGCCGTGTCGTAGAGGGTGACGCCCAGTTCGAGCGCCCGCTCCAGCGTCGCCCGGGCCTCGTCCACATCGGTCGTCGGCCCGTAGGCGAAGCTCATGCCCATGCAGCCGAGCCCCTGCACGCCCACCTCGGGGCCGCCGGTGCCGAGGGTCGCGGTCGCCATCGTGTCGTTGCTGTCCGTCATGAGTAGGTCAGGCCCCTTCGGCAGCCTCGGCCCGTCGCCGGGCGTCGGAATAGATATCGATCTTGTAGTCCAGTACTTCCAGCGTGCTCTGCAGCTCCGCGATGCGCCTCCTGACGTCCTCGCGGTGCGCGGTGAGCAGCCGTTCCCGCTCCGCCAGCGTGTCCTCGCCCTCCCGGACGAGCCGTGCGTAGCGGACCATGTCCGCCACCGGCATGCCGGTGAGGCGGAGCCGCCCCACCAGGTCCAGCCAGTCCAGGTCGCGGTCGGTGTAGCGGCGCTGGCCGGTGTGCGAGCGGTCCACGTGCGGCATCAGCCCGATCCGCTCGTACCAGCGCAGCGTGTGGACCGACAGCCCCGTGCAGCCCGCCACTTCACTGATCGTGTAGCGGTCGCGCCCCGCCGGGCGGCCGTGCCGCTGCTGTTCGAGCACGGTGCACACGATGGCCGGCGGTACCGGCGTCCCCACGGGCGCGCTGTCCAAGACGGTCATGGCACTTCCCCCTGTTCGCGGGCGGTCGCAGTCGCCGCCCTTGCGATGACCACAACGCTAGAGAGCTGGAGTGCACTCCAGGCAAGCGAAGTCTTGGGGGAATCTTGGCCGGGGCGGGCGGGCGGATAGGCTCGGACCCATGGAGAGCCTGCGGATGATCGAGAACTGGCCGGTGGACACCGCTGCGGCGGCGGTCGTACGGGCCGACGGCACGACGGTGGGCACGCACGGGCCGGCCGGGCATCGTTTCCCGCTGGCCTCCGTGACCAAACCGCTCGCCGCCTACGCCGCGCTCGTCGCCGTCGAGGAGGGCGCGGTCGAGCTGGACGAGCCCGCCGGGCCCGCCGGTTCGACGGTCCGCCACCTCCTCGCCCACACCTCCGGGCTGGCCTTCGACGAGCCCCGCGCGATGGCCGAGCCGGGCACGCGGCGGCTGTACTCCAACGCCGGTTTCGAGGCCCTCGGCGACCACATCGCCAAGGCCACGGACATCCCCTTCGCGGACTACCTGCGGGAGGCGGTGCTGGAGCCGCTGGGGATGACGGCGACGGACCTTCCGGGCTCGCCGGCGAAGGACGGCGTCTCGACCGTCTCCGACCTGGTGCGGTTCGCCGCGGAGCTGCAGGCCCCGCGGCTGCTCTCGCCGGAGACCGTCGCCGGGGCCACCTCGGTGGCCTTCCCCGGCCTCACCGGCATCCTGCCCGGCTACGGCCACCAGCGGCCCAACGACTGGGGCCTCGGCTTCGAGATCCGCGACGGCAAGTCCCCGCACTGGACCGGCTCGTCGTCCTCACCGCGTACGTACGGGCACTTCGGCCAGTCCGGCACGTTCCTGTGGGTGGACCCGGAGGCGGGCGCGGCGTGCGTGGCGCTGACGGACCGGGCGTTCGGGCCGTGGGCCATCGAAGCGTGGCCGGCGTTCACGGACGCGGTCCTGGCGGAGCTCATCACCGAATAGCCCGTCCGGGCACACCACCGAAAAGCCCGTCCGGGCACACCACCGAAAAGCCCGTCCGGCGTTTGAGGACCGGGGTCCGGGGCGGAGCCCCGCGTGCCTCAGCCGAAGTGCGGCTCGGCGTGCATCTCCCAGCACAGGAGCTCCGCATCGGAGCCGGCGGCCTCCGCCTCCACGCCCGGCGCGTCGAGCAACCGCGCCGCGCCGCCGGCCTCCAGCAGGAGCTCCCCGTCCAGCCGGACGGCGCCACGTACGACGTGCACGTACACCCACGGCGCCCCCGGCAGGACTGCCCGCTCGCCGGTGCGCAAGCGCCGGACGTGCAGCACCGCATCGCCGCCCGCCAGGGCGTACGGCGCGTCGCCGACGCCCCGCACCACCTCGTACGACGGCTCGCCCCCGTACTCCGACGGCGTCAGCCACATCTGCACGAAGCGCAGCGGCACCGCGCCCTCGTTGCGCTCCGAGTGCCGGGCCCCGGCGCCCGCGCTGAGCCGCTGCACGTCACCGGGCCGCACGACGACCGCCCGCCCCGTGGAGTCCTCGTGCGTGAGCTCGCCCTCGACGACCCAGGTCACGATCTCGACGTCGCGGTGCGGGTGCTCCGCGAACCCGGCCCCCGGCGCGAGCCTCTCCTCGTTGCAGGCCGCGAGCGGCCCGAAGCGCACGTTGTCCGGGTCGTAGAAGCCGGAGAAGGAGAAGGCGTGCCAGGTCTCGATCCCGGCGTCCGGGTCGCCGCCGCGGAAGCGTTCACCGGCTCGCTGGACGGACCGCTGTACGTGCGTCATCGGGCTACGGTAGCCCGGCGGCCCCGCACCGGACCCGAATAAGGCAGGCTTGTCCCCGTGCCTGAACCCGCCGCTAACACCCCGCATCCGCACAGCGCCACCCTCCGCCGCCTGGAGAAGTCCTCCGGCACGCTGGCCGCCGCCGCCATCGCCCGGATGGACGCCCAGCTGCCGTGGTACCGGGCGATGCCCCCGGAGAACCGCTCGTGGATCGGCCTGGTCGCCCAGGCCGGCATCGCGGCCTTCACCGAGTGGTTCCGGCATCCGGAGACCCCCCAGGCCATCAGCACGGACGTGTTCGGCACGGCCCCGCGCGAGCTGACGCGGGCGATCACCCTGCGCCAGACGGTGGAGATGGTCCGCACGACCATCGAGGTCATGGAATCGGCCATCGACGAGGTGGCGGCGCCGGGCGACGAGGGCGTGCTGCGGGAGGCCCTGCTGGTCTACGCCCGCGAGATCGCGTTCGCCACCGCGCAGGTGTACGCGCAGGCCGCCGAGGCGCGCGGCGCGTGGGACGCCCGGCTGGAGTCGCTGGTGGTCAACGCGGTGCTGTCGGGGGAGGCGGACGAGGGCGCCCTGTCCCGGGCCGCGGCCCTCGGCTGGAGCGCCCCGTCACACGTCTGCGTGGTGCTGGGGACCGCCCCGAACGGGGACAGCGAGCTGACGGTGGAGGCGATCCGGCGGGCGGCCCGGCACGCGAAGCTGCAGGTGCTGACGGGGGTGCTCGGCGACCGGCTGGTGGTCATCGCGGGCGGCTCCGACCAGCCGCTGCAGACGGCCAAGGCGCTGATCGGGCCCTTCGCGGCGGGCCCGGTGGTGGCCGGCCCGGTGGTGCCGGACCTGCTGTCGGCGACGCGCTCCGCGCAGGCGGCCGCGGCCGGCCTGAAGGCCTGCGCGGCC
This sequence comes from Streptomyces sp. NPDC008001, assembly GCF_042958085.1. Lineage (NCBI taxonomy): Bacteria > Bacillati > Actinomycetota > Actinomycetes > Kitasatosporales > Streptomycetaceae > Streptomyces > Streptomyces sp. NPDC008001. The sequence goes on along the minus strand of NZ_JBIBIZ010000009.1, from coordinate 455,554 downwards.
TGGCCGGACGCCCCCCGCCCGGTGGTGGCGGACGACCTCCTGCCGGAGCGGGCGATGGCCGGGGACGCCACAGCCCGTGACCAGCTGGTGGAGGAGATCTACAGACCGCTACAGGAAGCGGGCTCGGCCCTGCTGGAGACGCTGAGCGTCTACCTGGAGCAGGCGAGCAGCCTGGAAGGCGCGGCACGGATGCTGTTCGTCCACCCCAACACCGTGAGATACCGCCTCCGACGTGTGACGGACGTCACCGGCTGGTCACCCTCCGATGTCCGCTCGGCTTTCACCCTGCGCATCGCGCTCATCCTGGGGCGTCTGGCCGACACGGAGACGGCCCTCTAGCCTTTTGTCGAACGTCAACAATTCCCCTGACGGTTCTTGGTCCCCATCCCCACGGGTGGCCGGAGCCGTCCACGAGAGAGAGTGTGAGGGTGCTCGTACTCGTCGCTCCCGGCCAGGGCGCTCAGACGCCCGGCTTCCTGACCCCCTGGCTCGACCTCCCCGGTGTCGAAGACCGGCTCCGTGAGTGGTCCGCCGCCATCGGCCTGGACCTCGTCCACTACGGCACGAACGCCGACGCGGACGAGATCCGCGACACCGCCGTCGCCCAGCCGCTGCTGGTCGCGTCCGCGCTGGTCTCGGCCCGGCAGCTGTTCCCCACGGCGGACGACTTCGCCCGCCTGGTGGGCGCCGCCGCGGGTCACAGCGTGGGCGAGCTCGCGGCCGCGGCGCTGACCGGCGTGCTGCCGGAGCAGGCGGCGATGGAGCTGGTCCGCAAGCGCGGCCTGGCCATGGCCGAGGCCGCGGCGGTCACCGAGACCGGCATGGCCGCCCTCCTCGGCGGCGACCCCGAGGTCGTCGTGCCGCACCTGGAGAAGCTCGGCCTGACCCCCGCGAACGTGAACGGCGCGGGCCAGATCGTGGCCGCCGGCACCGCCGGGCAGCTGGCCGCGCTGGCCGAGGACAAGCCCGAGGGCACCCGCAAGGTCGTGGCGCTGAAGGTCGCCGGCGCGTTCCACACGCACCACATGGCGCCCGCCGTGTCGGCCCTGGAGGCCGCCGTGCAGGAGCTGTCCCCCGCCGAGCCGCACACCCGGTACGTTTCGAACAAGGACGGCGGCGTCGTCACCTCCGGCACGGAGGTCGTGCAGCGGCTGGTCGGCCAGGTGGCCAACCCGGTGCGCTGGGACCTGTGCATGGAGACGTTCAAGGAGCTCGGCGTGACGGCCCTGCTCGAAGTGGCCCCCGGCGGTACGCTCACCGGCCTGGCCAAGCGTGCCCTGCCCGGCGTGAAGACCCTGGCCCTGAAGTCGCCGGCCGACCTCGACGCAGCCCGCGAGCTGATCGCCGAGTACGCCGCACCCGCCGGTTCCCCGGCCGAATAAGGAGCCTCAGAGCATGACCGCGAAGATCAAGCCGAGCAAGGGCGCCCCGTACGCGCGCGTCCTCGGCGTGGGCGGCTACCGCCCCACCCGGGTGGTGCCGAACGAGGAGATCCTTAAGCACATCGACTCCTCCGACGAGTGGATCCGCTCCCGCTCCGGCATCGCGACCCGCCACTGGGCCGGCCCGGACGAGACGGTGTCCTCGATGTCGGTCGAGGCGGCCGGCAAGGCCATCGCCGCCGCGGGCATCGCGCCGGAGCAGGTCGGCGCCGTGATCGTCTCCACGGTCTCGCACTTCCACCAGACCCCGGCGATCGCCACCGAGATCGCGCACAAGATCGGTGCGGGCAAGCCGGCCGCGTTCGACATCTCGGCGGGCTGCGCGGGCTTCGGCTACGGCCTGGCGCTCGCCAAGGGCATGGTCGTCGAGGGCTCCGCGGAGTACGTCGTGGTGATCGGCGTCGAGCGGCTGTCGGACCTGACCGACCTGGAGGACCGCGCGACGGCCTTCCTGTTCGGTGACGGCGCGGGCGCCGTCGTCGTCGGCCCGGCCACCGAGCCGGGCATCGGCCCGGTCGTGTGGGGCTCCGAGGGCGACAAGTCGCACACCATCAAGCAGACCCTGGGCTGGGACGCCTACCGCACCACCCCGGTCCCCGGCGGTGACGGCGCGCAGGCCCGTACGCCGCTGGACGAGATCCGCTACCCGGCCATCACGCAGGAGGGCCAGGCGGTGTTCCGCTGGGCCGTCTTCGAGATGGCGAAGGTCGCCCAGCAGGCGCTGGACGACGCCGGGGTCAGCGCGGAGGACCTGGACGTCTTCATCCCGCACCAGGCCAACATGCGGATCATCGACTCGATGGTCAAGACCCTCAAGCTGCCGGAGAGCGTCACGGTCGCCCGTGACGTGGAGACCACGGGCAACACGTCCGCGGCCTCCATTCCGCTGGCCATGGAGCGGCTCCTGGCCACCGGCGCCGCCAAGAGCGGGGACACCGCGCTCGTCATCGGTTTCGGGGCGGGTCTCGTCTACGCCGCCACGGTCGTTACCCTCCCCTAGGCGAGATCCTCGCGGCCCGGCTTCCCCGCCGGCCGCGGAGGACTCACCGCACCAGCAGTTTCCGTACCACGCAGGTTCCACCGCACAGATAGAAGGAGCGCCACATGGCTCACACCCAGGAGCAGATCGTCGCCGGTCTCGCCGAGATCGTGAACGAGATCGCCGGCATCCCCGTCGAGGACGTCAAGCTGGACAAGTCCTTCACGGACGACCTGGACGTCGACTCGCTGTCCATGGTCGAGGTCGTCGTGGCCGCCGAGGAGCGCTTCGACGTCAAGATCCCCGACGAGGACGTCAAGAACCTCAAGACCGTCGGCGACGCCGCGGACTACATCCTCAAGCACCAGGCCTGACCTGAGCGTTCGTCGCCACCCCAGTGGTGGCGGTTCACCAGCACCTCTACACGTGGAGACAGAATCCCTGTGAGCTCGACCAATCGCACCGTGGTCGTCACCGGTATCGGCGCAACCACACCGCTGGGTGGCGACAGCGCGACGACCTGGGAGGCTCTGCTCGCCGGCCGGTCCGGCGTCAAGCCCCTCGAGGGCGAGCGCTTCGCCGGCCTTCCCGTCCGCATCGCCGCGACCGCGGCCGTGGACCCCGGCGATGTCCTGCCCCGCCCGCTCGCCCGCAAGCTGGACCGCTCGGCGCAGTTCGCGCTGATCGCGGCCCGTGAGGCCTGGGCCGACGCGGGTTACTCCGCCAAGGCCGGCGAGGACTCGTCCATCGCCCCCGAGCGCCTCGGCACCGTCATCGCCTCCGGCATCGGCGGCGTGACCACCCTGCTCGACCAGTACGACGTGCTCAAGGAGCAGGGCGTCCGCCGCGTCTCCCCGCACACCGTGCCCATGCTCATGCCGAACAGCCCCTCGGCCAACGTCGGCCTGGAGGTGAACGCCCAGGCGGGCGTCCACACCCCGGTCAGCGCCTGCGCCTCCGGCGCCGAGGCCATCGGCTACGCCGTCGAGATGATCCGCACCGGCCGCGCCGACGTGGTCGTCGCGGGCGGCACCGAGGCGGCGATCCACCCGCTGCCCATCACCGCCTTCGCCAACATGATGGCGATGTCCAAGAACAACGAGGAGCCCGAGAAGGCCTCCCGCCCGTACGACAAGGGCCGTGACGGCTTCGTCCTCGGCGAGGGCGCCGGCGTCGTGGTCCTGGAGTCGGCCGAGCACGCCGCCCGGCGCGGCGCGCGGGTCTACTGCGAGGTGCTGGGCCAGGGCCTGTCCGCGGACAGCCACCACATCGCCCAGCCCGAGCCGACCGGCCGCGGCATCGCCGCCGCGCTGCAGAGCCTGCTCGACAGCACCGACCTCAAGCCGTCCGAGGTCGTGCACCTCAACGCGCACGCCACGTCCACCCCGCAGGGTGACGCGGCCGAGATCAAGGCGCTGCGCAAGGTCCTCGGCGACGACCTCGACCACGTCGCGGTCTCCGCGACCAAGTCGATGACCGGCCACCTCCTGGGCGGCGCGGGCGGCATCGAGACGGTCATGACCGTCCTCGCCCTGCACCACCGGACGGCCCCGCCGACCATCAACGTCGACGACCTGGACGAGGACATCGACGCGGACATCGTCCGCGACGAGCCGCGCGCGCTGCCCGCCGAGGGCACGATCGCCGCGATCAACAACTCGTTCGGCTTCGGCGGCCACAACGTGGTGCTGGCGCTGCGCTCGGTCTGACGACGCACGCTCCGCTTCGACGGCGGCTCCAGGGGTGACAGCCCCGGGGGCCGCCGTCGTCGTACGCGGGCCACTCGCCGTACGGCTCAGGACGCCGAGCGGTGCGCGTGGACGAGCAGGTCCAGCCCGAGCGGCGTGCACCAGTGCCACACCGCCCTGCCCTCCCGCCGGGAATCGACCAGCCCGGCGTAGCGGAGGGCCTTGGTCTGGGTGGAGGCGGTGCTGATGCTCATGGTGAGCTGCCGCGCGAGGTCCGTCGTGGTGTGCCGGTGCACCAGCAGGCCCAGGATCCGGGCGCGTGTGCTGCCCAGCAGCGTGACGAGGGGGTCGTCGGCCGGTCCGAGGGGGTGGAGGCTCAGCGGGGTGACGGCCGGGTGGACGAGGAAGAGGCGCCCGTCGGGCTGCGGGGCCGCGAGGAGGTGGCCCGTCCAGAAGAACGTCGGGACGAGGACGATGCCCTTCCCCCGCAGGGTGATCCCGGCCTCCCGCGGAAGGGGGGACTCCAGGGTCAGTGCCCGCCACCGGGTGCCCGGGGCCAGCGAGGTGATCGCGGCCTGCAGTCCCTGCTGGGCGATGACGCGGGAGCGCCAGGCGGTCTCGGCGCGGAAGGCGGATTCGAGTCTGGCCCATTGCGGGCGGATGACGTGCTGGTGGCCCGTGCGGAGGGCGCGTTCCAGGTCCTTCCAGGCGGCACGGTCGAGGTCCGCGAGGGAGCGGAGCCACGGGGTGACCGGCAGCCCGGTCCCGCACACCCGGCGGAGTTCCGCCCGGACGCGGGCGCGGGGCGCGGCCAGGACCGTGTCCAGGCCTTCCGCGAACCCCTCGGCGGGCGGGTCGAGGAAGAGCGGGCCGGCGCCCTGGGGCGAGACCAGTTGCAGCAGCGGATGTGCGGCGCGGGGCAGGCCTCTCGACGAACGTTTCCACCACCGGCCCTGCTCCGGGGGGACGTCGCGGCGCTGCAGCGCCGCGAAGGCCAGGGAGAGTTCGAGGAGCGGCGCGGGGTGGTCGGCGACGGTGACGTTGAGCAGATCCTGAGGGGTGCAGTGGATGCGCAGCATGGCGACCTCTTACCGGGCTTGCCGAGTTTGCCGGGTTTGCCGGGGCGCGCGCTGTGGCCGGGGGGCGCGCGTGACCTTTCAACGGGAGCCGAAAGGATGGCGGCCGCCGGGCGGGGTCGGGAAGGCTGTTCCGCGTCAAACAGCCGCACCGCAACCGACGGGGAGGAACCATGAACAAGATCCGGAGGACCGGGCTCGCGCTGGCCGCCGGCGTGGCCGGGCTCACGGTGGCCCTGGCACCGGCGGGCGTCGCCGCGGCGGCCGGCAGCGGCGGGGCCGGCGTCCTCAGCGCGACCGGCTGCACCGGAACGACCTGCATCTACGTCAACGGCAGCGGTCTGCGGGTCAACTACGCGGTGGTGACCAACAAGAAGGGCAGCACCGTCGGCCGCGGGATGATCTCCAGCAACTGGGACGGCGCCACGCACGTGGGTCCGCGGCTCAAGAAGGGCCAGTCCTGGCGGTTCGACTACAACCGCATCATGAACAACGGCAACAAGGTCTGCGGCTCGATCGAGGGCATCGACGTGGCGTGTGTGACGATCCACCGCTAGCCTGCCGACCGGTCACGGACGAGAGGACAAGCCGTTGCACGCCCACCGCATCGCACGCAAGGCCCTTGTCACCGGGGCGGCGGCCGCCGCCCTCCTGTCGGGAGTCGCGCTGGGGACCGCCCCCGCCATGGCAAGCACCGACGGGGCGCCCACCCGTATCCCCGGCAGATACACCATGGACGTGGGCAGCAACGTCCGCGGAGGCCCCAACCTCCACAGCCGCATCTACGGCACCGCGGGCCGGGGCGCGTACATCGACGTCGACTGCTGGGCCCGGGGACAGGACGTGAACACCGGCAATCACCACACCGACGTCTGGTACCAGGGCGGCGTGTGGACGGGCCCGCGCCCCCTGGACCCCCCGGTCTGGGTCTGGGGCGGCAACGTGGACACCCCGCACGACCCGCCGCGGGGCCTGGAGCACTGCTGATCAGAGGGCCGTCGCCCAAGGCCCCTCGAAGGACCCCTCAGAGGATCGTCGACGGGTCGTCGAAGGACGCGTAGTACGAAGCGGCCATGTCCTCCTCGCCGTGCCCCTGTTCCACGGCCCGCCGGAACCGTTCGGCGCCCGCGGCCGCCACGTCCATCCGGACGCCCGCCCGCTCCCCCGCGGTGACGATCAGCCGGGCGTCCTTCTCGGCCGTGGCGGTCGTGAAGCTGGGCGGCGTGAGGCCGTCGCGGAGGATCAGTCCGGCCTTGGCGCGCAGGTAGCCCATGTCCAAGGGGCCGCCGGCGACCGCGTCCAGGAAGCCGGCGGGGTCCACGCCGAGGCCCTCGGCGAGCGCGAGCGCTTCGGCCGTGCCGTGGGTGACGGTCAGCACCCAGCTGTTGATGACGAGCTTGAGCCGGGTGGCCGCGCCGCTCGCGCCGTCGTCGCCGAGCCACATCGTCCGGCTGCCGACGGCCGCGAAGACCGGCTCCGCGGCTTCCCGCGCCTCCTCCGGCCCGGCGGCCAGCACGGTCAGCTTGCCCTCCTCCGCGGGCTGCCTGGTGCCGAGGACGGGCGCGTCCACCAGCGCCAGGCCGTGCTCCCCGGCGAAGGCCGCGAGGTCCTCGAAGCCCTCCAGGCCGACGGTGCCCGACTGGACCCAGACGGTGCCGGGCCGCAGCCCGGGGGCGGCGTCGCGCATCACGTCGAGGGCGGCCGGCCCGTCGCGCAGCATGGTCAGGACGACGCCGGCCCCGCGGACGGCGTCGGCGGGCGCGTCCGCGATCCGCACCCCGTCGGCGGCGAGGGGCTCGGCCTTGTCGCGGCTGCGGTTCCAGGCGGTGACGGCCAGCCCGGCGCGGGCGAGGTTGCGGGCCATGGCGGCGCCCATGATGCCGGTGCCGAGGACGGCGACGGCCGGTGTGGTGCTCGATTCGGTCATGCCCCGACGCTAGGGGCTGGAGTGCGCTCCAGGGCAAGGGGGCGCGGCCGGCGGGCGGCTCAGACCACCTGGTGCAGCCAGCGGACGGGGGCGCCCTCGCCGGCGTAGCGGAAGGGCTCCAGCTCGTCGTCCCACGGCTTGCCGAGGAGCTTGGCGACCTCGGCCTCCAGCTCCGTCTCACCGCGGGCGGCGCGGGCGAGGGCCGCGCGCAGCCGGTCCTCGGGGACGAGGATGTCGCCGTGGATGCCGGTGACGGCGTGGAAGATGCCGAGGTCGGGGGTGGAGCTGTAGCGCTCGCCCTCCGCCGTGGCGCACGGCTCGGCGGTCACCTCGAAGCGCAGCAGGTGCCAGCCGCGGAGCGCGGAGGCGAGCTTGGAGGCGGTGCCGACCTGCCCCTGCCAGGAGAATTCGGCACGCCAGGTGCCGGGCGAGGCGGGTTGTCTGATCCAGTCGAGGGTGACCCGCACGCCGAGCACGCCCGCGACCGCCCATTCGACGTGCGGGCACAGCGCGCGCGGGGCGGAGTGCACGTACAGAACTCCACGTGTCGTCACCGGGACCTCCAGTGCGGTTCGAGGTTCGCCTTCCCCAGCGGCCTCGCACCCGTACCGGTCCCGCCTGGGACAGCGTGAGACATTCTGCCCCAATGGCCACTCCCGCACCAGCTCGCGAGGTTACCAACAGTAAACACCATCGGGAGCATTTCTCCTGAAAGGGACAGGATGTGACGTGTCGTATTTCCGTTGTGCCGGAAGTGCAAAGCCGTCCCGGGGCACGGCACGACCACCCCGGGGAAAAGCTACCGTGCGAACGGACCCGCGCGGTGACGTACCGTCGGACCCGAACGGATATCACCCGGCCGGAGGGGAAAAGCGATGCACCGCAGCACGGGACGGAAGGCGCGCGGGGCCGCCAGGGCCGCCGTCGCAGCGGTCTCCGCCTTCTCGGCGGCCCTGCTGGTCACGGGGTGCGACAAGGGCGGCGACGGCTCCTCCGCGGAAAAGCCGAGCGCCCGGCCCACCGCCCCCGCGTGGAATACCCATCCGGCATCGATCGCCTCACTGGGTGACTCCATTACGCGCGGATTCGACGCGTGCAGGGTCTTCAAGGACTGCCCGGAGGTCTCCTGGGCCACCGGCACACAGGTCGACAGCCTCGCCCGGAGGCTGCTGGCCTCGCCGCAGACCAGCAGCTGGAATTACGCGAGGACCGGCGCCCGGATGACGGACCTCCCGGCCCAGATGCAGTCCGCCATCGCACAGAAACCGCAGCTGGTGACCGTGCTCCTGGGCGCCAATGACGCCTGCCGCGACAATGTGGCCGACATGACGCCGGTGACCTCTTTCCGCACGGACTTCGAGACCTCGGTGAAGGCGCTGCGCACGGCGCTCCCGAAGTCCCAGCTCTACGTGGCCGGCGTGCCCGACCTGCGGCGCCTGTGGTCGCAGGGGCGCACCAACAGCTACGCCCGGACGGTCTGGAACCTGGGCATCTGCCCCTCGATGCTCAAGGACTCCGCGTCCGCCGACCCGGCGGCCGAGGAGCGGCGCGCGCAGGTCGTGAAGCGGGTCGGCGAGTACAACGCGGCCATGAAGGACGTGTGCCGCCGGGACGCGCTGTGCCGCTTCGACGAGACGGTGCCCGCCTACGCCTTCACGGGCAAGGCGCTCAGCGAGTGGGACTGGTTCCACCCGAGCAGGCAGGGCCAGGACGAGCTGGCGGCGCTGGCCTACCGGACCGTCACCGCCGAGCGGCACCCCGCGTAGACACCCCGCACGGGCACCCTGCGCAGCGGCCGGGGAGAGCCGGTGGGGCGGGGCCTGTCAGGTGGCCCCGCCCCGGTCAGACACGGGTGGTGCGGACTGTGCGCGGCGCGGACATGCGTACCCTCGCTCCGGACGCCCGGCACCGCGCACACGCGCACCGCACGCCCCCAGCCTTGGCCAAAGCCGCGGCCCGGGAGCGTCCGCGCCTGTCCCTCAGCACGGTATCCGATGAACAGACCGTACTCATAAGCAAGTTCACCCCTGCGCGGGTCAACTTCCGTACGGCGGGGGTGAAGGCGGCATGCGGGCGTCGGGCAAGCTTTACCTATCGTCATCCCGGAGGGGGCCGGGAGGCCGCCCGCGGCCCGGGCCCGACCGGTACGGTCTGGCCATGACGGAAATCGACCCGCAGCGCACTGCCCTCGTCCTCGTCGACCTGATGGAGCGCATGGTCGCGCTCCCCCTCGCCCCGCACAGCGGGGACGAAGTGGTCCGTACGGCGGAGGAGTTGGCGCGGGCGTTCCGGAAGTCCGGGGGCACGGTGGCCGTGGTGCGCACCGAGCGGCCCGGGCCGGCGGAGCAGCCGCCGGGGAGCGGGCTGCTCGCGGGGGTCGCCGAGGAGGGCGACGTCGAGGTGGTGAAGCGGGCGGTGGGGGCCTTCCACGGCACGGAGCTGGACGCGCGGCTGCGGGAGCGGGGGGTGCGGACGCTCGTCCTCGGCGGGATCGCCACCAACCTGGGCGTGGAGTCGACGGCGCGCGCGGCCGCCGACCACGGCTACGGGCTGGTCTTCGTGGAGGACGCGATGAGTGCGCTGACGGCGGAGGAGCACCGGGCGTCCACGGCGCTGGACATGCCACGGCTGGGAACGGTGGTGCGGGCGGCGGACCTGCGGTTTCCCGCGTGAGCGGGGCCGGGCACGGGTAGGGCCGTCCAGACGGAGGAGCAGTCATCCGGCTGCGGGCCGTGCATGGCTGAGCGCGCAGTTCCCCGCGCCCCTTCGGGTCGCGGGCTACCACTGCGGACTCCGGCAGCCCGCTCGGGCGCGCCGTACCGGCGCGACCTCGTCACGCCCCGCCGGAGGCGCCCAGCATCCTGCGCAGCAGGTCCCGCAGCGCCGTCCGCTCCTCCACCGAGAGGCCGGCCAGGGGCTCGCGGGCGAAGTCCAGGGACTCGCTCAGGCGGCCGGCGGTCTCCAGGCCGGCCGGGGTGGCGGCCGCGAGCTTGACGCGCCGGTCGTCGGGGTCGGGGCGGCGTTCGACCAGGCCGCGGGTCTCCAGCCGGTCGACGATGCCGGTGACGTTGGACGGCTCGCACTTGAGGAGCTGGGCGATGCGGCGCATCGGCAGGGACTCGCGCGCGAGCAGGGCGAGGACCTTGGCCTGGGCGCCGGTGAGCGCGTGCTTGGCCGCCGCCTCCTCGTACTCCTCGTGGTAGCGGGCCACGACGGCCGCGATGAGGTCGACGACCTCACGGGTCAGGGCATCGGTTCGGGGGACCATGGCTCCAGGTTACCGCGTTGCTTGACAACATGAAATATCGAGGAGCATGGTTGTTTTACGTGCTCAACCTTTAGGAGGCCGCGTTCCATGTCCACCACCCCCACCACCAGCCGTGAATGGCACCTCGTCGCCCGCCCGCAGGGCTGGCCGACGCCGGCGGACTTCGCGCTGCGCGAGACCGCCGTGCCCGAGCCCGGCGAGGGGCAGATCCTGGTGCGCACCATCCACATGTCCGTGGACCCGTACATGCGCGGCCGGATGAACGACGTGCGCTCGTACGTCCCGCCCTTCGAGCTGGACCAGCCGATGCAGGGCGGTGCGGTCGGCGAGGTCGTCGCCTCGCGCAGTGACGCCTTCGCCGTCGGCGACCACGTCCTGCACCCCCTCGGCTGGCGCGAGTACGCCCTGGTCGACGCGGCGCACGCGGTGAAGGTCGACCCGGAGCTGGCGCCCCTGTCCACCTACCTCGGCGTGCTCGGCATGCCCGGCCTGACGGCCTACGCCGGCCTGCTGGAGGTCGCCTCCTTCAAGGAGGGCGACGCCGTGTTCGTCTCCGGCGCCGCGGGCGCGGTCGGCCTGCAGGTCGGCCAGATCGCCCGGCTCAAGGGCGCCTCGCGCGTGATCGGCAGCGCCGGCACGGACGAGAAGGTCAAGGCCCTCGTCGAGGAGTACGGCTTCGACGCCGCGTTCAACTACAAGGACGGCCCGGTCGCCACGCAGCTGAACCAGGCCGCGCCCGACGGCATCGACGTCTACTTCGACAACGTCGGCGGCGAGCACCTGGAGGCGGCCATCGGCGCGCTGAAGCTGCACGGCCGCGCGACCCTCTGCGGCGCCATCGCCGGCTACAACGACACCGAGCCGCAGCCCGGCCCGCGCAACATGATGATGATCATCGGCAAGCGGCTGCGCCTCCAGGGCATGATCGTCCGCGACCACCAGGCGCTGCAGCCGCAGTTCGTGGAGGAGGTCGGCGGCTGGGTGCGCTCCGGCGAGCTCAAGTACCGCGAGACGGTCGTGCACGGCGTCGAGAACGCGGTGGACGCGTTCCTGGGCATGCTGCGGGGCGAGAACACGGGCAAGATGATCGTCACGTTCTGACCGTCCGGGCGCGCCGGATACCCTTCCCGCCATGCGAGATCTCATGGCGGGAACGGCGTACCTCGGCAAGGGCCAGCGCTGGGTGGCCCGGAACCGGCGGCAGTGGGGGTTCGGGCTGCTGCCCGGCCTCGTCACCCTCGCCGGGTACGCGGCCGCGGTCGTCTGCCTGGCCCTCTACGCGGACGACGCCGTCGCCTGGGCCACGCCCTTCGCCGGCGGCTGGGCCTCCCCCTGGTCCGGCCTGTTCCGGGGCGCGCTGACCGTCCTCCTCTTCGGCGGCGGTCTGCTGCTCGCCCTGATCTCCTTCACCGCCGTGACCCTGCTGGTCGGGCAGCCCTTCTACGAGGAGCTGTCCGCGCGGGTCGACCGCGCGGAGGGCGGCGACGCCCCCGAGTCCGGGCTGCCGCTCTGGCGGGAGCTGTGGATCTCCGCGCGCGAGAGCCTGGCGGTGCTCGTTCGCGTCGCCGTCTGGGGCGTGCTGCTGTTCGCCCTCGGCTTCGTGCCCGTCGCCGGGCAGACCGTGGTCCCCGCGATCGGCTTCTGCGTCTCCGGCTTCTTCCTCACCGAGGAACTCACGGCGGTCGCCCTGCAGCGCCGCGGGGTGCCGCTGCGCGAGCGGCTGCGGCTGCTGCGCTCCCGCAAGCTGCTCGCGCTCGGCTTCGGGGTGCCGCTGGCGCTGCTGTTCCTGGTGCCGGTCGTGGCGGTGTTCGTGATGCCGGGTGCGGTGGCCGGTGCGACGCTGCTCGTCCGGGACCTCATGGGGGAGGAGGCGGCCGGGGACGGCGCCGGGGCGGAGGACGAGGACGACCTCAGCCGAGCGTGAGCTCGGCCGTCACCAGCTCCGCACCCGTGTCCGAAGCCTCGGCGAGGACGCTGCCGTCCGGCGCCCAGACCGCGCTGAGGCCGCAGCCGTCGTAGGGGCCCGAGGGGCCGGAGTGGTTGGCCAGCAGCACGTGGAGGCCGTTGTCCTCGGCCAGCGCACGGAAGATCGTCATCCGCTCCTGTGCGCCGCTGCCCCGCCCGTAGAGCGAGCTGGCGACCAGCACGCGGCAGCCGTCGGCGGCGGCGCTCGCCGCGAGCTCCGGGAAGTGGGCGTCGTAGCAGATGACGTGCCCGAAGCCGGTGCCGTCGAGCGTGAACCGGCCCTTCCCCGTCCCGGGCACGAAGCCCGCGGCCCGCTCCGCGTCGGTGACGTGCACCTTGTCGTAGCGGGTGAGGAGGGCGCCGTCCGGGCCGTAGACGAAGCTGCTGATCGCCGGGCCCGCGGCCGTCCGGCCCGGGCAGTTGACGACGGCGGCGACGCCCGCGGCCCGGCACGCCTCCCGTATCGGGTCGAGCCGCGGGTCGCCGGGACCGAGGGTCAGCCCGTCCGGGTCGGCGACGACGGCCTCCAGTTCGTAGCCGGTGACGGCGAGCTCGGCGAAGGCCACGAGGGCGGCGCCGCGCTCCCCCGCTTCGGTGACGAAGGCGGCCATCGTGGCCACGTTCGCGCCGATGTCGCACGGCCGGGCGGTGAACTGCGCTGCTGCAATGATCATGCGCCCATCATGGCGTTCCGGCGTTCGCGACGGCCACGGCTGTGAGCGACCGCACCTGCGCGATGATCGCGAGCCGGTTCCGTACGAAGGCGGGGTCGGTGACCGTGCCGGTCGCCGGGTCGGTGTTGCCCTCGCCGAACGCGAGCACGGGGGTGTGCAGGTGGCCGCCCGGGACGGGCAGGCGCACGGCGTCGCGCAGGAGGGTCGCCCGGTAGGCGATCTCGTTGGAGAGGTAGTCGCCCCCGCCGCCCGCGCGGGCGGTCGAGCCCGGAGTGGGCCCGTCCGGCCGGTCGACCGGCTCGGTGCCGCCCGCGGGGATCTCGGTGACCCCGGTGTGGTCGTACACGGGGAACGGCCCGGTCGCGGCGGCCGTCATGGCCGCGTACGGGAGGCTCGTCGACGTCCACTGCGGCTGCGGGCGGACGGTCGGCACGCCGGCCGGTACGGGCACGGTCTCCGTGCGGGAGACGTTCGCGTTGTCCGGATAGCCGCCGCGCCAGGCCCCGTTGGTGCGCTCGACGTCGAAGCGGCCCGGGCGCCCCTGGCTGATCGTGGTGAACAGGTCCACCCGGCGCGGGCCGGGCCGGAAGTGCGGCAGCAGCGTCCGCTCCACCGTGCCGTCCGCGAAGTCCGCCCAGCGGACGGGGAAGACGGCGGCCTCGATGCGCGCGGGACCGGCCGGGGTGTCGACCGTCGTGCCGTCCAGGGCGAGGGCGGCCGCGCCGGAGGGGTTGGAGCGGCGGGGGTCGGCGTCGAGCTGGAAGGGGTCGAAGCCGGTGACGAGGACGCGCTTGACGTGCGGGTCCGCCGGGAGGTCGAGGGAGTCCTGGCCGCGCGAGGAGCGCTCGATCCGGCCGGTGAGCTCGGCGCGCTGCGCGCCGGACAGCCGGAAGCTGGGCTTCCACTCCTCCAGGGCGCGGGTCATGCCGAGCCGCGCCCAGTACAGCGGGCGGTCGTCGTCCCGGCTCAGGTCCCCTCCCCCGGGGCTCCCCGGCCCGGGCCCGCGGCCCTGCGCCCGGTCCACGGCCCGCCGCCACAGCCGCCGCCCCTCGGCGGTCGCGAGCTGCTGCGCCTGCGGGAGCGTGCGGGTGCGGCCGAGCGCGGCGGCGAAGGCCGGGGCCACGCCGGCGAAGCCGCCGCGGCGCAGGATCTCCTGCGGTACGGGGCCGGAGAGCCGCTGTTCCTCGGCGGTGGGGGACGCGGGGGCGGCAGCCGTCGTGGGGGCAGCCGCGGTGGCGGGTACGGCGGCAACGGCGGCCAGGAGGGCCGCGCCGAGGGATATCCCGCTCCGTCTCACAAGCCTCAAGGGATGCATGGGGCGGAAGGTACCCACTGCGTCGGCCTGTGCGACAGAGGGCCTGTCAACTCCCTTTTAAGGCAGTGCAGTTCAGGCCACAATGGCGCAATGGACATAGCCCGGCACCTCGCGGCCCCGCTCTTCGACCCCGCCACCGGCCAGGGCACGCGCCAGTTCGCGGAGCTGGGCCTCGCGCTGCTGCTCTCCTCGCTCATCGGCCTGGAGCGCGAGCTGCAGCAGAAGAGCGCCGGGCTGCGCACCCACACCCTCGTCGGAGTGGGCAGCGCGCTGTTCATGGAGGTCTCGATCCACGGCTTCGGCGCGGTGGCCGGCCTCGTCGGCGCCCGCCAGGACCCCTCCCGGGTGGCCGCCCAGATCGTCTCCGGCATCGGCTTCATCGGCGGCGGCCTGATCTTCGTGCGCCGGGACGCGGTGCACGGCCTGACGACGGCGGCCACGATCTGGCTGACCTGCGCCGTGGGCATGGCCTGCGGCGGCGGCCTGCCGCTGCTGGGCGCCGCCGCGACGCTGGTGCACTTCCTGGTGGTGCGCGGCTATCCCGTGGTCACCCGGCGCATGGCCCTCGTGCCCGGCGACCGGGTCGAGCTGCACCTGTCGTACCGGACGCGCAGGGGGCTGCTCGGGCGGGTGCTGGCGCTGTGCACACAGCGCGGATTCCGGGTGACGGACGTGCACATCGAGCCGGAGCCGGCGGCGGAGGCCCGCGAGAAGGGCAAGGGCAAGGAGGCGGGGGTGGTGCTGAGCCTGGAGGGCAGGGGCCCGGCGTACCCGCTCGTGGAGGAGCTGACGGACTGGGACGGGATCCTGGGGGTCGGGCTGCGCGCGCACCAGGACGGCGGCGACTAGCCCGGAGGGCGCCCGGCCCGGGCCGGCGGGCGATTGTCAGTGGGGGGTGTCACGCTGGCTTCGCAGCAGGATCCGCGAAAGTCCGCGCACCCCGCGAAGGGAGATCACTTCCATGATCACCACCGACTTTGTCCCCGGCTCCCCCTCCTGGCTCGACCTCGGCTCGCCCGACACCGCTGCCGCGGCGCGCTTCTACGGCGCGGTGTTCGGCTGGGAGTTCCAGTCCCACGGCCCGGAGACGGGCGGTTACGGCGTCTTCCGGCTGGGCGGCAGGACCGTGGCCGGCCTGGGCCCGCTCACCGAGGAGGGCGCCCGGTCCGCCTGGATGATCTATTTCCGGGCCGCGGACGCGGACGCGACGGCCGCGGCCGTGCGGGACGCGGGCGGCACGGTGCGGGTCGCGCCGATGGGCCCCGGCGAGGGCGAGGGGCGGATGGCCCAGTTCACCGACCCGCAGGGCGGCCAGTTCGCCGTCTTCCAGCCCGGCACGTACCCGGGCCTGGAGGCGGCCGACGAAGCGGGCACCCTGTCCTGGACCGAGCTCTACACCACCGACGCCGCCGCGGCGAAGCAGTTCTACGGCACGGTCTTCGGCTGGGCCACCGAGGACATCCCGCTGCCGGGCGGCGGAGGCACGTATTCCCTGATCACTCCGGCGGGGCAGGGCAAGGAGCGCATGCAGGGCGGTCTCATGGAGCTCCCGTCCGAGCACCTGGCGCTGAACGGCGGCCGCCCCTACTGGCACCCGGTCTTCGGCTCGGAGGACTGCGACGCGACGGTCGCGAAGGTCGTCGAGGGTGGCGGCACGGTGCAGATGGGCCCGGAGGACGCGGAGGGCGTCGGCCGGCTGGCGGTCTGCCTCGATCCGGCGGGGGCGGACTTCGTGGTGCTGCAGCCGGAGCCGCAGGGCTGAGCCGGGCAGGAGCACGGGAGACACGGGGGAAACGACTCGCGCGGCCGTACGGTCATGGGCATGATCGCCGGATGACATGGACAGCACCCGAAGTCACCCGCCCCGGCGGATCGCCCGCCGCCGGCGAACGCGCCCTGCTCACCGGCCTCCTCGCCTGGCACCGCAGCACCCTGCTGCACAAGTGCGCGGGGCTGACCGGCGAGCAGCTGGCCGAGCGCTCCGTGCCGCCGTCGGACCTGTCGCTGCTGGGGCTGATCCGGCACCTGGCGAAGGTCGAGCGCATCTGGTTCCGCGAGCGGTTCGCCGGCCAGGACGTGCCCCGGCTCCACAGCACGGAGGAGCGCGGGAACGCCGACTTCGAGGAGGCCGACCCGGCCCGCGCCGCCGAGGACTACGCGCTCCTGCTGGAGGAGCAGCGCCTGGCCGACGAGGTGGTGGCGGGGGCGTCGCTGGACGACACGTTCACCGGGGACGACGGCGAAACGTACTCCCTGCGCTTTATCCACCTGCACCTCATCGGCGAGTACGCGCGCCACAACGGGCACGCGGATCTGGTGCGGGAGCGGGTGGACGGGGTCACGGGGGGCTGAGCGGGCGCGGGGGCACGGGGTGGCCCCGCCGGTGAGGCTGGGGCCGGCGGGGCCACGCGTGAGGCGCTGCGGTCAGCCGAGGGCGCCGTCGGTCAGCGCGAAGGTGAATCCGTTGTTGATGCTGAAGTGACGGACGTGGTTGGCCGTCTGGGTGCCGCTGCCGAGTTCCTCTTCGTCGGCGGGGTGGAAGAGACCGTTGTCAGTGGCTCCCGCTCCCGTTTCCGTGACCCTGTTGCCGGGGGCCGGAACGAACGTCCGGGCTTCGGTCAGTCTGGTCTGGGCTCCCGTGTTCCATTTGATGGTGTCGCTGGTGGTGGTCTCCACGATGCCGTCGGAGAGGGTGGGCAGCCCCGACATCTTGATCGTCGCGGACGTCAGGTCGGGGTGTCCGGGGGCGGTGCATCCGGTGAGGGTGCCGCTCCCCGTCGCCGTGGAGTCGACGTCCATGGTGAAGCCGCCGCCGGTGCAGGTGACGAGCGTGGCCTGCGGGGCCGCCGCGGCCGCGCCGCCGGACGTCCCGAGTCCGAGCGCGAGCGCCCCGGCGAGTACGACCGCGCCGGCCGTCAGCCGGCGGGGGGTGGATGAGAACATGCCGTCCTCCTTCGCTTCGGGGGCATCCCGGCAGAACGGCGTCCGGGAGCCCCTGGGGAGGGAGGGTGCGCACCATCCTGCCCCGAGTGTGCGCGCGTCAGCGGCCGTTACGGAATCACTCGTTCAGGTGAAGCTGTGCGCCATGGCGACACCCCGCTCCGGGCGCACAAGACGGAGCGGGGGCCGTTCCGGGAAGGGGCGCACTCACCGTCCCGGCCCGAGTGTGCTCGCACCGGACACCGGGCCGGAATCGCCTGTTCAGGTGACGATGTCCGCCTCGCAAACGCCGGTGACCAGCGCGAAGAGCGTCAACTTCCGTGCCGTACGAGGCGGTCCGCGAGCCGCGTGGCGAAGAACAGCAGACCCGCCGCCAGCACCACGGCCACCCCGGCCGTGCCGGCCACGGCCCCCGCATCCAGCGGCCGCTCCAGCACCCGGTGCAGCGCGATCGCCAGACCGCCCACCGCCACCAGCGGCCCCATCGCGTACCAGCCGAGGAAGAGGAATATCCCGGGGTCGCCGACCGGGGTGCTGATCCCGGTGAACAGCAGGTTCGTACGGGCCGGTCCGCGGGCGGCCGCGAAGACCGCCGCCGCGCCGAACGGCAGCGCGCACAGCGGCATCAGCAGCAGCGCCCAGGGCGCGCCCGCCACCGCGAACGGCACCGCCGCGAGCAGCGCCAGCAGGGCGCCCAGCACCGTCGGCACCACCGCGTGCTGGAGCATCAGCGTACGGAACCGGAAGGGCGACCAGGCCGCGCGCCGCACGTCGTCCGTCTCCAGCCGGGCCGGTTCGGCGAGGGCGCCCACGGCGACGTAGCCGAGCAGCAGCGCGGCGGCGAGGCCGACGGCCCGGGCGCCGCCGCCGGACCGCACGGCCAGGGCGGCCACCGCGGCGGCACAGGCCGTCCACATCAGGGCCTTCCCCGGACGGGCGGGCGCCCGCAGCAGGGACAGCAGGTCGCGCCAGACCACCACCAGGTACTTGCTGCGCGGGCGGGGCAGCCGGACGCGGGCTGTGTGCCCGGTCCCGGCGGCGTCCGTCAGGGCCAGCTTGGCGGCGCGCAGCTCCGCCGAATACATCACGGAGGACACGGTCTGGGCGGTCGCCGCCCGCTGCCGCAGCTGCGCCGTGGGCACGAGCGCGGCGTCCCGGTGCCCCCGCACCAGGCCCGCGGCCGTCAGCAGCACCAGCAGAACCACGGCGGCGGGCCATCCGGGGGCGTGGCCGCCGGTCGTCGCGGCGACGACCGGCTGGGCGGCCCAGCCCCACGGCCCGGACCACAGCTCCACCTGTTCGAGCACCGCGCTCCGGTGCCCGTACGCGGCGGCCGCGACCTGTCCCGCGAGCAGCATCAGCACGACGACGGCCGGGGCCGAGAACCGGCGGACGAGGCGCGCGAGCCCGGCCCGGTGCTCCACGGCCATGCCGGTGGCGACGGCCAGCAGCGGCAGGCACACCGCCGCCGGGAGGAGCGCGAGCAGGGCGCCGCCCAGCGGGGCCAGGCCCAGGACGCGCAGGACGACCGCCGCGGCTCCCGCGACGGCCAGGGCGCCGGCCGTCGACGCCGCGGCCGACACCCAGAACCACGGGCGCAGGACGGCCGCCCGGCGCACCGGCTGGGCGAGCAGCCAGCCGACGGACGGCGCGGGGACGACGACGGGGCCGCGCCACAGGGCGTCGCGCGCGGCGAGCAGGGCCAGGGCGGCGGTCAGGAAGGCGAACAGGGCCGGCAGGGTGTCCCGGACGTGCGCGCCGACGGCGCCGTAGTCCGCCCCGAGCCGGACCCGGCGCAGGAAGTAGAAGGCGTAACCGCCGCCGTAGCCGGCGCCGAGGAGCACGATCGTGTAGACGACGACCGCTATGTCGCGGCCCTTCTGCCGGCGGTGGGCCTTGCGCTTCTCCCGCAGCCAGCGGAGCGTCTCGGCGGTGCGGTCGTCCTCCTCCTCGCTCCACACGGGCTCGCCGGCCCCGCCGGACCCGCCGCTCTTGCCTCTCTCGCCGGCGGCCGGGGTGCCGCCCGGCAGGTCGTGGCTCATCCGCGCAGCCCCAGCGTGCCCAGGACCTCCGCCGGCGGCCCCTCGGCGATCACCCGGCCGTCCTCCAGGGCGATCATCCGGTCCGCGACGGTCTCGGCCAGGCCGGCCTGGTGGGTGGCCAGCAGGACAGCCACGCCGTCGCGCTTCTCGCCGTTCAGCAGCTCCGCGAGGCGGACGCGGGCGTCCGGGTCGAGCCGCTGCTCGGGCTCGTCCAGGACGAGCAGGTCCCGGGGCCGCACCAGCGCGGCGGCCAGCAGCAGGGACTGGAGCTGGCCGGAGGAGAGCGAGCCGGGCAGCGCCTGCGCGTGGCCGGACAGCCGGCGGTCGGCGAGCACCTCGTCGATCCAGGCGTCGGCGTCCTCCACGGCGTGGGCGACGGTGACCAGTTCGAGGTGCTCGCGGACGGTCAGGTCCGGGTAGGTGGCGACGGTGTCGCCGACGACCGCGACCCGGGCCCGTACCTCCGGGTCGTCCTCGGAGATCTTGCGGCCCGCGAACTTCGCGGTGCCGCTCGTCGGCTCGTCCCGGCCGGAGGCGATCCGCAGCAGCGTGGACTTGCCGGATCCGTTGTGGCCGAAGAGGGCGGTGCAGGTGCCCGGCTCGAGGTCGAGGTCGAGCGGGAGCAGGGCCTTCCGCTGCCCGTAGGTGCGGCTGACCCCGCGCAGCCGCAAGAGGGGGGCGTGCGCGCCGTGCGGCGCCGCCGAGCCGGTCATCAGAAGCCTCCGTACTCCGGTGATCACTCACCCCGACCTTAGTGAGCGGCGCCCGGCGGCGGTTCCCGGCCCGCCCCGCCCGCAGGGGGCGGAGTGCGCGACGATGGCCCTCATGAACCCAGCGACCGGCCCCGGCCCCGAGTCCCCCGCATCCGGCGTCCTGGCCTTCCAGCTCGTCCTGCTGCGGCGGATGGCCGACCACCAGCCCGGGCTCGTCGAGGACGCCCTGCGCGAGCTCGGCGTCGGCAGAGCGGAGATGCGGGAGGCCAACCGCCGCTGGCAGGCCATGCTGCGGGCCCCCGGGCGGCGCGGCGCCGGCCCGCGCTACCGGTCGGTGCTCGGGCCGCCCGAGACCACCGGTGAGCGCCGCGTCGGCGACCTGGTCTTCGAGGCGGCGGCGTGGCGGCTGCCGCTCTGGCCCGGCCTGCGGTTCGAGGTGCTGGCGGCCCCCGGCGGGGCCGTGTGGAACGAGTGGCTGGTGCGCGCGCCCGGCGCGCCCGGCCCGGAGCTGCGGACCGTGGAGGACCTGCGGCCCTGGTCGTGCACGGTGGACGAGGTGGCGCGGGCGTTCGCCCCGGCCCGGCCGCTGGAGGGCACGGCCCCCACCCGCTGGCGGCTCGCGTTCACCGCGCCGGACGCCGCCGGAAGGCGGGCGGAGTACGTGGCCGAGTTCACGTGGGGACTGCTGCAGCGGTTCGTTTAAGAAGTCCGGAAGCGTCGCCTCCGGAGCGGCGGGCCGGCCGGTGCGGCACCGCGCCGGCCGCCCGGCCCCGGCGTCACGAGCGCGCCGCGCGCGTCATGACACCGGGCCGCGCGGCACGCCGCACGGAGGAGGACCGCGGTCAGGCCAGCTCGGCCGTCAGCGTGATCGTCGTGCCCGTGAGGGCCTGGCTGACGGGGCAGTTCTTCTTGGCGCCCTCGGCGGCGGAGGCGAAGCCGTCCGCGTCCAGGCCCGGCACCTCGCCGCGGACGGTGAGGTGGATGCCGGTGATGCCCTCGCCCGGCTGGAACGTGACGTCGGCCTTGGTCTCCAGGCGGGTGGGCGGGGTGCCCGCGCCCGTCAGGCCGTGCGAGAGGGCCATCGAGAAGCAGCTGGAGTGCGCGGCCGCGATCAGCTCCTCCGGGCTGGTCTTCCCGTTGGCCTGCTCGGCGCGCGACGGCCACGACACCGGCTGCGAGCCGATGCCGGACGAGTCGAAGGTGACGGTGCCGCTGCCCTTGAGCAGCTCACCTTCCCAGACGGTGTGCGCGGTGCGGGTGGTGGCCACGAATACATCCCTCCACTGAATCGGTCGTACGAAGGCGGTCGTACGGGGACCGGGGCGCCGCCGGCTTCCGGCCCGCCCCGATCATCGGTCCACCGCGGCCGGGGCCCCGGTTCCGACACGCTCCGCCGACCCGGCAACGGATCACACCGGCTGCTGGTTCCAGGCCACGAGCGCGGGCCGTCCGCGCTCGGTGCCGATCCGGCTGACGGTCGCGGTGTCCAGCCGGAAGAGCGCCCCCGCCGCGGGCGGCAGGCCGAGCCTACGGGCGGTGAGGACGCGCAGGAAGTGCCCGTGCGCGACGAGCGCCACGTCCCCGCCGCCGGCCTCCAGCAGGGGCACGACGCGGGCCAGCACCCGGTCGGCGCGCGCGCCGACCTGCTCCGGCGTCTCCCCCGGGTGCTCCGGCGGGCCGGGGACGACGCCGTCGTCCCACAGGAACCAGCCGGGGCGGGTGCGGTGGATCTCGTCGGTGGTGACGCCCTCGTAGCCGCCGTAGTCCCACTCGTGGAGGTCGGGGTCGGTCTCGGTGTCGTGCAGCCCGGCGAGTTCGGCCGTCCGCAGGGCCCGCTTCATGGGGCTCACCAGGACCTTCGCGGGCATGCGCCCCGCGAGCAGCGGGCGCAGGGCCTCCGCCTGCCGCTCGCCGCGCTCGGTCAGGGCCACGTCGGTGAAGCCGGTGTGGCGGCCGTCGCGGCTCCACTCCGTCTCGCCGTGCCGGATCAGCAGCAGCTCACTCACCGGCGGACTGCCCCTCGCCCTGCCCGGCCGCCGCCTTCTCCTGCTCCTCGGCGACGGAGGCCCGCACCTCGTCCATGTCGAGCGCGCGGGCCTGCCGGATGACGTCCTCCAGCGCGGCCTCCGGCAGCGCGCCGGGCTGCGCGAACACCGCGATGTTGTCCCGCACGATCATCAGCGTGGGGATCGACCGGATGTCGAACGCGGCCGCCAGCTCGGGCTGGGCCTCGGTGTCGACCTTGCCGAACACCAGGTCCTCGTGGCGCCCGGCCGCGGCCTCGTACACCGGCGCGAACCGCCGGCACGGACCGCACCACGACGCCCAGAAGTCGATGAGCACGAATCCGCTGCCGGAGACGATCTCGTCGAAGTTGTCCTTGGTGAGCTCCACCGTGCTGCTGCTCATGCGTCGCTACCTGCTTCCGCTGTGGCGTCGGGTGACCGTCGGACCGGCCCAGCAGCGCCAACAGGATGACGCCGGACCGTATTCCGCCGCATACCCGCGCCGGGACGGGGCAGGCGGGCGGCGTGGCCGAAGAGGAGCGGCCCCCGGGCCCGCACAGCACGAAGCCCCGCGGGTCCGAAACTGGATCAGGACCGGGCGGGGCACCGAAGACGCAGGCTGCAACGTTTCTGCACCTGAAACGCGTGAGTGGGGCGGGTGGGACTCGAACCCACGGCCGACGGATTATGAGTCCGCTGCTCTAACCGGCTGAGCTACCGCCCCGTTCACGGCGCGTCGCGCACATCTGTGCGCGCCGTCTGCCGCAGCATAGCCGCTCATACGATCTGCTGCCCCTGAGGGGGCGTATTGCGTGGCCTACCTGACCATGAGGACTTCGATCACGCCGGGACGGTTCCCTCCGGAAGCACTTCCGGATACGAAAAAGGACCCCCGCAGGGGTCCTCGATCGCTTGCTCCTCCGACTGGACTCGAACCAGTAACCTGCCGGTTAACAGCCGGCTGCTCTGCCAATTGAGCTACAGAGGATCGCGCTCCCCCGACTGGACTCGAACCAGTAACCTGCCGGTTAACAGCCGGCTGCTCTGCCAATTGAGCTACAGGGGACTGCTGCATGTGCCTCGAATGCCCTTCCGGCCGGTCTTCCGGGCGGCGGGCGCTCGCTGCGAGACATACATTAGCGCAAGCAGGGGGGTGCTCCGCCAATCGGTATCCCGGGAGTGACCTTCGCGCCCGGCGGGTAGGCGGCGACCACGGTGTCGAGGGAAGGGTGGAGCGTGATGCGCTACCGGCTGACGTTCATGGTGGGAGCAGCCGTCGGATACGTCCTGGGGGCGCGAGCCGGCCGGGAGCGGTACGAACAGCTGCGCAAGGGGGCTCAGCAGATCGCCCAGAACCCCGCCGTCCGCAACACCGTCGAATCCGCCGCGCAGAACGGCCGGGCGCTGGCCTCCCGGGCCCTCACCCAGGTGGGCGACCGGATGCCGGATTCGGTGAGCGAGCGGGTCCGGTCGCTGCGCGGGCGCGGCCAGGGGGCGGCCGAGGACGACTGGGGCACCAGCAACACCTGACCCGCTGACACCCCTCCGGGGCACGGAGCATGCCCCGGGGTTTGGCATCATCTCGGCATGGGCATAGTCGCGGGCTTGGACAGTTCCACCGAGAGCACACGGATCGTCGTCTGCGATACGGACACGGGTGCCGTGCTCCGGCAGGGGTACGCCCCTCATCCGCACACCGACGGCGATCCTCAGGCGTGGCTGATCTCGCTGGGCGAGGCCGCCGCCGGCGGCCTCCTGGAGGGCGTCCAGGCCATCGGGGTGTCCGCGCAGCAGCACGGACTGCTCGCGCTGGACGCCGGCGGGGTGCTCGTCCGGCCCGCGATGCTCGGCAACGACAAGCGGATGCAGCCCTCGGCGGCCGACCTGGCCGACGCGCTGGGCGGGCGGGCCGCGTGGGCCCAGGCCGTCGGCTCCGTGCCGCAGCCCGGCCAGATGGTCTCCAAGCTGCGCTGGCTCGCCCGCAACGAGCCCGAGTCCGCCCAGCGCATCGCCGCCCTGCTGCAGCCGCACGACTGGCTCGTGTGGCAGCTGCTGGGCCGCCCGCTGCGGCGCACGACCGACCGCGGCGACGCCTCGGGCACGGGCCTGTGGTCGGCCGCGACCGGCTCCTGGCGGCCGGACCTGGTGGAGCTGGCCCTGGGCCGGCAGGCGGTGCTCCCCGACGTGCTCGCGCCCGCCGAGCCCGCCGGGCACACCCCCGAAGGCCTGCTGATCTCCGCGGGGACCGGCGAGACGATGGCCGCGGCCTTCGGCCTGGGCGTGGGGCCGGGCGACGCCGTGGTCTCGCTCGGGGCCTCCGGCTCGGTGTTCGCCGTGCACCACGAGGCGCTCGTCGACGCCTCCGGGACGATCACGTCCCTCGCCGACGCGACCGGCATGCACCTGCCCGTCGTGCACACCCTCAACGCCGTACGGGTGCTGCGCGGCACGGCCGAGATGCTCGGCACGGACCTGCCCGGCCTCTCGGACCTGGCCCTGAAGTCGACCCCCGGCTCGTACGGGCTGGTGCTGCTGCCGTACCTGGAGGGCGAGCGGACCCCGCACCTCCCGCACACGGCGGGCACCCTGGCGGGCCTGCGGCGCGAGAGCATGAAGCCCGAGCACCTGGCGCGGGCCGCGTTCGAGGGCATGCTGTGCGGGCTGACGGACGCCCTGGACGTGCTGCGCACGCGCGGCGTGCAGGTGCGCCGGGTGTTCCTGCTGGGGGCCGCGGCGGAGCTGCCGGCCGTGCAGGTGATCGCGCCGGCGCTGTTCGGCACGCAGGTCGTCGTGCCGCAGCCGGCGGACTACGCGGCGCTGGGCGCGGCCCGGCAGGCGGCCTGGGCGCTGGGCGTCCAGCAGGGCACGCTGGCCCCCCACGAGCCGCCGCTGTGGCCCGCGGCGGCCAGCCAGGTGTTCGAACCCGGCGAGGACCTGCCGGTGGGGCAGGCGGTGCGGCAGCAGTTCACGGCCGTGCGCGAGCAGACCCACCCGGGGGCGTTCCACGCCGGGTGACCGGCGCGGCCGGTCCGGGCGGCGTCAGTCCAGGTAGCCGCGCAGCTGGTCGGCGAAGGCGTGGTCGCGCAGCTTGTTGAGGGTCTTCGACTCGATCTGGCGGATGCGCTCGCGGGTCACGCCGAAGATGCGGCCGATCTCCTCCAGGGTGCGGGGACGTCCGTCGACCAGCCCGTAGCGCAGCTGCACGACCTTGCGCTCGCGCTCGCCGAGCGTCGACAGGACGGCCTCCAGGTGCTCGCGCAGCAGCAGGAAGGCGGCCGACTCGACGGGGGACGCGGCGTCGCCGTCCTCGATCAGGTCGCCCAGGGCGACGTCGTCCTCCTCGCCCACCGGCGCGTGCAGCGAGACCGGCTCCTGGGCCAGCCGCAGGACCTCGCTGACCCGTTCCTGGGTGAGGTCGAGCTGCGCGGCGACCTCGTCGGCCGTGGGCTCGTAGCCGCGCTCCTGGAGCATGCGGCGCTGGACGCGCACGACCCGGTTGATCAGCTCGACGACGTGCACGGGGACGCGGATGGTGCGGGCCTGGTCCGCGAGGGCGCGCGACATGGCCTGGCGGATCCACCACGTCGCGTACGTGGAGAACTTGTAGCCCCGGGCGTAGTCGAACTTCTCGACGGCCCGGATCAGGCCGAGGTTGCCCTCCTGGACGAGGTCGAGCATCGTCAGGCCGCGGCCGATGTAGCGCTTGGCGACGGAGACCACGAGGCGCAGGTTGGCCTCGATGAGGCGGCGCTTGGCCATCCGGCCGAGCACGACCAGGCGGTCCAGGTCGAGGGCGAGCTGGGAGTCGAGGTCCGGGGCGCCGGCGAGCTTCTCCTCGGCGAACAGGCCCGCCTCGACGCAGCGGGCCAGCTCGACCTCCTCGGCGGCCGACAGCAGTGGGATGCGGCCGATCTCGCGCAGGTACTGGCGGAAGAGGTCGGAGGAGGGACCGCCGGTGTCGGGACGCACGGAGTCGGAGACCCGGGAGGGCTCGGCATCGACCTCGGGGGCCTCGGGCTCGGGATCGGCCTCGGGATCGGCCGCCCCGGCCGGGGGGCTCTCCTCGTCCTCCGCGCCCGTCGTCCTGTCCGCGTCCTCGGCCGGATCCGGCAGGAGCGGCTCGTCGGGGAGGCTCTCGGCCTGCGGTGCGGCGGGCTGCCGGGGCACGCCCTGGGCCGGGGCGGCCGGGGGGCGCGGCTGGGGCCTGGTCGGGGTCCGGGTCTGCACGGGGGCGACCTCCAAGGTGATCGCTGCCGGTTCGGGGCGGCATGCGCCGGAGGGGCGGCAGCGGCCTGGCCGCCGGCCGTCCCGGGGGATCAGGAGCGGCTTCGCGAAGGGTTCCGAGTTCGGGGTCCGAGCGGCCGGGCCTGCCGCGTCCGAGGACTCAGGCACCGCCCACCAGTGTGGGGTACGACGAGGGCCCGCCACGAGGGGCTTGCGGGCACTTTCTGAGTCCGTTCCGTGACCGGGGGTTACGGCCTGGGTGACGACCCCGCACGGCCGGGTCATGCGCGTGAAGGGCCCGGCCCTTCCGTCCCGCCGCAACGGCGATCAGCCCCCGCGACGGAGACCGGCGGTGCCGGACGACGCTTCCGGGCGGTTCGGCACCGCCGGACGACGCCGTGGGGATTGCGGTCCGCTGCGGCGGATTCGAAGGGGCTGCGCCCCTTCGCTGCCACCGGAGCCCGCGGCTACAGCGCCGCCGCCCCGCGGTCCTTCAGGGAGCGCGCGTACTGCTCCAGCACCCACAACTCGTTCTGCACGGCGGCGAGGTGCTCCGGGTCCGGCCGGCTGCCCAGGCGGATCAGGCTGCCCTGGACCTCCTGGATGCGGCGTTCGACGGCGCGCAGCCGCACCTGGACGAGCTGGATGCCCGCGTAGACCTCGTCGACGTTCTTGTGCCGGATGGCCTCGACCGCCAGCTCCGTGATCATCGAGCGGACGGTGTCGTCGGGGGCGGCGTCCCGGACGCGGGTGAGGTAGTCGGCGGGGGCGGCGGTGACGCCGCCCGCCTCCTCGATCGCGCGGCGCACGGCCACGTAGGGCGCGGCGGTGAACTCGTCCTCGCCGTAGGCGTCGAAGGCGGGGGCGACGAGCTCGGGCCGCTGCAGGGCGAGCTTGAGGAGCTCGCGCTCGGTGAGCGCGGCGGGGCTGCGGAGGTTGAGCGCGGGGCCGCGGCGCACGGGCTCCTGCGGCGCCGCGGGGGCGGGCGGCGCGGCGGCCCGGCCGCGCCCGGAGGCCGCCGGCTGCTGGCCCCGCTCGCGGGCCCACTTGGCGAGCTGGCCGACGCGGCGGACGACGAACTGGGTGTCGAGGATGCCGAGCATGCCGGCGAGCTGGACCGCGTACTCGTGCTGGATGGAGCTGTTCTTGATGTTGGAGACGATGGGCGCGGCCGCTTCGAGCGCGGCGGCGCGCCCCTCCGCCGTGTCGAGGTTGTGGCGGCCGACGACCTGGCGGATGGCGAAGGCGAAGAGCGGCGTGCGGGAGTCCACGAGCGCCTGGACGGCGGCGTCGCCCTCGGCGAGGCGGAGCTCGCAGGGGTCCATGCCGCCGGGGGTGATGGCGATGGAGGTCTCGGCGGCGAACTTCTGGTCGTCCTCGAAGGCGCGCAGGGCGGCCTTCTGGCCGGCGGCGTCGCCGTCGAAGGTGAAGACGACCTCGGCGCCGGAGTTGTCCATCAGCAGCCGGCGGAGGATCTTGATGTGGTCGCCGGCGAAGGCGGTGCCGCAGGTGGCGATGGCGGTGGTGACGCCGGCCAGGTGGCAGGCCATGACGTCGGTGTAGCCCTCGACGACGACGGCGCGGCTGGTCTTGGCGATGTCCTTCTTCGCGAGGTCGATGCCGTAGAGGACGTGCGACTTGCGGTAGAGGGGCGTCTCGGGGGTGTTGAGGTACTTGGGGCCGTTGTCGTCGTCGCGGAGCTTGCGGGCGCCGAAGCCGATGACCTCGCCGGTAATGTCGCGGATGGGCCACATCAGGCGGCCGCGGAAGCGGTCGATGGGCCGGCCGCCGCGGCTCTCCTGGGCGAGGCCGGAGACGATGAGCTCCTTGTCGCTGAAGCCCTTGCCGCGCAGGAAGCGGGTGAGGTGGTCCCAGCCGGCGGGGCTGTAGCCGACGCCGAAGTGCTCCGCCGCGTCCTGGCCGAAGCCGCGGCTCGCGAGGAACTGCCGGCCGATCTCGGCCTCGGGGCTGCCGAGCTGCTCGGCGTAGAACTTCGCGGCGTGCTTGTGGGCCTCGACGAGGCGGATGCGCTCGCCCTGCTGGCGGCCGGGGGTGTAGCCGCCCTCCTCGTAGCGCAGGGTGATGCCGGCCTGGGCGGCCAGCCGCTCGATCGTTTCGGCGAAGGAGAGGTGGTCGATCTTCATGACGAAGTCGACGGTGTCCCCGCCCTCCTGGCAGCCGAAGCAGTAGAAGAGCCCCTTGGCGGGGCTGACCTGGAAGGACGGGGACTTCTCGTCGTGGAAGGGGCAGAGACCCTTGAGGTTGCCGCCGCCCGCGTTGCGCAGCTGGAGGTACTCGGACACGACGGCGTCGATCGGGACCGCGTCCCGAACCGCCTTCACGTCGTCATCGTTGATCCGTCCTGCCACGCGTGAATTCTACGGGCGGGGTGGGACGGCGCGGACCGGTCAGGGCTTGGCCGGGCTGGGCAGCAGCTCCTCGAGGGGGACGGCGGGGTCGGCGAGGGCGTCGGGGTCCAGGGGGGCACCGGAGCGGATGAGCTTCCGGACGGGGTCCGTGACATCCCACACATTGACGTTCATCCCGGCGAGGAGGCGTCCTTCGGAGAGCCAGAAGGCGATGAACTCGCGCTTGCCGACGTCGCCGCGGCAGACGACCTGGTCGTAGGAGCCGGGCGGGGCGTAGCCGCAGTACTCGAGGCCGACGTCGTACTGGTCGGAGAAGAAGTAGGGCACCCGGTCGTAGGCGACCTCCCGGCCGAGCATGGCGCGGGCGGCGGCCGGGCCGGTGTGGAGGGCGTTGGCCCAGTGCTCGACGCGGAGCCGGGCGGCGATGCGCGGGGCCCCGCCGGGGTGGGCGAGCGGTGGCGCGGCGACGTCGCCGGCGGCGTGGATCTCGGGGTCGGAGGTGCGCAGGGAGGCGTCGACGGCAATGCCGCCGCCGTCGGCGCGGTCGACGAGGGCGAGGCCCGCGGCCTCGGCGAGGGCGGTGCGGGGGGCGGCGCCGATGGCGGCGAGGACGGCGTGGGCGGGGTGCTCCTCGCCGTCGTCGGTGCGGGCGGCGAGGACCACGCCGTCCTGGCCGGTGATCTCGGTGAGGCGGGCGCCGAAGTGGAAGCGGACGCCGTGCTCGCTGTGCAGGTCGGTGAAGAGCTGGCCGAGCTCCGGGCCGAGGACGGGGTGCAGCGGCGTGGGCTCGGGCTCGACGACGGTCACCTCGGCACCGTAGGAGCGGGCGGCGGCGGCCACTTCGAGGCCGATCCAGCCCGCGCCGGCGATGACGAGGTGGCCGTTGTCGCGGCCGAGGGAGGCGAGGACGCCGCGCAGCCGCTCGGCGTGGGCGAGGCGGCGCAGGTGGTGGACGCCGGCGAGGCCGGTGCCGGGGATCTCCAGGCGGCGCGGCTCGGCGCCGGTGGCGAGCAGCAGCTTGTCGTAGTGGACGCGGGTGCCGTCGCCGAGGCGGACGGAGCGGTTCGCGCGGTCGAGGTGGACGGCGGGCTGGCCGAGGTGCAGCTCGATGTCGGCCTGGGCGTACCAGGCGGGCTCGTGCACGAAGACGCTGTCGCGGTCGTCCTTGCCGGTGAGATAGCCCTTGGAGAGCGGCGGGCGCTCGTAGGGGTGTTCGCGTTCGTCGCAGATGAGGATCACCCGGCCGGTGAAGCCCTCCGCCCGCAGGGTCTCCGCGGCCTTCGCCCCGGCCAGGCCCCCTCCGACGATGACGAACGTCTGGTTCGCGTCGACCACTTGCTGCCTCCTCGCTGCCACGCAGTGCGTCTGCGTTGAACCGCCCCCGGCCCGGATCGTCCGTGCAGAGGTTGCCGCACGGGGCCCGCCGCCGGAAGAGGGACTACCCCGGACGGGTCAGTACCCGCAGGATGTGGGGGAAGTCCTTGGATTCTGTGGACATTCGGTCACCCTTCTGCCGCAGAACCTTCTCGACCTCCTGCCGCGGGGCGGCCACCGGTGAGGCGGGCGAGCAGGGAGCGGGCGGAGACGTCGGTCAGGGCGGCGATCTGGTCGATGACGGCGCGCTGCCGGCCGGTGTCGTCCGCGGCGGCGGCGTAGAGGGTGCGGAACTGCGGGTCGAGGCCGTCGGGGGCGCGGGCGGTGAGGGCCTCGGCGAGCTCGGCGATGACGACGCGCTGCTCGGCGCGGAGCTTTTCCTGGTCCTCGCGCTGCATCACGTAGCGGTCGGCGACGGCCTTCAAGACGGCGCATTCGAGGCGGGTTTCGCGGGGGACGACGAGCTCGGCCCCGTACCGGGTGAGCCGTCCGGGCCCGTACGCCGCGCGGGTGGCGCTCTCGGCGGCCAGGCAGAAGCGGCCGATGAGCTGGCTGGTGGCGTCCTTGAGGCGGGCCTGGGCGACGGCCGAGCCGTCGTAGCCGTGCGGCCACCACTCCTGCTCCAGGAGGCGGTCGAGGGCCTCGGCGAGCTCGTCGGGCGCGGCCCCGGGGGCGTAGCGGCCTGCGGCGACGGCGAAGACCTCCCGGCGCTCGGGCTCGGCGAGGAGCGCGTTGGGGTCGAGGTGGCCGGCGTGCAGGCCGTCCTCGACGTCGTGCACGGAGTAGGCGACGTCGTCGGACCAGTCCATGACCTGGGCCTCGAAGCTCTGCCGGCCCTCGGGGGCGCCCTGCCGCAGCCAGCTGAAGACCGGCACGTCGTCCGCGTAGACGCCGAACTTGCGGGAGGCCGGGTCGGTGGGGTGGCCGCCGCGCGGCCAGGGGTACTTGGTGGCGGCGTCGAGGGCGGCCCGGGTGAGGTTGAGGCCTACGCTAACGAGCTCGCCGCCGCCGGCGGCGGGCACGAACCGCTTGGGTTCGAGCCGGGTGAGGAGGCGCAGCGACTGGGCGTTGCCCTCGAAACCGCCGCACGCGCCCGCGACTTCGTCGAGCGCCTGCTCGCCGTTGTGGCCGAACGGGGGGTGGCCCAGGTCGTGCGCGAGGCAGGCGGCCTCGACCAGGTCGGGGTCGCAGCCGAGGGCCGCGCCGAGCTCCCGGCCGACCTGGGCGCACTCCAGGGAGTGGGTGAGGCGGGTGCGCGGGCTGGCGTCCCAGGCCTGGGCGCTGACGCCGGGCGTGACGACCTGGGTCTTGCCGGCGAGGCGGCGCAGGGCGGCCGAGTGCAGCACGCGGGCCCGGTCGCGCTGGAAGGCGGTGCGCCCGGGGCGTTTGTCGGGCTCGGGGGCCCATCGCTCCAGGTCCCGCTCGTCGTATCCGGCGAGGGGAGGCTGCTCGCCCTGGGTGCGTGCCGTTCCGTTCATACCCCCGACGGTAACCGCCGGGTGTGACAGCAGCGACGGCGTGACCTGCGGGGGGCCGGGAACCGGACGGGCGGCCGCTGCGTTCTTACCGGTCGACGGGGAGGGTGATCCACATGATGCGGGGCCGCAGGCTGCGGATGCGGGTGCGGATGCCGCGCACGCGGCGGGAGCGGCGGCGGCTGCTGTGGGCGGCCGTGGCCGGCTGTGTGCTCGGGCTGCTGCCGGTCACCTGGGTGTACGCGGCGGCGGAGCCCCGGATGCGGACCGTCGGGGACGTGCCGTCCGCGCCGGTCGCCCTGGTCTTCGGCGCGGGCCTGTGGGAGGGCAAGCCGTCCCCCTATCTGGCGCACCGCCTCGACGCGGCGATCGAGCTGTACCGGGCGGGCAAGGTGCGCGTCGTGCTGGTCACGGGCGACAACAGCCGCGAGGAGTACGACGAGCCGGACGCGATGCGGGCGTACCTGACCCGGCACGGGGTGCCGGAGGACCGCATCGTGAGCGACTACGCGGGCTTCGACACGTGGGATTCGTGCACGCGCGCCGTGCGGGTCTTCGGCGTGAAGAAGGCGGTGCTGATCACCCAGGGCTTCCACGTCCGGCGGGCGCTGGCGCTGTGCGGGGCGGCGGGCATCGACGCGTACGGGGTCGGGGTGGCCGCCAAGCACGACGTGACCTGGTACGCGGGCGGTGCGCGGGAGGTCTTCGCCTCGGGGAAGGCGG
Organism: Streptomyces sp. NPDC008001; assembly: GCF_042958085.1. Taxonomy (NCBI): domain Bacteria; kingdom Bacillati; phylum Actinomycetota; class Actinomycetes; order Kitasatosporales; family Streptomycetaceae; genus Streptomyces; species Streptomyces sp. NPDC008001. The sequence continues at coordinate 423,354 of NZ_JBIBIZ010000009.1, read as the reverse complement.
CGCTGGACGCGATCGTGCGGCCGGGCCCGCGCTTCCTGGGCCCGCACGAGCCGGGCGTGGAACAGGCGCTCTCCCGGTAGTCGCGTTCTCCCGGCAGTCGCGTTCTCCCGGCAGTCCGGCCGGTGGCCGGTCTAGTCCCGGGTGGGCTGCCGGTCGTTTATGGCGTCCAGGTACAGGGCGAAGATCTCGTCCCCGTTGACCGGGCTGTACGAGATCCGCGCGCTCTCGTCGCCGTCCGGTCCGCCTCCGTTGAGGCCTCCCAGCACTCCCACGAGGTCGCCGGTGCGCGTCCCCTCGTCGAAGTGGGTGAGCCACGGGCTGCCGGAGGTGCCGGAGACGAAGCCGTCGCAGTTCATCCGCAGCTGCCGGCGGGGTTCGAGGCGGGCGGTCATGGCGGTGCAGCGGATGGCCTTGTCGGCGGGGTCGTCGTCCGCGTCGGGGTAGCCGATGACGGTGACCCGGTTGACGTAGCCGGGGGTGCGGACCAGCCGGTTGGCGCCGGTGACCCGCTCGATCTGGCGGCCGCGGCCGTCGGGTCTGACGGTGGCGAAGGCGAAGTCCAGGTCGGAGCCCTCGCCGGTGTCGCTGCGGCGGGGGTCGGCGAAGACGTGGTCCACGGGCCACACCCCGTACGGCTGCTTGCTCGCGCCGGCCTGGTAGCCGGGGACGAACGCGGCGTCGTCGCCGACGGAGCAGTGCCCGGCGGTGATGATCAGGTTGCCCTTGGGGCTGTGCACCACGCTGGCGGTGCAGTGGTGGTCGCGCATGTCCTCGCCGACGGAGAAGAGCACGCCCACGGACGGCACGCCGTCGAAGTGCCGGGCGCTGCCGGTGATGCGCTGTGCGGAGGGCACGGCGTCGCCGTTCGCGCCGTCGCCCCCGTCCGCCGAGCGGTCCGTCCGCGTGGGGCCCCAGAACCGCCGGGCCTCCTCGCTCGACCAGCTGCCCTCCCGGCCGTGGCCTCCGGCCCCGCGGGGCACGGCGGCCGCGAGGGTGACGACATAGAGCCCCGCGAGCACGGCCCGGACCCACCGGGCCCGGCCCCACCGGGAGAAACGCACGAGAACCCCCACCACGTCAGGAAGGTAGTCGTCAGGCTAGCCGTATTCCCCGGCGCGCTGGATCACGCCGAGCCTATTTAAGGGATTTCTTATGCGAGTGCCAGCCGTTCGGGGCAGCCGGGGCCGCGGCGCGGCTCAGCCGCCCCACTGGTCGTACCCCAGCTTGCACACCAGGGACAGGACCACCACGACGAGCACCACGCGGACGAAGCCGCTCCCCCGCTTCAGCGCCATCCGTGCGCCGAGCGCGCCGCCGGTGAGGTTGAAGACCGCCATGGGGGCGGCGATCTGCCAGATCACGGCGTGCTGGAACGAGAAGGTGACGAGCGCGCCCACGTTGGTGCACACATTGATGATCTTGGAGGTGCCGGAGGCCGTCACCAGGTCCATGTGCAGGATCGCGGCGAGGGCGAGCACGAGGAAGGTGCCGGTGCCGGGGCCCATGAGCCCGTCGTAGAAGCCGATGCCGAGGCCCGCGACGAGGATGGCGGCGAGGGCGCGGCGGCGGGAGACGGGCTCGGTGGAGAGCGTGCCCGTGCCGAAGCCGGGCCGCAGCAGGACGAAGGCGAGCACGGCCACCAGGATCGCCATGATCAGGGGGCGCAGGACGGCGCTGCTGATGGCGGACGCGAAGAACGCCCCCGCGAAGGAGCCCCCGAGCGCGGCGAGGCCGATGCGCAGGGCGGTGCGTCTGTTCACCGGGGCGCGGCGGCTGTAGGCGACGGCGGCCGCCGAGGTGCCGCAGATGGCGACGGCCTTGTTGGTGCCGATGACGTGGGAGACCGGTACGTGCGGCAGGGCGACCATCAGCGCCGGGAGCTGCAGGAGGCCGCCGCCGCCCACCACGGCGTCGATCCACCCGGCCGCGGCGGCGGCGAGGCAGAGCACGAGCAGCGTCGTCAGCGATATGTCGGTCGTCACCCCGGTGATCGTACGGGCCGGCCCCAACTCACCCGTGGAAGGCGGACGCAGTCCGCGGGACCCGGACACACGGCCGTCACACGGGTGGTGAAAACGCGTGCCAGGGTGGCGACACGCCGCGGTGACTGTGCCACAGTGCAGGGCGCTCCGCCGCCCCGCCCGCTCCCCCACCGTCCCTGCCCGCTCTCTCGAAGGGACCCCTGCGATGACCGTCGCTCCCGAGCAGCTCCCGCACGCGCCCGCTCCCTCGGTCTCCCCCGCTCGCGCGCACTCCTGGTCGCCCGCCTGCGCGTTCGCCTCCTCCGCACGCGTCGAGGCATTGCTCGGCGGCCGCTGGCACGCGCTCTGCGAGCTGGGCGATCTGACGCCGGGGCGCGGGGTGGCGGTCCTGCTGCCGGACGGCAGGCAGGCCGCGGTCTTCGTCGACGGTGCGGGGCGCGCGTACGCCGTCGGCAACCGGGACCCGTTCAGCGGGGCGTACGTCCTCGCGCGCGGTGCGCTCGGCTCGGCGGGCGGGCGCGCGTACGTCACTTCACCCGCGGCCGGGCGCCGGTTCGACCTGACGGACGGCCGGTGCCTGGACGACGCCGCGGTGTGGGTCCCGGCGTATACGGTCCGGCTGCGCTGAGCGGGGAGCCCCGCGCCGGGCCACCGTATCGGGGGAATGCCCGCCCTGCACCGGCACGGCCTCGCCTACGCTGGGACCCACGAGGGCTACTGACGCGTATGTGCCGGGTGCGGACCGCAGAGGAGCGCAGCAGACGTGACTGGATGGAACGCGAGGGAGATCCCCGACCAGAGCGGCCGCACGGCGGTGGTGACCGGCGCCAACAGCGGCATCGGCTACGTCACGGCCCGCGAGCTGGCACGGTGCGGCGCGCGGGTCGTCCTGGCCTGCCGGGACGCGGCGCGCGGCAAGGCGGCCGAGGAGCGGATCCGGGCCGCGGCGCCGGGCGCCGACGTGCAGTTCGCCCCGCTGGACCTCGCGGACCTGTCCTCCGTCCGGGCCTTCGCCGCGGACCTGCCCGGCGACCGGCTGGACCTGCTGATCAACAACGCCGGGGTGATGGCACTGCCGCAGCGCCGCACGGTCGACGGGTTCGAGATGCAGTTCGGGACGAACCATCTCGGCCATTTCGCGCTGACCGGGCTGCTGTTGCCGCGGCTGCGGGAGGCCGGGCACGGCGCGCGGGTCGTCACCGTCGCCAGCGGGCTGCACGTCCTCGGCACGGTCGACCCGCGCGATCTCAACATGGAGCACCGCTACCGCCGCTGGATCGCGTACGGCCGTTCCAAGAGCGCCAACCTGCTGTTCACGCACGAGCTGGCGGAGCGGCTGACGGCGGAGGGCTCGCGCGTCGTCGCGGCGGCCGCCCACCCCGGCTACGCGGCGACGAACCTGCAGACGGCGGGGGCGCGGATGGAGGGCCGGGCGACGGCCGAGCGCCTGACCGAGCTGGCCAACCGGCTCTTCGCCCAGAGCGCGGAGGCCGGCGCCCTGCCCACGCTGTACGCGGCCACGGCGCCGGACGTGCGGCAGGACGACTACTTCGGGCCGCGCTTCGGCAGCGCCGGGGCGCCCACGCGGCGGACGGTGCGGGCTCCGTGGACGCGGAACGAGCGGGCGAGTGCCGGGCTCTGGGCGGCCTCCGAACGACTTACGGGCGTGACGTACCACTGGCTGTGACCCGGACCTGACCACGGCCTTTTGTCCTCAATCGCCGGACAGACTCTGGTGGGTAAGCGTCTCCAGCAGCCGCCGCGCCCCCTCCCCGTCGATCCGTTCCGCGAGCTCGGCCAGCGGCGCCCCGCCCTCCTGCAGCAGGCCGCTCGCCCGGGCGCGCCGCGCTCCCCCGTCCAGCCGGTGCCACAGCAGCGGGTTGGCGACGAGGACTTGCGGGTCGAGCTCCACCCGGTTGCCGCCGGCGTCCCGCAGCACGAGCCGCGGCGTCATGCCGTCCGCGCGGTGCACCCGCGTGAGCAGGTCCGTGCGGACGCGCTTCTCGCCCAGCAGGCCGCGCACGGCGAGCCAGCCGTCGCCGGCGGTCACCCGAGGGGGCAGCAGGACGGCCGTGAGGAGCGCCCCGAGGCCGGTCCAGCAGACGGCACGCGGCCCGTCGAGGCCGCCCCGGGCGAGGTCGGCGATGAGGAGGACGCCCGCGAGGGCGCCGCCGCAGTACCAGGCGGCCCGCGCCTCGCGCCGCCATCTCCGGTCGTGGGCGAGGACCTCCCCGCCCGGCGTCCGGGCCCCGGGCCGTCCCGCCCGTGCGACGTTTCCGCCTGCCCGCGCCTTCGAGAGCTGTCGCCGTCCCATGGTCGTGACGCTAGGCCCGCCCCGGGCGCCGGGCGCCCGACGTTGACGGGGTGCTGACGCCACTCGGGCCGGCCCTTACGCCCTCCTGACGTAACCCGGCCCGCGCCGTCAAGAAGACGTGAAGATCCCTCCGGAACCCGCCAAAAGGCCGCCAATGCCGTGCGCGGGCGCGCGGGACCGGCTGCACGCTGGGCGTCCCACTCACGGAGGTACGAACAGCATGTCCCTGCTCGCCCACGCGAACCGCCGGCCCGGAGGGGCCGGCGAGGAACCGCCTGATACCGGCGCCGCGCGGCCGTCCGCCGAGGAGCGGCACCGGCTGACCGCCACCCAGGGGCTCGCGGCCCTCTCGCTGGACGCGATGGCGTCGGTGGCCTACGGGCCCGAGTCGATCGTCCTGGTGCTGGCCGCGGCGGGCGCGTACGGGCTGGGCTTCACGCTCCCCGTCACGCTGGCGATCGCCGTCCTGCTGGCGGTCCTCGTCGCCTCCTACCGGCAGGTCATCGCGGCGTTCCCGGACGGCGGCGGCTCGTACGCGGTCGCCAAGCGGCACCTGGGCCGGCGCACCGCCCTGGTGACCGCGGCCTCCCTGGTGCTGGACTACGTGCTGAACGTGGCGGTGTCGGTCACCGCGGGCGTCGCCGCCCTGACCTCCGCCTTCCCCTCCCTCTACGCCGACCGGACGTGGCTCTGCCTGGGCGTGCTGGCCCTGGTGACCGGCGTGAACCTGCGCGGCATCGTGGAGTCCGCGAAGTGGTTCATGGTGCCGACCGCCGTGTTCGTCGGCTCGGTGCTGACGATGATCGTGGCCGGGTTGCTGCGGGACGCGCCCGCGAGCACCGAGGCCGCCGCCGGGCACGCCTCCGTGCTCGCCGGGAACGCCGCGTCGGTGGGCGCCCTGCTGCTCCTGAAGGCCTTCGCCGCCGGCTGCTCCGCCCTCACCGGCGTGGAGGCCGTGGCCAACGCCGTGCCGGCCTTCCGCGCCCCGGCGCAGCGGCGCGCGCAGCGCACGGAGGTGGCGCTGGGCGTGCTGCTGGGCGTCATGCTGGTCGGCCTGGCGGTGCTCATCGGCCGCTTCCACCTGCAGCCGGCCGAGGGCGTCACCGTCCTCGCGCAGCTCGCCGACGCCTCGCTCGGCCACAACGCGGCGTTCTACGTGGTGCAGTGCGCGACGGTCGTCCTGCTGGCGCTGGCCGCGAACACCTCCTTCGGCGGCCTGCCCGTCCTGATGGCCCTGCTGGCCCGGGACAACTACCTGCCGCACGTCTTCGCCCTCAAGGCCGACCGGCAGGTGCACCGGCACGGCGTGCTGGCGCTGGCGGCCGTCTCGGCGCTGCTGCTGGTCTTCTCCGGCGGCGACGTCAACACCCTCGTGCCGCTGTTCGCGATCGGGGTGTTCGTGGGCTTCACCATCTGCCAGGTCGGCATGGTGCGGCACTGGCGGCGGGAGCGCTCGGCGGGCTGGCGGGGCAAGGCGTGCCTCAACGGCTCCGGCGCGCTGCTGACGGGCGTGTCGGCCGTCGTCGTCACGGCCACGAAGTTCGGGGAGGGCGCCTGGCTGATCGTCCTGGCGCTGCCGCTGATGGTCCTGGCCTTCGAGGCGGTCCACCGCGCGTACGGGCGGATCGGCGCGACGCTGGAGCTGGGCCGGGTGCCGGAGGCGCCGCGCCGCTGCCACAGCGTGGTCGTCGTGCCCGTCTCCTCCCTCTCCCGGCTGACCAGCAAGGCGCTGACCGCCGCCGTGTCGCTCGGCGACGAGGTGGTCGCGGTGACCGCAGTGCAGCCCGACGCGGAGGGGGCGCGGGCCGCCGAGTCCCTGCGGCGCGACTGGGAGCTGTGGAACCCGGGCGTCGACCTGGTCGAACTGCCCGCCCCCACGCGTGCCCTGGGCCGCCCCATCGTGGACTACGTGCGCGCGCTCACCGACCGGCACCCCGACAACCGCGTCACCGTCCTCATCCCCGAGGTCGAACCCGCCCACGTCTGGCAGCGGCTGCTGCAGAACCAGCGCGGCGCGGTCGTGGCCCACGCCGTGCGCCGGGACACCGACGCGGTGATCTGCCGCCTCCGCTTCCGCATCGGCGCCGGGCCGGCCGCCGCCCGGGAAGACGGCAGGCGGTAGAAGACGGCACACGGCGGTAATGGGCCTGTCGTAATCCTCCCCCATCGTTGATCGTTGGTCCGTACGGTCCCGACCGCGAGGGGGAGAACCGACATGCCGATCAGCCGCAGACTGCTCTTGGCCGGGGGTGCGGCCGCCGCACTGACCGGGTGCGGATCGAACACGGGGCGCGGCGGGGAGGGTTCGGGCAGACCCCGGCTCTCCCACTGGTACCACCAGTACGGCGAGGCGGGCACGCGGCAGGCGGTGGGCCGGTACGCCGCCGCGTACAAGGACGCCGACGTGCGGATCGAGTGGCGTCCGGGGAACTACGACCAGCAGACCGCCGCGGCCCTGCTGACCGCTTCCGGGCCCGACGTCTTCGAGGTCAACGGGCCCACGCTCGACCAGATCCGCGGCGGCCAGGTCACCGACCTCACCGGCCTCCTGGACGACGTCCAGGGCGACTTCAACCAGGCCGTCCTCGCGCCCAAGACCTGGGACGGCCGCGTCTGGGGCGTCCCCCAGGTCGTCGACACCCAGCTGCTCTACTACCGCCGCAGCCTGCTGGAGAAGGCCGGGGTGCGGCCGCCGCGCACCCTGGACGAGCTGGTCGACGCCGCGCGCAGCCTGACCGGGGGCACGGTCAAGGGCCTCTTCCTCGGCAACGACGGCGGCGCGGGCGTCCTCGGCGGCACGCCCCTGTACGCGGCGGGGCTCTCGCTCGTCACCGACGACGGCAAGCCGGGCTTCGACGACCCGGCCGCCGCCCGCACCCTCGGCAAGCTGCACCGGCTGTACGCCGACAAGTCCCTGCTGCTGGGCGCGCCCGCCGACTGGTCCGACCCCGCGGCCCTGATCCAGGGGCTGACCGCGATGCAGTGGTCCGGGCTGTGGGCACTGCCGCAGGTGAAGAAGGCGCTCGGCGACGACTTCGGGGTGCTCCCCTTTCCCGCGGACGGGCCGGCGGGCCGGCCGGCCGTGCCCGTCGGGGCGTACGCGGCGGCGGTCAGCGCGCGCAGCGGCCGGCAGGAGGCGGCCAAGGCGTACGTGAAGTGGCTGTGGATCGACCGCACCGACTTCCAGGAGGACTTCGCGCTGTCCTACGGCTTCCACATCCCGGCCCGCACCTCCCTGGCCGCGAAGGCGGGCAGGCTCAAGGAAGGCGCGGCGGCCGAGGCGGTGCGGTTCGCCGCCGACCACGGCCACGCCCAGCCGCTGCTGTGGACGGTCGCCGCGCAGACCGCCTACCAGGACGGGCTGAGCCGCATCATCAAGGAGGGCGCCGATCCGGAGCGCGAGGTGAGGGCGGCGGCGCAGCGGACCGCCGAGGAGCTGCGGCGCGCCAGGAAGAAGTCCTGAGGTGGCGGCGTACGGTGCGGTGCGGCGGCGCCGGCAGGCCCTGTGGTTCTGGGCGTTCACCGGGCCCTTCGTGCTGGGGCTCGTGCTCTTCACGTACGTGCCGCTGGGCTGGAGCGTCTGGCTGAGCTTCTTCGACGCGCACAACACCGTCTCGCCCACGCGCTTCACCGGCCTGGACAACTACCGGCAGGTGCTCGGCGATCCCGCCTTCCGCTCCGCGCTGGGCACGTTCGCGGTGTTCACGGCCTTCATCGTGCCGGCCACGTACGTGCTGTCGCTGGGGCTCGCGCTGGCGGTGGGGCGGCTGCGGCGCGCGCAGGCGTTCTTCCGGTCGGTGTTCTTCCTGCCGACGGCGTGCAGCTACGTGGTCGCGTCGCTGGTCTGGAAGATGTCGCTCTTCAACGGGGTGCGGTTCGGGCTGGCCAACACCGTCCTCGGCTGGTTCGGCGCCGAGCCGGTGGCGTGGCTGTCGGCGACCGACCCGCCCTGGTACTGGCTGGTCGTGGTGACCGTCCGGCTGTGGCTGCAGGCGGGCTTCTACATGGTGCTCTTCCTCGCCGGGGTGCAGCGCATCCCGCCGCAGCTGTACGAGGCGGCGGCCGTCGACGGGGCGCGGCCCGGCTGGCAGACGTTCCGGCACATCACCTTCCCGGCGCTGCGGGCGACGTCGGTGGCGGTGGTGCTGCTGCTGGTCGTCAACGCCTTCCAGGCGTTCGACGAGTTCTACAACCTGCTGTCGGACGCGCGCGGCTACCCGCCGTACGCCAGGCCGCCGCTCGTCTACCTGTACTACACGGCGCTGGGGCAGGGGCAGGACTTCGGGGTGGGCAGCGCGGGCGCGGTGGTGCTGGCGCTGGTGATCGCGGTGGTGACGGTGGTGCAGGCGCGCCTGCCGGGTCTCGGCCGCAGGGAGGACTGAGCGGTGGACGACGCACTCGTACGGGCGGGGCGGGCGCTGCGGCTGGTGCTGCTGATCGTGCTCGCCGCGCTGTTCCTGGTCCCGTTCTACCTGCTCGTGCGCAACGGTCTCGCGGCCGAGGCGGACATCACGTCGCCGGACTGGACGTTCTTCCCGTCCGAGGTGCACTGGTCGAACGTGCGGGAGCTGTTCGCCGACCCGGACGTGCCGATGGCGCACGCGCTGCTGAACTCCGCGCTGATCGCGGTGGCGACGACGCTCGGCACGCTGCTGCTCGCCTCCCTCGCGGGCTACGGCCTGGCCCGGATCCCCTACCGCCACGCCGGCGCCGTCTTCTCGGCGATCCTGGGCACGCTGCTGGTGCCGGCGGCGGTGACCTTCGTGCCGTCGTTCGTGCTGGTGTCGTCGCTGGGCTGGGTCTCCAGCCTGCGCGGGCTGATCGTGCCGACCCTCTTCAGCGCCTTTGCCTGCTTCGTCTTCCGCCAGTACTTCCTCGGGTTCCCGCGGGAGCTGGAGGACGCGGCGCAGGTGGACGGGCTCGGTCCGTGGCGGACGTACTGGCTGGTGGTCGTGCCCAACGCGCGGCCGGTGTTCGCCGCGGTCGGCACGATCGTCTTCGTCGGGGCGTGGAACGCGTTCCTGTGGCCGCTGGTCATCGGCCAGGACCGCGACGCGTGGACGGTGCAGGTGGCCCTGTCGACGTTCACCACGGCCCAGGCGGTCAACCTCCACGAACTGTTCGTCGCGGCGGCGGTGTCGGTCGTCCCGCTGCTCCTGGTGTTCCTGGCGCTGCAGCGCTACATGGTCGCGGGGGTGGAGCGCTCCGGGATCGACGGCTGAGGGCGCGGCGCCTTGTGACCGCCGCGCAGCAGGGCCGCGCCCAGCGGCGTCAGGGTGTGCATCACCGCGCTGCCGTTGCGCAGGGTCAGCACCAGGCCGGCCTCGCGCAGCACGCCCGCGTGCTGGCTCGCGGAGGCCGCGGAGACGCCCACGCGGCGGGCGAGCTCGCTGGTCGTGCAGCCGCCGCCGATGGAGCCGAGCACCGCCGAGCGCGTGTGCCCGACGAGCTTGCCGAGCGAGCGCGGCGCGGTCTGCACGGCGGGCGAGGACTCCGACATGTGCCGGGCGGGGTAGACGAGGACCGGGGTGAGGTCGGGGTCCCGGTAGGTGACGGGCGTGCGGCGGCAGAAGAAGGAGGGAACCAGCAGCAGCCCGCGGCCGTTGAGATGGACGTCGCGGTCGACGGGATAGTCGGCCTCCAGGACCGGGGCGCGCCAGCGCATCATGGGCGGCAGCGAGGAGAGCAGGGCGTCCGCGCCGCCGTCCAGCAGGGCCCGGCCGCGCACGGCGCGGTCGGCCTCGATCTGGGCCTGGATGTGCTGCCAGTAGGGTGCTATCGCGGCCTCGTGGTAGGCCTGGAGCGCGCCGGTGAGCTTGGCGAAGGCGCGGTCGTCGCCCTCGGCCATGGATCGTATCCAAGCCGGGAGCGTCCGGGCCGTGGAGAGCCGCCCGAGCTCGCGGTGCACCCGCTCCCCCGGCGTCTCGCGCAGGGCCTGCATGCCGGAGTCCAGTCCGAGTACCCCTTCGGGGGGCGTGAGGAAGTCCGGAAAATACCCGCGGGAAGGCACCAGCGGGGCGAGAAGCCGAGTTTCACCATTCAACCTGGCCCGGGTTTCCGACCGCCAATCCCCGAAGATCGACTCGCCTTGTTTGTCCCGGAGCCGGTGGAGGCTCAATACGGTTTCCCAGAGTGCGTCCGGGTCTCCGGCCAGGCGCAACCGGGCCAGATCGAGTCCAGTGAAATGGACGCGCAGCACCAAACCCCCACATGAGACATCCGCAACCACCCCCCGCTCACTGAGTATGCACACCGATACGAGCTGTTACCACGCCCTTTTGGCCACAGTTGAAAGGACTCGCGGCGAACGTGGGGGAAGCGAAATGCTATTCACGCACTCGGGGCCGCCCCCGCTCGTTCCCGTGGGGGGTGGCGAGCGAAAAAGCGGCCGCTGAGTATGCGAGTTGCCGCCCGAGCCGATGCGGGCGGCAACAACTCCCGGTGGGGGAGTAAAGAGGGGCGGCGCTCCCGCACGGGCGCCGCCCCTTCGCCCTGTCCGGCACCCGCCCGGCCACAGGTCAGCCACATGACGGGCACATGCCGGGCGCAGGATCACCACAGATCGAGCACCTCCCGGTAACCCTCGCGTCATGTGCCGGAGACACTGCCGCCCCACCGCACGCCTCACGCGCCCCATGGGAGTGGCGGTTTCCGGCCAACGCGGTTCCGGGCGAGGGGCCTTGGTCCGTACCGAACGGTCCGTGCGAGGGGGGAACGACTACAACGCACGACCACGCCGGACACTCACGGCGAACGACCGCGCATGGTGAAGGGGCGGCCCCCCGCACGGGTGCCGCCCCTTCGAGGTGCCGGAGCCGCCGCCGGGCTGAGGGTCGGGGTCGCCCGGGCGGCGGCTCCGCCGCGCCGGCCCGGGTCGTGCCGGGCCGGCGCGGCCGCCGCATCAGCGGCTGTCGGAGCCCCCGTTGCCGAGCGCGGCGGCACGGCCCGCCTCCAGGCGCGCCACGGGGATGCGGAAGGGGGAGCAGGAGACGTAGTCCAGGCCCACCTCGTGGAAGAAGTGCACCGAGTCCGGGTCGCCGCCGTGCTCGCCGCAGACGCCGAGCTTGAGGTCGGGGCGGGTGGCCCGGCCGGCCTTGGCGGCCTCGCGCACCAGCGAGCCGACGCCGTCGCGGTCGATGGTCTCGAAGGGGCTGACGCCGAAGATGCCCTTCTCCAGGTAGGCGGTGAAGAAGCTCGCCTCGACGTCGTCGCGGGAGAAGCCCCACACGGTCTGGGTGAGGTCGTTGGTGCCGAAGGAGAAGAACTCGGCGGCCTCGGCGATCTGACCGGCCGTGAGCGCGGCCCGCGGCAGCTCGATCATGGTGCCGAGGGTGAGCCGCAGCGCGGTGCCGGTGGCCTGCTCGACCTCGGCGATGACCCGCTCGGCCTCCTCACGGACGATCTCCAGCTCCTGGACCGTGCCCACCAGCGGGATCATGATCTCGGCGTGCGGGTCGCCGCCGGCGGCGCGCCGCTCGGCCGCGGCCTCGGCGATGGCCCGCACCTGCATGGCGAACAGACCCGGGATGACGAGGCCGAGGCGGACGCCGCGCAGGCCCAGCATCGGGTTCTGCTCGTGGAGCTTGTGCACCGCCTGCAGCAGGCGCAGCTCGTTCTCGTGCGGCTCGTGGCGGGCCTCGGCGAGCGCGACCCGCACCGACAGGTCGGTGATGTCGGGCAGGAACTCGTGCAGCGGCGGGTCGAGCAGGCGGACCGTGACCGGCAGCCCGTCCATGGCCTCGAAGAGCTCGACGAAGTCGGCCTTCTGCAGCGGCAGCAGGGCCCGGAGGGCCTCGTCCCGCTCGTCCTCGTGGTCGGCCAGGATCAGGCGCTCGACCATCTCGCGCCGCTCGCCGAGGAACATGTGCTCGGTGCGGCACAGGCCGATGCCCTGGGCGCCGAAGCGGCGGGCGCGGGCGGCGTCCTCGGCGTTGTCGGCGTTGGCCCGGACCTGCAGCCGGCGCCCGGCGTCCGCGTAGGACATCACGCGGTGCACGGCCTTCACGAGCTCGTCGGCGTCCGCCGCGCCGCCGTCCATGCGGCCCTCGAAGTACTCGACGACCGGGGACGGCACGACGGGCACCTCGCCGAGGTAGACCTTGCCGGTGGAGCCGTCGATGGAGACGACCTCACCCTCCTCGATGACGACGCTCTGTTTCCCGTCCGGGCCGTTGGCCGTCATCCGGCGCCGCTTGGTGTCGACCTCCAGCTCCTCGGCGCCGCAGACACAGGTCTTGCCCATGCCGCGGGCGACGACGGCGGCGTGCGAGGTCTTGCCGCCGCGGGAGGTGAGGATGCCCTCGGAGGCGATCATGCCGTCGAGGTCGTCCGGGTTGGTCTCGCGGCGGATCAGGATGACCTTCTCGCCCGAGCGCGACCACTTCACGGCGGTGTACGAGTCGAAGACGGCCTTGCCGACGGCGGCGCCGGGCGAGGCGGCGATGCCCCGGCCCAGCAGCTCGGTCTTGGCCTTCTCGTCGAAGCGCGGGAACATCAGCTGCGCGAGCTGGGCGCCGGTGACGCGCTGCAGCGCCTCGGCCTCGTCGATGAGGCCCTGGTCCACGAGCTGGGTGGCGATGCGGAAGGCCGCGCCCGCGGTGCGCTTGCCGACGCGGGTCTGCAGCATCCACAGCTTGCCGCGCTCGATGGTGAACTCGATGTCGCACAGGTCCTTGTAGTGCGTTTCGAGCGTCTCCATGATCTGCATCAGCTGGGCGTAGGACGCCTTGTCGATGCGCTCCAGGTCGGCGAGCGGCACGGTGTTGCGGATGCCCGCGACGACGTCCTCGCCCTGGGCGTTCTGCAGGTAGTCGCCGTAGACGCCCTGGTGGCCGCTGGCGGGGTCACGGGTGAAGGCGACGCCGGTGCCGGAGTCGGGGCCGAGGTTGCCGAAGACCATGGAGCAGATGTTGACGGCGGTGCCGAGGTCGCCCGGGATGCGCTCCTGGCGGCGGTAGAGCTTGGCGCGGTCGCCGTTCCACGAGTCGAAGACCGCCCTTATGGCGAGGTCCATCTGCTCGCGGGGCTCCTGCGGGAAGTCCCGGCCGGTCTCCTCGGCGACGATGCCCTTGAACTGCTCGACCAGGCGCTTGAGGTCGGCAGCGGCGAGCTCGACGTCGGTGGTGACGCCCTTGGCGCGCTTGGCCTCGTCGAGCGCCTCCTCGAAGAGCTCGCCGTCCACGCCGAGCACGGTCTTGCCGAACATCTGGATGAGGCGGCGGTAGGAGTCCCAGGCGAAGCGCTCGTCGCCGGCCTGGGCGGCGAGCCCGGCCACGGAGGCGTCGGAGAGCCCGATGTTGAGGACCGTGTCCATCATGCCGGGCATGGAGAACTTGGCGCCGGAACGGACCGAGACCAGCAGCGGGTCGTCCGCCTGCCCCAGCTTCTTGCCCATCCGCTTCTCGAGGGCCTCCAGGTGGGCCGAGACCTCGTCGCGCAGGGCGGTGGGCTCGCTGCCGCTGTCGAGGTAGACCTTGCAGGCTTCGGTGGTGATGGTGAAGCCGGGGGGTACGGGCAGGCCGAGGTTGGTCATCTCGGCGAGGTTGGCGCCCTTCCCGCCGAGCAGGTCCTTCAGGTCCTTGTTGCCCTCGGTGAAGTCGTAGACGAACTTCTGCTGATCTGTGGTTTCCGGCACGGGACTCGACTCCTCACTGGGGTCCCCCCGTACACAGTTGGGGGAAGGCGTGCTCAAACGTGCTGACGGCGGGGAGCGTACCCAGATCGAAGGCTTATGAGGAGGTCCACCCCCCGGCCATATGGGCGTAACCGCCTGTCAGCCAGCAGATCGAAAGTCACGCCCGGGTAAAGCGCCCGGAAGCCGATCGTTCGACTTCTGAAGACAGAATGACAAAAAGAAGTCGCTGGATCACGGAGCGTCGAGAAATCTGTAGGGGTGGCGTCAATCAGTGAACGCAAGAGGGGTGGCACTGCGTGCCACCCCTCAAGAGATGCACCCCGGATCTAATCGCTCATCTGAGCGGCACCTCGATCAGGGGTGGCGAGAATCACGCCCGTTCAGCCGCCGGACGTGTCGAGTTCGGCGTCCGATCCGACGGCCGCGCAGTCGTACGGGTCGTCCAGCCAGCCCTCCGGGAGCACCACGCGGTTGCGGCCCGACGTACGGCCACGGGGCCCGTCGGCACCCAGGGGCCAGGGCTGGTCCAGGTCGAGCTCGCTCAGATGAGCGCGGAGCTCGTCCAGGGACGAGGCGATCGCCAGCTTCTTGCGCATGTCCGAGCCGATGGAGAAGCCCTTGGTGTACCAGGCCACGTGCTTGCGGAAGTCGATGACGCCGCGCTCCTCGCTCTCCAGCCACTCGCCGAGGAGCGTGGCGTGGCGCACCATCACGTCGGCGACCTCGCGCAGGGTGGGCGCGGTGAAGCCGCCGCCGCCCTCGAAGGCGGTGACCAGATCGCCGAAGAGCCAGGGGCGGCCCAGGCAGCCGCGGCCGACGACGACGCCGTCGCAACCGGTCTCGCGCATCATCCGCACGGCGTCCTCCGCCGACCAGATGTCGCCGTTCCCGAGCACGGGGATCTCGGGGACGGCCTCCTTCAGACGGGCTATGGCCTCCCAGTCGGCGGTGCCGCCGTAGTGCTGGGCGGCGGTGCGGCCGTGCAGGGCGATGGCCGTGACGCCCTCCTCGACCGCGATCCGGCCCGCGTCGAGGTAGGTGATGTGCTCGTCGTCGATTCCCTTGCGCATCTTCATCGTGACCGGGAGGGAGCCGGCGTTGCCGACGGCCTCGCGCAGGATCGAGCGGAGCAGGTTGCGCTTGTACGGGAGCGCCGAGCCGCCGCCCTTGCGGGTGACCTTGGGGACCGGGCAGCCGAAGTTGAGGTCGATGTGGTCGGCCAGGTCCTCGTCCACGATCATGCGGACGGCCTTGCCGACGGTGACCGGGTCGACGCCGTAGAGCTGGATCGAGCGGGGCTTCTCGGTGCCGTCGAAGTGGATCAGCCGCATGGTCTTGGCGTCGCGCTCGACCAGGGCGCGGGTGGTGATCATTTCGCTGACGAAGAGCCCCTTGCCGCCGGAGAACTCGCGGCACAGCGTGCGGAAGGGCGCGTTCGTGATGCCCGCCATGGGGGCGAGGACCACCGGCGGCCACACGGTGTGCGGGCCGATCTGGAGCGGCGTGGCGGCGTCATTCGTCATGGCCCCATTGTCGCGTACCGCCACGGGAACTTTAGTTGTACTCTTTAAATCATTGGAGATGTACAACTATTTGTTGTGCGCCCGCACGTACCCATGGGGGGTCCCTGTGCCCGAGCTCTCCCGGCGCCGCCGGCTGCTCGTCCTCGCCATCTGCTGCACGAGCCTGCTGATGGTGAGCCTCGACAACACGATCCTCAACGTGGCGCTGCCGTCCATGCAGCGCGAGCTGCACGCCTCGGTCGCCGGCCTGCAGTGGACGATCGACGCCTACACGGTCGTCCTGGCCTCGCTGCTGATGCTCGCCGGGTCGACCGCCGACCGGCTGGGCCGCAGGCGCGTCTTCCAGGCGGGGCTGGTGCTCTTCACCGCCGGCTCCGTGCTGTGCAGCCTGGCGCCGGGGCTCGGCTGGCTCGTCGCCTTCCGCATGGTGCAGGCCGTCGGCGGCTCGATGCTCAACCCCGTCGCCATGTCGATCATCACCAACACCTTCACCGAGCCGCGGGAGCGGGCCCGCGCGATAGGGGTGTGGGGCGGCGTCGTCGGCATCAGCATGGCGGCGGGACCGGTCATCGGCGGCGCGCTCGTCGAGACGACCGGGTGGCGGGCCATCTTCTGGATCAACCTTCCGGTGGGGCTGGCCGCGCTCGCCATGACCGCCCGGTACGTGCCCGAGTCCCGCGCGCCCCGGCCGCGCCGCGCCGACCCCGTCGGCCAGCTGCTGATGATCGTGCTGCTCGGCTCGCTCACGTACGGGATCATCGAGGGCGCCGCGGCCGGCTGGGGCGCGCCCCTCATCACCGGCTGCTTCGCCGCCGCCGGCTGCGCGCTGGCCGGGCTCGTCGCCTACGAGCGGCGGCGCGCCGAACCGCTGATCGAGCCGCGGCTCTTCCGCAGCGCGCCCTTCGGCGGGGCCACGGCGATGGCGGTGTGCGGCTTCGCGGCACTGGGCGGCTTCCTCTTCCTCAACACGCTGTACCTGCAGAACGAGCGGGGCCTGTCCGCCCTGGCCGCCGGCCTGTACATGCTGCCCATGGCCCTCATGTGCCTGGTCTTCGCGCCCCTGTCGGGCCGGCTCGTGGCGGCCCGCGGGCCGCGGCTGCCGCTGGTGCTCGCGGGGGCGGCGATGACCGCGAGCGGCGTGCTCCTCGCGGCGGGCGGGCCGGGCTCGTCCGACGTGCGGCTGTTCTCCGCGTACGTCCTCTTCGGCATCGGCTTCGGCCTGGTGAACGCGCCCATCACCAACACGGCCGTCTCCGGCCTGCCGCGCGCCCGGGCCGGGGTCGCCGCCGCCGTCGCCTCGACCAGCCGGCAGGTCGGCAGCTCGCTGGGCGTCGCGGTGATCGGCGCGACGGTCGCTGCGGGGATGCGGGGAGCGGGCTGGTGGATCGTCACGGGCTGCGGCGCGGCGGTCCTCGTCATCGGTACGATCACCACCGGCCGCTGGGCCGCCCGGACCGCGGAGCGTGCCGCGGCCCGCCCCGACCCCGCCTCCGAACAGAGCAGGATCCCGGTGACCACACCATGACCGCGCACGACACCCACGCCGAGACCGCGCAGCGCGCCTGGGAGCAGCTGCGGGAGGTCGTCCTCGGCGGCAACGAGCGCCGCAAGGAGGTCGTCGACGCGCTCGGCATGAGCTTCTTCCGGGTGAAGGCCCTGCGGCGCATCGCCCGCGGCCCGCTCACCCTCCGCGAACTGGCCGAACAGCTCCTGACCGACCGCCCGTACACGACGCTGGTCGTGGACGACCTGGCCGCCCGCGGCCTGGTCGAACGCACCGCCAACCCGGCGGACCGCCGCTCGAAGATCGTCTCGGTCACCCCGGCGGGCCGGGAGGCGGCGGCCCGGGCGGAAGGCATCCTCGGCACGCCGCCGCCGGCACTGCTGGCGCTGCCGGCGGAGGATCTGGCGGCCCTGGAACGGATCGCCTCACGGCTGGTGGCCGACGGCTCCTGAGCAAGGCTGCGGCTGCCGCGGTCATACAGGCCGCCGGACCCACGCCGTGGCGGCGGGGCGGATCGCACACGCCCCGGCGCTCGTCCTCGCCGTGGCGGCGGGTCGGATCATGCACGCCTGGGCGCCCCCTCTCCGCCGCAGCGGCGCGAGCCCACCCCGTACGAGACCGGCGGTGCCTCATCCCCGGCGCGCCGGCACTCCGCCGCCGCCCGCCGCGCCCCCGCTACGCCCCGCCGCGGGCGACCTCGCTCAGGCGGTCCAGGCGTTCCCGGGTCCGCTCGTCCGCCGGGGTGAAGGTCAGCAGGCGTCCGCCCGGGTGGGGGCCCGTCCACAGGCTCGTGTGGTTCAGGCGGAGGTCGCCGGCCTCCGCGTGCCACAGGGTGCGGGTCCGGTAGTACGTGATCGGAGCGACCTCGTGCCGGGCCCAGATCATGCGGAACTCCGGGGACGCCGCCAGCAGCCTGGCCAGGAGCTGCTCCCACGCCGGCTCGGCGAGGTGCTCCGCCATCGCCGCGCGGAACTTCGCCGCCATCGCCCGGATCGTCTCCTCCCGGTCGACGAACGTCGCCCGCACCTCCTCGTTGGTGAACGCGAGCCACATGCAGTTGCGCTCCTCGGCCGGCAGCTTGTCGAGGTCGCACATGAGCGCGTTGTAAGTGCGGTTGTAGGCGAGGATGTCGTACCGCGAGTTCTGGATGCAGGCGGGGAACGGCTCCAGCCGCTCCAGCATCATCCGCAGGTCGGCGGAGACCCCCGGGCACTCGGTCTCCGGCACCGGGTCGACCGTGTTGGCCAGGGCGAAGAGGTGGCTGCGCTCGCTGCGGTCGAGCTGCAGGGCCCGGGCGACGGCGTCGAGGACCTGCGGCGAGACCTTGATGTCGCGGGCCTGCTCCAGCCACGTGTACCAGGTCACCCCCACCGCGGCGAGGTGCGCGACCTCCTCCCGGCGCAACCCGGGGGTGCGCCGCCGGGGCCCGCGCGGCAGCCCGGCCTGTTCGGGGGAGACGCGCTCGCGGCGGCTGCGCAGGAACGCGGCCAGCTCCCCGCGGCGCACGTCGTCGGCGGTGGGGGCGGGGACGGCCCGGGATTCCAGCAGCATCGTGGTCATGTCTCCAGCGTGCGCGAGGCCGGCGCCCCGTTCCAGGTAGTGCTGGTACCAGGATAAGAAGGCTCTGGTACCGGGCTGGGCGGACCGCCATCGTCGAAGGCGTGAGCGATACCCGAACCACTCCCCACGTCACCGGCCCCGCCGGGACCACCGCCGCCCGGCCGCCGGGCAAGGCCCCCTCCTCCCCCGCCCTCACCCCCCTCGGCCTGTTCACCGTGCTGACCGGCGCGGCGCTGCCCATGGTCGACTTCTTCATCGTCAACGTCGCCCTGCCCGCCATCGACCACGACCTGCACGCGGGCCCGGCCCTCCTGGAGATGGTCGTGGGCGGCTACGGGGTCGCGTACGCCGTGCTGCTGGTGCTCGGCGGGCGGCTGGGCGACATGGTGGGCCGGCGCCGGCTGTTCCTGTGGGGCACGGCCGCGTTCGGGGTGACGTCGGTGGCGTGCGGCCTCGCGCCGGGCGCCTGGCCGCTGGTGATCGCGCGGATCGCGCAGGGCGCGGCGTCCGCGCTGATGCTGCCCCAGGTGCTGGCGACGATCCAGGCCACGACGAGCGGGGCGGCCCGGGCCAGGGCGCTCAGCTTCTACAGCGGCACGGCCGGGGTCTCCGCCTCGGTCGGCCAGGTGCTGGGCGGGGTGCTGGTCGCCGCCGATGTGGCGGGCACCGGCTGGCGCTCGATCTTCCTGGTGAACGCGCCGGTCGCGGCGGTCGCGCTGCTGCTGGCCGGCCGTGCGATGCCGGAGACCCGGTCCGCGCACCCGACGCGGGTGGACGTCCGGGGCACGGTGCTGCTGTCGCTGTCGCTGGTGTCCCTGCTGGTGCCGCTGACCGAGGGCAGGGCGACGGGCTGGCCGGTGTGGTCGTGGGTGCTGCTGGCGGTCTTCCCGTTCGCGGCGGTGGCGTTCGCCGTCACGGAGCGGCGGCTGGAGCGGGCAGGACGTGCGGGGAACGCCGGCCGGACGCCGCTGGTGCCGCCGTCGCTGCTGCGGGTGCGTTCGGTGCGCACGGGGCTGACGGTGCTGGTGCCGTTCTCGCTGGGCTGGGGCGGCTTCATGTTCGTCCTGGCGGTGGTGTTGCAGGAGGGGCTGCGACTGGGTCCGCTGGCCGCGGGGCTGGCGCTGCTGCCGATGTGCCTGACGTTCTTCGCGGGGTCGCTGGCCGGGCCGCGGCTGTTCGGCCGGTACGGGCGGCGGGCCGTCACGGCGGGGGCGCTGATCCAGGGCGTGGGCCTGCTCGGGGTGGCGGCGGCGTTCTTCTGGGGCTGGGACGGACCCGGCGCGTGGGGCCCGTGCGCGGCGATGGCCGTCCAGGGCCTGGGGCAGGGGCTGCTGCTGCCGCTGACGCTGCGGACGGTGCTGAGCGAGGTGCCGGTGGAGCAGGCGGGCGTGGGCAGCGGGGTCATGGTCACCACGCAGCAGTCGTTCATGGCGCTGGGGGTGGCCACGCTCGGGTCGCTGTTCCTGACGCTGTCGGAGTCCATGGGGATGCGGGACGCGCTCGCGGTGACGCTGGGGGTGCAGCTGGTGACGGTGGTGGCAACGGTGCTGCTGACGCTGCGGATGCCGCATCCGAAGGCGAACCACTGACACATGGACTGACAGATATTGAAATCTGTCAGTCCATGTGTCACTCTTCAAGGGAGCCCGCAATCCGCCTTACCCGCTTATGAGCGGATTGCCCCTTTCTTTCGTTTCCTCTCCCTAGGAGCTCCCGTGCAGCACCGCACCCTCGGCACCACCGGCCCCCGGGTCTCCGCCCTCGGTCTCGGCGCGATGGGCATGTCCGCCCTCTACGGCGAGGCCGACCGCGCCGAGTCGATCGCCACGATCCACGCCGCCCTCGACGCCGGCGTCACCCTGATCGACACCGGCGACTTCTACGGCATGGGCCACAACGAACTCCTCATCGGCGAGGCCCTGCGCACCACGAGCGAGGCGAACCGCGCCAAGGCGCTCACCAGCGTCAAGTTCGGCGCCCTGCGCGACCCGGACGGCGGCTGGTCCGGCTACGACGGCCGCCCCGCCGCGGTGAAGAACTTCGCCGCCTACTCGCTGCAGCGGCTCGGCACCGGCCACATCGACGTCTACCGCATCGCCCGCGTCGACCCCGACGTGCCGATCGAGGAGACGGTCGGCGCCATCGCCGAGCTCGTCGAGGCCGGCCACGTGCGGCACATCGGCCTGTCCGAGGTGAACGCGGACACCTTGCGCCGGGCCGCGTCCGTGGCGCCCGTCTCCGACCTGCAGATCGAGTACTCGCTGATCTCCCGCGGCATCGAGGAGCAGATCCTGCCCACCGCACGCGAGCTGGGCATCGGCATCACCGCGTACGGCGTGCTCTCGCGCGGCCTGATCAGCGGCCACTTCGGCCGGGACCGGCAGCTCGGGGCGGGCGACTTCCGCGGCATGAGCCCGCGCTTCCAGGGCGAGAACCTCCAGCACAACCTCGACCTGGTCGACGCGCTGCGCAAGGTCGCCGAGGGCAAGGGGGCGTCCGTCGCGCAGACCGCCATCGCCTGGGTCCTCGCCCAGGGCGAGGACATCGTGCCCCTCGTCGGCGCCCGCCGCCGCGACCGCCTCACCGAGGCGCTCGGCGCGCTCGACCTGACCCTCGACGCCGCCGACCTCGCCGCGATCGAGGAAGCGGTCCCGGCCGGCGCGGCGGCCGGCGCGCGCTACCCGGACTCCCAGATGGCCCACCTGGACAGCGAGCGGTAAGCCCTGCGGGCGGCTCTGCCGGCCCACGGGCGAGGTGGAAAGGAGAGGCCCGGCCTCTCCGGCTCCCCTTGCCGCCCCGGCAAAAACTCCGCCGCGACGGCGAGAAGCCGCACGGCGCGACCCGGCGGTGCCGTACGGCCTCCGGCCCGGGCAGGTTCGGCACCGCCGGAATCCGCCACGGTGGCTGCTCGCCGCGGCGGCGGAACAGAGAGGCGACGCCTCTCCACCCCCCTGCCGGCCCGGCAGAAAATCCCCCGCCGCAACAGCGAGCAGCCCCGACAGCGCGACCCGGCGGTGCCGCGCAGCCTCCGGCCCGGGCAGGTTCGGCACCGCCGGACACCACCACGGTGGTTACATGCCACGGCGGCGGAACAGAGAGGCCCGGCCTCTCCGCACACCCCCGGGGACCGGGCAGGTACCGTCCATTCGGGCGGCGCATCGTCACCGGACCGCCCGCACCGAACCGAAAGGTACGCCCGCATGCCGCCCGAGCCGCTGACCCCCGAGCGCATCCTCGAAGCCACCGAGGACGTGCTGCGCCGCTTCGGCCCCGCCAAGGCCACCGTGGTCGACGTCGCACGCGCGCTGGGCGTCAGCCACGGCAGTGTCTACCGGCACTTCGGCAGCAAGGCCGCCCTGCGGGAGGCCGTCACGCAGCGCTGGCTCGACCTGTCGCACGCGGAGCTGTCGGCCGTCGCCGAGGCGGACGGCCCCGCCGGGCCGCGCCTGCGCGCCTGGCTCACCGCGCTGTTCGCCGCGAAGCGGCGCAAGGCGGGCGGCGACCCCGAGCTGTTCGCCACGTACATGGTCCTCGTCGGCGAGAACAGCGCCACCGTGGACCGGCACATCGAGACGATGATCGGCCAGCTCGCGCACATCGTCGAAAACGGCGTCCGCAACGGCGAGTTCGCCGAAACCGACCCCGTGGCCACCGCCCGCGCCCTGTGGGACGCCACGAACCGCTTCCACGACCCCGCCTACGCCGCGGACTGGTCGCTCCCGGGGATCGACGCGGCGTTCGACGCCGTGTGCGACCTGCTGCTGCGCGGCCTGCAGAAGTAGGCGGAAACAGGCGGTCAGCCCACGCCCAGGAACCGCAGCACCGCCAGCACCCGCCGGTGGTCCGCGTCCGCCTTCGGCAGGTCCAGCTTCGCCAGGATCGAGTTGATGTGCTTGGCCACCGCGCTCTCGCTCACGACCAGCCCCTCCGCGATGCCCGCGTTGGACCGCCCGGACGCCATCAGCTCCAGCACGTCCCGCTCGCGCGGCGTGAGCCGGTCCAGCGGGTCGCTGTGCCGGCGCAGCAGCAGCTGCGAGACGACCTGCGGGTCGAGCGCGGTGCCGCCGGCCGCGACGCGCCGCAGGGCGTCGATGAACTCCTCCACGTCGGCGACCCGCTCCTTGAGCAGGTAGCCGACGCCGCGCGTGTCGCCCGACAGCAGGTCGGCGGCGTAGCGCTCCTCCACGTACTGGGAGAGCAGCAGCACGGCCGTGTCCGGCCACTGCTTGCGGATGACGAGCGCGGCGCGCACGCCCTCGTCCGTGAAGCCCGGCGGCATGCGGACGTCGAGGACGACCAGGCCGGGCCGGTGCTCCTCCACCGCGGCCAGCACCGCCTCCGCGTCGCCGGTCTCCGCGACCACGTCGAACCCGGCCGCCTCCAGGACCTTCACCAGGCCGATCCGGAGCAGGACGGAATCCTCGGCGATCACGGCGCGCACGGCAGCTCCACAGTCACTACGGTCGGGCCCCCCGCGGGGCTGCTGATCGAGAACGTGCCGTCGACCGACGCGACCCGCTTGGCCAGCCCCGCCAGCCCGGTCCCGCCCGCAGGGTCGGCCCCGCCCACGCCGTCGTCGGTGACGACGACAAGAAGTATCCCCGCACGCGCCGCGACGCGGACGTCGGCCCTGCCCGCGCGGGCGTGCTTGACCACGTTGGCGAGCGCTTCGGAGACCACGAAGTAGGCGACGGCCTCGACGGCCGGGGCCGGCCGGACGGGCAGATCGACCGTCAGCCCGACGGGCAGCGGCGTGCGTTCGGCGATGCCGGACAGGGCGGCGTCGAGGCCGCGGTCCTCCAGCACGGCGGGGTGCAGGCCGCGGACGAGGCTGCTGAGTTCGGCGATGGCCTCCTTGGCCTCCCGGTGCGCCTCGTCGATGACGTGGCGGGCGTCGTCGGGCAGGTCCTTGAGCGTCACCTTGGCCAGTCCCAGGTTGACCGCCATCGACACCAGCCGCTGCTGCGCGCCGTCGTGCAGGTCGCGTTCGATGCGGCGGCGCTCGGCGTCGGCGGCGTCCAGGACGCCGGCGCGGCTCTCGGTGACCTCCTCGACCCGCATCTCCAGGAGCTCGGCACGGCTGGGGCCGAGCCGGGCCGTGGCGACGCGGGTGTCCAGCCGCACGAGCACGCCGGAGAGCCACGCCGCGCCGTACAGCCCTGCGACCCCGGCGGCGGTGCAGTACGCAGCCTGCGTGGTGTAGCCGAAGTACGCGAGGCGCGTCTCCACCGGAAGCGCCCAGATCCAGACGTAGACCGTGGCGGCGATCCCGGCCGCCGCCCACAGCAGCAGCGTCAGCACCCCGGCCAGGGCGATCAGCGGGCCGGCCGCCAGGTGGTACCCCAGCTGCCGCCACGACCACGAGTGCCCGGTGACCGGTATCTCCACGCCGAGCCGGCCCTGGAAGCGGGCCCGCTGCGCCCGGGTCAGCACGGGGCAGGCGGCGGCGAGGACGCCCGCCGGCACCAGCACGGCCGCGAGACAGCTCAGCGCCCGCGTCGGACCGCCGTTCAGCCACGGCACCGCCATGACGACGAGCGCGCCGGTCTGGATGAGCCCGCCCGCGACGAGGAAGGCGGCGGCGCGGCCGGCCCCGTCGAAGGGGCGGCGAAGGGCGGTGGGGACACCGGAGATCAGCATGGCTCACACGGTAATTGCGCAGGTCAGGGCAGGCGATGGTACTGGTGTCCGGCTCGTTGGTACAGCCAGTGCCACCATCGGATGAACGTGCGAGGGGAATCGGCGCGTGGGGCGCGGCGACGCCGCTACGTTGTGTGTCTGACCGCACACACAGCCAAGGAGGCGCATCATGGCAGTCATGGTCGAGACACCGCCGCCGCCGCAATTGATAGTCCGAGGACCCGGGCTGCCGGGAGACTTCGAAGAGCTCTGCACGATTCTCGAGAAGATCAACGACGATCTCCCGGACGGGTACTACCCGGAGATCATCGGGGGGCAGGTCGTCGTGTCACCTTGGTCCAGGTCTTTCTACGACCTCATCCTCGATGAGCTCATGGACCAGCTGGGCCCACGCGCGCCCAAGGGGCATCGGGCACGGTCGTGCTCCAGCCTCTACAAGTTCACCGAGCACGACGGCGCCTTCGGCCCTGACTTTCATGTCGCGGAGTCCGCCGCGCTGCGGACAACCAGCATCTACAGGCCGGGCGACGCCTTGTCACTCGTCGCCGAACTGACGTCGCCCTCGACAGCCGAAGCCGACCGCAACGAAAAGGCTGAGGTCTACGGCAAGGCCGGCGTGCCCGTCTACGTGCTCGTCGACGTGCTGAAGGGCGTTGTCGCCGTGCACTCCGACCCGTCGGACCACGGCTACCGCGCCATGACACAGATCGAATTCGGCGGAACTGTCCATATCCCCGCCCCCTTCGACTGCGAGCTCGACACCTCCGGCTGGGAGGTCTGAGCACAATGCCGGGGCCCGGCACCGCACGACGCGGTGCCGGGCCCCGGCATCAGTCCGAAAGGACAGGCTTCAGCAGCCCAGCAGACGCGAGCCCAGGTACCCCTCGATCTGGTCGAGAGACACCCGCTCCTGCTTCATCGTGTCGCGCTCGCGCACCGTCACCGCGTTGTCCTCGAGCGTGTCGAAGTCGACCGTGACGCAGAACGGCGTGCCGATCTCGTCCTGGCGGCGGTAGCGGCGGCCGATCGCGCCCGCGTCGTCGAACTCGATGTTCCAGTTCTTGCGCAGGTCCGTCGCGAGGCCCTTGGCCTTCGGGGAGAGCTGCGGGTTGCGGGACAGCGGCAGGACGGCGACCTTGACCGGGGCCAGGCGCGGGTCGAGGCGCATGACGACGCGCTTCTCCATGACGCCCTTGGCGTTGGGGGCCTCGTCCTCGTTGTACGCGTCGAGCATGAAGGCGAGCATGGCGCGGTTGAGGCCGGCCGCCGGCTCGATGACGTACGGGAACCAGCGCTCGCCGGCTTCCTGGTCGAAGAAGGTCAGGTCCTGGCCGGAGGCCTGGGAGTGGGCCTTCAGGTCGTAGTCCGTGCGGTTGGCGATGCCCTCCAGCTCGGAGAACTCGGTGCCGCCGAAGTTGAAGCGGTACTCGATGTCAGTGGTGCGCTTGGAGTAGTGGGAGAGCTTCTCCGCGGCGTGCTCGTACCACCGCATGTTCTCCTCGCGCATGCCGAGGCCGGTGTACCAGCTCCAGCGCTGCTCCATCCAGTACTCGTGCCACTTCTCGTCCTCGCCCGGCTTGACGAAGAACTCCATCTCCATCTGCTCGAACTCGCGGGTGCGGAAGATGAAGTTGCCCGGCGTGATCTCGTTGCGGAAGGACTTGCCGGTCTGGGCGATGCCGAACGGCGGCTTCTTCCGCGAGGTCTGCTGGACCTGGGCGAAGTTGGTGAAGATGCCCTGCGCGGTCTCGGGGCGCAGGTAGCTGACCGAACCGGAGTCCTGGGTCGGGCCCAGGTGGGTGGAGAGCAGGCCGGAGAACAGCTTGGGCTCGGTGAAGGCGCCCTTGGTGCCGCAGTGCGCGCAGTTGAGGTCGGCGAGGCCGTTCTCGGGCAGCTTGCCGTGCTTGGCCTCGTACGCCTCCTCAAGGTGGTCGGCGCGGTAACGCTTGTGGCAGGAGGTGCACTCGGTCAGCGGGTCGGTGAAGGTCGCGACGTGGCCGGACGCCTCCCAGACCTCACGGGCGAGGATCACCGACGAGTCGAGACCGACGACGTCGTCGCGCGAGGTGACCATCGAGCGCCACCACTGGCGCTTGATGTTCTCCTTGAGCTCCACGCCGAGCGGACCGTAGTCCCAGGCGGCACGCTGTCCGCCATAGATCTCACTGCACGGATAGACGAAGCCACGGCGCTTGCTCAGGCTGACGATGGTGTCGATCTTGTCGGCGGCCACGGTGCTCTCTTCATTGCGACGACGAACAGCGAATGATTCAGGTTACCGGCGCTGTACCCCCTCTCATCAAATCGGCTCTGGCCTTGGCTTGACCACACCCCTCGGCGCAGATCCCCCGAACGCGCTTGTTGACAATCGTTTCCATTTTTGTTGAAAATGAGTGTCATGAACGTAAGCCGTGCCCGTCGTCTCCGCGCCCCCCGAATACGCACCGCCGCCGTCGCCGCGGCCGCCGCGGCGGGGCTGCTCGGCCTCTCCGCCTGCTCCTCTTCGGACGGGGCCGGGAAGGCGTCGGACGGCAAGCTCGCCGTCGTCGCGTCGTTCTACCCGATGCAGTACCTCGCCGAGCAGATCGGCGGCGAGCACGTCCACGTGACCAGCCTGACGAAGCCCGGGGTCGAGCCGCACGACCTGGAGCTCAAGCCCAGGCAGATCGGCTCCCTCGCGGACGCGGGCGCGATCGTCTACCTCAAGGGCATCCAGCCCGCCGTCGACGAGGCGATCAAGCAGTCGAAGAACGAGCACGCCGTGGACGTGGCCTCCCTCACCGCGCTGGAACAGCACGGCACCGAGGTCGACGGCCACCACCACACCACGGGCGACAACCACTCGCACTCCGAGCCCGAAGGCGGCTCCGACCCCCACATCTGGCTCGACCCGGTGAAGTACGCCGAGGCCGCCAAGGGCGTCGCGAAGACCCTTGCCGAGGCGGATCCGGACCACAAGGGCGACTATGAGAAGAACACCGACGCCCTGGTGAAGAAGCTCGGCGCGCTCGACGGCAAGTTCAAGGACGGGCTGAAGAACCGCGCCTCCGACACGTTCATCACCACCCACGCCGCCTTCGGCTACCTGGCCGAGCGCTACGGCCTCACCGAGGAGTCCATCAGCGGCCTGGACCCCGAGTCCGAGCCCAGCGCGGCCCGCATCAAGGACCTGCACGCGCTCGCCGAGGAGCACCACGTCTCGACGGTCTTCTTCGAGACCCTGGCCAACCCGGCGACCGCGAAGACGCTGGCCAAGGACCTGAAGCTGAAGACCGACGTCCTGGATCCGATCGAGGGCATCACGGACGACTCCAGGGGCCACGACTACGTCGAGGTCATGGAAGCCAACCTGGCCGCCCTGCAGAAGGCGCTCGGCACCAAGTGAGCACGCCCGAGGAGATCACCATGGAGCAGCCCGTCATATCCCTGCGGGGCGCCACCGCGAGCCTCGGCGGCCGCCCCGTGCTGCGCGGCGTGGACCTGGCCGTGCGCGGCGGCGAGGTCGTCGCCCTGCTCGGCGCCAACGGCTCCGGCAAGTCCACCGCGGTGCGCAGCATCGTCGGCCAGGTGCCGCTCACCGGCGGTGACCTGGAGCTCTTCGGGACCCCGCAGCGGCGCTTCCGCGACTGGGCCCGCGTCGGCTACGTCCCGCAGCGCACCACCGCCGCCGGCGGGGTGCCCGCGACCGTCCGCGAGGTCGTCTCGGCCGGGCGGCTGGCCCGCACCCGGTTCGGGATGATGCGCAGGGCCGACAAGGAGGCGGTCATACGCGCCCTGGAGCTCGTCGGCATGGCGGACCGGCTCGGGGACTCGGTGGACGCGCTCTCCGGCGGCCAGCACCAGCGGGTGCTCATCGCCCGCGCCCTGGCCGGCGAACCCGAGCTGCTGATCATGGACGAGCCGATGGCCGGCGTGGACCTCGCCAGCCAGGAGGTGCTCGCCGGGGCGCTGCGCGCCCAGGTCGCCCGCGGCGCGACCGTCCTGCTCGTGCTGCACGAGCTCGGCCCGCTGGAGCCGCTCATCGACCGCGCGGTCGTCCTCCGCGACGGCTGCGTCGTCCACGACGGGCCCCCGCCGGAGGCCGTGGGCCAGCACGCGCTCCCCGGCCACGACCACGTACACCCGCACGCCGGCCCGGCGGCGGAACCGATTCGGACAGGGCTGCTGACCTGATGGACATCCTCGACCTCGCCTTCATGCAGCGGGCGCTGCTCGCCGCGCTCCTCGTCGGCGTCACCGCGCCCGCCATCGGCACCTACCTCGTCCAGCGCCGCCAGGCCCTCATGGGCGACGGCCTCGGCCACGTCGCCCTCACCGGCGTCGGCCTCGGCTTCCTGCTGAACTCCAGCCCCGTGTGGATGGCCACGGCCGTGTGCATCGCGGGCGCCGTCGTCATGGAGCTGATCCGCTGGTACGGGCGGACCCGCGGCGACATCGCCCTCGCCATGCTCTTCTACGGCGGCATGGCCGGCGGCGTGATGCTGATGAACCTCTCCGACAGCGGCTCCAGCGCCAACCTGAGCAGCTACCTCTTCGGGTCGATCGCCACGGTCTCGCAGGAGGACATCGTCGCGATCTGCGTCCTGGCCGCCTTTGTGATCCTCACCACGGTCGGGCTGCGCCGCCAGCTGTTCGCGATCTGCCAGGACGAGGAGTTCGCGCGCGTCACCGGGCTGCCGGTGCGGATGCTGAACCTGCTGGTCGCGGTCACGGCCGCCGTCACCGTCACCGTCGCCATGCGCGTCGTCGGCCTGCTGCTCGTCAGCGCCCTGATGGTGATCCCGGTGGCCGCCTCGCAGCAGATCGCCCGCAGCTTCAAGGCGACCTTCGCCCTCGCGGTCGGCATCGGCGTCACGGTGACGGTCTCCGGCACCGCCACCTCCTACTACGCCGACGTGCCGTCCGGCGCGACCATCGTGCTCTTCGCCATCGGCCTGTTCGTCCTCCTCACGGCGCTCGCCACGCCCCTGGCGAAGCGGCGGGCGGGCAGGGCGGCCGCGGCGGCGGAGTGCACCCTGGAAGCGCCCGGGGAACGCACGACGGCGGACGACGTCCGGGTCTGACGCCCCTCCGGGCTTCCCCACCCGGTCCCGCGGACTGGCACAATTGCCGTGCGACATGTGCGGATGGGTGTTCATGCGAGCTGGAGGAGGCAACTGTGGCGACGGCGGGTCCCCCCGTACGCGGCCGGTCCACCAAGCAGCGGGCAGCGGTGGCGGCCGCTCTCGACGAGGTGGACGAGTTCCGTAGCGCGCAAGAGCTCCACGACATGCTCAAGCACCGCGGTGCGTCGGTCGGCCTGACCACCGTCTACCGCACGCTGCAGTCCCTCGCCGACGCGGGCGAGGTCGACGTGCTGCGCACCAGCGAGGGCGAGGCGGTCTACCGCCGCTGCTCCAGCGGGCACCACCACCACCTGGTGTGCCGGATGTGCGGCAAGGCCGTCGAGGTGGAGGGCCCGGCCGTGGAGAAGTGGGCGGACTCCATCGCCGAGGAGCACGGCTTCGTCGACGTGGCCCACACGATCGAGATCTTCGGCACCTGCGGGGAGTGCGCGGCCAAGCGCTGACCGCCGCGGCTGCGACCGCCGGCCCTACGAGAACCGCCCCGGACGACGTCCGGGGCGGTTCTCGTTCTACGGCGTTTCACCGGGTTCTACGGCGTCACGCGCTCAAGCGTCGCCGGTCTCGACCGCGTTGGGGATCGCACCGCCGAACCGGCGGTCCCGCTGGGCGTACTCCAGGCAGGCGTTCCACAGGTGCCGGCGGTCGAAGTCCGGCCACAGCACGTCCTGGAAGACCATCTCGGCGTAAGCGCTCTGCCAGATCAGGTAGTTGGAGGTGCGCTGCTCGCCCGAGGGCCGGAGGAAGAGGTCCACGTCCGGCATGTCCGGGTAGTAGAGGTACTTCGCGAAGGTCTTCTCCGAGACCTTCGCGGGGTCGAGCCGGCCCGCCTTCACGTCCGCGGCCATCGCCTGCGCCGCGTCCGCGATCTCCGCGCGCCCGCCGTAGTTCATGCAGAAGTACAGCGTGAGCTTGTCGTTGCCCTTGGTCTGCTCCTGGGCCACCTGGAGCTCCTGGGCGACCGACTTCCACAGCTTGGGCATCCGGCCCACCCAGCGCACCCGGATGCCGAGCTCGTCGAGCTGGTCACGGGTCTTGCGGATGAAGTCGCGGTTGAAGTTCATCAGGAAGCGCACCTCGTCCGGGGAGCGCCGCCAGTTCTCGGTGGAGAAGGCGTAGAGGGAGATGCTCCCGACGCCCATCTCGATCGCGCCCTGCAACACGTCCAGCACGCGCTCGGCGCCGACCTTGTGGCCCTCGGTGCGCGGCAGGCCGCGCTCCTTGGCCCAGCGGCCGTTGCCGTCCATGACGATCGCCACGTGCTCGGGGACCAGCTCGCCGGGGATCTTCGGCGGCCGCGCCCCGGAGGGGTGCGGGTCGGGTGTGCGGTACTCGCGTCG
Source organism: Streptomyces sp. NPDC008001 (assembly GCF_042958085.1). Classification (NCBI taxonomy): domain Bacteria; kingdom Bacillati; phylum Actinomycetota; class Actinomycetes; order Kitasatosporales; family Streptomycetaceae; genus Streptomyces; species Streptomyces sp. NPDC008001. Next base: position 392,734 of record NZ_JBIBIZ010000009.1, on the reverse strand, counting down.
GGAACGGCCCAGAATCCCGCGTCGTGCCATGCGTGCCACTACTCCTTGGTCCCTGTTTCCCTATTTCTCGACATACCGGAGCGAGCGGAGGCCCCGCTCCAGGTGCCAGTGCAGATATGCGGCGACCAGCCCGCTGCCCTCCCTGACGTGGCGCGGCTCGCAGGCGTCCGCCGTAGCCCAGTCGCCGGTCAGCAGCGCACCGAGCAGCCCGATCGCCTCCGAGGAGGGTACGACGCTTCCGGGCACCCGGCACTCACCGCAGACGACGCCGCCCGCGGCCACCGAGAAGAACCGGTTCGGACCGGGCATTCCGCACCGGGCGCAGGCCCCGAAGCTGGGCGCGTAGCCGTTGACGGCGAGGGAACGCAGCAGGAAGGCGTCCAGGACGAGGCTGGGCGCGTGCTCGCCCGAGGCGAGCACGCGCAGCCCGCCGACGAGCAGCAGGTACTGCTGGACGGCCGGTTCGCCCTCGTGGTCGGTGAAGCGCTCGGCGGTCTCCAGCATGGCGGTGCCGGCGGTGTAGCGGGCGTAGTCGGTGACGATCGGGCCGCCGTACGCGGCGATGGTCTCGCTCTGCGTGCACAGCGGCAGGCTGCGTCCGACGAGTTCGCTTCCGCGGGCGAAGAACTGCACGTCGACGTGCGAGAACGGCTCCAGGCGCGCCCCGAACTTCGACTTGGTCCGCCGCACCCCCCGCGCCACGGCCCGCACGCGCCCGTGCCCACGGGTGAGAAGGGTGATGATCCTGTCCGCTTCACCCAGCTTCTGGGTGCGCAGCACTACGCCGTCGTCGCGGAAGAGGCTCATGCAGATATTGTCCCGTACCCACGAGGGCGGAACGCCCGCGCCTCCGAAGGCACAATGTGAGCGCCATGTCGATCTTCCTTTCCCCAGTGAGTACCCGGTGACCCCCTCCCGCCGCCGGCGCCGCAGGCGCCGCCATCCCGTCCGTTCCGCCGCCGCGGCGACCCTCGTGTGCGTGCTCGCCGCGCTCTTCCTGCTGTTCGTCACCGTGCCCGCCAAGCGCGCCGACAGCCGGGCCTTCGCGACGGCGCCCGCGTGCGTCGGCGACGAGCCGGCCCTGGAGTGCCGCAAGACGATCGACGGCACGGTGAAGGGCACCGAGACCGACCCCCGGGGCAAGACGACGCACTACTGGCTCAGCATCACCGGCCGCGGCGGCGAGACCCACCACGCCGACATGAACGGCCCGGCCTCGGTCTACGGCAGGGTCAAGCCGGGCGACAAGGTGAAGGCCACCTACTGGCGGGGCAAGATCCGCTTCGTCGACTTCCGCGGCACCGTGCAGCTCACCGCCGACCAGCCGAAGGACGCCTACCGCTTCCCGCTCGCCTGCGGCCTGGGCCTGCTCGCGCTGGGTGCCACCTTCGCCTGGCTCACGTACTGGATGGTCCGGCAGGTCGGCCGGCACCCCGCGCGCTACGCCTGGCAGGCCACCGTGCTGCCGTGCGCGGGCGTCCTGACCGGGGTCGTCGCGTTCGTCGCGCCCCTGGTCACGGACACGGTGCCGACGGCCCTGGCGCTGACCGGGGCGGGCGCGGTGCCGGTCGTCCTGGGCGCCCTGTGGCGCATCAGGGTGCGCCGCCGGCAGTCGGAGGAGTTCGAGATCGTCCCGGTCGTGCCGGAGCGGGAGGAGTGCGTCGAGGGCGGGATCGCGGCGCGCACCCCGTACCGCGGCGAGCTCATCGGCGCGTACCTGGTGGTGGGGCCCGGCCTGCTGGCGGTGACGCCCGACCCGGAGGGACGCGCCCTGCGCCGGGTCCTGCCCCGCACGCTGGTCGTGGAGCGCGTCCGCGTGCCGTACTGGTCGGATCCGTCGGGCGTCACCGCGGAGACCCGCGGCTGGCGGAAGGCGCTCCGCCAGGTGGTCGTCGTCTGCCGCGACGGCGCCGACGAGGTGCTCATCGGCGTGCAGCGCAAGCACGTGCCGTGGGTGCTGGGGGCGCTGCAGCAGCCCGCCCGGGCCGGGCAGCCGCGGGAGGCGGCCGCCGCGGAGGGCAGGGCGTAGCGGCCCCTGCGAGAGACCGGCGCCGCAGGGGGCCGGCGCCGCTACGAAGGGGTCCGCGCCGCGGCCAGCAGCCGGTCCGTGTCCTCCGGCGCGAGCATGAGGGCCCGGCCCACCGTGGCGAGGACCTCCCGCTCGGCGGGCCGGTAGGGGCCGTCGGCGAGGGCGATGCGGGCGCCCTGCAGCAGGATCGATTCACGGCCGGCGGGCGCGAGGTGCGGGGCGAGGGGCTCCAGGGCCTCGTGGAGCTCGATGGCGAGGGCCGTGCCCCGGGGGTCGAAGCCGTCCCGCCCGGCGAAGGGGGACGGGGTGCCCAGGTCGGTGCCGTACGCGCCGGGGAGGCGGCCCGTGTCGGCGGCGAGCGCCTCGATCAGGGTGATGAGCTGTTCCTCGCTGCAGTCCACGAAGCCCGCGGCCCGGACGGCGCCGACGGCGGCTCTTCGGACCGTACGGGCCTCGGTGCCGCCGGCGGCGAGGACGGCGAGCGCGACGGTGTGCACGGCGTCGCGCAGCATCGCCGAGAAGCGGGTGGTGGTGGGATGGTCGAGGACGTCCGTGCCGTAGCGGGCGCGGCACGCGGAGCACTCCACGACCGGCCCGACGGGGCCGCGCGGCAGCAGCGGCAGGCCGAAGGCCACGAGGCGGCGGCGTCCGGTGCGGCGGCGGTAATTGCGGTCGCCGCCGCAGCCCGGGCAGTAGAACTCGCCGTCGCCCACGGTGCGCCATACGGTGCGTACGCCCACCACACACCGGTCCCGGCCGGGTCGGCCCTGCGCGTGCATCACGGCGCACACCTCCATAACGCCACGGCCTCGTCGCCGCGTTGACGTGATGTTAGCCACATCGATGATGCGACGTCAGTACCCCGTGCGCAGACTGCGGGCGTCATACGGGGGATCTCGCCACGAGGCCACCGGATACGGTGGTTTCCCCACGAGACCCTTGACGACGCCCCGCGCCGGGCCGCCCACGGCCCTCCGTCGGCGCTAGCCGCGATACGCCCGGTTCACCGCCGACACCACGGCCTTGATCGACGCACGGGTCGTGTTGGGGTCGATGCCAATGCCCCACAGCACCTTCCCGTCGATCACGCATTCGATGTACGAGGCGGCGCGGGCGGCGGCACCCTCGCTCATGGTGTGCTCGCTGTAGTCGAGGACGCGCGCGTCGACGCCGATGGCGGCCAGCGCGTCGATGAAGGCGGAGATCGGGCCGTTGCCCGTACCGGTCAGCACCGTGTCCGCGCCGTCCACGACCGCCTCGACGGTCAGCGCGTCGCCGCCCTCGCTCGTGGTGGACGTCTGGGTGGAGCGCAGCGCGATCCGGCCCCACGGGTTGCCGTCGGTGGGCAGGTACTCGTCCTGGAAGACGGACCAGATCTCGGCCGGGGTGACCTCGCCGCCCTCGGCGTCGGTCTTGCCCTGGATGATCTTCGAGAACTCGATCTGCATCCGGCGCGGCAGGTCCAGCTTGTGGTCGTTCTTCAGGACGTACGCGATGCCGCCCTTGCCGGACTGCGAGTTCACGCGGATGACGGCCTCGTAGGAGCGGCCGACGTCCTTGGGGTCGATCGGCAGGTAGGGCACGGCCCACTCGATGTCGTCCACGCCCTTGCCCTCGGCCGCGGCGGTGGCGGCCATGGCCTCGAAGCCCTTCTTGATGGCGTCCTGGTGGGAGCCGGAGAAGGCGGTGTAGACCAGGTCGCCCGCGTAGGGGTGGCGCGGGTGGACCTCCATCTGGTTGCAGTACTCGGCGGTGCGCCGCACCTCGTCGATCTGCGAGAAGTCGATCATCGGGTCGACGCCCTGGGAGAACAGGTTCATGCCCAGGGTGACCAGGTCGACGTTGCCGGTGCGCTCGCCCTGGCCGAAGAGGCAGCCCTCGATCCGGTCGGCCCCGGCCATGATCGCCAGCTCGGCGGCGGCGACGGCGGTGCCCCGGTCGTTGTGCGGGTGCACGGACAGGCAGATGTGCTCGCGGCGGGACAGGTTCCGCGACATCCACTCGAAGCGGTCGGCGTGGGTGGAGGGCGTGGAGCGCTCCACCGTCGCCGGCAGGTTCAGGATGATCTCGCGGCCGTCCTCGGGCTGCCAGACGTCCATGACGCCCTCGCAGACCTCCAGGGCGAAGTCCAGCTCGGTGTCGGTGAAGATCTCCGGGCTGTACTGGAAGCCGAAGGCCGTCTCGTCGCCGAGGATCTTCTCCGCGTACTCCACGACCAGGCGCGTGCCGTCGACCGCGATCTGCCGGACCTGCTCGCGCGAGCCGCGGAAGACGACCCGCCGGAAGACCGGGGCGGTGGCGTTGTAGAGGTGCACCGTGGCGCGGCGGGCACCGCGCAGGGACTCCACCGTGCGCTCGATCAGCTCCTCGCGGGCCTGGGTGAGGACGGAGATCGTCACGTCCTCGGGGATCGCGTCCTGCTCGATGATCGAGCGGACGAACTCGAAGTCGGTGGCGCCGGAGGACGGGAAGCCGACCTCGATCTCCTTGTACCCCATGCGGACCAGCAGGTCGAACATCTCGCGCTTGCGGGCCGGGGACATCGGGTCGATCAGGGCCTGGTTGCCGTCGCGCAGGTCGGTGGAGAGCCAGCGGGGCGCCTTGGTGATCCGCCGGTCCGGCCAGGTGCGGTCGGGGATCTCCACGGCCTCGTAGGGGCGGTACTTGTGCACCGGCATCCCGGAGGGGCGCTGGGTGACCGTGGCGGCGGTGAGGGGGGTGGGGCGGCCGACGGAAGCGGAGGTCTCGGGCATCTGCGGGGGCTCCTCATGGGTCCTGTGGGTCGGCCGACAGGGGGTGGGTCACCTGGGTGACCGCAACGCCTCACTCCGCGGGGAGGGGGTCGGCCGGTCGACTACAGGCCCTCGCCGCGGCAGCTAAGAAGAAGCAGCCCGAAACGCATGATGCGCAGCACACTAGCCGAGCCCGACGGGATGCGGTACGGGCGTTCCAGCATGCGGGACACCGGGGGCGGGACTCGGAACGGTCCCACTCGATTGTGTTAATCGGTGCGGCGGGGCCTGACAAGGACCGGGGGCGCTGCCAGATTCAGGCCATGAGTGACATCGTGAACAGCGTCTTCTGCACCATCGTTCCGCCGCACGTGCTCGACAGGCTCGCACAGGGCGACGATTCCGCGCGGGCCGAGCACGCCCAGCTCACCCTCGAACACGACTCCCAGTACCGCACCCGGCGCCGGGTCACGGCCCTGCGCGGGGCCGCCGCCCCCGCGGGCACCCCCTCGGACAGCCCCCAGCGGACGATCTACGACGCCGGGCACCGGGCGACCGAGCCGGGCAAGAAGGTCCACAGCGAGGGCGACGCCCCGTCGAAGGACGCGACGGTCAACCGCGCCCACGCCGGCCTCGGCGCCACCTTCGAGCTGTACCTCAAGGCCTACGGCCGGCACTCCATCGACAACGCCGGCCTGCCGCTGAATGCCACGGTCCACTACGGCCAGGGCTACAACAACGCCTTCTGGGACGGCTCCCAGATGGTCTTCGGCGACGGTGACGGCGACATCTTCCTCGACTTCACCATCCCCGTGGACGTCATCGGCCACGAGCTCACCCACGGTGTCACCCAGCACTCGGCCAATCTGGAGTACTACGGGCAGTCCGGTGCGCTGAACGAGTCCGTTTCGGACGTCTTCGGCTCGCTGATCAAGCAGTACGCCCTGGGGCAGACCGCCGACCAGGCCGACTGGCTGATCGGCCAGGGGCTGCTGGGCCCGGGCGTGGACCACGGCTCGGCCCTGCGCTCCATGAAGGCGCCCGGCACGGCCTACGACGACGACGTCCTCGGCAAGGACCCGCAGCCCGCGACGATGGACGACTACGTCCGCACCTCCCGGGACAACGGCGGCGTGCACATCAATTCGGGCATCCCCAACCGGGCCTTCTACCTGCTGGCCTCCGCGCTCGGCGGCAACGCCTGGGAGCGGGCCGGGAAGATCTGGTACGCGACGCTGACCGGCGGGCAGCTGGCGAGCGACGCCCAGTTCGCGGACTTCGCCCGGCTGACCGTGGCGACGGCGCGCTCGCTCTACAGCGACGGCGACGAGGTCCAGGCCGTCCTGAAAGCGTGGGCACAGGTGGGCGTCGCCACCTCGTAAGGAGCGCCCGCCGGGGCGAGAATGGTGCCATGCGGATCGTCATCACCAGGACCGGCGGATTCGCCGGCATCGAGCGCCGGGCCGAGCTGGACACCTCCGGCCGGTCCGACGCCACCCACGTACAGGCCCTGGCCCACCGCGCGCTCGCCGCGTCGCCCGCCGAGGCGGCGGCCGTGCGGGGGGTGCCGGACGGCTTCCGCTACGACATCAGCGTGGACGGCCGCACGGTCCACTGCGCGGACCCCCACGTCAACCACGACCAGCGAGAGCTGATCAGACTCGTCCTGCGGGAGGGCGCGTAGCCCCGGCCGCGGGCACCGCCGGACCTAGAACCCCAGCTTCCGGAGCTGCTTGGGGTCGCGCTGCCAGTCCTTGGCGACCTTCACATGAAGGTCCAGGTAGACCGGGGTACCCAGGAGCGCCTCGATGTGCTTGCGGGACTTCATGCCCACCTCCTTGAGGCGGGCACCCTTCGGGCCGATGATGATGCCCTTCTGGCTGGGGCGCTCGATGTAGACGTTCGCGTGAATGTCCAGCAGCGGCTTGTCCGCCGGCCGGTCCTCCCGCGGCAGCATCTCCTCGACCACGACGGCGATGGAGTGCGGCAGCTCGTCCCGCACGCCCTCCAGCGCGGCCTCGCGGATCAGCTCGGCCACCATGACCTGCTCGGGCTCGTCGGTCAGGTCGCCCTCGGGGTAGAGCGGCGGGCTCTCCGGCAGCATCGGCACCAGCAGATCGGCCAGCAGGCCCACCTGCTTGTCGCCGACGGCCGACACCGGGATGATCTCCCGCCACTCGATGCCGAGCTCCTCGCCCAGCTTCTGGATGGCGATCAGCTGCTCGGCCAGCGCCTTGGAGTCCACCAGGTCGGTCTTGGTGACGATCGCGACCTTGGGGGTCTTCTTGATCCCGGCCAGCTCGGCGGCGATGAAACGGTCACCCGGACCGAGCTTCTGGTCGGCGGGGAGGCAGAAGCCGATGACGTCGACCTCGGCCCACGTGGTCCGGACGACGTCGTTGAGCCGCTCGCCCAGCAGCGTGCGGGGCTTGTGCAGGCCGGGGGTGTCGACCAGCACGAGCTGGGCGTCGGGCCGGTGCACGATGCCGCGCACCGTGTGCCGCGTGGTCTGCGGGCGATTGGAGGTGATGGCGACCTTCGTCCCCACCAGTGCGTTGGTCAGGGTCGACTTGCCCGCGTTGGGGCGGCCGACGAAGCACGCGAAGCCCGCGCGGTGAGGGGCCTGGGAGGGGGCGGCAGAGCTGTCCATGCTCCACATTCTCCCCGATCCACGGGCCCCCGCCGACCAGCGGGCTCCCCGCCGCCCGCCCCCGCAGGGGAAAGTCAGCCCGCGGTGAAGGCGGCGCGCAGGGCCCCGTCCGGCCCCGCCAGCAGGACCGGGGTCTCCGGGCCGCCCAGGTCGCGCACGGCCGCCCGGTCCGCGTCGGCGACCGTCTCCGCGTCGGCGACGACGGCCGCGGCCTCCAGGGACTTCGCACCGCTGGCCACGGCCATGGCGACCGCGGTCCGCAGCGCGCTGAGCCGCAGCGAGTCGAGCGCGACCGTCCCGGCCACGTACGTCCGGCCCGTCTCGTCCCGTACGGCCGCGCCCTCGGGCACGCCGTTGCGGGCGCGCGCGGAGCGGGCCAGGGTGATGATCTTGCGGTCTTCGGGGTCCAGCGTCGTCTCCGTCATACCGGGGAGCATAAAGAGCCCCGCCTCCCCGCCCCGGCCGAGGGCTCCCCCGTCAGCCCGCGACCGAGTACATCCCTCCCCGCCGGCCCTCCGGCGAGACGAGCCACTCCAGCTTCGCGGCCGTCCCCGTGTCCGCCACCGGGTTGTGCATGACGATCGTCAGGTCCGGCCGGGCCGGGACGCGCAGCGTCGTGCTCTCCAGGTACAGCGCCCCGGCCACCGGGTGGTCGAACTCCTTGAGCATCTGGCCGCCCGCCTGCACGTCGCCCTGCGCCCACAGCTCCCGGAACTCCGGGCTCGCCTCCGACACCTCCGCCACGACCTCCTGGAACCCCTCGTCGTCCGGGCGCTCCGAGCACGCGGCGCGGTACTGGGCGACGACCCGCCGGGCGTTCTGCTCCCAGTTCGCCGCCCGGGCCCGGTAGGCGGGGTCGGTGAAGAAGTCGACCAGGCAGTTCGGCCGCGGCCGCCGGCGGAAGCCGATGACGATGCGGGCCGAGTCGTTGAAGGCGACCAGGTTCCAGTACGGGTCCATGATGTGCGCCGGGTAGGGCATCCAGCCGTCGATCAGCCGCTGCAGGCCCTCGCACAGGTAGTCCGGGTCGTACGGGGACTCCGGCAGCGGCGGGTTCAGCCCGGCCAGCACGTAGAGGTGGCGCCGCTCGTCACCGCTCAGCTTCAGCACGCCCGCCACGGCGTCCAGCACCTGCGGCGAGACGGTGATGTCCCGCCCCTGCTCCAGCCACTGGTACCAGGAGGCGCCCACGCCCGCGAGGACCGCGACCTCCTCCCGGCGCAGCCCCGGCGTGCGACGGCGGCCCCCGCCGTCCGGCAGGCCCACGTCGGACGGCGACACCCGTGCCCGACGGCTCATCAGGAAGTCGCGCAGCTCCTGGCGGCGACGCATCTGTACGGTCAACTCTCCCCCTTGCCTGGTGGTGCGGCCACCACCATAAGCACGCTCTCCCCACGTTTCTTCCGCGCGCCGGAAGCTTGCCGCATGGCGATCGACTCCCCTCCCCGTACGTCCCCCTCCTCCCCTTCCGTCCCGTCCGACGCGTCCGCCCGGCCGGCCATGTCCGCCCGCGACAAGCTGGTCCTGCTGGTGCTGTGCGCCGCCCAGTTCATCGTGGCCCTCGACTTCTCCATCCTGAACGTGGCCCTGCCCGTCCTCGGGGACGACCTGGGCATGGGCCAGGCGGACCTGCAGTGGGCGGTGACCGCGTTCGCCCTGCCGTCCGGCGGCTTCCTGCTGCTCTCCGGCCGGATCGCCGACCTCTACGGGCGGCGGCGCGTCTTCCTGGCCGGCCTCGCGCTCTTCGCCGCGGCCTCCGTGCTCGCCACGCTCGCCTGGGCCCCGGCCGTCTTCCTCGCCGGACGGGCCCTGCAGGGACTCGGCGCGGCCGTCATCGTGCCGACCGGCATGTCCCTGCTGACCACGACCTTCGCGGAGGGGCCGCAGCGCGAGCGCGCCCTCGGCATCAGCGGGACGCTGATGTCCCTGGGCTTCACCATCGGCATGGTGCTCGGCGGCGTCATGACCGACACGCTGGGCTGGCGCTCGACGATGGGCCTGCTGGCCGTGGCCGGCGTCGCGATCCTCGCCCTCGCGCCGGGCCTGCTCACCGAGTCCCGGCCCGCCGCTCGGCCCCGGATCGACATCCCGGGCGCGGTGACCGTCACCGGTGGCCTGCTGGCCCTCATCTACGGCCTGTCGACCGCGGCCCAGCGGGGCTTCGGCGGCGCGGACGTCCTCGTCTCGCTCGTGCTGGGCGCCGTGCTGCTGGCCGCCTTCGTCGTCGTGGAGTCGCGCGCCGCGGAGCCGCTCGTCTCCCTGCCGATGCTGCGGCGGCCGACGGTCGCCTGGGGGAACCTGGCGGGCCTGACGACCTTCGCGATGATGAGCACCGTCATCTTCCTGCTCACGCTGTACCTGCAGGAGGTGCTGGAGCTCTCGGCCTTCTACACCGGGCTCGTCTTCGGCGTGCAGGGCGTCTTCGCCGCCGTCGCCGGCATCACCGCGCCGCGGGTCATCGCCCGCTTCGGCGCCCGCACCACCCTCCTCGCCGGCCTGGCCGTCCAGGCCGTCTTCACGGCCGCGCTGCTCGGCCTGGGCCGCGACTCCTCCGGCGCGTGGCTGGCGCTGGTGGCGGCGAGCATCGGCTGCGTCGGGCACCTGTGGGCGATCGTCGCCTACGGGGTGACGGCCACCTCGGGCCTGCCGGACACCGAGCAGGGGCTGGCCACGGGGCTGGTGACCAGCTCCCAGCAGATCGGCATGACGATCGGGATCCCGCTGCTCAGCGCGGTGGCCACGGCGCGGAGCGCCACCCTCTCCGAGGGCGGCTCGGACTTCGCGGCGGCGACGCTGGGCGGTGTCCGCCTGGGCCTGGGCGTCGACGCCCTGATCGTCGTCGTGGTGGCCGCGGCCGTCGCGGTGGGCCTGCGGAAGCGGCGCGCCGTGTGATCCCGCCCGTGGCGCCGGAAGCGGCGGGGGGGGGGGGGGGGGGCCGGCCCCCCCGCCGCGGGGGGGGGGGGGGGGGGGCCGGGGCGGGGGGGGGGGGGCGGGGCCCGGGGGGGGGGGGGGCGCCCCCCCCGGGGGGGCGCCCCGCGGGGGGGGGCCGGCCCCCCCCCGCCCCCCCCGCCGCTTCCGGCGTGCTGCGTGCGCGGGACCGGGGCGGGGTCAGCGGGGTCAGGAGGAGGGCGTCGGCCCCTCCATCTGGTCACTGATCCACTTCATGGGCTCTTCCATGTTCTTGAGGTACGTGGCGCCGTTGTGGGTGCCGCCGGGTATCTCCCAGGTCTTGGTGTGGACCGGGCCCTTGCCGTAGGTGGCGGTGAACTTCTTGACGTCGGAGATCATCTTGGCGTTCTCCTTCGTCCCGTACTGGAACGCGATGTAGACGTCCGGCCCCTTGGCGGCCGCCAGCTGCTTGGCCAGCACCTCGGGGTTGTTCTCCGCCTTCTCCTTCTCGTGGCCGCGCCACAGCGGCGAGTCGGGCACGATGTCCGGGCCGTTGGCGATCGCGGTCTTGAACTTGTCGGGGTGCTTCAGCACGGACTTCAGGCTCGCGAAGCCGCCGGTGGAGGAGCCCATGTAGCTCCAGCCGTCCCGGGACTTGATCGTGCGGAAGTTGGCCTTCATCAGGTCCGGGACGTCCTCGGTCAGCCAGGTGCCCATCTTCTGCTGGCCGGGGATGTCACTGGCGTCCCAGTAGATGCCCTTGTCGTCCGGGCCGGGGTTGAGGATCGGCATGGCCAGCAGGAACGGCTTGCTCTTGCCCTCCTGGTACCACTTGGAGACGCTCTTCTCCAGCGACAGCTTGTCCGGGCCGAACTCGCCGACCGACCAGTAGTTGCTGTCGTTCCCGGGGCCGCCGGGCAGGGCGATCATGACGGGGAAGCCGCTGGAGGCGAACTTGGGGTCCTCGGTGTACTCCTTGGGCGCCCACACCCACACCTTGCCCTTGAACCCGGACTTCTTGCCGTCCAGGGTGACGACGCTGACCTTGGTGCCGTCGGAGAGCGTCTTGGCGTTCTTGAAGTCCGCCTGCGGGCCCGTGGGCATGAGCGTCTTCGCGTCGCCGCCCTTGCCCCCGTTCGCACCCCCGGCCTGGCCGTAGCTGACGGGTTCGCCCTTGTCGGAGAACGGCGGGATCTCGAAGTAGCTCATCACCGGCCAGGCGACCAGGCCGAGCGTGGCGACCGACGCCACCCCGACGAGCCATCGGCGGGCACGGCGGCGTCCGTGGGACTGGTAGACCCCGGTGGAGGGATTCGTCATCGTGGTGCTCCGGCAGACAAAGGCGGTCAGTTCTGTGCCTGCAGATGAGCGAATCGGGGCCCGGGGTTCCCGAATCGCCCCGTCGGGCCGCTCCTGATACGAAATGCTCACAAAGCCCCCCGCGCGAACGCAGGGGGCTCCGGGTGAGCGGCCACGGGATCAGCGGACGGGCTCGACCAGAACCGTCACGATGCGGTTGCGCCGGCCCGCCGCCGCCTCCGCCGTCAGGCGCAGGCCCGTGACGCCGCCCGGCTCGCCCAGCCCGTACTCCGCGAGGTCCACCTCGGCCACCGCGCCCGCGATCGGCACCCGGCCCAGGGACTTCGCCAGCAGGCCGCCCACCGTCTCGACGTCCTCGTCGTCCAGCTCGCCGAGGCCGTAGAGCTCGCCGAGGTCGCCGAGGTCGAGCCGGGCGGTCACCCGGTAGCGGCCGTCGCCGAGCTCCTCCACCGGCGGCAGCTCGCGGTCGTACTCGTCGGTGATCTCGCCGACGATCTCTTCCAGGATGTCCTCGATGGTGACGATGCCGGCCGTGCCGCCGTACTCGTCGATGGCGACGGCGCAGTGGTTGCGCTGCTGCTGCATCTCCCGCAGCAGGTCGCCGGCGTTCTTGGTGTCGGGCACGAAGACGGCGGGCCGCATCGCGGTCGAGACCAGCTCGGACTCCGCGTCACGGCTGATGTGCGTCTTGCGGACGAGGTCCTTGAGGTAGACGACGCCCACGATGTCGTCCTCGCTCTCGCCGGTGACCGGGATCCGGGAGAAGCCGGAGCGCAGGGCCAGCGTGAGGGCCTGGCGGATGGTCTTGCCGCGCTCGATGACGACGAGGTCGGTGCGCGGCACCATCACCTCGCGCACGAGGGTGTCGCCGAGCTCGAAGACGGAGTGGACCATGCGCCGCTCGTCGTCCTCGATCAGCGACTCCTGCTCGGCGAGGTCGACCATGGCCCGCAGCTCGGCCTCGGAGGCGAAGGGGCCCTTGCGGAAGCCCTTGCCGGGGGTGAGGGCGTTGCCGATGAGGATCAGCAGCTGCGGCACCGGCCCCATGATCCGGGCCAGCGGCAGCAGCACGTAGGCGGCCGCGGTGGCGGTGCCCAGCGGGTGCTGGCGGCCGATGGTGCGCGGGGAGACGCCCACGGCCACGTAGGAGACGAGGACCATGACGGCGATCGCGACGGTCAGCGCCTGCCACGTCTTGTCGAACCCCTGCAGGCAGACGTACGTGACGAGCACGCCCGCCGCCATCTCGCACGCGACGCGGACGAGCAGGGCCACGTTGAGGTAGCGCGTGGGGTCGGCGGCGACCGCCAGCAGCCGGGCGCTGCCCCGCCGCCCGGACCGGACGGCCTCCTCGGCGCGGAACCGGGTGGTCCGCGCGAGGCCGGCCTCGGCGCAGGCGGCGAGCCAGGCCACGACGAGGAGCAGGACCGCGGCCGCGATCAGCCGGCCGGTCACGTGATCGTCGGAGCCGGGGAGGGCCCCTCGATCCCGCGCTCGGCGCGCCAGCCGTCGACGATGGCGGCCTGGAGGCCGAACATCTCGGCCTTCTCGTCGGGCTCCTCGTGGTCGTAGCCGAGCAGGTGGAGGACGCCGTGGACGGTGAGCAGCTGGAGCTCCTCGTCCATGGAGTGCCGGGTCGGCGCGTCCTCGCCCTGCTGCTTCGCGACCTCCGGGCACAGGACGATGTCGCCCAGCAGGCCCTGCGGGGGCTCGTCGTCGTCCTTGGCCGGGGGACGGAGCTCGTCCATCGGGAAGGACATCACGTCGGTCGGGCCGGGGAGGTCCATCCACTGGATGTGGAGCTGCTCCATGGCTTCGGCGTCGACAACGATGACCGAGAGTTCGGAGAGCGGGTGGATGCGCATCCGGGCCAGGGCGTAGCGGGCGATGTCGAGGATCGCCTGCTCGTCGATGTCCGTGCCGGATTCGTTGTTGACGTCGATTGCCATCGTGTTCTTACCGGGGGGTGCTTTCGTTTCGGCTGTCGTACTGCTCGTACGCGTCGACAATACGGCCGACGAGCTTGTGCCGGACGACGTCGTTGCTGGTGAGGCGCGAGAAGTGGACGTCCTCGACGCCTTCGAGGATCTCCTGGACCTGGCGCAGGCCGCTCTTCGTACCACCGGGAAGGTCGATCTGGGTGACGTCACCCGTGATCACGATCTTGGAGTCGAAGCCGAGCCGGGTGAGGAACATCTTCATCTGCTCGGGGCTGGTGTTCTGGGCCTCGTCCAGGATGATGAAGGCGTCGTTCAGCGTGCGGCCGCGCATGTACGCGAGCGGCGCGACCTCGATCGTCCCTGCGGCCATCAGGCGCGGGATGGAGTCGGGGTCGAGCATGTCGTGCAGCGCGTCGTAGAGCGGGCGCAGGTAGGGGTCGATCTTCTCGTAGAGCGTGCCGGGCAGGAAGCCGAGCCGCTCGCCCGCCTCGACGGCCGGCCGGGTCAGGATGATCCGGTTGACCTGCTTCGACTGCAGGGCCTGGACCGCCTTGGCCATGGCCAGGTAGGTCTTGCCGGTGCCCGCGGGGCCTATGCCGAAGACGACCGTGTGCTTGTCGATCGCGTCGACGTAGCGCTTCTGGTTGAGCGTCTTGGGACGGATGGTGCGACCGCGGCTGGAGAGGATGTTCTGCGTCAGGACCGCGGCGGGCGTCTCGGCCTCGGCCCCCTGCTCCTCGTTCTTGAGCATGGCGATCGAGCGTTCCACCGCGTCCTCCGTCATCGGCGCACCCGTGCGGAGCACCAGCATCATCTCTGCGAAGAGGCGCTGGACGAGGGCGACTTCCCGCTCGTCGCCCGTCGCGCTGACCTCGTTGCCCCGTACGTGGATGTCCGTCGACGGGAAAGCTCTCTCGATGACGCGCAGGAGGGAGTCACCGGAGCCCAGGACCGTCACCATGGGGTGCTTGGCCGGGACCGTGAACTGCGCCGTCGCCTGCGGTCGTGTGGGTGTCTGAGTCATGGGCCGGCCCTCTGGCCTGCTCATCGCCTCTTTTCTGCGTTCCTGTGTGTTTCCTGTGTGCGGAGATCCCTGGACTACCAGGGTACGACGGCGGCTCCCCCGGCCCGAGGGCTTTTCCCGCTCCGCGCACGGGCCCGCGGGCGGCGGCTACGCCCGGCGGAAGCCCAGCGTGGGCACCGCCCGGCGCAGCGGCCAGGGCCGGGCCGCCGCGGGCAGCAGCCCGTCGAGGAAGGCGTAGCGGCGGCGGACGGCCGGGGCCTGGTCGTCGTAGGAGCGCACGTGCTTCCACCAGGCGGCGATCTCCACCCACCCGGGAGCGGACAGCGACCCCCCGAATTCCTGTACGGACAGGGCGGCCGTGAGGCCGGCGAAGGCCAGCCGGTCGGCGAGCGGCCAGCCGGCCAGGGTGCCCGTGACGAAGCCCGCCACGAAGACGTCGCCGGCGCCGGTGGGGTCGAGCGCCTCGACGGCGATCGCGGGGATCTCGGCGCTCTCCCCGGTGCGGCTGTCGACCGCGAAGGCGCCCTTCTCCCCCATGGTGACGACCGCGACCGGCACCTTCTCGGCGAGCGCGCGGGCGGCGGCGCGCGGGCAGTCGGTGCGGGTGTAGCGCATGGCCTCCTCCGCGTTGGGCAGGAAGGCCTCGCAGTGCTCCAGGTCCGCGAGGCCGGCCGGGTCCCAGCGGCCCGTCTCGTCCCAGCCGACGTCGGCGAAGACCTTGCTGCCGCGGGCGGCGGCGCGGGCGATCCACTCCTCCTCGCGGCCGGGCACGAGCAGGGCGACGCAGGCCCGCGAGGCGGGCGGGCACTCGGGGGCAGGCACGCCGCTGCCGTCACCGGGCGGCGGCGCCTCGTGACCGTGGGAGACCATCGTCCGCTCGCCCTCGTAGGCCATGGAGACGGTCACGGGAGAGTGCCAGCCGGGCACCGTGCGGGAGAGGCCGAGATCGATCCCCTCCCCTTGCGCGAGCGCCTCCCAGCAGTACTCGCCGTACATGTCGTCCCCGAAGGCCGCCGCGAGGGAGGTGCGCAGGCCCAGCCGGGCCAGGGCGGTGGCCATGTTGGCGATGCCGCCGGGGCTCGACCCCATGCCCCGCGCCCAGGACTCCGTGCCCCGCACGGGCGCCGAGTCCAGGCCCGTGAAGATGATGTCCAGGAAGACCGTTCCGGTCAGATACACGTCGGTGGGCGGGTCGTCCTCCGAGCGGACCTCCGCCAGCGGGTCGAGGACGGGGGCCGCCGCCCCACGGAACCCCTCGAAGGCCTCGTATCCCTCGCGGCCCCCCTTGGCCTGTGCGTGCCCGCCCGGGCAGGGGGATCCGTTCCGTAGGTCCTTCCGGGGTGCCGAGTGGGGCGAAGAGGTCGTCATACGCGCTCGCTGCTCCTCTCACGGGGTGCGGATCCGGACAGTGTGCCCGATGCTGGGGTACCTTCCGGAATATGAGGCTGACGATTCTCGGCGGTGGCGGGTTCCGGGTGCCTCTGGTGCACCGGGCCCTCCTTGACGACGCGCGGCGCGGCACTCCGGGCCGCTGTACGGAACTCGTGCTCTACGACACCGATTCCATGCGCATGAGAGTGATCTCCTCGGTGCTGGCGGCCCAGGCCGAAGGGGTGCCCGGCGCCCCCTCCGTGCGCATCGCGAACGACCTGGACGACGCGCTGCGCGGCACCGACTTCGTGTTCTCCGCGATCCGCGTCGGCGGCACGGCCGGCCGGGTGCTGGACGAGCGGATCCCCCTGAGCGAAGGGGTGTTGGGCCAGGAGACGGTCGGCGCGGGCGGGGTCCTCTACGGGCTGCGCACGGTGCTGGTCGCCCTGGAGATCGCCGAGCGGGTGGCGGCGGTCGCGCCCCGCGCGTGGGTCATCAACTTCACCAACCCCGCGGGGATGGTGACGGAGGCGATGTCGGCCGTCCTGGGCCGGCGCGTCATCGGCATCTGCGACTCCCCCGTCGGGCTGGTGCGGCGCGCCGCACGCGCCGCGGGAGCCGACCCCGATCGGGTGACGTTCGACTACGTGGGCCTCAACCACCTGGGCTGGCTCAGATCGTTGTACCTCGACGGCGAGGACCTGCTGCCGCGTCTGCTCGCGGACGACGAGGCCCTCGGCTCCTTCGAGGAGGGCAAGCTCTTCGGCGCGGACTGGCTGCGCGCCCTGGGCTCCCTCCCGAACGAATACCTCCACTACTACTACTTCCGCCGGGAGACGCTCCGCTCGGTGCTGGAGTCGCCGGAGACCCGGGGCCAGTTCCTCGACGAGCAGCAGAGCGGCTTCTTCATGGAGGCGGCGGCCGCGCCGCACCGTTCGTACGAGCTGTGGGAGCGCACCCGGCTGCAGCGCGAGTCCACCTACATGGCCGAGAGCCGCGCGGCGAGCGGCGGCTGGCAGCGGGACTCCTGCGACCTGGACGGCGGCGGCTACGACAAGGTGGCGCTCGCGCTGATGCGGGCCGTCGCCCGGGACGAGCCCACCCGCCTGATCCTCAACGTCCCCAACGGCTCCACCGTCCCCGGGCTGGCCCCGGACGCCATCATCGAGACGGTGTGCGAGGTGGGCGGGCAGGGCGCCCTGCCGCTGCCGTGCGCGCCGCTGCGCGAGGACCAGCTGGGGCTGATGCTGCAGCTCAAGGCCGTGGAGCGGGCGACGATCGCGGCGGCGGTGCACGAGGACCACGACGCGGCGCTGCGCGCCCTGGCCCTGCACCCGCTGGTCGACTCGCCGGCGGTGGCGGCCCGCATCCTGGAGCGGGCCGGGCGGGGCGCCAGGCGCCCGGGAGGAAACGCCACGCCCCTACCCGCGTAGACCATGCTTGACCTGCACCCGCCAAGGCCCTAGCTTCGCGCTGCACCGCCCTTTGCTACTCAGGAGTACACACGTGCAGCTCAGCCTCGCGTCCAAGCGCGCCCGCATCGCCGCGGCGGGTGCCGCACTCGCCGTCGGCGCCGGCCTCTACACGGCCGGCGCCGCCAGCGCCGAGCACTCCGTGCCGCGCACGGACAAGGAGATCCCGAACCTCACCAAGGTGACGGACAAGATCAAGGCCTACTACGGCGACACCACCGACAAGAAGGGCCAGCACTACGCGTCGGCGGACAGCAACTACGCCAAGCAGGTCGCCGACATCGAGAAGAAGGCGAAGGCGCAGCTGGAGAAGGCCGTCCGCAACCACGCGGACAAGAAGGGCGCCGCCAAGCCCGCCATCGTCCTGGACGTGGACGACACCACCCTGCTGACCTACAACTACGAGCTCCAGCAGGGCTTCCACTTCACGCCCGAGTCGCAGGACGCCTACCTGAAGTCCACCGACATGGCCCCGGTCTTCGGCATGCCGCAGCTCGTCAACTGGGCGCAGTCCAAGGGCATCACGGTCTTCTTCGTCACCGGGCGCGACGAGCACCAGCGCGACTGGAGCGTGCGCAACCTCAAGAACGCCGGCTACAAGCCCGCCGCCGACACCGCGCACTTCTTCCTGAAGAACAAGAAGACGCCGCCGGCGTACCTGCCGTGCGGCGCCACCTGCACGACCGTCGAGTACAAGTCGGGCACGCGCAAGCACATCGAGTCCCAGGGCTACCGCATCGTCGCCAACTTCGGCGACCAGTACAGCGACCTGCAGGGCGGCTACGCCCAGCACACGTACAAGCTGCCGAACCCGATGTACTTCCTGCCGTAGGGCCTTGCGGCCGGCGAGGCTTCACCGGTGCTCCGGCCCGGTGCGGCCTCGCCGGTCCGCCTTTGCCGGCGGCCGGCGCCGCTTCGGCACCGGCACCCGCATCAGGTCCCGGGCCACCGTGAGCTCGCCCTCGAAGCCGCCCGCACGGGCCTGCCGCTCGAAGACCGCGGGGTCGTCGTAGCGCTGCGAGAAGTGCGTCAGCACCAGGTGGCGGACGCCCGCGCCGGCGGCGACCCGGCCGGCCTGGCCGGCGGTCAGGTGGCCGTGGTCGGCGGCGAGGGCCTCGTCCTCGTCGGTGAACGTCGACTCGATGACGAGCATGTCGCAGCCCTCGGCCAGCTCGTACACCCCGTCGCACAGCCGGGTGTCCATCACGAACGCGAACCGCTGCCCGCGCCGCACCTCGCTCACCTCGTCCAGCGTGACCCCGCCGACCGCCCCCTCGCGCTGCAGCCGGCCGACGTCCGGCCCGCCGATGCCGTGCGCGGCGAGCCGCTCGGGCAGCATCCGCCGCCCGTCGGGCTCGACCAGGCGGTAGCCGTAGGACTCGACCGGATGCGAGAGCTTGCGCGCCTCCAGGACGTACGAGGGCCCCTCGGCCAGCACCCCGCCCCGGCCGGAGACGGGCTCCTCGGTCAGCTGCACCGTCTCCCGGTAGGCGGTGGCGTACCGCAGGCGGTCGAAGAAGCGCCGGCCGCTGCGCGGGTAATGCGCGGTGACCGGGTGCGGCACCTGGTCGAGGTTGATGCGCTGGATCACCCCGGCGAGGCCGAGGGAGTGGTCGCCGTGGAAGTGGGTGACGCACAGCCGGTTCAGGTCGTGCGCGGCCACCCCGGCGCGCAGCATCTGCCGCTGCGTGCCCTCGCCCGGGTCGAAGAGCAGGCCTTCGCCGTCCCAGAGCAGGACGTAGCCGTTGTGGTTGCGGTGGCGCGTGGGCACCTGACTGGCGGTGCCCAGGACGACGAGTTCGCGGACGGACAAGAGACGCTTCCCGGCCGGGCCTAGCCGGGCGGCCAGTTGAAGCCGCGGCCGCCGAGGACGTGGGCGTGCGCGTGGAAGACGGTCTGGCCCGCGCCGGCGCCGGTGTTGAAGACGATGCGGAAGCCCTTGTCCCCGTTCTCCTGCAGGGCCACCTCGCCCGCGGTCCGCAGCACGTCCGCGGCGACGGTGGGCTCGGCCGCGGCGAGGGTGGCCGCGTCCGGGTAGTGCACCTTGGGGATGACCAGGACGTGCACGGGCGCCTGGGGGTTGATGTCGCGGAAGGCGACGGTGGTCTCCGTCTCCTTGACGACCGTCGCCGGCACCTCCCCCTTGACGATCTTGCAGAACAGGCAGTCCGCCTGCGGTTCTCCCGCCACCGGTGGGCTCCTCACGGGTCGTCGGCTCGTCGGCTCCTACGGTCCGGATGTTACCGGGCAGCCTCCGATTCCTTCTCGCGGGCGGCCTTCAGCCGCTTGTCCTTCGCCTTCTCGGCGGCCTCGCGCTCGTTCCGCCGCCGGGCTGCGCCGTACCACATAGCGAGCACGACGGGCACGCCGCCGGCCCACACCAGCGCCTGCTCCCAGCCCCGGTCCGCCCAGGGCACGGTCACGAGCAGCACCGCGCAGAGCGTGCCCCACAGCGAGTGCGCCACGGCCAGCTTCGCCGCGAAGGCCCGCCGGATCACCGACACCAGGGTGAGCTGGGCGCCCTTCGGCAGCGTGAAGTACGTGCGCCACACGCACACCGCCCAGCCCGCGCACATCAGGAAGAAGAACCACATGCGGGGGCCGAGCGGCGCGGGCAGGGACACCGGGTCGTCGCCGGTCGGGAAGGCCCGCGAGACGACGGCCGCGTACACCAGGCAGAGCAGCGCGACCCAGCGGGTGCGGCGCACCAGCCGCAGGGCCACGTCCTCCAGCTTGGCGGCGACGTACGCGTTGCCCGGGTCGGTGCCCAGCGCCGCCGCGTACTCCTTCGCCAGCTCCGGCAGCTTGGCCTCGCGGGCGTCGTCCTTGAGCCCGGCGAGCACGGCGCGCGCGTCCGCGTCCTCGGGGGCGAAGCTCAGGACGTCGCGCATCACCTGCTGCGCGCCGGTCTTGTCCCCCATGTCCAGCAGGACGGCGTACCGGGCGAAGTGCGCGTTCACGGACTCCGGGCTGACGCGCACGGACTCGTTCGCGGCCGCCAGCGCCCCGTCGAGGTCCCCCGTCGCGCGCAGGGCCGCGGCCAGCGACTGGTAGGGCGTCTGGTGGTCCGGCGAGATCCGTATCGCCTCGCGGGCCGCGGTGACGGCCTCGTCCGCACGGCCGAGGCGCCACAGCGCCTCGCTGCGGTAGATGTGACCGTCGGTGTGGGACGGGTTGATGCTGAGCGCGGACTCCGCCATGACCAGCGACGCGGGCCACTTCCTCATCCGGAAGAAGCAGCAGGCGAGCAGGGCGTAGACGTCGGCGTCCCGGTGGGAGACCTCCTTCGTGTGCCTGGTCAGGAGGTCACAGGCGTCCTCGACCCGGCCGACGGTCAGCAGCGCCTCGGCACGGGCCACGTTCGGGTGCCCGCCGCCGTAGGGGGTGTCGCTCACGTTCAGAGCATCCTCTTCTTCTTCAGGTACGCGAGGAGCTCGTCGTACTGGCCGCCCTCGTTGGCGAACTGCGCGACGCTGCGTGCCGAGTTGAACCAGGGGCCGGTCGAGGGCCGGAGCTGGGCGAGGGCCCCGAGCAGGTCATCGGTCTCGATCATGCGGGCCCGGCCCGTGCGGACCGAGTCCATCAGGGCGCGCTCGGCCGCGCTCTCGCACAGGTGGCGCAGGTCCGCGCCGGAGAACCCGTCCGTGCGCTTGACCAGCTTGCGCAGGTCGATGCGGGCGATCGGGCGGTCCTTCAGGTGGTGGCGCAGGATCGACTCGCGGGCGGGCTCGTCCGGCGGCAGCACCAGGACGGTGCGGTCGAGGCGGCCGGGGCGGCGCAGGGCGGGGTCGACGTCCCAGGGGTGGTTGGTGGCGGCGAGCACGAACAGGCCCTCGTTGGCGTGGGAGTCCACGCCGTCCAGCTCGGTCAGCAGCTGGTTGACCGTGGTGCGCAGGCCGGAGTGACGGATCTGGCTGCGCTTGGCGCCGAGGGCGTCCAGCTCGTCGAGGAAGACGACGCACGGGGCGTTGCGCCGGGCCGTCTCGAAGAGCTCGCGCAGATTGCGCTCCGAGTTGCCGATCCACATGTCGAGGACGTCGGTGATGCTGACCGTCATGAAGCGCGCGCCCAGCTCGCCGGCGACGGCGCGGGCGATGTACGTCTTGCCGCAGCCGGGCGGCCCGTACATGAGGAGACCGCCGCGCAGGCTCTTGCCGTAGAGCTTGCGGAGCTCGGGGTTGCGCATGGGGGCGAGGAAGGCGGCCTCCAGGCGCTCCTTGACCTGCTCCATGCCGCCGACGTCGGCGAGCGAGAGGCCGGCGGTCTCGACCTCCCAGGCGCCGGAGCCGGCGGGGTCGTCGTCGCCGTGGGCGGAGAGGGGCGGGGACTTCTCCCCTGCCGTTCCTGCCGTTTCTTCTGTCTCTACGAAGCGGGGAGGGATGACGTCGGAGAGCTCGTCCTCGGCCTGCTTCCAGTCGTAGCGGGAGGCTTCGGCGGGGGCTTCCGCGGGGGCGGGGGCGGGGGCCGGGGCTTCGACGGGGGCCGGGGCGGGCGGGGCCGTGGCGGGGGCGGTGACCGGTGGGGCGACGGCGCGGGCGATCAGGGCCTGCGCCTCCGCGTTGCCGGGTTCCCGCTGCAGGGCCGCGGCGACCTGGGATATCGCCTCCTGGCTGAACCCCGCTTCGAGAAGGAGCTGGGCGAGGTGCAGGCGCAGGGGCACATCGTCGGGCGCGGCGTCGACGGCCGCACGCAGGCTCTTGATGAGCGGGGACTCTTCGGGCATGGGACCAAGGGTAAGCGGGGGTGCGGGGCGGGCCTCTACTTGGACTGGTGATGCCCGTCCTGCCAGCTTTTGTCGCCCTTGCTGCCGTCGTGGCCGGTGTCGTGGCTGCCGTCGTGGCCGTTGTCGTGACCGTTGTCGTGGCCGTTGTTGCCGGTGGGCTTGTCGCCCCCGCTGCCGCCGCCGTTGGTGACGCCGCTCCCCGAACAGTCACCGAGGACGCTCGCGGTGAAGGCGGTCTTCCCGTCGACCTTGGCGGTGAACTTCCCCTGGACGCAGGAGTCGTCGTAGAGCCCGGTCACGCGTCCGAAGACGATGATCTTCTGCCCGCCGCTGGTGCGGCCGTCGCAGTCGACCCCGACGGCGGTGACGGGCCGCGGCGAGCCCTTCTCCGTGACGCCGGGGTCCTCGGCCTTGCCCGTGCAGGTGAGCCACTGGACGGGGTAGCCGTCGTGCTCCAGGCGGGCGGTGGCCCGCTTGTCGGCGTTCACGGCCACGACGACGGAGTCCAGCCCGCCGGGCCCTTCCTGCCGGCAGCCGGCGAGCCCCATCGCCGCGGTGCCGGTGAGCACCACCGCACCAGCTGCACACAGCACCGATCGTCCCCGTAGGCGCCTCAATGCCCGCATACGCGGCAGTTTCCCACCGGCGGGGTCCGGGCGGAAGGGCGGCAGAGGGGGCGCGGGACGCGGGGCGCGCCGCCGGCGAGGACCGGCAGCGGCCCGTGAGGAGAGCGCCTACTCGTGAGGAGAGCGCCTAACTGTGGGGAGAGCGCCTAGTGGAAGACCCACTTCTGATTGGTCCAGCCGTTGCAGGCCCAGAGCTGCACTTTGGCACCGTTGTTGGGAATGGTGTTGGTGTCGCCGTCGAGGCACTGACTGCCTTGGGCGTTCTGCAGATTGGTGCCGTTCCACACCCAGATCTGGTTGGTCCAGCCGTTGCAGCTCCAGAGCTGGACCTTGGCCCCGTTGCTGGGAATGGTGTTGAGGTCGCCGTCGAGGCACTGCGACCGGTAACCGTTCTGGATGGTGTAGCGGCCGGTGGGCTGGTTGGGCACGGGCGTCCAGTACCAGCTCTGGTTGTCCCAGCTGTTGCAGCCCCAGAGCTGCACCTTGGCGCCGTCGTTGGGGATCGTGTTGCGGTCGCCGTCGAGACACTGGTTGCCGAGGTTGTTCGTGAAGGCGGGCGTGCGGTAGACGGTGTCCGCGGCGGGTCTGGCGGAGGACCCGATGCCGGGCAGTTCTGCTGCGGACCCGACGTCCACGACAACCTTCCCGGCGGCGGGCCCGGAGAGCGGCTGCGGCACGTGTGCCTGAGCCGCGGCCCCGGATCCGAGCGTGAACGCGACGGCACCCAGCCCGGCGGCAATGCCGAGTACTGCTCGGGATGTGCGCATGACGGCCTCTCTTCTGAGCGAGGGAGTGTGCCGGGGCCATCCGTCCACAAGGGTCATGCACTGACCAGGCCGACAGACGAAGTAAACGACCAAATTCCGGACGAACTAAGGCCGGAGGCGGGCAGTGGCAGGCGGTGCGGGCGTCATATCCCCACGCGCCACGCCGATACGATGACGCATCATGCACATAGCAATCCCCATCGTGATCGCAATAGGCGGCCTGGCGACGATCGTCTTCGGCGTGCGTCTCGTCTTCAACATCGGCGGCGCCGCCGACTCACAAGCAGCCCTGGCCCGCGCAAGGTCCGAGCGCATCTACCGCCGCCTCACCGGCTCCACCAGCCTGACCATGCCCTCCGTAACCCAGCGGGGCCTCACGACGACCAATTTCCGCTTCAGGGGCGTGGCTCTGACCATTGCGGGCCTCCTAATGTCAGCTGCCGGAACAACTCTCGCGCTGTTGCGTCTCTGAAAGGGTGTCCGAGTTCTCCGAGAGCGGGGAACACACCAAACAGCATCCAATTATTCACATTTCGATCGGCCGGTAGGCAAGCGCCTCATCCACCACTTCCTCAGCGGTCAACGGCGGGTCCGAGTAATAAATCAGATCAAGCACCCGGGGGTGGCGGACACTCCTCTCCAAGAGATCAACGAGCCCGTCATGCTCACGTTCACTCCCCTCGCCCGCCATAATCCTCTCCACAAGCCGAATCAGCTCATCGCGCACCATAAAACCATCCTCACAATCTCGACCACGGTTCCGAAACTAGCCACCCATATGATAGCTAGGGTCCAATACGTCCTTATGGTATCGCGGCGTAACTACGACGATATTGTCAAGATCATAAACACCACCGCCACGCTGGATCGGAGTCGCATGGTGGAGAACATAACGCCTGTTGCCACCCATCGCCTGATCCTTTGACACGAAGGGCGCCTTTCCTTGACTCATCAACGTTTGCCCGGACTTATTGAACTGAGAAGCCAAAGATGGATCCTTCGAAACCTCTGTCCAGAACGCTTCACGAAATTCATCAAAATTTTTAAACTGCCGCCCCTGCAGAGCCTGAGCAACCTGGCCTGGTATTTTACCGGCATTCCCTGAACTGCCCCGCAGCCATCGCCCATCAGGGACCGGAAGGCTCGAACCGCCCGTAACGGATCCCGGACTATTCCTCATCTCCGATGACTTCTTGGGTGATCCCAGTTCCTTGACATCGCACGGCGCCAAACCCAGCGCATCAGCCGCAGCAAAAGGGTTTTGAACGTAGCTAGAAGGATTGGGTGCAGGAGCGAGACCCAGTGGATCCAGTGACACGTACCGTGCCGTCTCCGGGTCGTAGTAGCGGAAGTAGTTGTAGTGCAGGCCCGTTTCGGGGTCGGCGTACTGGCCCGGGAAGCGGAGGGGGCAGTCGATGCCGCTTTCCGCTGCGGGGGCCGGGAGGGGCGTGCCCCAGAGGGTCGTGCGGGGTTGCCACGCCAGTTCACCCGACGGTGTCACCAGTTCCGTGGGCGTGCCGACCGCGTCCGTGATGACGGCGTGGAAGCGCGTGCCGAAGTCCCGTTCCGGGTCGCCGTCCGCGAATTCCGCGATCAGTGATTTGCCTGCCGAGCGGACCAGGCGCGTGGAGTCCGTCTGCGTCAGGGGGCGGTGCGTGCCCGGGGCGTAGTCCCAGGTCGTCGTCCGGCCGTCGGCCGTTGTCTGTTCGGCCAGCCTCGTGCCGTCCCACGAGAAGAACGTTTCCTCAGAGCCCTCGCCATCGCCCGTCGCCCGGCGCTTCGATATGCGGCGGCCCAGCGGGTCGTACGCGTACTGCCAGCGCTCCTCCTCCGGCGTCACCGCCTCGCGCAGGCGGTCCTCCGCGTCCCACGCGTACGTCCACGTCCGCGTCTGGCCGTTGAGGAGCTTGCGGGTCTTGCGGGTGAGCCGGCCTTGGGCGTCGTGTTCGTAGGTCGTGCGGCCCGCGCGGCGGATCAGGGTGCCGTCGAACTCGCGCTGCCCGGGGGCCGTGTGGGCCGGGGCCGCGGCGTTCGTGACGTTGCCCGCGCCGTCGTACGCGTACCGCTCGCTCCACCCGTGGGCGCTGACCGTCGTGACCCGGCCGGTCGCGGTGAGGTCGAAGCGGCGCGTGCCGGAGGTGAGTTCGCGGATCTCGGTGAGGTAGCCGTCCTCGCGGTACGCGTACGAACGGTGCTGCAGGAGGCGGTCGGCACCGCCCCGTACGACCTGGGTCGTCAAGCGGTCCGCCGCGTCCCAGTCCTGGGTCAGCGTCGCGCCCTCGCCCAGCCGGCGTTCCGTCTCCCGCCCCGCCGCGTCGTACGTGAACGTCAGCCCGCCCGCGTCACCGACCAGCGCCGTCGGGCGGCCCGCCGCGTCGTACGTCCACTCCGAGGCGAGCCCGGACGGGGTCACCCGTCGCGTCCGACGGCCTGCCGCGTCGTACGCGTAGCTCGTCGTCCGGCCGTTCACCGACTCCGACAGCACACGCCCGAGCACGTCCCGTTCGTAGACAACCTCCGCGTCGGCGTTCACCGCGCGGGCGAGGTTGCCGGACGCGTCGTACGCGAAGGTCGTCCCCTCCCCCGCGTCCCCGCGCTGCTCCGTCACCCGCCCCAGCGCGTCGCGGGTGAAGTGCAGGGATTCGCCCGCGCCGTTCGTACGGGTGGTCAGCCCGCCCGCCGCATCGTGCGCGTACGTCAGCGTGCGGCCGTTGAAGTCCGTCTCGGACCGCAGCCGGCCCGCCGCGTCGTAGGCGTACGACCACGTCAGGCCCTGCGGGTTCGTCACTCCCGTCAGGCGCAGCTCGGTGTCGTACGTGAACGCGTACGTCGTCCCGTCGGGGTCGGTCCGGGAGGCCGGGAGGTCGAAGTGCCCGGCCTCGTGGCGGGTGGTGTTGCCCGCGGTATCCGTGTGGGTGACGAGGTTGCCCTCGCCGTCCCACGTCCACGTCTCGCTCGTCCCGTCCGGGTACTCGCGCCGGGACGGCCTTCCCTCCGGCGTCCACGTCGTGCGCGTGACGCGGCCCAGCGGATCGACCGCCTCGACGATCCGGCCGAAGAGATCCCGGACGACCGTCGTGCGGTGGCCAAGAGGGTCCGTGATCTCCACCGGGAGCCCGGCCGCGTCGCATGTGACCTGCGAGACGTGGCCGAGCGCATCCGTCACGGCGGTCAGGTGGCCCCGGTCGTCGTGGGCGTAACGGATCTCCGCGCCTGTCGGATCCACTGTCGTGAGGAGGTTGCCGCGGTCGTCGTACGTGTGGAGCCAGCGCGCGCCGCCCGGCTCCGTGACCTCCACCGGCTTGCAGAACCCGTTGTAGAGCGCCGCGCCCTGTGAGCCGTCCGGCAGGGTCACCTGGGCGAGGTTGCCCTGCTCGTCGTACGCGTAGCGGGTCGTACGGCCCAGCGGATCCGTCACCGAGAGGCGGTCCGCGCCCCTCTCGTCCCACTTGGTGACCGTCTTGTGGCCGAGCGGGTCGGTCTCCTCCGTGACCAGGGCGTCCGCGTTGTAGCGGTACGTGCGCTCGTGGCCGAGGGAGTCGGTGACCGTGGTCGTACGGGTCGCGGTGTCGTACGCCAGCGCGCCCGAGAGAAAACCGTCACTCCCCTCCGTACGGACCACGCGGCCGTCCGCGTCGTACGTGTAGCTGTAGGAGGTGTCGTTGCGGTCGGTCCAGGAGGTTATTCGGCCCTCGGCGTCGTACGTGAAGCGCAGGGGCTTGCCGCTGGAGTTGGTGACCTCCGTCAGGTTTCCCGCGTCGTCGTAGCCGTAGCGGACGAGGGTCGTGCCGCGGCCGGGGGCGGTCGGCGGCTCGTACGGGGACGGGGGCTCGTCGAGGAGGCGGAGGGCCGTCACGCGCGGGGCCGTCTCCCCGATGGCGGCCGTCTCCACCGCTACGTAGTAGCCGCCCGAGTGGCGGATCCCGGTCGGCGTGCCCGTCGCCGTGCGCTCGAAGTCGATGCGCGCGCCGTTGCGGTCCTCCACGCTCTCCAGCGGCAGCTGGAGGATGCCGGGCTCCTCGGTCGGGACCACGCCGCCGAAGGTGCGGGTGATGCCCGTCTGCGGGTCGGCGATGGTCATCACGCCGCCGGGCCTGCCGTCCCAGGTCAGAGGCCGGCGCGGGCCCTTCACCGGAAGGACCGGCACACCCGGGGCGGGCACCGGGTAGACCAGGCGCATGCCGTCCGCGGCCGCGTAGACGACGCCGTCGCCATCGATCTGGACGCGCTCGTCGAAGGTGGAGGCCCAGGTCGGACCGAACCAGGCGCCCGCCCGGTACGAGGACACGTGCGTCCGCTCGACGACCAGCGGCAGCGAACCGGGCAGAGTGACGTCGGTCGCCGGAAGGAGCATGGCGCCGGTCGCGACGTCGATGGGGTCCAGGGCGCAGTCGATGTTGACGGGGAGGCGGGCGGCCTGGGCGAGTTCGACGTCCATGGGGCGGACGCCCTTGAAGAGGTTGCGGTAGCCGCCGACGGCTCCGGCGTTCTTCGCGAGGGCGCCCATCCCGCCGAACATGCCGCCGTAGAGCATGCCGTCGTTGGCGGCGTTGCCGGCCTCGGTGAGGTCGATGCCGTGCTGCCGCCCCTGCGCGATGCGGATGGGCTGCGCGACGGCCAGGTTGACCGTGACGGACTCCAGACCACCGAACGCCGCCGAAGCCAGCGTCACACCCGCCACCTCCGCCACGGTGGTGGATACGGCGACGCCTAGGGCCGCGCCGGCCTCCACGATCGCGGTCGCGGCGGCACCGGCAGCGGGGGTGAGGGCACCACCGGTCGCCAAGGCCAGGGTGACGGCGGCTCCGAGGACGATGAGATCCTCAATGATCTTCTCCCAGAGCTCGTCCATCGCCTTGTCGATGGCTTTGGCCAGTTTCTCCAGGCCGTCCGCCATGCTCTTCGACGACTCGGCGAGGTCGTGCAGCCAGCCGTCGTTCGAGCCCTTGGCGTACCGGTGCCAGAAGACCTCGAAGGCCTCGATCGCCTCACCCTTGTTGTTGTGGATGAGGGACGTGGCCTGGTTGTTGACCGGCGTACGGACCTTCTCGACCTCGCCCGCGAACTTGCGCCACGCCTTGGCCGCCTTACGGAGCTTGTCCGCGTTGCCGTCGGGCCAGTACAGACCCATGTAGTCGATGAGGAAGTGCTGGACCTTGTGCTTGACGCTCACTTGCCGCTGCCGCCGCCCTTGGCACCCTTGGCACCGTTCTTCGAGAACATCGCAGCGACCAGCTTGTCGTTCTCGATGTGGCCGTCGGACATGTCGACCATCGCCTCGTGAATGCTCGCGAGGCCGGTGACGAAGATCCTCGCTGCGCGCTCGACCTTGTCGCGCGCGGGCTTGTACGACGCCCCGAACGCCTTCCCCTGCTCATCCGCGCCCCACGGCTCACCGAGACCGTCGAGGGTGTCGGCCAGCTCCGCCAGGGCCTCGCGCAGCTTGCCGCTCTGCTCGCTGAAGGTGGGCGCCGCGGACTTCAGGTCCGCGGTCTTGATGTCCAGGATCTTGCCGTCGCCGCCGCTCGGGCTGCCGCCCATCGCCGCCTCCCCCACCGAACTCTTGGCCTTGCCGATCTCACATAATCGCACGCGGATTCGGTGGACTGTGGTTCCCGGGTGGGGTGGGACGAGTGGGTCTGGGGCGGTGGTGAGGTGGGGTCAGGTGAGCTGAGGTCAGGTGAGCTCAGGTCAGGTCATGCTCGGCATGAACCCGCCGCGGGTGGTGCCCGAGCCGAGCAGGTGGGCCCAATCGAGGACCGCAGGCAGTTCGCCGGATGCGAGGGAGAGGACGACCGCGCCACCGGCGCGCTCGGCGTCCGCACACCAGTCGGCCATGTCGCCGGGGCCGGCGCCCTCAGTGCGGCCGGGGCTCCCGCCGATTACTGGTGCGGCGAGGGCGGGGATGATGCCCCCTGCATCCCCGGGCCCGTCCACGACGCACAGGGTCATCTTGGGGACGATGCTCCACCCCTCGCACAGGGGCACCGCCCCGTCGGACGCGGTCACCACCGGCAGGGCGTGGTGGACGGGAGCGTCGGCGAGCAGGAGCACGGGGGTGGCACCCCGTACGAACAGGGTCTTCTCGGGAGTCAGCAACACAGGGTCACTTTCGCAGACCCGGGGGGCTACGGGACCGGGGGTGCTCTTGTGGCTGTGGTTGTGGTGCGGATCCGTGGGCTGGATGCGGGTCAGAACAGGCTGGCAGCAGGGGGAGGGGCGGGGGGCGAGGGTCCGGTGGCTTTTGCCTGGGGCGCGTAGGTGGTTGGCCACCGTACTCCTGCCGTCACGGATGCGGGCGCGTGAGGAGACCTTGCGCCTGGGATGTGGCTGGCGGGGAGCTGGCAGCTGCCGCGATGTGCTTTCTCCCGTCGTGGGCGCTTCGCTCAGCTCGCCACCGTCGTGGTCGAGCGGGCGACTGTCCCTGAGTAGGGGCTGGTGGGAGGGGGCGGAGCTGGTGGGACAGCGGAGGTACGCGGCGGGCAAACTATTGATCAGAAACTGATGGGGTTCTCGTCCAGGACGTAGCGGACGTGCGGGTCGCCGAAGTAGCCGCGGACGATGTATGGCTGGCGTTGGCGTCTGTGGAAGAAGCGGCGTGTCTCGGCGGCGAGTTCGCGGCCTGGTCACGGGCCCGGTGCTGCTTGGGCAGGCTGTGCTTGAGGTCCACGTTGACCAGCTCGTCGGCGTTCAGCTCGGGTGCGTAGGGCGGCAGGAAGTGCAGCTCGACGTCGTCGGGGTAGGCGGCGAGCCAGTCGCGGACCTTCTTGGACCGGTGGGCGGAGTGCCCGTCGACGACGAGGTGGACCTTGTGGTCGAAGTGGCCGGCGAGCCGGTCCAGGAAACGGCACATCACCTCGGCGGTGAAGCTCTCGGTGAAGACCATGAAGTGCATCCGGCCCTTGGTGCTGATTGCCGACATCGCGCTCACCGAGACCCGGTTCCCGCTCCGCCGCACGACGGGTGTCCTGCCCTTCTCGCCGCACCCCGACCGGCTTGCCCCGCGGCCGCATGGCCAGCGCCTCCCGGCCGCCGGCCTGCCACTTCGCCCACCACGTGTCGACCGCCTTCAGCGACACCCCGAAGACCGCTGCCACGTCCTCACGGTCCCGCCCCGCCACCAACGCAGCCACCGCCCGCAGTCGCAGGGCCTCCTGCGCCGACGGCGACAGATGCCGCGCGTCCCCCACCAGATCACTCACCCCCACCAACGACCCAGAACCCAACCGTTTCAGATCAATATGTGACAACTACCGAGCTTCGGCTCGACGGCATTGTTGTCGCCGGGTGGATCGTTCGGCAGGATGCGAGCGGTGACGGTGGCGGGAACCCGCCCGATCGCGCCGGCCGTCGTACAAGGACGGGACAGTTCGTTCGCTTCGGGGAGGGGTGGGTCCATGCGCGGTGATCGGCTGACCGAGGACCAGTTGACGAGGACTTTCGGCGCCGTGCTGGAAGAGGCGCTCAGTGGCCAGGGTTTGCGGACCTGCACTGGGCTCGACATGGCAACGGATGACGCGCTGTGGGAGATCGCCAAGTACGGTCCGGGGGCCCCTGCCGAACTCGTCGACGCCGCCCGTGCCGCCTTCGCCGGGCAATTGGACGGCAGCAACGCCGCGCGCTGGCGCGCAGAGCTCAGGCGCAAGTTCGCAGCGCGCGGGCAGCGCGCCGCCGAGCACGAGTCAGGGCCCATCACCGAGGCTCGTGGTGGTGCCGAGCCGCCGGCGAAACCGCTCGCGGCGACGCCGACTTCAGTACGGGCGATGCGTATCAAAGGCGATCAGACCTACTTGGACGAGTACGGACGCACCTGTCACGCAGGGGAACTGTTCACCGGGGAGGTCGAGGAAGTCGCGGACAACGGGCACACCGAGCTGCTCGGCACCTACTGCTCGGGCATCGAGCACGGGCGGCAGCAGGAGTGGTGGCCGGACGGGACCAAGCGGGCCGAGGGCGTGACCATCATGGGTGCCGCGGTAGGTGAGTGGCGGTACTGGCACGCCAACGGCCGGCCGTCGGAAGTGGTCGTTTTCGATGAGAACGGTCGGGAGATGTCGAGAAAGCGCTGGAATGCCGTAGGTGAGCTGACCATGGATCACGTGACGCGCCGGGCCTGATCCTTAGGCAGGATCACTGGAGCGCTCGTTCGGCGAGTCGGCGTGAGTGACGCCCGTCGTGGCTCCGTGGCCGTCGGCGTCGACGCCGCCTCGTACTCCTGGCTCGCGGCGGACTGGGTCGCATCGGAGAACGGCGACGACCAGTACGTCAGACAGCCCGCCGGTGGTCCCGTCGAGGCCCGGATCGTCGGGACCGTCGTGGCGGGCGACCAGGTGAGGGTGGAGCTGACCGTCTGCCTCGGATGCGCTGGCGCTCAGTAGGTGTCCGTGGCTGCCAGCACAGCCAGTCGGCGGCCGTTCGGTGAGAGGGCCATGATGGCGAGGTCCCAGCGCTGGCGGAAGAACCACCCCCGCTGTCGGTGCCGAAGCTGTACCACCGGTAGGCCGCCGCCAACGCCTCGACCTCGGCCACCGGGGTGCTCTCTTCCACTCCCGTCAGTCCGGCCAGGGAACGCCAGGCCGCAAGGCGGCCATAGGCGCCGTACTCCGCCGATTCATACGCTCCTCCCTCGGCCGCGGCGTCGAACAGGACCTCCCAGACCTCCACCGGAAAGCAGCGGCTGAGGCTTACCTGGGCCGCCGCGGCCGTGCACTTCAGACCGATCGCCCCAAGGGCGGCAGGCAGGCTGGCCGCCGTCAGCGGCTCGAGGCCGCTAGAAGCAGGCGGGGCCCCGCTATCCACCCGCCTGACCCTCAGGCCGGTGGATTCCCGTGCCGGGAAGGGGAAAAGACCGCCAACAGGCAGTCGAGCCCCCATATCCGCCAGGACCACGTCCCAGCCGGTGGATTTCCGGGCCAAGAACGACCCACCACCCACGAACCCCCTCCCATCCGCACCCGCCCGCCCAGCCACAACGGCGAGAAACTGAGCGAAGCGCCCACGACGGGCCCAGACACATCGCGGCAGCTGCCAGCTCCCCGCCAGCCACATCCCACGCGCAAGGTCTCCTCACGCACCCGCATCCGTGACGGCAGGAGTACGGCGGCCAACCGCCCACCGGCCCCAGGCAATCCCAAACCGGACCCGCGCCCCCCACCCCTCCCCCTGCTGCCAGCCTGTCTTGACGCTCGCCCCCACTCGCCGCCAAGCCGGCAAACCGCCCGCAACCGTAAGCCGCGAAACCCCGTGCCGTGACCGTTCGCCACCGGATACGGGTGAGGAGTTGCACTGCGGCGACCGGGGCCGGTGGGCGGGTCATGCGTCGGGGGGAGCCGTATGGGGTCCTACCGCCAACCGGGGCGTCGACGCCCATCCCGCCGCAGCCCGCGTGAAGCGCGCGCACGCGCGGCCCGTTGCGGCAACTCCGGGAGCAGCAGGGCCGCATACCCCGTGAAGCGCCGCGTTCCGCAGCGGTCGCAGCTCGCCGTGTCCCCCTCCTGCGTCCACCCCTCCCCGTGCGCGCACCTGGCTACCAGGCGGCCCACCACCGTGCTCATCCCGCCGCCCCTTCCGGCAGCCGGTGCGTGGTGCGGAAGTGGCGGCGGAGGGCAATTGCCGCGTCCACCGCCCTCTCCCCGCCGTACCTGACCTCGGCCTCCCGCCGCGCCGCCTCCAGCGCCGCGCACTCCCTGCAACCAGTGAGGGGTACGGCCGCGCGGGCGTGCTCCTCCGGCACCTCGACGATGTGCCCGCCCACGCTCACCTGCAGGCGCCCGCCCTCCACGCCCCGCAGCCGCAGTCGCACCGCCCCACCAACGTGCGCCGGTGCACCCACGATGAGCTCCAGCGCCAACGACTCCGCCTCGTCCACGAGTTCCTCCATCCCGCGCTCCCGAAGCGCGGTCCGCAGCAGGGCCCTGGCCACCACCGGCGCGGACCGATCGCGCGGCAGTTCGAGCGTGTACGTCCAAGGCTGCGATCCCGATACGGTTGCCACGAGGCCTCCCAACAGCGGATGGATTGGGCCACTCAAGTGGCCCACGTCACACCGTAGCGACCTCATGGGATACATCCCATGGAAAGCGTGGGATACGACTCACACATAACCCGTTCGAGCGATGCCGTCATGCACACGTACGAGCAGTGAAGGAACGCGATGCCACCGAGCACTCCCTCACCGACCATCCGGCGGCGTCGCCTCGGCACCGAACTGCGCAGGCTTCGCGAGCGCGCCGACCTGACCGCGACAGAGGCCGGAGCGCGGCTCGGAATCACACAGTCGCGAGTCAGCAGCATCGAAGCCGGGCGCTACGGGGTGAGCGCAGACCGGGTCCGCACGTTCGCCATCAACTACGACTGTGCGGACCAGACGCTGATCGAAGCCCTGGCCGCAATGACGGGTGAGCGAAAGCGAGGCTGGTGGGAGGAGTACCGTGACACGCTGCCCAGCGGCCTGACCGACCTCGCGGAGCTCGAACACCATGCGACCGCACTACGCGTGGCTCAAGTAATCCACATTCCCGGACTTTTGCAGACGACGGATCAGGCTCGCACGATCTTTCGTGAGGCAGTACCGCAGCTCCTGCCTCACGAAATCGAGTACCGCGTTTCCCATCGCATCAAGCGCCAGGCGATCCTCTACCGCGATGTGCCTCCGCCGTACACGGCGATCATCCATGAGGCGGCTCTCCGCATGCAGTTCGGCGGCCGTGCAACCGCCAAGGCTCAGCTCGACCACCTGCTCGCCATGGGCGAGCGGGCGAACATCACCATCCTGGTGATCCCGTTCGGAAGCGTTGCGTTCCCGACTACCGGCCATGGAGCCGACTACTTCCATGGACCGGTACCTCAACTCGACACCTTGGCACTCGACATTGCCCACGGTGGCGCCATGATCGATGCGCCAGCGCAGCTGGAGAAGTACCGCCAGATGCTGGACCGTATGGAGACGATCGCCCTCGATCAGAAGGCGTCACGCGAACTCATCCACCACATCGCGAAGGCCATCTGAAGGGGACGGAAAGTGGCCCACCACCTCAACTGGCAGAAGTCCTCCTACAGTGAAGAGGCCTCCTCGTGCGTGTACCTGGCTTCGACCCTTTCAGGTGAGGTGCTCCTCCGCGAGAGCGACACCCCCGACGTCATACTCGCCACAACCCCCGTGAGACTCCGGCCCTTCCTCGCCCGAATAAAAACCGGAACATTCAGCGCGCGCTGACCCCGCTGACCCCGCTGACCCGGCGGCCGCCGGTACCCCCGTATCCGGCGGCCGGCCTCGGTTCTTCCGAGGTCAAGCGTCGCCCACGGCAGGTGCCCCCACCATAGGAAGATCTTCCTACGCCGAGGGTGCGTGGACGAGGCTCAGGCCGTTGCCGGTCATGGTGCGACCGCTGACGCAAGTGCTAGCTTGGTATGCGTGCGCTGGGCGCCCGGTTGCACGTAGAGACCCCCGTCCCGGAGGGCTAGTCCGCGACGAGGGTCCGCCGAAAGAGATCAGACGGCGTGTGACCGTCAGCCCTCAGGCTCTGTGAGGACTGGCGGTTACCGTCCGGTCAGCCACCTCCCGAACTCGCGGATCACCGCGAAGATCCGTTCGAGAAGCGGCTTCTTCCGGTGGCGTCCCATGGGCGCCCCCTCCCTACAAGCGCACCCTGCCCGGGGGTGCTCCGGAGGACGCCCACGCCGGGCGCCCTGGGCGAGCGTCCGGTGAGATGTAGCCACGTCCTCGTGGGAGGGGGCGCACTAGGTGCGCCGCGAAATGACAATACCGCTTCCAGGCTGTCGAGTTGGGCCCACGCGTCACCCGTTCAGGCGACCAGGCCCTCCTGCCGCGCGACCATCAGCGTCGAGACACGGTTGTTCGTCCCGAGCTTCCGGTAGATGCGCTCCAGGTGGCGGTTCACCGTGTGGGGCGAGATCGCCAGGCGGCGGGCGATGGCGGCCGCGGTCAGGCCCTCCGCCAGGAGGCCCAGCACCGTCGCCTCGCGGGGTGTGAGGTCGGCGCCTGCGGTGGGGGTGCCCACGCTCCGGAGGCGCTTCATTTCGGCCAGGTGGCTGCCCATGGTCTGGATCACCGGCTGGAGGCGTCTCAGGAAGGCGAGGTCGTGGGAGGCGAAGTCACCGCGGCGGCCCAGGAGGGCGACGCACATCTTGCCGTCCTGGTGGAGGAGCGGCACGCCGACCTGCTGGGTGACGCCGAAGTCGCGGCGCGCCTCCCGGTACCAGGACGTGTTGCGCCAGCCGTCGCAGATGTCGGCGACGTTCACCGGTTCCGTCTCGGTCAGCCCGTACTCCAGCAGGGGGTGCCGCTGTTGGATGCGGCGCTGGACCAGGCCGTCCACGATCCGGCTCAGCGGTTCCGGTGCCCACCCGACGACCCTGCCCGTGCCCTCGGTGACCTGTACGTGCGAGAAGGTCGCCGAGTCGCAGCCCAGTGAGTCCAGCAGTTGCCGGGCCATCACGTGCCAGGCCGCGTCGGCGTCCTCGTTCTCCAGAACCGCGACGACGAGATCGAGCATCTGGCCGTAGTCCCGTGTGCGGAGTTGTGCTGCCATGGCAGAGCCGGCTCCCCCCTCGTGACCCCCGTCATTCCGTCCCTCCGAAGTTCCCCCGTCGTTCCCCCGTGAATCCGGGGCCCGAGCCGCTGGGGCGGCTCGGCCCCGCTCAGGACCAGCGGCCCGTGCGTCCCAGCAGGAGGGCCGTCGCCGCCGTGCCCGCCGTGGAGGTCCGCAGGACGCTCGGCCCCAGGCGGTACGGCTGGGCGCCGGCTTCGGCGAAGGCCGCCAGTTCCTCCGGGGAGACGCCTCCCTCAGGGCCGACGACGAGGACGATGTCGCCCGTGGCGGGCAGCGGCGCCGTGGCGAGGGGCGCGCTGTGGCCCTCCTCGTGGAGGACGGCGGCGAAGGCCGCGTCCGCGAGCAGCGCGGCGACCTGCCGGGTCGTCATCGGCTCGGCGACCGTGGGGAAGCGCAGGCGGCGCGACTGCTTGCCGGCCTCGCGGGCCGTGGCGCGCCACTTGCCGAGGGCCTTCAGGCCGCGGTCGCCCTTCCACTGGGTGATGCAGCGCGAGGCGGCCCAGGGGACGACGGCGTCGACGCCGGTCTCGGTCATCGTCTCGACGGCCAGTTCGCCGCGGTCGCCCTTGGGCAGGGCCTGGACGACGGTGATGCGGGGGTCGGGGAGCGGCTCGGAGCGTACGGACGTCACGGCGACGTCCAGGTGGTCCTTGCCCTCGACGGCGGCCACCGTGCCGAACGCGGCATTGCCCTGACCGTCCGTCAGGCCGATCTCCTCGCCGACCCGGAGGCGGCGGACGGAGACGGCGTGGCGCCCTTCCGGTCCGTCGAGCGGGAAGACCGTACCGGGGAAGACCCCCGTCAGGGCGTCCTCCTCGACCAGGAACACCGGCGCTGTCATGACTTGCTCCCTCGCATGTCGCTCAAAGCCCCCCGGGCTTCCCGCAGTTCGGCCATCAGCACCCCGACCAGTTCCGCGGCGGGCAGCGGCCTGGCCAGGCGGTGGCCCTGGCCCGCCCACAGGTTCATGGCCTGCGGGTCGCCCGCCGCCGCGGCGGCCTTGCGCAGCCCCGCCGTCAGATAGTGGACCTGGGGGTACGCGGCGGGGGCGTACGGGCCGTGCTCGCGGATGAAACGGTTCACCAGCCCGCGGGCCGGGCGGCCCGAGAAGGCTCGCGTCAGCTCCGTACCGGGGAACAGCGGGTCGGTCAGGGCCTGTTTGTGCAGCGCGTGGGCGCCGGATTCCGGACAGGCCAGGAAGGCGGTGCCGAGCTGTGCGGCGCAGGCGCCCGCGGTGAGGACGGCGGCTATCTGCTCGCCACGCATCAGCCCGCCGGCGGCGATCACCGGCAGGTCCACGGCGTCGCGCACCTGGGCGATCAGGGAGAGCAGGCCGAGGCCGGCGCCCGTGCCGTCGGCGTGCGGGTCGTCGTGGTGGGTGCCCTGGTGGCCGCCGGCCTCGGTGCCCTGGGCGCACACCGCGTCCGCGCCGGCGTCGCGGGCGGCCAGCGCCTCGGCGGACGAGGTCACGGTCACGACGGTGAGCGTGCCGGCGGCGCGGAGGGCGGTGACGGCCTCCGGCGAGGGGCAGCCGAAGGTGAAGGAGACGACCGGCACGGGGTCGTCGAGGAGGAGCGCGAGCTTCGCCTCGTAGGCGTCGTCGCAGCCCTGGTCCCAGTCGCCCAGGGGCGTCTCGTACCAGGCGGACTCGCCGGCGAGCTGCTCGGCGTAGACCTCGACGGCGGCCGGGTCGGCGGCGGGGGGCTGCGGCATGAAGAGATTCACACCGAAGGGTGCGGCGGTACGGGCGCGGAGCTGCTTGATCTCCTCGTACATCGCCGCGGGCGTCTTGTAACCAGCTGCCAGGAAGCCGAGGCCGCCCGCGTCGGAGACCGCCGCGGCGAGGGCCGGCCCGGAGGCGCCGCCCGCCATGGGTGCCTGCACGAGCGGATGCCGCCGGCACAGGCCGGCGAGCGCGGAGGCCACCCTGGGTTCGAAAGCCATGACCACATCGTGTCACAGACGGTGTCGGGCGATGACAATCGCCGGACGGGCCCGCTCAGGGCCCGTCCGGCGACGGGATGTTTCAGTGGCCACGAAGGCCTCAGCGCCCGCCGGCCCGGACGCCCCTCAGCAGACCTCAGCGCCCATTGGCCCGGGGCGCCGACCGGACCTCAGCGCCCGTTGAACGCGTCCTTCAGCCGCGAGAACAGCCCCTGCTGCCCCGGCTTGAACTCGCCCATCGGGCGCTCCTCGCCCCGCAGCTTCGCGAGCTGCCGCAGCAGGTCCTCCTGCTGCGGATCCAGCTTGTTGGGGGTGATCACCTCGACGTGCACGATGAGGTCGCCGCGCCCGCCGCCGCGCAGGTGCGTGACGCCGCGCTGGTGCAGCGGGATCGACTGGCCCGACTGCGTGCCGGGCCGGATGTCGATCTCCTCGACGCCGTCCAGGGTCTCCAGCGGCACCTTGGTGCCGAGGGCCGCGGCCGTCATCGGGATGGTGACCGTGCAGTGCAGGTCGTCGCCGCGACGCTGGAAGACCGGGTGCTGCTTCTCGTGGATCTCGACGTAGAGGTCGCCGGCGGGGCCGCCGCCGGGGCCGACCTCGCCCTCGCCCGCGAGCTGGATCCGGGTGCCGTTGTCGACACCGGCCGGGATCTTGACGGTCAGGCTGCGCCGCGAGCGGACGCGGCCGTCGCCGGCGCACTCCGGGCAGGGGGTCGGCACGACCGTGCCGAAGCCCTGGCACTGCGGGCACGGCCGGGAGGTCATGACCTGGCCGAGGAAGGAGCGGGTGACCTGCGAGACCTCACCGCGGCCGCGGCACATGTCGCACGTCTGGGCGGAGGTGCCCGGGGCCGCGCCCTCGCCGCTGCACGTGGTGCAGACGACGGCGGTGTCGACCTGGATCTCCTTGGTGGTCCCGAACGCGGCCTCGTCGAGGGTCACTTCGAGACGGATCATGGCGTCCTGGCCGCGCCGGGTGCGCGAACGCGGGCCGCGCTGCGACGCCTGTCCGAAGAAGGCGTCCATGATGTCGGAGAAGTTGCCGAAGCCCGCGCCGAAACCACCGGCGCCGCCGCCACCGCCGCCGGACGCCGAGAGCGGGTCGCCGCCGAGGTCGTAGACCTGCTTCTTCTGCGGGTCCGAGAGCACCTCGTAGGCGGCGTTGATCTCCTTGAACCGCTCCTGCGTCTTCGGGTCCGGATTGACGTCCGGGTGCAGCTCGCGGGCGAGGCGGCGGAAGGCCTTCTTGATCTCGTCCTGCGAGGCGTCACGCCGTACGCCCAGGACCGCGTAGTAGTCCGTGGCCACTTACGACTCCGCCAGGATCTGTCCGACGTAACGTGCCACTGCGCGTACCGCTCCCATCGTTCCGGGGTAGTCCATGCGGGTCGGTCCGACCACGCCGAGTTTGGCGACTGCCTCGTCGCCCGAACCGTAGCCGACGGCGACGACCGATGTGGAGTTCAGTCCCTCGTGAGCGTTCTCATGGCCGATGCGGACCGTCATCCCGGAGTCCTTGGCCTCGCCCAGCAGCTTCAGCAGCACGACCTGCTCCTCCAGCGCCTCCAGCACGGGCCGGATGGTCAGGGGGAAGTCGTGCCCGAAACGGGTGAGGTTGGCGGTGCCGCCGATCATCAGCCGCTCCTCGGTCTCCTCGACGAGCGTCTCCAGGAGGGTGGCGAGCACCGTAGAAACGGTTCCGCGGTCCTCCTGCTCGAAGGAGTCGGCGAGATCCGAGACGAGCTGCGGCACGTCCGCGAACCGACGGCCCACGACGCGGCTGTTGAGCCGGGCGCGGAGGTCCGCCAGGGAGTTCTCCCCGATCGGGGCCGGGCAGTCGATCATGCGCTGCTCGACCCGTCCGGTGTCGGTGATCAGGACGAGCATGACACGGGCCGGCGCGAGCGAGAGCAGCTCCACGTGGCGCACCGTCGAACGGGTCAGCGACGGATACTGCACCACCGCGACCTGCCGGGTCAGCTGCGCCAGCAGGCGGACCGTGCGCCCCACGACGTCGTCCAGATCGACGGCGCCGTCCAGGAAGTTCTGGATGGCGCGCCGTTCGGGGGACGAGAGGGGCTTGACGCCCGCGAGCCGGTCGACGAAGAGCCGGTAGCCCTTGTCGGTCGGGATGCGGCCGGCGCTGGTGTGCGGCTGGGCGATGAAGCCCTCCTCCTCCAGCGCGGCCATGTCATTGCGCACCGTGGCCGGGGACACGCCCAGGCGGTGCCGCTCGGTGAGGGCCTTGGAGCCTACGGGCTCCTCGGTGCCCACATAGTCCTGGACGATGGCGCGCAACACCTCGAGCCTGCGTTCGCTCAGCATCGCGCGCACCTCCAAGTCCAGACCGTCTTACGGGGCCGTTCCTGGCACTCAGTGGTGGCGAGTGCCAAAGCCCTCCAGCCAGTGTACGGCCGTGCACCACAGGCAGGGCAAGAGCCGTCCTCGCCGCGTGCCCGCAGGCCTGGGCACGCACGGCCGGACGGGCAACCGTACCGCGCTCCCGCTAGCGTCCTGGTCATGGACAGCGGTCAGCAAGGCCAGGGGGCGGAAGCACGGTGGGAACGGCTCGCGCCGGGGGTCGCGCGCCGCCGTATGCCTGCGTGGGACGCCACAGCAGGAGTGATCGTCGGCAGTACGGGTGTGCTGCTCGTGGACACCGGGGCGACGGTTGCGGAGGGGGCGGAGCTCGGGCACGAGGTGCGCGAGCTGTTCGACCGCAGAGTGACGCATATCGCTCTCACGCACCCGCACTTCGACCACGTGTTCGGCACGGCGGCGTTCCTGCACGCGGAGGTGTACGCGGCCGTGGGCGCCGCCGAGCTGATGCGGCACGACGCGGAGGAGCTGCGGCGGGACGCCGTGCGGAACGGGCTCCCGGCCGGGGCCGCGGACGAGGCCGCCGCGGCCCTCGTGCTGCCGCACCACCCCGTCAGCGGCGAGCTGACGCTGGACCTGGGCGGCGGCCGGGAGGTGCTGCTGGCCAACATCGGGCCCGCCCACACCGCGCACGACCTGGCGGTCTTCGTCCCGGGGCGGGGCGGCGCCCCCGAGATCGTCTTCTGCGGGGACGTGGTGGAGGAGTCCGGCGAGCCCCAGGCCGGCCCGGACGCCCTCCCCCGGCGGTGGCCCGCGGCGCTGGACCGGCTGCTGGAGCTGGGCGGCGAGGACGCGCTGTACGTGCCGGGGCACGGGGCGGTGGTGGACGCGGCGTTCGTACGGGCGCAGCGGGACGCCTTGGCCGCGCGCTTCGGTGTGTCGTGAGCCCGCGCGCCACGGGAAGAATGATCTCCATGCGCAGCAGACAGTACGGACCCGATCTCACCCCGCCGTGGAAGAAGCAGCAGCCCGCGCCCGAGGTGTCCGCCGATCCGGACCTCGTGGTCGAGGAGGTCACCACCGGCTTCTGCGGGGCGGTGATCCGCTGCGAGAAGACGGCGCAGGGTCCCGTGGTCACCCTGGAGGACCGCTTCGGCAAGCACCGCGTCTTCCCGATGGAGCCCCGCGGCTTCCTCCTGGAGGGCCGCGTCGTCACCCTCGTGCGGCCCGCTGCCGCGCCCGCGGCGCAGGGGCCCGCGCGGACGGCGTCCGGCTCGATCGCCGTCCCGGGCGCCCGGGCCCGCGTCGCCCGCGCCGGGCGCATCTACGTGGAGGGCCGCCACGACGCGGAGCTCGTGGAGCGGGTGTGGGGCGACGACCTGCGCGTCGAGGGCGTGGTCGTGGAGTACCTGGAGGGCGTCGACGACCTCCAGGCGATCGTCCGCTCCTTCGGCCCCGGACCTGACGCCCGGCTGGGCGTCCTGGTCGACCACCTCGTCCCGGGCTCGAAGGAGTCGCGGATCGCGGCGGAGGTGACGGGCGAGCACGTGCTGGTGGTGGGTCACCCGTACGTGGACGTGTGGGAGGCGGTGAAGCCCTCCTCCGTGGGGATCCGGGAGTGGCCGCGGGTGCCGCGGGGGCAGGACTGGAAGACGGGGGTGTGCGGGGCGCTGGGGTGGCCGCCGAACACGGGGGCGGCGTGGCAGCGGATCCTTGCGAGCGTGCGCTCGTACAAGGACCTGGAGCCGGAGCTGCTGGGCCGCGTGGAGGAACTGATCGACTTCGTGACGGTGGGCCCGTAGAAGGGTCAGGCCCCGGTCCCGCCCTTTCGCCGTTTCCTGGGGCGAGCCCCCGGCCCCCGTCCGCGCTGACGCGCGTCGTCCTCGATCGCCGGACGGCTCAAAAATATTTAAGC
Source organism: Streptomyces sp. NPDC008001 (assembly GCF_042958085.1). Taxonomy (NCBI): domain Bacteria; kingdom Bacillati; phylum Actinomycetota; class Actinomycetes; order Kitasatosporales; family Streptomycetaceae; genus Streptomyces; species Streptomyces sp. NPDC008001. The sequence goes on along the minus strand of NZ_JBIBIZ010000009.1, from coordinate 350,439 downwards.
CGTCCGGCGATTGAGGACCGGGGTCCGGGGCGGAGCCTCGTGCACCTCAGTCCACCAGGTCCCGCACCACGGCATCGGCCAGGAGCCGCCCCCGCAGCGTCAGGACCGCGCGGCCGGCCTCGTACGGGCCGGGGTCCAGCAGGCCGTCCTTCAGGGCCCGCGCAGCGGCAGCCGCGCCCGCCGGCTTCAGCAGGGACAGCGGGCAGCCGTCGATCAGCCGCAGCTCCAGCAGGATCCGCTCGACCCGCCGGTCCTCCTCCGGCAGCACCTCGCGGCCCGCGCCCGGCGACCGCCCCTCGGCCAGCGCCTGTGCGTACGCGCCCGGGTGCTTGACGTTCCACCACCGCACGCCCCCGACGTGGGAGTGCGCGCCGGGGCCCGCGCCCCACCAGTCCGCGCCGCGCCAGTAGAGCTCGTTGTGGCGGCAGCGGCCGGCGTCGGTCGTGGCCCAGTTGGAGACCTCGTACCAGGAGAAGCCCGCGGCGGTGAGCGCCTCCTCGGCGATGAGGTAGCGGTCGGCGTGGACGTCGTCGTCGGTCATGGGGACCTCGCCGCGGCGGATCCGGCGGGCCAGCTGGGTGCCCTCCTCGACGATCAGGGCGTACGCCGAGACGTGGTCGGGCCCGGCGCCGACGGCCGCGTCGAGCGAGGCCCGCCAGTCGTCGTCGGACTCCCCGGGCGTGCCGTAGATCAGGTCGAGGTTGACGTGCTCGAATCCGGCGGCGCGCGCTTCGGCGACGCAGGCCTCGGGGCGGCCCGGCGTATGCGTGCGGTCGAGGATCTTCAGGACGTGCTGCCGGGCGCTCTGCATGCCGAAGGAGATCCGGTTGAAGCCGCCCTCGCGGAGCTCGGCGAGGTAGCGCGGGTCGACGGACTCGGGGTTCGCCTCGGTGGTGATCTCCGCGCCGTCCGCGAGGCCGAACTCGTCGCGGATCGCCGCGAGCATCCGTACGAGGTCCGCCGCGGGCAGCAGGGTGGGCGTGCCGCCGCCGACGAAGACGGTTTCGACGGGGCGCGGGTCGTCGCCCAGGACCTTCCGTGCGAGGCGGATCTCCTGCTCGACCGTCTCGGCGTAGTTGTCCCGCGAGGCGAGCGCGCCGCCGGAGCCGCGCAGCTCGCTCGCGGTGTACGTGTTGAAGTCGCAGTACCCGCAGCGCGTCGCGCAGTACGGCACGTGCAGGTAGAACCCGAGCGGCCGCTGCCCGGCGCCGGTGAGGGCGTGGCGGGGCAGGGCCCCGTCCTCGGGCATGGGTTCGCCGTCAGGCAGTACGGAAGGCATGGGTCCATTGTCCGGCATCGCCGGAGTGGACCGGCCGGACCGGCGGCCGGGACCGGCCGGACCGCCCGGAGCGGACCGGCCGGCTCACTTCTCCCGGGCGCCCTCGTACATCTCCTCGATCAGGTGCTGGTAGCGCCGCTCGACCGCGGGCCGCTTGAGCTTGAGGCTCGGGGTGAGCTCGCCGTGCTCGACGTCCAGGTCGCGCGGCAGCAGCCGGAACTTCTTGATCGTCTGCCAGCGCTGGAGGCCCTCGTTGACCCGCTGCACGTAGCCGTCGACGAGCTCGACGGTCCGCGGGTCCGCGACGACCTCGGCGTAGGGCTTGCCGGCCATGCCGTGCTCGGCGGCCCAGGTCATGAGGGTGGGCTCGTCGAGGGCGATGAGGGCGGTGCAGTAGTTGCGGTCGGCGCCGTGCACGACGGCGTTGGAGACGAAGGGGCACAGGGCCTTGAAGCGGCCCTCGATCTCGGTCGGCGCGACGTACTTGCCGCCGGAGGTCTTGATCAGGTCCTTCTTGCGGTCGGTGATGCGCAGGTAGCCGTCGGGCGACAGCTCGCCGATGTCACCGGTGTGGAACCAGCCGTCGCTCTCCAGGACCTCGGCGGTCTTCTCGGGCAGCCGGTGGTAGCCGGCCATGACGCCGGGGCCGCGCAGCAGGATCTCGCCGTCGTCGGCGATCCGGACCTCGGTGCCGGGCAGGGGCTTGCCGACGGTGCCGGTGCGGTAGGCCTCGCCGGGGTTGACGAAGCTGGCGGCGCTGGTCTCGGTGAGGCCGTAGCCCTCCAGGATGTGGATGCCGGCGCCAGAGAAGAAGTAGCCGATGTCCGGGGGGAGGGCGGAGGCGCCGGAGACGCAGGCGCGCAGCCGGCCGCCGAAGGCCTCGCGGATCTTGGCGTAGACGAGGGCGTCCGCGACCTTGTGCTTGGCGGCGAGGCCGAAGGGGACGGCCTTGCTGCCGGTGCGGCGGAAGTTGTCCTGCGAGACCTTGGCGTACTCGCGGGCGACCTCGGAGGCCCAGCGGAAGATCTTGTACTTGGCGCCGCCGCCCTCGCGGGCCTTGGCCGCGACACCGTTGTAGACCTTCTCGAAGACGCGCGGGACGGCCGCCATGTAGGTGGGCCGGACGGTCTTGAGGTTCTCGGCGATCCGGTCCTGGCGGCCGTCGACGGCGGTGACGTGGCCGGTGCTGATCTGGCTGCACGTCAGCACCTTGCCGAAGACGTGCGCGAGCGGCAGCCACAGGTACTGCACGTCGTCGGGGCGGACCATCTCGGTGGCCTGGATGGCGCGGGCCATGTACGACCAGGTGTCGTGGGGCAGGCGGACGCCTTTGGGGCGGCCGGTGGTGCCGGAGGTGTAGATGAGCGTCGCGAGCTGGTCGGCGCGCAGGCCCTCGATGCGCTCGCGCACGGTCTCCGGCCGGGCCTCCAGGCGGGCGGCGCCGCGCCGCTCCAGCTCGGCGAGAGAGAGCACCCAGCCGTCGGGGTCGCCCTCGGCGGGGATGGCGTCCTTCTCCTCGACGACCACGACGTGGGCGAGGCCGGGCAGGTCGGCGCGGTGCTCGCGGGCCTTGGCGAGCTGGGCCGCGTTCTCGGCGATGAGCACGCGGCTCTCGGAGTCGGAGAGGATGAACGCCGTCTCCTCGGCGTTGGTGCTGGGGTAGATCGTGGTGGTGGCGGCGCCGGAGCAGAGCACTCCGAGGTCGGCGAGGATCCACTCCACGCGGGTGGCGGAGGAGAGGGCGACCCGCTCCTCGGGCTGCACGCCGAGGTCGACCAGGCCCGCGGCAACGGCGAAGACGCGCTCGGCGGCCTGGCCCCAGGTGAGCGAGGCCCAGTCCTCGGCGCCCTGGCCGGAGGGGGCGGGGACCGGGTAGCGGTAGGCCTCCGCATCGGGCGTCGCCTCGACGCGTTCGAGGAGAATCGCCGCCACGGAGGGCGGCCGGTTCTCGATCAAAGCCTGTGTCTCGGTCACGGCGTCCTCCGGGGCCCGATTCGGTGCTGGTGACTCACGGGTAACCTTCCAAGCAGTGATCAGCGTAAGCCGCCCGGGCCCCTTGCGTAAGGGGCTGTGACCGCCTTGTCGAAGCTGTGACCGGCGGAAGCGCCGGAGGGTGCCGGAGCATGCGGAAGCGCCCGCTCCCGGGGGTGGGAACGGGCGCTCGCGGCGCACGGGGAACGCGGCCGGAATGGGCTACTTCTTGCCCTTCTCCCCCGCCTCGTCGCTGGACAGCACCGCGATGAAGGCCTCCTGCGGGACCTCCACGCTGCCGACCATCTTCATCCGCTTCTTGCCTTCCTTCTGCTTCTCCAGCAGCTTCCGCTTACGGGAGATGTCACCGCCGTAGCACTTGGCGAGGACGTCCTTGCGGATCGCGCGGACGGTCTCGCGGGCGATGACGCGCGAGCCGATCGCGGCCTGGATCGGCACCTCGAAGTTCTGCCGGGGGATGAGCTCGCGGAGCTTGGCGACGAGCCGCACGCCGTACGCGTACGCCTTCTCCTTGTGGGTGATCGCGGAGAACGCGTCGACCTTGTCGCCGTGCAGCAGGATGTCGACCTTGACGAGGTCGGCGGTCTGCTCGCCGGTGGGCTCGTAGTCGAGGGAGGCGTAGCCGCGGGTCTTGGACTTCAGCTGGTCGAAGAAGTCGAAGACGATCTCCGCGAGGGGGAGGGTGTAGCGCAGCTCGACCCGGTCCTCGGAGAGGTAGTCCATGCCCAGCATCGTGCCGCGGCGGGACTGGCAGAGCTCCATGATCGCGCCGACGAACTCGGTGGGCGCGAGGACGGTCGCCTTGACCACCGGCTCGTGCACCTCGGCGATCTTCCCCTCGGGGAATTCGCTCGGGTTGGTGACGGTGTGCTCGGTGCCGTCCTCCATCCGGACCTGGTAGACCACGTTCGGCGCGGTGGCGATGAGGTCGAGGCCGAACTCGCGCTCCAGCCGCTCGCGCACCACGTCCAGGTGGAGCAGGCCGAGGAAGCCGACGCGGAAGCCGAAGCCCAGGGCGGCCGAGGTCTCCGGCTCGTAGACCAGCGCGGCGTCGTTGAGCTGCAGCTTGTCGAGGGCCTCGCGGAGCTCCGGGTAGTCCGAGCCGTCCAGCGGGTAGAGGCCCGAGAACACCATCGGCTTCGGGTCCTTGTAGCCGCCCAGGGCCTCGGTGGCGCCGTTCTGCTGGGAGGTGATCGTGTCACCGACCTTGGACTGCCGGACGTCCTTCACACCGGTGATGATGTAGCCCACCTCGCCGACGCCGAGGCCGTCGGCCGGGAGCATCTCGGGCGAGTTGGTGCCGATCTCCAGCAGCTCGTGGGTGGCGCCGGTCGACATCATCTTGATGCGCTCGCGCTTCTTGAGCTCGCCGTCCACGACCCGGACGTAGGTGACCACGCCGCGGTAGGAGTCGTAGACCGAGTCGAAGATCATGGCGCGGGCGGGGGCGTCCTTGACACCGACCGGGGCCGGGACGTCGCGGATGACCTTGTCCAGCAGCGCCTCGACGCCCATGCCGGTCTTCGCGGAGACCCGCAGGACGTCCTCGGGCTCGCAGCCGACGAGGTTGGCCAGCTCGGCGGCGAACTTCTCGGGCTGGGCAGCCGGCAGGTCGATCTTGTTGAGGACCGGGATGATCGTGAGGTCGTTCTCCATCGCCAGGTAGAGGTTGGCGAGGGTCTGGGCCTCGATGCCCTGCGCGGCGTCGACCAGGAGGATGCAGCCCTCGCACGCGGCGAGGGAACGCGAGACCTCGTAGGTGAAGTCCACGTGGCCCGGCGTGTCGATCATGTTGAGGATGTGGGTCGTGCCCTCGGCCTCGCCCTCGGTGGGCGCCCAGGGCAGACGGACCGCCTGGGACTTGATCGTGATGCCGCGCTCGCGCTCGATGTCCATCCGGTCGAGGTACTGCGCTCGCATCTGCCGCTGGTCGACCACGCCGGTCAGCTGAAGCATCCGGTCGGCGAGCGTCGACTTGCCATGGTCGATGTGCGCGATGATGCAGAAGTTACGGATCAGAGCCGGGTCGGTACGGCTCGGCTCGGGCACGTTGGTAGGGGTCGCGGGCACGCAGGATCCATTCGGTGACTTCGGCGTTGGTACGCCAGTCTCGGCGGGAGTCGGGTATACGACCCACCCATCGTCCCATGAGCGGCGGCCGTCGTCCGGTTTGGGCGGCCGGAGGAGCTGCTGGTAGCCTGGTTCACTGTGCCTCGCGACCCTTTCGGTCACGGGACGCACATCTCGAAATCCAACGAACCTGAAAAGGCTCTTTCGTGGCGAACATCAAGTCCCAGATCAAGCGGAACAAGACCAACGAGAAGGCGCGCCTGCGTAACAAGGCCGTCAAGTCCGCGGTCAAGACCGCCGTGCGTGCGGCCCGCGAGGCCATCGTCGCCGGTGACGCCGAGAAGGCCACCGCCGCCGTTGCCCTGGCCGGCAAGAAGCTCGACAAGGCCGCCACCAAGGGTGTCCTGCACAAGAACGCTGCCGCCAACAAGAAGTCGGCGCTGGCCAAGCAGGTTGCCTCCCTCAAGGGCTGAAGCCTCTCCGGGGCGTGAGCCCCGGTCCTTCGCCGGTATCGGAACCAGCGGCCCCTCTACCGCTCCGGTCCGGCACCCCGCCGCACTCGGTCGTTCGCCACGCGGGTGCGGTATGAGCCTTTCGGCTCGATGAACGATCCAGGGCCCCGTATCCCCTTTCCCCAAGGGTGGTGCGGGGCTTCTGGGTTTTCCGGGGCTCCGCCGCCGCGCCGGGGCCCGGCCCTCGGACGCCGGACGGGTCGGGTGTCGTGCAGCCGGACGGGCTGGGTCGTGCGGGTGTCCCCGCGGGGTTGTGCAGGTGTCCCAGCGGGATGCGGCCCGTCCGGCGATCTCGCTTGCGCTCAGCCGCGGCTTCTGGCCGCCCGGGCCACCGCCACGACGGCCTTCTCCAGGGCGTACTCCGGGTCGTCTCCCCCGCCCTTGACGCCCGCGTCGGCCGCCGCGACCGCGGTCAGCGCGGCGGCGACGCCGTCCGCCGACCAGCCGCGCATCTGCTGCCGGACCCGGTCGATCTTCCAGGGGGGCATGCCGAGGTCCCGCGCGAGGTCGCCGGGGCGGGCGCCGCGGGGGGCGGAGGCCAGCTTGCCGATGGCGCGGACGCCCTGGGCGAGGGCGCTGGTGATCAGGACGGGCGCGACGCCCGTGGACATGGCCCAGCGCAGCGCCTCCAGGGCCTCGGCGGCCCGGCCCTCCACCGCGCGGTCGGCGACGGTGAAGCTGGAGGCCTCGGCGCGGCCCGTGTAATAGCGCCCGACGACGGCGGCGTCGATCGTGCCGTCGACGTCGGCGACGAGCTGGGCGCAGGCGCTGGCCAGCTCCCGAAGATCGCTGCCGATCGCATCCACCAGAGCCTGGCAGGCCTCGGGCGACGCGGAGCGGCCTGCCGTGCGGAACTCGGTGCGGACGAACGTCAGCCGGTCGGCCGGCTTGGTCATCTTGGGGCAGGCGACCTCCCGTGCCCCGGCCTTGCGCGCCGCGTCCAGCAGGCCCTTGCCCTTGGCGCCGCCCGCGTGCAGGAGCACCAGGGTGATCTCCTCGGCGGGCGCGGCGAGATAGCCCTTGACGTCCTTGATCGTGTCCGCCGAGAGGTCCTGGGCGTTGCGCACGATCACGACCTTGCGCTCGGCGAAGAGCGACGGGCTGGTGAGCTCGGCGAGGGTGCCCGGCTGGAGGGCGTCGGGCATGAGGTCACGGACGTCGGTGTCCGCGTCGGCGGCGCGGGCCGCCGCGACCACCTCCCGGACCGCGCGGTCCAGCAGGAGGTCCTCCTGGCCCACGGCGAGCGTGACGGGGGCGAGAACGTCGTCGGTTGCAGTCTTCCTGGCCATCGCGACCAGCATCCCACGCCCTACTGACACCTCCCCCCGCGCGGCCTTCGGCCGTATCGCAGAATGTGGCGTGTGAGCAGCCCTTACCTCTCCTCAGACACTGATTCCGTACGACACCTCCTGGTGCTTCCCGACCGCGATGCCGCCGAGGAGGCAGCCGAGGAGGCCGCCCAGCGCTTCGTGCTGGACGACGACCCCCGGATAGTCCGCGAGGCCCTGGCCGGCGAGGACGACGCCGAGGACGCCCAGTGGCTGGTCGTCCTGGAGGACCCCAAGGGCGACCTCGACGTCGCCGCCCTGCGCGAGCTGGCCGAGGAGTACGACGGCTGGCTCGAGCGGGAGTGACCCGCCGCCCGCCCCGCGCCTACGGCATGACCCGCTCCTCCGCCGCGCGCCGCACGTGCGGCACCCGGTCGAGCGCGATGCCGAAGTGCTCGCGGAAGGCGGGCAGCATCTCCCCGTCCGCCAGCGGCTGCTCCTGACGGCCCGTCGCACCGGTGGTCAGCAGGGTGCGGTCGCTGAGGGTGACGCGGCCCCCGGCGGTGAGCCGGGAGCAGAGCACCGCCCGGGTGAAGGGGGACTTGGGCGAGGTGCGGTGCCACCAGCAGCAGCCCTCGAAGTCCGCCAGCTCCCGGGGACGGCGTTCGAGGCGGTACTGCACGTCGCCCTCCCGGAGGAGGTCGAGGTCCCCGTCCGCCGTCTCGGCGAGCCGGAAGGTGCCGGCGGGGTCGGCCTGCTCGCCCCGCTCGTCGAACCGCAGCGGGCAGTGGCTGTTCCGCCCGAACCCGACGTCCACCAGCCACGGCTCCGCACTGTCGGCCGCGTATACCTGCAGCGCGAGGTGGTCGAAGGGCGGGCCGAACAGCCCGTCGGGCCCCATCACCCGGGCGGCCAGCAGCGTGACCCGGTAGCCCAGCGCCTCCAGCAGGGCCGCGAACGCGCCGTTGAGCTCGTAGCAGAAGCCCCCGCGCCCGCCGGTCACCTTGGCCACGAGGGCGGCGGGGTCCAGCACGACCTCCTCCCCCAGGTGGATCGACAGGTTCTCGAAGGGCACCGCGTGCAGGTGGCGGAGGTGGAGCTCGCGCAGGGCCTCCGAGTCGGGCGCGGCCGGGCGGGTGGCGCCGATGCGGGCCAGGTAGGCGTCGACGGACGCAGCACTGATGATCTTGTTCATGGGTCAGTTATCCCTCATCTCGGGGGGTGGCGACATCGGTCTGCGGTCCTGCGTCTTCGGGTACCTGCTCTTGGTGGGCCTGCTCTTGGTGGGCCTGCTCTCCGTCGGCCTGCTCTTCGTCGGCCTGTTCTCCGTAGGCCCGCTCTTCGCCGGCCGGCGGAGGCCTTCGTGACCGCTGTGACTTCCCTTCCCGCGCCGGTCACGGCGACCGGCCCGTCCGTGTCGGTGCGCAGGACGGCGGCGCCCTGTTTCCGGAGCGCGGCCAGCGTGCGGGGCGACGGATGTCCGTAGGGGTTGCCCGCACCGGCCGAGACGACCGCGAGGCGGGGGCGGAGCCGGCGTATCAGCTGGGGGTCCTGGTGGGCGGAGCCGTGGTGGGCGACCTTGAGGACGTCCACGGCGGGCAGCTCGGGACAGGCCTCCAGCAGGGCCTGCTGAGCGGGCGGTTCGAGGTCGCCGAGCAGCAGCGCGGTCAGGCCGGCGCTGCGGACCAGCAGCGTGACGCTGGCGTCGTTGGGCCCCTCTTCGGCCACGGCCGACATTCCCGCGGGCGGCGGCCACAGCACCTCCCACTCCAGCTCGCCCAGGCGGCGGCGCTCCCCCGCCCCGGCCGTGGTCACGGGAACGTGCGCGCGCCCGGCCTCGCGGCGGACGAACGCGGCCCGGCCCCCGGGCTCCGCGAACGGCGTCGTCTCGACGGCTCCGACCGCCCGGCCGTGCAGCACGCCGGGCAGCCCGTCCACGTGGTCGGCATGGAAGTGGCTGAGGACGAGGAGGGGGATCTCCTCGACGCCGAGCGCGCGCAGGCAACGGTCCACGGCCCGCGGCTCCGGCCCCGCGTCCACGACGACCGCGCTCCCTTCCCCGGCGGCGAGGACCAGCGCGTCTCCCTGCCCCACGTCGCAGACGGCGAGCCGCCAGCCGGGCGGCGGCCAGCCCGTCACCGCGCGGTTCAGGGGTGCCGGGCGGACGACGGCGACGAGCAGGAGCAGCGCGCAGGCCGCGCAGGCCCAGGGGCTGCGGAGCAGCCTGCGGGACGTCAGCACCGCGGCGGCCGTGACGGCGGCGAGCAGCAGGCCGCCGGTCCAGCCGCCCGGCCAGGCGAGCTCCGCCCCGGGCAGGTCCGCCCCCGTACGGGCCACTGCGGCCGCCCAGGCGGCGGGCCAGGACGCGAGCCGGGCGAGCCACTCGGCGACGGGCATGGCCAGGGGCGACACGGCGAGCGCGGCGAAGCCGAGCACCGTGGCGGGTGCGACGGCCGCCTCGGCGAGGAGGTTGCAGGGCACCGCCACCAGGCTGACCCGCTCGGCCAGCACGGCGATCACCGGTGCGCAGACCGCCTCCGCGGCGGCGGCCGCCGCCAGGGCTTCGGCCGGGCGCCGTGGCAGCCCGCGCCGTTGCAGGGCCGCGCTCCAGCGTGGCGCGAGGGTCAGGAGGGCGCCGGTGGCCAGCACCGAGAGGAGGAAGCCGGGGCTGCGGGCGAGCCAGGGGTCGTAGAGGACGAGGATCAGGGCGGCCGCCGCGAGGGCGGGCAGGAGGCTGCGCCGCCGGCCCGTGGCGAGCGCGAGCAGCAGCACGAGACCGCATGCGGCCGCGCGCAGCACGCTCGGGTCGGGCCGGCACACCACGACGAACCCCAGGACGAGACCGGCGCCCAGCACCGCCGTCACCCGCAGCGGCACCCCGAGCCGGGCCGCGAGACCGCGGCGCTCGGCGCGGGCGGCCAGGTGCAGCGGTCCTACGAGCACGGCGAGCAGGATCGCGAGGTTGCTTCCGGAGACGGCCAGCAAGTGCGTCATCCCGGTCGCCCGGAACGCCTCGTCGAGGTCGGCAGGGACCCGTGAGGTGTCCCCCACGACGAGACCCGGCAGCAGGGCGCGCGGATCCGGCGGCAGTGCGTCCGTGGCCTCCCGCAGCCCCGCCCGGAACCTGGCCGCGACGCGCTGCACCGTGCTGGGGCCGCCGACGACCGCGGGCTGCTCCCGCCCGCTGATCCGCAGGACTGCGGCGGGTGGGGGCCCGGACCCTCCTGCCTGCGCCGGCACCGTGAGGTGGCCTTCGGCCCGCACCCGCGTGGACGGCAGCAGTCCGAGCCACGACGGTGGCGCGATCAGCAGCACCGGCGTACGGACGGCGGTGGTGACGCGGCCCGCGGTCACCTTGGTCGCCTCGGCCTCGATCACCGCGGCGGGAGCCGTCCGCACGGCTCCTCGCGCGCGGGGGCGCGTGGCTCTCGGGTCGGCCGTGAGCGTCGCCTCCACGACGGCCGCGGCGCCGCTTCGGGCCAGTGCGGGAAGCGGCCCCCGCCGGGAGTCGGCGCCCCGCAGTGCCGCCACCGCCGCACCGGCCGCGGCGCACAGCAGGACGGCGGCGAGTGCGACGGCGATCCCGCCGGACCACGCCCCTCGCCCGCCGGGCGTGCGGCCGCACCTGCTCCGGGCCAGGAGCACGCCTGCCGCCAGGACTCCGGCACCCGCCGCCGGGACGACCGCCCATCCGCTTGCCGTCAGCGCCAGGGCCGCGGCCACCCACGCCGCGACCGCGGGCGCGACCAGCCGCAGATCCACCGGGCCTTCCTGCCGCAGGGCCTGCGAGCCCTCCCGCTCCTCACCCGGCGCGTCCTGCCGCCGCAGCGTGCCCATGGGGGTCGCGCCGGCCGCGGCGGTCGCAGCGGGCTTGGTGGCCGTCATGGCTGCACCAGGGGGCGGAGGTCGGTGAAGCGGCGGCTGCCGATCCCGTTGACCTTGCGGAGCTCCTCGACGGAGCGGAAGCCGCCGTGCTGCGTGCGGTAGTCGAGAATGTGCCGGGCCAGGACGGGCCCGACGCCCGGCAGCGCGTCCAACTGCTCGACCGTCGCGGCGTTCAGACTCACCGGGCCGCCCGGGGCGGAGCCTCCCCCGGCCCCTGCAGCAGCAGAAGCCGCCGGGGCAGCCGCACTGCCCACGTTGCCCGCGCTCCCCGCAGGTGCGCCCACCACGATCTGCTCGCCGTCCACGAGGACCCGCGCCCTGTTGATCCCCGTCGTGTCCGCCCCCGGGCGGGCTCCCCCGGCCGCGGCCAGCGCATCGGCCACCCGCGAACCCGCCGGCAGGCGCAGCACGCCCGGCCTGCGCACCTTGCCCGCCACGTCCACGACCACCGCTCCGCCACCGCCCGTCCGGGCCGGAGAGGAGACGGCCAGCGAGGAGACGGCCGGAGGCGGCACACCCGGCGAGGGCGCGGCAGCAGCCGACGCCTGCGTCTCCCGCATGGGCACCCGGACCGTCTGCGGCCGCCCGGCAAGAAAGTGGTACGCGGCGAAGACACACGCGGCCACCAGCACGACTGCCAGCGCGGCAAGCGTCTTCGGTTCGATGCCGCACCGCAGTTGCACCCACAGCGGCAGGCGCTCCCGCACCGCGAGCCGCCAACTCCCGCCCCATTGCAGGCCGTTGTTACCCGGTGGCGAGAGGCGACCCTTCACGCGATCCGTCATGCGCAAGACCGTAGGGCGATTCCCCCGATCCTGCTCGGACGGTCCGATTCCCGTGGATAACCCGGCAGTTGTGGATAACTCCGCCACCGCGGAGAGGGAAAGGAAGAAGCCGGGAGTCCGGCTGAAGCCTCGCAGAACACCGGCCGGAGCCCCGTTGAAGCCTCGCGGAGCGTCAGCCGGAAGCCCGCCCCCGCCTACTTCGGCGCTACCACCACGCCCAGCAGCCCCGGCCCCGTGTGCGCCCCGATGACCGCCCCCACCTCGCTGACGTGCAGCTCCTCCAGCGCCGGCAGGCGCTCCCGCAGCCGGTCGGCCAGTTCCGAAGCGCGGTCGGGCGCGGCCAGGTGGTGGACGGCGATGTCGACGGGCGCCGCGCCCGCGCGCTCCACCGCGATCTCCTCCAGCCGGGCGATGGCCTTGGACGCCGTACGCACCTTCTCGCGCAGCTCGATGCGGCCGCCCTCCAGCTGCAGCAGCGGCTTGACGGCGAGCGCCGAGCCCAGCAGGGCCTGGGCCGCGCCGATCCGGCCGCCCCGGCGGAGGTAGTCCAGGGTGTCGACGTAGAAGAAGGTGGCCGTGCCCTGAGCCCGCTTCTCCGCGGCGGCGACCGCCTCGTCGAGGGTGCCGCCGGCGTCCGCCGTCTCGGCGGCGGCCAGCGCGCAGAAACCGAGGGCCATGGCCACCAAGCCGGTGTCCACGACCCGCACCGGCACCTCCGCCTCTCGCGCCGCGAGGACCGCCGCGTCGTACGTGCCGGAGAACTCCGCCGACAGGTGCAGCGAGACGATGCCCCGCGCACCGGCCTCGGCCGCCGCGCGGTAGGCCGCCGCGAAGACCTCGGGGCCGGGCCGCGACGTGGTCACCGGCCTGCGCTTCTGCAGCGCCTGGGCCACACAGCGGGCCGAGACCTCGGTGCCCTCTTCGAGCGCCTCGTCCCCCAGCACGACGGTGAGCGGTACGGCGGTGATGCTGTGCCGCTCCATCGCCCGCTGCGGCAGATAGGCCGTTGAATCGGTAATGACAGCGAGATGGCGGGACATGTTCCGGAGGTTACCCGCCGGGGCGCTCCGACGGCAGTACGGGCCCCGTACAGGTGATCATCCCCCGGGACGACCGGACAGCGGCACCCCGCATCAGCTAGGCCCCGCCCCGACAGGACCGCCAGGATCAGCTCCTGATCCTGATCAGCTCAGGACGTGCTCTCCGGCCGCCCCGTCTTCTGCCAGGAGTAGCCCGGCCGGCGCCACGCCTCCCGGTCGCGCCCGGTGATCGCCTGCGGCCGGGGCTGCTCCTCCGGCCCCGCGCCCGGCTCAGCGGCCCGCGCGGCCCCGGCGGCGCCCGCGACCGGCTCCCCGGGCGACGGCGCAGAAGGACCCTGCGCCGCAGGACCCACCGGCTCGTCGCTCCAGTGCCGCAGCGCTCCCGCCTCCATGCGGATCTGGCCGCTCAGCGCTTCCAGATCCTCCTCGGCGAACTTCCGGGCCCGGTCCTGGGCGGCGAAGCGCAGCGAATCCGCCGAGTCCTTGACGCGCGCCGTCCGCTCCCGCAGCTCCGGCAGGCAGGCCGCGATCCGGGTCTTGTCCGGCTCGCTCTCCAGCCGCTTCAGCTCGTCGTCCAGCTCGTGGCCGTGGGCGCTGAGCCGCTGGAAGAGCGCGAGCGCCTCCGAGAGCGAGGCGTCCTCGGGGGCGGCGGACTGCAGGGCGTCCTGCGTGGCACGCATCGACGTGCGCAGCGAGAGGCGCAGCTGGGCGACCTCGCCGGCCGCGCCGGGCTGGGCGAACCGCATGGCCTTGAGGCGGGTGTCCTCGACCGTGCGGCGGGCCTGGTGGACCGTGCGGTCCACGCCGCGCTTGACCGCGCGCGCCGTCCTGACCGTGGCGATCACTCCGAGCGCGACGAGGACCGCGAAGACCAGTAGGACGATCACGGCCACGGCTTCCATGACGCTCCTCGGCTGGGGACGGCGGCTTTCGCTCCTTCCACCGTAAACGGCGCGGGCAGGTCAGGGGTTCCAAATGAACCCCCAACCTGCCCGTAGGGAAGAACCCTCAGTCGTTGAAAAGCCCCCAGTCGCTGAAGGCCCTCAGCCGTCAGGCCCCGGTCGCCACGCCGGAACCCCGGTCGCTACGCCGGAACGATGTTCACCAGCTTCGGCGCCCGCACGATCACCTTGCGGATGCCCGCGCCGCCCAGCGCCGCGACGACCGCCGGGTCGCCCAGCGCCACCTTCTCCAGCTCCTCGTCGGAGATCGACGGCGGGACCTCCAGCCGCGCCTTGACCTTGCCCTTGATCTGGACGACGCAGGTCACGGCCTCGTCGACCAGGTAGGCGGGGTCGGCGACGGGGAAGTCCGCGTGCACCACGGAGCCGGAGCGGCCCAGCTTGCGCCAGAGCTCCTCGGCGATGTGCGGGGCCAGCGGCGCGATCAGCAGCACCATGGCCTCGGCGACGGACCGCGGGACCTCGCGCAGCTTGGTCACGTGGTTGTTGAGCTCGGTGATCTTGGCGATGGCGGTGTTGAAGCGCAGGTTCGCCAGGTCCTGGGCCACGCCGTCGACGGCCTTGTGCAGGGCCCGCAGCGTCGCCTCGTCGGCCTCGGCGTCCACGACCGTGACCTCGCCGGTGGCCTCGTCGACGACGTTGCGCCACAGGCGCTGCAGCAGCCGGTACTGGCCGATGACGGCGCGGGTGTCCCACGGGCGGGAGACGTCCAGCGGGCCCATCGCCATCTCGTAGAGGCGCAGGGTGTCGGCGCCGTACTCGGCGCAGATCTCGTCCGGCGTGACGGCGTTCTTCAGGGACTTGCCCATCTTGCCGAGCAGCCGGCTGACCTTCTCGCCCTGGTAGTAGTACGCGCCCTCGCGCTCCTCCACCTCTGTGGCCGGGACGGCGATGCCGCGGGCGTCGCGGTAGACGTACGCCTGGATCATGCCCTGGTTGTAGAGCTTGTGGAACGGCTCGGCCGAGGAGACGTGGCCCAGGTCGAAGAGGATCTTCGACCAGAAGCGGGCGTACAGCAGGTGCAGCACGGCGTGCTCGGCGCCGCCGACGTACAGGTCGACGCCGCCGTGCGGCTGACCCTCGCGCGGGCCCATCCAGTACTGCTCGGCCTCGGGCGAGACCAGCTGCCGGTCGTTGTGCGGGTCGAGGTAGCGCAGCTCGTACCAGCAGGAGCCGGCCCAGTTGGGCATGGTGTTGGTCTCGCGGCGGTAGCGCTTGGGGCCGTCGCCGAGGTCGAGCGTGACGTTGACCCAGTCCTCGTTGCGGGAGAGCGGGGTCTCGGGCTCGGTGTCGGCGTCGTCGGGCTCGAAGGTGCGCGGCGAGTAGTCCTCGACCTCGGGCAGCTCCAGCGGCAGCATCGACTCGGGCAGCGCGTGGGCGACGCCCTGCTCGTCGTAGACGATCGGGAAGGGCTCGCCCCAGTAGCGCTGGCGGCTGAAGAGCCAGTCGCGCAGGCGGTAGTTGACGGTGGCCTCGCCGATGCCCTGCTCGGTCAGCCACTCGGCCATGCGGGTCTTCGCCTCGCCGACGACCAGGCCGTCCAGGGAGATGCCCTCGCCGGCCGAGTTGATGATCTCGGCGTCGTACGAGTCGAAGGACTCGGCCCAGGCGGCCGGGTCGGTGCCGCGGTCGTCGGAGGGGCGGACGACGCAGCGCATGGGCAGGTCGAAGGCGCGCGCGAAGGCGAAGTCGCGGCTGTCGTGCGCGGGGACGGCCATGATCGCGCCGGTGCCGTAGCCCATGAGGACGTAGTCGGCGGTGAAGACGGGCAGCTTCTCGCCGCTGACCGGGTTGACGGCGTAGACGCCGGTGAAGACGCCGGTCTTCTCCTTGGCGTCGGCCTGCCGCTCGACGTCGGACTTGGCGGCGGCCTCCTTGCGGTAGGCGGCGACGGCCTCGGCCGGGGTGGCGTGCCCGCCGGTCCAGTCCTCGTGGGTGCCCTCGGGCCAGGCGGCCGGGATGACCGAGCGGTGCGCCTCGTCGTCGAGCACCAGCTGGTGCTCGGGCGCGACGACCAGGTAGGTGGCGCCGAAGAGGGTGTCCTGGCGGGTGGTGAAGACGGTGACCTTGGCGTCCGGGTGGCCGTCGACGGCGAAGTCGACGCGGGCGCCGACGCTGCGGCCGATCCAGTTGCGCTGCTGGAGCTTGATGGCCTCGGGCCAGTCCAGGGCGTCCAGGTCCTCCAGCAGGCGGTCCGCGTAGGCGGTGATCCGCATGTTCCACTGGCGCAGCTTGGACTTGAAGACGGGGAAGTTGCCGCGCTCGGAACGGCCGTCGGCGGTGACCTCCTCGTTGGCCAGCACGGTGCCCAGGCCGGGGCACCAGTTGACGGGCGCCTCGGAGGCGTAGGCCAGGCGGTACTCACCCAGGACGTCGGCGCGCTCGGCGGCGGTCAGGCCGCTCCACGCCCGCCCGCCCGGCACCTCGCGCCGGCCGCTCTCGAACTGCTCGACCAGCTCGGCGATCGGGCGGGCCTTCTTCGCCTCCTCGTCGTACCAGGAGTTGAAGATCTGCAGGAAGATCCACTGGGTCCACTTGTAGTAGGCCGGGTCGATCGTGGCGAAGGAGCGGCGCTTGTCGTGGCCCAGGCCCAGGCGGCGCAGCTGCGCCTTCATGTTGACGATGTTGGCCTCGGTGGAGACCCGCGGGTGGGTGCCGGTCTGCACGGCGTACTGCTCGGCGGGCAGGCCGAAGGCGTCGAAGCCCAGGGTGTGCAGGACGTTGTGGCCGGTCATGCGGTGGTAGCGCGCGTAGACGTCGGTGGCGATGTAGCCGAGGGGGTGGCCGACGTGCAGGCCCGCACCCGAGGGGTACGGGAACATGTCCATGACGAACTTCTTGGGGCGGGCCACGGCGGCCGGGTCGCCCGCCAGGTCGCCGCCGGGGTTGGGCGCCTCGTACGTGCCCTCGGCGTCCCAGACGTCCTGCCAGCGTGCCTCGATGTCGGCGGCCAGCGCGGCCGTGTAGCGGTGCGGGGCAGCCACCTCGGCGGCGTTGTTGGTCTCGCTCATCGTCCTCAAAGCTCCATCGATCGTCGTCGTCCCTACCTGCGGCACCTGCGGAAATGAAAAATCCCCTCGCACAGGAGGGGACGCCGCGCCGATGCCGACCGTGGTCACCGGTCGGTACTGATCAGCGCGGCCCGCTAAGCAGGAGGCGTACGGCACGCATGGAGTCAGGTTACCGCAGCGCAGGAAGGGCCCGCATCGAGGTTGCGGGCCCTTCCTGCCCGGTCGGCCCGTGCGGGCCGTCCGTGGCTGCTCGCGCGGTTCCCCGCGCCCCTTACGGAGCGCGGTTCACCCTGTACGGGGCGCGGTTCGCTCCGCTCAGCCGCGGTGCCCCGGGATGTACGAGGTCACGTACGTGCTGCCCGGCGTGCCGACGCCGGTGACGTCGTCGTAGCCGACGGTGGCCGAGAGCGAGCTGTCGCCGCCGAGGCTGCGCAGCGTGGTGACCAGGCCGCCCTTGGCGTCCACGCCGTTCTTGTAGTCCACGCGGACGACGCCGATGCCCTGGCCCTTGCCGAGCGGGTGGTCGGTGACGTCGTGGTAGGCGGCGGTGCCGTACCGGTCGTAGATGGCGGGGTTGGCGAAGCCGATCGGCACGCCGTGGCGGGCCTGCTGGGCGAGCGCCTGGACGCCGGCGATCACCGGGGCCGCGAGCGAGGTGCCGCCGATGCGGTACTCGTCGTACTTCGTGCTGCCGTCGGGGAAGGTCTGGGTCTGGCCGACGAGGAAGCCGGTGCTGGAGTCGGCGACGGCCGCGATGTCGGGCCCGACGCGCATGGGGGTGCTGCCGTTCGCCTTGGCGAGCGCGTCGGGGACGACGCCGCGCTGGTAGAACGGCTGCTGGTGGATCTTGCTGGTGCCGCCGCCGGCGCCACCGGTGAAGACCGAGCCCTCCCAGCTCAGGCCGTCCTTGGAGAGCTCCGCCTTGTGGGTGCCCCAGCCGGTCTCCCACAAGTACTTGTCGCCCTTGCCGACCGCGAGGGACGTGCCGCCGACCGAGGTGACCCACGGCGAGTTGGCGGGGGTGTCGGTCTGCTTGGTGCCGTGCTTGTCGACGTTGTCGCCGTCGTCGCCGGAGGAGAAGTAGAAGCCGATGCCCTCGACGGCGCCGGTCTGGAAGACCTGGTCGTAGGCGGCGGCCACGTCCGGGGTCTCGTTGCTCTCGACGTCGCCCCAGGAGTTGGAGACGATGTCCGCGAGCCGGCCGTCGACGATCTTGTGCAGGGCGTCGATCAGGTCGTCGTCCTGGCAGGAGGAGCCGGCGACGTAGACGATGCCGGCGTCCGGGGCGACGGCGTGGGCGGCCTCGACGTCGAGGGTCTCCTCGCCGTACCAGCCGGAGGCGTCGCACTCCTTCTCGCCGGTGTGCGTCCAGTCGGCCGGCAGCACCTGGGAGTACTGGCCCTTGCTCCAGCTCTTGTCGCCGTTGCGCTTGGCGTACTGCTGGATGTCCTGGGCGATGGTCGGCGAGGCGTACGCGTCGGTGATGGCGATCGTGACGCCCTTGCCGGTGAACTCCTTCGCCCCGTACGCGGCGCGCAGCTGCTTGCCCGTGTAGCCCTTGATCGCGTACGGCGCGTGGGAGCCGTAGGCGGACGGCAGGCTCTTGTTCACGTTCGAGCCGTAGTACGTGGAGAACGGCCCGGCGTTGCGGAAGGCTGCCGACGGGCCGGGGAGGGTCTCGCGGTGCTTGGCCAGGCGCGGAGCGTCGTTCAGGCCCACGACGGTCAGGACGGCGCCGTCGAGCGAGGCGGGGACGGAGGCGGTGGTGGCCGGCGCGTGGTAGGTGCGGCCGTCCTTGACGTAGCGGTGCAGCTCGGTGCCGAAGGCCTTCCTGGCCGCGGCGGCGTCACCGGTGACGGTGACGTAGTGCTCGTTGGTGCCGGTCACCTTGAGGCCGGAGGAGGTCAGCCAGCCGGTGACCCCGGCTATCTGCTCCTTCGTCGCCCCGAATCGTTCCTGCGCCTGGCGCGCCGTCAAGTACTTGCCGTACGAGCCGGACGACGGGTCGGAGACGGCCCGGGCGTAGGCGGCGAGGCCCTTGGCGTCCCGGCCGGCCAGGTAGACGCGGGCGGTGACCTTCTCCGACGCGTCGGCGGTGCCGCGGTCGGCCGAGGGCGTCGCCCACAGCGGCTTGGTGCCCGCCAGCGCCTGCCGGTCGTGCGGCCCGGGCTGGGCCGCCAGGGCGGTGGGCGTGCCGAGCGCGAGCGCCCCGGCGGCCAGCGGCAGCGCTGCCGCCAGGGCCAGTCCGGCGCGCACGCGGGTGCGGCTTGATCTCATGGAACCCCCTGCGAAACGAGTGGTCGCGAAATGCGGACGCACGGGCATGCACGCGGCACATGAGCACGCAGTGGCATGAGCACGTCCACAACGCGTCACTCTTTCGATGAACTGCTCAACCGTGGGGCATGAGTTCGTCAAGAAGAGATCAAGGCGGCACCGGAAGTGGGCCGGGAAGGCACCCGGAAGGCACCGAAGGGACAGCGGGAAGTCACCCGCAAGACGCCGGCGAGCCGCGGTGTGACCGAACCGGCGCCGAACGGACCGACGTTAGCAGTGGTGAGGCCCCTCGCACCGAGGTTGCGCGAAGCGGACCGCACGCCGCCGCCGGGCTCCCTACGGTGCCGTGCCATGGACCTGGACCTGGACCTCCTCCACCTGCTCGACCTCCCCGACCGCACCGGTGACGCCGTCGCTCCGGGCCGGGCCCGGTGAGCGCCGCGCTCCCCCCGGAGCCGGCGGTCCTCGCCCTCGGCCGGCCGCGCCTGCTGGCCGGGCTGGACCGGGCGGCCCGGCTGGACCGCAGCGCCCATCTGTCGGTGCACGGCTCGCTGCCCCAGCACACCGAGGCGCAGCTGACCGCCCTGGCGGAGGCGGTCGCGCTGCGCGGCCGGGGCGGCGCGGGCTTCCCGTTCGCGCGCAAGCTGCAGGTGGTGGGGCGGACGGCGCGCCGGCGCGGCGCGCGCCCCGCCGTGGTGGTCAACGGCTGCGAGGGCGATCCGGCCTGCCGCAAGGACGCGGTGCTGCTCGCGCGGGCCCCGCACCTGGTGCTGGACGGGGCCCTGCTGGCCGCGGCGGCCCTCGGCGCGGGTTCGGTGGTGGTCGGCGTGACCCGGGCGGCGGCCGAGGCCTCGGTGCGGGAGGCGCTGGCCGAGCGGGGCCTCGCCGGCCGGCGCGGCGGCTCCGTGCGCGCCCGGGTGGTGCGCCTGCCCGAGCGGCTGGTGTCGGGCGAGTCCTCGGCGCTGCTGCGCGCTGCCGACGGCGGGCTGCCGCTGCCGCCCGGGCAGCACGGCCGGGCGGCGCAGGAGGGCCTGGGCGGGGCGCCGACGCTGCTGTCCAACGCGGAGACGTTCGCCCAACTCGCCCTCGCCGCCCGCCTGGGCGCCGAGGGCTACGCGGCCACGGGCGCCCCGGGCGAGCCCGGCACGCTGCTGCTGACCGTCTCGGGCGCGGTGCCCGAGCCGCAGGTCGTGGAGGTGCCCGGCGGGGTGCCGCTGGCCTACGTACTGAAGGTGTGCGGTTCCGCGCCCGAGCTGCAGGGCGTGCTGACCGGCGGCTACCACGGCGCGTGGCTGGACACGGCGACGGCGGCCCGGGCCCGGATCTCGTACGGCGGGCTGGCCGGCTGCGGCGGGGTGCTCGGCCCCGGTGCCGTCGTGGCCCTGCCGGAGGACACCTGCCCGCTGGGCGAGACCGTGCGGGCGGCGCACTGGCTGGCCGCCGAGTCGGCCGGGCAGTGCGGGCCGTGCCGGTCCGGCCTGCCGGAGCTCGCCGGGGCGCTCGCGGACGTGGCGGCGGGCGCCGGGCAGGGCGCCCTGGAGCGCGTGCGGGAGGCGGCCGGGGGCGTACGGGGGCGCGGGGCGTGCGGGCATCCGGACGGCGCCGCACGGTTCGTCCTGACCGCGCTGTCGGCCTTCACCGACGATCTGGCCGCGCACGTCCTGCACGGCGGCTGCGGGCGCCCCACGGCCGGCGTGCTGCCGCTGCCCTCGCCCGCCGGTGCGGACGCCGCCGCGGGCGGCCCGCGCCGCGTGGAGCGGCTGGCGGTGGACTGGACGCTGTGCGAGGGGCACGGGCTGTGCGCGGACCTGCTGCCGCAGCTCGTCCGCATCGGGCCGGACGGCTACCCCTCGCTCGCGGACGCGGGCGTGCCGGACCATCTCCGGGGCCGGGCGCAGCGGGCCGTGCGGCGCTGCCCGGCGCTGGCCCTGAGACTCGACAAGGAGCGCTGACCCGGGGGACGCGACACCGCGCACGAAAAAGCGGGCCGCCCGTTTCCGGACAACCCGCTTATCTCCTGTGGAGCTAAGGAGAATTGAACTCCTGACCTCCTGCATGCCATGCAGGCGCTCTACCAACTGAGCTATAGCCCCTTGTGAAGTTTTCCGCCGGGACGGCTCCGGAAGGTTTCCCTTGCCGGTTCCCCCTGGCGACATCGACAACATTACACGGAGACCCCCGCCACCTGCCAAATCGGCCGTCCGGCGGCACCGGAAACCCGGGCGAATGGGATAACATCGCCCACTATTCGCCCGATTTGCCCCCGTGTTTGTCACCCGCGGAACCGGAGCGCTCCTCGTGACAGCCTGGCCCGGCCGCCCCGGCCGCCGCAGCACCCTGGCCGCCGCCGCGGGCTGTCTGATCTCCTTCTGCCTCGTCCTCCTCGCCCAGCGGGCCTCCCACGTCACCTCCACCGACATCCTCGTCTACCGCGCCGAGGGCTGGACCGTCCGCACCGGCGGCGACCTCTACGCGATGCGCGCCACGCCCCGCGGCCTGCCCGCCACCTACCCGCCCTTCGCGGCGCTCCTCTTCACCGCCCTCACCCTGCCCGGGACGACCGCGCTGCGCGTCCTCACCGAGCTCGTCAACCTCGGCCTCCTGCTCGCCCTCGCCCACCTCTCCGTACGGCTCGTGGACGGCCGCCCGCGGGCCGCCGCGACGCTCACGACGGCAGCGCTGTGCGTGTGGTGCGAGCCCGTGTGGCAGACCCTGCGCAACGGGCAGATCAACCTCCTCGTCGTCGTCCTGGTGCTGTGGGACCTGACGCGGCCGGCCGGGCACCGCTGGGCGGGCCTCGGCACCGGCCTCGCGACGGGCATCAAGCTCACCCCCGCCCTGTTCGTCGTCCACCTGGCCGCCACGGGCCTGACCCGCCGGGCGGGCGGCGGGCCGTGGCTGCGCCGGGCCGCCGTCGCCACCGCCGCCTTCGGCGGCACCGTGCTGCTCGGCGCGCTGGCCCTGCCGCACGACTCGCACCGCTTCTGGACCGGCGCCGTCTTCGCCACCGAGCGGGTGGGCCACGCCGAGGACACCGCCAACCAGTCGCTGCGCGGCGTCCTCGCGCGGCTGCTGCACACCGGCGACCCGGGCCCCTGGTGGGCGGTCGCGGCGGCGGCCGTCACCGCCCTCGGCCTGACCGTGGCCGTACGGACCCGGCGGACGGGGCCGCGGGCCGCCGCCTGGGGCGCCCTGTCCTGCGCCGTCACCGCGCTGCTCGTGAGCCCCGTCTCGTGGTCGCACCACTGGGTGTGGTGCGTGCCGGCCGGACTGCTGCTCGTCCGCGAGGCGGCCGCCCGGGGCAGCCGCGCCTGGTGGGCGGGGACCGCGGCGGCCGCCGTGCTGTTCTTCTCGTACGTGCTGTGGCGGCTCCCCCACGGCGGGCAGGACCGGCCCGAACTCCGCCAGAACGGCCGCCAGATGCTGCTCGACGCCGGCTACCCGGCGGCGGGGGCGGCCTTCCTCGTCCTGGCCGCCCTCCGCACCGCGGGCCCCGGCGGGAGCGTCAGCCCGAGTGCCCGGAGTGACCCCCGTGACCGTGGTCCCCGTGCTCGCCGTGATGGAACTTCAGCACCTCTTCCGGCATCACCACGAACGGACGCATCATCCCCATGTCCTCGTGCTCCAGCAGGTGACAGTGGTACATGAACCGGCCGCGCGCGCCGTGGAAGCGGCCGATCACGTTGACCATCTGCCCGGCGGGCACCTGGATCACGTCCTTAACGGGTCGTCCGCCTCCTCGTCCACCAGCCGCAGGGCGTAGGTGCGGGCGTTGGAGGCGTTGAGCAGGCGGAAGCGGTACCACTGCGCCGTCACGTCCAGATGCGGCCCGGTGAGGCGGTTGCTCCAGGTGACGCGCAGCCGATGGCCACGCCGCACCTCGATCGTCGGCCCCAGGACGCGCCCGTCGCCCCGGGGGTTGCCCGGCTGCCCGCCCCAGGCGGCCGCGAACCCGCCTCAGGCGGTCGCGAAGGAGTAGAAGCGCTTCAGGGCGCAGTGCTCGTCGAGCAGCCGGCCGTAGATCGGCTCGCCCTCCAGCTCGCGGTAGGTCTCGATGGGGTCGCCTTTTATGATCAGCGCCCGGGCGCACTCCACGCACCAGTACTGGAAAGCGGAGTTGAGCGGTTCCATGTCACGGACGATCGGCGTGCCGCTGCCGCACCAGTCGCACTTCCGGCTGTGAGCACCCATGGGTCAGCCGTTCCCTCCCCTTCGGCCCGTCCTCCGCTCCCGACAGCCGGATTCTGCCACGGGAATGTGCCGGTACAGCAAACGATCCCGTCTCCTGTAGCCGGAGACGGGATCGTTTCGAACTGTGGAGCTAAGGAGAATTGAACTCCTGACCTCCTGCATGCCATGCAGGCGCTCTACCAACTGAGCTATAGCCCCGCTGTTCTCGGATCTTCCGGGTGTTTCCCCCGGCGTTCCCCGCGAACAAGAAGAACTCTAGCCTGCCACCTGCCCCGATGTGAAATCCGCTCCCCGGGACCGCCCGGGGAGCGCCCGGCCGGCGCTCAGTCGTCGTCGCCGAGGACCGGCTCGGGGAGCGTCCCCGCGTTGTGCTCCAGCAGGCGCCAGCCGCGCGCGCCCTCGCCCAGCACGGACCAGCAGCAGTTGGTCAGGCCGCCCAGCGACTCCCACGACCGGGACTCCAGCTGGATCAGTCGGCCGATGGTGGTGCGGATGGTGCCGCCGTGGCTGACGACGACGAGCGTGCCGTCCTCCGGCAGCTTCTCGGCCTGCTGCAGGACGACCGGGGCGGCCCGGTCGGCGACCTCGGTCTCCAGCTCACCGCCGCCGCGCCGGACCGGCTCGCCGCGCTTCCACGCCGCGTACTCCTCGCCGTGCCGCTCGATGATCTCCTCGTGCGTGAGGCCCTGCCACACGCCCGCGTACGTCTCGCGCAGCTCGGGGTGGTGGGTGACCGGCAGGCCGGTGACCGCGGCGAGCTCGGCCGCGGTGGCCGCGGCCCGCCTGAGGTCCGAGGCGATGATCGCGTCCGGCCGCAGGCCCGCCAGCAGCCGGGCGGCCCTGCGCGCCTGTGCGACGCCGGTCCCCGTCAGCTCGATGTCCGTGGAGCCCTGGAAGCGCCGCTCCAGGTTCCAGGCGGTCTGGCCGTGCCGCCACAGGACGATGCGGCGGCCGCGGCCGCCGCCCTTGCCGCTGCTGCTCAGCTCAGCTCACCGTCCCGCGTCGTCGAAGCCCTCGCCGCCCTCGGCGGCCCGGGCACGGGCGTGCTCCTCGCCCTTGCCGCGGGTGGCGGCGGCGTCGGCGGGCAGCTCGATCTCCGGGCAGTCCTTCCACAGCCGCTCCAGGGCGTAGTAGACCCGCTCCTCGCTGTGCTGGACGTGGACGACGATGTCGACGTAGTCCAGGAGCACCCAGCGGGCGTCGCGGTCGCCCTCGCGGCGCACCGGCTTGGCGCCGAGCTCCTTGAGGAGGCGCTCCTCGATCTCGTCGACGATCGACTTGACCTGGCGGTCGTTGGGGGCCGAGGCCAGCAGGAAGGCGTCGGTGATCGACAGTACGTCGCTGACGTCGTACGCGATGATGTCGTGCGCGAGCTTGTCGGCGGCCGCCTGGGCGGCGGCCTTGATGAGCTCGGTGGAGCGGTCCGTGGCGGTCACAAGCCATGCTTTCGGTCGAAGGGGGTCAGGTACCCATCAAGGGTCTCACGACCCGCCGGTGGCCCTCCTGGGCATTACCGACCCCGTACGCCCCGGCAGCGCCGCCGGGCCGGGCCCGCCCCCCGGTCGCTGCGCCGCCTCAGCCCTTGTAGTCCTTGCCCAGGACCACCGTGAAGTCGGCCGTCCCGGCGTCCTTGGCCTGCTTCACGGCGCCCGCCGGCAGCCCCAGGGTCTTGGCGAGCTCCCTGGCCTCCGCCGCCCGCTTCTCGTCGGCGTAGAGCACCGCCGAGGCCGCCTCGGCGGCGCTCGCCGTACCGCCGTCGATCACGCTGTAGCCGCTGTTGACCAGGGTGATCTGCGCGGAGGTCGCCGCGCCCTTGCCGCCTGTGGCGTTCTTCACGCTCACCCGGGGCGTCGCGTTCCGGTCGGTGTTCTTCACCGTGCCGCCCAGGACGTCCTTGACGAGCCCGCCGGTGGCCTTCTCTGCGAGGGTGCCGTCCTGCTGCACCGGGAGCACCGAAGTGGCGTACGAGCCCTTCTTGGCCAGCGCCGCGATGTGGGCCAGGGAGGCGCCCAGTTGCTCGGTGGAGAGCGACGGGTCGGGGATCTGGGCCAGCGTCTCCATCGTGCGCGTCGCCGAGGCGCTGTCGTCCGGAAGCTTCTTCAGCACCGCCTGCATGACCCGGCCGAACCGGGCGAGCTGCTTGCCCTCGTCCTCGCCGGGCCCCCGGTAGGTGGCGTAGGCGACCGCCATGCGGCCGCTCAGGCTCTGCGCGGTGCCCCGCCGGACCGCCGGGCCGTCGCCCTGCTTCTCGCCGGGGACGTCCGTGTCGGTGTCGGCCTCGATCCCGCCGACGAGCTCGACGAGGTTCTCCAGGTACGGGGTGTCCAGCCGCCAGCTGCCCTTGATGTCGGATCCCAGCAGGGTGTTGAGGGCGTCGCGGGTCGCGCCGGTGCCGTCGTCCTGCACGGACTTGCCGAGCGTGGTGGAGCCCGCACCGCCCTCCTTGGCGACGGCCAGGGTGTTCGGCAGCAGGACGGTGGTGGCCTTCTTCGTGGTCTCGTTGTCGACCAGCAGGGCCGTGGAGGAGCCGCCGCCGTGCGTCTGCCGCAGATGAACGACGATCACGTCGCGCTTCTGCGCCCCGCCGGCCGCGGTCGCGCCCTTCTCGTCGCCGGAGCCGCTCAGGAACAGGTACGCCGCCGTGCCGCCCAGCGCGAGGACGAGCACCACGGCGAGCGCCACGATCCGGTTGCGGCCCTTGCGCTTGCGCTCGTCGCGCCGCTCGGTGCGGCTCTCGCTGAACTTCAGCCAGTCGATGACGTCCTCGGAGTCCTCGTCGGGCTCCTCGATGAACGAGAACTGCTCGGTGCGGTAGTCCGCCGCCGCGGCGGGACCGGCGGCGGCGCCGGAAGCCTGTGCCCCGGCCGGCCGGGCACCCGGCTCCTCGGCGTGCGGCGGGCCGGCCTGCCGCGGGATCCACTGCTGCTGGGCCTGCTCCTGGACAGGCTCCTGCACCGGCTCCCGGAGCTGCTGCTGCACAGGCTGAACAGGCTGCTGGTGGGACTGCTGAGGGGACTCCTGCGCGGGCATGCCGTACGGGTCGTAACCGCCCGCCGCGTCGTACCCGTAGCCGCCGTAACCGTGGGCCCCCTGCACCGGCTCCTGCGGAGGGTAGGGCTGCTGCTGCTGCACCGGCTGACCGTACGGGTCGTAGACCCGCTCCGGGGCGTCCGGGCGGTACACCGGCTGCCCGTAGGCGTCGTAGCCGTACACCTGCGGCTGGTGTGCGTACGGGTCCTGTCGGTCGTTCACCGGTTCCCCTCGGTACCCCTCGGTCCGTGCCTCAGTGCCGGTAGAGCTTGCGCTTGTTGATGTAGCGCACGACACCGTCGGGGACCAGATACCAGACCGGGTCGCCCTGCGCCACGCGCGCCCGGCAGTCGGAGGAGGAGATCGCGAGGGCCGGCACCTCGACGAGCGAGACGCCGCCCTCGGGCAGCCCCGGGTTGGCCAGTATGTGGCCGGGCCGGGTCACGCCGATGAAGTGGGCCAGGGAGAACAGCTCCTCCGTGTCCCGCCAGGTGAGGATCTGCGACAGCGCGTCGGCGCCCGTGATGAAGAACAGGTCCGAGTCGTCGTTGAGGGCCGCGAGCTCACGGAGCGTGTCCGTGGTGTACGTCGGCCCGCCGCGGTCGATGTCGATCCGGCTCACCGAGAACTGCGGGTTGGACGCCGTGGCGATCACCGTCATCAGATAGCGGTCCTCCGCCGGGGACACCTCCCGGTGGCTCTTCTGCCACGGCTGTCCCGTCGGTACGAAGACCACCTCGTCCAGGTGGAAACGCGCGGCCACCTCGCTCGCGGCGACCAGGTGGCCGTGGTGGATCGGGTCGAAGGTCCCGCCCATCACGCCGAGCCGCCGCTTCACGGGCCCTGTCTGCTCTCCCATGCGTGCAGACCCTACTGGGCGTCGCCGGACGCCGAACCCTCAGGGACCGGCTTGCTCAGCGGTCGCGGTTGAAGCGGGTGGTGACCCACAGCAGGAGCAGCAGGATGACCAGGGCGGCGCCACCGGTCATGAACGGGCTGATGCTCGGGTGCGTATCGACGTGCTCGCCCTCGGAGGCGAGGGTGGCGAGAGCGGTGTGCGCTGAGGCGAAGGAGGCAGTCATCGTCGGCAGGACCTATCCGGGACGGTAGCGGGCAGAGACTTCTGCCACATCGTATGCGGGGGCCCCGCGCGGGCTCACGCCGACTCCACGCCTGGCGGCGCGGCGTCAGTCCTTCTTGTAGCCGCGCAGCAGGAACCAGGCCAGGAAGACGATCCCCACCACGCCGACGATGAGCACCGTACGGATGACGGGGCCCGGCCCCTGGTCGCCCTTGGAGACGGCGAGGAGCTCGGTGACACCGGGCTGGGCGGCGAACGCATGCAGAGGGGACATGCCTCCACGGTAGCCCTGCCGGTGGCAGCCCCTAGGGTGGGGTCCGGAAGGTGCGTACGCCGCCGAGGGGGTCTCGATGAGTGACAGCAGCAACGGCAGCAGTGACGGCAACGGCCGTGCTTCCGGGGAGCGGCTCCCCGGCCGGCAGCGCAGCCGCTTCCCGGGCATCTCTTCCCGCGCCTACGAGCACCCGGCGGACCGCTCCGCCCTCGTGGCGCTGCGCAAGCTGAGCGGCTTCGACACGGTCTTCAAGGCGCTGAGCGGCCTGCTGCCCGAGCGCAGCCTGCGCCTGCTCTTCCTGTCGGACTCGGTGCGCGTGAGCGAACAGCAGTTCCAGCATCTGCACACCATGCTGCTGGACGCCTGCTACGTCCTGGACCTCCCCAAGGTCCCGCCGATGTACGTGACGCAGGACCCGCAGCCCAACGCCATGTGCATCGGCCTGGACGAGCCCGTCATCGTCGTCACCACGGGCCTGGTCGAGCTGCTCGACGAGGAGGAGATGCGGGCCGTCGTCGGCCACGAGGTGGGACACGCCCTCTCGGGGCACGCCGTCTACCGCACGATCCTGCTCTTCCTGACGAACTTCGCCGTCAAGGTCGCCTGGATCCCGCTGGGCAACGTTGCGGTCATGGCGATCGTGACGGCACTGCGCGAGTGGTTCCGCAAGTCGGAGCTGTCCGCGGACCGGGCGGGGCTGCTGGCCGGCCAGGACCTGCAGGCCTCGATGCGCGGCCTGATGAAGATCGCGGGCGGCAACCACCTGCACGAGATGAACGTGGACGCGTTCCTCGCGCAGGCGGAGGAGTACGAGGCGGGCGGCGACCTGCGCGACTCCGTCCTCAAGATCATGAACCTGCTGCCGCGCAGCCACCCGTTCACGACGGTGCGGGCGGCCGAGCTGAAGAAGTGGGCCGCGAGCCGGGACTTCCAGCGGATCATGGACGGGCACTACCCGCGGCGCGACGAGGACAAGGACACGTCGGTGACGGACTCCTTCCGCGAGTCGGCGAACCACTACGCGGAGTCCGTACGGGCCAGCAAGGACCCGCTGATGGGTCTGGTGCGGGACATCGCCGGCGGGGCGGGGGACCTCGGCGGGCGGCTCCGCGACGTCTTCACGGGCCGGCCCGGGGGGCCGGGCAGCGAGGCCCCTCAGGGCCCCGGGAAGGGCCCTCAGGGGCCCTCGGAGAGCAGCGGGAAGGCCTAGCGGCCGCACGTAGCCGTGGGCCCCGCGGGGCCGGACCGCTCAGTGCGAACCCGCCGGCTGGGCCGTACGGGCCAGGGAGCCGCAGACCGCGGCCGTCGTCGGACCCGTGACGTACGGGTCCGTGTCGCCGGGCACGGACCCGTCCGGCTTCTGGCCGGCCAGGAGCGGCCTCAGATAGGCCTCGTCGTCGGCCGAGCAGGACTGCGGGCCGGCCTGCAGGGAGCTCTGCACCACGATCAGGTGGTGCTCCTGCAGTCCGTCCCGGTCGAACCGGAACCGCATCACGCGCCGCACGGTGAACAGCGACGCGTCGCCGGACCCCTTCGCCGCCCGCAGCGCGTAGACGAAGGTCTGGTCGGCCGAGACCTCCAGCGTCGCCGGACCGGTCTCGGAGATGTGGAAGACGCCCCGCGTCCGTACGGGCGTGTCCACGAGGGCGACCTGCGCCGGGTCGAAGCGCACCAGCCAGGCGGTGGCCGCGTGCCGCCCGTCGTTCGCGGGCCGGTCGAAGCTCCGGTCGAACTGGTCGAGTTGGGCGGGATCCAGCAGCAGCCGGACCGTCCGCTGCGCGCCGCCGGTGAGCACGGCCGGGTCGAGGGCCGACTTCACCGTGTACTCCTTGGCGGCGGCGAGGGCCGCCATCACCTGGCTCTCGGAGAAGTGCTGGGTGCTGCGCGCGGGGGGCAGGTTGACCCCCTCGGCACCCTGCCGGAACTGGGCCGCGGGGCTGCGGTCGAAGAGCTCCTGCGCGGCGCCGCCGGGCACCGGGTCCTTCGGGGCGAGCGGCACGAGCACGGCGTGCATCGGCTCGGCGGCGGGCACGACGGGGTCCTTGTAGGGATGGCGCAGTCCCATGTAGACGGCCGTGCCGAAGGCCAGGGCTATGAGGATCACGAGGACGAGCACCTGCCGGGAGGCGCCGATCCTGGACCAGACGTGCCGGTTACGGACGGCGAGCACGTGGTCGCCCATGCGCTCGGTGGCGGAGAGCTCCTGGAGCCGGGCAGCCCGGACGAACGATTCGTCGAAGACGACGGATCGGTACTCGTCGTCCCCACCTGCCGGGCCACCCTCGGGCGTGCCCTCAGGTGGGTCTCCAGGCCCGTCCATACATCAAGAGTAGGTCTGCGGGGCCTTCGGTAAACGCTCCGGTACACGACAAGTTCCGAAGAAAATCCGCCTGCCGTGGCCACGCACATTTGTGCAGGTCGCGGCGGTTGCGGCGGGTGAGCCCCTGGCCCGGGGCCGGGCGGGAGGGGGTGGCCGGGACGCCGGGCCGGTGCGCCGCGCGGCCTTCCCCGGCTTCCGTGCCGGACGCTCCCGGCCTCCGGGGCGCCCGCCTACTGCGGGGGCGCTGCGGAGGCCACCGGAGGCTCGGAATCCGCCGATACGGAGGGCAGCGGGCCCGGCCGGGAGCCCGCGGGGGCGTCCACTCCGGTGGTCGCGGGCGGCGGATCGGAGCTCGGCCGATTGCCCGAGGAGGCGCTGCGGTAGACGGCGGCGAAGGCGAGGGCCACCACGCCTATGCCCATCACCACGGCCAGCACCCATGCCACCGGACGGTGCCAGCGGGCATGGCCCCGGTAGGGGCGCCGTGGGCCGCCGTGGCGGCCGTACGGGCCGTAGGCGTCGTCCGGGTCCAGGTCGTGGGTGAGGGTGGGCCAGACGCCCGCACGGCCCGTGTGGTGGCCGAGCAGGCCGCCGCCGAAGCCGTCCTCGCGGGCGTCGTCGTAGAGATCGTCGTCGGCGGGGCCGCCGGCGGACCGGGAGCGCGGCGACGGAGCGGACTGCGACGTCTCGCTCTCGGCGCGGGCCCGGCCGGCGGCGAGCATCCGCTCGGCCGCCGAGGGCTCGTGGATCCTCGCGGACCGCACGAACTCCTCGTCGAAGACCACGGAGGCGAAGGGGTCGTCCCGATCGTCCCCGCTGCGGTAGCTGTCGGGCTCCTCGCCGTCCGGGAACGGCTGGCCCCCCACGTCGTCCGGCACGCGTCCAGCGTAGCCCCGGAACGGTCAATCCGCTCAGCGCGTAGGGGAATTCAGCTCGCCGGGAGGCCGTTGCCGCGCACGTGCCCGTCGCCCGTGACGATGTACTTCGTCGACGTCAGCTCGGGCAGGCCCATCGGGCCGCGCGCGTGCAGCTTCTGCGTCGAGATGCCGATCTCGGCGCCGAAGCCGAACTGGCTGCCGTCCGTGAACCGCGTCGAGGCGTTGACCGCGACGGTCGTCGAGTCCACCAGCTGGGTGAAGCGGCGGGCGGCGGCCTGCGAGGTGGTGACGATGGCCTCGGTGTGGCCGGAGGACCACAGCCGGATGTGGCGGACGGCGGCGTCCAGGTCGTCCACGACGGCCGCGGCGATATCGTACGAGAGGTACTCGGTCTCCCAGTCCTCGACGGTCGCCGGCACCACGGTCGCGGGGCTGCCCTCGGCCAGCGCGAGGACGCGCTCGCAGCCGTGCACGGTCACGCCCGCCTCCGCCAGGGCGGCGAGCGCCTTCGGCAGGAACTCCGCGGCGATGTCCTGGTGCACGAGCAGCGTCTCGGCCGCGTTGCACACGCTGACGCGCTGCGCCTTGGAGTTGACGAGGATGTCCACCGCCATGTCCAGGTCGGCCTGTGCGTCCACGTACACGTGGCAGTTGCCGGTGCCGGTCTCGATGACCGGGACCGTGGACTCCTCCACGACCGTACGGATCAGGGAGGCGCCGCCGCGCGGGATCAGCACGTCGACCATGCCGCGGGCGCGCATCAGCTCGCGCACCGAGTCGCGGCTCTCGCCCGGCACCAGCTGGACGGCGTCGGCCGGCAGGCCCGCCCCGCCCACGGCGTCGCGCAGGACGCGCACCAGGGCGGTGTTGGAGGCGTACGCGGAGGAGGAGCCGCGCAGCAGGACCGCGTTGCCGGACTTCAGGCACAGCGCGGCCGCGTCGACGGTCACGTTGGGCCGGGCCTCGTAGATGATCCCGACGACGCCGAGCGGCACCCGGACCTGGCGCAGGTCGATGCCGTTGGGGAGGGTGGAGCCGCGGACGACCTCGCCGACGGGGTCGGGCAGGGCCACCACGTCGCGGACGTCCTTGGCGATCGCCCGCACGCGCTCCGGGGTGAGGGTCAGCCGGTCGACGACGCTCTCGCTCGTCCCGGCGGCACGGGCCTTGGCCACGTCCTCGGCGTTGGCCTCGACGATCTCCTTCGTGCGGACCTCGAGGGCGTCGGCGATGGCCAGCAGCGCCTCGTCCTTCACCGAGCGCGGCAGTGGCGCGAGCTCCGCGGCGGCCGCGCGGGCGCGGTAGGCGGCGCGCAGCACCGGGGACTGCGGCATCGGGTCGGCGAGGGGGGAGGGGAAAACGCTGCTCATGACTGGCAGGGTAGTCGCGCGCGGCCCGGGGCCACCACGCATTCCGGACTGTGGACGCGGGGTCCGGCCCGCGGACGGCCGGAGGGGCGCGGGGGCCCGCCCGGGACGCCGGCGCCGCTCGGATCAGAACGGATCAGAACGGATCAGAACAGAACAGAACGGGTCAGAACGGGTGGACCCCCACCGGCGTGGCCGGCAGCGGGCCGTAGCCCTCGGAGATCCGCTGGTGGTACGTCTCGCGGTCGATGACCTCCAGGCCGACGATCTCCCACGGGGGGAGCCGGGCCGTAGAGCGGTGCTCGCCCCACAGGCGCAGCGCGACCGCCGCGGCGTCGTGCAGGTCCCGCGCCTCCTCCCAGTACCGGATCTCGGCGTGGTCGCGGGCGTAGCGGCTGGTCAGCAGGAAGGGGTGGTCGTGGGCGAGCTGCTCGAGCGCGCGGCGGACCTCGGCGAGCGGCGCCTCGGCGCCCGAGACGCTGAGGGTGATGTGCCACAGCCGGGACACTTCCTCCGCATCGCCTCCGCCGCCCGCGACGCTGGTCAGTGTGCGCGTCTCCCCCACGGCCCCGCGGGCCTGGGCGGAGGCGCCCGCAGCCGTGGCTGGGGGCGTGCCTCCAGCGCGGGGCAGCGCCCCTGGGCGCCCTCGTCTCACCGGCGGCCTCCTTGCTCGCTGCTCCGCGTGCGTACGGCGGAGCGGTGGTGCTGGTCGTCGCTCTCTCGCATCAAAGTTGACCAGTCCGAGGGCGGCTGCGTGGGGTTTTTGCGGAAAGGCCCCATGGAAAGGCTGGACTTACCACACTGTTCCGCCACACTGCGTCGCCACACATGACGCACCAGTGACGTCCGTCAGCGGCGCAGCACGACGAGGTCGTCGCGGTGCACGACCTCGCGCTCGTACTCCGGTCCGAGCTCCCGGGCCAGGTCGCGGGTGGAGCGGCCGAGCAGCTGCGGGATCTCGCCCGCGTCGAAGGCCACGAAGCCGCGCGCCACGGCGCGGCCCTCGGTGTCGCGCAGCTCGACGGGGTCGCCCGCGCTGAATTCGCCCTCGACCCCGGCGATGCCCGCCGGCAGCAGCGAGCCCGTGCCGTCGACCACGGCCCGCACGGCCCCGTCGTCGAGCGTCAGCGCGCCCCGCGGCGTGGAGGCGTGCGCGAGCCACAGCAGGCGGTCGGCGGAGCGGCGCCCGGTGCGGTGGAAGAAGGTGCCGGTGGGGCGGCCGGCGAGGGCGTCCGCGGCCTGACTGGCGGAGGTCAGCACGACCGGGATGCCGGCGGCGGCCGCGATCCGGGCGGCGTCGACCTTGGTGACCATGCCGCCCGTGCCGACGCCGGCCTTGCCCGCGCTGCCGATCGAGATGCCCTCCAGGTCCCGCGGCCCGGTGACCTCGGCGATCCGCGAGGTGCCCGGCGTGGAGGGGTCGCCGTCGTAGAGGCCGTCCACGTCGGAGAGGAGCACCAGCAGGTCCGCCCGTACGAGGTGGGCCACGAGGGCGGCCAGCCGGTCGTTGTCGCCGAAGCGGATCTCGTCCGTGGCGACCGTGTCGTTCTCGTTCACGACCGGCACCGCGCCCATGGCCAGCAGCTGGTCCAGCGTGCGGCGGGCGTTGCGGTAGTGGGCGCGGCGGCTGGTGTCGTCCGTCGTGAGCAGGACCTGGCCCACGCGGCGGCCGTAACGGGCGAACGACGCCGTGTAGCGGGCGACGAGGAGGCCCTGGCCGACGCTGGCGGCGGCCTGCTGGCGGGCCAGGTCGCGCGGCCGCCGGTCGAGGCCCAGCGGGGCCAGGCCGGCCGCGATGGCGCCGGAGGAGACCAGCACGATCTCCTTCTCGCCGCCGGCCTTGGCGAGCGTGTCGACGAGCGCGTCAACGCGGTCGGCGTCCAGCCCCCCGCCCGCGGTGGTGAGCGAGGAGGACCCCACCTTGACCACGATCCTGCGGGCGGCCGCCACCGCCGCCGCACGGACCCCTTGCTGCTCCCCTGCCCCAGTCACTGCGCACACCCCATGTGATCGCCGGCCGCCCGCCTCGTCCGGGCGCCTCAGGCCCGCAAATCTACCGTCCTGAGATTGTGGTCGTTCGGCCCTGTTTTGCGATGATTGCCGTCACGGAAGATTGCTCCTGGACCAGCCCGCGTCATACGGTCGGTAGTCGACCGTCGTCCAGGCACGGTCTCCCCCACGCCCACCGCCCCCTCTAGTCCGCCTGCCAGGAGCCCTCCCAGTGCCTTCTGCCGGAACAGCCTCCCGACGAGCCGTGCAGGTAGCGGCGCTGCTCGCGATGCTGGTGTTCTTCGCCACCCAGCTCGTCGGCGCGCTGATGCCTCACGTGCCGCTGCTGATCGCCGCCTCCGCGGCGGGGCTCGCCCTCGATCTCTACCTGCAGCACCGTGACCCGGGTCTCGTCGCCGTCCTCGGCAAGATCCGCTTCGACGTCATGGTCCGGCAGCTGCTGCGCGACATGCTGGTCCTCATCGGCCTGCTGCGGCTCCACGGCGACGGCTCGCTGCGCGACTACGCGCCCGTCTTCGTCGGGCTCGTCCTCTTCTACGCCGCGCACCTGGCCTGCCAGGCCACCGCGATCCTGGTCCGGCGCAGCCGCACGCTGCCGTTCGTGACCCGCAACATCGACACGAGCGGTCTGCACCTGACCACCGCCCCGCCGCGCCTGCTGGCCCGCCAGCACGGCCGCCGCCTGCTGCGCTTCGCGATCCCCGCCACCGCGGGCCTGCTGGCCTCCGTCGGCACGGAGAAGCCGCTGTGGGGCGAGATCGGCATCGCCGCGGCCCTCCTGCTGGCCGCGGGCGGCACCGTCCACCTCGCGAGCTGGCTGCGGCCGAAGAAGCGCATCGCGGACGAGCAGCGCGCCCTGGAGTGGCTCGACCGCTGGCTGGCCGGCTACCAGCCGACCGTGGGCATGTACTTCTCGGGCGGCACCACCTCGGCCTACCAGGCCAACATGTGGCTCTCCACGCTCGCCGCGCTCGACGGCAACCCCGTGATCGTGCTCCGCGAGCGCTTCATGGTGCAGAAGATCGAGGCCACCGACGTGCCGGTCATCTGCATCCCCAAGGTCGTCCACCTGATGGCCCTGGAGAAGTCCTCGCTGAAGATGATGATCCACCCGGCGAACTCCGGTAAGACCTCGCAGGTCCTGCGGATGCCGTCGATCAAGCACGCCTTCATCAACCACGGCGAGAGCGACAAGCTCTCCAGCTGCAACCCGTACTCGAAGGCGTACGACGAGATCTGGGTCGCCGGCCCCGCCGCCCGCGAGCGCTACCAGCTCGCCGACATCGGCGTCGACGACCGCGACGTGGTCGAGGTCGGCCGCCCGCAGCTGGCCCCGATCCGGCCGTACGCCGGTGCCCCGGCCGGCGAGTTCACCACCGTCCTCTACGCCCCCACGTGGGAGGGCTGGGACGGCAACCCCGGCAACACCTCGGTGATGCTCGCCGGCGAGAACATCGTCCGCGCGCTCCTCGCCGACCCCAAGGTGCGCCTGCTCTACAAGCCGCACCCGATGACCGGCTCCGTCGACCCGCGCGCGGGCCGCGCCAACGAGCGCATCCAGGCCATGATCCGCGAGGCCAACGCCGCCCGCACCGGTGCCCGCCCGGGCCCGGAGGCCGCCGCCGAGCTGGACCGCCGCACGGCCGAGCTGGACCGGCTGACGACCAGCACGTTCCGCGACAGCGCGGACGAGATCGAGCGGATGATGCTGCAGGGCACGCCCGAGGCGGGCCGCGCCGCGACCGTCGAGGCCGCCACCGCCGCCTGGGAGGCCGCCTACTGGGCCTCCCTGCCGGACTGGGAGCACCAGATCATCACCACCGCCCGCCCGGCGCTCTTCAGCTGCTTCAACGAGGCGGACGTGCTCATCAGCGACGTGTCGAGCGTCG
Organism: Streptomyces sp. NPDC008001; assembly: GCF_042958085.1. Classification (NCBI taxonomy): domain Bacteria; kingdom Bacillati; phylum Actinomycetota; class Actinomycetes; order Kitasatosporales; family Streptomycetaceae; genus Streptomyces; species Streptomyces sp. NPDC008001. The sequence continues at coordinate 314,318 of NZ_JBIBIZ010000009.1, read as the reverse complement.
TCTCGGACTACCTGATCAGCGAGAAGCCGTACGCCGTCGCCAACACCAGCGGCATGACCGAGGAGGAGTTCCGCGCGAGCTTCCCGACGGTCAGCGCGGCGACGATCCTCACGCCGGAGGCCGGCGAGGTCGCCGGTCTGCTCGCGGCCGTCCGCGACCCCCGCCTGGACGGCCTCGCCCGGGCCCGCGCGGAGCTCAAGGTCCAGCTGCTCGGCCCGTCCGACCCGCCGTCGCTGGTCCGCTTCAACGCGGCGGCGCTCGCCCTGGCCAAGGAGGCCGACGCCCGCCGTGCGCGGATGGAGGCCCGCGCGTCGGAGATCCCGACCCAGCGGGAGGCGGATGCGGCGGCGGCCGTGTGACGTTGCGTCAGTACCGCGTCCCGTCAGGGGCGCGGGGAACGGCGCGATCAGCCGAAGCCGGCCTGCAGCCGACTGACAAGGCATGAGTAAGGCCCCCGGGAGGTTTTCCTCCCGGGGGCCTTACTCATGGCCAGAGGCCAGGTGCTACGTCCGCTGCAGCCCGTCCGTGGCTGGTCGTGCAGTTCCCCGCGCCCCTAAGGGCGCAATACCGCACACCGGAAGGACGGCCGCGGGACGACGGTCGCGCCCACGCGGCGGAGCCGCAGATCTGACACAGCCCCGCGCCCCTAAGGGCGCGGGGAACTGCGCGCCGGATGAGCGGCGGCTCGCGCCCGTCAGAACGGCTTGAACTCGTCGTACTCGCGGTCCGCCTCGTCCCGCTCCGCGTCGCGGTCCCGGCGGCGCTGCGCCGCGGGCCGCGGGGCCTCCAGGCGGTGGTCCTCGCCACGGCGGCCCAGCATCTCCGCACCGGCGGCCATCGACGGCTCCCAGTCGAAGACGACCGCGTCGTCCTCGGAGCCGATGGCGACGCCGTCGCCCGCGCGGGCACCGGCCTTCATCAGCTCGTCCTCGACGCCGAGGCGGTTGAGGCGGTCGGCCAGGTAGCCCACGGCCTCGTCGTTGTTGAAGTCGGTCTGCCGCACCCAGCGCTCCGGCTTCTCGCCGCGCACGCGGTAGAGGCCGTCCTCCTCCAGGGTGACGGTGAAGCCCGCGTCGTCGACGGCCTTCGGGCGGATGACGATGCGGGTCGCCTCCTCCTTCGGCTTCGCGGCGCGTGCCTCGGCCACGATGCCGGCCAGGGCGAAGGACAGCTCCTTCAGGCCCTTCCGGGACACGGCCGAGACCTCGAAGATGCGGTAGCCGCGGGCCTCCAGCTCGGGCCGGATCATGTCCGCGAGGTCCTGGCCGTCGGGGATGTCGACCTTGTTGAGGACGACGATGCGGGGCCGGTCCTCCAGGCCGCCGTACTCCTTCAGCTCCGCCTCGATGACGTCCAGGTCGGTGAGCGGGTCGCGCTCGGACTCCAGCGTCGCGGTGTCGAGGACGTGCACGAGCACCGAGCAGCGCTCGACGTGGCGCAGGAACTCCAGGCCGAGGCCCTTGCCCTGGCTGGCGCCCGGGATCAGACCCGGCACGTCGGCGATCGTGTAGACCGTCGCGCCCGCGGTGACCACGCCCAGGTTCGGGACGAGGGTGGTGAAGGGGTAGTCGGCGATCTTCGGCTTGGCTGCGGAGAGCACCGAGATCAGCGAGGACTTGCCGGCGCTCGGGTAGCCGACGAGGGCCACGTCGGCGACGGTCTTGAGCTCCAGGACGATCTCGCCGGTCTGACCGGGCTCGCCGAGCAGCGCGAAGCCGGGCGCCTTGCGGCGGGCCGAGGCCAGCGCGGCGTTGCCGAGGCCGCCGCGGCCGCCCTGGGCGGCGATGTAGGTGGTGCCCTCGCCGACGAGGTCGGCCAGGACGTTGCCCCGGGCGTCGAGGACGACGGTGCCGTCCGGGACGGGCAGGACGAGGTCGGAGCCGTCCTTGCCGGAGCGGTTGCCGCCCTCGCCGGGCTTGCCGTTGGTGGCCTTGCGGTGCGGGCTGTGGTGGTACTCGAGCAGAGTGGTGACGGACTGGTCCACGACCAGGATCACGTCGCCGCCACGGCCGCCGTTGCCGCCGTCCGGGCCGCCGAGCGGCTTGAACTTCTCCCGGTGCACGGAGGCGCAGCCATGGCCTCCGTTACCCGCGGCGACGTGCAGCTCGACGCGGTCCACGAAGGTGGTCATTGCGGTGTGCCTCCAGATACAGATGGGGTTGTCTCAGTTGTAACGCAGCGAGGGCGGACCCGCTTCCCGCACAGGGAAGGGAGGTCCGCCCTCGCTATCGCTCTACAGTGCGCCGATCAGAAAGATCAGGCAGCCGGAACGATGTTGACGACCTTGCGGCCACGGTGGGTGCCGAACTGCACCGCACCGGCCTGCAGCGCGAACAGGGTGTCGTCGCCACCGCGACCGACACCGGCGCCCGGGTGGAAGTGGGTGCCGCGCTGGCGGACCAGGATCTCACCGGCGTTGACGAGCTGACCGCCGAAGCGCTTCACGCCGAGCCGCTGAGCGTTGGAGTCGCGACCGTTCCGGGTGGACGATGCGCCCTTCTTGTGTGCCATGTCTCCTCAGTCCCTTACTTCGCAGCCGTGGGGATGCCGGTGATCTTCACCGCGGTGTACTGCTGGCGGTGACCGATGCGCTTGCGGTAACCGGTCTTGTTCTTGTACTTCAGGATGTCGATCTTGGCACCCTTGTGGTGGTCCACGATCTCGGCCGAGACCTTGATGCCGGCCAGGACCCACGGGTCGCTGGTGACGTTCTCGCCGTCGACGACGAGCAGCGTCGAGAGCTCGACCGCGTCGCCCACCTTGCCGGTGGAAATCTTGTCAACCTCGACGATGTCGCCGACAGCAACCTTGTGCTGACGACCACCGCTACGCACGATTGCGTACACGCGGATCTCACTCTCTCGCTAGTAAAGGGGACCTCTGATGCCAGCCGCTCGCACGGGCGGAGCCCGTGACGGTCCGAGTGGACGAGCGGCCTCTCCCGGCGGGGCCGGAAGGTGTTTGCTCAGTGGCGTGGTGCCGTAACAGACACCGACCGTCAAGATTACGGCCCCTTGACCAGGGGGTCAAACCGGGCCCTCTTGACGGTGCGGCCTGTCGCTGCTTGCCGTGGCGGACGGCGTTCCGTCCGCCACGGCGAGCAGGGTCGCTCAGTCCTCCGAGGAGGACACCGCTTCCGCTGCCTTCTTCGTCGCCCGCTTGGCCGGAGCCTTCTTGGCGGCCGTCTTCGTGGCGGTCTTCTTGGCCGCCGACGTCGTGGCCTTCTTCGCGGTCGTCGTCTTCTTGGCCGCCGTCTTCTTGGCGGCGGCCTTCTTCGCCGGAGCCTTCTTGGCGGCCGTCTTCTTCGCGGCCGTCTTGCGGGCGGTCTTCTTGGCCGGGGCCGCGGCCTCGGCCTCCTCGGCGCCCTCGACGACCTCGGCGCCCTCGACGACCCCGGAGACCGGCTCGGCAGCCGCTGCGGCCGGAGCCGCGGCCGGGACGACCACGACGGCCGCCTCGGCGTCCGCGGGCGAGCCCGCCGGAGCCGAGACCCTGCGGGTCGCCCGGCGGCGCGGCCGGGCGGGAGCGGCCGGAGCAGCCTCCGCCACGGGCTCGGCGACGGGCTCGGCCTCGGCGACCGGCTCAGCGGTAACCACGGGCTCCTCGGCCGGCTCGGCGGCGGCCACCGGCGCGGGCTCGGGCTCGGTCACGACGACCTCCGCCTCCGCGGCAGCGCGCGGCGCACCCGCCGGAGCGGACGCCTTGCGGGTCGCCCGGCGGCGCGTACGGGGGCCGCGCTTGGCCGCGGCCTCCGCCTCCGCGACGCTGCCGAACCACTCCTCGTCACCACCGACGGCCGGCTGGAGCTCGGCCTCGGTGACGGCGACGGGCTCCAGCTCGGGCGCCTCGGTGACCGGCTCGACCGCGGCGGCCGCGGGGGCCTCCTCGACCGACGGGGCCTCCTCGGCGGCCGGAGCCGCAGCGGCCTCGTGCACGTGCTCGTGCCCGGCCTTGCCCTTCTTCTTGCCGCGCTTGCCGCCGCCCCCGCCGCCGACGGACGCCGGCTGGTCCATGTGGACGATGACGCCGCGGCCGTTGCAGTGCACGCACGCCTCGGAGAACGACTCCAGCAGGCCCTGGCCCACCCGCTTGCGGGTCATCTGGACCAGACCCAGCGAGGTCACCTCGGCGACCTGGTGCTTGGTGCGGTCGCGGCCCAGGCACTCCAGCAGGCGGCGCAGCACCAGGTCCCGGTTGGACTCCAGCACCATGTCGATGAAGTCGATCACGATGATGCCGCCGAGGTCGCGCAGCCGCAGCTGGCGCACGATCTCCTCGGCCGCCTCCAGGTTGTTCCTGGTGACCGTCTCCTCCAGGTTGCCGCCCTGGCCGGTGAACTTGCCGGTGTTGACGTCGACGACGACCATCGCCTCGGTCCGGTCGATCACGAGCGAACCGCCGCTCGGCAGCCAGACCTTGCGGTCCAGCGCCTTCATCAGCTGCTCGTCGATCCGGTACGTGGCGAAGACGTCGACGTCCGACGTCCACTTCTGCAGCCGGTCGGCCAGGTCGGGCGCGACGTGCGAGACGTAGCCGTGGATGGTCTCCCAGGCCTGCTCACCGCTGACGATGACCTTGGAGAAGTCCTCGTTGAAGATGTCGCGGACGACGCGGACGGTCATGTCCGGCTCGCCGTAGAGCAGGCTCGGCGAGCTCGTCGAGATCTGCTTCGACTTCTTCTGGATGTCCTCCCACTGCGCCTGCAGACGCTCGACGTCGCGGCGCAGCTCGTCCTCGCTCGCGCCCTCGGCGGCGGTGCGCACGATGACGCCCGCGTCCTCGGGGACGATCTTCTTGAGGATGGTCTTCAGGCGCGCCCGCTCGGTGTCGGGGAGCTTGCGGCTGATGCCGGTCATCGAGCCCTCGGGCACGTACACCAGGTAGCGGCCGGGGAGGGAGACCTGGCTGGTCAGACGGGCGCCCTTGTGACCGATCGGGTCCTTGGTGACCTGGACGAGCACGGACTGGCCGGACTTGAGGGCGGTCTCGATGCGGCGCGGGCCGTTGCCCATGCCGAGCGCCTCGAAGTTGACCTCGCCGGCGTAGAGCACGGCGTTGCGGCCCTTGCCGATGTCGACGAAGGCAGCCTCCATCGACGGCAGCACGTTCTGGACCTTGCCCAGGTAGACGTTGCCGACGTAGCTGGTGGCCTGCTCCTTGTTGACGAAGTGCTCGACGAGGACGTTGTCCTCCAGCACGCCGATCTGGGTGCGCTCGCCGCTCTGGCGGACGACCATCACGCGCTCGACGGCCTCGCGGCGGGCCAGGAACTCGGCCTCGGTGATGATCGGCACCCGGCGGCGGCCCTGCTCGCGGCCCTCGCGGCGGCGCTGCTTCTTCGCCTCCATGCGGGTGGAGCCCTTGATGGACTGCACCTCGTCGAAGCCGGTGCCCGGCTCGCGCTCCTCGCGCTTGCGCGGCTCGCGGACCTTGACGACCGTGCGCTCCGGCTCGTCGGCGCCCGGCTCGGTGTCGACGGCCTCGCCGCTGCGACGGCGGCGGCGACGGCGACGGCGGCTGCTGGAGGAGCCCGGGCCGGCGTCCTCGTCGGCCTCCTCGGCCTCTTCCTCGCGGGCCTCGGCCTCCTCGGCCTCGGCGGCCTGCTCGTCCTCGAGCTCGCCCTCTGCCTCGGCGGCCTCGCCACGGCGGCGGCGACGGCCACCCCGGCGGCGGCGGCGCGACGGGCGGTCGCCCTGCTCCTCGTCCTCGGCGGCCTCGGCCTCCTCGGCGCCCTCGGCCTCGGCGGCCTCCGGCTCCTCCTCGACGGCGGGCACGGCCTCGGCCTGCGGGGCCTCGGCGGGCTCGCCGCGGCGGCGGCGACGGCGGCGGCCGGCGGCCGGCGCCTCGGCGACGCGCTCCTCCTCAGCCTCGGCCGGCTCCTCCACGGCGGCAGCGGCAGCAGCGGCGGCAGCGGTCTCCGGGGTCTGGAACATCGGCTCGGTGAAGACGGGCGCCTGGAAGACGGCCGTCGGGGGACGCACGGCGCGGCGGCGGCCCCGCGCGGGGGCGGCGGTCTCCTCGGCCGGCGCGGGGGCGGCGGCCTCGCGGGCGCGGCTCGCCTCCTTCGCGGCCTCCAGGGCGGCGGCGGCCTGCTCGGCGTCACCGGCGGCGACGCGGCGGCGCGACCGCGTACGGGCCGGGGCCGGCTCGGCGGCGGCCTCGGCGGGCTGCTCGGCCTCGGCCGCGGGCGCGGCGGGGGCCGTGGCCCGGCGGCGGGTGCGGCGGCCGCGGGGCTCGGCGGCGGCCTGCTCCTCGGCGACCGGCTCGGCGACGGCCTCGGCCGGCTCTGCGGCCTGCTCGGCGGCCTGCGGGGCGCCGGCCGGGGCGGTGGCCTTGCGGGTGGCACGGCGGCGCGTACGGGCCGGGGCAGCGGTCTCGGCGGCCTCCGGGGCGGCCTCGGCAGCGGCCGGAGCCGCCACGGGCTCGGCGGCGGCCTCGGTCACGGCCTCGGCGGTCTGCGGCTCACCTGCGGGAGCGGAAGCGCGGCGCACGGCGCGGCGGCGCGTACGGGCCGGGGCGGCCGGGGCCTCCTGCGGTTCCTCGGCCTCGGGCGCGGCGGCGGCCGGGGCAGCGGTCTGCGCGGGCGCCTCCACGACGGCCTCGGCCTGCGGCGCACCGGCCGGGGCCGAAGCGCGGCGCACGGCACGGCGACGCGGGCGGGCGGGGGCGGCAGCCTCGGCGGCCGGAGCCTCGGCGGGCTCGGCGGCCTGCGGCTCCTCCGCGGCGGGCTCGGCGGCCGCTACAGGCTCGGCGGCCTCGGCGCCACGCGGCGCACCGGCCGGAGCGGAGGCACGGCGCACGGCACGGCGGCGCGGGCGGGCCGGGGCGGCGGGGGCCTCCTGCAGCACCTCGGCCACCTCCTCGGCCTCCTCCTCGACGACGGCGGCGACAGCCGGCTCGACCGGCTCGACGACGGCTTCGGCGCCCTTCGGGGCGCCCGCGGGGGCGGTGGCCTTACGGGTGGCACGGCGGCGGGTACGGGGAGCGGGCTCCACGGCGGGCTCCTCGACGGGCTCGGCGGTCAGGTCGGCAGGCTGCGGGGACTCGGCGACCTCGGGTGCGGTCTCCACGGCGGGCTCGGCGACCTTGGGGGCACCGGAGGGCGCGGCGGCCTTACGGGTGGCGCGGCGGCGCGGGCGCGCGGGCGTCGAAGGGGCGGCCGGGGCCTCGGCCTCCGGCGCGGCGGCGGCCTGCGCCTGCGGTGCGGCGGTCTCGGTGGCGGCCTCGGGGGCCTCGGCGGCGGCCTTGGCGGCCGGCGGGCCCGCGGGGCGGGAGGCCGCGCGGCGGCGGCGACGTGCCGGCAGCGTGTCGCTGGGGCTGTTGTTGTCGGATTCGGTCCCGGCAGGGCCGGGCTCAGCGGGCTCAATGGATTCGAGCATGCGGGCGGTTCTCCCGTCACGCTCCCGGGCGCCGCGCCGGTTCCGGCCCGCCGGTCCGCGTGATGAGCGCGGTACCGCCGTCCGGGGCGCGGTCGCCGCACGGGAGCTGTCGTCTCGCTCGCCGGGCCCGAAGCAGTCCCTCGGGACCGGCGAAAGTCTCCTGGTCAGTGCGCCTGCCGCACCGGGTGGCTCCCTGGTGTCCGGCGGCGCTTCGACGGCCGTCCTTACGCGGAACCTTCCGGCACCTGCGCGACGCCGGCGGGGCTCGGCCCGGCGGCCGTGGTGGGGAAGGCCGGGGCGGCTTCGCGGTCGGGCGCGAGCGGGTCGGTCACCGTGCCGGACTCCTCATCGAGCAGCCCCTGCGCCAGCCTGGTCACCGCAGCGGGGACCGGCGGCGCCAGGTCGGCCGTAGCGCGGAGACCGGACAGGACGTCGTCGGGTCGAACGGCGGGTGTGGCGTGCCGAACAACCAGCCGCAGTATCGCACAGGGACCGTCGCCGGGCCTATCGGCCGCGGCGTCCCGCGCCTCGAGCCGGATCACCGCGCCACGGGCGTCGAAGGTCCGCAACCCGTTTTTGGTGCGGCGCTGGACGTCCACCTGATCGGCCGCCATGAAGGCCGCCACGGCGCGCTCGGCGTCCGCCGGCTCCACGCCGTCCAGCCGCAGCTCCCAGACGGAGGCCTCCAGCCGCTCGGCGAAGGAGGACGTGCGTGCCTCCACGGCGTCCGTGATGTCCAGCCCGGCAGGGAGGGACTCGTCGAGCAGCTTGCGCAGCTGCTCGACCTCGCGGACCTCGGCGAGCTGGATCTCCAGGTACTCGGCCTCGCTGCCCGTGCCGGTGGGTGCGGCATTGGCGTACGACACCTTCGGGTGCGGGGTGAAGCCCGCCGAGTACGCCATGGGCACCTCGGCGCGGCGCAGGGCCCGCTCGAAAGCGCGCTGGAAGTCGCGGTGGCTGGTGAACCGGAGGCGGCCGCGCTTGGTGTAGCGCAGGCGGATGCGCTGCACCGCGGGTGCGGGCGGCGGGCCTTCGGGCTGTCGCTTGCCCAGTGGTCTGATTCCTTCGTGAGTGCGGTCGTACTGCTACCTAGAGTACGTGCAGCGGGGGCCCTGCCAACCCGGCAGGGCCCCCACTCGAACAGGCGTTCCTACTTGACGACGCTCAGCGGCAGCAGTTTCTTGCCGGTCGGGCCGATCTGGATGGACGTGTCCATCTGCGGGCACACGCCGCAGTCGAAGCACGGCGTCCAGCGGCAGTCCTCGACCTCGGTCTCGTCGAGCGCGTCCTGCCAGTCCTCCCAGAGCCAGTCCTTGTCGAGACCGGAGTCCAGGTGGTCCCAGGGCAGGACCTCCTCGTACGTGCGCTCGCGCGTCGTGTACCAGGCGACGTCCACGCCCTGCTCGGGCAGCGTCTTCTCGGCGCACTTCATCCAGCGGTCGTACGAGAAGTGCTCGCGCCAGCCGTCGAAGCGGCCGCCGTCCTCGTAGACCGCGCGGATGACGGCGCCGATGCGGCGGTCACCGCGCGAGAGCAGGCCCTCGACGATGCCCGGCTTGCCGTCGTGGTAGCGGAAACCGATCGAACGGCCGTACTTCTTGTCGCCGCGGATCTTGTCGCGCAGCTTCGCCAGGCGGGCGTCCGTCTCCTCCGCGGAGAGCTGCGGGGCCCACTGGAACGGCGTGTGCGGCTTGGGCACGAAACCGCCGATGGAGACGGTGCAGCGGATGTCGTTGGAGCCGGAGACCTCGCGGCCCTTCTGGATGACGTTCATCGCCATGTCGGCGATCTGCAGCACGTCGTCGTCGGTCTCGGTGGGCAGGCCGCACATGAAGTACAGCTTCACCTGGCGCCAGCCGTTGCCGTACGCCGTGGCGACGGTACGGATCAGGTCCTCTTCCGAGACCATCTTGTTGATGACCTTGCGCATGCGCTCGGAACCGCCCTCGGGGGCGAAGGTCAGGCCGGAGCGGCGGCCGTTGCGCGTGAGCTCGTTGGCGAGGTCGACGTTGAAGGCGTCCACGCGGGTGGAGGGGAGGGACAGACCGATCTTGTCCTCCTCGTACCGGTCCGCCAGGCCCTTCGCGATGTCACCGATCTCGGTGTGGTCGGCGGAGGACAGGGAGAGGAGGCCGACCTCCTCGAAGCCCGTGGCCTTGAGGCCCTTCTCGACCATCTCGCCGATGCCGGTGATGCTCCGCTCCCGCACGGGGCGCGTGATCATGCCGGCCTGGCAGAAGCGGCAGCCGCGGGTGCAGCCGCGGAAGATCTCGACGGACATGCGCTCGTGGACGGTCTCCGCGAGCGGCACGAGCGGCTGCTTGGGGTACGGCCACTCGTCCAGGTCCATGACGGTGTGCTTGGACACGCGCCACGGCACGCCGGACTTGGTGGGCACGACGCGGCCGATGCGGCCGTCCGGCAGGTACTCGACGTCGTAGAACGCCGGGACGTACACGCCGCCGGTCTTCGCGAGACGGAACAGCAGTTCCTCGCGGCCGCCCGGGCGGCCCTCGGCCTTCCAGGCGCGGATGATCTCGGTGATCTCCAGGACGGCCTGCTCGCCGTCGCCGATGACCGCGCAGTCGATGAAGTCCGCGATCGGCTCGGGGTTGAAGGCGGCGTGACCGCCGGCGAGGACGATCGGGTCGTCGATCGTGCGGTCCTTGGCGTCCAGCGGGATGCCGGCCAGGTCGAGCGCGGCGAGCATGTTCGTGTAGCCCAGCTCGGTGGAGAAGCTCAGGCCGAAGACGTCGAACGCCTTGACCGGCCGGTGGCTGTCCACGGTGAACTGCGGCACCGCGTGCTCGCGCATCAGCTCCTCGAGGTCCGGCCACACGCTGTACGTGCGCTCGGCGAGGACGCCCTCGCGCTCGTTGAGGACCTCGTAGAGGATCATGACGCCCTGGTTGGGCAGACCGACCTCGTACGCGTCCGGGTACATGAGGGCCCAGCGGACGTCGCACGCGTCCCAGTCTTTGACGGTGGAGTTGAGCTCTCCGCCGACGTACTGAATGGGCTTCTGCACGTGCGGGAGGAGAGCTTCGAGGCGCGGGAAGACCGACTCGACAGGCATCGCAATGTCTCTCATGAGCGGACGGGGGTGACCCTCAAGAGTAACGTGCCCGCGGAGCGGACCCTCACGGCCGCAGATCCGCCCGGTACCGCTTCCGGGACGCCTTCCGCCACACCTCCGGCAGATCGCGCTCGGCGTCCGCCGCGCGCTGCTCCTCGCGCCCGTACAGCAGCCCCAGTGTGAACGTGCTCTCCCCCGCCGCGTGGGCCCGGGCGGCGAGGGTGCGCAGGGCGGTGCGGGTCATGACGCTGTCCTGGTGATCGCCGAGGAGCGTCTGGACGCCCTTCATGCGGGCCGTGAAGCGCTTGGCCGGCTTGCCGAGGGCTGGCACGGCGGCCTCGGCGGCGTAGCGGGCGCGCTTGGCGGCCTTGCGGGCCTCGTGGAGGGCGGTGTCGCGCTGCGGCCCCGGGCCGGTGCCGAGGGCCTTCTCGACGCGGCCGGCGAGGCGCTTGTAGTCGCGCAGGACGGCTCCGGCCAGGACCTCCGGTGCGGGGTGCGCGGCGGCGGGCAGCAGGGGCGGGGCGTCGAGGAGGGCGTCGAGCGCGTCGAGGAGGGCGAGGTAGCGCTCGCCGTCGAGGAGGGCCAGGACCCGCTTGCGGGTGCCCCGGGCGCGGCCGGCCGCGAAGATGCGCAGCCGGGCGCGGACGGGCCCGAGGACGAGCGTGCCGGGCAGCCCGGCGAGGCCGTCCTTCAGCCGGTCGGCGACGACCTCCCGGTCCCGGTCGGCGCCGAGCTCTCCGGCGAGCCACTGCAGCTCCGCGCCGAGGGGGCCGGTGGCCTCGCGGTCCAGGACGTCGCGGTACGTGCGGAAGGCGCTGCGGAGGCGGCGCGTGGCGACGCGCATCTGGTGGACGGAGTCCTCGGTGCCGCGGCGGACGCCGGTGTCGCAGGCGAGCAGGGCGTCTGTCTGCCGGTGGAGGTAGGCGAGGACGTGGTCCCCGGCGGAGCCCTTCGGCGTCTCCTTCGCTTGCTTGGCCTGCTTCGTCTTCTTCTTCCGCTTCTCCGCCGTCTCCGCCAGTGCCCTGGCGAGTTTCGACGGGGCGTCAGAAGGGCGCAGGCCGCCGTCGAGGAGGCGCTCTTCGACGGCGTCGAGGAGGGCGGTGCCGGTGCCGGTGCCGCCGGCCAGCTCGACCTCGAACTCGGTCCAGCGGGCGCTGCCGCCGCCGTCGCCGAGGCGGTCGGCCCTGACGCTGTCGGCACTGGCCTCGGCCAGGAGCGTGCCGTCCGCGCCGAGCAGGTGGCTGACGTCGCGGCGGGAGCGGATGCGGACCAGGGGGGCGAGCTCGGCGTGCCGGACGCGGGCGCGGACGAGGGAGGAGAGGGCGCGCGGGACGCCGGGCGAGAGGGGTGCCCGGATCTCGTCGCGGACGCCGGGGGCGACCGGCAGCTTGAGGTGCCAGCCCGCGTCCGGGCCGCCGGTGCGGCGGCGCAGGGTGATGCCGGCCGCGGCGAGCCGCTGGTCGGCGGTGTCGTAGTAGACGGCGTCGAGTTCGTGCGTGCCCTCGTGGGTGACGGCCGCGACGCCGTTGACGCCGCTCAGGTCGGGGAGCGAAGCCGCAGCCGCGGCGTCCGTGGCCTCGTACTTCCGCTCGATCTCGCGCAGAGTGTCCGCCATAGTGCGAATGTAGTGCGCACGCGCCCCACCGGGCAGCCCCCGTTTACGCCGATACCGGCCGCTGGACCTTGATGGACTGCAGGAGGCCGATCGCGATCCAGGCCGCGAACATGGACGAACCGCCGTACGACACGAACGGCAGCGGCAGGCCCGTGACCGGCATGATCCCCAGCGTCATCCCGATGTTCTCGAAGGACTGGAAGGCGAACCAGGCGATGATCCCGGCGGCCACGATCGTCCCGTAGAGCTCGGTGGACTCGCGGGCGATGCGGCACGCGCGCCAGATGACGACGCCGACCAGGAAGATGATCGTCCCGGCGCCGACGAAGCCCAGTTCCTCGCCGGCGACGGTGAAGATGAAGTCCGTCTGCTGCTCGGGCACGAACTGCCCGGTGGTCTGGGAGCCGTGGAAGAGGCCGGAGCCGAGGAGGCCGCCGGAGCCGATGGCGATGCGGGCCTGGTTGGTGTTGTAGCCGACGCCGGAGGGGTCGAGCGCGGGGTTGGCGAAGGCGGCGAAGCGGTTGATCTGGTACTCGTCGAGGACGCCGAGCTGCCAGATGAGGATGCAGCCGAGGACGCCGGTGCCGATCAGGCCGGCGACCCAGCGGTTGGACGCGCCGGAGGCCAGGAGCACGGCGAGGACGATGACGACCAGCACCATCACGGAGCCGAGGTCGGGCATCAGCAGGATGACGAGGATCGGCAGGGCGGCGAGGCCGAGGGCCTCGACGACGGTGCGGTGGTCGGGGTGGAGCCGCTCCCCCGCGTCGACCTTGGCGGCGAGCAGCATCGCCATGCCCAGCGCGATGGTGATCTTGGTGAATTCGGAGGGCTGGAGGGAGAAGCCGCCGCCGAGCTGGATCCAGGACCGGGCGCCGTTGATGGTCGCGCCGAGCGGCGTCAGCACGGCGACGGTGAGCAGGACGGAGATGACGTAGAGGATGGGGACGGCGCCGCGCAGGGCCCGGTGGCCGACCCAGACCGCGCCGATGGCCAGGCCCAGGCCGATGCCGGTGTTGAGGATGTTGCGGAGCAGGAAGTAGTACGGGTCGCCCTGGTTGAGCTCGGTGCGGTTGCGGGTGGCCGAGTAGACCAGGAGGGTGCCGATGCCGGAGAGGGCGAGGGCGGCCCAGACCATGACCCAGTCGAGGCGGCGGACGACGGAGTCGCGGGCGGTGAGCCGGCCCCAGGCGGAGCGCTCGGGGCTGAAGCGGCGCGCGCGGTAGCCGTCGGTGGCGGTCACGTGTCCTGCTCCTCCTTCCGGGCCGAGGGGCTGGGCGGGGCGGGCTCGATGGGCTGGGCCTCGATGGTGCCGTCCTTCTCGATCTTCGGCAGGCCGGTCTGGGGGTGGGGCAGGAGCGCCTTCTTGGCGTCGATCTTGCCCTTCTCGTCGACGCCGTAGAGGGCGTTGTAGATGTTGCGCACGGCGGGGCCGGAGGCGCCGGAGCCGGTGCCGCCCTGGGAGATCGTCATGACGACCGCGTAGTCGCCGGTGTAGGTGGCGAACCAGGAGGTGGTCTGCTTGCCGTAGACCTCGGCGGTGCCGGTCTTGGCGTGCATCGGGATCTCCTTCTGCGGCCACCCCTCGAAGCGCCAGGCGGCGGTGCCCTGGGTGGCCACGCCGGCGAGGGCGCCGTCGATCTGGTCGCGCGTCTTCCGGTCGAACGGCAGCTTGCCGTGCGCCTTCGGCGCGATCTCCTGGACGGTGCGGCCGTCGGGGCTGATGACGGCCTTGCCCACGGTGGGGTTCCACAGGGTGCCGCCGTTGCTGACGGCGGCGTAGATGGTGGCCATCTGCAGGGGGGTGACGAGGGTGTCGCCCTGGCCGATGGAGTAGTTGACGGAGTCACCGGCGCGCATGCGCATGCCGGACTCGCAGTTCTCCTTGGCGATCTGGCCGGCGTAGCTGGTGTCGGTCTTGCCCTGCTTGCACCAGGAGTCCTTGTTGGCCTCCCAGTACTTCTTCTTCCACTCGCGGTCGGGGACGCGGCCGGTGACCTCGTTGGGGAGGTCGATGCCGGTCTCCTTGCCGAGGCCGAAGTCGTGGGCGGTCTTGTAGAACCAGTCGGCGGGGTGCTTGGGGTTGTTGCCGCCGTCCTTCTGCCACTGGCGGTAGGCCAGGTCGTAGAAGACGGTGTCGCAGGAGACCTCCAGGGCGCGGCCGAGGTTGATCGGGCCGTACCCCTTGGACTCGAAGTTCTTGAAGACCTGGTTGCCGATGCTGTACGAGGCGGAGCAGTTGTAGTTGTCGTCGAAGGCGTAACCGGCCCGGACGGCGGCGGTGGCGGAGATGACCTTGAAGATCGAGCCGGGGGCGGCCTGGCCCTGGATGGCGCGGTTGAGCAGCGGGAAGCCGGAGTCCTTGCCGGTGAGGTTCTGGTAGTCCTTGGCGGAGATGCCGCCGACCCAGGCGTTGGGGTCGTAGGTGGGGTTGGAGGCCATGGCGACGACGCGGCCGGTCTTGGCCTCCATGACGACGACGGCACCGGCGTCGGCCTTGTAGTTGGTGCCGGTGTTCTTGTCGACCTCCTTGCGGGCGTCCTTCATCGCCTGGTCCAGCTCGCGTTCCGCTATGGCCTGCACGCGGGCGTCGATGCTGGTGACGAGGTTGGAGCCGGGGACGGCCTTGTCGCTCTTGGCCTTGCCGATGACGCGGCCGAGGTTGTCGACCTCGTAGCGGGTGACACCGGCCTTGCCGCGCAGCTGGCTGTCGTACTGGCGCTCCAGGCCGGAGCGGCCGACCTGGTCGGAGCGGAGCAGCGGCGAGCGGCCGGCCTTGGCCTTGGTGATCTCCTCGTCGGTGACCGGCGAGAGGTAGCCGAGGACCTGGGCGGTGTTGGAGCCGCCGGGGCCGGCGTAGCGGCGCACGGCGGTGGGCTCGGCGGTGATGCCGGGGAAGTCCTCGGCGCGCTCGCGGATCTGCAGGGCCTGCTGGGTGGTGGCCTCGTCGGTGATGGGGATGGGCTGGTAGGGCGAGCCGGCCCAGCAGGGCTTGGGGGTCTTGGCGTCGCAGAGCCGGACCTTGGCGGCGACGTCCTCGGGCTTCATGCCCAGCACCCCGGCGAGGCGGGCGAGGACGGTGCGGCCCCGGTCCTTCATCTTCATCAGGTCGGTGCGGCTCGCGGAGACGACGAGGCGGGTCTCGTTGTCGGCGAGGGGGACGCCGCGGGCGTCCAGTATCGAGCCGCGGGTGGCGGGGGCGACGACCTGCTGGATGTGGTTGTCGGCGGCTTCGGCGGTGTATTCGTCGCCGTTGCGGATCTGGAGGTACCAGAGGCGGCCGCCGAGGGTGAGGAGGAGGGAGAAGACGAGGATCTGGATGACGACGAGGCGGATGGTGACGCGTGAGGTCCGCCCGGACTCGGAGAGATTGCTGCTCACAGTGCCCCCTCGTTCGCTTCTCCGCCCACGCGGCGCAGAGGTGCGGGCATCGTGGCCGGGTGCGGCCCGGCGGCCGCGCGTGCGTCGCTCACAATGCCCCCTCGTTCGCTTCTCCGCCCACGCGGCGCAGAGGTGCGGGCATCGTGGCCGGGTGCGGCCCGGCGGCCGCGCGTGCGTCGCTCACAGCCGCTTCACCCCCTTGACGCGGCTCGGCCGGCGCAGGGGCCGGTTGCGCAGTCCGGTGCGCTGGCTGCCCAGGCGGCCCGTGCGGCCGCTGCGGCTGCCGCCCAGCGTGCTGGGGCCGTCGGCGGTCAGCGGGTCGTTCTGGACGCGCCTGGCCATGGCCATGACGAGCGGCACGATGAACGGCGCGAGCAGCAGGTCGTAGAGGGCCGCGGTGAACACGAGGCTGCTGAGGCCGACGTTCCGGGCGGCGGTGTCGCCGACGAGGGAGCCGACGCCCGCGTAGAGCAGGGTGGAGGTGACGGCCGCGGCGACCACGACCAGCATGGGCACGGTGGCCGAGCGCAGCTTGCCGGTCTCGGGGCGGGCGAGGCCGACGAGATAGCCGATGACGCTCAGCACGAGGGCGTACCGGCCGGTGGCGTGGTCGGCGGGCGGGGCCAGGTCGGCCAGCAGGCCGGCGCCGAAGCCGATGACGGCGCCGTTGGTGTGGCCGTGGACGAGGGCGAGCCCGACGACGACGAGGAGGAGTGGGTCGGGGACGGCGCCCGGCAGGTGGAGCCGTGCCAGGACGGTGACCTGCACGACGAGGGCGACCACCACGAGCGCGGTCGAGAGCAGGATCCGGTTGAGGCGCATCGTCAGTCCTCGGGTTTGGCGCTCGCGGACGGCGTGACCGTAACGGTCACGGTGGGCGTGGGTTTGGGGGCTTCGGGCTTGGGCGGCAGCACGGTGTCGCGCGGGTCGGTCCGCGGGGGTTCGACGACGACGCCGACGATGTCGAGCTTGCTGTAGCCGACGAAGGGGCGGACCTGGAGGGTGCGGGTGAGGCTGCCGCCGGCGGGCTCGACGCGGGTGACCTCGCCGACGGGGACGCCGGGCACGAAGGGCTTGTCGCGGCTGGAGCCGAAGGTGACGAGGCGGTCGCCGGGGCGGACGGCCGCCTTGCCGTTGAGCAGTTCGACGCGCAGGACGCCGGCGCCCTGGCCGTTGGCGAAGCCGAGCTCGCCGCTCTTCTCCATGCGGGTGCCCACGGTGAACTTGGGGTCGTTGGCGAGCAGGACGGTCGAGGTGTCGCGGGCGACGGTGGTGACGCGGCCGACGAGGCCGTCGCCGTTGAGGACGGTCATGTCGCGCTGGATGCCGTCCCGGCTGCCGGCGTCGATGGTGACGGTCCAGGAGAAGCCCTGGGCCGCGCCTATGGCGATGACCTGGGCGCCCTTGATGCCGTACTGGCCGCGGCCGGCGGTCTTGAGCATGTCGTCGAGCTCGGCGGCCCGGCCGCGGTTGCGGTCGTTGCTGCCGAGCCGCTGCTTGAGGCTGGTGTTCTCGCGCTCCAGGGCGCTGATGCGGTTGTGCCGCTCACCGGAGTCACGGACGGCCGCCACGGCGTTGCCCACGGGGTCGACCGCGGAGGCGACGCCCTTCTCGACGGGCCCGAAGACGGAGGCCGCAGCGTGCCGGGCGCCGTCGAGCGGGGACCGCTCACCGCCACGGATGTCCACCGTGATCAGTGCGAAGGCGATGGCGACCAGCAGCACCAGCAGCAGCCGGCTCTCTCGTGTGTCCCTCACGTGCGGCGGCGTGCCCTTCTCGTAGGACCGGCGGGCTGCGGGGCGGGCCGGTCATCCGGAGCGTTGTGCCTGTATATCAGGTTGTTTCCCGGCAGCGGTGGTACGCCGGGTGCCTTTGGCGCCACCCCCTGCCAAGGGGCCGGACGGCGTCCCCCGGCAGGGGGAACGGCGCCCGGGAACGAGGCCCGTGGCGCTGCGGCCGCGGCTCCGGCGCAGCCGCCCCGGCCGCCCGGTCAGCGGCGCGGCTGGGCGTCCAGGACCTGCTGGAGGGCCTCGAACTCCTCGACGCACTTGCCCGAGCCGAGCGCGACGGAGTCCAGCGGGTCCTCGGCGATGTGGATCGGCATGCCGGTCTCCCGGCGCAGCCGCTCGTCGAGGCCGCGCAGGAGGGCGCCGCCGCCCGTGAGAACGATGCCGCGGTCCATGACGTCACCCGAGAGCTCGGGCGGGCACTTGTCGAGCGTGGTCTTGACGGCGTCCACGATGGAGTTGACCGGCTCCTCGATGGCCTTGCGGACCTCGGCGGCGGAGATGACGACCGTCTTGGGCAGGCCGCTGACGAGGTCCCGGCCGCGGATCTCGGTGTGCTCGTCCTGCTCCAGGTCGTAGGCCGACCCGATGGTGATCTTGATCTGCTCGGCGGTCCGCTCACCGAGGAGGAGGCTGTACTCCTTCTTGATGTGCTGGATGATCGCGTTGTCGAGCTCGTCGCCCGCGACGCGGATGGACTGGGCGGTGACGATGCCGCCGAGGGAGATCACCGCGACCTCGGTGGTGCCGCCGCCGATGTCGACGACCATGTTGCCGGTGGCCTCGTGGACGGGGAGGCCGGAGCCGATCGCGGCGGCCATCGGCTCCTCGATGATGTGCACCTGGCGGGCGCCCGCCTGGGTGGACGCCTCGATGACGGCGCGCCGCTCGACGCCGGTGATGCCGGAGGGCACGCAGACCACGACGCGCGGGCGGGCCATCCAGCGGCGCTTGTGGATCTTGAGGATGAAGTAGCGGAGCATCCGCTCGGTGATCTCGAAGTCGGCGATGACGCCGTCCTTCAGCGGCCGGACCGCGACGATGTTGCCCGGGGTGCGGCCGATCATCTTCTTCGCCTCGGCACCCACCGCGAGGATGCCGCCGGTGTTGGTGTTGATGGCGACGACTGAGGGCTCGTTGAGGACGATTCCGCGGCCTCTGACGTACACCAGCGTGTTGGCGGTCCCGAGGTCGACAGCCATGTCACGGCCGATGAACGACATGTTGTTCCCCATGAGGATACGTCTGGCCTTCCCAGCTGGAGCGGGTGCTTACTTGAGGTCGGCAGGGTGTGCGGTGCGCGGCGGGCGCGGAGGCTCTCATCGTAGTCTCGACCGGTCGAACGCGGTGCGAGGGTTCCTCCGCCATTGTGGGCGGAAGTGGAGCCTCCCCCAGTAATGGTGACGTCGTGTCGGAGTGAGAGGTTCCCTCGTTCGCCGCGCATATGCCAGGGGCGACCGAAAGAAAATCGGTCGCCCCTGATCAGAAAGGCTCCGGCCTTGATGCGCTATCAGCCGAGGCCGGGAAAGAAAATCTTGATTTCCCGCTCGGCCGACTCCTCGGAGTCCGAGGCGTGGATGAGGTTCTCGCGCGTGATGGTGCCGAAGTCACCACGGATGGATCCCGGGGCGGCCGAAATGGGGTCCGTCGGGCCGGCCAGGGCACGCACGCCCTGGATGACGCGCTCGCCCTCGACGACCATGGCGACGACGGGGCCGGAGGACATGAAGCCCATCAGCGGCTCGTAGAAGTCGCGGCCGACGTGCTCGGCGTAGTGCTGCTCCAGGGTGGCGCGGTCCAGGGTGCGCAGCTCCAGCGCGCTGATCGTCCATCCGGCCTTGCGCTCGATGCGGGCGATGACCTCGCCCACCAGCCGGCGCCGCACGCAGTCGGGCTTGAGAAGGACGAGGGTGCGCTGGCTCATACTGCGGCTCCTTGCGGACGATCGGGTCTGGTGGGCCAGAGGGTACAGGGGCGCGGCGGACGCGCGGCACCCGGACCGGGCCCCGGCTACGCGGCGTCGGCCGCCTCGGCCGCGAACCGCGCCTTCGCCTCGTCGATCTTGCGGCCGAAGTGGACCGACGCCCACCACAGCCCGCCGAAGATCACCCCGAGGATGAACATCATCGGGACGACGAAGCCGCTCAGCACCAGCCCGATCTGCAGCAGCCAGCCCAGCTGGACGCCGCCGGGGCGGCCGAGCATGCCGCACAGCAGCACGCTCACGGCCATCGCGGTGCCGCTGACGGCCCACACCGTGCCCGCCGGGAGGTCGGACATCTGCATGGCGACCAGACCGGCGAACCCGATGACGAAGAATTCACCGATCAGAGTGCTCGCGCAGAGCGTTCGCATCGTCAGCCCCTTCCGAGGAGCAGCCGGGCCTCGCCGACCGTGATCACCGAGCCGGTCACCAGGACGCCCGCGCCGGAGAACTCGGCCTCCTCCTCCGCGAGGGTGATCGCGGCCTCCAGGGCGTCGTCCAGCCGGGGCTCGACCTGCACGCGCTCGGCGCCGAAGACCTCGACGGCGATGGCCGCGAGCTCGTCGGGGTCCATGGAGCGCGGGGTGGAGTTGCGGGTCACCACGACCTCGGCGAAGACCGGCTCGAAGGCCTCCAGCAGGCCGCGGACGTCCTTGTCGGCGCTGGCGCCGACGACGCCGACGAGCCGGCTGAAGCCGAACGCCTCGGTGACGGCCTCGGCCGTCACGCGCGCGCCGGCCGGGTTGTGCGCGGCGTCCAGCACGACGGTGGGGCTGCGGCGCACGACCTCCAGCCGGCCCGGGGAGGTGACCTGGGCGAAGGCGCGGCGGACGGTGTCGATGTCGAGCGTGCGGGCGTGCTGCGCGCCGATCCCGAAGAACGCCTCGACGGCGGCCAGGGCGACCGCGGCGTTGTGCGCCTGGTGGGCGCCGTACAGCGGCAGGAAGAGGTCGGGGTACTCGCCGCCCAGGCCGCGCAGCGTCAGCAGCTGGCCGCCGACGGCGACCTCCCGGGAGACGACGCCGAACTCCATGCCCTCGCGGGCCACGGTGGCGTCGACGTCGACCGCGCGCTTGAGCAGCACCTGCGCGGCGTCGACCGGCTGCTGGGCGAGGACGACGGTGGCGTCCTGCTTGACGATGCCGGCCTTCTCGCCGGCGATGTCGCCGGGCGTGGCGCCGAGCCGGTCGGTGTGGTCGAGCGAGATGGGGGTGACGACGGCGACGGAGCCGTCGACGACGTTCGTCGCGTCCCAGGTGCCGCCCATGCCGACCTCGACGACGGCCACGTCGACCGGGGCGTCGGCGAAGGCCGCGTAGGCCATGGCCGTCAGGACCTCGAAGAAGGACAGGCGGTAGTCCTCGCGGTCGTCGACCATCTGCACGTACGGCTGGATGTCGCGGTACGTCTCGATGAAGCGCTCGGCCGAGATCGGGGCGCCGTCGAGGCTGATGCGCTCGGTGACCGACTGGACGTGCGGGCTGGTGTACCGCCCGGTGCGCAGCTCGAAGGCGCCCAGCAGCGACTCGATCATGCGGGCCGTGCTGGTCTTGCCGTTGGTGCCGGTGATGTGGATCGCCGGGTAGGCGCGCTGGGGCTGGCCCAGGATGTCCATCAGGGCCTCGATGCGCACCAGCGAGGGGTCGAGCTTGGTCTCGCCCCAGCGGCCGGCGAGCTCGGCCTCGACCTCGCGCAGCGCCCGGTCGGTCTCGGGGTCCTCGGGGCGGGCGGGGACGTCGCCCTGCGGCGGGACCGCCTGGGCGCGCAGGGTCCGGCTGCCCGCCTCGATGACGGCGAGGTCGGGATCCCGCTCGGTCTCGGCGTCGACGATCTCCTCGAAGCGGTCGTCGTCGGGGCCGGTGCTGCCGTTGTCGTCATTCAGGGGGCGCTCGCTCACGCGGACCAGTCTACGGAGGGGGTCCGACAGCACGGGCGGCAGGCCCGGCGGCGTTGTCCTACGGTTTTCCCGAAAGGCCCCTTACGTTCCTACGTGCCCGTGCCTCGTGCCCCATGCCCCCGCGGCCACGTGCCGACGCCCCTACGTGCAGGAGCTGGATGGTGAGCGGAGAGGAAGACCGGCTGCGGACGCTGCTGGACGCGCTGCTGGAGGCGCTGCCCGCGGGCGCCGTCGTGCAGGGCCCGGACGGCGGGGTGCTCGCGGCCAACCGCAAGTTCAACCGCATGTTCGATGCGGAGGGCCGGGCCGGCGGTTTCCTTGCCGGGCATCCCGCCCACCACCACGTCCACCGCACGGCCGAGCTCCCCTTCCCCGGCGGCCGCACCGTCCGCCGCGTGATCGAACCGCTCCGCCACGAGGGCGCCTACCTGGGCGCCCTGTGGACCTACGAGGACGTCACCGACCGCAAGCGGCGCGAGCGGGACCTGGAGCGGGACAACACGGCGCTCACCGAGCTGGCCCGGCAGCGCAACGCCTTCACCGCCGCCGCCTCGCACGAGCTGCGCACCCCCCTCACCTCCGTGATCAGCTTCTGCGAGCTGCTCGCCGACCCGTCCTTCGGCACCCTCACCGGGGAGCAGGCCTCCTTCCTGGAGGCCGTCCGCCGCAACGCCGACCGCATGCAGCGGGTGATCACCGACCTGCTCCTGACCACCCGGATGCGGGCCACCGCCGGCCTGGACCTGGAATTCGGGGCCGTGGAGGTGGACCGCATGCTGCTGGAGGCCGTCCTCGACCGGATGGGCGCGGCACAGGAGGCGGGATTGTTCACCGTTCTGGAGTGCGCTCCCGGACCCGTCCTGCGCGGCGACCGGCACCGGCTGCGGAACGTCCTGGCCAATCTTCTGGAGAATGCCGCGAAATACACCCCGGCGGGTGGCCGGATCTCGGTCACGGCGGCACCCCGCGGGGAGTTCTGGGAGATCGAAGTCGCGGATACCGGAATCGGCGTCCCGGAGGAATTCCGGGACGAGATCTTCAATGGTTTCGTACGGGCACCGAACGCGCGTACGGGTGGATATCCCGGCACCGGTCTCGGGCTCGCCATCAGCCGCACGATCGTCCGGCTGCACGGCGGGACGATCACCGTCGGCGAGGCGACGGGCGGGGGCGCGGCGTTCCTGGTCCGGCTGCCGGTCGCAGGGCCGGGCGAGCCGCCGCGCGAGGAGGCGGCCGGATGACCCGCGTGCTCGTCGTCGAGGACGACCCCGACCTCGCCCTGGCCCTGCGCACCCTGCTCACCCGCGCCGGCTACGAGGTCGCCCACGCGGACAACGGCCGCGACGGGCTGCGGCTGCTGTTCGCCGAGCGCCCCGCCCTCATGCTGCTCGACATCGGGCTGCCTCAGCTCAACGGCTGGGAGGTGCTGGAGCGCACCCGGGACCTCAGCGACCTGCCCGTCCTGCTGCTCACCGCCCGCGGCGCCGAGACCGACCGGGTCCGCGGCCTGCGCGCCGGCGCCGACGACTACCTGCCCAAGCCCTTCGGCAACGACGAGCTACTCGCCCGCGTCGAGGCGCTGCTGCGCCGCACCGCGCCCACCCGCTGGGCCGGCGACTCCTTCGACGACGGGCTGCGGCTCGTGCCCGAGCGGCGCTCGGCGGTCTGGCAGGGGCACGAGGCCCGGCTCAGCGACATCGAGTACCGGCTGCTGCAGCTGCTGGTCCGCAACCGGGGCCGGGTGATCACCACCGACCAGCTGCTCGACCGGGTGTGGGACGACCCCGAGGGCACCGGCCGCGAGCGCGTGAAGTTCGCCGTCCTGCGGCTGCGGCGCAAGCTGCGCCAGGCCGCCGGCGACGAGGCCGCGGACCCGCTGGAGGCCGTACGGGGGCTGGGCTACCGCTACCGGGCCGACGGCGGGGGCGAAAGTCCCGCCCCGGACGAGGACGAAAGTCCCTTCTAGCCCGGTTTCCGGCCGGATTCCGGTTTCGCAACCGTCCGGCAACCGAAGTCCCCCCAGGGGTGCAACCGAGCAACCGCAGGCTCTGGAGCTGTCACCGTCCGCCAGCCCCAGGAGTCACCTCGTGCAGTTCCTGCCCGCCCGTAGCGTCGCCGTCGTCCTCGGCACCCGCCCCGAGCTGGTCAAGCTCACCGACCTCGTACGCCTCCTGGGCCCCGCCGCCCACCTGGTGCACACCGGTCAGCACTACGACGAGGAACTCTCCGGCCGCTTCCTGACCGAGCTGGGCCTGCCCGAGCCGACGTTCCTGACCGGGGTCGGCGGACAGCCGCGCGCCGTCCAGATCTCCAGCGCCCTCGCCCAGCTGGACGACCTCTTCACCGCCGAGCCGCCGCGCGCCGTCGTCGTCCAGGGCGACACCAACGCGGCCCTCGCGGGCGCGCTCGCCGCGAACGCCCGCGGCATCCCGCTGCTGCACGTCGAGGCCGGCCTGCGCAGCCACGACCGCAACATGCCCGAGGAGCACAACCGCGTCCTCATCGACAGCATCGCGGACGTGCTGTGCGCGGCCACGGAGGACAACCGCGCGAACCTGCTCGCGGAGGGCGTCGCGGACGCCCGGATCGCCGTCACCGGCAACACGGTGGTCGAGGCGGTGCACGGGCAGCTGCCGCCGGCCTCCGAGCGCGCCGAGCTGCTGGCGCAGCACGGGCTGACCGCCGACGCGTACGTCCTGGCCACCGTCCACCGGCCCGAGAACACCGACTCCCCCGAGGCGCTGCGGGCCGTCTTCACCGAGCTCGCCGCGCTCGCGGCCGACGGCCGACCGGTCGTCGTGCCGCTGCACCCGCGGACCCGTGCCCGCATCGAGGCCGCCGGCCTGGAGGGCCTCCTGGCGGGCCTGACCGTCACCCGCCCGCTCGGCTACGGCGAGTTCCTCGCCCTGGCCCGGCACGCGGCGCTGCTCGTCTCCGACTCGGGCGGCATCCAGGAGGAGTGCACGGTGCTGGGGCGGCCGCTGGTCGTCGTGCGGCGCTCGACGGAGCGGCCCGAGGCGATGGCGGACTTCGCGGACCTGGTGGAGCCGGGTGCGGAGATCGGGCGGGCGGCCCGGCGCCGGCTCGCCTCCGGCGCGGAGGGGCTGGACCGCCTGTCGGCCCTGCCGAGCCCCTTCGGGGACGGCCTGGCGTCGGAGCGGATCACCGCCCTGCTGACGGCGATCGCCGCCCCGCAGCACTTGGCAGCGGCGGCGTAGGGACCTCTCCCGCCCCGTCCTTCCCGTAACCGGGGCCGAGCCCCGGGGTCCGGGCGCAGCCCGGGAAACGGTGAAAGGGCGGGACCGGGGCCTCTCCTCCGCCGCAACGGCGAGCAGCCCCCACGCACGTGACCGGCGGTGCCGTACCCGCCGAAGCCCCTTCCCCGGAGCGATACCCCGCATGTTTTCCAGCCCCCTCCTGTTCGTCTTCCCCTTCTTCCTCCTCGCCTGCTTCCTCCTCTACTGGGCCGGCGCCCGCCACGCCTACCTCCGCCGCCCCGAGGCGCAGAACGGCGACGCCGGCGCCTTCGCCTGGCACTTCTTCGTCCCCTGCCGCGACGAGGAGGCGGTCGTCGGCACGACCGTCGGCCGCCTGCGCGCCGACCACCCGCGCGCCCACGTGTGGGTCATCGACGACGACAGCGACGACCGCACCGGCGCCATCGTCGCCGGGCTCGCCGAGACCGACCGCCGCGTGCACCTCGTCAGCCGCGTGCGCCCCGACGCCCGCCAGGGCAAGGGCGCGGCACTGAACGCCGCGTACGACGAACTGAACCAGTTCCTGTCCAAGGACACCGACCGCGAGCGCGTCGTCGTGTGCGTGATCGACGCCGACGGCCAGCTCGACCCGCACGCGCTGGAGCGCGTCAGCGGCCCCGCCGGCTTCGGCGACCCGGAGACCGGCGGCGTGCAGGTCAGCGTGCGCATGCGCAACGCCGGCGACCCGCGCCCGCTGCCGGACCGCGGCCGGGTCCGCAACGCCTTCGCCCGTCTCCTCGTCCGCATGCAGGACATGGAGTTCTCCGTCTCGAACGCCGGCATGCAGCTGCTGCGCGGCCGCACCGGCTCCGTGGGCCTGGGCGGCAACGGCCAGTTCACCCGGCTCGCCGCCCTGGACCGGATCGCCGCCGCCGAGCGCCGCCCCTGGAAGCGCGGCGCGCTCCTGGAGGACTACGAGCTGGGCCTGCACATGATCCTCAACGGTGACCGGATATCCCACATAGCCGACACCTGGGTCTCCCAGGAGGGCCTGCCGCACGCCCGCCGCTTCCTCACGCAGCGCACCCGCTGGGCGCAGGGCAACCTGCAGTGCGTCCGCTACGCGCCGCGCATCGTCTCCTCCCGCCACTACGGCGGCAAGGGCGTCCTGGAGACGCTCTACACCTTCCTCCAGCCGGTCGCCCACCTGGTGACCCTCGCGCTGTGCGCGGTCATGTTCGCCCTGCTGGGCCTGACCGCCGCCGAGGACGGCTTCGGTGCGGCGTTCGGCGGCATGCTCGCGCTGTGGCCGCTGGTGCTGGGCCTGGCCGTCGTCTCCGTGCTGCCGTTCGTGCTGTGGGGCCCGGTCTACCGCCGGGACCGGGCGTCGGACCACTCCCTGCCGGCCGCCCTGCTGTGGGGTCTGGCACTGTGGCTGTACGCGTACCACCTCTTCCCGGCGTCGGCGCGCGGCTTCGTCCGGATGCTGCGCGGCCGCAACGGCTGGGCCAAGACGCGGCGCAACGCCGAGGTCGTCACCTCGGGCCCGGTCGCGATCGAGAGCTGACGACGGCCGCCGCCCGCCCGGGGCCTGACGGCGCGTCACATCACATAAACGTGAACCGGGTCACAATTCCCGCCCGCAAGGCAACCCCCGCCCCCGTTCCGCCATCTGACCCCCGGTGACACATGTCCGGAGCAGGTCCGGGCAGCGGAACGGGAGCGTTGTGCGGGTGCGGGTACCGGAAATCAGCACACGGATGCACTTGCTGCTGCTCACGGCGTGGACCCTGCTGTGGTTCGCCGTCGTCGAGCCCAACGGCGGCTTCTCCTGGCACTACCTGCGCACCGGGGGCGAGCTGATCTACCAGGGCTCGTCGGGCGACGGCACCGGCGGGCTCAACCTCTACGCCCACCACCCCGAGCTGCAGATGGGCCCCATCAGCTTCCTGGTGGCGGGCCTGTTCAACCCGTTCTCCGAGCACACGGGACAGTTCCTGGCGGCGGCGTTCATGTCCGTGCTGGGCCTGGTCATCGTCGTGCTGGCGGGGCGCAGCGCCGCCATGCACTTCCTCGGTACGGGCACGAACCACCAGCGGCTGCGGCAGCGCGTGCTGATCGCGGGGCTGGCCTTCATCCCCATGTGGATCGAGGTCTCGGTCCGCTTCGGGCACCTGGACGACGTCCTGGCGCTGTTCTTCACCGCGCTGGCGGTCTGGTTCCTGACCCGCTGCAACCCGGCGGCCGTCGGCGCCTGCCTGGCCCTGGCCATGGACTCCAAGCCGACGGCCCTGGCCTTCGTACCGCTGATCCTCGCCCTGCCCCGCGACCGCTGGCTGCGGGCGGCCCTGTGGTGCGCGGCGCTGCTGGCCGTCGCCTGGCTGCCGTTCTTCCTCGCGGCCCCGGACTCCTTCGCCGCGGCGAAGTTCACCATCCCCAACAGCCCGGCCTCCGCCCTGCGCTGGCTGGGCGGCAACACCCCCGTCACCCCCGACTGGGCCCGCCCCGCCCAGGCCGCCCTCGGCCTCACGCTGGGCGCGGTCGCGGTGTGGCGGGGCCGCTGGGCCGGCGTCGTCCTGCTCGGCGCGAACGCCCGCATCCTCCTCGACCCGAGCGTCTACACGTACTACACGGCGTCGGTGCTGCTCGGCACGCTGCTGTGGGACGTCTGCGGGCAGCGGCGCCTCGTCCCCTGGTGGAGCTGGATCGCACTGATCGTGCTGTACGGCAGCGTCTTCGCCGTACCGGACGAGTCGGCGAAGGGCCTGATCCGGCTCGGGTTCGTGGCGGTGTCCACGGTGTACGTACTGTGCTGGCCGCAGCACCGGCGAAAGCGGCGCCGCCCCCTGACCCAGGAGGAAGAGGGCCCGGTGGAGGGCCCCTGGGGCCCGATGTGGGACCCGGGGCGGACGCGCCCGTGGGCGGCGCGTTAGGCATACGCGCCCGTAAGGGCCGCGGGGCCGTATCAATCTGCGGCTCCGCCGCGAGTGCGCGACAAGCCCGCAGCGACTCGGCGCGATCCGCGCCCCATAAGGGGCGCGGGGAACTGCGCGACAAGCCCCCACCGGGCCGCAGGTGACAAGCAAACGGCCCCCCGTACCCACCAAGGGCACAGGGGGCCGCTCAAAGCCCCAGCGGGGCCGGGCTCAGCCCTGCGGCAGCGCCGCCAACTGCGCGCTGATCCGCTCAATATCCGCCTCGGCCGTCTCCAGCCGCTTACGGATCTTCTCCACGGCCGCCTCCGCGGCCTTCGCGAGGAACGCCTCGTTGCCCAGCTTGGCCGTGGACTGCGCCTTGTCCTTCTCGGCCGCGGCGAGCGCCTTCGTGAGGCGCTTGCGCTCGGCCTCGACGTCGATCGTGCCGGACAGGTCGAGCGCGACAGTCGCACCCGCGACCGGCAGCGAGGCGGTCGCGGCGAAGCCCTCGCCGGCCGGCTGCAGACGCAGCAGCGAACGCATCGCGTCCTCGTGGGCCGCCAGCGCCGTGCCGCTCAGGTCGAGCCGGGCCGGGACCTTCTGGCCCGGCTGCAGGCCCTGGTCGGAGCGGAAGCGGCGGACCTCGGTGACGACCTGCTGGAGCGTGGCGATCTCCTGCTCGGCCGCGGCGTCGCGGAAGCCGCTGTCCTTCGGCCAGTCGGCGACGACGACCGACTCCTTGCCGGTGAGCGTGGTCCACAGCGTCTCGGTGACGAAGGGCACGACCGGGTGCAGCAGCTTGAGCGTGACGTCGAGGACCTCGCCCAGGACGCGGGCCGAGACCTCGGCCTCGGGACCGCCCTTCTGGAAGGTGGTCTTGGACAGCTCGACGTACCAGTCGAAGACCTCGTCCCACGCGAAGTGGAACAGCGCGTCCGAGAGCTTCGCGAACTGGTAGTCGTCGTAGAGCGCGTCCACCTCGGCGACGACGGCGTTGAGCCGCGAGAGGATCCAGCGGTCGGTGGCCGACAGCTTCTCGGCGGGCGGCAGGTCGCCCTCGACCGTGGCGCCGTTCATCATCGCGAAGCGCGTCGCGTTCCAGATCTTGTTCGCGAAGTTGCGC
This sequence comes from Streptomyces sp. NPDC008001, assembly GCF_042958085.1. Lineage (NCBI taxonomy): Bacteria > Bacillati > Actinomycetota > Actinomycetes > Kitasatosporales > Streptomycetaceae > Streptomyces > Streptomyces sp. NPDC008001. Next base: position 285,964 of record NZ_JBIBIZ010000009.1, on the reverse strand, counting down.
GAGCCCTGGACCCAGTCCTCGCCGATCGGCACGTCGACGCCGGGGTTGGCGCCGCGGGCGAGGGTGAAGCGGACGGCGTCGGAGCCGTACTTGTCCATCCAGTCGAGCGGGTTGACCGCGTTGCCGAAGGACTTCGACATCTTCTTGCCGAACTGGTCGCGGACCATGCCGTGCAGGGCGATGGTGTGGAACGGCGGGGTGCCGTCCATCGCGTACAGGCCGAACATCATCATCCGGACGACCCAGAAGAAGAGGATGTCGTAGCCGGTGACGAGGACGGAGTTCGGGTAGAACTTCTCGACGCTCTCGGTCTTCTCCGGCCAGCCGAGGGTGGAGAAGGGCCACAGGCCGGAGGAGAACCAGGTGTCCAGGACGTCGGTCTCCTGGTGCCAGCCCTCGCCGGTCGGCGGCTGCTCGTCCGGTCCGACGCAGACCATCTCGCCGTCCGGGCCGTACCAGACGGGGATGCGGTGGCCCCACCACAGCTGGCGCGAGATGCACCAGTCGTGGAGGTTGTCGACCCAGTCGAAGTAGCGCTTCTCCATCTCCTGCGGGTGGATCTTGACCTTGTCCTCGCGGACGGCGTCGGCGGCGGCCTTGGCCAGCGGGGCGGTCTTCACCCACCACTGCATGGACTGCCGCGGCTCCAGCGTCGTCTTGCAGCGCGAGCAGTGGCCCACGGAGTGGGTGTACGGGCGCTTCTCGGCGACGATGCGGCCCTCGGCGCGCAGGGCGCCGACGATCGCGGAACGGGCCTCGAAGCGGTCCAGGCCGAGGAAGGGGCCGTGGGCCGTGATGACGCCGTGCTCGTCGAGGACGGTGAGCGACGGCAGGTCGTGGCGTCGCCCGATCTCGAAGTCGTTCGGGTCGTGGGCCGGGGTCACCTTGACGGCACCCGTGCCGAACTCCGGGTCGACGTGCTCGTCGGCGACGACCGGGATGCGGCGGCCGGTCAGCGGCAGCTCGATCTCCGTGCCGACGAGGTGCTTGTAGCGCTCGTCCTCGGGGTGGACGGCCACGGCGGTGTCGCCCAGCATCGTCTCGGCGCGCGTCGTGGCGACGACGATGGAGGCGTCGCCCTCGCCGTAGCGGATGGAGACGAGCTCGCCGTCGTCGTCCTGGTACTCCACCTCGATGTCCGAGATGGCGGTCAGGCAGCGCGGGCACCAGTTGATGATGCGCTCGGCGCGGTAGATCAGCTCGTCGTCGTAGAGCTTCTTGAAGATCGTCTGGACGGCCTTGGACAGGCCCTCGTCCATGGTGAACCGCTCGCGGCTCCAGGCGACGCCGTCACCCAGACGGCGCATCTGGCCGGAGATCTGCCCGCCGGACTCGGCCTTCCACTGCCAGACGCGCTCGACGAACGCCTCACGGCCGAGGTCGTGGCGCGACTTGCCCTCCTTGGCGAGCTCGCGCTCGACCACGTTCTGCGTGGCGATGCCCGCGTGGTCCATGCCCGGCTGCCACAGGACCTCGTAGCCCTGCATGCGCTTGCGGCGGGTGAGGGCGTCGATCAGCGTGTGCTCGAAGGCGTGGCCCAGGTGGAGGGAGCCGGTGACGTTCGGCGGCGGAATGACGATCGTGTAGGGCTCCTTCTCGCTCTTGGCATCGGCCTCGAAGTAGCCCCGCTCTACCCAGCGCTCGTACAGCGGCCCCTCTACGTCGGCCGGCACGTACTGGGTCGGCAGGTCGGGGGTGCGGTCGGTCGCGTGCCCGCTGTCGGGGCGCTGAGTGTTGTCGGTCACGGGGTGAATTCTACGGGGGCGTGCGCGGGGGTTTCGAATCGATGGCCGCGGGATCGGCAAGGATGACGCCCACGCAACGAGAGAAGCGACGAGAGAACGATGAGCAAGCAGCAGGCCGACCTGTACGAGCCGCTTCCGGCGGCCCCCCGGTCCTACGCACAGCCGGGCGGTCCGAGCGGCTACGGCGCGGCCGTGTGGCCGCCGCCCGTCCCGGACCGCCCGAGCGGCAAGGGGAAGCTGGTGGCGGGCGTGGTGATCGGTTCGATCGTCATGCTGTGCGCCCTTCTGGGCGGTTTCCTGATCCTCACGCGCGGCGGCCCGGCGGGCGGTGCGGGCGACGGGCGCGGGGACGGCGGCGGCGAGCGGTACCGGCTGACGGCGCCGGACCGCGTGGCCGGCTTCCGGAGGGACTCGCCGGTCGGCCGGACGTTCCGTACGGATCACCTGGACCGCCTGCGGAGCCTGGGGGTCCACGACGCGGGGAGCGTCACGGCCGGCTACTCCTCCGGCCGGGAAAAGCTGATGTTCAGCGGCATCTGGGGTGAGGTGAAGGATCCCGAGCGGGCCGTGGACGGCATGTTCGAGGCGATGGCGGAGGACGCGCTGAAGCAGCCGGTGAAGCGCGGCGCGAGGGAAGAGGTGCAGGGGCGGCCGGAGCGGGTCCGCCCGCGGGGCGTGGGCCGTGACGCGGTGATGAAGTGCCAGTCGGTGCGCTTCACGCCGGCGGACGGCGGGCCCGGCGCGGCCCTGACGCTCCCGTACTGCGTGTGGGCCGACCGCGGCACGGTGGGCGTCGTGGGGGCGGCCCTGGGCGAGCGGACGGATATTCCGGAGGCGGCGGAAGCGGCGGGGAGGCTGCGGGGGGCGGCGCTGACCCCGAAGTGAGAGCAGACTCTGAAGTGAGACCCGACGTAAGAACTGAATAAGCGACAAGAAAGGATGTAGACCGACTTCTGTCACCAAACAGACGTGGGGGGAACATCCGATGAACGACTACGAGCCGACGCCGCCGCCCGTTCCGCCGGCGCCGCAGGGACCGCCCGTGCCGCCGCAGCCTTACGGGGAGCCTTACGGGGAGCCCGGTCAGGCGTACGGGCAGCCGGGCCAGCCGCCGTACGGTCAGCAGGGCCAGTGGCCGCCGCCGATCCCGGACCGCCGGGGCGGAAAGGGCAAGGCGATCGGCATCGGAGTGGGCGCGCTGGCCGTGGTGGGGGCCTTGGTGGGCGGCGCCCTGTACTTCACCGGCGGCGATGACGACGGCAGGGGGGCGTACACGATCGAGCTGCCTCCGGCACTGGTGGACGGCGAGTACAAGAAGCAGGCGCCGGACGCCGACGACGAGGGAGTCAAGAGCCTCGACGCCGAGGACCGTGCCGAAATGAAGAAGCTCGGCCTTGAGGGCGTCGACGGCGACCACGTCGGCTACAAGAACGACAAGAACCAGGGCCTCCAGGTCGTCGGCATGTACGGCAAAATCCCCGACCCGGCGAAGTCCGTCGACAAGATGATCAGGAACATGGCCGAGTCGGACAAGGACAACGAGGACGGGACGCCGACGAGCGACTGGCTCAAGCGCGGCGAGTACAAGGACTACCGCCCGAGCGGCTTCGACGGCGCCGTCCTGAAGTGCAAGCAGGACACGATGTCGTTCAGCATCGTCGAGAAGAAGTTCTCGCAGGTCATGAGCCAGTGCATCTGGGGCGACAAGGGTGCCGTCGGGCTCGTCATGAGCCACAGCATGGGCGGCAGCGAGGACATGCAGAAGACCAACGGCCTGACGGCGGAGAAGCTGGCCGAGGTCACGGCCAAAATCCGCAAGGAGGTCCGCAAGCCGCGGTAGCCCCTGCGGGGCGGCGCGGAGACGGGGCAGGGGGCGATTCGACCGAAGTGGCCGAAGTGACCGCCGATGCGTACGCAACTGTTCCGAAACCGTTGCCGCCCGGCGTCAAGGCCCCTGTAGGAGATCCGGAAGGATAGCGGGACTGTCACACGAATCCCCCCAGGATCGAGAGAGAAACGATGAGCTACAACCAGCCGGGCCCCTACGGCCAGCAGCCGCCTCAGCAGCCGTACGGCCAGGGCGCCCCCGCCGGCCAGCCCGGTTACGGTTACCCGCCGCCCCCGCCGCCGCCCGGCACGCCGTACGGCGCCGCCCCGCAGCAGCCCCAGCAGCCCTGGGGCGTCCCCCAGCAGTCCCAGCCCGGCTACCCGGGCCAGTACCCCCCGCCGGTCCCGCCCCAGGGCGGCGGCAAGGGCAAGGCGATCGGCATCACGATCGGCGCGGTAGCGGTCGTGGGCGCGCTCATCGCGGGGGTGGTGTACTTCATGGGCGGCGGCGGTGACGTGAAGCCGTACACGATCGTCCTGCCGGACACGCTGCTGGACGGCAAGTACACGAAGAGCAGTGCGAGCGCGCCCGGGGCTAAGCAGACGAGCACGAAGGACCTGGCCGACGACAAGAACGCCAAGGAACTGGGCATCTCCAACGGCACGGGCGTCTCGGGGGCATACGCAAGTGCCGAGAAGCAAACTCTCACGGTACTTGGCGTGTACGGCGAGCTCTCCGACCCGGAGAAGACGGTCGATGCGGTGATCGCAAAGACGGAAGAGGACGAGAAGAAGAACACTGCGACCATGCAGGGCGTTAAGGTCGAAACAGTCACAGCTTGGACAAGCTTCTCCCCAAGCGGCTTCGACGGCGCGGTCATGAAGTGCGAGCAGAAGAAGTCGACGGCCAGCATGGGCACGATCTCAAGCACCGGCGAGATCAGCGTCTGCATCTGGGGCGACTCGAGCGCCTTCGGTGTAGTCCGGCATGTGACCTCGAAGAGCAACTCCCCCTATGGGGGCGCGACCTCCACAGGCAATGGAATGTCCGCCGAGGAACTCTCGGAGGCGACCGCCAAGGTCCGCAACGAGGTTCGCAAGGACAAGTGAGCCGTCGCACCAGTCGGGAGGATGGCTGAATCACAGCGCATGACCAAAGGTCACGGCCAGTAAGGTTACCCCCATCGATGATCAAGCCTGCCGAGCGGCTCGTTGAGCCCGCCCGGCAGGCTACTTGATGTGAGGGAGACAACATCGTGCGCAAGTTGGCACAGCGAGTGGCGATTGCAGCAGGGTTGATCATGACAGCAGGCACGCTTCAACTTGCCACCTCGACCGCGGCAGAAGCTACTCCCGCCCAGTGCACGAGTTACCTGAAGTCGTACGGTTACACCGTCGGCCCCAAGGTGAAGCAGGCCTGTCAGGGTGCATCTAACGATCCGATGGACGACGTACTGCACAGCAATGACCCCTGCATAGAAATGTTGAAGCTCCTCGGGGTCCGCCCTCAGCACGCCACCTTCGCTTGCGAGTACCACTAGGCGTCTAGGGCAACCTCGCCCAGCGTAGGTCGCCCGCGCAGCGGTGACGGGCCGCAGGGCGACCCGTCGCCGTTCTCAGCTATCTACCCCACCTGCTGGCGGTGTTGGCCGCCTGCACCTTGGCGCTGAGCAGCTCCGCTTCGGTGACGGGCCGGACCGCGCCGGGTTCCGCCTCCCACTCCTTGCCGCCGACGAGCGTACGCAGCAGGATCTGCGAACCGCCGTTGTCCATGACCTGCCCGACGGTGTCGTCCCGGGTGTCCAGGACGAACGTGCCGATCGCGGGCAGCGTTTGCGGATGCTCCTCGACGGAGCAGGTGCAGGCAGCCAGCGGGCCGACCGGCCGGAGGTCGATGCCGTGGGCAGTGGCCCACACGTAGACGCCGCAGGAGGGGCCTTGGGGGGCGGGGGATTGGAGTTGGGGCTCAGCGGTGCGGAGTTCAGGCAGAGGCGGGGGCTCGGGGGTTGGAACCTGCCGTGTCCAACCGAACCAGCGGCGGATAAAGTTGCGCATGTCGGCGCTCCTCTGAAGCGTTGACCATGCCCCGGGACCGTGCCAGCGGTCGCCGGGGTCTCCCATATGCGGGACCCTACCGCAGTATGCGTAGCACACTTAGAAAACCAAGAAATCGAAGCTAATCGCTCATTGCCGCGCACTGCATGAAACGCGTAGCGTGCCCATGTGATCGAATTCGTTCCCGACATCCCGCGCTGGCGTCAGGTGGCCGATGTGATCCGACAGCGCATCAAGAACGGCACGTATCCCCCGCGTACGAGGGTGCCCTCCGTGTTCCAGCTCTGCGAAGAGTTCGGTATCGCCGCGGCCACGGCCCACAAGGTCCACCGGGGCCTACGAGCTGAGGGCCTCATCTACACGGAACCCGGCCTGGGTTCATACGTCTCCCCGCCGCAGTCGTAACGCGCCGCGGCCGACTGCCTGTCTCGTCGTAGCTGAGGTCAAGACAGGCTGGCAGCAGGGGGAGGAGTGGGGGGCGCGGGTCGGCTCGGGATTGCTTGCGGCCGGTGGGCGGTTGGCCGCCGTACTCCTGCCGTCACGGATGCGGGCGCGTAAGGAGACCGGTCCCTCCGGCCGTGGCTGGCGGGGAGCGGGCTGCTGCCGCGATGTGGTGCCTGCCGTCGTGGGCGCTTCGCTCGGCGCGCCACCGCTGTGGCTGAGCGGTTGGCTGTCCCTGAGTAGGGGGTTGAGCCCCATTAGCCACCCGTCATGGGGCCAAGCCGGTTGATTACGGGGCTGAGAAGCGCAAAAAGGCCGCTAGAGCGCAGTTGAGCCCCCTTATCCGCCGGTATTACGCCCCGGCCGGTGGATATCCGTGCCAACAACGGCCCACCAGCCGCCAACCCCCACCACCCGCACCCGCCCGCTCAGCCACAACGGCGAGAAACTGAGCGAAGCGCCCACGACGGGCCCAGACACATCGCGGCAGCAGCCAGCTCCCCCTCAGCCCACACCTATGCGCAAGGTCTCCTCACGCACCCGCATCCGCGACGGCGCGAGTACGGCGGCCAACTCCCCACCGGCCCCAGGCAATCCCAAACCGGACCCGAGCCCCCCACCCCTCCCCCTGCTGGCAGCCCGTTCTAACCCGCACCCAACCCACGGATCCGCACCTAGCTCATCTCCGTGCCGTTGATGTAGTAGACCTCAACCGTCGCGGTGCCGTGCAGGAACTGTTCGACCAGGGCGCCCGTGCGGTCGCCACGGTCCCAGGCCGCCTTGGCCTTCGGGCTCAGTTCACGGAGGCCGAGGCCGGCGCTGGCCGGGCGGATGAGGAGGTCGGCCCAGCCGGCGCTGCGGAGGTACTTCTCCAGCTCCGAACCCGCGCTGGCCTTGGACTCCAGGTACCGGTGGGGCGGCAGTCCGTCGCGGTTGCCGATCGGCTGGCCGACGAGGGCCTTGGACAGTACGGCGCGGGAGGCCGTGTTCCAGCCGATGTTGCCGTGCTGGAGGACGGACCATTTGGCGCCCTTGCTCGTCGCAATGGTGAGGTCGCTGTTACTGATGCTCTTGAGAATGAAGTGGCCTGCCATGTCGCTCCCTTGAGGGTCGGTCGGCCGATCGCTCGGCTCGCTCGGCGAGGTGGACCCCCGCATGCTCGTCCCCCGACCCGGATCCCGGCCAGAGCCCGAATCAGCCAGCGGCGAGCAGCCCCATAGGCTGGCGCGTCGTGAACGCGAATACATCCCAGGTCACGTACGAGTTGGCCTTCCGCCGCGCGGGCGCGCGCGACCTGGCGCGGCTCGTCCGGCTGCGCGACGACGCGGCGCGCTGGCAGATCACGCGGGGCATCGACCAGTGGAAGCCCGGCCAGCTCGGCGAGGAGCACTTCCGGGCGCGCATCGAAGAAGGCGAGGTCTGGTTCGCGGCCCTCGGCGCGGACGGGCCGGTCGCCGGGGCGTGGGAGCTCTGGTGGGACGACCCGGCCGCCTGGGGCCCGCAGCCCCCGACGGCGGGCTACGTCCACCGCCTCATGACCGACCGCCGCACCGCCCCGCCCGGCACCGGCCTCCGGATGCTGGCCGAGGCCGAACGCCGCATCGCCGCCGCCGGCCGTACGTCGTGCCGGCTGGACTGCCTGGCCAACAATGCGCGGCTGCGGGCGTACTACGAAGCGGCGGGCTACACCGTCGTCGGCGAGCAGTCGTCCAAGGACGGCGGCCTGGGCAACCCGTACGCGGTCACCTTGCTGGAAAAGCGGCTTTGAGGTCCGGGCGGACGGTGCGGTCGCCGGCTAGAGAAAGCCCAGCATCTCCGGGGAGTCCACGTTGATGGCCAGCGTCCCCGGCGGGTAGCGGTCTTCGTCGTCGGTGAGCAGGATCGACAGACCGGTGAACTCCGCACGGGGCAGCGCGCAGTACAAAGCGTGACAGGTGTCCGGACCACCGTAGCCGTCGCGCACCATCGTGCCCACCGTGACGGCCGCGACCGTATCAAGGGGGTCGACGGCGACGGTGGGAAAGCCCAGGACGCGCCGCGCCGCCCCCTCGTCGTCCGCTTCGGCCTGCATGAGGCACAGGGCGGGAACACGCAGCTGATCGGCCGCGGCGGCCATATTGGCCGCGAGCAGGTTGAGCGTCTTGTGGCCGTTCGCCAGGGCCCGCGTGGCCGCGGTGTCCAGGATGATCACGCAGCCGCGCTCCGGGCCTTCTTGGCGGCGATCTTGTAGATGTTGGCCAAGATGTCGGGCGCCTGGTCGAACTCTGCGTCGCTGATGTCGAGGCCGATGACCTGACGCACGTGCTCACGAGCGGCGGCGAGCCGCTGAGCGCGCTGCTCGGCCGTGGGCTCCTGCTCGGCCAGTGCTTCGACGAGCTGGCCGATGGTCAGGCCGCGTTCCCGTGCGAGCTCGGCGAGATGATCGCGGGTTTCACGGGGAATCTGGATCGTCGTTGTTGCCACAGCAACACCATAGGGCAACTATGGTGCCGCGCGCCCGGCGATCTCGCAGGTCCTCAAGCGCCGGGCTGATCCCATTCGGCCGCGCTCGCCAGCCTCTCCAGCACGCCCACCGCCTCCTGCGCCCGCTCGTGCGGAACGAACAGGTGGTCGTGATGGAAGCCCGCGACGACGTTGCAGCTCAGGCCCGCCTGGGCCAGGGCCTGGGAGACCGCTGCCGTGAGCCCCACCGCCTCCAGGGCGGAGTGGATCCGCAGGGTGATCCAGCCCGCGACGTACTCGTACGGCAGGCCCGCCTTGTCGGCCTCCTCCTGGTCGAGCACCAGGGTCAGCCCCTCGGGCTCCCGCACCGTCACCACGGGGGTGAGGCCGGTCGGCACCGCGTCCGCGGCCGTGACGTAGACGTACCGCCCGGGGTTCAGCTCCGGCCGCATTCCGCTCAGGAGCCTGCTCAGATCACGTTCTCCAGCCATGGCCACACCCTACGCACGGACGCGCGAAAGGGCGCCCGGCACTCGTCCGGACGCCCTCTTCCAAACTAACGCTCAGCTCTCTTCCACGAAGAGTTCGTCGATCGTGGAGACGGTGAGGGCGCGGTCCATCCAGCGCTCCAAGGTGAGCATCTGGGCACAGTCCATGATGCGCTCCCGGGCCGCAGGGGGCATGAGGATTCCCCGGTTGTCCAGCACACGCAGCACCATCTGGGCAGACCCCCGGACGCGCCCCTCGGCCTTGCCCTCCAGGTACGTCTCCTCGATCAGGGTGCCCCGGCCGGGGAAGTAGGTACGCGGGCTCATCAGGTGCCTCCGAATGTCTTCGGTCAGGAAGTCCCCCAGACCGATCTCCAGCAATTCCCAGCAGAACGCGGCCGAGTCCGACTCGACCGTTGCCAAGGCCTTTCCCAGTGCCTTCAGTGCAGCCGCAGCGTCTTCCTCCTCATGGCTGTGCGCCACGACGGAGAACACCGCCGACAGCAGATCCTGGGCAGCCCGGTCCGGGTCGGTGATCAGGGGAACGTTCCCGGGCCCCAGGACCAGCGGACGCAGGGACAGCGCAGTCCAGCCTTCAGGGCCGAGCTGGAACGGACCGGCCGCCCATCCCTCGACCTCCTTGTCCTGGCAGACCACCAGAAGGAGGGCCGGACAGTCGTACCTCGCCATCAGGTGTGAGAGGTAGCCCGCCCATCTGACCGGCTTGCCCTCGCTGCGCCACTCCGCCATCGCGACGGCGACGAGGAAACCATCACTGCCGTCGGCCGGTCCGACAACCAGCACACAGTCCGCGCGTCGATCGAGCATCTTCATCTTCGCGGTCTCTGCGGGAAGTACTCCTAGGGACACCTTCTCCGGTAACGGCACACCCAGAAGCCGGAACACCGGGGCAAGCATCTCGGGACGGTCCCGGAAGATGTAGTACACCGCATCGTCGGGCGAAATGGCCATGATCTGACCGTAGGAACGCAGGTCCCGCTGCGTCCGGCGATCCCCTACCGACCACCCGTTCGAGCATCGGATCGCCCACCAGTTCTACGAACCCCCGGACAACCGAAAGGGCGCCCGGCACAGTGCCGGGCGCCCTCACAAGCAAACAAGCTCAGCGCAGCGCCTACGCGCTCTTCTCGTGCCGCTCGTCCTTCCCCACGATCCGCGGCTCGCGCGGCACCAGGGTGGGGTTCACGTTCGAGTGGACGACGTCCGCCGTGATGACGACGCGGGCCACGTCCTTGCGGGACGGGACCTCGTACATCACGGACATCAGGACTTCCTCCATGATGGCGCGCAGGCCGCGCGCGCCCGTGCCGCGCAGGATCGCCTGGTCGGCGATGGCCTCCAGGGCCGGGCGGTCGAACTCCAGCTCGACGCCGTCGAGTTCGAACAGCCGCTGGTACTGCTTGACCAGGGCGTTGCGCGGCTCCACCAGGATCTGGAGGAGGGCCTCGCGGTCGAGGTTGTGGACCGAGGTGATCACCGGGAGGCGGCCGATGAACTCCGGGATCATGCCGAACTTGACCAGGTCCTCCGGCATGACCTCCTGGAACTGGTCGCTGGCCTCGATCTCCCGCTTGGAGCGGATCGTGGCGCCGAAGCCGATGCCCTTCGCGCCCGCCCGGGACTCGATGATCTTCTCCAGGCCGGAGAAGGCGCCGCCCACGATGAACAGCACGTTCGTCGTGTCGATCTGGATGAATTCCTGGTGCGGGTGCTTGCGGCCGCCCTGGGGCGGGACCGAGGCCGTGGTGCCTTCCAGGATCTTCAGCAGGGCCTGCTGGACGCCCTCGCCCGACACGTCCCGTGTGATCGATGGATTTTCGCTCTTTCGGGCGACCTTGTCGATCTCATCGATGTAGATGATGCCGGTCTCGGCCTTCTTGACGTCGTAGTCGGCGGCCTGGATCAGCTTCAGCAGGATGTTCTCGACGTCCTCGCCGACGTAGCCGGCCTCCGTCAGGGCCGTCGCGTCGGCGATGGCGAAGGGGACGTTCAGCATGCGGGCCAGGGTCTGGGCCAGCAGCGTCTTGCCGGAGCCCGTGGGGCCCAGCAGCAGGATGTTGGACTTGGCGAGCTCGATGCCGTCGTCGCGGTTGTGGGCGCCGGTCTCGCCGGCCTGCACCCGCTTGTAATGGTTGTAGACGGCGACGGAAAGGGCCTTTTTCGCGGCTTCCTGGCCGACGACATAGCCCTCGAGGAACTCGTAGATTTCGCGGGGCTTGGGAAGCTCTTCCCAGCGCACCTCGCTCGTCTCCGCGAGCTCTTCCTCGATGATCTCGTTGCAGAGGTCGATGCACTCGTCGCAGATGTACACACCAGGACCCGCGATGAGCTTCTTCACCTGCTTCTGGCTCTTGCCGCAGAACGAGCACTTGAGCAGATCGCCGCCGTCACCGATGCGTGCCACGAGGTGCTTCCCCTTCGCCTGGGATCCGCCTTGCACTGCGAACCCGGGTGCTTGCCTATCGACGGTACCTTGCCGGGCCCCCCGAGCGGGCCCCCCTTGCCCTTACTCGGTCGGCGCAAGGGGGATACCAGCGGCACGGCGATCAAACGTTTACGGAACTCTTGCGGGTAGAAACGATCTGGTCGACCAGGCCGTAGGCGAGCGCGTCCTCGGCCGTGAGGATCTTGTCGCGCTCGATGTCGTCCCGGATCTTCTCGATCGGCTGGGTGGAGTGCTTGGCCAGCATCTCCTCCAGCTGCGTGCGCATCCGCATGATCTCCTTCGCGGCGATCTCCAGGTCGGAGAGCTGCTCGCGGCCCGTCTGGCTGGAGGGCTGGTGGATCAGCACGCGGGCGTTGGGCAGCGCCATCCGCTTGCCGGGGGTGCCCGCGGCCAGCAGGATCGCGGCGGCGGAGGCCGCCTGGCCCATGCAGACGGTCTGGATGTCCGGCTTCACGAACTGCATCGTGTCGTAGATGGCCGTGAGGGCCGTGAACGAGCCGCCGGGGCTGTTGATGTAGATCGAGATGTCGCGGTCCGGGTCCATCGACTCCAGGCACAGCAGCTGCGCCATGACGTCGTTGGCGGAGGCGTCGTCGATCTGCACGCCCAGGAAGATCACGCGCTCTTCGAAGAGCTTCGCGTACGGGTCGTACTCACGGACGCCCTGGGAGGTGCGCTCCACGAAGCGCGGGACGACATAACGGGCCTCGGCCTGGGGGCCGGTGTACAGGCCGCTCGGGGACGAGATGTTCATGCGGGTTTCACCATCCTGGTGGCGGTCGGTGGGCCGGGAAGCAGCGCCCGGGCCCGGATACGGGCTGTCTGGCGGTTACCTACTGCGCCGGGGCTCAGGCCCCGGTGCCGCCGCCACCCGGAACGCCGGCGGCGTGGGTGATGATCTCGTCGATGATCCCGTACTCCTTGGCCTCCTCGGCCGTGAACCAGCGGTCACGGTCACCGTCACGGATGATCGTGTCCACGGTCTGGCCGGTGTGGTGCGCGGTGATCTCGGCCATGCGCTTCTTGGTGCGCAGCAGCTGCTCGGCCTGGATCTTGATGTCCGTGGCCGTACCGCCGAGGCCCGCGGACCCCTGGTGCATGAGGATGTCGGTGTTGGGCAGCGCGAAGCGCTTGCCCGGGGTGCCGCCGGTCAGCAGGAACTGGCCCATCGAGGCCGCGAGGCCCATGCCGATGGTCACCACGTCGTTCGGGATGTACTGCATGGTGTCGTAGACCGCCATGCCGGCCGTCACCGAACCGCCGGGGCTGTTGATGTAGAGGTAGATGTCCTTGTCCGGGTCGGCGGCCAGGAGGAGCATCTGCGCCGTGATCTTGTTGGCGATGTCGTCGTCGACCTGCTGGCCCAGGAAGATGATCCGCTCCCCGAGCAGCCGGTTGTAGACCTGGTCGCCGAGGCCACCACCGATGGCGATCTCACCGGCGGCGGAAGGCATCAGATTCGTCACGTATCCACCTGCTCGTCTCTGACGGCAACGGGCCGTCTCCGCGTCTTCTCCGGGGACCGGGGTACGGGCGGCCCGGCCGGACTGCTTCCGGCGGTCGCCAAGTGGTCCCCTGCCCTCGTATCTACGGACCCTAACGCGCTGTTCGGCGGGCGCCATCCCGCATCAGGAACTGTTCGCTCTGAGCGCAGGTTCGGTGCGACGCCGGTACCGGCCCGGGACGGGTCCGGGAAGGGCCCGGGACGGGATCCGCAGGTCGCACCGGGCCCGGGAACGGCACCCGGGGACACGGACGGGCCCGGACGTGCGAACACGTCCGGACCCGTCCATGACTGCCTTCAGGGCCGCCCTGCGGCGTCCGTGCGGGCGACCGGGGCTCAGGCCTCGGTCGTGCCCTCGGCGCCCTCGACGGCCTCGGTGGCGGCCTCGGCCGTCTCCTCGTCCTCGTCGTCCAGGCTGATGACCTCGCCGGACGCGTCCTTGACGGTGGCGGCCTCGACCACGGTGGCCAGCGCCTTGCCGCGGGCGACCTCACCGACGAGCATCGGGACCTGGCCGCCCTCGACGACCGCCTGGGCGAACTGGTCGGGGCTCATGCCGGAGGACTGGGCACGGCGCATGAGGTGCTCGGTGAGCTCCTCCTGGCCGACCGAGACCTTCTCCTTGTTGACGATCTCGTCGAGGATGAACTGGGTCTTGATGCCCTTCTCGGCCTGCTCCTTGAGCTCGGCGTCGAACTCCTCGGCGGACTTGCCCTGGATCTCCAGGTACTTCGCGAGGTCCAGGCCCATCTGGCCCAGCTGGTGGTGCTCGAGGTTGTGCTTACGGGTGTTGACCTCGTCCTCGAGCAGCTTCTCCGGCATCGGGACCTCGACCAGCTTGATCAGCTCGTCGAGGACCTTCTCCTGGGCCTGCGTGGCCTGGTCGAACTTCTTCATCCGCTCGAGGCGCTTGCGGCTGTCGGCGCGCAGCTCCTCCAGGGTGTCGAACTCGCTCGCCAGCTGGGCGAAGTCGTCGTCGAGCTCCGGCAGTTCGCGGGACTTGACGGCGGTGACGTCGACCTTGACCTCGGCCTCCTTGCCCTCGGCGGAACCGCCCTTGAGCTCGGAGGTGAAGGTGGCGGTGCCGCCGGCCTCCAGGCCGGTGACGGCCTCGTCGATGCCGTCGAGCAGCTGGCCGGAGCCGATGGTGTAGTCGACGCCCTTGGCGACGCCGTCCTCGAGGACCTCGCCGTCGACCTTGGCCTCCAGGTCGACGGTGACGATGTCGCCCTCGGCGGCGGCGCGCTCGACCGGGGCGGTGGTGGCGAAGCGGTCGCGCAGCTGCTCGATCGACTTCTCGACGTCCTCGTCGGTGACCTCGACGGAGTCGACGGTGACCTCGATGCCGGAGTAGTCCGGGATCTCCAGGGTCGGGCGGATGTCCACCTCGGCGGTGAAGGCCAGCAGCTCGCCGTCCTTCAGCTCGGTGATGTCGACCTCGGGCTGACCCAGCGGGTTCAGCTCGGCCTCGTTGATCGCCTCGGTGTAGAACTTCGGAAGCGCGTCGTTGACGGCCTCCTCCAGCACCGCACCGCGGCCGAAGCGCTGGTCGATGACACGGGCCGGGATCTTGCCCTGACGGAAGCCCTTCACCGTGACCTGCTGGTTGATCTTCTTGTACGCCGCGTCGAGGCTGGCCTTGAGCTCCTCGAAGGGCACCTCGACAGTGAGCCGAACCCGAGTCGGGTTCAGGGTCTCCACGGCGCTCTTCACGGTTCGGTCTCCTTGGGGCTGACTTCTGGTGATTCTGCTGAGGTTCAGCGGATCGCGCCCGGTAGGCAGACTCGGTGGTGCAGACACACGGGCGCGCAGCTTGCATAGTAACCGCAAGCAGGATGCGCCCCACAATGTGATCTTGACCGTGGCCGTGTGAGGTCGTGCGTGGTCGGGGTGGCCGGATTCGAACCGACGACCTTCCGCTCCCAAAGCGGACGCGCTACCAAGCTGCGCCACACCCCGTAAGTGCGAGACGTAGGGTACATGCCCGCGGAGGTCGTGGTGGCCGGATTACCGGCGGCGCCCGGGAGCACGGGGCGGCGCGGGACCGGCGTGAGGACGTGCCCGGGGGCGGGGCCGAAGGGGTGACGTGCGGTGCACCGCCCCGACCCGCTACGATGCACAGCGTGCCGCACGGTCTCTTCCGGTTCGCGGCGCGCGCGGGCGTAGCTCAATGGTAGAGCCCCAGTCTTCCAAACTGGCTACGCGGGTTCGATTCCCGTCGCCCGCTCCACCGACGCCTCCGGCCCTGCCGGAGGCGTTCGTCGTTCACCCGCCGTTTCGCCCGTCCGCCGATTGCCGTACGGCTCAGAACTTGATGCCGTTTATCGTTTCGGCGATCGAGTTCAGGAACCTCTGGATCGACGGGGCCATGCCCGTCGAGGCGAGGAAGAAGCCGAAGAGGATGGCGACGAGGGCCGGGCCGCCCTTGATGCTGCCGGAGCGGAAGAGCACCACCAGCACGATCGCCAAGAGCAGCACCACTGACAGCGAAATGGCCACAACTGATCACACCCTCGGTTCGGATACCCACTGGTCGCCCGGGAGTCATGCTCCCCGCGGCCCTCGCCCGTCAACCATCGTGCCACCAACTCGCCGGTTCCTGCGGGTCCGTGACATTTCATCGGCACTTCGTCCGGAAACTGTCCGTAAAGCCGGGGGAGGTGGATATACGGACGAGGGGTTTTACCCGCTCGGGCCGCGCCGCTAGGGTGCGTCGGATGTCCCCCGCTGTCACACCTCCCGCCCGCGCGGTGACCCCGTCGGGGCAGCCCGGCCCGGCGCCCGCGCCCGCCGCCCCCGCACAGCGCGACCCCTTCTTCGACAACGCGAAGTACCTCGCGATCGTCCTGGTGGCGCTGGGACACGCGTGGGAGCCCCTCTCGCACTCCAGCCGTGCCGCGATGGCGCTCTACCTGACCGTGTACACCTTCCACATGCCGGCGTTCATCCTGATCTCCGGATACTTCTCCCGCGGTTTCGACCTGAGCCCGGCCAAGCTCAAGCGCTTGCTCACGGGTGTGGTCGTGCCGTACGTGGTCTTCGAGGTCGCCTACACGTACTTCCAGCACTGGGCGGAGGACGACGCGCCGCCGGAGCCGGTCTCGCTGCTCAACCCGTGGTACCTGAACTGGTTCCTCGCCGCGCTCTTCGTCTGGCGGCTCACGACACCGGTCTGGAAGCTGATCCGCTGGCCCGTCCCGGTCGCCTTCGTCGTGGCCGTGCTGGCCGCGGTCTCCCCCGAGATCGGCGGCGACCTCGCTCTCCAGCGGGT
The DNA here is from genome assembly GCF_042958085.1 of Streptomyces sp. NPDC008001. Taxonomy (NCBI): domain Bacteria; kingdom Bacillati; phylum Actinomycetota; class Actinomycetes; order Kitasatosporales; family Streptomycetaceae; genus Streptomyces; species Streptomyces sp. NPDC008001. Next base: position 269,724 of record NZ_JBIBIZ010000009.1, on the reverse strand, counting down.
GCTGCAGTTCCTGCCGTTCTTCGTGATCGGCCTGCACCTGCGGCGCGAGCACTTCGAGCTGGTGCGGCGGCGGTGGGTGCGGGTCGCGGCGGTGCCGGTGTTCGCGGCCGCGGTGGGCGTCGCGTACTGGCTGGCGCCGCGGCTGGACTCCGGCTGGTTCTACCGCAACACCGCCGTCCAGGACCTGCACGAGCCGGCCTGGACGGCCCCGGTGATGACGCTGGGCCTGTTCGTGTGCGCCGCGGTGCTCACGGCGGGTTTCCTGGCGTGGGTCCCGCGCCGGACCGTCTGGTTCACCTCGCTCGGCGCGGGGACGCTGTACGGGTACCTGCTGCACGGCTTCCTGATCAAGCTGTCGCGCTGGTGGGAGTGGTACGACGTGGCGGCGTGGGTGCGCCGGCCGGCCGGTGAGGTCCTGGTCACCCTGATCGCGATCGTGGTGATGACGGCGCTGTGCACGACGCCGGTGCGGCGGGTCTTCCGCTGCGTCATGGAGCCGCGGATGGAGTGGGCGTTCCGTAAGAACTGAGGGGTGCCTCTACGCTTCGATGCCCAGCAGCGCCCGCATCCGCGCGTACTTCGCCTTCAGGCGTTCCCGCGTCGCCTCGTCCAGTTCCTTCGCCCGCTCCGGGTCGGAGTTGTGCGCCAGGTCCGCCTCCTTGACCAGGAGGGCGCCCGGCGTGGCCAGGATGCGGGCCGCGTACGCCTCGGGGGCCTCGCCCTCGCGCTTGGTCACCGCCAGCACGATGTCCTTCACGGCCGGGGGCAGGTCCGAGGCGGCCAGCCACTCCTCGCTCACGGCGTCGTCCTCGACGGCGTCGTGCAGCCAGGCCGCGGCCATCTGCTCGTCGCTGCCGCCGCGCCGCCGGACGCCCTCGGCGACGGCCGCCAGGTGCTCGGTGTACGGGCGGCCCGCCTTGTCCGTCCGGGCGGCGTGGGCGCGGCGTGCCAGGGCCTCCACGGCGGCGAGGTCGAGAGCGGTCATGGGCGTCCTCCGGGGTGCGGTGCGGTGCGGTTTCAGTGCCGGCAGATCAGCAGCAGGGCCCGGTCGTCGTTGACGTCCTTGGCGACGGCCTCGATCAGGTGCCAGGCCGCGCCCTGGAAGCCGGCGGAGACGTAGCGGTCGGCTTCGCCGGTGAGGCGGTCCATGCCTTCGGTGAGGTCGCGCTCGGAGGTCTCGACCAGGCCGTCGGTGAAGAGCATCAGGACGTCGCCGGGCCGCAGCGTGCCCTTGATCGGGTCGAACTGGGCGCCGTCGTAGACGCCGAGGAGCGGCCCTTCCGCCCCCTTCTCCTCCCAGCGGCCGGTGCCGGCGCAGAGCTGGAGGCCGGGCAGGTGGCCCGCGGAGTACATCTCGTAGTCGCCGCTGTCGAGGTCGAGGACGAGGTGGACGGAGGTGGCGAAGCCCTCGTCCCAGTCCTGGCGGAGGAGGTAGCCGTTGGCGGCGGGCAGGAAGGCGTGGGGCGGCAGGGAGCCGAGGAGGCCGCCGAAGGCGCCGGAGAGCAGCAGGGCGCGCGAGGCGGCGTCCATGCCCTTGCCGGAGACGTCCGTGAGGACGACCTCCAGGCTGCGGCCGCCGTTGGTGCGGGCCGCGACGACGAAGTCGCCCGAGAAGGACTGGCCGCCGGCCGGCCGCAGCGCCATCTCCCGGTGCCAGCCGCGCGGCAGCTTCGGCAGCTTGCTCTGGACGCGGATGCGTTCGCGCAGGTCGAAGAGCATGGTGCCGCCGCGCCGCCAGGGCACGCCGACGCGGCTGCGGAACTGGGCGATGAGCAGCCCGAGGAGGCCGACCGCCGCGACGACGAGGATCGTGCCGGGCGTGACGCGGACGCCGTCCCCGGTCGCCTCGGCGTTCAGCACGGCGGCCTCGGCGACGAGGGCCACGGCGGAGGCGCCGTAGAGGGCGAGCAGGCTGGCGGGGCGCAGCAGCAGTCCGCCGGCGACGATGGGCAGGACGAGGGCGGTGGGGACGCACCAGGCGGGCAGCGCGATGGTGGTCAGGGCGAGTGCGGGGACGGTGAGGAGGAGGGCCGCGAGGGCGATCCAGTCGGAGCCGTCGCCGCGGAAGTAGTCCACCCCGGCTTTGCGCACGCTTGTGCGGGCCCGGTGCCATGCCTTGCGCATCCGGGCCGTCGGGGTCTCCGCACCGCCAGTCATTGCATCGTGACCTTATCCACCCATTCGGCGGTGCGTCGACTCACGCCGCGCCGACACGGCCGGGCACGGTACGTCCCGTGCGGCGGGGTCGGCCCCATATGCGAAATTCCTTCGCGTGCGGGCCCGGATCGCTGCTAGGGATGGGGGCATGACGACGGAGTTGCGAGTCCTGCGCGATGCCGATTTCGCCACCTGGTACGCCTCCCTGGAGCTGGCGTTCGGCGGTGTCCCCGAGGCCCCCGAGGAAGTCGCCCTGTGGCGTGAACTGCTCAGTCCCGGGCGGGCGCTCGGGGTCTGGGACGGCCCCGCGGCCGTGGGGACGACCGGGGCGTTCGCCTTCCGGATCACGGTTCCGGGCGGGGAACGGGTTCCCGCCGCCGGGGTGACGATGGTGGGCGTGCGGCCGACGCACCGCAGGCGGGGCGTGTTGCGGCAGATGATGCGGCGGCAGCTGGACGACGTACGGGCCTGGGGTGAGCCGCTGGCCGTGCTGACGGCTTCCGAGCCGGAGATCTACGGGCGGTTCGGCTACGGCATCGCGACCCACTCCGTGAGCGTCCGTATCGATACCTCCCGGGTGCGGTTGTCCGTCCCGCCGGGCACGGAGGGGGTGCGGCTGCGCTTGTCGGAGCCCGGTGAAGCACGCGACGCCTGCGAGACGGTCTACGCACGCCGGGTCGCCGCCCGGCCGGGCATGCTCGCGCGGCAGCCGGGCTGGGAGGCGCTGCCCGTGCTGGACCCCGCGGGCAACCGCGAGGGCGCCTCGCCGCTGCAGTGCGTGCTGGCCGAGGAGGACGGGCGGACGGTGGGGTACGCCCGCTATGCCGTGCGGCCCGACTGGACGGATTCGGTGGCGAACGGGACGGTGCAGGTGCGCGACGTGGAGGCGCTGACCCCCACCGCGTACGCCGCCCTGTGGCGCTGGCTGACGGAGCTGGACCTCACCTCCTGGGTCACGGCACACGACCGGCCCGTGGACGATCCGCTGCTGCACCTGGTCAGCGACATCCGGCGGTGCGAGCCACGGGTCAAGGACTCGCTGCACGTACGGCTGGTGGACGTGGGGGCGGCGCTCGCCGCGCGGACGTACCGCAGTGCGGTGGACGTGGTGCTGGAGGTGGCCGACGACTTCTGCCCCTGGAACGCGGGGCGGTGGCGGCTGACGGGCGACCCGAAGGGCGCGTCGTGCGAGCGCACGGAGGACGCGGCCGATCTGGCCCTGTCCGTGCGGGAGCTGGGCTCGGCCTACCTGGGCGGGGTGTCCCTGGCCGCGCTGGCGGGGGCGGGCCGGGTGCGGGAGCTGCGCGAGGGTGCGCTGGAGGAGGCGGCGGCGGCCTTCGGCAGCGACGTGGCGCCGTGGCTGCCGCACGGCTTCTGACGTCCCTTCCCGTTCTGACGTCCCTTCCCGTCTTCCCGCCGGGGGTGCTGCGGGGCTGTCAGCGCTGCTGGCAGCCCGCGCACCAGAAGAGGTTGCGGGCGGCGAGACCGGCCGTGCGGATCTCGTCGCCGCAGATGTGGCAGGGCATGGCGGCCCGGCGGTAGACGTAGACCTCGCCGCCGTGGTCGTCCACGCGCGGGGGGCGGCCCATGGCCTCGGGCGTGTGCTCGGGCCGCACGGTGTCGATCCTGTTGTTCCGCACGCCCTCGCGCATCAGCGCTGCCAGATCGGCCCAGATCCCGTCCCATTCGGAGCGGGTGAGGTCGCGGCCCGCGCGGTAGGGGTCGATGCCGTGCCGGAAGAGGACTTCGGCGCGGTAGACGTTGCCGACGCCCGCGACGACCTTCTGGTCCATGAGCAGGGCGGCGATGCTGGTGCGGCTGCGGGAGATCCGCTGCCAGGCCTTGCCGGGGTCGTCGCCGGGGCGCAGCGGGTCGGGGCCGAGGCGGTCGTGTATCGCCTGCTTCTCGGCGCCGGTGATCAGGGCGCAGGTGGTGGGGCCGCGCAGGTCCGCGTACGCGTCCGGGGTCGTGAGGCGGAGGCGGACCGTGTCGGTCGGCGGCGGCACGGGGCCGCCGCCGAGGGCGTACTTCCCGAAGAGACCCAGGTGAATGTGGATCCAGGCGTCGCCGAAGCCGAGGAAGAGGTGTTTGCCGTGGGCTTCGGCGGTTTCGAGGACGCGGCCGTCGACGAGGGCGGCGCCGTCGGAGAACTTGCCCTGGGGGCTGGTCGCCCGGACCGGGCGCTCCCCGAAGGCACGGTTGTGGTCCGCCGCGAGGCGGTGGATCGTATGCCCTTCGGGCATGGAGATGTCCTCCGGACGGGGTCGCTTTCGGCTGCGGGCCGACCGGGCTGCCCCGCCGCTGCGCGCGGCGGGACCCGCCCGCCCGGTCACCGGGAGCGGGCGGGCCGGGCCGGGACGGCCGGGATTACTGCTGCGGGTGGTGCGCCGGGATCTCCGGGAGCTCGCCCGTCGTCTCGTAGCGGGCCAGCATCTCGATGCGGCGGGTGTGCCGCTCCTCACCCGAGTACGGCGTGGCCAGGAAGATCTCGACGAACTTCGTCGCCTCTTCCTGCGTGTGCATCCGGCCGCCGATGCTGATGACGTTGGCGTCGTTGTGCTCGCGGCCGAGCGCGGCCGTCTGCTCGCTCCAGGCCAGGGCGGCCCGGACGCCCTTCACCTTGTTCGCGGCGATCTGCTCGCCGTTGCCGGAGCCGCCGATCACGATGCCGAGGCTGTCCGCGTCCGCGGCGGTCCGCTCCGCGGCGCGGAGGCAGAACGGCGGGTAGTCGTCCTGGGCGTCGTAGATGTGGGGACCGCAGTCGACGGGCTCGTGGCCGTGGGCCTTGAGCCACTCGACGAGGTGGTTCTTGAGTTCGTAGCCGGCATGGTCGGAGCCGAGGTACACGCGCATGCGTCCGAGTGTGGCATGCCGCGGAGCGGCGTTTCGTCAGGAGGGGAGATGTAACGCTGAGTGAACACAACGAAATGGATTCGGGTCTTCCTAAAGACACCTTTGAAAAGTTCTAATGCGGTCACTCGTAACCCGAGAACCTAAGGAACAACCCGAAGGAACGTGCACATGAGTGCGACACCGCCGACCATGACGAAGGGGTCGACGACCGGCGATCCCGGCCACGCCCCGGAGGCGGGCGGGGACGGCCTCAAGGCCGGGCTCAAGAACCGCCACCTGTCCATGATCGCCATTGGCGGTGTCATCGGAGCGGGCCTGTTCGTGGGTTCCGCCTCCGGCATCGCCGCCGCCGGCCCCGGCATCCTGATCTCCTACGCGCTCGTCGGCGCGATGGTCGTCTTCGTGATGCGGATGCTCGGCGAGATGGCCGCGGCCAATCCGACCTCCGGGTCGTTCTCCGCCTACGCGGACCGGGCGCTGGGCCGCTGGGCCGGTTTCACCATCGGCTGGCTCTACTGGTTCTTCTGGGTCGTGGTGCTGGCGGTCGAGGCGACCGCGGGTGCCAAGATCCTCCACGGCTGGGTGCCCGGCGTGCCCCAGTGGGGCTGGGCCCTGATCGTGATGCTGGTCCTCACCGCCACCAACCTGGCCTCGGTCAGCTCGTACGGTGAGTTCGAGTTCTGGTTCGCCGGCATCAAGGTCGTGGCGATCGCCGGTTTCGTGATCATCGGTCTGCTCGCCGTCTTCGGCGTGCTGCCCGGCTCCGACAACCCCGGCCACGGCTTCGACCTGCTCACCTCGCACGGCGGCTTCCTGCCGAACGGGCCCGGCGCCATCCTCACCGGTGTGCTGATGGTCGTCTTCTCCTTCATGGGCAGCGAGATCGTCACCCTGGCCGCCGGTGAGTCCGAGGACCCGCAGCGCGCCGTGACGAAGGCCACCAACAGCGTCATCTGGCGGATCGGCGTCTTCTACCTGGGCTCGATCCTCGTCGTGGTCTCCCTGCTCCCGTGGGACTCCAAGGAGATCGCCGACAAGGGCAGCTACGTCGCGGCGCTCGACTCGATCGGCATCCCGCACGCCGGCCAGATCATGAACGTCATCGTGCTGACGGCCGTGCTGTCCTGCCTGAACTCGGGCCTGTACACCGCTTCCCGCATGGCCTTCTCCCTCGGCCAGCGCGGCGACGCGCCGAAGGCCTTCGCCAAGACGACCTCCCGCGGCGTGCCGCAGGCGGCGATCCTGGGCTCGGTGATCTTCGGGTTCCTGTCGGTGGGCTTCAACTACCTGTGGCCCGACACCGTCTTCAAGTTCCTGCTGAACTCGTCGGGTGCGGTCGCGCTCTTCGTCTGGCTGGTCATCTGCATCACGCAGCTGAAGATGCGCGGTGTCATCCTGCGCGAGATGCCGGAGAAGCTCGTCGTCCGGATGTGGCTCTTCCCGTACCTCACCTGGGCCACCATCGCCATGATCGTGTTCGTGCTGGGCTACATGGTGGTCGACGGCGGCGACAACCGGGAGCAGGTCCTGCTCTCGACGCTCGTGGGCGGCGTGGTCCTGGCCATCGGCCTGGTCCTGGACCGCAGGCGCCGGGTCGCCGGTCGCTAGCGGCAAGCACCTCGCACACACGAAGCGGCCCGCGTCTCCCTTCCGGAGACGCGGGCCGCTTCGTGTGTAAGGGGGAGGACTAGCCCCGGCGCCCCAGGAGCTTCCACGCCGTGGGCAGCGCGCCCATGGCCAGTGCGGCCTTGAGGACGTCGCCGATGAGGAACGGCGTCAGACCGGCCGCCACGGCCTCCGTGAGGGGCATGTGCACGGCCAGGGCCAGGTACGGCACGCCGACCGCGTAGATGATGCCCGTGCCGAGGGCCATCGTGCCCGCGGTGCGCAGGGCGGAGCGGTCGGCGCCGCGGCGGGCGAGGGCGCCGGCGACGGTCGCGGCGAGGAGCATGCCGAGGACGTAGCCGAAGGAGGGGAAGGCGGCGCCGGAGCGGGCCTCGGCGAACCAGGGCATGCCCGCGACGCCCGCGACGGCGTACAGGGCGAGCGAGAGGAAGCCGCGGCGGGCGCCGAGGGCGGTGCCGACCAGGAGGGCCGCGAAGGTCTGGCCCGTGACCGGGACCGGGGAGCCGGGGACCGGCACGGCGATCTGGGCCGTGAGACCGGTGAGGGCGGCGCCGCCCAGGACCAGGGCCGCGTCGCGCACGCGGGCACGCCCGGCGGTGGAGGCGGGGAGCAGATCGGCGAGGACCGTACCGGTCCGGGGAACAGAGGCAGCAGCGGTGGCCATCTTCACTCCGCAGGTAAATGGTGGGGACAATGGGTGGGACAAGCAGTGACTGTGCGACGTTAGCCGAGCGCGCCCGGGCGGGCATCGCACGGCAATGACAAAGGCAGGCCGTACGGCTTGGAGACTTCCCAGCGAGGTTCCCGGCGCGGCCCGTTTTCCGCGTGATGCTTGTCACTGGGGACCGGCGAGGCTTGGCTCGGAGCACCTTGCCGGGAGAATGTGGAGTCACCTATACCTCTTTGCGCCTTGCGCGAAGATCCCCAGCGCTCTTCGCGCGGACCGAGAGTACGAGCCCATGCACGACGCACCCCCCGCCGCCGATTCCCTCGCGGCCGAGAAAGAACCCCTGTCGGCCGGGCTCAAGCAGCGGCACCTGACGATGCTCGGACTGGGCGGCGTCATCGGCGCCGGCCTGTTCGTCGGTTCCGGGGCCGGCATCGCCGTCGCGGGCCCGGGCATCATCGTGTCGTACCTGATCGCGGGCGCGCTCGCGATGCTGGTGATGCGGATGCTCGGCGAGATGTCCGCCGCGATGCCCGCCTCGGGCGCGTTCTCGGTGCACGCCGAGCGGGCGCTGGGCCGCTGGGCCGGCTTCACGGTCGGCTGGCTGTACTGGTTCCTGCTGGTGGTCGTGCTGGCCGTGGAGGCGACGGGCGCGGCACAGATCGCGAACGGCTGGGTGCCGGGCGTCCCGCAGTGGGCCTGGGTGCTGATCTTCATGGTGGTCTTCACGGCCGCCAACCTCTCCGCGGTGAAGAACTTCGGCGAGTTCGAGTTCTGGTTCGCCGCGCTCAAGGTCGGGGCGATCGTCCTCTTCCTGGCGCTGAGCCTGCTGGCGATCTTCGGCGTGCTGCCGGACACCGAGGCCGTGGGCCTCTCCAACCTCACCGGCCACGGCGGCTTCCTGCCCAACGGCGTCAGCGGCGTCGTCTCCGGCGTCCTCGCGGTCGTCTTCGCCTTCGGCGGCCTGGAGGTCGTCACGATCGCCGCGGCCGAGTCCGACGACCCGGCGCGCGCGGTGGGCCGTGCGGTGCGCAGCGCCGTGTGGCGCATCCTCTTCTTCTACGTGGGCTCGATGCTCGTCATCGTGACCCTGCTCCCCTGGTCGTCGATGCAGCCGGGCAAGAGCCCGTACGTGGCGGTGCTCGACCACATCGGCATCCCGGGCGCCGGCCAGATCATGAACGTCGTGGTGTTCGTGGCCCTGCTGTCCGCGCTCAACGCCAACCTCTACGGCTCGTCGCGGATGGTCTTCTCGCTCGCCGAGCGCGGCGAGGCGCCGCGGGCGCTGCTGAAGGTGTCGGGCGGCGGGGTGCCGCGCCGGGCGGTGGCGGCCTCGGTGGCGTTCGGTTTCGCCTCGGTGATACTCAATCTGGAGTGGCCGGATTCGATCTTCCGGTACTTGCTGAACGCCGTCGGCGCTGTCCTGCTCTTCGTCTGGGGTCTGATCGCCGTCTCGCAGCTGCGGCTGCGGCGCCGCATCGAGCGCGAGATGCCGGAGCGCCTGGCCCTGAAGATGTGGGCGTTCCCCTATCTGACCTGGGTCGCGCTGGCCGGGATGGCCGGTGTGCTGGTGCTGATGATCACCGACGAGGGGGCCCGTCCGCAGCTGCTGTGGTCGGCCGCGGCGACCGGCGCCGTGCTCGCGGTGGCCTGGGTGCGCGAGCTCCGGCTGCGCCGCGCAGGCTGATCATCCGCCGTGGGCGGCTCGTTTTCTTCGCCTTCTGGCGAGATGTCAGGCACGGACAGTCATTCCATGGTCTGAATATCGGACAGCTCTGTCATAGGTGTTGTCCTGAGCGAACATGACCCCCACACTGAGGCAACTTTTCCGCTCTCACCCCACGGGACACACACGACCATGACTCGGACTTCTGCGACCTCCGCGCCCGAGCGCGCGGTCAATGGCCAGACGCCGGGCGGCACGGACCTGTCGCACGGCCTCAAGCAGCGCCACCTGTCGATGATCGCCCTCGGCGGGGTCATCGGGGCCGGCCTCTTCGTCGGTTCCGGCGCGGGCATCGCCGCCGCCGGTCCGGCGATCGTGCTCGCGTACGCGGCCTCCGGGCTGCTCGTGATGCTCGTGATGCGGATGCTGGGCGAGATGGCCGCGGCCAACCCGGCCTCGGGCACCTTCTCCGTGCACGCCGAGAAGGCGATCGGCCCGTGGGCGGGCTTCACAGCGGGCTGGATGTTCTGGGTCGAGCTCTGCGTCGGCATCGCCGTCGAGGCGATCGGCGCGGCGCACATCATGCAGTCCTGGTTCCCCTCCACGGCCTCGTGGATGTGGGTGCTGATATTCATGGCCGTCTTCTGCGGGACGAACCTCGCGGCGGTCAGCAACTTCGGCGAGTTCGAGTTCTGGTTCGCGACGCTCAAGGTCGCCGCGATCGGCATCTTCCTCGTCCTGGGCGTCCTGGCCATCCTGGGCGTGCTGCCGGGCACCGAGGCCCCGGGCGGCGACAACCTCACCGGCCACGGCGGATTCCTCCCCAACGGCGCCAACGGCCTGGTCGTCGGCCTCCTCGCCTCGGTCTTCGCCTACGGCGGCCTGGAGACGGTGACGATCGCGGCCGCCGAGTCCGAGCAGCCGGTCAAGGGCGTCGCCCAGGCCGTCCGCACGGCGATGTGGCGGATCGCGCTCTTCTACGTCGGCTCGATGCTGGTCGTCGTCACCGTCCTGCCCTGGAACGACAAGTCGCTCCTGACGGACGGCCCGTACGTGGCGGTGCTGAAGTACCTGGACATCCCGGCCGCCGGGCAGATCATGAACGTGATCGTGCTGGTCGCCCTGCTCTCCGCCATGAACGCCAACATCTACGGCGCCTCCCGGATGTCGCACTCCCTGGTCACGCGCGGCGAGGGCCCGCGGTTCCTGGCCAAGGTCAGCGGCGGCGTGCCGCGGCTGACCGTGATCGCCTCCTCCGCCTTCGGCTTCTTCGCCGTCCTGCTCAGCTACTGGTGGCCGGACACGGTCTTCAAGTGGCTGCTGTACATGACGGGCGCCGCGGTGCTCGTGGTGTGGGGCTTCATCGCCGTCACCCAGCTGCGGATGCGCCGGCAGCTGGAGCGGACGGCGCCGGAGAAGCTCGTCGTGAAGATGTGGCTCTTCCCGGGGCTGACCTGGGTGGCCCTGCTCGGCATCGTGGGCGTCCTGGCCCTGATGCTGCGCGAGCAGGACACCCGCGTGCAGCTGTACTTCACGGCCGGGCTCACGGGCGCCCTCGCCCTCATCGGCTACCTGCGCCAGCGCGTGACGGCCGCGAAGCACTGAACCGCGGCGGCCCCGCCGCCCTCCGGCCACCACCCCACCCCCCACGAGGCGGGCCGGGTCCTGATCTCCAGGACCTAGCCCGCCTCGGTCTTTAGTCGGAGATCCACCGGGAGGGCCTCCCCCTTACGGCGCGTCAGATGCTCTTGCTGGTAGCGTCTACTTGCAAGTTAATTGCAATAAGTCGGAGGGCTCGGCATGGCCATCTACACACTTCCTGAACTTCCCTACGATTACGCTGCGCTGCAGCCGACGATCGACGCGAAGATCATCGAGCTGCACCACGACAAGCACCACGCGGCGTACGTCAAGGGCGCGAACGACACCCTGGAGCAGCTCGCCGAGGCCCGTGACAAGGACCAGTGGGGCGCCATCAACGGCCTCGAGAAGAACCTGGCCTTCCATCTCTCCGGCCACATCCTGCACAGCATCTACTGGCAGAACATGTCCGGCGACGGCGGCGGCGAGCCTCTGGACAAGGACGGCGTGGGCGAGCTCGCGGACGCCATCGCCGAGTCCTTCGGCTCCTTCGCCAAGTTCAAGGCGCAGCTGACCAAGGCCGCGGCCACCACGCAGGGCTCCGGCTGGGGCGTCCTCGCCTACGAGCCGGTCAGCGGCAAGCTGATCGTCGAGCAGGTCTACGACCACCAGGGCAACGTCGGCCAGGGCTCCGTCCCGATCCTGGTCTTCGACGCCTGGGAGCACGCCTTCTACCTGCAGTACAAGAACCAGAAGGTCGACTTCATCGACGCCATGTGGGCCGTCGTCAACTGGCAGGACGTCGCCAAGCGCTTCGAGGCCGCCAAGCAGCGCGGCAACCTGCTGCTCGTTCCGTAGGGAACGCCCCCGGTGTCCTGCTCGTGATCGTCTTCTCACCCTTCACGCGGCAGGCGGCGAAGGCCCCTGCGTCCGCGGGGGCCTTCGCTTATGAGTGCGCGCATGCGTGCACTCATGCTTGTTCTCATGCGTGGCCGAACGCCTCGCCCGTCACCGTGAACTCCTTCGCGAGCCCCACGTCGTGCAGCCGGGCGAGCCGCCCCGCGTCCCAGCGCGTGAGCACCGCGAAGCGGTAGTCGGCCGAGGCCGTCCCGTCGGCGGCGACCCGTACGGTGCCCGTCAGCCGGTACTCGAACGCGCGCAGCGCCAGCCACCAGTCCACGCTCCCCCACGCCGGCGAGAGCCCCACCTCGCGCCGGCCGCTGTCCGCGGGGTACGCGGCGGCCGTGCCGGGGCCGCCGCGCCACCGCTCCAGCGCCTCGGCGCGCCAGCGGTCCAGCTGCGCGTCGGCCGCGGAGCGCACGGCCGGAAGGGCCAGCAGTGCGTCCGCGTCCACGCGGTACGGGGCGCCGGTGCCGCGCAGGTAGTGGCGCAGGGCGCCGGCCGCCCGGCGCAGCCCCAGGGCGGACCGCACCCCGGCCAGGACCTGCCCGTACGCCCGCAGCAGCAGGTCGTACGGCTGTACGGGCCGCTCGGCGAACCGGTTCGCGAGCGGTGCGTCCGCGTCCGCCCGACCGCCGTCCCAGCCGATCGGCGACGTGACTTCGGTCTGCCCCATACGGGGACATTAAGGGAGAAGGGGGCCCCGCGCGCGTCGGCCGGTTCCGGCACCGCCAGGTCGTGCGACTGCGGGCCGTCCGTGGCTGGTCGCGCACAGTTCCCCGCGCCCCTTACGGGGCACAGCCGCACTCAGTCGAAGACCGGACCCTGCGTGCGGGTCCGCTTGATCTCGTAGAAGCCCGGCGTCGACGCCACCATCAGCGTGCCGTCCCACAGCCGCGCCGCCGCCTCGCCCTTCGGGGCGGGGGTGACGACCGGGCCGAAGAAGGCGATCTGCTCGCCGTCGGCGCCCGGCACGGCGATAACCGGCGTGCCGACGTCCTGGCCGACCTTCGAGATGCCCTCCTCGTGCGAGGCGCGCAGCTCGGCGTCGAAGGCGTCCGACCGGGCGACGTCCGCGAGCTCCGCGGGCAGGCCGGCCTCCTCCAGAGCGGCGACGATCGTCTCGTGGTCGCGCGGCAGTCCCTGGTTGTGGAAGCGGGTGCCGAGGGCGGTGTACAGGGGGCCGAGGACGTCCTCGCCGTGCTTGACGGCGGCCGCGATGCACACCCGCACCGGGCCCCAGGCCTCGGTCCGCATGAACGCGCGCATCTGCTCGTCCATCGTGTCGAGCTTGTCCTCGTTGAGGACGGCGAGGCTCATCACGTGCCACCGCACCTCGACGGGGCGGACCTTCTCGACCTCCAGCATCCAGCGCGAGGTCATCCAGGCCCAGGGGCAGAGCGGGTCGAACCAGAAGTCGGCGGGGGTCTTGTTCTCCACAGCGGTCACGCGGGTCTCCTCGGGCGAGCAGGTCAGTGGCCGTTTCAACAAACACACCCCGTGCCATGATTCCGCTGTTGCCCGATAACCCCCTCCAGCCGAAGGAGTCCCGACGTGCCCGGTGAGAACCTGACCCGCGAGGAGGCCCGCGAACGGGCCCGGCTGCTGGCGGTCGACGCCTACGAGGTGGCGCTCGACCTGCGGTCCGCGATGGGCGCGGGGCAGGACCACCGCACGTTCCGCTCGGTGACGACCGTGCGCTTCCGCTGCGCCGAGCCCGGCGCGGCGACCTTCGCGGACCTGCTGGCGCCGGCCGTCACGGCCGTCACGCTGAACGGCCGCGCGCTGGACCCGGCCGCCGTCTTCGACGGCTCGCGGATCGCGCTGGACGGCCTGGCCGCCGAGAACGTGCTGGTCGTCGACGCGCAGTGCGCGTACAGCCGGACCGGCGAGGGCCTGCACCGCTTCGAGGACCCCGAGGACGGCGAGGTCTACCTCTACACCCAGTACGAGCCCGCCGACGCCCGCCGCGTCTTCGCGAACTTCGAGCAGCCCGACCTGAAGGCGCCGTTCTCGCTCACGGTGACCGCCCCGGCCGGCTGGACGGTGCTGGGCAACGGCGCGCAGGCCGGCGAGCCCGAGCCCGTCGGGCCGGACGCCGCCACCTGGCGGTTCGCGGAGACGCTGCCGATCTCCACGTACATCACGGCGGTCCTCGCCGGCCCGTACCACGTGGTCCGCGACCACTACAGCCGCAAGCTGCCCGACGGCTCCGTCCTGGAGATCCCGCTGGCCGCGCTCTGCCGCAAGGGCCTGGCCCGGCACTTCGACGCGGACGACGTCTTCACCGTCACCAAGCAGGGCCTGGACTTCTTCCACGACAACTTCGACTACCCGTACCCGTTCGGGAAGTACGACCAGGCGTTCGTGCCCGAGTACAACCTCGGCGCGATGGAGAACCCGGGCCTGGTGACCTTCCGCGAGGAGTTCGTCTTCCGCGGCAAGGTGACGCAGACCTCCTACGAGGGCCGGGCCAACGTCATCCTGCACGAGATGGCGCACATGTGGTTCGGCGACCTGGTCACCATGGAGTGGTGGGACGACCTGTGGCTGAAGGAGTCCTTCGCGGACTTCATGGGCACCTTCTCGATGGTGGAGGCCACCCGCTTCGACAACGGCTGGATCACCTTCGCCAACCGCCGCAAGGCCTGGGCGTACCGCGCCGACCAGCTGCCCTCCACGCACCCCGTCACGGCCGACATCCACGACCTGGAGGAGGCCAAGCTCAACTTCGACGGCATCACGTACGCCAAGGGCGCCTCGGTCCTCAAGCAGCTCGTCGCCTACGCGGGGCGGGAGGCCTTCCTGGAGGGCGCCCGGCGCTACTTCAAGCGGCACGCCTTCGGCAACACGCGGCTGACCGACCTGCTGGAGGTGCTGGAGGAGACGTCGGGCCGGGACATGGCGGCGTGGTCCCGGTCCTGGCTGCAGACGGCGGGCGTCAACTCGCTCACGCCGCTCGCCACGTACGACGCCGCCGGCCGGATCACGGAGCTCGCGGTGGTGCAGGAGGCCTCGGCCGAGCACCCCGAGCTGCGCCCGCACCGGGTGGCCGTCGGCCTCTACCGCCGCCGGGAGGAGGACGGCGCGCTCGTGCGCTACGCCGGCGCCGAGGCGGACGTCGCCGGGCCGCGCACGGTCGTGACCGAGCTGGCCGGGGCCGAGCGCCCGGAGCTGATCCTGGTCAACGACGAGGACCTCACCTACTGCAAGGTCCGCTTCGACGAGGTCTCCCTGGAGACGCTGCGGGCGCACCTGGGCGACATCGTGGACCCGCTCGCGCGCGCCCTGTGCTGGTCGGCGCTGTGGAACCTCACGCGCGACGGGCTGATGCCGGCCCGGGACTTCGTGGGCCTCGTGGAGCGGTTCGCGGGCGCCGAGACCGAGGTCGGCGTGCTGCAGATGCTGCAGGCGTGGGCGCGGTCCGCCCTCGTGCACTACGCGTCGCCCGCGTGGCGCGCGCAGGGCGGGCGGGAGCTCGCCGGCGGCGCGCTGCGCGAGCTGCGGGCCGCCGAGCCGGGCAGCGGCCACCAGCTGGCGTGGGCGCGCTTCTTCGCCCAGCTGGCCACGGCCGACGCCGACCTGCAGCTGCTGCGCGGCCTGCTGGACGGCTCCGCGCGGATCGACGGGCTGGAGGTGGACCAGGAGCTGCGCTGGGCGTTCCTGGCCGCGCTGACCGCCCGGGGCGCGGCCGGCGAGGAGGCCGTCGCGGCGGAGCTGGCCCGGGACCGCACCGCCTCGGGCGAGCGGCACCGCGTGCGCTGCCTGGCCTCCCGGCCGTCCGCCGAGGTCAAGGAGGAGGCCTGGGAGGCGGTCGTCGGCTCCGACCGGCTCTCCAACGCCCTGGCCGAGGCCACGATCGCGGGCTTCGACCAGCCGGGCCAGCGCGAGCTGCTCGCGCCGTACGCCGCCCGCTACTTCGCGGTGATCGAGGGCATCTGGCAGGAGCGGTCCATCGAGTACGCGATGGCCGTCGTGCGGGGGCTCTTCCCGGCGCTGCAGGACGACTCCCGCACCCTCGGTGCAGCCGACACGTGGCTCGCGGAGCACGCGGACGCACCCGCGGCGCTGCGGCGGCTCGTGCTGGAGGCCCGGGACGATCTCGCGCGTGCGCTGCGGGCGCAGGAGTGCGACGGCGCCGCGGACTAGGTCCACGGCCTACCGGGTACGGTCCGGCCGCGGGGTGATCCCGCGGCCGGGGCGTTCCCGTCCGCTGAGCTGCGTTCGGCACCGCCGGACAGGTCGACGTGGGCTTCTCGCCGTTGCGGCGGACAAGAAACCCGGCGCTGCCCGGGAGTGAAGGGCGAAGCCCTGCCCGGGACGGGGAAGGACCGCTCGGGTCGGTGGACCCTTCGAGCCTCGAACGCCCGTACTTTAGGGCAGCGTTGTCCGGAAATGTCGACGGGGCTGTAACACCGGGTGAAGGTCCCCCACGGACGCGGGAACCTGCCGGGCATGAACTCCGACACCCCTCTCTCCCCGCGCCCCCTGCATCACCTCTCCGACGTCCGTCACCGTGTCATGACAGCACGTCAGCTGCGCGACCACGGTGTGTCCGGACCCGCCGCCGGGGAGCGCTGCCGCCCCGGCGGGCCGTGGCAGCAGCTGCTGCCCGGCGTCTTCCTGCTCCGCACGGGGCCCGCCACCAGCGAGGAGCGGCTGCACGCCGCCCTGCTGTACACGGTGCCGCGCACCCAGGGCCCGCCCGCCCAGCCGGGCCCTGGCACCGCGACCGCCGCGGCCCGGGAGGCGGCGGCCGGCCCGTACGGCCCCGCGATGATCACCGGGGCGGCGGCGCTGGCCCTGTACCGCTTCACGTCCGTGCCCCCGCTGCTGGCCCTCGACCACATCGACGTGCTCGTGCCGCGCACCCGCCGGCTGCGGCCGTCCGGCTTCGTCCGGTTCGTCCGCTCGCACGCCCTGCCACGCCCGGAGACGGTGACGGGGGTGCCCGTGGCGCCGGTCGCCCGGGCGGTCGCGGACGCCGTCGGGCAGCTCACCGACGCCTCGACGGTGCGCCGGCTGCTGGCCGAGGCGGTGCGCGGCGGGCACTGCGAAGCGGCCGCCGTGGTCCAGGAGTTGACGCGGGCCCGGCTGCTGGGGCGGGCGCACGTGGTGGACGCGGTGGACACGCTGCTGGCCGAGGGCCGGGCCGTCGCCGAGGGCAGGCTCTACGACATGGTGCGCGACCACCGGCTGCCCGCCCCGCTGTGGAACGTGGACCTGCGGCTGCCGGGCGGTCCGCACCTGGGCCGGGTGGACGCGTTCTGGCCCGAGCACAGCGTGGCCGTGGAGATCGACTCGCGGACGCCCCGGCAGGACGACGACGCCGTGTGGTCGGCGCAGTTCCGCAAGCGGGAGCACCTGGAGCGGCTCGGGATCATGGTCGTGCACGTCACCCCGAAGAAGCTGCGCGATGCGCCGCAGCAGCAGGCCGCGGTGGTCCGTACCGCCCTGATGGCGTCGGCCGACCGCGACCCTGCCGCGTATCTGGTGGTGCTGCCCCGGTGACCGCCGGGGCCCGGCCGCCTCAGCGCCGGGACAGCAGCAGCTCGGTGTTGCGGTCGGCGGGCGCGCCGGCGAGCGAGGTGTCGGACCCCGGGGCGTTGAAGGCGAGCTCGCGGTAGAGGGAGGCGAGGCCGGTCTGGGAGAGGTCGCCGAAGTCGGTGCGGTAGGGGGCGGCCGACTCGACGAGGGTGGTGAAGAGCGAGACCGTCCCGTCGTGGTTGTCCGTGACCTCGATGACCCGTGCGAGCTGCGGGTAGTCGACGTGCGAGGCGGTGGCGATCTCCCAGAACGTGCCGCGGGGGCGGATCCGGTTGCGGTGGCTGTGGCCGTTGATCCAGGCGAGGACGTTGTTGTGGCCCTGCAGGACGGCGATGAGCTCGTTGCCGTCGTGGCGGTCCTCGCCGGGCCGGCCGGGGTCGGGGTTGAGGTTGTCCATGCTCCAGCTGGGGTGGTGGCTGAAGACGAGCGCGTACTTGTCGGAGTAGCGCCGCAAGGTGTCTTCCAGCCAGCGCAGTTGGCGGGTGCCGAGCGAGCCCTGGTAGTGGCCGCCCGGGTCGGTGGTGTCGAGGCTGATGCCGACGACCTTGTCGGAGATCTTGAAGGAGTAGTAGAGGTCGCCGGAGTCGAGGTTCTCGCGGGTGTAGCCGTGGCCGGCGGGGCCGCGGCCCTTGTAGCGCGGGTCGAGGTGGGCGGCGACGTACTGCCGGGCGGTCAGCGGCACCCGCCGGGGGTCGGCGGTGACCGTGCGCATCTCCTTCTTGTGCGCCTTCAGCAGTTCCTCTATGCGCTTGCCCTTGGGGTCGGCGCCCTTGGACTCGCCCTCCATCAGCCACTTGGCCTGCTCCGCGGAGACGATCTGGAGCTTCTTGTTCCCCGTCGCGGCCTCGGCGATGAAGGTGCCCGCGGCCGGGTAGCAGCCGCCGGAGAGGCCGTCGTGGTTGCCGTAGGTGGAGTACCAGGGGATGTTCAGGCCGGGGCTGTTGACCTGGCGGGTGGCCGCGGCAAGGTAGCCGGGGATCCGCGGGTAGCCCGCCTGCTTGTCCTGGTCGCGCACGGCGCTCTCGGGGTGCCAGAACAGCTTCAGACCGCTGTTCTGAACGCCCTCGTAGTGGCGCGGGTCACCGGTGTTGGGGGTCATGCGGCCGCCGCTCATGGCGGTGAGGAACCACTCGACCTCGATCTTGGCGTTCTCGTCGCCGTTGTCGCCGGTGGTGATGACGAAGGACAGCGGCGCGCCGGTCGCCGGACCGTGCCGGAGCCGGTTGACGCGCTCGATCAGGGAGACGACGCCGGGCAGGGTCAGCGCCTCGTGCGGGCGCCACGCGCCGGGCTCGCCCGCCCGGAAGAACTCGTAGCGCAGCGGGTGCTGCACGTCCGTCAGGTGCAGGTCGGTGAACTGCACGAAGGACGCGAGCGTCGTCCGCCGGTCCTCGCGGCCGCGCTGCGGCTCGGCCAGGTCGGAGCGCACCTGCCGGGGCCAGCCCGGGCCGTCGCCGAGCCGCCGGTAGCCGCCGGTGCCGCGCGGGGCGGCGACCGAGGTGAGGGTGGTGCCGGCGCCGTTCGGGCCGTAGACGGACGCCGCGTCGGCGGCCGCGGAGGCGGCGGTCGCCGCTCCCGGCCCCGGATCCGCCGGCTGCGCCGCGGCCGGCACCGGATCGGAGCCCAGGGCCAGGCCGATGCCGGTGGCGGTGGTCACGGCCCCCGCTGCCGCGAGGAACGCACGGCGGTCGAGTCGGGCGTCTGCGGATCTGTCGGATCTGCGGTGCATAACGGTCTCCCCGAGTGCGAACGCGAAGCGGGCTGGAGCGGGCTACGGGCTGCGGAGCGTTTCCGGCAGCGATCCTTCCTACCGAGGATCGTTGGCAGTGGGGGTGACCTGGGCGTGAACGCGGCCGCAACGGCCGCCGCCGATCACCTCACATCGATCTTGGCGATTGCGAACGGACATACAGCACTCGTCCCCTGGCGGGCTGACGCTCACTCAGCGTTCACTCTCGGGGGGAACACCGGACCGCTTCTGGGTGCGGTGCTGTAGTCCGTTTGCCCTACAGCCCCTGAGCTGCGGTAACGCCGCTGACCGGTTCACGGCCTCCGTCACGCTTCCTCCCGAGTGGCGCCTGGCGGGTTTACGCCATCCTTACCTTCCCGCTCCGACAACTCTCCCCAAACCCCCGTCACTTCCATAAAAGTGATCGGTCATCCGGCTCCGATTTCCGGACGTCCGCTGTTCAGCGGCGCTTCACGTCAATTCCAGCCAGGGACGGTCATGACCCCCGAATCCCGCAACACGCGCCCCGGCGGCGCCAGACGCACGGTGCGAATAGCCGTCGCGGCCTCCCTCGTGGCCGCGCTCACGGCGGCGGGCGCCGCGCCCGCCTTCGCCGACGACCCGCTGCCCGCCCCGGGCCCGGTCAAGTCCCCTGCGGACAAGCTCGGTTCGCACGACGCCGCCCTGCTCGCCGGCGCCAAGGCCGGCGGCGACAAGACGGTCACCATGATGATCGCCACCGAGCCCGGGCAGACCGGCCAGGTCGCCGGCCGGCTCGGCGCCATCAAGGGCGCGTCGGTGGGCCGCACCGACGACAAGCTGGGCTACGTCCGGGCCACCGTGCCCACGGGCAAGGCCGACGCCGCGATCGCCGAGGCGGAGAAGCTGCGCTCGGTGCACGGCATCGACCTCAAGCAGGAGATCAAGCTGCCGGACCCGACGCCCCGCGCCGACGCGGCCGGGAGCGCCCGGGGCGCCAAGGCGGGCAACTACCCGGGACCGGGCAAGGACACCCCCGCGAAGAACCCCTACCAGCCGGCCTTCGAGACCGGCGCCGTGGACTTCACCGAGGACCACCCGGAGGCCGACGGCCGCGGCGTGACCATCGGCATCCTCGACTCGGGCATCGACCTGGGCCACCCGGCGCTGCAGAAGACCACCACCGGTGAGCGCAAGATCGTCGACTGGATCACCGCGACCGACCCGCTCACCGACCAGGACGGCACCTGGCTGCCGATGACGTCCGACGTCACCGGCCCCTCCTTCGCGTTCAACGGCCGCACCTACAAGGCCCCCGGCAACGGCACCTACCAGGTCGCCCTCTTCCGGGAGAACGCCACCGCCGGCGGCGACATGAAGGGCGACCTCAACCGGGACGGCGACACCACCGACTCCTGGGCGGTCCTCTACGACAAGGCGAAGGGCACCGTCCGCGTCGACCTCGGCGACGACGGCGACTTCACCGATGACGAGGAGCTCAAGCCGTACAAGGACGGCTTCCAGGTCGGCTACTTCGGCAAGGACGACCCGAAGACCCCGGTCGCCGAGCGCATCCCGTTCGTCGTGCAGATCCGCAAGGACGTGCCGATGGACCCCAAGGGCGGCGACTGGATCGGCAAGAAGGCCGACTTCGTCAGCATCGGCGTCATCGAATCCGAGCACGGCACGCACGTCGCGGGCATCACCGCGGCCAACGGCCTCTTCGGCGGGAGGATGAACGGCGCCGCGCCCGGCGCCAAGCTCGTCTCCTCCCGGGCCTGCACCTGGAGCGGCGGCTGCACCAACGTCGCCCTCACCGAGGGCATGATCGACCTCGTGGTCAACCACGGCGTCGACATCGTCAACATGTCGATCGGCGGCCTGCCCGCGCTCAACGACGGCAACAACGCCCGCTCCGAGCTCTACACGCGCCTGATCGACACCTACGGCGTCCAGCTCGTGATCTCCGCGGGCAACAGCGGCCCCGGCGCCAACACCATCGGCGACCCCGGCCTGGCCGACAAGGTCATCAGCGTCGGCGCGTCCGTCTCCAAGGAGACCTGGGCCGCCAACTACGGCTCGGAGGTGAGGACCAAGTACGCGATGATGCCGTTCTCCTCCCGCGGCCCGCGCGAGGACGGCGGCTTCACCCCGACCCTCACCGCCCCCGGCGCCTCGGTCAACACCACGCCGACCTGGGAGCCGGGCGCCCCCGTCAAGGAGGCCGGCTACGGCCTGCCGCCCGGCTACGGCATGCTGCAGGGCACCTCGATGGCCTCCCCGCAGGCCGCCGGTGCCTCCGCGCTGCTGATCTCGGCCGCCAAGCAGAAGCACATGAAGCTCACCCCGGCCGACCTGCGCACGGCGCTGACCAGCACCGCCAAGCAGATCAAGGGCGCGCAGGCCTACGAGCAGGGTGCGGGCCTCATCGACATCAACGAGGCCTGGGCGGCGCTGCGCCACCACGCCACGGCCCACGACTACACCGTGAAGGCCCCGGTCTCCACCGCGCTGTCCTCCGCGCTCAAGACCCCGGGCTACGGCACCGGCATCTACGACCGCGAGGGCGGGCTCAAGGCGGGCGAGACCCGGACGTACGAGGTCACGATCACCCGCACGTCCGGGCCCGCCAAGGCCCTGTGGCACGAGCTGAAGTGGCGCAACAACGACGGCACCTTCAAGGTCGAGGGCGACGACGAGGTCAAGCTGCCGCTCGACCAGCCCGTGACCGTCAAGGTCAAGGCGAAGCCGAGGACGGCCGGCCTGCACAGCGCGATCCTCACCGTGGACGACGACCGCACCGAGGGCATCGACAAGCAGGTCCTCGCGACCGTCGTCGCCGCGGAGCCGGTCGCCGCGCCGTCGTACGTGGTCAGGAAGACCGCCACGGCCGTGCGCAACGCCACCACCTCGTACTTCCTGAACGTGCCCAAGGGCGCCAGGACGCTGGAGGTCGCGCTGAGCGGCCTGGCCAAGGACAGCCAGACCCGGTTCATCGCGATCAACCCGTATGGCGTGCCGGTCGACGACACCTCCACCGTCAGCTGCTACCCGAACTACTCGAACCCGGCCAACAAGTGCCGTCCCGACCTGCGCAGCTACGCCAACCCGCTGCCGGGCGTCTGGGAGGTCGAGGTCGAGTCGCGGCGCACGTCGCCGCTGCTGGACAACCCGTACACGCTGACGGCC
Organism: Streptomyces sp. NPDC008001; assembly: GCF_042958085.1. NCBI lineage: Bacteria > Bacillati > Actinomycetota > Actinomycetes > Kitasatosporales > Streptomycetaceae > Streptomyces > Streptomyces sp. NPDC008001. The sequence goes on along the minus strand of NZ_JBIBIZ010000009.1, from coordinate 247,830 downwards.
ACCGCGCTCGGCGTCACCTTCGACCCGGCGACGCAGACCGTCCCCGAGGCGAAGATCGGCACCCCGGCCGCCGTCTCCTGGAAGGCCGTCAACGGCTTCGCGGCGCTGGAGGGCACGCTCAAGGGCGGGCAGCTCGGCTCCTCGAAGATCGCGCGGCCGGTCATCAAGGAGGGCGAGAAGCAGGTCACCAAGGTCACGCTGGGGGCGGGCGTCACCCGCTTCGACGCCGCGATCGGCGGCACGGCGGACCCCAAGGCCGACCTGGACCTGACCGTCTACAAGGACGGCAAGGCCGTGGGCTCCTCCACCAGCGGCGGCTCCGACGAGCTCGTGAGCCTGGCCGGTCCGGCGGCGGGCGAGTACACGATCGAGGTCACGGGCTACTCGGTGCCCTCGGGCTCGACCGCCTACGACTACCGCGACGTCTACTTCGCGCCCTCGCTGGGTGAGGTCAGGGTCGCCGGCGGCGCGGCGGTCAAGCTCGGCGCCGGGCAGTCCGCGCAGGTCGCGGCCGAGGTCGTGGTCGCCGGGGCGGCCCCCGAGGGGCGCTCCTTCTTCGGCGACGTGCAGCTGGTCAACGCGGCCGGGACGGTCGCGGGGAGCGGCAGCGTGAAGATCGAGAAGGTCGTCGGCTAGCGGGGCCGCACGACACGAGGAGGGGCGGGCGCGCGGTAGGGGCGCCCGCCCCTTGCGTGCTTCGAGTGCCCGTTCGCGCACCCCTTCGCGCTCCTACCGCGGCCCGGATTCCCGGAGGAGATTCGAGCGCAGAGTGCGCTTATGCCCTGTTCCATGCGGTCTGCGGACCTTGCCGTCGAAGGGACGGTTCCGCCCATGCCACAGGACCCCCACACCCCCGTCTCCAGCGAACCCCCGGCGGACCTGCTGCCCGCCGACGGCCGGCCCGTGTCCCAGCCGCCCGGCACCGGCGCGGACGGCACCCCCGTGGCGGCCGGCGCCACGGGCACCGAGCCCATCGAGGGCTACCGGCTGCCGGAGGCGCCCGAGGCCGGCAGCGCCTTCGGCGGCCCCCTCCCCGACATCGGCGAGGCCTCCTTCGGGCCGCCGGCCGGCCCGGAGACCGTCCACGGGCCGGACGACCGGGTGCAGATCACCACCACCGGCGTCTATCCATGGCGGGTGCACTGCTTCCTGGAGATCACGGCCGCCGACGGCAGCGCCTGGCTCGGCACCGGCTGGTTCATCGGCCCGCACACGATCGCCACCGCCGGGCACGTCGTCTTCGTCAAGAACAGCGGGGTGCCCGGGCGGGACGGCTGGGTCCGCAGCATCAAGGTGTGGCCCGGCCGCAACGGCGGCACGGCGCCCTACGGCCCGGTCGTCAGCACCAGCTTCCGCTCCGTGACCGGCTGGACGTCCGGCGGCGACGAGAACTACGACTACGGCGCGATCGTCCTGTCCACGGACCTGGGCGCGCAGACCGGCTGGTTCGGCTTCGGCGTCTGGTCCGACGCGGACCTGCTGCAGGTCACCGGCAACATCGCCGGCTATCCGGCCGACAAGCCTTACGCCACGCTCTGGTACGACGCGCGCCGCATCGACTCGGTGGGGCCGCGCAAGGTGTACTACGACATCGACACCTTCGGCGGGCAGAGCGGCAGCTCCGTCTACCGGATCACCGGCAACGACCGGTTCGGAGTCGCCGTGCACGCGTACGGCGGCGCCCGGGTGAACTCCGGGACCCGGATCACCACGCCGGTCTACGACAACTTCGTGGCCTGGAAGGCGTGACCCGATCCGTATGGACCCCCGACCGCTCATGAACGCCCCGGCCGCATGAGCACCTCCCCCGCGCCCGCCGGCGTGATCCGCGGCACGGTCCGCGACGCCGCGGGCGCCCCCGTTCCCGGCGCCCGCGTGGCCTTCGCCGGCGGGCCCGGGCCGCTGCCCGACGTCGCCGCCGTCACCGACGGCGAGGGCCGCTTCGCGCTCACCGCCCCGGCCGCGGGGACGTACACCCTTGTGTGCCGGGGCGACGGCGGGACGGCGACCGCCCGGGTCCGGGTCTCCGGCCCGGCCGGCACCCCTTCCGCCACCCTTCCGGAGGATGTCCGGGCCGACCTGCGCCTGGGCTGAAGATTTCCCGTGGCTCCCCGCCCCGTCCCGCACACCGGTCAAAGGATTGGACTTTTGGTACGGGTGTGACCACATGATGGAACCGTCGTGCCAGGCGCGACGTCCCTGGCAGCAGGTTGCATGTTGCATGTGATGTACATGAGTAGGGAGCCCTCATGAGGATCGGAATCGTCGGAGCCACCGGGCAGGTCGGCGGAGTCATGCGCAAGATCCTTGCCGACCGGGCGTTCCCGGTCAGCGAGCTGCGCCTGTTCGCCTCGGCGCGCTCCGCCGGGTCCACCCTCCCCTGGCAGGACACGGAGATCACGATCGAGGACGCCTCGACCGCCGACTACACCGGCCTGGACATCGTGCTCTTCTCCGCCGGCGGCGCGACCTCCCGGGCGCTGGCCGAGAAGGTCGCCGGACAGGGCGCCGTCGTGATCGACAACTCCTCCGCCTGGCGCATGGACCCCGAGGTCCCGCTGGTCGTCTCCGAGGTCAACCCGCACGCGGTCAAGGACCGCCCCAAGGGCATCATCGCCAACCCGAACTGCACCACGATGGCCGCCATGCCCGTGCTGCGCCCGCTGCACGAGGAGGCGGGGCTGACGGCCCTGATCGCCACCACCTACCAGGCCGTCTCCGGCTCGGGCCTCGCCGGCGTCGCCGAGCTCGACGGCCAGGTCCGCGCGGTCGGCGAGCGGGCCGCCGAGCTCACCCACGACGGCGAGGCCGTCGCCTTCCCCGAGCCCGGCGTCTACAAGCGCCCCATCGCGTACAACGTGCTCCCGCTGGCCGGCTCGATCGTCGACGACGGCCGCTTCGAGACCGACGAGGAGCAGAAGCTCCGCAACGAGTCCCGGAAGATCCTGGAGATCCCGGGCCTCAAGGTCTCCGGCACCTGTGTCCGCGTCCCCGTCTTCTCCGGCCACTCGCTGCAGGTCAACGCCCGCTTCGAGCGCCCGATCAGCGTCGAGCGCGCGTACGAGCTGCTCAAGGGCGCCCCCGGCGTCGAGCTCTCGGAGATCCCCACCCCGCTGCAGGCGGCCGGCAAGGACGCCTCCTACGTGGGCCGCATCCGCCAGGACGAGACCGCCGAGCACGGCCTCGCGCTCTTCCTCTCCAACGACAACCTCCGCAAGGGCGCGGCGCTCAACGCCGTGCAGATCGCGGAGCTGGTCGCCGCCGAGCTCAAGGGCTGACCCCTCCCCCGGCCCTGCCGCGCCGCCCGTCCCCCTCGGGGCCGGGCGGCGCGGTCGTTTCGCTTCCCGAAAACAGCACGGGCGCCATGGGCACCCGGCGTGGAAGGATGGCCGGAAAGTCGCGAAGTTAAGGAGATGCCCAGGTGCCTGGAACGAATCTGACCCGCGAAGAGGCGCAGCGGAGGGCCCGTCTGCTGACCGTCGACGCGTACGAGATCGAGCTCGACCTCTCCGGTGCGCAGGAGGGGGGCACCTACCGCTCCGAGACCGTGGTGCGGTTCGACGCGGCCGAGGCGGGCGAGACGTTCATCGATCTGGTGGCGCCCACGGTGCACGAGGTCGTGCTGAACGGGACCGCGCTCGACCCGGCCGAGGTGTTCGCGGACAGCCGGATCGCGCTGCGCGGCCTGGTGGCCGGCCGCAACGAGCTGAAGGTCGTCGCGGACTGCGCGTACACCAACACGGGCGAGGGCCTGCACCGCTTCGTCGACCCGGTCGACCAGCAGGCCTACCTGTACACGCAGTTCGAGGTGCCGGACGCGCGGCGCGTCTTCGCGTCGTTCGAGCAGCCCGACCTGAAGGCCGTCTTCACGTTCACCGTGAAGGCGCCCGAGGGCTGGACGGTCATCTCCAACTCGCCGACCCCCGAGCGGCCCGCCGACAACGTGTGGCGCTTCGCGCCGACGCAGCGGATCTCCACGTACATCACGGCCCTGATCGCGGGCCCGTACCACAGCGTGCACAGCACGTACGAGAAGGACGGCCGCAGCATCCCGCTGGGCATCTACTGCCGTCCCTCGCTGGCCGAGTTCCTGGACGCGGACCACATCTTCGAGGTGACGCGGCAGGGCTTCGACTGGTTCGAGGAGAAGTTCGCCTACGCGTACCCGTTCCCGAAGTACGACCAGCTGTTCGTGCCGGAGTTCAACGCGGGCGCGATGGAGAACGCGGGCGCGGTCACCATCCGCGACCAGTACGTCTTCCGCTCGAAGGTCACGGACGCCGCGTACGAGGGGCGCGCCGAGACGATCCTCCACGAGCTGGCCCACATGTGGTTCGGCGACCTGGTCACCATGGAGTGGTGGAACGACCTGTGGCTGAACGAGTCGTTCGCCACCTTCACCTCGATCGCCTGCCAGGCCTCGGCCCCGGGCTCGCGGTGGCCGCACGCGTGGACCACCTTCGCGAACTCCATGAAGACCTGGGCGTACCGGCAGGACCAGCTGCCCTCCACCCACCCGATCATGGCCGAGATCCGCGACCTGGACGACGTGCTCGTCAACTTCGACGGCATCACGTACGCCAAGGGCGCGTCCGTGCTGAAGCAGCTCGTCGCCTATGTGGGTGAGGACGCGTTCTTCCGCGGCGTGCAGGCCTACTTCAAGGCGCACGCCTTCGGCAACACCCGCCTCCCCGACCTGCTCGGCGCGCTGGAGGAGACCTCCGGCCGCGACCTCACCACCTGGTCGAAGCTGTGGCTGGAGACCGCCGGCATCAACATCCTGCGCCCGGAGATCGAGACCGGCGCGGACGGCGTCATCACCTCCTTCGCCGTCCGGCAGGAGGCCCCGGCCCTGCCCTCCGGCGCCAAGGGCGAGCCCACGCTGCGGCCGCACCGGATCGCCGTCGGCCTGTACGAGCTGGAGGGCGGCAAGCTCGTCCGCAAGGAGCGGATCGAGCTGGACGTCGACGGCGAGCTGACGCCCGTCGACGCGCTCGTCGGCACCGCCCGGCCGGCCGTCGTGCTCCTCAACGACGACGACCTGTCCTACGCCAAGGTCCGCCTCGACGAGCAGTCGCTCGCGACCGTCACCGCCCACCTCGGCGACTTCACCGAGTCCCTGCCGCGCGCCCTGTGCTGGGCCTCCGCCTGGGACATGACGCGCGACGGCGAGCTCGCCGCCCGCGACTACCTCGCGCTCGTCCTCTCCGGCATCGCCAAGGAGTCGGACATCGGCGTCGTCCAGTCGCTGCAGCGGCAGGTCAAGCTGGCCCTCGACCTGTACGCCGCCCCCGAGTGGCGGCCGGCCGGCCTCGCCGAGTGGACCGAGGCGACCCTCGCCCACCTGAAGTCCGCCGAGCCCGGCAGCGACCACCAGCTGGCGTGGGCGCGGGCGTTCGCCGCCACGGCCCGTACGGACGAGCAGCTCGACCTGCTGCAGGGGCTCCTCGACGGCACCGAGAAGATCGACGGCCTCGCCGTCGACACCGAGCTGCGCTGGGCGCTGCTGGGCCGCCTCGCGGCGACCGGCCGGGCCGGCGAGTCCGCCATCGCGGCCGAGCTGGAGCGGGACCGGACGTCGGCCGGCGAGCGGTACGCGGCGGCGGCGCGGGCCTCGCAGCCCACCGCCGAGGCGAAGGACGCCGCGTGGAAGGCGGTCGTGGAGTCGGCCGCCCTGCCCAATGCCGTGCAGGAGGCCGTCATCGGCGGCTTCGTCCAGGCGGACCAGCGGGAGCTGCTCGCGCCCTACGCCGAGAAGTACTTCGCGGCGGTCAAGCCGGTGTGGGAGAGCCGCAGCCACGAGATCGCCCAGCAGATCGCGATCGGGCTGTACCCGGCGCTGCTCGTCTCGCAGGAGACCCTGGACGCGACGGACGCCTGGCTGGCCTCGGCCGAGCCGAACGCGGCCCTGCGGCGACTGGTACTGGAGTCCCGCTCGGGCGTGGAACGGGCGCTGCGGGCGCGGGCCGCCGACGCGGCGGCGGCGACCAGCTGACGCTACCCCCGACGCCGGGGGGGTGAAGGGTGCCGGGCGCGCACCCTTCACCCCGCCGCGACGGCGATCAGCCACAACGGTGGCGACCGGCGGTGCCGGACCGGGCTGAGCCCGTACGGCACCGCCGGGCTGCGCCGCGGTGGCTGCGCGCCGTCGCGGCGGATTCAAGGGTGCGTGCGAGCACCCTTGACTCGGTGCCCAGGTGGTTGCGCGCCGTGGCGGCAGATCCAAGGGCGCGGGCGCCCTTGACCTGGCGCCCACCCGTCCGGAGGACCCCGGCACCGCCGGGCTGCGCCGCTGTGGCTGATCGCCGTCGCGGCGGATTCAAGGGTGCGTGCGAGCACCCTTGACTCGGTGCGAGCGCCCTTGGCCGGCCTCAGGCCTTTTCGGCCCGTGCGGCGCGGCGGGCCAGGAGGGCTGCCCGGCGCTCGTCGAACTTCGTGGCCTGGTCGTCCAGGCCCGCCATGAACGCGCCCAGTTCCTCCTGGGCGCGGAGGCCCTCCGGGCCCAGGCCGGTGATTTCCAGGACCTTCAGGAAGCGCAGCACCGGCTGGAGCACGTCGTCGTGGTGGATGCGCAGGTTGTAGATGCCGCCGATCGCCATCTGGGCGGCGGCCCGCTCGAAGCCGGGGATGCCGTGCCCGGGCATCCGGAAGTTGACGACGACGTCACGGACGGCGGACATCGTCTGGTCAGGGGCCAGCTCGAACGCCTTCCCGAGCAGGTTGCGGTAGAAGACCATGTGAAGGTTCTCGTCGGTGGCGATCCGGGCGAGCATCCGCTCGCAGACGGGGTCGCCGGAGTGCCGCCCGGTGTTGCGGTGCGAGATCCGCGTGGCGAGCTCCTGGAAGGCCACATAGGCGACCGAGTGGAGCATGCTGTGCCGGTTGTCGGACTCGAAGCCCTCGCTCATGTGGGCCATCCGGAACCGCTCCAGGGCGACGGGGTCGACGGCCCGCGAGGTCAGCAGGTAGTCCCGCATGACGATGCCGTGCCGGCCCTCCTCCGCCGTCCAGCGGTGCACCCACGTGCCCCAGGCGCCGTCGCGGCCGAAGAGCTGGGCGATCTCGTGGTGGTAGCTGGGGAGGTTGTCCTCGGTGAGGAGGTTGACCACGAGGGCGGTGCGGCCGATGTCGGAGACCTTGGACTGCTCGGGTGACCAGGCCTCGCCGCCCATGACGCCGTCGAAGTCACGGCCGTCGCTCCACGGCACGTACTCGTGCGGCATCCACTCCTTGGCGATCTTCAGATGCCGGTTGAGCTCGGCTTCGACGACCTCTTCGAGCGCGTACAGCAGGCGGCTGTCGCTCCACATGGCCCGGGCGTGGTGGCGGAGGGGGGCGATGGTCACAAACAGCTCCTGGGGGGATGATCGCACTTACGGTTCCGTAGGTTACGACACCGTAGGTTAAGGAGGCCGTAAAGCGAAATCCCTCGCTCCGGAAAAGAGGGCGGGAACACACGCGGAAAAGCCCGGTGCCCCCGGTCCTCGAGAGGACCGGGGGCACCGGGCTGAAGCGGAAGGAGCGGCTAGCGCGTGCGCGGGTGGTGGGTGTCGATCGTGTGCGGGTTGTCCGAGTGCCTGGCGGCGACCATCACGAGGCCGGCGATCACCAGGAAGAGGACGATCGGTGCGGCGACGTAGAGGCCGAGGGTGTTGATCACGCTCAGGCCCGGACCCGGGTCGTCACCGTCGTCGCGGGTGAGCGCGAACGCGGGGGACGACATCAGCAGCATCAGCAGCGTGCCGGCCGAGACGGCACCGGCTCGCACGGCGTTCTTGTTCTTGTTGCTCACGGCCTCAAGATATCGGGAGCCCGGGAGACCCGCGCGTCCGGGGGTGGTGCTACGGGCCCGCCGCCGCTCCGACCTCGGCCATCAGGGCCCGCAGCCGGGGTGAGGCGGCCAGCTCCTCAAGGGAGAGGGGGCGCCCGTCGGGCCCGGCGACGGGCAGCCGCCAGTTCGGGTACTGGTCCCACGTGCCGGGGAGGTTCTGCGGGCGGCGGTCGCCGACGGCGTCCGGCAGCCAGATGCCGATCAGGCGGGCGGGGGTGAGCATCAGATAGCGGTGGACGGCCAGGACGGCCTCCTCCTCGCCGGCCGGCCCCTCGGGCAGCAGGCCGAGCCGCCGGAAGAGCTCCAGCCACTCCCCCACCTCCCGGGCGTCCTCCTGCTGCTCCTCGCCGAGCGGCCGGGTGAGCAGGCCCAGCCGGTGGCGCAGGGCGACGTGGTCGCCGGTGAGGCGGGCGGCGGTGCTGGGCAGGTCGTGCGTGGTGGCGGTGGCCAGGCAGCCGGTGCGCCACCGGGCGGGCGGCAGCGGCGGCGCGGGGTCCTGCGCGTAGTCCCGCTCGAACCACAGCACCGACGTCCCGAGCACCCCGCGCTCGGCCAGCGCCTCCCGCACGCCCGGCTCGACCGTCCCCAGGTCCTCCCCCACCACCGTGGCGCCCGCGCGGTGGGCCTCCAGGGCGAGGACGCCGAGCATGGCCTCGGGGTCGTAGCGGACGTACGTGCCGCGCGTGGGCTCCTCGCCCTCCGGCACCCACCACAGGCGGAACAGGCCCATGACGTGGTCGACGCGCAGGCCGCCCGCGTGGCGCAGGAGGCCGCGCAGCAGCTCGCGGTAGGGGCGGTAGCCGCCGGCTTCCAGGGCGTCGGGGCGCCAGGGCGGCAGGCCCCAGTCCTGGCCGCGGGGGCTGAAGGCGTCGGGCGGCGCGCCGACGGACATGCCGGCGGCGAAGGCGTCCTGCTGCGCCCAGGTGTCCGCGCCGGAGGGGTGGACGCCGACGGCGAGGTCGTGGACGAGGCCGACGCGCATGCCGGCCGAGCGGGCGGCGGCCTGCGCGGCCGCGAGCTGCTCGTCGGTGAGCCAGGCGAGCCAGCGGTGGAAGTCGATGCGGCCGGCCAGGCGGGTGCGGGCGCGGGCGGTGGCGGCGGAGCGGGGGTCGGCGAGGCCGCCGGGCCACGAGCGCCAGTGCGGGCCGTGCAGCTCGGCGAGGGCGTTCCAGGCGCAGTGGTCGTCGAGGGCGCGGCCCTGCTCGGCGACGAAGGTCTCGTAGGCGGCCCGGCGGGCGGGGGCGAGCGGGACGGAGCGGACGAGCTCCAGGGCGCGCCGCTTGAGCTCCCAGACGGCGTCGCGGTCGATGAGCTCGCCCTTGAGGAGCACGGCGTCGCGCAGGGCGGCGGCCCGGCCGAGGAGGTGTCCCGCCCGCTCGCGCGGCTCGCCGGTGAGCCGCGCGAACTCGGGGACGTCGGTGACGCGCAGGTGGACGGGGTCGGGGAAGCGGCGGGACGAGGGCCGGTAGGGCGAGGGGTCGGTGGGGGCGCCGCCGGCGCCGGGCACGGCTGCGTGCAGGGGGTTGACCTGGACGAAGTCGGTGCCGAAGGCGCGGCCGGACCAGGCGGCGAGCGCGGCCAGGTCGCCGAGGTCGCCCATGCCCCAGGAGCGGGCGGAGAGCAGGGAGTACAGCTGGACGAGGAAGCCGTGGCCGCGCGCGGGCGGGGCGGGCAGCCGGTCGGGGGCGACGATCAGGGAGGCGGCGGCGGAGCGGCCGTCGGGGGCGTGGGCGCGCAGCACGTGCGTGCCGAGCGGGAGCGGGGCAGAAGCGCGGACACCGGCCCCGCCCGTACCTGCCGGGCGCGTGCCGCCGCCCGCCCCGGGGCCGCCGGAGGTGAGGTCCAGGACGACGACCTCCCCGTCCTCCGTCTCCACGCAGGCCTCGGTGCCCGGCGGCAGGGCGGGCAGCGGGCCGCGCCCCGCGCGCAGGACCACCGTGGCGGGCAGCAGCCTGCGGCGTGCGGCCTCCTCGTGGGCGGCCAGGGCGTCGCGGACGGCGGCGGGCGTGGCGGCGTCGACTCCGAGCGCCGCGAGGACGGCCACGACGGTGTCCTCGGGCACGCCGGCGCTGCGGCCGGGCGCGGGACCGTACGACGTCGCGACGCCGTGCAGGGCTGCGAGCCGTGCCCTGGACGTGAGCACCTCGGCCATCACCACCTCCGCGGGGTGTCCGTGCCGAAGGCCGTACCCGCCGCTGGGCGGCGGGACACCACTCGAATTCCCGTTCACCCGCGGAGGTTCGGCTTTCGCGGTCGACGCGCCGGGCAATACAGGCACTTCGGTCACGTGCGTTGACACGCCCATCTGCTGGTGATGGGCTCGCCCCCGTCTGGAGTACCGACAGGGCGAGGGAGACGGCCGTGCACTTCCGGGGCAGCGACTCCTCACCCGGCGGCCACGGGCCCGCGCGCCCCCGCCGCGCCGGGGTGACCGTCCTCGCGGCGGCCCTGCTCAGCGGCCTGCTGGCGGGTGCGCCCGGGGCCGCGGCGGTGCCCCGGCCGGGCGATGCCGCGGCCGCCGCGACCGACCCGCAGGGCGAGGGCGCCCTGCCGCCGGTGTGGCCGCGGCCCCAGGCCGCGCGGGCCCTCGGCTCGTTCGCCCCGGTCGGCGGCGAGGTCACGCTGATGACGGAGCCGGGCACCGACCCGTACGCGGTGGACGCGCTGCGCGACCTGCTGCGCGCGGCGGGCGCCCGTGCGGTCGTGGACGCGGCGCCCGGCGGGACGCCGCCCCCGAGCGGGCTGATCGTCTACGCGGGCGGGCAGGGCGCCGAGGAGGCGCTGCGGGCGCTGGGCGCGCCGGAGGCCGGGGACTTGCCGGCCGGAGGCTACCGCCTGGCGACGGGTCAGGTGGCGGGCCGGCCGACGGCCGCGCTCGCGGGCACGGGAACGGACGGGCTGTTCCACGCGGTGCAGACGCTGCGGCAGCTGACGGTGGAGCAGGGCGGCGCGAAGGGCTTCGCGGGGGCGGTGGTCCGCGACTGGCCGGGCACGGCGGTGCGGGGGCTGTCCGAGGGCTTCTACGGCGAGCCCTGGTCGCGCGAGCAGCGGCTGGCGCAGCTGGACTTCATGGGCCGCACCAAGCAGAACCGGTACCTGTACGCGCCGGGCGACGACCCGTACCGGCAGGCCCGCTGGCGCGCCGCCTACCCCGCGGCGCAGCGCGAGGAGTTCCGGGAGCTGGCCGACCGGGCCCGCCGCAACCACGTGACGCTGGCGTGGGCGGTGACGCCGGGTCAGGCGATGTGCTTCTCCTCGGCGGAGGACCTGCGGGCGCTCAAGCGCAAGGTGGACGGCATGTGGGCGCTGGGGTTCCGCGCCTTCCAGCTGCAGTTCCAGGACGTGAGCTACAGCGAGTGGCACTGCGGGGCGGACGCGGACGCGTTCGGTTCTGGGCCGAAGGCGGCGGCGAAGGCGCAGGCGAAGGTCGCGGGCGAGCTGGCGGCGCACCTGGCGGCGAAGGGCCCGGAGGCGGCCCCGCTGTCGCTGCTGCCGACCGAGTACTACCAGGACGGGCGGACGGCGTTCCGGCGCGCGCTCGCGGAGGAGCTCGACCCGCGCGTGGAGGTGGCGTGGACGGGCGTCGGGGTGGTGCCGAAGACCATCACCGGCGGCGAACTGGCCGACGCCCGGGCGGCGTTCGGGCACCCGCTGGTGACGATGGACAACTACCCGGTCAACGACTTCGCGCAGGACCGTATCTTCCTCGGCCCGTACACCGGCCGCGAGCCGGCCGTCGCGGCGGGCTCCGCCGCGCTGCTGGCCAACGCGTCGTCCCAGGCCGCCGTCTCGCGCATCCCGCTGTTCACGGCGGCGGACTACGCGTGGAACCCGCGCGGCTACCGCCCGCAGGACTCGTGGCGGGCCGCGGTCGACGACCTGGCCGGTCCTGACCCGCGCACCCGGGAGGCGCTGCGGGCCCTGGCGGGCAACGACGCGTCCTCCGTCCTCGGCGGCGAGGAGTCGGCATACCTGCGCCCGCTGCTGGACGCGTTCTGGGCCGCCCTGGCGGGCACGGACGCCAAGGCCCGGGAGGAGGCTGCGGACCGGCTGCGGGCCGCCTTCGGCACGATGCGGGACGCCCCGCAGCACCTGTCGGGGACCTTCGGCGACGAGGTCGGCCCCTGGCTGGAGCAGCTCGCGCGGCACGGCGAGGCGGGGGCGCGGGCGCTGGACATGCTGCTCGCCCAGGCGCGCGGCGACGGCGCGGAGGCCTGGCGGGCCCAGCTGGACGTGCAGCGGCTGCGCGGGCGGATCAAGGACAGCCCGGCGACGGTCGGCAAGGGCGTGCTCACCCCCTTCCTCGACCAGGCCCTGGCGCGGGCGAACGGCTGGACGGGCGTGGACCGGCCGGTGCGCTCCGCGGGCGCGGCGACCGACGGCGACCCCGCCACCGCCTTCACGGGCTCCGCGGACGAGCCGCTGACCGTACGGCTGGACGGGCCGCGGCCGCTGACGGCCGTCACGGTGCTCACCGCCCCCGCCCCGGGCGCGCGCGGCACGGTCTGGGGCCGCGACGCCGCCAAGGGCTGGCAGCCGCTGGGTGCGGTGTCGGACAGCGGCTGGACGCAGGTGCCGGGCAAGGGCCTGCGGGCGGACGCGCTGCGGGTGGTGTGGGAGGGGGGCGGCACGCCGCCGCCCGTCCACGAGCTCGCCCCCTGGTTCGCGGACACGCCCACGGCGGACGTCGAGCTCGCGCACGAGGCCGCGGACGCGGAGCTCGGCGGGCGCCCGGCGGCGGTGGACGTGCGGATGATCAACCGGCGCCCGGAGCAGGTGCGCGAGAAGCTCACCGTGCGGGCGCCCGACGGCGTCACGGTCAAGGCCCCCGCCGAGGTGACGGTGGCTCGCGGCGGGGTGACCACGGCCCGGATCGAGCTCGCGGTCCCGGCGGGCGGCTCGGCCCGCACCTTCACCGTGCCGGTGCGGCTCGGCGATCAGGAGCGGACGCTGACCGTGCGGGCGTACCCGCAGGCCGGCGGGCCCGACCTGGCCCGCGGCGCGGCCCTGAGCTCCCCGGACGGGGACGTCCGGCAGCTGGAGCTGGCCCGCCCCGTACGGCTGGGGAAGCTGGTGCTGCACTGGCGGGAAGGACAGGACGGGAAGGAGGCGGCGCGCCGCCGCGTCCAGGTCTCCGCGGACGGCCGCACCTGGCGGGACGCCGCCGCGGCCTCCGGCGAGGAGGGCACGGAGGCGGTGCGCCTGGACGCGCCGGACACCCGCTTCGTCCGCGTGCAGGACGGGAAGGCGCTGCAGGGCGTGGAGGCGTACGCGGTGGCACCCTGACCGGGGCGTCCTCAAGCGCCGGACGGGCCGGTCCTCCGGCCCGCCCGGCGCCCGGGACACGGCAATGGCCCGGAACCGTCAGGCGGAAATGCCGTCGATCCGGGCCATCGCGTCCTCCGCGCCGAATGCCTCCAGATAAGGCAGCCAGCGCGGATCCCTATGGCCCGTGCCGATGATGCGCCAGGCCAGGCCGGACGGCGGCGCGGGCTGGTGGCGCAGCCGCCACCCCAGCTCCGCGACGTGCCGGTCGGCCTTGACGTGATTGCAGCGGCGGCAGGCCGCCACCACGTTCTCCCAGGCGTGCTGGCCGCCGCGGCTGCGCGGGACCACGTGATCGACGCTGGTTGCGACGCCACCGCAATACGCGCAGCGCCCGCCGTCACGGGCGAAGAGAGCACGGCGGGTGAGCGGGACGGGCCCCCGAAAGGGCACGCGCACGAAGCGTTTGAGGCGGACCACGCTGGGAGCGGGGATGGTGCACGTTGCACTGTGCATATAGGCGCCGGTGTCCTCGAGGCTGACGGCCTTCTCATTGAGGACGAGTATGAGCGCGCGGCGGAGCGGTACGACGCCGAGCGGCTCGTACGACGCGTTGAGGACCAGGACATGCGGCACGGGTGCCTCCTTGTACGCCGGCGGCGCGTGGCTCGCGCCGGGACGATCTCCTGCAAGTGTCCCCCGGCCCCTGGTCGGAGCGCCACCATGACCGGGTAACGGGTCACGGGTGTTTTGGAACACATCTTGTTCATCCCCCGCTCAGGACCGGTCGCATCTCGAACACAGCAACGGACGATCACCTGCGCCCCGCTACTGTGGGGGGTCTTGCCCGCCCGCCTCCCCGGGCCGGTATCACACACGGAGGGTTCCTGCAGTGTTCTGGTCCGCTGCCCTGGCCGCAGAAGACGCGACGCCTCGTCCTGTCTCTCTCGACGAGGCACAACGGACGGCGAACGACGCCGCCGGCTGGGTCGAGGAGAACTGGTCCGTCTGGCTCAGCAACAGCCTGCGCATCATCCTGATCGTCGTCATCGCGGTCGTGATGCGCTCCCTGATCCGGCGTGCCATCACCCGCCTCATAGCCCGGATGAACCGCACGGCCTCGGCCGTCGACGGCACGGCCCTCGGCGGCCTGCTCGTCAACGCGGAGCGGCGCCGGCAGCGCTCGGAGGCCATCGGCTCGGTGCTGCGCAGCGTCACCTCGTTCCTGATCATGGGTACGGCGGCGCTGACCGTGCTGTCGGTGCTGAAGATCAACCTGGCGCCGCTGCTGGCGAGCGCGGGCGTGGCGGGCGTCGCCATCGGTTTCGGCGCCCGGAACCTGGTCACCGACTTCCTCTCGGGCGTCTTCATGATCCTGGAGGACCAGTACGGCGTCGGTGACACGATCGACGCGGGGGTCGCCTCCGGCGAGGTCATCGAGGTGGGCCTGCGCGTGACGAAGCTGCGCGGCTCGGACGGCGAGATCTGGTACGTGCGCAACGGCGAGGTCAAGCGCATCGGCAACCTGAGCCAGGGCTGGGCCACGGCCGGCGTCGACGTCCAGGTCCGCTCGGACGAGGACCTGGACCGGGTGCGCGAGGTCCTCACCCGGACGGGCGAGGAGATGCAGAAGACCGAGCCGTGGACGGAGCGGCTCTGGGAGCCCGTCGAGGTCCTGGGCCTGAACGCGGTCTACCTGGACTCGGTGGTCATCCGGGTGTCGGCCAAGACGATGCCGGGCAAGGCGCTGGGCGTCGAGCGGGAGCTGCGCTGGCGCATCAAGCAGGCGCTGGACGCGGAGGGGATCCGGATCGTCGGGCGCCCGCTGGAGGCGAACCTGGAGACGGAGGGCGGGCCGGACCCGATGGCCGCCGTCGCCGCCCCGTCCGTCCTGGCCAACCCCTCCTCGCCGCAGTCCCAGGCGACGACGCCGATCCCGCAGGGGCAGCCGCTCGGGAAGTAGGCCGCCGCCCGCTCCCGGGCGCCGGACGGACGAGGAACCGCCCCTGGCCGGCGCCCGGGGCGGGCCCCCGGCTATGCGGCGGGTGTCTCCCCGCGCCGGACCTTCCCCAGGAAGTCGTCCAGGTTCGCGAGCATGCGGGCCACCCGCTCCTCCACGCCGAGCGTCTCCTTGTAGCGCATCGCCATCTGGGGGACCTTCTTGCCGCGCACGTAGAGCGAGCAGGCCAGGTCCGCGCACATGTACGCGCCGACCGTGTTGCCCTCGCGGCCCGCGGGACCGACCCGGCGGGCCGCCAGCAGGGAGACGCCCGAGCCCGGGTGGCTCGTCAGGCACAGCGAGCACATCGTGGACTTCGCCATGCTCCGCGGCCCGCCCTGCGGCACCCGCAGGGTCACACCGGTCAGCTTGCCGTCGCGTTCGGCGACGACGTAGCCGCGGTCCGGCGCGCCCGGGTCGCGCCAGCCCAGGAAGTCGAGGTCCTCCCAGGGGAGTTCGGAGAGGTTGCGCGGAAGCGCGATCCGGCGGGCCTCTCCCTTGGAGCAGTTGATGAAGGACGCGCGTATGTCGTGGTCGGCGAGCGGTTGCATGGTCACGGAAATTAACAGCGTTCGGGCGATGCGTCTCGCGATTTTCCGGGCGGTCCGTTGACGCCCGGCCGGGCGGACTCCTACGCTCCCGGTTGATAGGAAGGTTTCCTAACAGATTTCCTGACGGACAGGGAGCGAGATGGCCGGGGCCCCGGGAACGCCGCGCGTGCTGCGCGCCATGAACGACCGCGCCGCCCTCGACCTCCTCATCGCCCACGGCCCGCTCACCCGCACCCGCCTCGGGGAGCTGACCGGCCTGTCCAAGCCCACCGCCTCCCAGCTGCTCACCCGCCTGGAGACCGCCGGCCTGGTGCGCCGCACCGGCAGCGTCACCGGGCGGCCCGGGCCCAGCGCCCGGCTGTACGAGGTCGACCCGGGCATCGCCCACGTCGCCGCGCTGGCCGTGAGCCCCGAGGGCATCACCGCGCGCGTCGCGGACATCGCCGGCACCGTCGTCGGCGAGCACCGCGTGCGCACGGAGCAGGACCCGCGCCGCACCGCCGGGCTCGTCGCGGAGGCCGTCGACGGCGCCCTGGCCGCCGCCGGGCTCGGCCGCGACGCCCTGCACCGCACCGTCATCGGCACCCCCGGCGCCCTCGACCCGCGCACCGGCGCCCTGCGCTACGCCCCGCACCTGCCGGGCTGGCAGTCGCCCGCCCTGCGCGACGAGCTCGCCGAGGCCGTGGGCACGCCCGTCGTCATCGAGAACGACGTCAACCTCGCCGCCGTCGCGGAACAGCACGGCGGCGCGGCCCGGGACTGCGGCGACTACGTGCTGGTGTGGGCGGACGAGGGCGTCGGCGCGGCGATCGTGCTCGGCGGGCGGCTGCTGCGCGGGGCCACGGGCGGCGCCGGCGAGATCGGCTACATGCCGCTGCCGGGCGCACCGCTCGCGCGCGGCGGGGACGACGCCACGGCCGGCCCGGACGGCGGCGGGGGCTTCCAGCTGCTCGTCGCCGCCCCGGCCGTCGTCGCCCTGGCCCGCTCCCACGGCATCGAGGCCCGTACGGCTGCCGAGGCGCTCGCCCGCGCGGCGGAGCTGCCGGGCGCCGGCGACGACGTCTTCGCCGAGCTGGGCAGGCGGCTGGCCGTCGGGCTCGCGGCCGTCGTGGCGGTGGTCGACCCGGCCCTGGTGGTGCTCTCCGGCGCGGTGTGCCGGGCGGGCGGCGAGCGGTTGCGCGCGATGGCCGAGGCCGAGCTCACCGGGCTGGCCCTGCCCCGGCCGCAGTTGCGGCTGAGCACCGTCGAGGGCGATCCGGTGCTGGCCGGCGCGCTGCGGACGGCGCTCGCGGCGGCCCGGGAGGTCGTGTTCGACACGGCCTGACGGGCACCCCTGCACGGCCCGGCCCGGCTGCGGGCCGGTTCCGGTCCCGGTCCCGGGTCCGGTTACGACCCGACAGGAGTCAAGGTTGAAGCTCGCAGTGGTGGGGGGCGGCTCCACCTACACCCCCGAACTCGTCGACGGCTTCGCCCGGCTGCGCGATGCGCTCCCGGTGACGGAGCTCGTCCTGATCGACCCGGACGCGGAGCGGCTGGAGCTCGTCGGCGGGCTCGCGCGGCGGATCCTGGCCCGGCAGGGCCACCCCGGCCGGGTTTCGTGGACCGCGGACCTCGACGCGGGCGTGGACGGCGCGGACGCCGTGCTGCTGCAGCTGCGCGTGGGCGGGCAGGCGGCGCGGCAGCGGGACGAGACCTGGCCGCTGGAGTGCGGCTGCGTCGGCCAGGAGACCACCGGCGCGGGCGGGCTCGCCAAGGCGCTGCGCACGGTCCCGGTGGTGCTGGACATCGCCGAGCGCGTACGGCGCCGCAGCCCGGACGCCTGGATCGTGGACTTCACGAACCCGGTCGGCATCGTCACCAGGGCGCTGCTGACGGCCGGGCACCGGGCCGTGGGGCTGTGCAACGTGGCCATCGGCTTCCAGCGGAAGTTCGCCCGGCTGCTGGGGGTGGCTCCGGAGGAGGTGGCGCTGGAGCACGTCGGCCTCAACCACCTCACGTGGGAGCGGTCGGTGACGGTGGGCGGGCAGGACGTCCTGCCGCGGCTGATCGCCGAGCACGGTGACGCCATCGCCGGGGACCTGCGCATGCCGCGCTCGGTCGTGGACCGGCTCGGCGTCGTGCCGTCCTATTACCTGCGCTACTTCTACCAGCACGACGAGGTGGTCCGGGAGCTGCGGGCCAAGCCCTCGCGCGCGGCCGAAGTCGCCGCGATGGAGCGGGAGCTGCTGGCCCTGTACGCCGACCCCGCGCTCGACGAGAAGCCCGCGCTGCTGGCGAAGCGCGGCGGCGCCTTCTACTCGGAGGCGGCGGTGGCCCTCACCGCGTCCCTGCTGCGGGACACCGGCGACGTCCAGGTCGTCAACGCCTTCAACGCCGGCACGCTGCCCTTCCTGCCGGACGACGCGGTGATCGAGGTGCCGGCGGCCGTGGACGCCCGGGGCGCGCGCCCGCTGCCCGTCCGCCCGCTGGAACCGCTGTACGCGGGGCTGGTCGCGAGCGTCACGGCGTACGAGCACCTGGCGCTGGAGGCCGCGCTGAAGGGCGGGCGGGACCGCGTGTTCGCGGCGCTGCTCGCGCACCCGCTGGTCGGGCAGCTCGACCACGCCGACCGGCTGACCGACGCCCTCCTCGCGCACAACCGGGAGCACCTCGCGTGGGCGTGACGCACGGCGGCGCGCCGCCCGGACGGGAGACGGGCCCGGGCGGCGCGCTGCTTGCGGTCGACGCGGGCAACAGCAAGACCGACGTGGCGCTGGTGGGGCCGGACGGCGTGGTGCTGGGGGCGGCGCGGGGCGGCGGTTTCCAACCGCAGGGGGCGGGCCTGCGGCGCGCGGTGGACGGCCTGGCGGAGCTCGTGGAGCGGGCCACCGCTGCCGCCGGGCCGGCCGCGCCCCCGTACGCCGCCCACGTCCAGGCGTGCCTGGCCAACTGCGACCTGCCGGTGGAGGAGGAGCAGCTGACGGCCGAGGTCGCCGCGCGGGGGTGGGGGCGGACGGTCGCCGTCGCCAACGACACCTTCGCACTGCTGCGGGCGGGGCTGCCCGACGGCGGCGAGCCGGCGGGCGTCGCGGTGGTGTGCGGGGCGGGCATCAACTGCGCGGGCCTCGGGCCGGGCGGGCGGACGGCCCGCTTCCTCGCGCTCGGGCGGCTCTCCGGTGACCGGGGCGGCGGCGTGGACCTCGCGGAGGAGGCGCTGTGGTGGGCGGCGCGGGCGGCTGACGGCCGCGGCGGGCCCACCGCCCTGGCCCGCGCCCTGCCCGCGCACTTCGGCCTGGACGGCATGACCGCGCTGATCGAGGCGCTGCACCTGGGCTCGGTGCCTGCGCGGCGGCGGCACGAGCTGGTGCCGGTGCTGTTCGCGGTGGCGGCCGGTGGCGATCCGGTCGCCCGCGGGATCGTGGTCCGGCAGGCGGAGGAGGTCGTCACCATGGCCGCGGTCGCGCTGGAGCGGCTGGGCCTGCTGGGGGCGGAGGTGCCGGTGGTGCTGGGCGGCGGGGTGCTCGCGGCCCGGCACCCGCTGCTGCACGCGCGCGTGGTGGCCCTGCTGGCCCGGCGCGCGCCGAAGGCCGTGCCGGTGGTGGTGACGGCCCCGCCGGTGCTGGGTGCGGCGCTGCTGGCGCTGGACCGGGCGGAGGCCCCGGCGGAGGCGTACGGGCGGCTGCGCGCGCACTACGCGTAGGGCTGATCGCCGGACCGCGGGGCCGTTCGCCGGACCGCGGGGCTGGCTCGCCGGAGCGCGGGCTGTTCGCCGGGACCGCAGGCCCGTTTGCCGCATTTGCGGAATCTCATGTTCCGTGGCCGGAATCCGCAGTACCGCCGCTTTCTTCACGTCACGTTCACATCGTGAGAGGCGTCACCGCACGCCACCCGCCGCCGGAAGATCTTCTGTCCGGGCCGCCGGAAACCACCGAGTTTCCTGACATGGCGTCAACAAGGCCATTCGCCAGAAATTCCTCCCCTGGGATTTGTTGACCCTTCATTTACCTGAATGTCCCAAAAGCAGCCAACCACCCCACGAGTCCCCCTCGAACATGCGAGCATCCGCCCGCACGGATTGATCACGAAATACAACAAGCAACCGCCATCAAAAGGGATTTACGGCTGCATTCGTGACAACTTCCGCCACTGATCGACCATTCCGCGCCTTTTCGGCGCACCTATCCGAGGGGGACCGACCATGTCGTCCAACGTCAGCCGACGCGTCGTGCTCAGAGGAACCGCCGCTGCCGCCGCCGGCGTGGCGCTCGTCGCCACCGGCGCGCGGGCGGCCGACCACTCCGGCCACACCATGGACCACACCGGTCACGAGGGCCACGGCAGCGGCCCCATGCCGTTCGACGAGGTCTACCAGGGCCGCCACATCGTCGGGCAGCCGGCCACGAGCGGCCACGAGGCCCACCACGGCGGCTTCGCCGTCACCATCGACGGCAAGGAACTGCACGTCATGCAGAACGCCGACGGCTCCTGGATCAGCGTCGTGAACCACTACCAGACGTTCGACCAGCCGCTGGCCCTCACCCGCGCCGCCGTCGAGAAGCTCCGGGGCGCGGTGCTCACCCCGATCGCGATGAACTGACCGGCCACTGCCGCACGGACACCACCGACCACACTTCTTTACCCACGAGGACACGAACCCCATGGCAGTGCGCAAGAACCAGGCGAACCTGACCGCCACCGAGAAGCGCAACTTCGTCAACGCCGTACTGGAGCTCAAGCGCACCGGCGTGTACGACGGCTTCGTCAAGACGCACAACGAGTTCATCATGAGCGACCGGGACGACAGCGACCGCGTCGGCCACCGTTCCCCCTCCTTCCTGCCCTGGCACCGCCGCTTCCTGATCCAGTTCGAGCAGGAGCTGCAGAAGGTCGACGCCTCGGTCACGCTCCCCTACTGGGACTGGACCGCCGACCGCACGGCCAACGCCTCGATCTTCGGCGCCGACTTCATGGGCGGCAACGGCCGCAGCCGTGACGCGCAGGTCACCACCGGCCCGTTCGCCTACTCCACGGGCAAGTGGAACATCAACGTCAGCGTCGACAACCGCCCCTTCCTGCAGCGCGAGATAGGCGCGTCGGGCACGCTGCCCACGCGCGCCCAGGTGGACGCCGTCCTGGCCATGCCGGTCTACGACACGGCCCCGTGGAACAGCGCCTCCGAGGGCAGCTTCCGCAACTACCTGGAGGGCTGGCGCGGCGCCGGGCGCGTCCACAACAGCGTCCACGTGTGGATGGGCGGCCAGATGGCCACCGGCGTCTCCCCCAACGACCCCGTCTTCTGGCTGCACCACTGCCACATCGACAAGCTGTGGTCGGAGTGGCAGCGCAGGCACCCGGAGTCGGCGTACCTGCCGGCCGCCGGCACCGCGAACGTCGTGGACCTCAACGACACCATGCGCCCGTGGAACAACGTCACCCCCGCCCAGATGCTCGACCACAGCTCGTACTACACGTACGCGTAAGGCACGGCAGGCGACGGGCGCACCCGCCCGCCGGCCCGGCGCGGGGAACCGCACCGGGCCGGCGGGCGTGATGGGGAACGAGGGCCGCCCCGGGCCCCCGTGACGGCCGCGGTCCGTACAAGATCCGCCCGCGACGGTGTTTTTGCCGGACCTTGCGGCCATACTGCTGGCCGGGCACCTGTTCCCTGCGCACACGGGCAACGGGCCGCCCTCAGCGACCGAGGGGGAGGTCACGTGTCACAGCCGCAGCCGGCGGAGGGCCCACGGGGGGCGCCCGGCCGCACCGCCGCCGTCCCGGCCTGGCGCGAGGCACTCGACCGCGTGCGGGCCGCGGCCGTCACCGAGCCCGGCCGGCTGCGCGTCATCGGCGCCGTCCTGGCCCTGGTCCTGGTGGCGTTCGGGGCGGTCACCGCCTGGCAGGTCACGGCCCGGTCCACCGCCGCGGACGGCGTCGTGGGCACCAGCCAGCCGCTGAGCGCCGACGCCGCCGCCATCTACCGCTCCCTCGCCGACGCCGACACCACGGCCGCGAGCGGCTTCCTCGCCGGCGGCCAGGAGCCGCGCGCGGTCCGGCAGCGCTACGAGAAGGACATCGCGCTCGCCTCCCGGCTGCTCGTCAAGGCCGCGGCGAGCCGCGAGGGCTCGGACGCCGCGCGCCGCCGGATCGCCGCCCTCAGCGAGGGGCTGCCGCGCTACACCGGCCTCGTGGAGGCCGCCCGCGCCAACAACCGCCAGGGCCTGCCGCTCGGCGGCGCCTACCTGCGCTACGCGGGCGACCGCATGCGCGACGACCTGCTGCCCGCCGCCCGCGGCCTGTACGAGGCCGAGACGGGCCGCCTCGGCGCCGACTACGACGACGCGAAGTCCTGGCCGTGGGCCGCCCTGGCCCTCGGCGCCGTCGCGCTCGGCGCCCTCGGGTGGGCCCAGCGGCGCAACTACCTCCGCACGAACCGGGTCTTCAACCACGGCCTGCTGGCGGCCACCGCGGCCACCGCCGTCGTCCTGCTGTGGCTGGTCGCCGGCCACGCCGTGGCCCGCTCCGGCCTGGAGGACTCCTACGCCCACGGCGCGAGATCCCTCCAGGCGCTCACCGAGGCGAGGATCGGCTCCCTCCAGGCCCGCGGCGACGAGAACCTCACGATGGTCGCCCGCGGCGCCGTGCTCGCGAAGAACGGCGACGACCAGTACGAGAGCAACTACCGCAGCGGCATGGGGCGGCTCGTCGGCGGCGACACGGGCCCCGCGCGCGAGGACAGCCTGCTGGGCCGCGCCCGGGCGCTGGCCCACGACGCCGAGGGCCGCGACCCGGTCGACGCCGCCGTCAAGGACGTCCGCGAGTGGCAGCAGCGCCACGGCCGGGCCCGGACGCTCGCCGACGACCACGGCGACTACGACGAGGCCCTGCGCAAGGTGATCGGCGACAAGGACAGCACCGGCCAGTCCTTCGACCGGGTGGACACCGAACTGGAGCGCGCCCTCGCCCACGAGCAGGACGAGTTCCGGCAGGCGGCCGACGACGGGCGCGGCGCGTTCGCGGGCATGGCCGCCGGGGCGGCCGTCCTGGCCGTCCTCGGCGCGGCCGGGGCCGTCCTCGGCATAGGCCGCAGGCTGTCGGAGTACCGGTGAGGCCGGTGCTGCGGGAGGAACTGCGGGAGGAAGGGGAATCCGTGGGAGAGACCCGTACGGCGCGGCGGCTGCGGGCCGTCCCCATGACGGTGGCCGCTGCCGTGTGCGCCCTGGCCGCGGTGGCCGCGGCCGTGCTGCCGGCCGGCGGCACCGCCCAGGACGGGACCGGCCGGCCCGCGTCCGCGGCGCACGCCGCCCGCGCGCCCGAGGACGGTGCCGGGGCGGCGGCGGCCGCGCAGTGCACGGATCCCGACGCCAGCCTGCGGCCCTCGGGCGCGGCCGACGGCCCGGCCGTGCAGCGCATCAAGGCGCGCGGCCGGCTGATCGCGGGCGTCGACCAGAACAGCTACCGCTGGGGCTACCGCAACCCCGCCGACGGCGAGCTCGGCGGCTTCGACATCGACCTCGTCCGCGCCATCGCCAAGGACATCCTCGGCGACCCCGGAAAGGTCACCTTTCTCGCGATCCCCACGAGCCGGCGCATAGCCGCCCTCCAAACGGGCAAGGTGGACATCGTTGCCCGCACGATGACCATCTCCTGCGACCGGATCGCGCAAGTGGCCTTCTCCACGGCCTATTTCGAGACCGGGCAGCAGGTCATGGTTCCCAAGGGGTCACCGGTGACGGCGTTCGACGACTCGCTGAAGGGGAAGAAGGTCTGTACGGCGGAGGGGTCCACGGCCGAGAGCAAGGTCCGGGAGGAACCGCACGGTTCGTCCCTGCTGACCGTTCCCAACCAGCTCGACTGCCTCGTGCGGCTCCAGCTCGGCGAGGTCGACGCGGTGGTCAACGACAGGGCGCTGGCGGCCGGCCAGGCGGCCCAGGACCCGTCCGTGGAGCTCGTCGGAAAGCCGTTCACCAGCGAACCGTACGGCGTGGCGATGAACCTCGCGGACACGGACCTGGTACGCCGGGTCAACAAGGTGCTGGAGGACTACCGCAGCGGCGGCGCCGCAAGCCTCTGGATGCAGGCGTACGAGAGGTGGCTCGCCAAGGACCTGAAGGGGATCACCGCCCCGCCGGCGCCCAAGTACAAGGACTGACGGCAGGCCGGGGAGCGCGGCCGTGAAGGACGGGCCGTGACGGACAGGCCGCGGCGCGCGCCGCGGACGGGAGAGCGGACAGGAGAGGGGATCGATGGCGGTCGCGGAGCCCACCGGGCCGGCCTTGACCCGCGAGGAGGCGGACCGTGCGCTGGCCAGGCTCGGAGCGGAGCACGAGGCCGTCGAGTCCTCGCTGCTCGCCCTCCAGGACCACGCGGGGCGGCGCCTGCTCGAAGGGGCGGAGCTCGCAGGCGAGACCAGGAGCCGGTGGGCGGCCGCCGAGGCCCTCATCGGGCAGCTGTGGGCGTACTTCGACGCCTACACCGACGCTCTGACCACCGCCCGTGAGCTGCGCGCCCGCCGGCGCTGGCCCACGCAGGGCGAGCTGTCGGAGCTCACCGAGCTGCTGCGCGGCTCCGGCATCACGCTGCCCGGCCACGGCACGGCCGCCTTCGGCGCCGCGGGCCTCCCGGGGGCCACGGCGGGCCCGGCGGCCCGGCTCAGCGAGCGGCTGAGCCTGCAGGAGCTGCTGGACCGGATGAACGGCTGGTACGCCCAGGCCCTCGACGTCGTCGTCATCGCCGACGCCGTGTGGTCCGCGCTGCCCGCCCGGATCGACCTGCTCGCCGCCGAGCTCCGGCGCACCCGCTCCCTCGCCCACTCGGTGGGCGTGCGGCCCGGCGAGCACCCTGCCGGCGACGACCTGGAGCAGATCACGCGGGAACTGACCGCGCTGCGCGCCGAGGTGATAGCGGATCCGCTGGCCTTCTGGGCGGGGGCCTCGCCCAGCTCGGCGCCGGGCGGCGGCCGCCCCGACACCACGCGCTACGACCGGGCCGCGCGGGCCCTGGAGGACGTCCGCCGGGAGGTCGAGGCCGTCCTGGACGTCCGGCAGGACGCCGATCAGCGGCTGATGCACGTGCGCGACGTGCTCTCGCGCGCGGACCGCACCCTCAACGAGGCCCGGCAGGCGCGCGTCGAGGTCCTGTCGAAGATCGCCGCGTCCGTGGTGCCGGCCGTCTCGGGCCCGCCCACGGCCCTCTACGAGCAGCTGGCGGCCGCCGCCGACCACCGCAGACACGCGCGCTGGCACCGGCTGTCCCCGCTCCTGGAAGGGCTGGAGCAGCGGGCCGAGGAGGAGCTGCTGCGCGCCCGCGAGTCGCTGACGGCGGTGACAGCCCCGCTGGCGGTCCGGGCGGAGCTGCGCGGCCGCCTGGACGCGTACAAGGCGAAGACCGCCCGGCACGGCCTCGCGGAGGACGCGCTGCTCATCGAGCGGTACGACGCGGCGCGGCGCATGCTGTGGAGTGCGCCGTGCGATCTGATCGCCGCCGAGCAGGCCGTTCTGCGCTATCAGCAGGCGCTGGCCGAGGCGCTGGCGGCGCCGGGTGCCGGGGAGCGGGCCACGGGCCGGAGGGGGGATTCGTGAGCGAGGCGTGTCAGCGGCCGGGGTGTGCCGGTTCGTACGAGGACGTGGGCGGCGGCGAGCTGTACTGCGACACGTGCGGGCTGGCGCCGGTCGTGTCGCCGAACGGGATGGTGGGGTCACCCGCCACGGGCGTCACGGGGGGCAGCTCCTCGAAGGGCAGCGGATCGCAGGGAAGCGGACCGCAGGCCGGCGCGCAGAGCAACGGCAGTGGTGGCAGTGGCGGAAGCGGCTCCGGGGGCTCGTCGTCCCGGTCCGGGTCGGCGCGTTCGTCGTCGTCGCGCCGGTCGGTGCCGGGGCGGCTGTCGCGCTCCCTGCCGGGGTCGGAGGGCTCGGGCCCGTCCACGCGCTCGGTGTCGGTGCGCAGTTCCGGCTCGGTCGCCGGCGGGTCCGGCCGCGGCAGACTGGGCGCCGGGCTGGTCAAGGTGCCCGAAGTGCCGCGTCCGGACCCGCGGACGGCCGTGCTGGAGAACCCGGAGGTACCGGAGCGGAAGCGGTTCTGCAGCCGCAGCGACTGCGGGGCGCCGGTGGGCCGGGCGCGCGGCGGCCGGCCCGGCCGTACGGAGGGCTTCTGCACCAAGTGCGGTCATCCGTACTCCTTCGTGCCCAAGCTGCGCGCGGGGGACGTGGTGCACGGGCAGTACGAGGTGGCGGGCTGCCTCGCGCACGGCGGGCTCGGCTGGATCTACCTGGCCGTCGACCGGGCCGTGTCGGACCGCTGGGTGGTCCTCAAGGGCCTGCTGGACACCGGTGACGAGGACGCCTTGGCGGTGGCGGTCTCCGAGCGGCGCTTCCTCGCCGAGATCGAGCACGCCAACATCGTCCGCATCTACAACTTCGTCGAGCACCTCGACCAGCGGACCGGCAGCCTCGACGGCTACATCGTTATGGAGTACGTCGGCGGCAAGTCGCTGAAGGAGATCGCCAACGGGCGGCGGACGCCGGACGGCCGGCGCGACCCGCTGCCGGTGGAGCAGGCGTGCGCGTACGGGATCGAGGCGCTGGAGGCGCTCGGCCACCTGCACAGCCGCAACCTGCTGTACTGCGACTTCAAGGTGGACAACGCCATCCAGCAGCAGGACCAGCTCAAGCTGATCGACATGGGCGCGGTCCGGCGGATGGACGACCAGGACAGCGCGATCTACGGCACGGTGGGCTACCAGGCCCCCGAGGTCGCCGAGGTCGGCCCGTCGGTCGCCTCCGACCTGTACACGGTGGCCCGGACGCTCGCCGTGCTCACCTTCGACTTCCAGGGCTACACGAACGTCTTCGCGGACCGGCTGCCCGACCCGGACCACATCGAGGTGTTCTCCCGCTACGAGTCGTTCTACCGGCTGCTCGTACGGGCCACGGACCCGGACCCGGCGCGGCGGTTCGCGTCCGCCGAGGAGATGGCCGACCAGCTGACGGGGGTGCTGCGGGAGGTCGTCGCCCTGCAGACGGGCCGGCCGCGGCCGGCGCTGTCCACGCTGTTCGGGCCGGAGCTGCGCGTGGTGGACACGCGGTTGTTCGAGGAGGCCGACGGGGAGGTGTCCGCGCTGGGCGGGCGCGTGCCGGCCGGCCGGTCCGTGCCGGGCCGCAGAGCGCTGCTGTCCCGGGCGGCGGCCCGTCCGGTCGCCGCGGTCGCGCCCGGCGCCGCCGCGCCTCCCTCTCCCCCGCCGTCCCCCGGCGCGCCCGTCGCCGCGCTCGACGCCCGTGCCGCCGCGCTCGCCCTGCCGGTGCCGCTGGTCGCCCCGGGCGACCCCAACGCGGGCTTCCTGGCGGGGCTGATCGCCTCGCAGCCCGCCGAGCTGTACGCGGCGCTGCAGGCGGCGCCGGCCGAGTCGCCGGAGCTGCGGCTGCGGCGGATCCGGGCCCAGCTGGAACTGGGCGAGGAGGCGCAGGCGTCCCATGCTCTGGAGAGCCTGGAGGCCGCCCACCCGGGCGACTGGCGGATCGTCTGGTACCGCGGGCTCCACGCACTGGTCCGCGGTGACAAGGAGACGGCGGCGCTGTCCTTCGATGCGGTCTACGACGCCTTCCCGGGCGAACCCGCCCCGAAGCTGGCCCTCGGCGTGTGCGCGGAGGTCCTCGGGCAGCTGGACAACGCCGCCGAGTACTACCGGCTGGTGTGGGCGACCGACCCGAGTTACGTCAGCGCCGCGTTCGGGCTGGCGCGGGTGCGGCTGGCCGGCGGGGACCGCCCGGGCGCGGTGCGCGCCCTGGAGTCCGTGCCGGAGGCGTCCATCCACTACACCGCGGCGCGCGTCGCGGCGGTGCGGGCCCGGCTGCGGCGGCGCTCGCCGCAGGAGCCGCTGCTGGACGACCTGGTGGCCGCCGCGGGCCAGGTCGAGCGGCTCGCGGACTTCGGCCTGGACGCCGTGCGCCGCGAGCGGCTCTCCGCGGAAGTGCTCGGCAGTGCCCTGGACTGGGTGCTGTCGGGCTCCCCGGGCGCGGGCGGCGGCCCGCAGACCGCCCGCCCGGGTGCACTGCTGGGCCGCGGCCTGGACGAGCGCGAGCTGCGCTTCGGGCTGGAGCGCTCGTACCGCGTGCTCGCGCGGCTGGCCCAGCGCGGCGAGGAACGGATCGAACTGGTGGAGCGGGCAAACCGTTTCCGCCCCAGGACATGGGTGTGATCGATGTCGCAAGTGCCGCGCCCCTCACAGCTGACGGCGTGCCCCGCCTGCCAGGAGCCGCTGGACCCGGCGGACAACTTCTGCGGCGGCTGCGGTGCCGACCTGTCGGCGGTGCCGCCGCCGGCCCTCCGCGACGAGGGCCCGTCCGACTACCGGCTCGCGCTGCCCGAGCCCGGCGCCCGTACGGCCGTACGGGCGCCCCTCGCGCCTCCCGCGCCCCCGGGCGACGGCCCGCACCGGCCCGCGTGGCCGCCGGGCGCCGACGCCTCGGCCGGGCCCGGCGCCCCCGACCCGCGCACCGGCGCTGCGCTGGGGGTCCCGCCGCAGGCCGCCCCCGCCGTCCCGGGGGCGCCGCCCGGGCCGGACACCGCCCGCCCGGGGGTCAACGGCACCGGGCGGAGCTGCGGGTCGTGCCGATCCGGCATGATCGACAAGGACGGGTACTGCGAACACTGCGGGCATGCACAGCCGCGCGAACGGGATCACATGGAGCACCAGTTGCCAGGCGTGGCGGCGGTCAGCGACCGCGGACTGCGCCACCACCGGAACGAGGACGCGTACGCCGTGTCCGCCATCGCCCTCTCCGACGGGGCCCCGGCCACCGTCGCCGTCGTCAGTGACGGCGTGTCGTCGGCGACCCGCCCCGACGAGGCGTCGGCGGCCGCCTGCGCCGCCGCGCGGGAGGTGCTGGTCACGGCCCTGCCGCAGGGCGAGGACCCGCGCGGGGCCACCCACGACGCGATCATGCGGGCGGCCGAGGCGGTCAACTCGCTGGCCGCGCCCGCGCGCGGGCCGCTGCAGCACGACCCGCACCGCCACGAGAACGCCCCCGCCTGCACGATCGTGACGGCCGTCGTCACCGGCGACCTCCTCACCGTCGGCTGGGTCGGCGACAGCCGCGCGTACTGGGTGCCGGAGGACCGTTCCACCCAGCCCGCCCGGCTCACCGAGGACGACTCCTGGGCCGCCCAGATGGTCGCGGCGGGCCTGCTGTCGGAGGCCGAGGCGTACGCGGACGAGCGGGCCCACGCCATCACCGGCTGGCTGGGCGCGGACGCCTACGAGGTCGAGCCGCACACCGCGTCCTTCCACCCCGACCGCAAGGGCGTGGTCATCGTCTGCACGGACGGCCTGTGGAACTACGCCGAGTCCGCCGAGCAGATGGCCGAGGTCACCCCGCCCGACGCCCGCTCCCGGCCGCTGGAGTGCGCACGGCAACTGCTGGCCCACGCCCTGGACGGAGGGGGCCACGACAACGTAACAGTGGCCGTACTGCCGTTCCCCCTGGCGCCCGAGGGGGCAGGATCGGCCTGAGGCCAGGGCTCCCCGGCGACAGCCGGGAGACGCCTCGGGGGGATGCGACGCGGGTGCTGCCCCGCACCAGCGCGCCGGCGCTCCCCCGTGCCCGGCACGGACGGAGTACCGAGGAGCGGATCAGATGGCCATATTCTCCAAGACCGGCGAGCACCGGTTCACGGTCGACGTGTACCAGAACGCCCACCTGCCCGAGGGCGGGCGCGAGGTCAACGCGATCGTCACCGTCACCGCCACGGGCGGGGGGACCATGGCGGAGGCGCCGCTCGTGTCCCCGGCCGTGCCCCGCCAGTCGCCGTCGTCCTACGAGCTGCGGGCCCCCGGGCCGGACGCGGCCGTGGTCATCATGGTCGACTGCTCGGGCTCGATGGACTACCCGCCGGCCAAGATGCGCAACGCCCGCGCCGCCACCGCCGCCGCCATCGACACCCTGCGCGACGGCGTGGCCTTCGCCGTGGTGGCCGGCACGCACCAGGCGCAGGAGGCCTATCCCGGCGGCGGGCGGCTCGCCGTCGCCGGCGCCACCACCCGGCAGCAGGCCAAGGAGGCCCTGCGCAAGCTCACTCCGGGCGGCGGCACCGCGATCGGCACCTGGCTGCGCCTGGCCGCCGGCCTGCTGGAGTCGTCCGAGGCGCCCATACGGCACGGCATCCTGCTCACCGACGGCCGCAACGAGCACGAGGAGCCCGACGCGCTGCGCGCCTCCCTGGAGTACTGCGCGGGCCGGTTCACCTGTGACGCGCGCGGCGTGGGCACGGACTGGGAGGTCAAGGAGGTCACCGGCATCGCCTCGGCGCTGCTGGGCACCGCGGACATCGTCGCCGACCCGGCAGGGCTGGCCGCCGACTTCACGCGGATGATGGAGACGGCGATGGGCAAGGAGGTCGCGGACGTCGCGCTGCGCCTGTGGACGCCGCAGGGCGCCGAGGTCGCGTTCCTCAAGCAGGTCGCGCCGTCCCTGGAGACGCTCACCGAGCGGCGCGTCGACGCCGGCCCGCGCATCGGCGACTACCCGACCGGCTCCTGGGGCGACGAGTCCCGCGACTACCACCTGTGCGTGCGGGTGCCCGCCGCCGGGGTGGGCGAGGAGATGCTCGCCGCCCGGGTCTCGCTGGTGCTGCCCGCGCCTGACGGGTCCTCACCCCGCGTGCTGGCCCAGGGGCTGGTGCGGGCGATCTGGACGGACGACCTCGCCGCGTCGACGTCCATCAACGCGCAGGTCGCGCACTACACCGGCCAGGCCGAGCTGGCGCGGTACATCCAGGAGGGCCTGGACCTGCGCCGCTCCGGCGACCTGGACGGCGCGACGGCCAAGCTCGGCCGCGCCGTCCAGCTGGCGAGCCGCTCCGGCAACGAGGACACGGCGAAGCTCCTCGCCAAGGTGGTGGACGTCGTGGACGCCGCGACGGGTACTGTGCGGCTGAAGGCGAAGGTCACCGCGGAGGCGCAGATGACCCTCGAAACGCGCTCGACGAAAACCGTACGGGTGAAGAAGTAGCGCCGGGAGGCGCGGCGGCCGCACAGTGTGCCGTGGCGCGGCCCATCCGCCCGAGCCGGGCGGCGAGCACCGGCAACGACCGCAACGAAGGCACACGAGGGGGAACAACCGACATGCCGACCTGCCCGAACGGCCACCAGTCGACGGCCGAGGACTGGTGCGAGGTGTGCGGCCACCGCATGTCGGGGGCGCCCGACCGGTCCGCCCCCTCCGGTGCCCCCGGAGCCGGCGGGGCCGTCCCGCCGCCTCCCCCCGCGCCGCCCGCCGGCCCGCCGCTGCCGCCCCCGAGCGGCCCGCAGAGCGCCGCCGGCCACGGCTTCGGCCCGCACAGCAGCAGCGCACACACCGGCAGCACGCACACCGGGGACACGACCGTGCAGGCTGAGTTGTGCCCGCACTGCCGCACTCCCCGCGAGGCGCAGGCACCTTTCTGCGAGGAGTGCCGCTACAACTTCCTGACGCGGACGGGGGCATCCTTCGGGCCGCCGCCCCCACTGGCCCCGCAGGGCCTGCAGTCGGCTCCGCCGCCCCCGCCGCAGCACACCCAGCCGCCGCAGTCGTACGAGTACTACGGTTCGCGCCCGTCGCGGATCAACCGCCCGGCGGAGCCGCTCACTCCGGAGACGCACACGGCCTCGCCGTACGCGGACCGGGGGTATGCGGATTCCCCGTACGCGGACACGTCTTCGCCGTATGCGGACGCGTCTTCTCCGTATGCCGGACCGTCGTACGGCGAGCCGTCGTACGCGGACGAGGCCGCCGGCGACTGGATGCTGCCGCCGCCGAGCACGCCCTCGGCGCCGCCCTCATCATCGCCCGCAGCACCGCCCGCCTCGCCGTACGGCTACGAGCACGGGGCGACGGGCGGCGTGCCGGGGCAGCAGGGCGGCCAGCAGCAGGCGCCGGCGGGGTGGACGGCCGTGGTGGCGCCCGACCGCGAGTACTTCATGGCGATGATGAACCGCAGCGGCCCCGAGGCCGCGGGGCTCAACCTCCCCGCGTACTCCCCCGAGCTGCAGCTGCAGCTGAACGGGCCGCAGGTCACGGTCGGCCGGAAGCGGCACAGCACCGGCGAGTCCCCCGACATCGACCTGTCGCGCCCGCCGGAGGACCCGGGCGTCTCGCACCAGCACGCGATGTTCGTGCAGCAGCCGGACGGCAGCTGGGCGGTGGTCGACCAGGACTCCACCAACGGCACGACGATCAACGGATCGGAGACGCCGATCCAGCCCTACGTGCCGGTGCCGCTGCAGGACGGCGACCGGGTGCACGTGGGGGCGTGGACCACGATCACGCTGCGCCGGGGCTGAGACCCGCGCCGCCCAGCGGCCACCGGCACGCCCCGTCCGGGTCGTCCAGCCACGCCCACTGGGCGCCGCCGGCGACCGAGACGCCGAAGCGCTCGCGGCCGGGGCGGCCCCGGGCGCGCCACAGGCCGTGGGCGTCCGCGGGGTTCAGCGCGCCCCCGGTCAGCGCCAGCAGGAAGCGGAAGCGGTCGCTCTGCAGCAGCCGGCACGGCAGGCCGCGGATCCGGGGCACGGGTGCGGGGGCGGCTCCGCGCAGCGGGACGAAATAGGCGGGGGTGCGCAGGAACCGGCCCTCCGCGTGGGTGGCGTCCTTGACCCGCAGGGCGACCAGGCCGGTGGCGAGCGGGGCGAGGATCAGGCCGTCGGGCCGCGTCTGCGCGATCCAGGCCGGCGGCACCCGGGTGATCGCGCAGGTGGCCAGGATCCGGTCGAAGGGGGCGCGCCACGGGCAGCCGAGCGCGCCGTCGCCCGTGACGACCTCCGGGTGGAAGCCGGCCTCGGCGAGGTGCTCGCGGGCGGGGCCGGTGATCTCCGGGTCGAGGTCGACGGTGGTGACCTTGTCGTCCCCGAGGCGGTGGGCGAGCAGGGCCGCGTTGTAGCCGGTGCCCGCGCCGATCTCCAGCATGGTGTGGCCGTCCTGGACGTTGAGGGCGGCGAGCATCTTCGCCATCAGGGACGGCTGGCTGCTGGAGGAGACCAGCTCACCGTCCCGGACGTGGGTGGCCAGCGGCTCGTCCGCGTAGGCGCCGACGAGCCAGCTCTCGTGGCGCAGGGGGTCGGCGTCGTCGCCGGAGAGGCGCCGGTAGCCGCCGACGACACCGACGTAATAGGCCGGGACGAACAGCTCGCGGGGCACCTCGGCGAAGGCCCGCCGCCACCGCGGGTCGGTGAGCTCCCCGGCGGCCTGCAGCCCCCTGACCAGCTCTTCCCGCAGCGCGGCGGAGAGCTCGGCGTCCTCTCTCAGGTGGGTACGGCCCATGTCTCCACTGTGCGACGCGGCCGGGGGCGGTGCACGGGGTCGTGGCGGCGGGGCACGGGGGCGGCCGGGGTTCGTGCGATGGTCCTAGACCTCCCGTCCTCGGCCGGTGCGTCTGAGACCATGGAGGGGTGATTGAGATTCCGCGCGGCACGCTTCAGGAGCAGACCTTCTACGAGCAGGTCGGCGGCGAGGAGACCTTCCGGCGTCTGGTCCGCCGCTTCTACGAGGGCGTGGCCGGGGATCCGCTGCTGCGGCCGATGTACCCCGAGGAGGACCTCGGCCCGGCCGAGGAGCGCCTGGTCCTCTTCCTCATGCAGTACTGGGGCGGGCCGCGGACGTACAGCGAGAACCGGGGTCACCCGCGGCTGCGGATGCGGCACGCGCCCTTCACCGTGGACCGGGCCGCGCACGACGCCTGGCTGCGGCACATGCGGGACGCGGTGGACGAGCTGCAGCTCGCTCCGGAGCTGGAGAAACAGCTGTGGAACTACCTGACGTACGCCGCCGCGTCGATGGTCAACGCGGAGGGCTGAGGACGGGCCCGTCCGGCCCGCCCGCTCAGGCGGGCGTGACCGTCAGCCCGGCCACGCCGCCGAGCCGCACGGCGACCGACCCGTAGGGCGTGCTCAGGCGCAGCCATCCCGGCGCCGCGAACAGCGCCACCGGCTCCTCGGGCGCGAGCGCCGTCCCCGTACCGCCGCCCCGCACCGCGCTCCGCGCGGCGGTCGCCGTCTGCAGACCGGGCCGCAGGAAGCCCAGGGACTGCGCCGCATGCACCGCCCGCAGCGGGAGCTCGGTGTCGCCGAGCGTGCGGGACCAGATCTCGCGGCCGATGCGGTCGCGCTCGGCCCGGGTGCGCCGCTGTTCGGGCAGCGCCTCGTCGCGGGCGCGGAACTCCGCGACCGCTGCCCCGACCGCGCCCCGCAGGGCCTCCTGGCCGGGAAGCCCCGCCACGCGCCGCCAGCCGCCGCGGGGCGGCAGCACACCGGCCCAGGGCGGGCCGGTGACGGCGCCGGGGACGGTGATCTCCAGCTCGCCCGAGGGCCCGGCGGGTGCCGCGTCCAGGGCGTCGGCGAGCTGCCCCGCCGAGACGGTGACGTCCAGCGCTCCGCCGTGGGCCAGCACGGCCGTGCGGATCGCGAGGACCTCGAAGGACGGCGGGCGGCCGAAGACGCCGAGCACCCCGCCGCCGGCCTGCAGCCGGACGACGGCGGCCCGGTCGTAGTGGATCAGCCGGGCCAGGAAGGCGACCAGGTCGGCCGCCTCCCGGGCGTCGGCGAACCGCAACCGGTGGCCGGGCGGAGGCTGGAGCCCCGTCATGCGGCGACGGCCTCCTCCGCGGCGTCGTCCCGGAACTCCTCCAGGAACATGCGCTCCTCGTCGGTGATCCGGCGCGGCCGGCCCGCCTCGAAGTCGAACGGGACGACGACGGTGCTGGCCCGGACGTAGACGTTGTCCTCGTCCTTGACCTCGTAGGCGACGGTCAGGGACGCGGCGCCCACCTTGGTCACCCAGGTCTCCACGGTCACCGGCGCATGCCGGTGCACCAGGGGGCGCAGGTAGTCGATCTCGTGCCGGGCCACGACGGACCCGCCCTGGAACGACGTGCTCCCCTCCCCCGGCGCCAGCCGGAACATGAAGTCGATCCGCGCCTCTTCGAGGTAACGGATGAACACCGCGTTGTTGACGTGGCCGAAGGCGTCCATGTCGGACCAGCGCAGGGGGCAGGAGTAGAGGTGACGCGCCACGATCAGCCCCGGGTGAGCTTCTTGTAGGTGGCGCGGTGCGGACGGGCGGCGTCCGGACCGAGGCGCTCGATCTTGTTCTTCTCGTAGGACTCGAAGTTGCCCTCGAACCAGAACCACTTGGAGTTGCCCTCGTAGGCCAGGATGTGCGTGGCCACTCGGTCCAGGAACCAGCGGTCGTGGGAGACGACCACTGCGGCGCCCGGGAAGTCGAGCAGGGCGTTCTCCAGCGAGGAGAGGGTCTCGACGTCGAGGTCGTTGGTCGGCTCGTCGAGGAGGAGCAGGTTGCCGCCCTGCTTGAGGGTCAGCGCCAGGTTCAGGCGGTTGCGCTCACCACCGGAGAGCACGCCGGCCGGCTTCTGCTGGTCCGGGCCCTTGAAGCCGAACGCGGAGACGTAGGCACGGGACGGCATCTCGACGTGGCCGACGTTGATGTAGTCCAGCTCGTCGGAGACGACGGCCCACAGCGTCTTCTTGGGGTCGATGTTGGCGCGGCTCTGGTCGACGTAGGAGATCTTGACGGTCTCGCCGACCTTGATCTCGCCGGAGTCCGGGGTCTCCAGACCCTGGATCATCTTGAACAGCGTGGTCTTGCCGGCGCCGTTCGGGCCGATGACGCCCACGATGCCGTTGCGCGGCAGGGTGAAGGACAGGTCGTCGATGAGGACCTTCTCGCCGAAGGCCTTGGAGAGGTTGTTGACCTCGACGACGATGTTGCCCAGGCGCGGGCCCGGCGGGATCTGGATCTCCTCGAAGTCCAGCTTCCGCATCTTGTCCGCCTCGGCGGCCATCTCCTCGTAACGGGCGAGGCGCGCCTTGGACTTGGCCTGGCGGCCCTTGGCGTTGGAGCGGACCCACTCCAGCTCTTCCTTGAGGCGCTTCTGGCGCTTGGCGTCCTTCTGGCCCTCGACCTTCAGACGAGCGGCCTTGTTCTCCAGGTAGGTGGAGTAGTTGCCCTCGTAGGGGATGGCGCGGCCGCGGTCGAGCTCCAGGATCCACTCGGCCACGTTGTCCAGGAAGTACCGGTCGTGGGTGATCGCCACGACGGTGCCCGTGTACTTGGCGAGGTGCTGCTCCAGCCAGTTCACCGACTCGGCGTCGAGGTGGTTGGTGGGCTCGTCGAGGAGCAGCAGGTCGGGGGCCTCCAGCAGGAGCTTGCAGAGGGCGACGCGGCGCTTCTCACCACCGGAGAGGTTCACGACGGGCCAGTCGCCGGGCGGGCAGCCCAGGGCGTCCATGGCCTGCTCCAGCTGGGCGTCGAGGTCCCAGGCGTTGGCGTGGTCGAGCTCCTCCTGGAGCTTGCCCATCTCGTCGAGCAGGGCGTCCGAGTAGTCGGTCGCCATGAGCTCGGCGATCTCGTTGAAGCGGTTGAGCTTGCCCTTGATCTCCGCGACGCCGTCCTCGACGTTCTCCAGGACCGTCTTGGACTCGTCGAGCTTCGGCTCCTGCATCAGGATGCCGACGCTGTAGCCCGGCGACAGGAACGCGTCGCCGTTGGACGGCTGCTCCAGGCCCGCCATGATCTTGAGGACGGTGGACTTACCGGCACCGTTGGGGCCGACCACACCGATCTTCGCACCGGGCAGGAAGCTCAGCGTCACGTCATCGAGGATGACCTTGTCGCCGTGCGCCTTGCGCGTCTTGCGCATGGTGTAGATGTACTCAGCCAAGAGAAACCGTCCGGCAATCGAGAAGGGCCAATGTGCGGCTCCGCCGCGTGAGGGCAGATACACCCATCTTGCCGCACCGGACGCCCGGGGCGGAAACCCGATAATGGCGCGGCCGGCTCCGGGCCGGTCACCGGAGGGCCCGGAGGCCCCACGGCACCCCGCCCACCGGGGCTCACGCCCCGGCCGGGCTCCCTGGGCCGTGCTCATTTTTCCTCGCGCCGGAGCTCACTCCCCGGCGGCGGTGGTCATTCCCCGCCGGACGCCCGTTCCCGCCGGAGCAGGTAGACCGCGCCGCTGCCGGCGACGATCAGGGCGATGGCTATGCCGGCGATCGTGGGTGTGGTGTTGCTGCCGCCGGTCGCGGCCAGGTCCCCGTCGGCCCTGACGGCGGCCTTGCCGGTGCCGCCGCCCGCCGACGCCGGGCCCATGCGGGAGGCCAGGGTGGCCTTGGTGCTGCTGTCCCCGCCGTCCCGGCCGGAACCGCCGTCCTTGGCGCCGGCCCCCGCACCGGCCCCGGAGCCGCCCGCCCCGGCGGCCGGGGCCGCGGTCGCGGCGGAGGCGAAGGTCGCGCAGTCCATGATCCCGGAGAAGGTCCTGGACAGCCCGCCCGGCCCGGTGATCGTGAACCGGTACGCCCGGTCCTCGCCGACCTTCACCAGCGTCGTCTCGGAACGGCCGGGCGCGACGGTGTGCTGCGCGCCGGCCAGCTCGTAGGTGAAGGGGGCGTCGCCCTGGTTGTCGGCGGTGACGTCGACGCCGCCCTTGGCGCAGTTCTTGCGGGCGGACAGGGCCGGGGACGCGCCCTTGGCCGCCCAGTGCGCGGTGACGCCCGCGGAGACGGTGCTCTCGCTGGAGCCGGCCAGGATCTGCGCCTGGGTGGTGGTGTGGTCACCGACGAAGACCCGGCCGACCGGGACCTTGGCGGCGCCCGTGGCCTTCAGCGCCATGGAGCCGTCGGGGGCGCCCGCGGGGACCTCCACGTAGAACTCGCCGCCGTTGCCGGTGGCGGCGACCGGCTTGCCGTCCTTGTCGACGATCTTCACGCCCCGGGCGGTGGCATCACCCGAAGGAGTGAGGGTGACCCTGCTCGCCGTGGTCCGCACCGTGACCGGGCCGAGCTTCCGGCCGGGCTTGCCGGAGAGCGCGGGCGGGGTCAGGGTCAGCGACGCCTCGGGCTCCTCGACGTCCTTCGCGCTCTTGTAGAGGTACTCGGCGAGCTTCTCGGCCGCGGGGTCCTTCGCGTCGGCCTTGGCGCCGTCCGAGTACCGCCAGATGGCGACCTGGGTGCCGGCGGCGGCGGTGTTCGCGTCGAGCGGGCCCGTACCGGCGTCCTTGGCGAGCGCGGCGAGGTCGTTCACCTGGGGGTAGGAGTGCTGCAGGATCCAGCGGATCTTCCCCGCGTCCTTGTTGGCGTGCAGGGACGACTCGCCGGAACCGACCTCGCGGTAGCGCGCGCCGTCCACCGTGTTGGTGAGGATGTCGAGGCAGTAGGTCTGCAGCGAGCCGCCGCCGTCGACCTTCATCTCGAACAGGCCCGCCGGGATCTCGGCCGTTCTGCGCCGGTCGTGCACCACGACGCCCGATCCGGCGGTGATGCTGCCGAGCGTGGCGGTGACGCCCCCCGGGTTCTGCGGCGCGTCGTCCGCGGCGGCGGGGCCCGCCACGGCTATCGTGCCCACCGCGGCCAGTCCCGTCGCCAGGCAGGCTGCGGCAAGGCGGGCGGCTCCCCGCCTCCTGACAGAAATCATCGACTTCCTTCCGGGCGAACGCAGAACCAGTCGGCGCGCCTCGCCACCGAACTCAAGACTCAGAAGCCCCCGTTGCACGCTGTCGCTCGCAGCCGTTGACACGTCGCCGCGGCCCCCCGTTGCACGTTGCTGTGAACGTGATCTTAAGGAGCGGGCGCGGCGCCATCCCCACGCGAGGGGCCGCTCAATCGATCCGAATCGGAATCGTTACCAGGGAAACGCGGCCTGACCTGGCAATATCGATAAATCACCGGGACAAACCGGCTATTTCAGAAGGGCGGCGCCTCGGCCCCGACGGCGGCGGGCTCCCGATCCGTGCCGGTCGGTTCGGACGACTTCGGACCGGCCGGAGCGGACGACTTCAGAGCAGACGGAGCGGACGACTTCGGAGCGGACGGCGGGGGCGGCTCCGCCGGCAACGGCCTTGCCTGCGCGACCCTGCGGAACACCGACGTTCCCCGGCTCAGGTCATGGCCGATCGACACGGCGTCAATGTCCGCCGAAACCCACCGCTTCCCCTCGCGCTCCTCGTCCCGGATGCGCAACTTGCCCTGGACGACGACCGGTTCCCCCACGCCGAGCGACGCAACCACGTTGGCCGCGAGCGAGCGCCACGCCCACACGGTGTAGAAGCTCGTGTACGCGTCCGCCCACTCCCCCTCGGCCCGGTCCCAGCGGCGCACCGTCGCCGCCAGCCGGAAGCGCGAGGACGGCGAGCCGTTCGCCGATTCCCTGTAGTCCGGCTCCGTCGCGACGTTTCCCACGACCGTCACCAGCGTCTCGTTCATACGGATCCCCCCGTTCGGCAACTGCTGCGCGAGCTGCTCTGTGGCTGCTCACGAGCCGCTTCGTGTGCTGCTTACGTGTGCTTCGCCGTGCTGCTTCGTGCGCTGCTTCGTGGGAGCCATGCTGCCGCCGTTTGGGAGATCCCGCCGGGGGCTGTGGACGACGGGCCGATTGGGGAGAAGTCCGTCACCCTCACGCGCTTACCCGGCAAACGCCGCGTCCCTCATGCCGCTTCCCTCACGCCTCTCCCGCCGCGATCACGTACTGGGCGCGCACTTCCTGATACCGCAACAGCTCCGCGGCGACCGGTTCCAGCACCCGCTCCCGGCCGCAGCAGGCGGCGGCGTTCCGCAGCCGCCGCTCCGTTTCCAGCCCGTAGCGGCGCGCCGGACCCCGCGCCACCGCCCGGCAGCACCAGGCCAGGGCCGGGCCGGCCGCGACGGTGCCCGTCAGCAGCAGCGCCGGGATCCACCACTCGCCGTCCCAGGCACCGGTCAGCAGGCCCAGCAGCCACGCCGCGGTGAGCACCTGCAGCGCCGACAGCACCCACTGCATCGCGGCGGCCACGGCCCACCAGCCGGGCCGGACCGGCCGCGCCGGCCCGCCTCCGCGGGCCCGCCGGCCACCGATGATCCACCCGCCGGCGCGGCCCCCCGTACGGCCGTCCGTGCGGCCATCCGTACGGACGCCGGTCCCGCC
Organism: Streptomyces sp. NPDC008001; assembly: GCF_042958085.1. Lineage (NCBI taxonomy): Bacteria > Bacillati > Actinomycetota > Actinomycetes > Kitasatosporales > Streptomycetaceae > Streptomyces > Streptomyces sp. NPDC008001. Next base: position 208,269 of record NZ_JBIBIZ010000009.1, on the reverse strand, counting down.
TGAGGCGCCGCGTCCGCCGGCCGTGGCCGGCCCCGCCTGGCGCGCCACGCCCGTGCACCAGGCGCTCGCCCGGCGGGCGCCGGTGCGCCACATTCCCGCGCGGCCCGGACCCGCCGCGGCCATTGCGGCGGCAGCGGCGGCGGACGCCGCGTCGAGGGCCTCCGCGAGCCCCTCGGCCCCGCGCCGCGCCGCCTCGCGGACGGCCAGCGCCCAGGGGTCGGGGAGGCCACTGGACGCCTCGTAGGCGAGGGCCCGTACGGCCTGCTCCACGAGGGGGCGGGAGACGGCGCGGCTCGCGGACGGGACGGGGCGGCCGGCCATCGCCGTCGCCGGTCCGGCGACGGCAGCGGGCACTCCCGCCCCTCCGGGCGCAGCCGTGGTCCCGGCCACAGCAGCCGCAGCAACCCCCGCACCCACGCCCACGCCGCTTGTCGCACTCATCGCATTCGTCGCACTCGCAGCGCCCGTGGCCACGACGCCCGTCACCCCTGCGGCACCGGCCGTCCCCGCCGCACGCGCCGCACCCGCCGCTTTCCGTCCCGCGCGCCCCCGTACGTACCACCGGTGCGCCCGCGTCCACGGCGTCCCGCACGCCCGTCCCGCGTCCCGCAGCCACGCGCGTTCGGCCGCGAGCCCCGCCGCCTGCGCGCCCGCCGCCTCGGCCAGCCGGTCCTCGAACTCGTGCCGTGCCGACTCCGTGAGGCCCGGCCGCCCGTCCGCCACGTAGGCGCTGCGCAGCCGCGCCGAGACGCCGTCCACGTCGGCCGTCAGCCGGCGCAGCGCGGCGCTCCGCGAGGCGGTGAACCGGCCGAGGCTCTCGCGCAGTTCCCCGACGCCGTCGCCGGTGAGGGCCGACAGGGCCAGTACTTCGGCCCCCGGCTCGCCGTGCTCGCCGAGGGCGATGCCGTCCTCGTCCAGGAGCCGCCGCAGGTCGTCGAGGACCTGGTCCGCGGCGTCCGTGCCGAGCCGGTCGATCTGGTTGAGGACGATGAACGACACCTCTGCGTAGCCCGCGAGCGGCCGCAGGTAGCGCTCGTGGAGGACGGCGTCCGCGTACTTCTCCGGGTCAACGACCCAGACGACCGCGTCCACGAGGCCCAGGAGCCGGTCGACTTGCTCGCGGTGGCCGGGGCAGGCCGAGTCGTGGTCGGGCAGGTCGAGCAGGACGAGCCCGTTGAGCGCCGGGTCGTACGGGCGGACCGGCTGCCGGCGGGAGCGGGCGGGGATGCCGAGGCGGTCGAGCACCCCGTCCGCGCGCTCGGGCTCTTCCGTCCACACGCAGGCCACGGGCGCGGCGGTGGTGGGGCGGCGCACGCCCGCCTCCGAGAGCTGGGCCCGGCCGAGCGCGTTGAACAGGGTGGACTTGCCGCTGCCCGACGCCCCGGCGATGGCCACGACGGTGAGGTCGAGCGGGTGCCGCTGCCGTGCGACGGCCTCCTCCAGGACGCGTCCCGCCTCGGCGAGCGTCCGGCGGTCCAGCCGGGCCCGGGAGAGCCCGACGAGCTCCCGGAGGGCGTCCAGGCGCGGCCGGAGGATCGCGGCGCCGGGGTGCTGCGCGGGCATCGCCGGGGGGCGCGGGGCGGTCTCCGGGCGCGGTGGGGGCGCGGTGCGCGCTTCGGGGCCGCCGCCCGCGCGCGGGGGGCGGTCGGGGCGGGCACGGCGGGCGATGAGGCCGTCGTCCCAGATGCCGGCGGGGGCGTCGGGTGGGGGGCGGCGGCCGGCGGACCGTCCGTCCCGCGATCCGTCACTCCGGTCGGCGGATCGGTCGGCGGACGGGACGGCTCGATCGGCAGATTGGTCGGCAGGGCGCACGGTGGTCACCTCTCCCTCTGCAGTACGGACAGCGCGGCGATGAGCTCGACCTGGTGATCGGGGGTGACGTCGAGGGCTTCGAGCGGGGCGGTGCGGCGGTCGCGTTCGGCGTCGAGCACGCCGTCGAGGCACTCGGTGAGGAGCAGGCCGCCGCGGTCGTGCAGCCGCCGGGCGGCCCGGGCGCCCAGCAGTCCGGCGAGGCCGTCCGCGGCCGGGCGGGCCTGTCCGCCGCCGAGGAGGGCGGCGGCGAGCAGGGCGGCGACCCGGTCGGCGTCGAGTCCGGCCCCGCGCTCGGCGGCCCGTACCTCCTCCTCGGCGAGCTCCTCCAGGCAGCGCCGCCAGCGGCGTACGGCGACGCCGATCCGGCCGATGGCCCCGTCGGGGTCGCGCGGGGCGAGGACGGCGTCGGCGGCGGGGTCGCCCGCGCAGGCCGCGGCGACCTCCTCGTCGGCGGCGGCGACGGCGCAGCCGACCAGGGCGGCGAGGGCGGCCGTGAGCGCGCCGAGAAGTTCGTCGGAGGTGCTGTCGTCGGGGTGGCCGCGCCAGTGGGTGAGGGCGTCGCCCGCGAGGGCGTCTCCGGCCGCGACCCCGTCCCGTACGCGCGCGGTGGCCTTCGCGTACGCGTCCTCGACGCGCTGGGTCAGCCGGACGGCGGCGGCGTGCTGGACGGCGGCGGCGCCGGCGAGCCCCGGCAGCCGGGACCCCAGCGAGGCGAGCAGTCCGGCGACGGTGCGGGCTGAGGCCACGGCGCGGGCGGCGGGGTCCTGCGCGCGCTGGTGGAGCCAGGCGCGCAGCCCCGCGACGGCGGTGTCCGGCAGCAGCCCGGTGCCGCCGCCCGCGGACTCCGGGAGTTCGGGGATGGTGAAGCGCGGCACGTCCCCGAGGCCGGCGGCGGCCAGCAGCGCGCCGTAGTGCTTGGAGACCTCGCCGGCGACCTGATGGGGTACCCGGTCCAGCACGGTGACGAGGGTGACGTCGTACTCCTTGGCCGTGCGCATCAGGTGCCACGGCACCGCATCGGCGTACCGGGTCGCGGTGGTGACGAGTACCCAGATGTCCGCGGCGCAGATCAGCTCGGCGGCGAGGTCGCGGTTGCGGGCGACGAGGGAGTCGATGTCGGGGGCGTCGACGAGGGCGAGTCCGGGCGGCATGGCGCGGTCGGTCTCGATGCGCAGCGAGGGGGGTTCGCCGCCGTCGTCCTCGTCCCCGCGGCGGCCGTCGGGGTCCGTGTCGTAGAGGGCGGCGAGGTCCTGGGCGGGCACCCACACCCGGCGCAGCTCGGGCAGCACGCGCTGCCCGGCGAACCAGTGGTGGTCGTCCGGATGGCAGACCAGTACAGGCGTACGGGTCGTCGGCCGCAGGACCCCCGCCTCAGTGACCCGCCGTCCCACCAGGGAGTTGACGAGGGTGGACTTCCCGGCCCCCGTCGATCCCCCGATGACCGCGAGCAGCGGCGCTTCGGGGGCGCACAGGCGGGGCACCAAGTAGTCATCGAGTTGCGCCAGGAGTTCGGCACGGTTCCGGCGGGCGCGGGCGGCGCCGGGAAGAGGGAGGGGGAAGCGTGCGGCGTCGACACGGTCACGCAGTGCGGACAGCGCGTCGAGCAGTCGGGGCCGTACGTCCAAGGTCGCCACACGTGCAGAATGCCCAATTCTGGTGTGATTTTGAAGCGTATAGGCCATGGCGCGCGAGGCGTGGCGCACGGGACTCAGGCATAACGAGTACACAACACCCGTCGCCTGAGGCGTGAAAAACGGTGCAAGATTCGTACCCGCCTGCGATTATCAGGACCGCTTCACTAAACCTCCACATCGTGGCACGGAGGTGAAGCAACCGGGACGAGGTGAACGGAGCCCTATCCTTGTCCCCGGCAAGGTCACGGCACCACCGAGCCCGGGGCTTCAGCCGTCCGCGACACCGCCGCACCACACACCGGCCCCCGTAGCTCAGTGGATAGAGCAGGCGCCTTCTAAGCGCTTGGCCGCAGGTTCGAGTCCTGCCGGGGGCGCTCGCTCCACACTGCACGCCCCTCCCGTCGGGAGGGGCGTTTTTGCTGGTCAGGGGGTGTGGGGGTCAGCGGAGGATGCCTTCCAGGAAGTCGCTGCTCAGGCGGGCGACCGCGCGGACGTCCAGTTGGTAGAGGACGTAGCGGCCGCGGCGGCGGGGAGTGATCAGGCCCGCCTTCTTCAGGACCGAGAGGTGGCGTGAGACCTCCGGCGGGCTGATGCCCAGGACGCCGGCGAGTTCGCCCGTGGTGTGCGCGGTGCGGGCCGTGCTGCGGCAGACCTGCATCCGGACGGGGTGGGCCAGCGCTTCGAGGCGCAGTTTGAGGAGGTCGACGGAGGTGGGCGCCGGCAGTTCGGGCGAGCCGACGGGGTAGTGGACGACCGGGCGCCACTCCGGCCGGTGCAGGACCATCAGGTGGGGCCAGCCGAAGTGCGACGGTACGAAGACGAGGCCCGGCCCCACGGCGGGGTCCACGGCGGTGGTCCGGCCGTCCGCCAGTTTGTCGACCCGGATGCGGCGGCCGCCGTCCTCCAGGGCGAGGGCCGGGGAGACCGCGGCGAGCGCCTCGCGGAGGCCCTTGCGCCGCAGCAGTTCCCTCTTGTGCCGGATGTCGGCGGCCAGCCGCGGTTCGACGCGCCGCCAGATGTCCGCGAAGAACGCCTCGTCGCAGTCCTCGATCAGGCGGCGCACCCAGGCCCGTACGGACGCCGGGTCCTTCAGCAGGCGCTCGGCGAACTGCAGTTGCCGGGGGCCGCGGGCGGCTGCCAGCTCCAGGGTCCTGGCGCGGGTCGGCCGGTGGGTGAACGGCGACGGGCCGCCCTTGCCGTACGAGGCGAGGCAGGCGAACTCCAGGGCCGTCGTGACGAACTGCTCCTCGTCCAGCCGGTCGAGCAGGTCCAGTTCCTCGGCCAGCGTCGCCCCGGGCTTCCCCGTGCCGCCGCGCAGCCCGGCGAAGGGCATGAAGACGTCGGAGAAGGTGGTGCGCCACAGGAAGTCCGCTTCCTGGAGCCGGTCGGCGAGGTCCGGCCGGAGCGCGGCGGACGTCGCCGTGACCCAGCCGGCCAGCCCCGGGTGGTGGCCGGGCTCCGCCAGCGCGTGCAGCGCGAGGCACAACTCGCCCAGGGGAGAGGTCTCGAAGACGATCCGCTCGGTGGGCAGTCCCGCGATGTCTATGCTCACGCTCACGACGTCATGATGCCTGCTTGTTCGAAGTCGAGCAGACGCCGCTTGCGGGGAAGGCCGCCACCGTAGCCCGTGAGAGCGCCTGTTGCGCCGACGACGCGGTGGCAGGGGACGATGATGCCGATGGGGTTCCGGCCGTTGGCCAGTCCCACGGCCCGGGACGCGGCGGGGCGGCCGATGCGGTCGGCCAGCCGGCCGTACGAGACGGTCTCCCCGTACGGGATCTCCAGGAGGGCGTGCCAGACGGTGCGCTGGAACTCGGTCCCGGCCAGGGCCAGGGGGAGGTCGAACTCCGTGCGTCCGCCCGCGAAGTACTCCTGCAGTTGCTCCTCGGTCCGGGCGAAGATCTCCGGGCGCGGGTGCGGGTCGGGCTCGCCGAAGGTCTCCTGGGGCGGGCGGTGGCGCTGCTGTTCCATGTACAGGCCGCAGAGCCTGCCGTCGGTGGCCACCAGGGTCAGCGGGCCGTACGGGCTGTCGGTGATCGTGTGGGAGCGGGTGGGCATGGGTTCCTCCGTGGGGGGCCGGGGCTGGGGCAGTTCTGGAGCAGGCCCGGAGCGGGTCCGGAGACGTGGTTACGCCGGCAGGCGGTTGATCGGGTGGTCGCCCGTGGCCCACAGGTGCTGGACCGCGTACGAGCGCCACGGCTGCCAGGCCCGCGACCTGCGGACGAGGGCCGCCGGTGTGGCGGGCAGGCCGAGGGCCGCGGCGGCCAGGCGGACGCCGAGGTCGGTGGCGACGAACGCGTCCGGGTCGCCGAGGGCACGCATGGCGATCGTCTCCACGGTCCAGGGGCCGACGCCCGGCAGCGCCGCCAGCTGCTCCCGGGTCCGCTGCCAGTCGCTGCCCGGGCCGAGGTCGAGCTCCGAGGAGGCCAGCGCCGCCACGAGCGCGGTGAACGTACGCCGGCGCGTACCGGGCATGGCGAGGCTCTCCGGGTCGAGTCCGGCGAGCGCCTCGGGGGTGGGGAAGAGGTGGGTGAGACCGCCGTCCGGGTCGTCGACCGGGGTGCCGTGGCCTGTCACCAGGCGGCCGGCGAGGGTGCGGGCCGCGGCGGTGGACACCTGCTGGCCGAGCACCGCACGGAGGGCGAACTCCGCCGGGTCCACCGTGTGCGGCACCCGGCGGCCGGGGGCGCGCTCGACGAGCGGGGCCAGCAGCGGGTCCTCGCGCAGGAGGCCGTCGACGGCGACGGGGTCCGCGTCCAGGTCGAGGAGGCGCCGGCAACGGCTGACCGCGGCGGCCAGGTCCCGCAGGTCGGTCAGGGCCAGCCGGCACTCGATGTGACCGTCCGCGGGGCGGAGGGTGGCGATGCCGTGCCCGTGCGGCAGCCGCATCGTGCAGCGGTACGCGCCCTCCCGCCACTCCTCCGTGCCGGGCACGGCCGTCGCCGTCAGGTGCCCGAAGAGGTTGTCCGGGAAGAGCGGCGCGCGGTAGGGCAGGCGCAGCGCCACCGTGCCGGCGGTGGCCGCGGCCTTGGCGGCGTCGGCGCCTTCCCGGCCCGCCGCGCGGGCCCGCAGCTCGCTCGGCGAGAGCGCGAAGACCTCCCGCACGGTGTCGTTGAAGGTGCGGATGCTCGCGAAACCGGAGGCGAAGGCGACCTCCCCCATCGGCAGGGACGTCGTCTCGATCAGCAGCCGCGCCGTCTGGGCGCGCTGCGCGCGGGCCAGCGCGAGGGGGCCGGCGCCCAGCTCGGCGAGGAGCTGCCGCTCGACCTGCCGGGTGCTGTACCCGAGCCGCGCGCCGAGGCCCGGCACGCCCTCCCGGTCCACGACGCCGTCGGCGATCAGGCGCATGGCGCGGGCCGCCAGGTCGGCCCGCTCGTTCCAGCGCGGCGAGCCCGGGCTCGCGTCGGGCCGGCAGCGCTTGCAGGCCCGGAAACCGGCCTGCTGCGCGGCGGCCGCACTCGGGTAGAAGGTCATGTTCCGCGGCTTGGGCGGCACGACGGGGCAGCTCGGTCGGCAGTAGATGCGGGTGGTCGTCACTGCGGTGAAGAACCACCCGTCGAAGCGGGCGTCCTTGGACTGTACGGCTCGGACGCAGCGGTCCACGTCGTTGTGCATGCCGCCAGTATTGGCCGGTGCGCGGCCGTCGATCCGGCGGAAATCCGACATCCATGTCGGGGCTGTGCTTCAGTGGGTCCGCTGGGGCTGAGGATCTCTGGGGGGATGCTGGGATGCATGTGACGAACGAGCCGCCGTACGGGCCGTACCGGCTGCGGGTGCCCGTCGGGGAGGACGCCCACCGGTGGGTGACCCGGGGCGCGTGCCGCCGCGTCCTGTTCGTCGTGCACAACGTCACCTCCGCGACCCGTCTGCTGGACGTCCTGCCGCTCTTCCGGGACGACCTCCGGGTGCAGCTGCTCGTCACCTGCACCGGGTCGTCGCCGTTCCTCGCCGGGGTGCCGGAGCTGCTGGCGTCCGTGGGGCTGCCCGTGCTGCCCTGGGAACAGGCCAAGGAGACGCCCGTCGACTTGGCCGTATCCGCCAGTTACGGCGGTGAACTGGAGCTTATCTGCGGGGATTTGGCCATACTCTCGCATGGAGTTGGCTACAATAAGAGGTTGGCCACACCGGACACCGGACACCGGACACCGGACACCGGACACCGGACACCGGACACCGGACACCGGACACCGGACACCGGACACCGGACACCGGTCGCCCGGCGCCCCCGTTTTCGGGCTCTCGCCCGACTGGCTGCTCCACGACGGCCGGCCCCTCGCCGCCGCGACCGTCCTCTCGCACCCCGAGCAGCTCGGCCGGCTGCGCGCCGCCTGCCCCGAGGCGGCCGGCACCGCCGTCCTCGCCGGTGACCCCTGCTACGACCGCATCCTCGCCGCCCTGCCGTACCGGGACCGCTTCCGCCGGGCCCTCGGCGTGGCCCCCGGCCAGCGGCTGGTCGTCGTCAACTCCACCTGGTCGCCCGGCTCCCTCTTCGGCGACGACGACTCCGAGGGCGATCTGCTGCCGTCCCTCCTGCCGCGACTCGCCGCCGAGCTCCCCGCCGACGAGTACCGCACGGCCGCGGTCCTCCACCCCAACATCTGGCACGGTCACGGACCCGGCCAGATACGGGCCTGGCTCGACCGGGCCCGCCGCGCCGGCCTCGCGCTCGTCGACCCGCTGGAGGACTGGCGGCAGGCGCTGATCGCCGCCGACTGCGTGATCGGCGACCACGGCTCCGTGACGTACTACGCGGCCGCCATCGGCAGGCCCGTCCTCCTCGGCGCCTTCCCCGGCGGCGCCCTCGACCCGGACTCGCCCGTCGCCGCCCTCGGCCGGACCGCGCCGCGGCTCCGCCCGTACGACGGCCTGCGCGCCCAGATCGACCACGCCGTCGACCACTACGAGCCCGGCCGCTACCGCGCGCAGGCCGAGCACGTCAGCTCCGCGCCCGGCCGCTCCGCCGGCCTCCTGCGCCGCGCCTTCTACGACCTGATCGGCATCCCCGAGCCCGCCGGCCGCCCGGCCCTGCTCGACCCGCTCCGCCTGCCGTCCTACGCGCCGGCCGAGCGCACCGCGCCCGTCCACGTCCTCACCCGGCTGACCGACGCCTCCGGCCCGCCGGAGATCGCCGTGGTGCGCTGCGCCGCCGACGACGGCCCGGCCGGCGAGGACTTCGGCGACGACGACTTCGGTGACGACGGCTCCGGTGACGGCATCGGCTGGGACGCCCACACCTCCGTCCACGAGGACACCCCCGACCCGGGCAGGCTGCGCATCGCGGACGTGATCGTGCGGTACGGGGCGGCCGACGACCCGCGCGTCGGCCCGCCCGCCGCCTGGGCCGCGGAGGTCCTCGGCCGCCATCCGGGCTGCGGGCTCGCCGTGTACGTGACGGGCCCCGGGCACTGCACCGTGCGCACCCGCGGCGGCGACCTCCTGCACCTCACCGCCCGCCCCGCCCCCGACGGCCGGCCCGACCTGTGCGACCCGGCGGCCCACGCCTCCGCCCTCCACGCCTGGCTCGCGGGCGGCAAGTCGCCGGAGGAGGCGGTGTCGAGCGGCATCACGGTGGTGACGGGGAGGGTGCACCACCGGGTGGACGTGGAGCGCGCCGACTAGCGGACCAGCGCCTGCCGGGGCCTGACCTCGCCGGGCAACGGCCCGGCCCGGAACCGCCGCCAGGCCGTCAACCGCCGTTCTGCCCCCGCCCCCGCTCCTGCTCCCGCTCCTGCTCCCGCAGCAGCGCGCTCGTCCGGGACGCTCCCGCCGCGTCGCCCACCTCCTCGTACAGGGACCTCGCCAGGCGCAGGTGCCGTGCCGCGTCGTCCCGGCCGGCGGCGCAGCGGGCGCGGAGTTCGGCGGCGTCCGCCTGTTGCAGTACGGCGCCTTCGGCCGCCATGACGGCGAGGGCCTCGTCGAGGGGCGTACGGGCCGCGGCGGGGTCGCCGGCGGCCAGGTGGGTCTCGCCCAGGCTCATCCGGACGCGGGCCTCGTTGTAGAGGTCGCGGCGGGGCAGGGCCCGGAACCGGGCGAGCGCGTCCGTCAGCTGGGTCACGGCCTCGTCGTGGCGGCCCTGGCCGCGCAGGGCCCGGCCGAGGTGGTGGGCGAGGAGCGCATCCGCGCGCGGGACGTCGGCCGCCCCGTCGCCGTCCTCGGCGATGCCGCCCAGGATGCGGCGGGCCTGCCGGAAGCACTCCTCGGCGGCCTCGTACCGCCACTGCCGCAGGTGGAGCAGGCCGAGCGACTCGGCGGCCGTGGCGCGGCCGCGGTGGTGGCCGGCCCGCTCGTCGGCCGCCGCGGCGGCGGTCAGCTGGGACTCGGCCTCCGCGTACCGGCCGAGGCCCATGTACGCGAAGGCGAGCTGGGTCCGTATGCGGCCCTCGGCCCGCGGGTCGCCGATGCCCGCGGCGGAGCGGCGGGCCGCCTCGACGCCCCGCAGGTGCGTGGCCACCCACTGCTCGTGGAAGCCGAGGCGCAGGTGCAGGCCCCACGTCGCCTCGCACAGTTGCCAGGCCTCCTCGTCGAACCCGTACTCCTCCGCGGCCCGTACGGCCTCGGCGAGATTCGCGCGCTCGCGCCGCAGCCCGGCCAGGGCCGCACGGGCCGCTTCGGTGGTGCGCTCGCCGGAACCGGAACCGGAGCCAGAGCCGGAAGCCGAGCCGAAACCCGGACCGGGGCCGCCCGGCGTGCGGGCGTACGCGGGGCCGAGGTGCCACCGGCCGGGGATGACGAGAGCGTCGGCACGGGCGGCGAAGCGCAGGTACCAGGTGACCGTGCGGCGGACGGCGAGGGCCGTCGCCCCGCGGCCGTCCTCCTCGTGGGCGCGGCGCTCGGCGTGCCGGCGGACGAGGTCGTGGAAGCGGTAGCGCTCCTCCCCCGTCTCCTCCAGGAGGTGGGCGGCGGCGAGGCTTTCGAGGAGGCGGCGGGCGTCGCCCTCGCCGGTGTCCGCCGCCGCGGCGGCGGCGCCGACGGAGATGTCCGGCCAGGGGCGCAGGGCGAGCAGCCGGTAGAGGCGGGCGGCGTCGGGGGCCAGGTCCCGGTAGGAGAGGTCGGTGGCGAGGAGGGCCGGCTCCACGGGAGAAACCGGAGAAACAGCCCCGCGGAGAGAACCGGCCCCGTGGAGAGAAGCCGCCCCACCGAGCGAACCGGCATCGCCGAGCGAGTCGGCATCGCCACCGAAGGCATTGCCACCGAAGGCATTGCCTTCCGGGAAATCCCCATCAGGAAAAGCAGAGTTGTCGGGCATCCCCCGATCCTGTCCCGGCCGGTTGCCCCTCAAGCTCCTTTCCCCTTCTGCGAATGCGGCGAATTCGCGCTCCACGCGCTCCCAGCTCAGCTGCTCCCGCGCCTGCACCCGCGCCCCCGTCTCGCACAGCGCGAGCGGAATGCCCCCGCACCGTGCCGCCACGGCCTCCGCGTGCGTGCGCTGCGCGGCGACGCGGTCCGGGCCGGCGATGCGGGTCAGCAGCAGGAAGGAGTCGGCGTCGGAGAGCGGGCCGACCCGGACGATCCGCGCGCCGTGGTCGCGGACGAGCGCGGGCAGCCGGTGGCGGCTGGTGACGAGGACGAGCGAGCCGGGCGACGCTGTCAGCAACGGGGCGGTCTGGGAGGCGCTGTGGGCGTTGTCGAGCAGGACGAGCATGCGCCTGCCCGCCGTGCGCTCGCGGTAGAGGGCGGCCTGGCCCTGCTCGTCGGCGGGCACCCGGTCGGCCGGCACGCCCAGGTGGTGCAGGAACCGTACGAGCACCTCGGACGGGGTGACGGCGGTGGCCGCGGAGGCGCCGCGCAGATCGGCGTACAACTCGCCGTCCGGGAAGCGCGAGGCGAGCGCGTGGGCGCAGTGCACGGCGGCCGCGGTCTTGCCGACGCCGGCCGGGCCGACGAGCAGAGCGATGTGCGGGGCCGTGGTCACGGCCGTACGGGACGGGGCCTCGTCGGCTCCCCCGGCCTCACCGGCTCCCGCAGCCGTCTCGTCCAGCAGCCCGGTGACCGCCGCCAGGACGTCCTCGCGGTCGGTGAAGGCGGACGTGAGCGGCGGGAGCATCCGGGGGCGGGGCGTGCCGGGAGCCGCCGCGGGGACGGTGACGGCCGCCGCCAGCCACTCGCTCTCGCGCAGCCAGGCGGCCAGGTCGCGGGCGAAGCCGGGCTCCGCGCGGGCCTGTTCGATCAGGAGGGCGGCCAGTGCCCTGCGTTCGTCCTCGTCGGCGGGAGCGGCGGGCGGCTCGCCCCGCCCACCTGCGCCCCGGCCACCGCCTGCGCCCCGCCCGCCGCCATCGGCCCGGCGCTCGTCACCGCTCTCACTCCCCTCCCTGCCACCGTCCCCGTCCCCTTCCCCGTCACGGTCCCTGCGCCAGGCCCGGCGGGCCAGGCCTGCCAGGCCCTCCGCGGTCCGCCGCCCCAGCTCCCCCGCCGCGCCCGACAGCGCTCCCGACGCCGCCGTGTCAACGGCCGCCAGCACCGCCGTCATCGTGAACGGATCCACCGCACGTCTCCCCCACTCGCCCCGCCCCACCGGTGGGACCACGCTAGCGGGAAGATCACCGGCTGGGGAGGGGGCCACGGGGGACGGGGCCCGGGGAGCCGGCCGGTGAACGCCCCGCAGACGCAGCGTGGCGCCCGCGACGGAATCGGGGGCGCCACACGGAAGCGGCCCGGGGCGGGGGCACCCCGGAAACCGCCGGTTCTCTGCTCGCGTCAGTCGTTGATGCAGACGTTGCCGGAGGCGGGGTTCAGCAGTCCGACGATGTCGATCGTGTTGCCGCAGAGGTTGATCGGGATCTGGATCGGGACCTGGATGACGTTGCCCGAGATGACGCCCGGGGAACCGACGGCCGCTCCCTTGGCGACGGAGTCGGCGAGCGCGGTACCGGTGATACCCGCGAGCGCCGCGCCCATGGTGGCGGTCAGGGCAGCCGTTTTGACGATTCGTGACATGCGGAGACACCTTTGCTGCTTGGTCTTGCTCGGTCGTACAGGGAGGCACCCGGCCGGTGACGGCCGGGGTGTGCTTTTCAACGCCCCGTACTCGCAAAGGTTTCGTCCGTAGTGCGGATGGGTGACCGGGCTTCTCCCCATGTGAGTGGCCTTGTCCGTGGCCCGGTCCGTGCTGGTACCACGGAGAAATTCCCGGCGGATTCCCCCGGCCCTGCAGTCATTTCGGCAGGTCGTCGGTCTAATGCGCTGTGAGGGCGCGCCCGGAGGGAAGAGGGGGAAAGGAAGTCGCGGATAGGAAAAGCGCTCCGTATGCGGTTCCGCAGAATTACCCGTACGGCGCAGCGGGGCGGGGCACCGGAAAGGCGGCCCGCCGGCCCCTACCCGCGCTCCGCCGCCATCCGCACCGCGAACGCCGTCAGCTCCTCGCACCACCCCGCCGCGAGCCGGGAGGCGGCGGCGGTCCGGGAGGCCCGGTCGACCAGTTCGCGGATGAGGCGCTCGGCGATGCCGCGCTCCTCCCGCTCCAGCAGGATCTCCCGCAGCAGCTCGGCGTCCCAGTCGTACTCCGGGCCGCCGTCGAGGAAGCCGCGCAGCCGCCAAGCGGCGTGCAGCGAGCGGGCGTAGGCGTCGTAGGCGGCGTCGAGGTCGGGGCGGTCGGCGAGCGCCGCGCCCAGCCGGAGCGGGTGCCGCAGGGCGTACCAGCCCGCAGTGCAGCCCCGGTCGCATCCCGATATGCACCGCCCGGGCCACGGGTCGTCGAGGTATTCGGCGGTCATCGCCTCGTGGGCGTACGTGCCGATCACGCGCTCCGTGCGCATCTCGTCCCAGATCTGCCACGCGGGGGCGGGCAGCCGCGCGGCGAGCCGCTCGGCGAGCGAGAGGGCGAGGTCGCCGGCCAGGGTGGCGGTGGACTCCCCGAAGCGGCGGGCGTCGCCGGCCCAGCCGTTGCGCTCGTGCTCGGCGGCGCGGCTGACGTGCAGCGCGGGGATGCCGCGGCGCAGGGCGGCGTTGTCGCGCACGTCGCTGCGGATGAGGGTGCAGGTGTCGAGGAGTTCGAGGGCGGCCGCGGCCTCGACGGCGGCGGAGCCTTCCGGGTCGCCGCCCGCCGCCAGATAGCCCGTGAGGAGGATGACCGGGCGGACCCGGTCGGCCCCCACCGCGACGAGCTCGGCGAGGGACTCCACGAGTCCGGCGCCGCGCGCGTCGGCGGTGCGCCAGCGGCGGTGCTCGTCATTGAGGAGGCCGCGCAGCCGTTTCTCGACCTGGTCGAGCATCCCGGCGCGCTGGAGCTGCGGGACCGGCTCCCGGGGCGCCACGGCGCGGGGCAGCCGGGGTTGCGTCGTCATCGTGTGCCTCCTGGATCGGTTTCGGTCCTGCGACCGACCCTGCCGGGCGGATGCCCCGCCCTCGGCGGCGGAGCCTGACCGGCCAGAAGGCTGCCCACGGAAGCGCTCGGGAAGCGACAGTTTCCTGCCATACCGGAATGCGTCATCCCTCCTGCTTCATGGCGCTCTCTCCGCCCTCCCCGGACCGCCCGGGCGGCCACAAGAGGCGGCTTGCGGCCCCCGCGCGCGTACGGGCACGGCGGGCGGGTGGCTCATAATCGGCTGTCGTTGCACGGCCGTCCCGGGCTGATTCCGCCGGACACCGGTCGTATCATCCTCCGATTCACCCCTGTGACCTGGAGCGGATCCGTACCCGCGGACTGCCGGTGCCGGGCCGCGGCCGCCCCCGCACCCGTCGGCTTCGGGCCGTCGCCGGGCGGGGCCGGACGATGATGGCGCCCGCGCGGCGTCACCGGCGGGCGGATAGCCTGGGAATGCCCGGCGAGCCCGGTGCGGCCCGCGAGGAGGAGGCAGGCGAACCGTATGAGCACGACCCGGCCCGGGACGGTCACCGACGGCCCGCGGACGCGCACGCGCGCCCCGGGGCGGCCGTCCGCCGCCCGCGGCCAGGGGCCGGTCGTCTGCGCGGTCTCGCTCGGCGGGGGCGCCGGAGCCGCGGCCCGCTACGGCGCCGGGCTGCTGTGGCCCACACCGGCCGGCGCCTTTCCCTGGACCACGCTGCTGGTCAACGTCGCCGGCTGCGCCCTGATCGGGGTGCTGCTGGTCGTGATCGGCGAACTCGCCGCGCCGCACCGGCTGCTGCGGCCGTTCCTCGGGACGGGCGTGCTCGGCGGCTTCACCACCTTCTCGACGTACACGGTGGACGTGCAGGGGCTCGCCGGGGGCGGGCACGTGGCGACGGCGCTCGCCTATCTGGCAGCCACGCTCGCCACGGCACTGGCGGCGGTCTGGGCCACGGCCACCGCCACAAGGGCGTTCCTGCTGCGACGGAGCACCCGGTGAAGCCCGGGCCGGACCCGCGGCCGGACTCCTGGGCGGATTCCCGGGCGGACTCCGGGCCTGACGCCCTGACGGAACCCGCAACGGAGGAGGCCGGCATGACGCTCCGGGGCAACGCCCTCCGCCTGACCGTCTTCCTCAGCGAGTCGGACCGCTGGCAGCACCACCCGCTGTCCACCGAGATCGTGCACCGGGCGCACGCCGCCGGGCTCGCGGGGGCGACGGTCTTCCGCGGCGTCGAGGGGTACGGCGCCTCCTCGGTCGTCCACACCACGCGGCTGCTGTCGCTGAGCGAGGACCTGCCCGTGGCGGTGGTGATCGTGGACGCGGAGGCGCGCGTACGGGCCTTCCTGCCGGTGCTCGCGGAGGTCACCGGGGAGCGGCTGGTCACGCTGGAGCCGGTCGAGATCCCGCAGCTCGGGCCGCCGCCGGCGCCGCCCGCTCCGGAGGACGGCGCGTGAACTGGCTCCTCGTCGTCGCCGGCGCGATGGCCGGCGCACCGCTGCGCTACCTCACCGACCGTGCGGTGCAGGCGCGCCACGACTCGGTCTTCCCATGGGGCACGTTCACCGTGAACGTCGTGGGCAGCCTGATCCTGGGCGTCCTCACCGCGGCCGCCCCCTCCCCTTGGCGACTGCTCCTGGGCACGGGGCTGTGCGGCGCGCTCACGACGTACTCCACGTTCTCGTACGAGACGCTCACCCTGGCCCGCGAGGGCGCCCGCGGCTATGCCGTGGCGAACGCGGCGCTGAGCGTGGTGTGCGGGCTGGGCGCGGCGTTCGCGGGGGTGGCGCTGGGGAAGGGCCTGTGGGGGTGAGCCCCGCTCACTCCGCCCCTCCCCCGCCCGCGGCCTCTTCCCCGCCCACGCCCACGCCCAAGTGCTCCAGGAGCACCGTCCGCAGCTCCCGTGCCGCTCGCGGCGGGGCCACGTCCTTGCGGTGGGCCAGCGCGATCGTGCGGCGCATGCGGCCGCCCTCGAACGGGGTGACTCTCAGGCCCGAGCGGGCGGCCACCATGCCCGGGACCACCGCCAGGCCCAGGCCCGCGCGGACGAAGCCGAGGACCGCGTCCATCTCCCCGCCCTCGACGGTGAAGGACGGCTCGAAGCCGGCCGCTCGGCAGGCCGCGGTGGTCATCTCGCGGAGGTCGTAGCCCCGGCGGAACATCACCATGGGCAGGCCCTCCAGATCGGCCACGCGCAGGGCGCGGCGGCGGGTGGGCGGGGGCTCGCCGGGGGCGGTGACGGCGACGAGGTCCTCGCGGAGGAGCTCCGTCGTGGCCAGGGCGGGTGCGCCGACGGCCAGGGGCGTGATGATCAGGGCGAGGTCGAGGCCGCCGCCGGCGAGGGTGCGGACGAGGTCCTGGGAGCCGCCCTCGTCGACGAGGAGCTCGATGCCCGGGTAGCGGGCGTGGTAGGCGCGCAGCACGTCGGGGACGAGGCTCGCGCACAGGCTGGGCGGGGCGCCGAGGCGGACCCGGCCGCGCCGCAGCTGGGCGACCTCCTGGACCTCGCGGCGCGCGGTCTCGGTGTCGGCGAGGATCTGCCGGGCCAGGGGCAGCAGGGCCGCGCCGGCGTCGGTGAGGGTGATGTTGCCGCGGGCGCGCCGGAAGAGCTCCGCGCCCAGCTCCCGTTCGAGGGCGCGGATCTGCTGGGAGAGCGACGGCTGGGCCACGTGCAGCGCCTCGGCGGCCCGGGTGAAGTGACGGACTTCGGCGAGGGTCGCGAAGTAGCGGAGCTGCTGGAATTGCACGTCAGCAGCATAGATAGGCAGAGCCTATGGAAACCAGCCCCATCATGTCTTGGACGGATCGATCCGGGGCTGCCTAGCGTCTGGTGCCATGGCACTGGCGACCCGGGCGGACCGTCCTCCGTCCCTCATCGGCTCCGTGTGGCGATCGACCGTCGGCAAGAAGGCGGTCATGGCGGTCACCGGCGTGATCATGCTGGCGTACCTGGTCGCCCATGTGGTGGGCAATCTGAAGGTGTTCTTCGGGGCCGGGGAGTTCAACCACTACGGGCACTGGATCCGCACCGTCGGCGAGCCCTTCCTGCACTACAAGTGGTTCCTGTGGATGGCCCGCGCGGGCCTGGGGACGGCGGTCGTGCTGCACGGCGTGGCCGCGTACCAGCTCAGCCGCCGCGACCTCGCCGCCCGTCCCAGGAAGTACGAGCGGAAGCGCCCGCGCGCGAGCTACGCGACGCGCACCATGCGCTGGGGCGGGGTGATCCTCGCGCTGTTCGTCGTCTGGCACGTCCTCGACCTGACGACGCTCACCGTCAACCCCAACGCCCAGGAGGGGAAGCCGTACGAGAACCTCGTCGCCTCCTTCGACCGCCCGGCCGTCACCGCCTTCTACATCGTCGCGATGCTCGCCCTAGGGCTGCACGTCCGGCACGGGTTCTGGAGCGCCGCCCAGACGCTGGGCGCGAACTCGCCGCGCCGCGACCGGGCGCTGAAATTCCTGGCCAATGCGCTGGCGCTGATGCTGACCTGCGGCTTCATCGCCGTGCCCGTGGGCGTCCTGACTGGAGTCGTGAGCTGACATGACCGCATACCCCGACTACCGCGTGGGCGACCCCCTCACCGACACCGCCGCCCCGGGCGGCCCGGTCGCCGAGCGCTGGGACCGCCGCCGCTTCGAGGCCAGGCTCGTCAACCCCGCGAACCGGCGCAAGCACACCGTCATCGTCGTCGGCACGGGGCTCGCGGGCGGCGCCGCGGGGGCCACCCTCGCCGAGCAGGGCTACCGCGTCGTGCAGTTCTGCTACCAGGACTCGCCGCGCCGCGCCCACTCGATCGCCGCGCAGGGCGGCATCAACGCCGCCAAGAACTACCGCAACGACGGCGACTCCGTGCACCGCCTCTTCTACGACACCGTCAAGGGCGGCGACTTCCGGGCCCGCGAGTCCAACGTCCACCGCCTCGCCCAGGTGTCGGTGGAGATCATCGACCAGTGCGTGGCCCAGGGCGTGCCGTTCGCCCGCGAGTACGGCGGGCTGCTGGACACGCGCTCGTTCGGCGGCGTCCAGGTGTCCCGGACCTTCTACGCGCGCGGGCAGACGGGCCAGCAGCTGCTGCTCGGCGCCTATCAGGCGCTCAGCCGCCAGATCGACGCGGGCCACGTCGAGATGCACGCCCGTACGGAGATGCTCGACCTGATCGTCGCCGGCGGGCGGGCGCGCGGCATCGTCGCCCGGGACCTGATCACGGGCGCGGTCAGCACGTACTTCGCGGACGCGGTCGTCCTGGCGAGCGGCGGCTACGGCAACGTCTTCCACCTCTCCACCAACGCCAAGAACTCCAACGCCACGGCGATCTGGCGGGCCCACCGCCGCGGCGCGTACTTCGCGAACCCCTGCTTCACCCAGATCCACCCCACCTGCATCCCGCGCTCCGGCGACCACCAGTCGAAGCTGACGCTGATGAGCGAGTCGCTGCGCAACGACGGCCGCATCTGGGTGCCGAAGGCGAAGGGCGACACGCGGCCGCCTGCGGCGATCCCGGAGGCCGAGCGCGACTACTACCTGGAGCGGATCTACCCCTCCTTCGGCAACCTCGTGCCGCGCGACATCGCCTCGCGCGCCGCGAAGAACGTCTGCGACGAGGGGCGCGGCGTCGGGCCCGGCGGGCAGGGCGTCTACCTGGACTTCGCCGACGCGATCGCACGGATGGGCCGCGAGGCCGTCGAGGCCAGGTACGGCAACCTCTTCGAGATGTACGAGCGGATCACCGCCGAGGACCCGTACGAGGTGCCGATGCGGATCTACCCGGCCATCCACTACACGATGGGCGGCCTGTGGGTGGACTACGACCTGCAGACCACCGTGCCGGGCCTGTTCGCGATCGGCGAGGCCAACTTCTCCGACCACGGCGCGAACCGGCTCGGCGCCTCCGCCCTGATGCAGGGCCTGGCCGACGGCTACTTCGTATTGCCCTCCACGATCGGCGACTTCCTGGCGCGGCACCCGCACGACGCCGTCCCGGAGGACCACCCGGCGGTGGCGGAAGCGGTCGCGGAGGTCACCGGCCGGCTGGGCCGGCTGCTGGCCAGTGACGGCGACCGCACCCCGGAGTCCTTCCACCGCGAGCTCGGCGAGCTGCTGTGGGACGAGTGCGGCATGGCCCGCACGGACGCGGGCCTGCGCAAGGCGCTCGACCGCATTCCGGCCCTGCGGGAGGAGTTCTGGCGGCGGGTCAAGGTGCCGGGGACGGGCGAGGAGCTCAACCAGTCGCTGGAGAAGGCCAACCGCATCGCCGACTACCTGGAACTGGCCGAGCTGATGTGCCTGGACGCCCTGCACCGCACGGAGTCCTGCGGCGGCCACTTCCGGGAGGAGAGCGCGACCCCGGACGGCGAGGCGGCCCGCAAGGACGACGAGTTCTCGTACGCGGCGGCCTGGGAGTTCACCGGGACGGGCGAGCCGCCCGTGCTGCACAAGGAAGCGCTGACCTTCGAATACGTCCACCCCACCCAGCGGAGCTACGCCTGATGGACCTCACCCTGCGCATATGGCGCCAGCGCAACGCCGGCGAGGCGGGCGCGATGACCACGTACCGGGTCACCGGAATCAGCGAGGACATGTCCTTCCTGGAGATGCTCGACCACCTCAACGAGGAGCTGATCCTCGCCGGGGACGAGCCGGTCGCCTTCGACCACGACTGCCGCGAGGGCATCTGCGGGGCGTGCGGCATGGTCATCAACGGGCAGGCGCACGGCCCCGAGCGGACCACCACCTGCCAGCTGCACATGCGGCACTTCCGCGACGGCGACACCATCGACGTCGAGCCGTGGCGGGCGGCCGCCTTCCCGGTCGTGAAGGACCTGGTCGTGGACCGCTCCGCCTTCGACCGCATCATCGGCTCCGGCGGCTACGTTTCCGTCCCCACGGGCTCCGCCCCGGAGGCCCACGCGACGCCCGTCCCGAAGCCCGTGGCGGACCTGGCCTTCGAGCACGCGGAGTGCATCGGCTGCGGCGCGTGCGTGGCCGCCTGCCCGAACGGCTCGGCGATGCTCTTCACCTCCGCGAAGGTCGTCCACCTGAACGTCCTCCCCCAGGGCGCGCCGGAGCGCGAGTCGCGGGTGCTGGGCATGGTGGACGCGATGGACGACCAGGGCTTCGGCGGCTGCACGAACACGGGCGAATGCGCGGTCGCCTGCCCGAAGGGCATCCCCCTGCAGTCCATCGCGACGATGAACCGGGAGTACCTGCGGGCGACGGTGAAGGGCGGCCGCCGCAAGGGCTGAGGCCGGCCGCCGCCTCCACGCTCGCCGGCACCCGGGCGGCGTGGACCGGGTGAAGCGGTCCGCGTCGCTCCCGGAGGTGGTCAGCGGGCGCCGAAGACCTGGGTCCAGCGGGGACCGCCCGGGGCCTTGTTGACGCCCACGCCGATCTCCTTGAAGGAGCAGTTGAGGATGTTCTTGCGGTGGCCGTCGCTGTGCATCCAGGAGTCCATGACGGAGGCCGGCGTCTGCTGCCCGTAGGCGATGTTCTCGCCGTAGGTGCTCCAGTTGTAGCCGGCGGCGGTGATGCGGTCACCCGGGCCCTTGCCGTCGGGGTTGGTGTGGTTGAAGAAGCCCCGGGCGGCCATGTCGTCGGAGTGGCCCTGGGCGGCCGCGTCCAGCGTGCTGTTCTCGGTCAGGGGCGAGCAGCCGGCCTTGGCGCGCTCGGCGTTGACGAGTGCGGTGACCTGCTGGCCGAGCGAGCCGCCGCCGGGGTTGGCGGGCTTGGGGGCGGGCTTGGCCGGGCTCGCGGTCGTCGGTTCGGACGACGGCTTCGCCGGGGTGGCGGACCGGCTCGGCTCCGGCGCGGAGGACGAGGCGGAGGCGGACGCGGAGGGCTTGGCCGAGGCGGAGGCGCTCGCGCCGGCGGAGGGTGACGGCGATGCGCTGGGCGGCAGCGCGGACGCGCCGGCGTCGAGGGCCTTCACCCGGTTCTGCGTGGCCTGGTCGTCCTTGGCCGAGACGCTCTGCTCGTCCGAGGAGTCGGTGAAGAGGTAGAGGCCCCCGAGGGCGCCGCCGGCGAGGAGGGCCAGGGCGGCGACTCCGGCCGCGGTCCGCCTGGCGTTGCGGGGGCGGCTCGCGCGGTGGCCGCGGTTGCCGTTCCCCGCGCGGCGACGGCCCACGCGCGCACCCGCGCGCGTACCCTCGGCAGCGGCGGCCGGGGAGGCGTGGCCGACGGACTCCGTGTGCAGCACCGAGCCGCCGCGCCACCAGCCCAGCAGCGCCGCCCCGACCGGCACCAGGCCGAGCCCGACGAGCAGCCCCTCGGCCGGGACGAGGGCCGACATCGCTCCGACACAGCGGCCGCAACCGCGCACGTGGCGGGCGACGCGCTTGCGCCACAGGGCGGACGGCGTGCCGTCCCAGGAGCTGACGACGTCCCCGAGCTGCGGGCAGACCGGGTGCGCGGCCAGGGCCCGGACGACGCCGCGGGCGGTGTCCAGCTGGGCCTTGGTGCGCTGGATGCGGACGGCCGCGTGCTGCGGGGTCATCTCCAGGGCGGCGGCGACCTCGGCGCGCGTGAGCTCGCCGGCGGCCTCCAGCCACCACAGGGACAGCACGGTCTGCTCGTCGTCGTCGAGCCAGCGCGTCGCCTCGGCGACCTCCTTGCGCTGCCCCTGCAGACCGAGCCGGACGATGGTGAGGTCCACGAAGTCCGCCTCCGGGTCGGGGACCTCGGCGACCTCCTGCAGGCCACTGACGGAAGCCTCCGGGCGCTCCCGCCAGTGGCTGCGTATCTGGTTCATGGTGATGGCGACGAGCCAGGACCGGAACGCGGTCGCGTCGCGCAGCTCGCCGAGGCCGTTGATGACCCGGAGCATGGTGTCCTGGACGACGTCGTCCACGTCGGCGTGACCGTTGAGGGCCCGGCCGACGATGTTGTAGACGAGCGGCAGGTGGGCGGCGACGAGCTCGTCCTGTGCCGCCGGGTCCCCGGCTCGCGCCGCCTCGACCACGGCCACGCTCTGACTGTTCACGTCCGCCACCCTTCTCCGGCATTCCGTTCGGGCCGGTCCGTTCCGGTCCGGCACATAGGAGATGCGCGTGGGGTCTACGGATAACAAAAACTTCCCGGGAATTCTTCGGAGGGCATGACAATATCCGCCTATGTCCGGTGACGGAGTGACGCGTTACCCGTCGAACGCCCTCAGCGCTCCAGGAACTCCGTGAGGATCCCCGGCGTCACCGCGTCCGCGAAGGCCGCCGCACCGGCGACCGGCATGTCCCGTATGCGATATCCGTCCTCCCCCGCGGCGACGGCGGCGGTCGCCGTGACGAGGCCCGCCCGGCGCGAGAAGGGGGTGTCGGTGAAGGTCCACGCCAGCACGGCCGACCGGTCCAGCGCGACCGTCTCCCGGCCGAACGTGCCGGACCGCACGAACAGGAACCGCCCCCGGAAGCCGTGTCCGAGCCCGCGGTAGGCGTCGCGCGCGAGCCCGTACGCCACCGGCGCGGCCACGACGAGCCAGCCCGCCGCGCAGTACAGCAGGACGGGCGTGAGAAGGGCGCCCAGCACGGCGAGCGCCGCCGCGAGCGGCAGCACGCACCACGCGAAGGCCCGGAAGACGCGGCGGCGGAGCGCGGCCCGCGGGTGGGCCGTCAGCTCCACGGGGCCGAAGGGCACGCCCAGCACGCCGCCGCACACGCGCAGCGCCTCGTCCCGCGAGGCGGGCGGCAGGACGACGCTGCGCTTGCGGTTCTGCTCGCGGTCCCCGAGGCCGCCCGCCACGGCCCGGACGCTCGCGCCGCCGCCCGCGCGCAGCAGGAGCGGCTCGCGCAGGGCCACGCCGCGCAGGCGGGCGCGCTCGATGGAGACGGACCGGGTGGTGTACAGGCCGTGGCGGACGCGCAGGGTGGCGGCGTCGGTCCACTCCAGGCGGTAGTTCCACCAGTTCTCGGCGTACAGGGCGACCGCGCCGGCGCTGCCGAGGGCAGTGACGGCGAGGAGCCCGAGCGGGATGGTGAGCCACAGCGCGCTGTTGCCGAAGTCCTCGAAGGCGCGGCGCACGAAGCCGATGCGCCAGGGCTCGATGCCGATCCCGTCGAGGACCCGCCAGACCGCGCCCGCCGCGGCGAAGACGCCGCCGACGACCCAGAACGTCAGCGGGGCGTAGCGCAGGCGGCGCAGGTCGGCGCGGGCGAGCACCGGGTCGTCCGCGTGGCCGGCGCCCGCGCGGGCGAGGAGTTCGGCGCGCAGGCGCACGGCCTCGGGGCGGGTGAGGGCGTCCAGGGAGAGCTCGCCGCCCCGTCCGCCGCCGCCCGTGCCGGCGCGCAGCACGGCGAGGCCGAGGAGGCGCTGGACGAGGTTCGCGGTGATGTCGACGTTGCGCACACGCCGCAGGGGTATCGCACGGACGCTGCGGGTGAACAGGCCCGTGTGGAGCTCCAGGGCGTCGGCGGTGACGCGGTAGCGGGTGCGGCGCCAGGTGATGATGCCGCCGGTGGTGACGGCCGCGAAGACGGCGCCGATGACGGCGAGGGTGATCCACGCGCGCGTGTCGAGCCGGCCGCCGGTGGCGAGCGCGGTGAGGGCGAGCGAGCCGAGGGGCGCGCCCATCCAGGTGCAGTGCACGGCGAGCGTGCGGGGGTCGAGGGTGCGCCACGGCTCGGCCGGGCCGGGGGTGATCGCACTGGGGTCATTCGCGCCGGGGTCGCTCATGCGGGGGTCGCTCATGCGGGGGTCGCTCATGCGGCGTCACCGTCCGCGGGGACGAGGCGGGCGGCCTCGGTGATGCGGGCCACCATCCGCTCCGCGTCCTCGTCCGACACGCCCGTGATGCGGACGTCGCCGGCCGTGGAGGCGGTGGTGACGGTGACCGTGGCGAGGCCGAACGCGCGCTGCAGCGGGCCGCGCACGGTGTCGACGGTCTGGACGCGGGAGAGCGGGGCGATGCGGCGCTTGTGCAGCAGCCATCCGCCCGCCGCGTAGACCGCGCTCTCCCCCACCTCCCACGCGTGGATGCGGCAGCGCAGCCGGGGCATGGCCAGCACGTACCCGGCGGCGGGCAGCACGAGGACGCCGAGGACCAGCGGGCCCAGCCACGGGAGGGCGCCGGGGAAGAAGAGGAGGGAGAGGACCAGGAGGGTTACGGCGGTGAGCAGCAGGGGGCCGCTGACCGTCAGCCACGCCTGCACCGTCCACCAGCGGCGGGCGCGGGGGTCGACGCCGTTGCGGGGCGGCCTGAGCCTGATCGTCGTCTGTCCGTGTCGTGCCATGGCCGTGTCGTTCCCCGCTCCCGCTTTTCCAAGTCAGTTGTATTGAGAATAAGCTATAGCAATACGAGCGACTTGGAAAGATGAGGTGGTGGTCGTGCCCAAGCGCGTGGACCACGAGGAGCGGCGCCGGGCGATCGCGGAGGCCCTGTGGCGCATCGCGTGCGCGCGGGGGCTCGACGGGGCGAGCCTGCGGGACGTGGCGGCGGAGGCCGGGATCTCGCTGGGGCAGCTGCAGCACTACTTCTCCAGCAAGGACGAGCTGCTCGTCTTCGCCCTCAAGTACTTGAGCGGGCTGGCGGAGGGGCGCATCCGCACGCGCCTCATGCGGCTCGCCGCGCCGCCGGCGCCGCGGGACGTCCTGCGGGAGACGGTCATGGAGATGCTCCCGCTGGACGACGAGAGCCGTACGGGGAACCTCGTGCAGATCGCGTACTTCGTGCGCGCCCTGCACGACGAGCGGCTGCGCGACCACGCGAAGGAGGGCGTGCCGGCGCTGCGGGCCTTCTTCGCGGGCCAGGTGCGGGAGGGGATCGCGCGGGGCGAGGTGGAAGCGTCGCGCGACCCGGACGCGGAAGCGATGCTTCTGATCGCCCTGACGGACGGCTTGACGACGCATCTCCTCCTGGACGCGTGCGCCCCGGAAGAGGCCCGGGAACTCCTGGACGCCCACTTGGGCCGCCTGTTCACTCCATGAGGACCGGCTGCCTGTTCACTCCGTGAGGACCGGCCGCTGTCCACTCCGTGAGGACCGGCCGGCCCGGCACCGTGCGGCCGCGCCGCGGAGGCCGGCCGGACCCTACGGCCGGCGCGAAGCGCGGTTGCGGCCGCCCGGGCCCGGGGACAGGGCCGTTGCGAGTTCGTCCAGGGCATCCATGAGGAGTTCCGAGCCGCGGATGGCCACGCCCTCCTCACCGTCCTCCGCGCGCCACGCGGCGAGCGCCTCGCGCGGGGCCGTCCAGTCGAGGGGCCGCCGCTCGCGCACGGCCGCCGCCGCGTCCGGCAGGGCGCCCTCCAGCGCGGCGGCGAAACCTTCCGCCCCCTTCGACGGTTCGGCGTCGCGGTCCGGGAGGTGGGCCTCCATCAGCAGCGTCGCCCGGCCCATCGTGGCCAGCGCCGCCTCCGCGGCCCGCTCGGAGCTGCGGGAGAGGCCGCGGTGCCGGACGGGCTCGGTCAGGGCGCGCCCGGCCATCTCCTCCCAGGCCGTACGGGCGGCGCGCGCGTCCAGCAGGGCCTCCCGCACGCGGCGCGGCTTGCGCTCCCCCGGCTGCGCGAAGGCGCCGAGCACGGCGAGCGCGTAGCGCCCGTTGGCGGTGAGCCAGTCGGCGAGCCGGTCCCGCAGGCGGGGCGTCTCCCAGGTGGGGAAGAGCGCGTAGGCGGCCATGGCGAGGAGCCCGCCGATCAGGGTGAGGGCGACGCGCGCCTCGATGGTCTGGGACCAGCCCTCCCCCGCGATGCCGAGCAGGAAGACGACGTAGGCGGCGATGCAGGCGGAGGTCACGCTGTAGCCGGTGCGCATCAGCAGGTACATCAGGCCGGCGCAGACCACCGCCAGCCCCGCGCACACCCACAGCCCGGGGTGGGTGAAGGCCATGAGCGCCCCCGCGACGGCCACTCCGACCACCGTCCCGGCGAACCGGGCGACGCCCCGCGAGTACGTCTGCCCGAAGTCGGGCCGCATCACCATCACGGAGGTCATCGGCGCCCAGTAGCCGTGCCCCCAGGGGAGTGCGGTGCCGGCCGCGTAGCCGGCGATCACCACCGCGGAGACCCGCACCGCGTGCCGCCCGACCGGCGACGACCAGCGCGCCTCGCGCCGCAGCGCCCGCAGGACGACGGGGACGAGCCGGGGCACGGAGGGCCGCAGCAGGTGCCGGTGGCCGTCTCCGCCGCGGGCGGGGGCCCGGCGCACCGGTTCGTCGGTGGCGTCGACCGCGTCGCCGAGGAGGGCCATCAGGCGCAGGGCGGAGCGGCGTGCGGCGCCGTGGAGGACGGGCCCGGTGGCGGGCACGGTGAGGACTTCGGTGGCCTCGTCGGGCAGCTTGACGGGCTTGCCCCACCGGATGGCGCGGGCGACGGCGTCGAGGACGGTCGCGGCGGCGCCCAGCAGGTCCCGCACGCGGTCCCGTTCGGGCCCCTCGGCGGGGGCGCCCAGGACGGGGTCGGCGAGCGAGGCGAGCACGGGCCGCAGCCGTTCGGCGACGCCGCGCGGCCCGCCCAGCTGGCGGGGCCGGTTGCGGGCCTGGCGGGGCGTCAGCTCGGCGGCCTCGCGGGCGTCCATCAGCGGCTGCGGGTCGAAGAGGGCCTGCGGGTCGTGCCGGAGCCGGCGCGCGTAGTCCGCCTCGGCGGCCAGCGCGTCGGCGAGGGCGTCCCGCTGGGCGCCCCAGGGGCGGACCGGCAGCAGGACGACCAGGGCCGCCTGCACCAGCCCGCCGACCGCGATCAGCCCGGCGTGGTGCAGCGCCCCCATGACGGACGTCGGCAGCGTGACGGTGACCAGCATGACGGCGATGGTCTGCGTGGCGACCAGGCCGGAGACCGGCCCGACCGCCCAGGCCATGCCCGCGAGCAGCGTCCACACGGTCAGCAGGGTCCCGAAGACGACGGGGTCGAAGGCGGCCACGTAGCCGAGGAACGTGCTGACGGCCAGTCCGACCGCCACGGCGAGCGCCAGCACCGGCCGCGGCCGCCAGCTGCGCTGGAACGTCACCAGGCCCGCGGAGAACGCGCCGAACGCCGAGGACACGGCGAGCGCCGGGGTCCCCGCCCAGAGGGTGACCCCGACGACGATCGCCACGCCGAGCGCCCCGCGGGCGGCGACCACGGGCGTCAGCTTGGTGCGCTCGATCGTCAGCCCGTCGCGGGCGGCCTTCCGCAGCGCGCTGGACCAGGTCATGGCCCGAGCTTACGTTCCGGAGGGTTGTGTTCCATGCAGCGGGAGGTGCTCGGCGGTCGTCAGCGGTGGCTGGGAAAGCCCAGGTCCACGCCGCTGTCGGCCGGGTCGGGCCACCGGGTGGTGACGACCTTGCCGCGCGTGTAGAAGTGCACGCCGTCGTTGCCGTAGATGTGGTGGTCGCCGAAGAGGGAGTCCTTCCAGCCGCCGAAGGAGTGGTAGCCGACCGGCACCGGGATGGGCACGTTGATGCCGACCATGCCCGCCTCGACCTCCAGCTGGAAGCGGCGGGCCGCGCCGCCGTCCCGCGTGAAGACGGCCGTTCCGTTGCCCCACGGCGAGGAGTTGATGAGGGCCAGCCCCTCCTCGTAGGACTCCGCGCGCAGCACGCACAGCACCGGGCCGAAGATCTCGTCGCGGTAGGCGTCCGCGCCGACCGGCACCTTGTCGAGCAGGGACAGCCCGATCCAGTGCCCGTTCTCGTAGCCCTCGACCGTGAAGCCGGTGCCGTCGAGGACGACCTCGGCGCCCTGGGCGGCCGCGCCGCGCACGTACGAGGCGACCTTGTCGCGGTGCTCCCGGGTGATGAGCGGGCCCATCTCGGAGGAGGGGTCGTCGCCCGGACCGATCTTGATCTTCTCGGCGCGCTCGCGGATCTTCGCCACCAGCTCGTCGCCGGCCGCGCCCACGGCGACCACGGCGGAAACGGCCATGCAGCGCTCGCCGGCCGAGCCGTACGCGGCGGAGACGGCGGCGTCGGCGGCCGCGTCGAGGTCGGCGTCGGGCAGCACCAGCATGTGGTTCTTGGCGCCGCCGAGCGCCTGGACGCGCTTGCCGTGCTCGGTGGCCACGCGCTGGATGCGGCGCGCGATGGGCGTGGAGCCGACGAAGGAGACGGCGGCGACGTCCGGGTGGGTCAGCAGCCGGTCGACAGCCGTCCTGTCGCCGTTGACCACGTTGAGGACACCCTCGGGGAGCCCGGCCTCGGCGGCCAGCTGGGCGAGGAGGATCGCCGGCGAGGGGTCCTTCTCGCTGGGCTTGAGCACGAAGGTGTTGCCGCAGGCGACGGCCAGCGGGAACATCCACATCGGCACCATCGCCGGGAAGTTGAAGGGCGTGATGCCCGCGACGACGCCGAGCGGCTGGCGGATCGACGCCACGTCCACGCCGCCGGACACCTGGGTGGACAGCTCGCCCTTGAGCTGCGTGGTGATGCCGCACGCCAGCTCGACGATCTCCAGGCCGCGGGCGACCTCGCCGAGCGCGTCGGAGTGCACCTTGCCGTGCTCGGCGGTGATCAGCTCGGCGATCTCGGCGCGGTGGGCGTCGAGCAGCGCGCGGTAGCGGAAGAGGATCGCGGTGCGGGTGGCGAGGGAGGACGTGCCCCACGTCGCGAAGGCGGCCTTGGCCGCGGCGACGGCGGCGTCCACCTCCTCCGCCGAGGCGAAGGCGACCCGCGTCGTCCGCGCGCCCGTCGCGGGGTCGGTGACCGGCCCGTACGTGCCGGAGGCGCCCTCGACGGCCTTGCCGTCGATCCAGTGGTTGACGGTCTTCATGGCTCGGCCTCTCCTACGGTCAAAGATAGCGGCGGCGGGCACGCAGACCACGCGGGTCGCGCTCGTACTCCTCCCGGGCCCTGCGGGCGGCCGGGCGGGTCGCGGCCCCGGCGACAGGCACATCCCACCACGCCTGGGCAGGGGGCGCGCCCGGCACTGTGTCGGCTGTTTCGGTCTCCACGTAGACACATGTGGGGCGCGCGGAGGCACGCGCGTCGGCGAGCGCCTCCCGCAGCTCACCGGCCGTGCGGGGGCGCAGCACGTGCATGCCGAGGGAGGCGGCGTTGGCGGCCAGGTCCACGGGGAGGGGGGCGCCCGTGTAGGTGCCGTCGGCGGCCCGGAAGCGGTAGGCGGTGCCGTAGCGCTCGGCGCCGACGGCCTCCGACAGGCCGCCGATCGAGGCGTACCCGTGGTTCTGGATCAGCACCACCTTGACGGGGATGCCCTCCTGCACGGCGGTGACCAGTTCGGTCGGCATCATCAGGTACGTGCCGTCGCCGACGAGGGCCCACACCGGGCGGCCGGGCTCGGCCATGGCGACGCCGATCGCGGCCGGGATCTCGTAGCCCATGCAGGAGTAGCCGTACTCCAGGTGGTACTGGCGGCGGGACCGGGCGCGCCAGAGCTTGTGCAGGTCGCCGGGGAGGGAGCCGGCGGCGTTGACGACGACGTCGGTGCCGTCGACGACGGCGTCCAGGGCGCCGAGGACCTGGGCCTGGGTGGGGAGCGCGGCCTCGTCGCGCACGGTGAATGCCCGTGTGACGGCCTGCTCCCACGCCTGCTTGCCGGCCGCGCACTCCTCCTCGTACGCCTTGGTGACGCGGTGGCCGGCCAGTGCGTCCGCCAGCGCCTCCAGACCCGTGCGGGCGTCCGCGACGAGCGGCAGGGCGGCGAGCTTGTGGGCGTCGAAGGGGGCGATGTTGAGGTTGACGAAGCGCACGTCCGGGGCGGCGAAGAGGGTGTTCGAGGCGGTGGTGAAGTCGCTGTAGCGGGTGCCGACGCCGATGACCAGGTCGGCCGTACGGGCCAGGTCGTCCGCGGCGGCCGTGCCGGTGTGGCCGATGCCGCCGACGTCCGCGGGGTGGGCGTGGTGCAGGGAGCCCTTGCCGGCCTGGGTGGAGGCGACGGGGATGCCGGTGGCGTCGGCGAGGGCGCGCAGCGCGTCCTCGGCCTCGCTGTGGTGGACGCCGCCGCCCGCGATCAGCAGGGGGCGGCGGGCGGCCCGTACGGCTGCTGCGGCCGCGGCCAGCTCGGCGGGGTCTGGGGCCGGGCGGCGCACGTGCCAGACCCGCTCGGCGAAGAACTCCTCCGGCCAGTCGTACGCCTCGGCCTGCACGTCCTGCGGCAGGGCGAGGGTGACGGCGCCGGTCTCGACGGGGTCGGCGAGGACGCGCGCCGCCTGCAGGGCGGCGGGGATCAGCGCCTCCGGCCGGGTGATCCGGTCGAAGTACCGGGAGACCGGGCGCAGGCAGTCGTTGACGGACACGTCGCCCGCGCCGGGGTGTTCGAGCTGCTGCAGGACGGGGTCGGCGGGGCGGGTGGCGAAGGTGTCGCCGGGGAGGAGGAGGACGGGGATGCGGTTGATGGTGGCGAGGGCCGCGCCGGTGACGAGGTTGGTGGCGCCCGGGCCGATGGAGGTCGTCACGGCGTGGGCGGAGAGCCGGTCGCGGTGGCGGGCGTAGCCGACGGCCGCGTGGACCATGGCCTGCTCGTTGCGCCCCTGGTGGTACGGCATGGCGTCGCCGGACTCCAGCAGCGCCTGCCCGATGCCGGCGACGTTGCCGTGGCCGAAGATGCCCCAGCAGGCGGCGACCAGGCGCTGCCGGCGGCCGTCGCGCTCGGTGTACTGCCGGGCGAGGAAGGCGATCAGGGCCTGGGCGACGGTGAGACGGCGGGTCATCGGTCTCCTCCCGGGTGCTGGGGGAACGGCAGGCGCGGGTCGGGGGCGAGGCCCGGCCAGGTGTCGCGGATCCACGCCGCGTCGGGGTGGTCGCGGATGAGCCACTCGCGCTCCGCGCCCGGGCCGGCCATGACGTTGAGGTAGTACATGTCGTGGCCGGGCGCGGCCATCGAGGGGCCGTGCCAGCCGTCGGGGATGAGAACGGTGTCGCCGGTGCGGACCTCGGCGAGGACGTCGGTGCCGCCGGCGCGCGAGGGGGAGACGCGCTGGTAGCCGGCGCCGGGGGTGCCGGCGGGGCCGTCCGCGATCTCGAAGTAGTAGATCTCTTCGAGCTCGGACTCCTCGCCGGGGTGGTGCTCGTCGTGCTTGTGGGGCGGGTAGGAGGACCAGTTGCCGCCCGGGGTGAGGACTTCGACGGCGATGAGCCGGTCGCACGCGAAGACGTTCGCGGCGGCGAAGTTGTTGACCTGCCGGGAACAGGAGCCGGCGCCGCGCAGCTCCACGGGAACCGCTTCGGCGGGGCCGTAGCGGGCGGGCAGACGGCGCTCGCAGCGGGCGCCCGCGAGGGCGAAGCGGCCGCCGGCGGGCGTGGTGAGGGTGGCGGTGGCGTCGCGGGGGACGTAGGCGAAGTCGGTGACGGCGGCGAAGGGGGAGGGGCGGCCGCGGAGTTCGAAGGTGGTGGGGGTGGTGTGGGGGGAAGCCGTGCTGGTGGGGGCCGTGCCGGTGGTTGCGATGGTGACGGTGCACCCGCCGCTGAGCGGCAGGACGATCCACTCGCTGCCGCCGGCGGGGAAGGTGTGGGCGCCGCCGGCCGGCAGGGTGATCACCCGCAGGGAGGAATACGCCCAGCCGGCCTGCTCGGGCGTGACGTCGGTGTCGTAGGGGTGGGGCGTCATGGGGTGGCCTCCTGGATCCGCCCCCGGCGTCCGGGGGCCGGGGGCTCGCCCCCGCGGAACGGTGAAATGCGGGTCCCCCTCCGGGGAGGGAACCGGGGTTCTCCCGCCGCCGCGACGGCGCGCAACCACCGCGTGCGAGCGCGGCGGTGACGGGGCCGCTCCGGCGACGGCGGGACCGGACGCCCCGGCCGGAGGCCCCGGGCGTCCGGCCGCGCCGCGCGCAGCGCACCCGTCACAGCAGTCCCACCGCCCTGTCGACCGCTCCCGCCACGTCCCCGTCGGCCGGGTAGAGGAGGGCCCGGCCCACGACCAGCCCCTGGACCGTCGGCAGGCGCAGCGCCGTCCGCCACCGCTCGTACGCCGCGTCCCGGTCGTCCCCGACGTCGCCCCCGAGCAGGACCGCCGGCAGCGTCGACGTCTCCATGACCCTCGCCATCTGTGCGGGATCGTCCGTCACCGGCACCTTGAGCCAGGTGTAGGCGGACGTCCCGCCCAGCCCGGAGGCGACGGCGATCGCCTTCGTGACGGCCTCGGCGCTCAGGTCGTTGACGACCCGTCCGTCGACGCGCCGGGAGAGGAACGGTTCGACGAAGACCGGCAGCCGCCGGGCGGCCATCTCGCCGACGGCGCGGGCGGCCGCGTGCAGGGTGCTGAGCGAGCCGGGGTCGGCGGGGTCGATGCGGAGGAGCAGCTTGCCCGCGTCGAAGCCCAGCGCCGCCAGGTCCTCCGCGCGGGGGCCGGTGAAGCGGTCGTCCATCTCGAAGGCCGCGCCGGCCAGCCCGCCGCGGTTCATGGAGCCGATGACGACCTTGTTCTCCAGCGCGCCGAGCAGCAGCAGGTCGTCCAGGATGTCGGCGGAGGCGAGGACTCCGTCGACGCCGGGCCGGGACAGCGCGAGGCAGAGCCGTTCCAGCAGGTCGGGCCGGGCGGCCATGGCGAACGGGCGGTCGCCGACGGCGAGGGCGCCGCGGGCGGGGTGGTCCGCCGCGATGATCATCAGCCGGCCGCTGTCACCGACGAGCGGCCGCCGGGCCCGCCGGGCGGCGGCTTCGGCAATGGCCTCGGGGTGCCGGCTGCGGATGCGGGGAAGGTCGGCGATCTGCACGGTCACGAGCGGGGGACCTCCGTACGGGGGTCCTGGCCGGACGGGCGGGTGCCCGGGCCGGACCAGCAGGTGTCCGGGCCGGACCGGTCGGAAGCTGAGTGGGCCTCCGCCCGCGCGTCGAGCAGCCCCTCGACCTCCTCCCCCGTCGGCATCGCCGCCGAGCACGACAGCCGCGACGCCACCAGCGCCCCGGCCGCGTTGGCGAACCTCAGCGTCCGCTCCAGCGGCCAGCCGGCCAGCAGGCCGTGGCACAGCGCCCCGCCGAACGCATCACCCGCGCCGAGCCCGTTCACGACCTCCACCTCCACGGGCGGCACTTCCGCCGCCGTCCCGTCGCGGTGGACGGCGAGGACGCCCTCCGGACCCCGTTTGACCACGGCGAGTTCGGCCCCGGCAGCGAGCAGCGCCCGCGCCGCGGCGTGCGGCGCGCGTTCGCCGGTGGCGACCTCGCACTCGTCGGCGTTGCCGACCGCGACGGTGGCGTGGGCGAGGGCCGCGGCGTAGTGCGGCCGGGCGGCGGCCATGGCGGCGGGGCCCGTACGCCCGCCGGCCCCGGACGCGCCGCCCTCCCCGCCCCAGAACAGCGGCCGCCAGTCCAGGTCGAGGACGGTGACGCCGCGCCGCCCGCGCGCGGCGAGCGCGGCCAGCGTCGCGCCCCGGCTGGGCTCCTCGCACAGCCCGGTGCCGGTCGCCCAGAAGATCCGGGCGGCCCGGATCGCGGCGAGGTCGAGCTCGTGCGGGTGGATCTCCAGGTCGGGGGCCTTGGGGCGGCGGTAGAAGTAGAGGGGGAAGTCGTCCGGCGGGAAGACCTCACAGAACGTCAGGGGCGTCTGGTAGGCGGCGACGGGCGTCACCCACTGGTCGGCGACGCCGAAGTCGCGCAGCGCGTCGTGGAGGTAGTCCCCGAACGGGTCCGCGCCGGTGCGGCTGATGAGCGCCACGCGCCGGCCGAGCCGCGCCGCGGCGACCGCGACGTTCGCGGGCGAGCCGCCCAGGAACTTGCCGAAGGTCTCGGCCCTCGCCAGCGGCACGCCGGTCTGCAGGGGGTACAGGTCCACCCCGACCCGGCCCATGGTGATCAGGTCGTAAGACGTGCACGCACTCGGCTGGCTCATCGGCGCCCTTCCTGACGATTCGGCTCAGGTCTAGCCGGGCGCGCGGGACCCTGTCAAGGAATTGTCCTTACATATAGACGTGAACGCCGCGCAACTTGACGTGACGTCCGTATGTCCGGACGAACTCTTGACACTCCTCCGCACCGCGGGGAAGGCTACGGGCAACCCGGCCCGTAGCCCGAGGAGAGCCACGACCATGCCCGCTCCCGACGCGAACACGCCCTCCCGGCACCGGATCCGGGTCGGCTCCGCCCCCGACTCGTGGGGCGTCTGGTTCCCCGACGATCCGGCGCAGCTGCCGTGGCGGCAGTTCCTGGACGAGGTCGCCGAGGCGGGCTACGAATGGATCGAGCTCGGCCCGTACGGGTATCTGCCGACCGACCCGGCCCGGCTGCGCGACGAGACGCAGCGGCGCGGCCTCACGGTCTCCGCCGGCACGGTCTTCACCGCGCTGCACCGCGGGCCGGACACCTGGGAGGCGACGTGGGCGCACGTCGCGCCCGTCGCGGAGCTCACCGCCGCGATGGGCGCGCGGCACCTGGTCGTCATCCCCTCCTTCTGGCGGGACGACAAGACGGCCGAGATCGTCGAGGACCCCGAGCTGACCGCCGGGCAGTGGCGGCACCTCACCGCCGGCATGGAGCGGCTCGCGCGCGAGGTGCGCGAGCGGTACGGGCTCGGGATCGTCGTCCATCCGCACGCCGACACGCACATCGACACCG
Organism: Streptomyces sp. NPDC008001; assembly: GCF_042958085.1. NCBI lineage: Bacteria > Bacillati > Actinomycetota > Actinomycetes > Kitasatosporales > Streptomycetaceae > Streptomyces > Streptomyces sp. NPDC008001. The sequence continues at coordinate 174,141 of NZ_JBIBIZ010000009.1, read as the reverse complement.
AGGCGCACGTCGAGCGCTTCCTCGACGCCACCGACGCGTCGCTGGTCAGCCTCTGCCTGGACACGGGGCACTACGCGTACTGCGGCGGCGACAGCGTCAGGCTCATCGAGACGTACGGGGAGCGGATCGGCTACCTCCACCTCAAGCAGGTCGACCCGGAGGTCCTCGCGGACGTCCTCGCCAAGGGGACGGCCTTCGGGCCCGCCGTCCGGCAGGGCGTCATGTGCGAGCCGCCGCGGGGCGTTCCGGCGCTGGAGCCCGTCCTCGCCGCGGCCTCCCGGCTGGACGCGGACCTGTTCGCCATCGTGGAACAGGACATGTACCCGTGCCCGCCGGACCGCCCGCTGCCGGTCGCCCGGCGCACGCGGGGTTTCCTGCGCGGCTGCGGCGTCTGAGACGAGGAGACTTGCACGGATGAAGCACGAAGGCGGACACCCCCTCGGCGTCGCGGTCATCGGCACGGGGCGGATGGGCTCCGACCACGTCCGGCGTCTCGACCGCGTCATCAGCGGGGCGCGGGTGAGCGCGGTCATAGACGTCGACGGCGAGCGCGCCGAGCGGGTGGCGGACGGCGTCCCCGGCTGCACCGCGTACAGCGACGCCGCCGCCGCGATGGACGCCGGCGACGTGGACGCCGTCCTCATCGCCTCCCCCGGGCCCGCGCACGAGGCGGCCCTGCTGGACGCCTTCGCGCGGGACCTGCCCGTGCTGTGCGAGAAGCCGCTCACCACCGGCGCGGAGTCCGCCCTGCGGGTGATGGAGGCGGAGGTGCGGCTCGGGCGCCGGCGGGCCCAGGTGGGGTTCATGCGCCGGTACGACACGGAGTACCTGCAGCTGAAGGCGCTGCTCGACGGCGGCGGGCTCGGGCGGCCGCTGATGCTCCACTGCCGGCACCGGAACGTGGCCACGCCGCCGGGCTTCACCGAGGCGATGATGATCAACGACTCGGTGGTGCACGAGATCGATGCCACGCGGTGGCTGCTGGGGCAGGAGATCACGGCGGTGAGCGTGGTGAAGCCGGCTCCTTCGGCGGCCGCGCCGGGGGCCCTGAGCGACCCTCAGCTGGTGCTCCTGGAGACCTCCGGCGGGGCCGTGGCCGACGTCGAGGTCTTCGTCAACTGCGGGTTCGGCTACCAGGTGCAGTGCGAGGCGGTCGGCGAGCGCGGCAGCGCGCGGCTGGGCGACGCGCACGGCCTGTACGTGAACGCCGCCGGGCGCTGGGGCGGCGCCATCGCCCAGGACTTCGTCGACCGCTTCCGCGAGGCGTACGACCGCGAGGTGCAGCACTGGGTCGACGCGACGCGGCGCGGGGTGACGGAGGGGCCGAGCGTGTGGGACGGGTACGCGGCGGCGGCGGTCTGCGAGGCGGGCGTCCGAGCCCAGTCCACGGGCACCCGAACGGAAGTCACGTTGCCACCGCGGCCCCCGATGTACGCGTGACACCCGGTGCCGGGCGTCCGGCAGGCAGCCGCAGCCGACCAGGTCGGGCACCGCCGGACACCCCGGCGGGGGTTGCGCGCCGTCGCGGCGGATTTTCTTGCCAGGCCGCCCCGGGCGGGCTCCGACCCCCGCCGCAACGGCGACCAGCCACCCGCAACCATTCCGGCGGTGCCGAGCCGGCAGGTGTCACCCGGCACCGCACCGCCGCCGCGGCGCCCAGGCACATCGCCTACAGGACGGAGTCAGTCATGCGGATCGGAGTCGTCGGGGCCGGGCGGATCGGGGCGCATCATGCCGGCGTCCTCGCCACGGCCGACGGAGTCGACGAGCTCGTCGTCGCGGACACCGAACACCACCGCGCCGCGGCCCTGGCCGCACGCGTCGGTGCGCGCACCGCCCCCTCCCCCGACGCCGTCTTCGACGGCACCGTCGACGCGGTCGTGATCGCGGCGACCACCGCCGCGCACCCGGACCTGATCGCACGGGCGGCCCGCGCCGGCCTCCCCGCGTTCTGCGAGAAGCCCGTCGCCCTGGACATCCCCGGCACGCTGCGCGCCCTGCGCGAGGTGGACGCGGCGGGGACGCTGCTGCAGCTGGGGTTCCAGCGGCGCTTCGACGCCGGGTTCCGCGCGGCCCGCGCCGCGCTGCGCGCCGGCCGCCTGGGCCGCGTGCACACGATCCGCGCCGTCACCTCGGACCCCGCGCCCCCGCCCGCCGCGTTCCTGGCGCAGTCCGGCGGGCTGATCCGGGACTGCCTGGTGCACGACTTCGACACCGTCCGGTGGCTGACGGGCCAGGAGGTGACGGAGGTGTACGCCCGCGGCGCGACCGGCGGGGCCACGGCCCCGCTCTTCCGGGAGGCGGGTGACGTGGACACCGCCGCCGTCCTCCTCACCCTCGGCGACGGCACGCTGGTCACGGCGACGGCGACCCGCTGCAACGGCGCCGGGTACGACGTCCGCACGGAGCTGTCGGGCGAGCTCGACCAGTGGGTCGTGGGCCTGGACGCCCGGACGCCCGCCACCTCGGCCGAGCCCGCCGGCCCGCCCTCGCCCGCACGCCCCTGGACCGGCTTCCTGGAACGGTTCGCCGCCGCCTACCGCGCCGAGCTGACCGCCTTCGTCCGCGCCGCCCGGGGCGAGGCGCCCAACCCGTGCCCCGGCCGCGAGGGGCTGCACGCCCTGCTGGTGGCCGAGGCCTGCGAGACGTCCCGACGGGAGAACCGGCCCGTGCGCGTCACGGCCCTCACGGCCCTCCCGGACTGATACCGGGTCATACGTACGTCACAGGCGTCACGTTCCCGCTCCCCTTCCGTCACAGCCGCACGACGGCGCCGCATCGACGGTCACTCTGCGTCGTTCCAACGGACAACAGTCGTGGTGATCGACAAGGCCGCGTCGCAGCTCCCCCGACGGATCCCCCTCCGTCGCTGCGCGCAGCGGAGAGGCGTGAGATGACCGACCGTCGACTCTGGTCCTACAAGGAGATCGCAGCGCACATCGGCGTCCAGACCGATACCGTGCGGACCTACCGCAAGCACGGGCTGCTGCCCAAGCCCGACCTCACCGAGGGCGGCAAGCCCTTCTGGTTCGCGGACACCGTCCGCGCCTGGGTGGCGAGCCGCCCGGGCAACCGTTCCCGGCGCGATCCGAAGAACTGACCCCCGTCCCCTTCCGGGCCCCGGGCCGCAGCGGCCCGGGGCCCTTCGCGCGCCTTTCCTGCCCCGCTTCGCCCCCGCGGAAATACCCCCAGGGGGTAAGGTGTTCACCACTTGAGGACAGCGCGTTCAAGAACACCGCGTTCGAGAACACCGCGACGCCCATCGCGACGACCATCGCGACGACCTTTGCGAGGAGAACCGTCATGAGCTCCCAGCCCACCGCCACCACCACCGTCTACCGCGTGACCGGCATGACCTGCGGCCACTGCGAGTCCGCCGTGAAGGAGGAGCTCTCCGCCCTGGCGGGCGTCACGTCGGTGCAGGCCGCTGCCGCCACCGGCCGGGTCACGGTGGTCTCCGCGGCCCCGCTGGACGAGGAGGCCGTGCGCGCCGCGGTGGACGAGGCCGGTTACGAGCTCGCCGGCCGCGCCTGACGCCGCACGGGGCCGTCCCCGCCACACGCCGGGCCGACACGTAACCCACATAAGTGACACAACACCCACACACTTGGGCTCTTGCCCCGGTGCGTCCGTTATGGCAAGAGACCTAGATCACAGCAATGGCAACGTAACCATTGCGGGGGGTCGTGGGTCTAACCGGGCAGTGCTGGATCGTCTTGGGGGACGGTACCGGCCACGCGTGGCCGGGGCACGTACTCCGGGGAGCTTTGAGCGGCCCTCCCGTACGTACGCGTCCCGGCAGATCGCGTCGGCTGCGCGCACCGACGGCTCCCGGCCGGATCCCGTGGGGGGAATCCGTACCGGGGAACGGGAAGCGCCCCGCTCCGACCCGTGGGGGGATCGGAAACGGGGCGCTTTTCCCGGCCATGCGAAAAGCCCTGAGAGCCATGGCGGCTCTCAGGGCTTTTGTCGTGCTCTACGGCACAGCCGTGCGTCAGGCGCGCTCGACCGGCAGGTCGCGCTGGACGACACCGGTGTAGATCTGGCGCGGGCGGCCGATGCGCGAACCCGGCTCCTTGATCATCTCGTGCCACTGGGCGATCCAGCCCGGCAGCCGGCCGAGGGCGAAGAGCACGGTGAACATCTCGGTCGGGAAGCCCATGGCCCGGTAGATCAGACCCGTGTAGAAGTCCACGTTCGGGTAGAGGTTGCGCGAGACGAAGTAGTCGTCGGAGAGCGCGTGCTCTTCCAGCTTCAGCGCGATGTCGAGCAGCTCGTCGGACTTGCCGAGCGCCGAGAGGACGTCGTGCGCCGCCGCCTTGATGATCTTCGCCCGGGGGTCGAAGCTCTTGTAGACGCGGTGGCCGAAGCCCATCAGGCGGACGCCGTCCTCCTTGTTCTTCACCTTGCGGATGAAGGAGTCGACGTCGCCGCCGTTGGCCTTGATGCCCTCGAGCATCTCGAGCACCGACTGGTTGGCGCCGCCGTGCAGCGGGCCCCACAGGGCGTTGATGCCGGCGGAGATCGACGCGAACAGGTTGGCCTGCGAGGAGCCCACCAGGCGCACGGTCGACGTGGAGCAGTTCTGCTCGTGGTCGGCGTGCAGGATCAGCAGCTTGTCCAGGGCGCTGACGACGACCGGGTCCAGCTCGTACTCGGCGGCGGGCACCGAGAAGGTCATGCGCAGGAAGTTCTCGACGTAGCCGAGGTCGTTGCGCGGGTAGACGATCGGGTGGCCGATCGACTTCTTGTACGCGTAGGCCGCGATCGTCGGCAGCTTGGCCAGCAGCCGGATCGTCGACAGGTGACGCTGCTGCTCGTCGAACGGGTTGTGGCTGTCCTGGTAGAAGGTCGACAGCGCGCTGACCACGGAGGACAGCATCGCCATCGGGTGCGCGTCCCGCGGGAAGCCGTCGAAGAAGCGCTTGACGTCCTCGTGCAGCAGGGTGTGCTGGGTGATCTCGCCCTTGAAGGTCGCCAGCTCCTCGGTCGACGGCAGCTCGCCGTTGATCAGCAGGAAGGCGGTCTCGAGGAAGGAGCTGCGCTCGGCGACCTGCTCGATCGGGTAGCCCCGGTAGCGCAGGATGCCCTGCTCACCGTCGAGGTAGGTGATCGCGGATTTGTAGGCGGCGGTGTTGCCGTAACCGGAGTCCAGGGTCACCAGACCGGTCTGGGCGCGGAGCTTGCCGATATCGAAGCCCTTGTCGCCGACGGTGCTGTCGACCACCGGGTAGGTGTATTCGCCGTCCCCGTACCGCACTACTACAGAGTTGTCGCTCACGTCATCCCTCACCGACGTTGTGCCTCTTCTTCGAGGTGCCCTGACTACCCCTACCTTCCCCCATTTGGACGATGCACGTGCACTCGGGGTCGGCCATAGGGCCTAAAGACGGCACTGAGTGCCGTCCAGCCTGGCCATACTGCCCCCTTCGCCCCGGTTGGTAAACCGATGAGAGACGAATCCCACCCCGGTTCCCGCTGGTCCGGGACCGTTTCGCCCCGATCCGGGGGCCGTCCGGCCCTTCACAAAACCTCCCCGAACGCCCTCACATTCCCAGCCGGTGATCCAGTGCGGTACACCTCCTGCCTGCGGAGACGGTCCGTACGGCCTGTCCGAGCGCCTTTCGCGAGCCCACCAGCACGACCAGCCGCTTTGCCCTGGTTACCGCGGTGTAGAGAAGATTGCGCTGCAGCATCATCCAGGCACCCGTGGTGACGGGGATCACCACGGCCGGGTACTCGCTGCCCTGCGAGCGGTGGATGGTCACCGCGTAGGCGTGCGCGAGCTCGTCGAGTTCGTCGAAGTCGTAGCCCACTTCCTCGTCCTCGTCGGTGCGCACGGTCAGCCGCTGCTCGACGACGTCGAGGCCGGTGACGACGCCCACGGTGCCGTTGAAGACTCCGTTCTGTCCCTTTTCGTAGTTGTTGCGCACCTGGGTGACCTTGTCGCCCACGCGGAAGACCCGGCCGCCGAAGCGCCGCTCCGGCAGATCGGGCCGGGCGGGCGTGATGGCCTGCTGGAGCAGCCCGTTGAGCGTGCCGGCCCCGGCCGGGCCGCGGTGCATGGGCGCCAGCACCTGGACGTCCCGCCGGGGGTCGAGCCCGAACTTCGCGGGGATGCGCCGGGCCGCCACGTCCACCGTGAGCCGGCCCGCCTCCTCGGTGTCCTCCTCGGCGAAGAGGAAGAAGTCCGTCATCCCCTGGGTGAGGGGCTGGGCCCCCGAGTTGATGCGGTGGGCGTTGGTGACCACTCCGGACTGCTGCGCCTGCCGGAAGATGCGCGTGAGCCGGACGGCGGGGACCGGGCTGCCGGGGGCCAGGAGATCCCGCAGCACTTCCCCGGCGCCCACGGAGGGAAGTTGGTCCACGTCGCCGACGAGGAGCAGGTGGGCGCCCGGCGGCACCGCCTTGACGAGCTTGTTGGCCAGCAGCAGGTCGAGCATGGACGCCTCGTCCACGACCACCAGGTCGGCGTCCAGGGGTCGGTCCTTGTCGTACGCGGCGTCACCGCCCGGCTTGAGCTCCAGGAGCCGGTGGACGGTGGACGCCTCGGCGCCCGTGAGCTCGGAGAGCCGCTTCGCGGCCCGCCCGGTGGGCGCCGCGAGGACGACCTTGGCCCCCTTGGCGCGGGCCAGTTCGACCACGGAGCGGACGGTGAAGGACTTGCCGCAGCCGGGCCCGCCGGTGAGCACGGCGACCTTGCTGGAGAGCGCGAGCCTGACCGCCTCCCGCTGCTCGGGGGCCAGCTGCGCGCCCGTGCGGCCCGCGAGCCAGGTCAGGGCGCGGTCCCAGTCGACGCCCTGGAAGGCGGCGAGCCGGTCGGTGCCGGCGCCGAGCAGCCGCTTGAGCTGCCCCGCCAGGGAGAGTTCGGCCCGGTGGAAGGGGACGAGGTAGACGGCGGTGACGGGCTGCCCGCCGTCGGGGCCGGGCACCTTCTCGCGCACCACGCCCGCCGTCCCGCCTTCCTCCTCCGCCGGCCCTTCCCGGCCGTCCTCCGCGGCCAGTTCGGCCAGGCAGTCGATGACGAGCCCGGTGTCGACCTGCAGGAGCTTCACGGCATCGGCGATCAGCCGCTCCTCGGGGAGATAGCAGTGCCCCTGGTCGGTGGACTGGGAAAGGGCGTACTGCAGCCCGGCCTTGACCCGCTCGGGGCTGTCGTGCGGGATGCCCACGGCCTGGGCGATGCGGTCGGCGGTGAGGAAGCCGATGCCCCAGACGTCGGCGGCCAGCCGGTAGGGGTGGTTACGGGTGACGGAGATGGAGGCGTCGCCGTACTTCTTGTAGATGCGCACGGCGATGGAGGTGGAGACGCCGACCCCCTGGAGGAAGACCATGACCTCCTTGATGGCCTTCTGCTCCTCCCACGCGGCACCGATCAGCTTCGTGCGCTTCGGGCCGAGGCCGGGGACCTCGATGAGGCGGCCGGGGTCGCTCTCGATGACGTCGAGGGTGTCCGTGCCGAAGTGCTCGGTGATGCGGTCGGCGATGCGCGGGCCGATGCCCTTGATCAGGCCCGAGCCGAGATAGCGGCGGATGCCCTGGACGGTGGCGGGCAGGACGGTGGTGTAGTTCTCGACGGTGAACTGCCGTCCGTACTGCGGGTGGGAGCCCCAGCGGCCCTCCAGCCGCAGCGACTCCCCGGGCTGCGCGCCGAGCAGCGAGCCGACCACCGTGAGGAGGTCGCCGCTGCCGCGGCCGGTGTCGACGCGCGCGACCGTGTAGCCGCTCTCCTCGTTGGCATAGGTGATCCGCTCCAGGACACCTTCCACGACTGCCATCTGGACCATGCACCGACGGTACCGGTCGGCTCCGACAACGGTTCGAGGCTGTGGATAACCGCTGCGGCACCCGGCATCGCAGCAATCGCGACCGCGGGAACGACGACCGCCGGCACGACGACCGCCGAAACGACGAGGGGCCCGGTCCGACGACCGGGCCCCTCGTATCCCCCCAAAACCGGCTTCCTCCGAATCCCCCCGGATCCCTCCCCAGGAAGCCCGATGCCATGTACGACCCACCTCGGCCGCAAAGGGTTGCAGCGCTTTCAAGGAGTTATCTTTCCGTTACCCTTTGTGCGATTCAGAGGTCTGTGGCCACGCCGTGTGAACCCAGCACATACCGAAGGTAACGTTCCAGCGTCTCCGCGAGGACCTCCGCTCCGTCCCTGGTCCACAGCCGCTCGGAGAAGATCTCGGCCTCCACGGGCCCCGCGTAGCCCGCCGCGCCGGCCTGTTCGAAGAACCAGCGGAGGTCCACGCAACCGTCGCCGAGCTGGCCCCGGCCGAGCAGCACCCCCTCCGGCAGCGGCGTGACCCAGTCGGCGAGCTGCAGGGCCGCGATCCGGCCGCCCTCCCCCGCCCGTGCGAGCTGCCCGGCCACGGTGTCGTCCCACCACAGGTGATAGCTGTCGACCACGACGCCGACCCGGTCGGCGGGGAAACGCTCCACCAGATCGAGGGCCTGACGGAGCGTCGAGACGACGCAGCGGTCGGAGGCGTACATGGGGTGCAGCGGCTCGACCGCGAGCCGGACGCCGTGCCCGGCCGCGTACGGGGCGAGCTCGGCGAGCGCCTCGGCGATCCGCTCGCGGGCGGCGGCCAGGTCGCGCGAGCCCGGCGGCAGCCCGCCCGCGACGAGGACGAGGACGGCCGTCCCCAGTTCGGCGGCCTCCTCGACGGCCGCCCGGTTGTCCGCGAGCGCGGCCGCCCTCGCCGCGGGCTCGGGCGAGGTCAGGAACCCGCCGCGGCACAGGCTGCTGACGCCCAGTCCGTGCGCCCTCATGAGCCGGCCGGCGGCGGCGACCCCGTACTCCTGCACCGGCCCGCGCCACAGCCCCACGTGGCGCACCCCCGCCGCCGCGCACCCCGCCGCCAGCTCCGGCAGCGACCACTGCCGGACGGTCTGCTGGTTGAGGCTGAAGCGCGCGAGGCCGCTCACGGCTCCACTCCGTGGACGGCCAGCAGCCTGCGCATACGGTCCTCCGCGAGGTCCGGGTCCGGGAACAGGGCCAGGCCGTCGGCCAGCCGGTACGCGCGCGCGAGGTGCGGCAGGGAACGGGCGGAGTGCAGGCCTCCGGCCATCGTGAAGTGATCCTGGTGCCCGGAGAGCCACGCGAGCAGCACGATCCCCGTCTTGTAGCAGCGCGTCGGCGGCTCGAAGAGGTGCCGGGCCAGGGCGACGGTGGGGTCCAGGAGGGACCGGAAGCCCTCCCGGTCGCCGCGGTCGAGCGCCCGTACGGCGTGGGCGGCGAAGGGCGCCAGCGGGTCGAAGACGCCCAGCAGGGCGTCGCTGTGGCCGTCGGCGTCGCCCGCGACGAGGGCCGGGTAGTGGAAGTCGTCGCCGGTGTAGCAGCGCACCCCGGCGGGCAGCCGGCGGCGCAGGGCGCGTTCGCGTTCGGCGTCCAGGAGCGACACTTTGACGCCGTCGACCTTGTCCGGGCGGGCGGCGACGACGTCCAGGAGGGTCTCCGTGGCGGCGTCCGCGTCGGTGCTGCCCCAGTAGCCCTCCAGCGCGGGGTCGAACGCCGCGCCCAGCCAGTGCAGGATCACCGGCCGCGCGCTCTGCCGCAGCAGGCCGCCGTAGACCTCCCGGTAGTCGTCCGGGCCGGCGGCGACGGCGGCGAGGGCGCGCGAGGCCATCAGGACGGCCTGGGCGCCCGTCTCCTCCACCAGGGCCAGCTGCTCCTCGTAGGCGGCACTGACGTCCGCCGGGGTGCCGTACGGAGGCGCGAGCTGGTCGGTCCCGGCCCCGCAGACGATGCGGCCGCCGGCGGCCTTCGCCTCCGCGGCCGAGCGCCGGATCAGCCCGGCGGCGGCCGGCCAGTCCAGGCCGGCGCCGCGCTGGGCGGTGTCCATCGCCTCGGCGACCCCGAGCCCGTGCGCCCACAGGTGACGGCGGAAGGCCAGGGTGGCGTCCCAGTCGAGGGCGGCGGGGCCGTACGGCGTGGTGTTCCCCAGGGGGTCGGCGACGACATGGGCGGCGGCGAGCACGGAGCGGCAGACCGGCGGCGCCCCGGGCGCGAGGTCCAGGGCGCGCCCCGTGGGCTCGTACGGGTGCAGCCGCCCGCCGGTGCCGGGCAGCCGGATCACGAGGCGTTCCAGTGCATCCGGCGGCCCTCGCGGGCGGATGACCGGGCCAGCGTCGCGAGCCGCACGCCGCGCGCGCCCGCGCGCAGGTCGTAGGGCCACGGCTCGTCCAGGACGACGTGCCGCAGGAACAGCTCCCACTGGACCTTGAAGGCGTTGCCGGACGGTTCGTTGTCGGGGACCTCCTGCCACTGCGCCCGGAAGTCGCCGGCGGCGGGCACGTCGGGGTCCCAGACGGGCTTGGGGGTGACGGAACGGTGCTGGACGCGGCAGTGGCGCAGCCCGGCGACGGCCGAGCCCTCGGTGCCGTCGACCTGGAACTCCAGCAGCTCGTCGCGGTGCACGCGCACCGCCCAGGAGGAGTTGAGCTGCGCGACGACGCCGCCCTCCAGCTCCATGACCGCGTAGGCCGCGTCGTCGGCGGCGGCGCGGTAGGGCTTGCCGCTCTCGTCCCAGCGCCGGGGGATGTGGGTGACGACGTGCGCCTGGACGGTCCGCACGGGGCCGAAGAGGTCCCGCAGGACGTACTCCCAGTGGGGGAACATGTCGGAGGTGATGCCGGCGTCCGGGTCGCTGTAGTTCCAGGAGGGCCGCTGCGCGGGCTGCCAGTCGCCCTCGAAGACCCAGTAGCCGAACTCGCCCCGTACGGACAGGACGCGGCCGAAGAAGCCTCCGTCGAGGAGCCGCTTGAGCTTGCGGATGCCGGGGAGGAAGAGCTTGTCCTGGACGACGCCGTTCTTCACGCCGGCCGCCGCGGCGCGGTCGGCGAGGTCCAGTGCCCCGCCCCAGTCACAGGCGACGGGCTTCTCGCAGTAGACGTGCTTGCCCGCGGCGATGGCCTTGCGCAGCGCGGGTTCGCGGGCGGAGGTGGCCTGGGCGTCGAAGTAGACGTCCACGGAGGGGTCGGCCAGGACGGCGCCGAGGTCGGTGGTCCAGTGATCCAGCCCGTACCGTCCGGCGAGCTCCTTCAGCCGTGCCGCGCTGCGGCCGACGAGGACGGGCTCCGGCCACACGCGCGTGCCGTCCCCCAGGTCGAGGCCGCCCTGTTCCCGCAGGGCGAGTACCGAGCGGACGAGGTGCTGGCGGTGCCCCATGCGGCCCGTGACGCCGTTCATGGCGATCCGCAGGGTTCTGCATGCGCTCATCGTGCGTTCCCCCCTTCTGCCGTACGGGGAGCATTACCCGCCTGTCCCGGGGGAACCCGTTCCCCATGAAGCTCGCCTTCTCCACGCTCGGAGTGCCCGTACTGCCCCTGTGGGAGGTGGTGCGGCTGGCCCGCGCGCACGGCTGGGACGGGGTGGAGCTGCGGGCGCACCCGGAGGAGCCCGTGCACCCCGGGTGCGGGGCGCGGGAGCGGGAGGCGGCGGTCGCGGAGTTCGCCGGGGCGGGCGTGGAGATCCTGTCCGTGGCGGGCTACGCGCAGGTGGCCGCCGCCGGTGACGACGCGGCCGTGCTGCGCGAGCTGAGCGGGCTCGTCGACCTGGCGGCCGACCTGGGGGCCCGTTATGTGCGGGTGTTCCCCGGCGGCGGGGACCTGCCGGCGGAGGAGGCCGACGCGACGGCGGCCCGGCGGCTGGGCGCGGTGGCGCCACTGGCCGCCGACCGCGGCGTCCACGTCCTGCTGGAGACGCACGACTCGCACTGCCGGGCCGCGGACGCCGCGCGCGTGCTGGGGCCCGTGGGGCACGCCCATGTCGGCGCGCTGTGGGACGTCCTGCACACCTGGCTGGGCGGCGAGACGCCCGCGGAGAGCCTTCCCGTGCTCTCCCCCCACCTGGGCTACGTCCAGGTGAAGGACGTCATCTCCGCCGAGGACCTGTCGCCGCTGCCGCTGGGGGCCGGCGTGCTGCCGCTCGGCGAGTGCGTCCGGGCGCTCACGTCGTCGGGCTGGGACGGCTGGCTGTGCTGGGAGTACGAGAAGCGCTGGCATCCGCAAGCGGCAGACTTCGGGCAGCTGGCGGGGCCGGGGGCGGAGTACTTGCGCGGGCTGCTCGCCGCCGCCCGCCCAGCGCCGTGACGCCCACCCCGGAGACCAGCAGCAGCGCCGCCGCCCAGCGCAGCGGGCTCACCTCCTCGCCGAGCAGGAGCACCGCCGAGGACATGCCGAAGACGGGCACCAGCAGGCTGAAGGGCGCGACGGCCGAGGCGTCGTAGGTGCGCAGCAGGAAGCCCCAGGCGCCGAAGCCGAGGACGGTGGAGACCCAGGCGACGAAGAGGATCGCTCCGGCGCCGCTCCAGTCGAGGGACCGCAGGGCCTCGGCGTCCGCCTCAGGGCCCTCGAAGAGGAGCGAGAGCAGCAGGAGGGGCAGTACGGGGACGGTGCTCACCCACACCATGAAGCGCAGCGCGTCGGGCGGCGCGGCCTTGCGGGTGAGCACGTTCGACACGCCCCACAGGGCGGCGGCGGCCACGACGAGGGAGAAGCCGAGGAGCGGCCCGGAGGTGCCCTCGTCGACGGCGGCCGCGGCTATGCCCGCCAGGGCGACGCCCATGCCCAGCAGGCGGGTGCGGCCGAGGCGTTCGCCGAGCGCGGCCGTGGCGAAGAGGGCGGTGAAGACGGCCTGGATCTGCAGGACGAGCGAGGAGAGCCCGGCCGGCATCCCCAGGTGCATTCCGGTGAACAGGAGCCCGAACTTGCCCACTCCCAGGACGAGTCCGACGGCGACGATCCAGCGCCGTCCGACCTGCGGCCGCCCGACGAGGAAGACGGCCGGGACGGCGGCGGCGAGGAAGCGCAGGGCGGAGAAGAGCAGCGGCGGGAAGTGGTCGAGGCCGATGTCGATGACGACGAAGTTGACGCCCCAGACGGCGGCGACGAGAACGGCGAGGGAGAGGTGCAAGGGACGCATACGGGCAAGCCTCGCCGCCCCGACTCTGTAGCACCAGCACAGGTTCCTTCATGATGGATTTCAGCAATACTGAATCGAGAGGGGGCCTCCGGTGCTGGACCTGGCGCGTCTGCGGGCGCTGCACGCCGTGTCGGTGCACGGTTCGGTGAGCGCGGCGGCCGAGGCCCTGGGCTACACCCCGTCGGCGGTCTCGCAGGCCGTCACCAAGCTGGAGCGGGAGACCCGGACGGTGCTGCTGGAGCGGCGCGGGCGCGGCGTGGCGCTGACCGACGAGGGGCGTCATCTGGCGGCGACGGCGCAGCAGTTGCTGGCGCTGGTCGAGCGGGCGGAGACGGAGCTGGAGGAGCGGCGGGGGCGGCCGGCGGGCCGGCTGGTCATCGGGGCGTTCCCCTCCGCCGCGCGCGGCCTGCTGCCGGGCGTGCTCGCCCGCCTCGCACGCGAACACCCCGCGCTGGACGCCCGTCTGCTGGAGGCCGAGCCGCACGTGGCCGACGGGCTGGTCGCCCAGGGCGTCATCGACCTCGCCGTCGTGCACGACTGGGACATCGCGCCGCTGGCCCCGCCGGAGGGCCTGGAGCGGGTGACGATCGGCGACGACCGGTGCGACGTCCTGGTGCCGGAAGGGCATCCGCTGGCGGGGCGCGAGCGGCTCGACCGGAGCGACCTTCCGCACCACCGCTGGATCTGCCAGCCGCCGGGCACCGTCTGCCACGACTGGCTGGTGCGCACGCTGCGCGCCGCCGGGCACGAGCCGGACCTCGCGTACCAGGCCGCCGAGAACCACACGCATGTCGCGCTGGTCGCCGCGGGCCTCGGCATCGCGCTCATGCCGCGCCTGGGGCGGGGACCGCTGCCGGAGGGCGTGCGGGCCGTGCCGCTGGACCCGGTGCCCGTGCGGCGGCTCTTCGCCCTGTGGCGCAGGGGCGCATCGCGCAGGCCCGCGATCAGCGAGACCGTCCGCGTACTGCAGGAGCAGTGGCCCCTGCGGATGTTCTGACACCACCGGCCGGACGGGCTTGAGCAGGTGGTCAACGGCTTGAGCGCATGGTTGCATCACTCGCTCAAATCGTATGATGCAGCCTCGGCGAGAGGGCTGCACACATGACGGTGGACACCAAGGAACGGCTGATCCGGGCTGCGGACACCGTGTTGCGGACGCAGGGGTACGCCAAGTCCAGCGCGCGGACGATCGCCAAGGAGGCGGGGGTCAATTCGGCGCTGGTCTTCTATCACTTCGGAGGCGTCGACCCGCTGCTGTTCGCCGCCCTCGACCGCTCCTCCGCCGAGCGCATGGAGATGCTGACCGAGGCCGTCGCGGGCGCCCGCACGCTGGAGGACCTGGTGGACGCCGGCACCCGTGTCTACCGCAACGACATCGCCGCCGGGCACCTGACCCTGTTCTCCGAGCTGGTCGCCGCGGCCGTCGCCAAGCCGGAGCTGCGCGAGGAGATACGGGTCCGGGCCGAGCCGTGGATCTCCTTCGTCGAGCAGACCCTGGAGCGGGTCATCGGCGGCACGCCGCTCGCCCGGCTGACCCCGCCGCGCGACCTGGCCAACGCCGCGATCACCTTCTACCTCGGGGTGAACCTCTTCACCGTGCTGGACAGCGACCGCTCCCGTACGGAGTCGGTGTTCGCGATGGCCCGGCGGCTGGCGCCGCGCGCCCGGCTGCTGACCCGCCGGCTGCCCGGGCTCGGCGCGAAACGGCGCGCGCACGACTGACGCGCGCCGGGTGCGGGAACCGCCCCGGGGAGCCGCCCGTCCAAACGCCGTGCTGCCGTCGTACCCCCGCAGAGCGGTGTCGGCCCGCGCCACCGGCCGCGTCGCTGACCTCCCTCTCCGCCGCCTGCGGCCGGCAGCATCCCGTCGTCGGCGCGCCCCCTGGCTCATCTGCGCCGACGGCGGGCACGGTCTCGCGGAGGGCCGGCACGGGGCACGGTCCGGGTGTGCACCCCCCGGCGTACGCCCGGTGGAACGCGCCCGCACACGCCTCGTTTCCACCGCCACCGTGCGCCCCGCAGGTCTGGCGTGCGCCGGGCCGAAGGAGTCAGGCTGGAGCGCACCGGGGGACGGGGGGTCATCATGCGGCATCGCGCGCCGGGGGCGGCGCTGCTCACGCTCGTGCTCACCGCCGCCTGCGCGGCGGGGGCGCTGACCGGCTGCCGCGCGGTCCGGCAGCCCGGCGCCGCCGTCACCCCCGCGGCCGGGACCCAGGCCCGTCCCGGGCGCGATCCGGCGTTCCTGGCCCGCGGGGAGTGCGCGGGGCGCGCCGCGGGCTCGTTCTCCGAGGTCCCCTGCCGGAGCGGGGAGGCCGCCGCCCGGGTCCTCGCCCGCTACAACGGCCCCAGCGCCGGCGGCCCGCGCTGCCCCGACGAGACGGACTTCGTGCTGCACATCACCGCCGTCGACCGGGGCACCTCGGAGGAGAGCAGCGCGCCCGAGGGCTACGCCTGCATGCGCAACCTCCAGCCGCCGCACCCGGGCGACCCCGGCATGGGCGGCGGCCCCCTCACGGTGACCGGCGACTGCCTCTACACCCAGCGGGACGGGGTGGTGAAGGAGACCGTCTGCGACGGCTCGGCGGCCCGCGCGCCCGAGTACCGCATCACGACGGAGGTCGGCGCGCGCCGGGAGTGCCCGCCCTCGACCGACCTGTACGTACAAGTGGGCGGCGGGGCACCCGTGGGGTGCGCCCGCCGCCTGTCCTGACCGGTCCGGCCCTTAGGGCCGCAGGCCCTTGCGCGGCTCGACGAGCGGCTTGTCGAGCTTCGCGTCGTACGTGGCGAGCGGCTTCGCGTGCGACTCGTCCGCCGTCACCGCCGCCGGGGCGACGCCCGCCCACTCCAGGACCTTGGCCGTGGCCTTGGCCCGCTCGTCGGCGACCAGCTGGGCGATGTTCGAGCCGTGGTTGCCGCCGGGGGCGTAGAAGCGGTAGTCGTCCCGCGCGGCGGCGTTCCTGCCGAGGCGGAACGGCTCGCTGCTCCACGGGTCGTTCTGCCCGTAGACGAAGAGCATCCGCTTGCTGTCCTCACGCACCCAGCGGTCGACGTCCGCCATGGCGTAGCGCTTGAACTTCATCGGGATGTCCCGCGGCACGTAGGCGCGCGGCTGGACGCTGTCCGGGTAGCGCAGCAGGCCCTTCAGGTGCGGGTACTTGACGGTGGGCGCGCCGAGCTCGGTGCCCGCCTGGTAGTAGTACGGCGTGAACCGCTCCAGGCCCTGGTCGGTGTAGCTGTCGAAGCCCGAGACGCTGTCGATGAACTTGTACAGCTCGTCGGTGGAGGCGTTCGTCGCCGGCACGCTCGCGCACTCGCTCTGCAGGTGGTACTGCCAGAACGCGAAGACCAGGTCGAGGGTGACGTTCTCGTAGGCCTTGTCGGCGTTGCCGAGGACCTTGAACGTCTTGCCGTTCTCGTCGGCCCACTTCTGGTAGCGGGCGACGATCTCGCCGCGGCGCAGCAGGGCCTGGCGCTGCACCGCGTTCAGCTGGTTGCGGCAGGCCTGGTCACCGACGTTCGCGAAGAACCGGTCGTACGCCGAGTCCTCGTCGTTGACGACGTCGTTGGGCGCGACGTAGGCGACGGTGCCGTTCATGTCGCCCGGGTAGAAGCGGCGGTAGTACGTCGCCGTCATGCCGCCCTTGCTGCCGCCGGTGGCCAGCCAGTTCTTGCCGTAGAGCGGCTTGAGGGCGGCGTAGAGGCGGTGCTGGTCGCTGGCGGCCTGGTAGATGTCGAGCTTCGACCAGTCGGCGGGCTGCGGCCGCGACGGGGTGAAGAAGCGGTACTCCAGCGACACCTGGTTGCCGTCGACTATGCGGGTCGGCTCGCTCCGGCCGGGATTGGTGCTGACGTTGTAGCCGGAGGTGAAGAAGACGGTGGGCCGGTCGGTCGACTTGTGCAGCAGCGTGAAGCGCTGCGGGAACGTGCCCTTGGCCGGGTTCCGGTGGTCGACCGGCTGGTCGTAGGTCAGGACGAGGTAGCGGTAGCCCTCGTAGGGCTTCTCCTCGACGAGCCTCATCCCGGGAATCCTCAGGACGCGTTCCTTGATGTCCGGCTCGGTGGCCGCGGTGGCCGCCCCCGCCGTGGCGCTGCCGGCACCGACGGTGCCCACGAGCACCGTCAGCGCCAGCAGCCATCTGAGAGCCTTGCGCATTCGCCCTCCCCTGGGTTCGCAAGTTCGCGGCGAACCTACCGGGGGGCCGACCGGTGCACCAGACCCATTGCTCCCGGCGGCCTAAGCGAGCGTCAGGACCACCTTGCCGCGCGTGCGTCCCGTCTCCACCAGGGCGTGCGCCTTCGCCACCTCCGCGAGCGGCAGTTCCGCCGACACCTCCACCCGCAGCTCCCCCGACTCCACCAGGGCGGTGATCGCCTCCAGGGCCGCGCGGTCCGGCTCCACGAGGATGCCCGTGGCCCGTACGCCCCGCTCCTCCGCCTGCCGGGCCGTCTCGGGATCCACGCCCGAGGGGACCGCCACCAGCAGGCCGCCGCGGCGCAGGACGGCCAGGGAGCGGAGCTGGTGGGACGGGGTGCCGACCGAGTCCACCACCACGTCGGCGTCGCGGACCACGTCCTCGAAGCGGACGGCTGTGTGGTCGAGCACCTCGTCGGCGCCCAGGGAGCGGACGAAGTCCGCCTTGGCGGGGCCGGAGGTGCCGGTCACGTGGGCGCCGCGGGCCTTGGCGATCTGCACGGCGAGGTGACCGACGCCGCCCGCCGCCGCGTGCACCAGCACCCGCTGCCCCTCCCGCACGTCCGCCGTGTCGACGAGGATCTGCCAGGCGGTGAGGGCGGCCAGCGGCAGCGCCGCGGCCTCGGCGTGCGTCAGGCCCGCGGGCTTGCGGGCGAAGTGCCGGGACGGCGCGGTGACGTACTCGGCGAACGCCGCGCCCGCGTGCGGGAAGCGCGGCATGCCGTACACCTCGTCGCCCGGCCGGAACAGAGTGACGCCGAAGCCCACGGCCTCCACCACGCCGGAGACGTCCCAGCCGAGCGTGAAGGGCGGGTCGCCGAGCCAGCCGGCGATGCCCTCGCCCGCCCGGGTCTTGACGTCCACCGGGTTGACCCCCGCGGCCCGCACGCGGACGAGGATCTCGGTGGGGCCCGGCTCGGGCCGTCCGACCTCGGCGAGCCGCAGGACCTCGGGGCCGCCGAAACGGTCCTGGACGACTGCCTGCATACGGGGTGTGGGCGTGGACATGTGCTGCTCCTGTGCGGTGACGGCTACGGGACGACTGCTGGTGGGCACGACGGCCGCACACCATGCTGTGCGGCCCCGTCCGCACCGCCCAGACGGCACTTCCGGGTAACCGCCCCGGAATACCGCGCGGCCGCGCACCGTTGTCCGGCCCGTGGAAGATCTGTGCCCCTGCCGTCCCCTCCTCGACCGTCTCGGCGACCGCTGGTCCGCCCTCACGCTCACCCTGCTCGGCGAGGGACCGGCCTACTTCGGCGAGCTGGAGCGCCGCATGAGCCCGGTGAGCCGCAAGGTCCTGACGCAGACGCTGCGCGGGCTGGAGCGCGACGGGCTGGTGTGCCGGGAGGTCGAGGACGGCCGGCCCGTCGTCCGGGTGGCGTACGGGCTCACGGAGCTCGGGCGGAGCCTCGCCGGGCTCCTCGACGCCCTCCAGGGCTGGACCGACCGCCACCAGGAGAGCGTGGAGGAGGCCCGCGCCGCCTACGACGCGGCGCCGCCCCGGACCGGGGTGACCGCCCTGCGGGAGCGGGCCGCGCTCGGCCGGTCCGCTCCCGGCGGGGCCGCCCTCAGGCGGCCGGCCTGACGTACGTCACCATGACGACGCCGTTGCCGAACGTGCGGGTCTCCTTGAGGTCGTAGCGCTCCGGGGCGAAGTCCGCGGAGAACAGGGGGATGCCCTTCCCCGCCACGAACGGGTTGATCTTGATCACGATCTCGTCGATCTCGTCCCGCAGCTGCCCCGCGAGGTCCGCCCCGCCGCACAGCCAGATCCCCTTGCCCTCCTCCCGCTTGAGGCCGCGGACCAGGTCCGCCACGTCGCCGGAGAAGAGGGTGACCGCGGGGTCCGGGCTCGTGGTGAGGGACTTCGAGACGACGTACTGCTTCAGGTGCGGGTACGGGCTGGTCATGCCGATCGACAGGCCCGGCTCGTAGGTGTTGCGGCCCATCAGGACGGTGTCGAAGTCCCAGTTGCCCGGGCCGAGCCCCACGGCCTCGCGGCCGCGCGCGGAGACGGTGTCGGGGTAGCTCCCGACGAGGGCGGTCACGTACTCGTCGTCGAGGATCGACATCATGAACTCGAACTCGTCGTCCGGGCCCGCGATGCGGCCGTCGATGGTGGCGGCGATGAAGTAGGTGAGCTTGCGCATGGGACTCCCCGGTCGGCACGGAGCGCTTCGGCGCCACCGTACCGGCCGGGGAGACCCCGCACCTATGCCGGGACGGCCTCGCCCGTGAACGTCCGCCACAGCTCCGCGTAGCGCCCTTCCCGGGCCAGCAGCTCGTCGTGCGTGCCGTCCTCGGCGACGCGGCCGTGGTCGAGGACCACCACCCGGTCCGCGCGGGCCGCCGTGGTCAGCCGGTGGGCGACCACGAGCGTCGTGCGGCGTCCGGCCAGCCGCTCCGTGGCCTGGTTGACCAGCCCCTCGGTCGCCAGGTCGAGCGCCGCGGTGGCCTCGTCCAGCAGCAGGATGTCCGGGTCCACCAGCTCCGCGCGGGCCAGGGCGATCAGCTGGCGCTGGCCCGCGGAGAGGTTGCGGCCGCGCTCGGTGACCTCGTGCAGGTAGCCGCCGTCGAGCGTGGCGACCATCTCGTGCGCCCCGACCGCCCGCGCCGCGGCCTCCACCTCGGCGTCGGTGGCGTCCGGGCGCCCGTAGGCGATGGCGTCCCGCACCGTGCCGGGGAACAGGTACGGCTCCTGCGGGACGACGCCGAGCCGGTGCCGGTATCCGGTGGGGTCCAGCTCGCGCAGGTCGTGCCCGTCGACGCGGACGGCGCCGCCCGTCGGGTCGTAGAAGCGCGCCACCAGCTTCACCAGGGTCGACTTGCCGGCGCCGGTCTCACCGACGAACGCCACCGTCTGGCCGGCCGGGATCGTCAGCCGGATGCCGGACAGGGCATTCTCGCCGTCGCCGTAGCGGAAGGCCACGTCATCGAAGACGATCTCGCCGCTCAGCTCCCGCACCGCGCGCGGCCGCTCCGCCACGGGCGTGGTCGTCGGCTCGCGCAGCAGGCCCTGCACCCGGCCGAGCGAGACGGTGGCCTGCTGGTAGCCGTCGAAGACCTGCGACAGCTGCTGGACGGGGGCGAAGAACAGGTCGATGTAGAGCAGGTAGGCCACCAGCGCGCCCGCCGTCAGCGTGCCGTCGCTCACCCGGCCCGCGCCCACGATGAGGACCGCCGCGGCGGCCACGGACGACAGCAGCTGCACGAACGGGAAGTAGACCGATATCAGCCACTGGCCGCGCACCCGCGCCTGCCGGTAGGACCAGCTGCGCTCCGCGAACCGCCGGGCGCCCGTCTCCTCCCGCCGGAACGCCTGCACGATGCGCAGGCCCGCGACGCTCTCCTGCAGGTCCGCGTTGACCAGCCCGACGCGCTCGCGCGCCAGCTCGTACGCCTTGACGCTCTGCCGGCGGAAGACGGCGGTCCCGGCGACCAGCAGCGGCAGGGTCGCGAAGACGACGAGGGCCAGCTCCACGTCGATGACGAGGAGGGCGACGAGGATGCCGAAGAAGGTGAGGACGGAGACGACGGCGGTGACCAGGCCGGTCTGCAGGAACGTCGACAGGGCGTCCACGTCCGTCGTCATCCGCGTCATGATCTTGCCGGTGAGCTCGCGCTCGTAGTAGTCCAGGCCCAGGCGCTGCAGCTGGGCGAAGATCTTCACGCGCAGCGCGTAGAGGATGCGCTCGCCCGTGCGGCCCGTCAGCCGCGTCTCAGCGACCTGCGCGGCCCACTGCACCGTGACGACGAGCAGGGCCAGCCCCGAGGCCGCCCACACCGCTCCCAGGGTGAGCTGCTGGACGCCCTTGTCGATGCCGTGCCGGATCAGGACGGGCAGCAGCAGGCCGGCGACGGCGTCGACGGCGACGAGCAGCAGGCTGAGGACGAGCGGCGTGCGGAAGCCGCGCAGCAGCTGCCGCAGCCCGTACGCCTCCTCGGGACGCGCGGCCCGCTCCTCGTCCACGTCCGGGGTGTCGTCCGCGGGCGGCAGTGCGGCCACCTTGGCGAGCAGTTCGGGCGTGGCGGGCATCCCCGTGACGCCGTCGGCGGAGCCGGAGGGCTCGTCCTTGCGCACCCACAGGGAGGGAGTGACGCCGTTCACGGCAGCCCGCCCGGGCTTGCCGGCCGGAGCCACGGTGACCGGGGCCGCCAGCCCGGCGGGGTCCTTCGTGACGCCGGCGAGCTCACCCGGGTCCGTCAGCAGCTCGCGGTACCTCTCGCAGCGCTCCTCCAGCTCCTCCGCCGTGCCGACGTCCACGAGCCGGCCGCCGTCCAGAACGGCGATCCGGTCGGCGAGCGCCAGCGTCGACGCCCGGTGGGCGATGAGCAGCGTCGTCCGGCCGGCCATGACGCTGCGCAGTGCCTCGTGGATCTCGTGCTCCACGCGGGCGTCGACCGCGGACGTCGCGTCGTCCAGGAGGAGCAGGCGCGGGTCGGTGAGGATCGCGCGGGCGAGGGCGATGCGCTGGCGCTGGCCGCCGGAGAGGGTGAGGCCCTGTTCGCCGACGGCGGTGTCGTAGCCGTCGGGCAGTTCGCTGATGAAGCCGTCCGCCTGAGCGGCGCGTGCGGCGGCGCGGATCTGCTCGTCGGTGGCGTCCGGGTGCCCGTAGGCGATGTTGTCGCGGATGCTGTCGGAGAACAGGAAGCTGTCCTCGGGCACGAGGCCGATGGCGGCGCGCAGGGAGGACAGGGTGAGGTCGCGGACGTCGTGCCCGCCGACGCGCACGGCGCCGCCGGTGACGTCGTAGAAGCGCGGCAGCAGCAGGGAGACGGTGGACTTGCCGCTGCCGGAGGCGCCGACGACGGCCACGGTCTCGCCGGGCTCGATGCGCAGGGTGAAGCCGTCGAGGACGGACCGCGCGGGGTCGTAGCCGAAGGAGACCTTGTCGAACTCGACGGTGGCGGGGGCGTCCGCGGGCAGCTCGCGGGCGTCCGGGCGCTCCTCCACGACCGGCTCGGTGTCGACGAGTTCGAGGACGCGCTCGACGCCGGCGCGGGCCTGCTGGCCGACGGTGAGGACCATGGTGAGCATCCGCACGGGGCCGACGAGCTGCGCGAGGTAGGTCGAGAAGGCGACGAACGTGCCGAGGGTGATCTGGCCGCGGGTGGCCATCCAGCCGCCGAGGGCGAGCATGGCGACCTGGCCGAGGGCGGGGACGGCCTGGAGGGCCGGGGTGTAGCGGGAGTTGAGGCGCACGGTGCGCAGGCGGCCGGCGAAGAGCCTGCGGCTCACCTCGCGGAGCTTGGCGGTCTCCTGCTCCTCCTGGCCGAACCCCTTGACGACGCGGACGCCGGTGACGGCGCCGTCCACGACGCCGGCGACGGCCGCGGCCTGTCCCTGGGCGTACCAGGTGGCGGGGAAGAGCCGGGTGCGGCTGTGCTTGGCGAGGACCCACAGCGCGGGGGCGACGGCGAGGGCGACGACGGTCAGGAGCGGGGAGAGGGTCACCATCACGACGAGCGAGATGGCGAAGAGCATGAGGTTGCCGATCATCATCGGCAGCATGAAGAGGAGGCTCTGGATGAGCTGGAGGTCGCTGGTGGCGCGGCCGACGACCTGCCCGGTGGACAGCTCGTCCTGGCGCCGGCCGTCGAGCCGCGTGATCGCGGCGTGCATCTCCGTCCGCAGGTCGTGCTGGACGTCGAGGGCGAGCTTTCCGCCGTAGTAGCGGCGGACGTACGTCAGGCCGTAGACGACTACGGCGGCGGCTATGAGGAGGGCGGCCCAGGGCGCCAGGGGGCGCTGGTGGGAGCCGATCACGTCGTCGATGATCAGCCTGGGTATGAGGGGCACCAGCGCCATGACGGCCATGCCGGCGAGCGAGGAGCCGAGGGCGAGGAGCACCGTGCCGCGGTAGCGCCAGCAGTAGCCGGCGAGCCGCCTGGCCCATCCTTGACCTGTCGTGTCCTTCGCCGCTGCCACCCGGGCCTCCTGCACTGCCGCTCTCGTCCTGCTGACGGAGGGCCCAACGCCCTGGGCTGCGGATTTCATCCCGCCGCAACAAAGGACGGGCAGGAGGCCGGGGACTCCGCCTCCGCTACGGCCGCGGCAGGCGCACCGTGAGCGAGTAGAGGCGGGTGATCTGCGCAGGGTTCTGGTTGTCGTCGCTCACCAGCAGCAGGCGGAGGTTTCCTCCGCTCCGGCGCGTGACGGCGAGCCCCTCGACGTTGTCCAGGAGAGGGTTGCGCTGGGGCTGCCGCGCGGTCGCGCCCAGGGACGGGCAGGCGCCGAGGTCGGCGAGCAGCTTCTTGCCCATGGGGCGGGTAGCGGGGCCGCCCGGCAGGTGCGTGACGGCGGTGACGTCGCTCGCGCGGCGCGGGTCCGCGAGGTAGAGCCGCACGGTGTTGCCCACTCCCGCGGTGAAGCCGCGCTCCAGGACGAGGAGGCGGCCGTCCCCGGCCGCGGTGATCTCGGCGACGCCGAGGCCCTTGTCGGCCGGGTAGGCGTACTGCGGACCGAGGGCGAACTCCTGCCGGCCGTGCCGCTGCCAGCTCTGCACGCGCACGAGCGGCCTGCCGGCGGCGTCCTGCCCGTCGCCCGCGAGGGACTGCTCCATGGAGGCGAGCAGGGTGCGGCCGCCCGGCTGCAGGGTCAGGCCCTCGAAGGTCTGGTTGGCCGTGGCGCGCCCGGCCGGGGCGACCTGCAGTGCTGCGGGGACGGCCAGCCGGCCCAGCAGCTTGCCGTCCTTGTCGTAGCGGCGGACGGAGGGCTCGGTCTCGGAGGTGACCAGCCGGGTGCCGTCACGGTCGACCGCCAGCCCTTCGGAGTCGAGCGGGCCGCCCTTCTCATCGGCGAGGTCGACAACCCGTACGGGGGCCGCGTGCGGTCTCTGCCGCACGTCGAGGGAGAACAGCTGGGAGCGGTCGGAGAGCGCCGCGACCGTGCCGTCCTTGTCGACCGCGAGCGCCGACAGGTTGCCCACGAACGAGCCCCGGAACGTCGTCTTGTCCAGGGCGTCGGAGAAGCCGTCGATCCGGACGGACGGCGAGCACGCGTGCGCGGGCGCGCGCGTGGGCGCGTCCGCCCGAGCGGTCGTCGGGCTCAGGCACGTGGCAGCGGCGAGCGCGGCAGCGGCGGCGGCAAGCGCGGATCGGGTACGCACGGGGCGGGTCTCCTCGGTCGGCTGCGGGCGACGCGGTCCACCGTAGGCCTCACGAGCCGCCCCTGTCCCTCACAGGCCCGGCATGAACTGCAGGGCGAGGTCGATGAGTTTGATGCCGGCGAAGGGCGCGATCAGCCCGCCCGCCCCGTACAGGCCGAGGTTGCGGCGCAGCAGGGCGTGCGCGCTGGAGGGCGCGTAGCGGACGCCGCGCAGGGCGAGGGGGATCAGGGCGACGATGACCAGGGCGTTGAAGATGATCGCGGAGGCGATGGCCGAGGTCGGGCTGTGCAGGCCCATGACGTTGAGCTTCTCCAGGCCCTCGTAGCCGGCGACACCGCCGAACATGGCGGGGACGATCGCGAAGTACTTGGCGACGTCGTTGCAGATGGAGAAGGTGGTGAGCGCGCCGCGGGTGATGAGCAGCTGCTTGCCGATCTTGACGATCTCGATGAGCTTGGTGGGGTCGGAGTCCAGGTCCACCATGTTCCCGGCCTCCTTGGCGGCCGAGGTGCCGGTGTTCATGGCCACGCCGACGTCCGCCTGCGCCAGCGCGGGGGCGTCGTTCGTGCCGTCGCCCGTCATCGCCACCAGCTTGCCGCCGGCCTGTTCCTCGCGGATGCGGGCGAGCTTGTGCTCGGGCGTCGCCTCGGCGATGTAGTCGTCCACGCCGGCCTCGGCGGCGATGGCCTTGGCGGTGAGCGGGTTGTCGCCGGTGACCATGACGGTCTTGATGCCCATGGCGCGCAGTTCGGCGAACCGCTCGGCGATGCCGGGCTTGACGACGTCCTTGAGGTGGACGGCGCCGAGCACCCGGGCGCCGGACGCGTCCTCCAGGGCGACGAGCAGCGGGGTGCCGCCGCCGGCCGCGATGGAGTCCGCGATCCAGCCGGCCTCGGCGGGGACCTCGCCGCCGCGCCGGGTCACCCACTCCGCGACCGCGCTGCCGGCGCCCTTGCGGATGCGGCAGAACTCGCCGTCGTGGGCGAAGTCCGCCCCGCTCATCCTCGTCTGCGCGGAGAACGGTACGAAGCGGCCGTGCGCGAACTCCTCGTCGCCGTGGCGGATCCCGTACTCCTGCGCGAGGGCCACGATGGAGCGTCCCTCGGGCGTCCGGTCGGCCAGGGAGGCGAGCTGGGCGGCGTCGGCCAGGAGCTCGTGCGGGACGCCTCTGACGGGCACGAAGGAGGCCGCCCGGCGGTTGCCCAGGGTGATGGTCCCGGTCTTGTCCAGGAGGAGCGTGTTGACGTCCCCGGCGGCCTCCACGGCACGGCCGGAGAGGGCGAGGACGTTGCGCTGGACGAGGCGGTCCATGCCGGCGATGCCGATCGCGGACAGCAGGGCGCCGATGGTCGTGGGGATGAGAGTGACGAGAAGTGCGACGAGGACGGTGATGCTCTGCGGGGCGCCCGCCCATTCGGCCATGGGCTGCAGCGACACCACGGCCAGGATGAAGATCACGGTCAGTGAGGCGAGCAGGATGTTCAGGGCCAGCTCGTTGGGGGTCTTCTGCCGGCTGGTGCCCTCGACCAGGGCGATCATCCGGTCGAGGAAGGTGTGCCCGGGGCGCGACGTGACGCGGACGATGATCCGGTCGGACAGCACCGTCGTACCGCCGGTGACGCCCGAGCGGTCGCCCCCGGCCTCGCGGATGACCGGCGCGGACTCGCCGGTGACGGCCGACTCGTCCACCGACGCGACGCCCTCGACGACCTCGCCGTCGCCGGGAACGGTCCCGCCCGCCTCCACGACCACGAAGTCCTGCGGGCGCAGGTCCGCGGCGAGCACGCGCTCCTCCACCCGGTCGCGCCGGTCCATGCCGACCCGCCAGGAGCGCAGCCGGCGGGCGACGGTGGTGTCGCGGGTGCGGCGCAGCGTCTCGGCCTGGGCCTTGCCGCGGCCCTCGGCGACGGCCTCGGCCAGGTTGGCGAAGAGGACGGTCAGCCAGAGCCAGACGCTGATGAGCCAGGCGAAGGCGGACGGGGCGAGGAGCGCGGAGAGGGTGGTGAGGACGGAGCCCGCCTCGACCACGAACAGCACCGGGTGCTTGACCATGACCCGGGGGTGCAGCTTGCGGAAGGCGTCCGGGAGGGAGGCGGCCATCCGGCGGAGGTCGACGGCGCCCCCGGCCACCCGCCGGTGCCGTTTCCGTCCGGCGGGCGGTGCGGGGCTCGGGCTGGGGACTTCCTGTCCGGGGAGCAGGTGCAGCGTCAACGGGGTGGCCTTCGACGGGGGCGGGTGATCACCTCAGCCAACCGTCCGGGCACGGCCCGTCACCGGATCCTGACGCGGCCTTGTCGGGCCGCAGGGCCCGGCTTACGCACCTTTGACGCCGCTGCGGGCCTCCGGAAAGCGCGGAGCGCCGTACGGGCCGGTTCTTCCGGTCCGTACGGCGCTCCGGGAAGGAGCCGTGTCAGCCGCGCGAGGCCGCGATCTGCCGCGACATGATCGTCGTCAGCTCGTAGGCCGCGTGGGACGCCGCCACCGAGGTGATCTCGGCGTGGTCGTACGCGGGGGCGACCTCGACCAGGTCCGCGGAGACCAGGTGGCAGCCGGACAGGCCGCGGATGATCTCCAGCAGCTCGCGGGAGGTCAGGCCGCCGGCCTCCGGGGTGCCGGTGCCGGGCGCGTGGGCCGGGTCCAGGACGTCGATGTCGATCGAGATGTACAGCGGGCGGTCGCCGACGCGCTGGCGCAGCTGGTCGGCGATCTCGTCGACGCCGCGGCGCATGACGTCGGCGGAGGTGACGATGCCGAAGCCCATCTTCTCGTCGTCGGTGAGGTCCTTCTTGCCGTACAGCGGGCCGCGCGTGCCGACGTGCGACAGCGCCTCGGTGTCGAGGATGCCCTCCTCGACGGCGCGGCGGAACGGCGTGCCGTGGGTGTACTCGGCGCCGAAGTAGGTGTCCCAGGTGTCGAGGTGCGCGTCGAAGTGCAGCAGGGCGACGGGGCCGTGCTTCTTGGCGACCGAGCGCAGCAGGGGCAGGGCGATGGTGTGGTCGCCGCCCAGGGTCATCATGCGGGCGCCGGTGCCGAGGATGTCGTCCGCGGCGGCCTCGATGGTCTCGACGGCCTCGTCGATGTTGAACGGGTTCGCGGCGATGTCACCGGCGTCGGCGACCTGCGCGAGGGCGAAGGGCGAGGCGTCCTGGGCCGGGTTGTACGGGCGCAGCAGGCGGGAGGCCTCGCGGATGGCGTTGCCGCCGAAGCGGGCGCCGGGCCGGTAGGAGACGCCGGTGTCGAAGGGGACGCCGACGACGGCCACGTCCGCCGTGCCGACCTCGTCCAGGCGCGGCAGGCGGGCGAAGGTCGCGGGGCCGGCGTAGCGCGGGATGCGGGAGGAGTCGACGGGGCCGCGCGGTTCACGGGGGGCAGGGCCGTTCTGGGGGGTCATGCGAGTGCCTCTCGAATCACGGACGCGTTACGGTCGAACCAACGTCGGGGCGGCTGCGGTGGACGTACCCGAGGGTAGGCAGGGCGGCGGAATCCGCACATGTACGTATCAGTGGGTCCGGCACCGCCATATGGACACCACGTCCAGCACCGCACGACCGGGGGAGACAATGAACGGCATGCCGATACCGTCCCGCAGCGAACTGATCGATCACCTCGTCCGCACGCGCATCGCCGGCGCCGTGGCGACCCCGCGCGAGAACAACCTCGACCACTACCGCAAGCTCGCCAACGGCGACCGCCGCTACTGGCTCGGGCTGGAGCTGGGCGACCGCTGGACGGACGAGCAGGACGTGCTCGCCGTCATGGCGGAGCGGTGCGGCGTCAGCGACGACCTGAACCACCGGGCCGGCCAGGACCACATCGACCCCCAACTGACGGCCGACGCCCTGGACCGCATGGCGAACGTGCTGCGCAAGGCGGCGGAGAGCCGGCAGCGGGTCCTCTTCGCCACCGGCCACCCGGGCGCCCTGCTGGACGTGCACCGCACGACGGCGGCGGCGATGCGGGCGGCGGGCTGCGAGGTCGTCCGGATCCCCGGCGGGCTCGGCGCGGACGAGGGCTGCGTCGTGCAGTTCGCGGACGTGGCGGTGTACGAGGGCGGGGCGACCCTCTGGCACACCCACTCCCCCAATCCGATGACCGCGATCCTCGACGGCCTCCTGCGGGAGGGCCGCCCGCTGCCGGACCTGGTCGTCGCCGACCACGGCTGGGCGGGCTGCGCGGCGCAGCGCGGCATCGACGCGGTGGGCTACGCGGACTCCAACGACCCGGCGCTCTTCCTCGCGGAGGCCGAGGGCACGCTGCAGGTGGCCGTCCCGATGGACGACCACGTGGTGGACCCGCGCTTCTACGAGCCGATGACGGCGTACCTGCTGGGCGCGGCGGGGCTTGCCGCGGAAGGCTAGGCCTAGCCTTCCGCCGGCGCGGAGCCGCCGTTCCAGCCGCGGACGCAGAGCCAGGCGCCGCCCCAGAGCAGGGCGGCCTCGGCTCCCCGGAACACCAGGAAGCCCACCAGCTTGGGCACCCCCGTCGCCTCGACGATCGGGCTGTGCCAGAGGAAGACCAGCAGGACGGCCAGGACGATGCTCACGGCACCTCCCGCCATCAGCAGTATCCTCGGCGCCGTTCCCATCCGTGCGGCCACGCGTGCCATCCGGCCCCCTCCACTCCCACCGGTCGCGTCAACTCACCGATGCTACCGGCCCGTCACGTCCGCGGGCGAGGAACCCTCACCACGCCCTCCTGGATCACCGACACCGCCAGCCGGCCGTCTTCCGTGAAGATCCGCCCGCGGGCCAGGCCGCGGCCGCCCTGGGACGTCGGGCTCTCCTGGTCGTACAGCAGCCACTCGTCGGCGCGGAACGGCCGGTGGAACCACATCGCGTGGTCCAGGCTCGCGCCGACGACGTCCCCGACGGCCCAGCCGCCGCGGCCGTGGGCCAGGAGGACGGAGTCGAGGAGCGTCATGTCGGAGACGTAGGTGGCCAGGCAGATGTGGAGCAGGGGGTCGTCGGCCAGTTTGCCGTTGGTGCGGAACCACACCTGCGACTTGGGCTCGCGCGGCTCGCCCACGCTGCCGAACGGCGGCTCGTCCGCGTACCGCAGGTCGACCGCCGAGCGGGCGTCCAGGATGCGGTCCACGACGCCCCGGCCGCCGAGGAGCGGGGCGTAGCGGGACAGCGTCTCCGCGGCCGTGGGAAGGGCCTCGGGGGCGGGAGCCGGCGGCATGGCCTCCTGGTGCTCCAGGCCCTCCTCGTGGCGCTGGAAGGACGCGGACAGGTGGAAGATCGGCTGCCCGTGCTGGACGGCTACCACGCGGCGCGTGGTGAAGGAGCCGCCGTCGCGGATGCGGTCGACGGTGTAGACGATGGGCACGGCGGGGTCACCGGGCCGCAGGAAGTAGGAGTGCAGGGAGTGCGGCGGGCGGTCGGCAGGGACGGTGCGCCCCGCGGCGACGAGGGCCTGCGCGGCGACCTGGCCGCCGAACACGCGCGGGACGAGGACGGCACGGCCGGTGCGGCCCCGGAAGATGTCCTGCTCGATGGGTTCGAGGTCGAGGAGGGCGAGCAGTTCGTCCAGCGGGGTGGGCGGCTCTGCCGGCGGTATACGGGTGGTAAGGGGCTCGTTCATAGGAGTACTGGGTCTTACCGGCCTTACAGGCCCATGGACTTGGCGATGATGGAGCGCATGACCTCGCTGGTGCCGCCGTAGATGCGGCTGACGCGGGTGTCGGCGTACAGGCGGGCGATGGGGTACTCCATCATGTAGCCGTAACCGCCGTGGAGCTGGAGGCACTTGTCGATGACGACGGCCGCCCGCTCGGTGGTGAAGAGCTTGGCGGAGGCCGCGTCGGCGGCGGACAGCTCGCCCGCCTCGTGGGCGTCCAGGGCGCGGTCGACGACCGCCTCCATCGCGTCGACCTCCGCCTTGCAGTCGGCCAGCACGAACTTGGTGTTCTGGAAGGACGCGACGGACGTGCCGAAGACCGTGCGGTCCTGCACGTAGGCCTTGGCGAACCCGACGGCCGCGGCGGACTGGGCGTAGGCGGCGACGGCGATGCCGAGCCGCTCCTGCGGGAGGTTCTGCCCCAGGTAGCCGAAGGCCTTGCCCTCCTCGCCGAGGAGGTCCTCGACGGGCACCTTGACGTCGGTGAAGGACAGTTCGGCGGTGTCGGAGGTCTTCAGGCCGAGCTTCTCCAGCTTGCGGCCGACCGCGTAGCCCTCGGAGGAGGTGTCGACGGCCAGGATGGAGATGCCGGCGCGCCGGTCCTGGGGGGAGGGAGGGGCGGTGCGGGCGCAGACGAGCACGCGGTCGGCCTGGACGCCGCCGGTGATGAAGGTCTTCGCGCCGTTGAGGACGTAGTGCGTGCCGTCCTCGGAGAGCTTCGCGGTGGTCCGCATGCCGGCCAGGTCGGAGCCGGTGCCGGGCTCGGTCATGGCGATGGCGGTCATCATGTCGCCGGAGACGAAGGGCGGGAGCCAGCGCCGCTTCTGTTCCTCGGTGGCGTACTTGAGGAGGTACGGCAGGCACAGCGCGGTGTGCACGCTGCTGCCGCCGAAGCTGACGCCCGCGCGGGCGCACTCCTCGGTGATGACGGCGTGGAACTTGAACCCGCCGCCCTCGCCCGCCCCGCCGTACTCCTCGGGCACCTCGATGCCGAAGACACCGAGGTCGCCGAGCTTCTTGTAGAACTCGCGCGGGACGGCGCCCGCCTCCCGCCACTCGTCGTAGACGGGCACGACCTCGGTCGCGATGAAGTCGCGGATCGTTCCGCGGAAGGCCTCGTGGTCCTCGCTGTACACCGTGCGACGCATTGGCTGCCATCCCCTCGTGCGGGCCCGGGGACCCCGGGCTCATGCCTGGCCAAGCGCTTGCTCAGGCGAAGCTACCGGGGAGTCACCAGGGCTGTCCAGGGCCGGCTAGGCCGTACGGGTGACGCCGGCCGAGAGCGCCTCGAAGGCTCCGTGGGCCAGGCGGCGCAGCAGGGCCGCGGTGGCCTCGCGCCCGGGGAGGGCGCCCGGGCGGCCGAGGTGGGGGGTGGAGTTGAGCAGGCCGAAGACGGCGTGGACGGCGGCGCGGACCTCGGCCTCGTCCGGACCCGGGTGGAGCCGGCGGACGACGTCGACCCACAGCTCCACGTACTGCCGCTGGAGCGAGCGCACCTGCTTGCGGTCGCTGTCGCGCAGCTGGCCCAGCTCCCGGTCGTGGAGGATGATCAGCGCCCGGTCGTCCAGCGCGAAGTCGATGTGACCGTCGATGAGGGAGCCCAGCACGGCGGCCGGGCCGCCGCCCGCCGAGGCGGCCTCGATGACGCGGCGGCGCCCGCCCGCGAAGAGCCGCTCGCTGATGCCGACCAGCAGCTCGGCGAGCATCGCGTCCTTGCCGGCGAAGTGCCGGTAGAGGCCGGGGCCGCTGATCCCGACGGCCGCCCCTATCTCGTCGACCCCCACGCCGTGGAAGCCGCGCTCGGCGAAGAGCCGGGCCGCCTCTTCGAGGATCTGCTCGCGGCGGGTGGGCGCGGCGGGGGCCGGGGTGCGGGTTGGTGCGTCGTTCACGAAAGTAATTCTAGACAGCGGCGTTAGTGGTCGTTAACCTGAAGGAAACGTGTTAACGCTCATTAACCGAGTGGGTCATGGGCCGGGCCGGTGGGCCCGAGCAAGGAGCTCGAGTACATGCAGCAGGCACCGGCGCTGCGGAGCGCCGCCGATCCGGCGTCCGACGCCTGGCGGGCCAACGAGGCCGCGCACCGCGAGCTGTCCGCGGGGCTGCGGGAGCGGCTGGCCGCGGCCCGGCTGGGGGGCGGCGAGAAGGCCAGGGCGCGGCACACGGCCCGCGGCAAGCTCCTGCCGCGCGACCGGGTGGACTCTCTGCTGGACCCGGGCTCGCCCTTCCTGGAGCTCGCCCCGCTGGCCGCCGAGGGGATGTACGGCGGGGCCGCGCCCGCCGCGGGCGTCATCTCCGGCATCGGGCGGGTCTCCGGCCGCGAGGTCGTGATCGTCGCCAACGACGCCACCGTCAAGGGCGGCACGTACTACCCGATGACGGTCAAGAAGCACCTGCGCGCCCAGGAGGTCGCCCTGGAGAACAGGCTGCCGTGCCTGTATCTGGTCGACTCGGGCGGCGCCTTCCTCCCCATGCAGGACGAGGTCTTCCCCGACCGCGACCACTTCGGCCGGATCTTCTACAACCAGGCCCGGATGTCCGGCGCGGGCGTCCCGCAGATCGCCGCGGTCCTCGGCTCCTGCACCGCCGGCGGCGCCTACGTCCCGGCGATGAGCGACGAAGCGGTCATCGTCCGCGGCCAGGGCACGATCTTCCTGGGCGGCCCGCCGCTGGTGAAGGCCGCCACGGGCGAGGTCGTCACCGCCGAGGAGCTCGGCGGCGGCGAGGTCCACTCGAAGGTGTCGGGCGTCACCGACCACCTCGCCGAGGACGACGCCCACGCCCTGCGCATCGTCCGCACGATCGTGTCGACCCTGCCCGAGCGGGGCGCGCTCCCCTGGCACGTCGAGCCGGCCGAGGAGCCCGCCGTCGATCCCGCGGGGCTCTACGGCGCCGTCCCGGTGGACTCCCGCACGCCGTACGACGTGCGCGAGGTCATCTCCCGCGTCGTGGACGGATCGCGGTTCGCCGAGTTCAAGGCCGAGTTCGGGCAGACGCTGGTGACCGGCTTCGCCCGGATCCACGGCCACCCCGTCGGCATCGTCGCCAACAACGGCATCCTGTTCTCCGAATCCGCCCAGAAGGGCGCCCACTTCATCGAGCTGTGCGACCAGCGCGGCATCCCCCTGGTCTTCCTGCAGAACATCTCCGGCTTCATGGTCGGCCGGCAGTACGAGGCGGGCGGCATCGCCAAGCACGGCGCCAAGATGGTCACGGCCGTGGCCTGCACCCGCGTCCCCAAGCTCACCGTCGTCATCGGCGGCTCCTACGGCGCGGGGAACTACTCGATGTGCGGCCGGGCCTATTCGCCGCGCTTCCTGTGGATGTGGCCCAACGCCAAGATCTCGGTCATGGGCGGCGAGCAGGCGGCCTCCGTCCTCGCCACCGTCAAGCGCGACCAGCTCGAAGGCCGCGGCGAGACCTGGAGCGCCGAGGAGGAGGACGCCTTCCGCGCCCCCATCCGCGAGCAGTACGAGACGCAGGGCAGCGCCTACTACGCCACCGCGCGGCTGTGGGACGACGGCGTCATCGACCCCCTGGAGACCCGGCAGGTGCTGGGCCTGGCGCTGACGGCCTGCGCCAACGCCCCCCTGCCGGAGAAGGACACCACGGCGCCCGGCTACGGCGTCTTCCGGATGTGAGGCGGAGCATGTTCGAGACTGTCCTTGTCGCCAACCGCGGCGAGATCGCCGTACGGGTCATCCGCACGCTGCGCGCGCTCGGTATCCGCTCGGTCGCCGTGTTCAGCGACGCGGATGCGGAGGCCCGGCACGTCCGCGAGGCCGACACCGCCGTCCGGATCGGCCCGGCGGCCGCCGCGGAGAGCTATCTGTCGATACCGCGCCTCCTGGAGGCAGCGGCCCGCACCGGCGCGCAGGCCGTCCACCCCGGCTACGGCTTC
The DNA here is from genome assembly GCF_042958085.1 of Streptomyces sp. NPDC008001. NCBI lineage: Bacteria > Bacillati > Actinomycetota > Actinomycetes > Kitasatosporales > Streptomycetaceae > Streptomyces > Streptomyces sp. NPDC008001. The sequence goes on along the minus strand of NZ_JBIBIZ010000009.1, from coordinate 140,387 downwards.
CTCGCCGAGAACGCCGCCTTCGCCCGCGCCTGCACCGACGCCGGGCTCGCCTTCATCGGCCCGCCCGCCGCCGCCATCGAGCTGATGGGCGACAAGATCCGCGCCAAGGAGACCGTGCAGGCCGCGGGCGTGCCCGTGGTGCCCGGCTCCTCCGGCAGCGGCCTGACCGACGCCGAGCTCGCGGCCGCCGCCCTCACGATCGGCATGCCCGTCCTGCTCAAGCCCTCCGCGGGCGGCGGCGGCAAGGGCATGCGCCTCGTCCGCGACGCCGCCCTGCTCGGCGAGGAGATCGCCGCCGCGCGCCGCGAGGCCCGCGGCTCCTTCGGCGACGACACCCTGCTGGTCGAGCGCTGGGTCGACCGCCCCCGCCACATCGAGATCCAGGTCCTCGCCGACGGCCACGGCCACGTGATCCACCTGGGCGAGCGCGAGTGCTCCCTGCAGCGCCGCCACCAGAAGATCATCGAGGAGGCCCCGTCGCCGTTCCTCGACGAGGCCACCCGCGCCGCCATGGGCGAGGCGGCCGTCCAGGCGGCCCGCTCCTGCGGGTACGCGGGCGCGGGCACGGTCGAGTTCATCGTGCCGGGCGACGACCCCGCCTCGTACTACTTCATGGAGATGAACACCCGCCTCCAGGTCGAGCACCCCGTCACCGAGCTGGTCACCGGCCTGGATCTGGTCGAGTGGCAGATCCGCGTCGCCGCCGGCGAGGAGCTGACCGTACGCCAGGAGGACGTGACCCTCACCGGGCACGCGGTCGAGGCCCGCATCTGCGCCGAGACCGCGCGGGTGAGCGCCGGCGGCGACCGCGTCGACTTCCTGCCGTCCGCGGGCACCGTGCGGCTGCTGCGCGAGCCGGCGGGCGAGGGCGTCCGCGTCGACTCGGGCCTCGCGGAAGGCACGGACGTCGGCACGTCCTACGACCCCATGCTCGCCAAGGTCATCGCCCACGGCCCGGACCGGGCCACGGCCCTGCGCCGCCTGCGGGCCGCCCTCGCGGACACGGTCGTCCTGGGCGTCGACACCAACGCGGGCTTCCTGCGCCGCCTGCTGGCCCACCCGCAGGTCGTGGCCGGCGCGCTGGACACGGGCCTGGTCGACCGGGACGCGGCATCGCTCGTGCGGTCCTCCGTCCCGGACGAGGTGTACGCGGCGGCCGCGCTGCTGGGCCAGGCGGCCCTGGAACCGCCGGGCGAGGGCTGGGTGGACCCGTTCTCGGTCCCGCACGGCTGGCGCCTCGGTGGCGAGCAGGCCTGGACGGCGCACCACTTCCGGGTGCCGGGCGAGGATCCGGTGACGGTCCGCGTCCGGGGTGCGGCATCCGCCGCGGAGCTCGTGCTGGAGACGGCCGGCCCGGCACCGGCCGCGCCGGGCACCGCGAGCGGAGAGCCCTCCCCCACGGCCCCGGCGCCCCTGCCCGTCCCCGCGAAGCTGCTGCCCTCCCGCGGGCCGGCGGCCCCCGTCGCCCTCGAACTGGACGGGCTCACCCACACCTTCCACCGGGCCCCCGGCCCGGAGGGCACCTGGCTCGGGCGGGACGGCGATGCCTGGCACCTCCGTGACCACGACCCCGTCGTGGTCACGGACGGTGCCGGAGCCGGCGGCGTCGACACCCTCACCGCCCCCATGCCCGGCACCGTCACCGTCGTCAAGGCCGGCGTGGGCGACTTCGTCAGCGCCGGGCAGAGCCTGCTCGTGGTGGAGGCGATGAAGATGGAGCACGTCATCTCCGCCCCGCACGACGGCACCGTCACCGAGCTGGACGTGACGCCCGGTGCCACCGTCGCCATGGACCAGGTGCTGGCCGTCGTCACCCCCGCCCCCGCGGAGGAGTCATGATCAGCGGACTGCCCATGGCCGTGCCCGAGCCCGGCCTCCCCTCCCGCGTCCGGATCCACGAGGTGGGCCCCCGCGACGGCCTGCAGAACGAGCGGACGGTCGTCCCGGTCGAGGTGAAGGCGGAGTTCATCCGCCGCCTCGCCGCGGCCGGCCTCGGCACGGTCGAGGCCACCAGCTTCGTGCACCCCAAGTGGGTGCCGCAGCTCGCCGACGCCGAGCAGCTGCTGCCCCTCCTGGACGGGGTGCCCGCCCGGCTGCCCGTCCTCGTGCCCAACGCCCGCGGCCTGGAGCGCGCCCGCGCCCTCGGCGCCCGCGAGATCGCCGTCTTCGGCAGCGCCACGGAGTCCTTCGCCAAGGCGAACCTCAACCGGACGGTCGACGAGTCCCTGGAGATGTTCGCGCCGGTCGTGGCCGAGGCGCGCGAGGCGGGCCTCGGCGTCCGCGGCTATCTGTCCATGTGCTTCGGCGACCCCTGGGAGGGCGCCGTCCCGCTGGAGCAGGTCGTCCGGGTCAGCCGCCGCCTGCTGGACCTCGGCTGCGACGAGCTGAGCCTGGGCGACACGATCGGCGTCGCCACGCCCGGCCACGTCACGGCCCTGCTCACCGCCCTGAACGAGGCGGGCGTGGAGACCGGCCGGCTCGCCGTCCACTTCCACGACACCTACGGCCAGGCCCTGTCCAACACCCTGGCCGCCCTGCGGCACGGCGTCACCACCGTCGACGCCTCCGCCGGCGGCCTCGGCGGCTGCCCGTACGCGAAGAGCGCCACGGGCAATCTCGCCACCGAAGACCTTCTCTGGATGCTCGACGGCCTCGGTGTCCGCACCGGGGTCGACCTCGGCCAGCTCACCGCCACGAGCGTCTGGATGGCCGAGCAGCTGGGGCGGCCCAGCCCCTCCCGTACCGTCCGCGCCCTCTCCCAACAGGAGTCCTGAGCCATGCCGCTGGACCACCGCCTCACCCCCGAGCACGAGGAACTCCGCCGCACGGTGGAGGAGTTCGCACACGACGTGGTCGCCCCGAAGATCGGCGACTTCTACGAGCGCCACGAGTTCCCGTACGAGATCGTGCGGGAGATGGGCCGCATGGGGCTGTTCGGGCTGCCCTTCCCCGAGGAGTACGGCGGCATGGGCGGCGACTACCTGGCCCTCGGCCTGGCCCTGGAGGAGCTGGCCCGGGTCGACTCCTCCGTCGCCATCACCCTGGAGGCCGGCGTCTCGCTCGGCGCTATGCCCGTCTTCCGGTTCGGCACGGAGGAGCAGAAGCGCACCTGGCTGCCGAAGATGTGCTCCGGCGAGATCCTGGGCGCCTTCGGCCTGACCGAGCCCGAGTGCGGCTCGGACGCCGGCGGCACGCGCACCACGGCCCGGCTGGACGAGGCCACGGGCGAGTGGGTGATCAACGGCACCAAGTGCTTCATCACCAACTCCGGCACGGACATCACGGGCCTGGTCACGGTCACCGCGGTCACCGGCCGCACGGACAGCGGCAAGCCGCTGATCTCCTCGATCATCGTCCCCTCGGGCACGCCCGGCTTCACCGTCGCCGCCCCCTACTCCAAGGTCGGCTGGAACGCCTCCGACACCCGCGAGCTGTCCTTCTCCGACGTCCGCGTCCCGAAGGCCAATCTGCTCGGCGAGGAGGGCCGCGGCTACGCCCAGTTCCTGCGGATACTGGACGAGGGCCGGATCGCGATCTCCGCGCTGGCCACGGGCCTGGCGCAGGGCTGCGTGGACGAGTCGGTGAAGTACGCCAAGGAGCGGCAGGCCTTCGGCCGGCCCATCGGGGCGAACCAGGCGATCCAGTTCAAGCTGGCCGACATGGAGATGCGGGCGCACACGGCCCGTCTCGCCTGGCGCGACGCCGCCTCCCGGCTGGTGCACGGCGAGCCGTTCAAGAAGGAGGCCGCCCTGGCCAAGCTCTACTCGTCCGAGATCGCGGTGACCAACGCCCGCGAGGCCACCCAGATCCACGGCGGCTACGGCTTCATGAACGAGTATCCGGTGGCCCGGATGTGGCGCGACTCCAAGATCCTGGAGATCGGCGAGGGCACGAGCGAGGTGCAGCGCATGCTGATCGCCCGCGAACTGGGGTTCGCGGGCTGAGCACCGCTGCGGCTCGGTGAAGGGTGCGGCCCGCACCCTTCACCGGGCGTGCGCAACGGATCAAGGCACTCGCCCTCGGCGCCGGGCGCCCGGGCTCCGGTCAGAGCCAGGGCACCTGCGGCGAGCGGTAGTACGTGATGCCCAGCGCGTCCCAGCGCGGGCCCTGTGCCGCCAGCCGCGCCCGGTAGGAGGACCAGTCGTGCGTGGCCGCCGGGGACCAGCCGAGTTCGGCGATGCCCGCCAGCCGCGGGAAGGCCATGTACTCCAGCTGGGCGCTCGTGCTGACCGTCTCCGTCCACAGCGGTGCCTCGACGCCCGCCACGGCCGAGGCGGGCGCCCCCGCCAGATAGCCGCCGGGGTCCCAGTCGTAGGACTGCCGCACCTCGACCAGCCCTGCCCACTGCAGGCCCAGCGGCGTGTCCTTGGTGTACTTCATGTCCAGGTACGCCCGGTCCGCGGGAGAGAGGATCAGGCCGGCGCCCGCCCGCGCCGCGGCCGCGACCTGCGCGCGCTCGGCCGCCCCGGTCCTGTCGTAGCCCCAGTACTGCAGGAGCGCGCCCTCCGCCGGCCGGGCCGCGGCCAGCTGGTGCCAGCCGATGACCGTCTTGCCGTGCCGGGCGACGGCGGGCTGCACCCGGTCCATGAAGGCCGCGTAGTCGGCGGGGCTGGTCGAGTGCGCCTCGTCGCCGCCGATGTGCAGGTAGGGACCCGGGGTGAGCGCCGCCAGCTCGCCGATGACGTCCTCCACGAAGTCGTACGTGTCCTGCTTGGTCACGCACAGGGAGCTGAAGCCGACCTCCGTGCCCGTGTAGAGGGGCCGCGCGGTGCCGTCGCTGTTCAGGCGGGCGTACGAGGCGAGGGCCGCGTTGGTGTGCCCGGGCATGTCGATCTCGGGGACCACCGTGAGGTAGCGGCTCGCGGCGTACCGGGCGATCTCCCGGTAGTCCTCCCGGCTGTAGGAGCCGCCCGGCCCGCCGCCGACCTGGGTGCTGCCGCCGTACGAGGCCAGCCGGGGCCATGAGCCGATGGCGATCCGCCAGCCCTGGTCGTCGGAGAGGTGCAGGTGGAGGGCGTTGTACTTGTAGAGGGCGAGCTGGTCGGCGTACCGCTTGACCTGGTCCACGGTGAAGAAGTGCCGGGCGACGTCGAGCATCGCGCCGCGGTAGCCGTAGCGCGGCGCGTCGGTGATCTCGCCGCCCGCCACGGTCCACGGCCCGGGCTGCCGGACGGTGCTCTCGGCGCGGGCGGGCAGCAGCTGCCGGAGCGTCTGGACGCCGTGGAAGAGCCCGGCGCCCCCGCGCGCGGAGATCGTCACGGAGCGCGCGGTGACGGACAGCCGGTAGTCCTCGCCGCCCGGATCCCCCTCCCGGACGCCTGCTCGGGCTCCCGCGCCGCCCCCGCCTTCCTCCTCGTCGATCACCAGGCGGATCCCCGGGCCGTCCGCCTCCGCCTCCGTCTCCGTCTCCTGGACGGGCAGGCGGTATCCCGTCGAGGGGCGCAGCAGCCCGGCCAGGTAGCCGCCGACCCGCGCGGCCTCGGGGCTGCCGGACGGCACCCGGACGACGGTGCGGGCCGTGATCTCGTACGGGTCCCCGCCGGGCCGGACGGAGGCGGGGGCCGGCACGACGCGGCCGAGCGGGGCGGGCCCGGGCTCCGCGGCCCGCTCCGGGGCGGCCGTGGCGGAGACGGAGACGGGCCCGGCGGCAAGCAACAGGGCGGCACCGGCCGCCGCAAGACATCTCACGCGTGCGCGTCCCGGACTCGCGCGTCTCGGACTCGCGCGCCTCACGCTCGCGCTTCTCGAACTCTCGCTTCTCACGCTCGTGCGTCTCGGGCTCGTGCGTCTCAAGAGGAAGTCCCTTCGGCATGCCGCTCACGGGAATTCACGCGTACGAACGCTCACTTGGGTATCGCCGGCCCCGGCCGGCGTCAAGGTCCGCGTCCTCCTGAGCGTACGTGCCTGAGAGAATCCCCCCATGGCTGAGATCCTCCAGAAGGACGGTACGTGGACCTTCGACGGCGACACGATACGGATCGTCCCGGGCCGCGAGCGCGGCGTGCACCTGATGCGTCAGACCCTCGGTGAGCTGGCCGTTCCGCTGACCGCCGTGGCGGGGATCGCCTACGAGCCGGGCCGGAAGAGCGGCCGGCTGCGGCTCCGGCTGCGCGACGGGGCCGACCCCCTGCTGCAGGTCGCGCGGGGCAGGCTGCCGGACGCCGCCGATCCGTATCAGCTGACGGTCGAGTCCGACCGCTCGGGCGTCGCCGAGTACTTCGTGGACGAGGTGCGCAACGCCCTCCTCCTGGAGCAGGTGCCGGAGGGGCCCACGGACCGCTATCTGCTGCCCGGCCCGACGCTGCCGCTGTCGGTCGGCGCCGGGGACGGCACGGTCACCTTCGACGGCGAGCGGATCCGCCTGGAGTGGAACTGGAAGACCGAGGAGGGCAAGAAGTCCGCCGGTACGCAGTCGCTCGCCCTGACGGAGGTCCGCTCGGTGGAGTGGATGCCCTCCATGGGCCTGGAGCACGGCTACCTCCGCTTCGTCGTCCTCCGGGAGCCGACCAAGGCCCCGCCCAAGCACGACCCCCATGCGATCGAACTGTTCGGCTTCAAGAAGGACCCGCTGATGGCGGTGGTGGGCGCCGCGGTGGTGGCCCGGCTGCCGCACCCGTCCGCCGCCGGCGCACAGGGCGCGGCGCACGCGCTCCCCGAGCCCCCGGCCGCCCTCGCCATCGCCGCCCCCGCCCCCGCCCCCGAGGCCGCTTCCGATCATGACGCCCTGCTGCGGCGGCTGCGGGAGCTGGGCGAGCTGCACCGTGCGGGGATCTTGACCGATGAGGAATTCGCCACGGCAAAACAGGCCGTACTCAAGCGTTTCTAGGCGATTCCGGCATCTGAACCACTCACGCCTGCCCGATATCGGGCAGGATTCTTGCGAATGTCTCGGATACCCCTCAGTATCGACGGGTGCTCGAACGCCGTATGAATCATGACGACCTGGTGGACCACCTGGTGCGCAGCACGCCGCTCCAGCGCGGCGAGGCCGCCCGGGTGGTCCTGGACGTCCTGGCGTACTTCGACGAGACGACCGAGAGCTTCGTCCGCCGCCGCCACCGCGAGCTGCAGTCCGGCGGACTGCGCAACACGGAGATCTTCGAGCGGATCTCGGCGGAGCTGCCGCACCGCGCGGTGGCCCCGCCGGAGCTCTCACTGCGGCAGCTGCGCCGCATCGTCTACGGCTGAGTCATCGGCCGAGTCGTGGGGGGGGGGGGGGGGGGGGGGGGGGGCCCCCCCCCCCCCCCCCCCCCCCGCCACTGCCGCCCCACGGGCACCACTGATCATTTCTCTGGGAGGGTCACCACATGTGTGGAATCGTCGGATACATCGGTAAGCGCGATGTCGCACCGCTGCTGCTGGAGGGTCTGCAGCGGCTGGAGTACCGCGGATACGACTCCGCGGGCATCGCGCTGCACGCCGGCGGCAAGACCGGTGGCCTGAAGTCCGCCAAGGCCAAGGGCCGTGTGCGCGAGCTGGAGTCCCGCCTCCCCAAGCGCTTCAACGGCACCACCGGCATCGCCCACACCCGCTGGGCCACCCACGGCGCGCCGAACGACGTCAACGCCCACCCGCACCTGGACGCGGAGGAGAAGGTCGCCGTCGTCCACAACGGCATCATCGACAACGCCGCCGACCTGCGCACCCGGCTGACGGCCGAGGGCTTCGTCTTCGTCTCCGACACCGACACCGAGGTGCTCGCCCACCTCATCGCCCGCTCCGAGGCCGCCACGCTGGAGGAGAAGGTCCGCGAGGCCGTCCGCCACATCGAGGGCACCTACGGCATCGCCGTCCTGCACGCCGACTTCCCGGACCGCATCGTCGTCGCCCGCAACGGCTCCCCCGTCGTGCTGGGCATAGGCGAGAAGGAGATGTTCGTCTCCTCCGACGTCGCCGCCCTGGTCAGCCACACCCGCCAGGTCGTCACCCTCGACGACGGCGAGATGGCCACCCTCAAGGCCGACGACTACCGCACGTACACCACCGAGGGCTCCCGCACCTCCGCCCAGCCGACCACCGTCGAGTGGGAGGCCGAGTCGTACGACATGGGCGGCCACGACACGTACATGCACAAGGAGATCCACGAGCAGGCCGACGCCGTGGACCGCGCGCTGCGCGGCCGCATCGACGACCGCTTCTCCACCGTGCACCTGGGCGGCCTGAACCTCGACGCCCGCGACGCCCGCGCCGTGCGCCGCGTCAAGATCCTCGGCTGCGGCACCTCGTACCACGCCGGCCAGATCGGCGCCCAGATGATCGAGGAGCTGGCCCGCATCCCCGCGGACGCCGAGCCGGCCTCCGAGTTCCGCTACCGCAACCCGGTCGTGGACCCCGACACCCTCTACATCGCCGTCTCGCAGTCCGGCGAGACCTACGACGTGCTCGCCGCCGTCCAGGAGCTCAAGCGCAAGGGCGCCCGCGTCCTCGGCCTGGTCAACGTGGTCGGCTCGGCGATCGCCCGCGAGACCGACGGCGGCATCTACGTGCACGCCGGCCCCGAGGTCTGCGTGGTCTCCACCAAGTGCTTCACCAACATGGTGGTCTCCTTCGGCCTGCTCGCCCTGCACCTGGGCCGCACCCGCGACCTGTCCGTCGCCGACGGCAAGCGGATCATCGAGGGCCTGCGCAAGCTCCCCGCGCAGATCGAGGAGATCCTCGCGAACGAGGCGCAGATCGAGGAGCTGGCCAAGGAGTACGCCGAGGCCAAGTCGATGATGTTCATCGGCCGCGTCCGGGGCTACCCGGTGGCCCGCGAGGCCTCGCTGAAGCTCAAGGAGGTCTCGTACATCCACGCCGAGGCCTACCCCGCCTCCGAGCTCAAGCACGGTCCGCTGGCCCTGATCGAGCCCGCCATGCCGACGGTCGCGATCGTCCCGGACGACGAGCTGCTGGAGAAGAACCGCGCCGCGCTGGAGGAGATCAAGGCCCGCAGCGGCCGCATCCTCGCCGTCGCGCACCAGGTCCAGGAGAAGGCCGACCACACGATCGTCGTGCCGAAGAACGAGGACGAGCTGGACGCCATCCTCATGGGCATCCCGCTGCAGCTCTTCGCCTACTACACGGCCAAGGCCATGGGCCGCGACATCGACAAGCCGCGCAACCTGGCGAAGTCCGTCACCGTCGAGTAGCACCCGCCGGGCCCGCCCTCCGGCGGGCCCCCTCGGAGCTCTCGTACCTGTCCGCACCTGTCCGCGACAGGTCCGAGAGGAACGGCCTTCCCGCACGTGCCACCACGCGCGCGGGAAGGCCGCTTTCCCATGCGCCGGCGTTCGCCCTCGCGCCGGCGGGGATGCCGCCGCTTCCGGGAACCGTCACCTCCCGTACGGCAGCACGCCATCGGGCGGTTCCTACCCGCCCGCGCGGCGCGATCCACCCCCTACGCGCGGGTAGATTCACGGGCCGTCAAGTACGGGGCAGGAGTCATCACTCCTGCAGGGTGAGGAAACCGGCTACGGAATAACGACGACGGGCCGCTGGGCCCGCCGGGCCAGCCGGCCCGCTACCGAGCCGAAGATCCGGCCGACCAGGCCGTGCGTCGAGCCGACGACGATCGCATCGGCCGCGTACTCCCGGCCGACCTCCTCGAGCTCGTGGCAGATGTCGCCGCCGCGCTCGACGAGGATCCACGGGACCTCCGACAGATAGTCCGCGCAGGCCAGTTCCAGGCCCAGGACCTCGGTGCGGTGGTCGGGGACGTCCACGAAGACCGGCGGCTCGCAGCCCGCCCAGACGGTGGTCGGCAGCCGGTTGGCCACATGGACGATGATCAGGCCGGAGCCGGAGCGCCGGGCCATCCCGATTGCATACGCAAGCGCTCGCTCGCTGGACGTGGAGCCGTCGAAGCCCACCACGACGCCGTGCTGGAACGCCGGATCGCAGGAATGGCGTGTTTCTTCCGCCGCTTCGGGGTGCGCCGCGTGATCGGCGACCCGCTTGCGGTCCGCAGGTTCGGAGAATTCGTGACCGGCCATCGGTATCTCGGCGAAGGGTGTCCTCGGGCGGAGGGAGATCGGCGGTTGCTCCCCCGGGGTCGGATCTTGGAGGCAAAATCCGTCCGGGATTCATCTTTTCAATCACTTACCCACCAGGGTACGGCGACACTCGCCGCCTGCCCAGGGGCCGGCCGGCGCCCCGGAGCCCCGGGTCGCACGGGCGCGGCACGCGGTGCCCGCCCGGACCGCCGGTGGGTCGGGTGGCGGGCGGGCGTTCCCCGGAGCATGCACGAGGGCGGCGCGTAGCGCAATGCCCCGGCCGCGCTCCGGGCGTACTCCCGATGCGCTCGGCGCAGTGACCGAGGGCCCCGGCCGGGCGTTGTACCACCGCCAGCCCGCCGCCCCCAGGGAGCGCCCCGTGCCCGGAACCCGCGACCACGCCCGCGCCGACGCCCCGCCGCAGGACTCCCCCGATCCGGTGAGCGACGTGGTCCGCTGGGCGGCCTTCAGCTGCGTGCTCGTCCCCGTGACCCTGCTGATCTGCGGTCAGTCCTTCGGCGGCGCGGCGGGCACCGCGGCCGGGCTCGTGGCCGTCACCTGCGCCTGCCGCGCCCTGCTGCGGCAGTCCGAGCGCAGTGCCGCCAGGGCCCTCGCGGAGCAGACCGTCCCGCACCGCGGCCGGCACGGCCGGACCGGCTCGGGGACGCACCGCGGCGGGCGCCATCAGAGCGGCGCCGCACCCCTCGACTGAGGCCTCCGGAGGCGGCCGGACAGAGGGCTGGACGAGGGCTGTTTGACACTTTCGCACACCTGGACCCACCACTTTTCAGCCAACTTGAGTCCGAACCCCGCACCTTGGCTTGAGAGGCCCCTAACAGCCGGTCGACCAGCAAGGGAAGGACCGCGGAGGGCGGTTGCACCCTACGGGGATTGGGCATGGGCGAGAGGCGTACTTTTCACCGAGGCCTGCAAGTGCAACGCTTCGTGATCGAACGCTTCGCGCCAAGTTGCCATGTCGACATAGAGCCGGGTGGTGAACTGGTCACCGCGTCTCCATTCGACGCAGTAGATTCGATCTTGGCCATGACCGGCGGGGGAACCGTTCAGGACCGAGGGGAAACGTGCAGGACCGAGAGGACTCGACCGCCGAGGGGGGCTTAGCGCCATGAGCCAGGACTCCACGACCGTACCGGAGACCACGCGCAAGCTCTCCGGACGCCGCCGCCGGGAGATCGTCGCAGTGCTGCTTTTCAGCGGCGGCCCCATCTTCGAAAGCTCCATTCCGCTCTCCGTGTTCGGCATCGACCGACAGGACGCCGGAGTCCCTCGCTACCGCTTGCTGGTGTGCGCGGGCGAGGATGTGCCATTGCGAACAACCGGCGGCCTGGAATTGACCGCACCGTACGGCCTGGAGGCACTCTCCCGGGCCGGCACCGTCGTCGTACCGGCCTGGCGGTCGATCACCCAGCCGCCGCCCGCAGCCGCACTCGACGCACTGCGCCGTGCCCACGAGGAGGGCGCCCGCATCGTCGGGCTGTGCACCGGGGCCTTCGTACTGGCCGCGGCGGGACTGCTCGACGGCAGGCCCGCCACCACCCACTGGATGTACGCGCCCACGCTCGCCAAGCGCTATCCGTCGGTCCACGTGGACCCGCGGGAGCTCTTCGTGGACGACGGTGACGTACTGACTTCCGCGGGCACCGCGGCAGGCATCGACCTGTGCCTGCACATCGTCCGCACCGACCACGGAGCCGACGCGGCCGGGGCGCTGGCCCGCCGGCTCGTCGTCCCGCCGCGCCGCAGCGGCGGGCAGGAGCGCTACCTCGACCGGTCTTTACCGGAGGAGATCGGCGCCGACCCGCTCGCCGAGGTCGTCGCCTGGGCGCTGGAGCACCTCCACGAGCAGTTCGACGTGGAGACGCTCGCCGCGCGCGCGTACATGTCCCGCCGGACCTTCGACCGGCGGTTCCGCTCGCTCACCGGGAGCGCGCCCCTGCAGTGGCTGATCACCCAGCGGGTGCTCCAGGCACAGCGGCTGCTGGAGACCTCCGACTATTCGGTGGACGAGGTCGCCGGCCGCTGCGGGTTCCGCTCCCCGGTGGCGCTGCGCGGGCACTTCCGGCGGCAGCTGGGGTCCTCCCCCGCCGCCTACCGGGCCGCGTACCGCGCGCGCAGGCCCCAGAGCGGCTCGGCCGACCGCCCCGAGCGGGCCGAGCGCGAGGGGCGTACGGAGCGGGAGCGTCCGGATCGGTTCGACCGGGCGGAGCTCGGCGAGCAGCGGACCGGCGAGCCGTCGGTGATGGCGCTCCGCCGGGCTGCCATGGCTCCGGCCCATGCCGCCTCCGGGGGCGGCGGTGTCCTCGGTGGTCCGCCGCCACCGCACGGAGGACACCCGGGCCACGGCCCGCACGGCGCCCATCAGGGCGTACCGGGCGGACATAGCGGTGGATACGGGGTGAATGCCACGGATTCGGGCAAGCCGGAATCGGACCTCTACACCCCACGCCTGCCCGGCCAGCGGGAACGCCCCGTAGGGTGAGGAACATGAACGATCGCATGGTGTGGATCGACTGCGAGATGACCGGGCTCTCGCTGTCGTCCGACGCGCTCATCGAGGTGGCCGCCCTGGTGACCGACTCGGAGCTGAACATCCTCGGCGACGGCGTGGACATCGTCGTCCGCCCGCCCGCCGAGGCCCTCGTCACCATGCCCGAGGTGGTGCGCCAGATGCACACGGCCTCCGGGCTGCTCGCGGAGCTGGACCAGGGCACCACCCTCGAGGACGCCGAGCAGCAGGTCCTCGCCTACGTCCGCGAGCACGTCCCGGAGCCGGGCAAGGCCCCGCTGTGCGGCAACTCGGTCGGCACCGACCGCGGTTTCCTCGCGCGGGACATGCCGGCCCTGGAGTCCCACCTGCACTACCGGATCGTCGACGTGTCGTCGGTGAAGGAGCTGGCCCGCCGCTGGTATCCGCGGGCCTACTTCTCCAGCCCCAAGAAGAACGGCAACCACCGCGCGCTCGCCGACATCCGGGAATCGATCGCCGAACTCCGTTATTACCGTGAGGCGATCTTCGTGCCGCAGCCCGGTCCGGACTCGGACACGGCGAAGGCCATCGCGGCCAAACACGTCCTGCCTGCTCAGGGATAGTGACGCAGCTCGCTCCCGGCTCGGCGAAAGCTGGGAGCGAGCACCCCTCCGGACCGTGTAAGCTTTTTCTCGGCCGGTGGGAAACACACCACAAGTCACCGGTCATGGTGGGTATAGCTCAGCTGGTAGAGCACCTGGTTGTGGTCCAGGATGTCGCGGGTTCGAGTCCCGTTACTCACCCTGGCGAAGGGCCCCGGTCCGCGGAAGCGGACCGGGGCCCTTGTCGTACGCCCGGCAGCCGGCGCGCCGCTTCCCCTGTTCGGCCCCCTCCCTGACCCCCCGTTCGGCTACGGACCGGATGGCTCACCCCCGGTCCGCCGTGAAGTGCCATCCTTTGTGACGGCATGTGCCCGTTGCCGTTGACGCCTCTCGCGCGTTGAACCCGTCGAGCACGCTCGACGCGGAGCGTAGTGGCAGGCGGAGGAGGGGTTTCCCTTGGTGGAGGCCGGAGTGGACAGCAGCAGCTCGCGGACGACGGCCCTGCACCAGCCGCGTCAGGACCGCAGCCCTTCACCGTGCGCACCCCAGGCACCGGGCCTCGCCCCCGACGCCGGCCCGTGCGATCTGGTCACCGTGCCCGCCCGGCAGGGCCTGGAGGCCGTCGACATCCTCCGGCTGCGCGACGGCGTCGGTCCCGTCCTGCACGACGGCGAGTGCGACACGCTCGGCTTCCTGGTGCCTGCCGGCACCGCCGCCGCCTGGGACGTGCCGGGCAGCGCCTGCACCCAGACCCACGGCCGGGGGCTCCGCGCCGTCCCCGACGGGCCGGTCCTCACCGGCGCCGGCTGGCTCGTCGCCCCGGAGGCGGCCTTCTCCTCGGCCACGGACCCGGCGGTGCTGCGCGCCGCCCTCGGCGAGGCCGCCCGGACGATCGCCGCGGTCGACCGCTGCCGCTAGCCCCCGCCCGCCCCTGGGCGATACTTGCCGGGTGGGCAAGGTCAGGAAGAAGCAAGGGCGCGGCCGCGCCGCCGAACCGGTCGCGGAGCAGGTCGCCGGCGGGCGCGCCGAGCTCGTGCCCGACCGGGACCGCCCCCGGGGGTTCACCCTGCTGATCGACGGCGCGCCGCAGTCCCACGTCGATCTCGACGACCCCTCCTACCTGGACTTCGCCTACCAGCGCAGGCTCGGTCACATCGCCGACCTCGTCGCGCCGCCCGGCAAGCCCGTCCAGGCCCTCCACCTGGGCGGCGGCGCCTTCACCCTCGCCCGGTACGTCGCCGCGACGCGGCCCCGCTCGACCCAGCAGATCGTGGAGATCGACGAGCCGCTCGTCCGGTTCGTACGGCGCGAGCTGCCGCTGGACAGCGGCTGGCGGATCCGGGTGCGGGGCTGCGACGCGCGCGAGGGGCTGGCCAAGGTGCCCGACGGCTGGGCCGACCTGATCATCGCGGACGTCTTCAGCGGCGCCCGCACGCCCGCGCACCTGACCAGTGCCGAGTTCGCGGCCGAGGTGCGGCGCGCGCTGCGGCCGGGCGGCTTCTACGCGGCGAACCTCGCGGACGGCCCGCCGCTGGCCTATGTGAAGTCCCAGATCGCGACGGTGGGCACCGTCTTTCCGGAGCTCTGCCTGACCGCCGACCCGGCCGTGCTGCGCGGGCGGCGCTTCGGCAACGCGGTGCTGCTCGCCTCCGACCACGCGCTGCCGGTCGCCGAGCTGACGCGCAGGGCCGCGTCCGACCCCCACCAGGGGCGGGTCGAACACGGCAGGGCGCTGGCGGACTTCACGGGCGGCGCGGCGCCGGTCACGGACGCGAGCGCCCGGCCGTCGCCGGAGCCGCCGCCGTCGGTCTTCGAGTGACGCCGGGCCGCTAGTACGGGGGCAGCTGGCCCGTCCGGGCGACCTGGGAGTACCAGCGGGCGCTGGACTTGAGGGTGCGGGTCTGGGTGGCGTAGTCGACGTGGACCGCGCCGAAGCGCTTGCTGTAGCCGTGGGCCCATTCGAAGTTGTCGAGCAGCGACCAGAGGAAGTAGCCGCGGACGTCGGCGCCGTCGGCGATCGCCCGCCGGACGGCGTCCAGGTGGGCGTGCAGGAAGGCGATGCGCTCGGGGTCGTGCACCGTGCCGTCGCCGTCGGGCTTGTCGTCGTAGGCGGCGCCGTTCTCGGTGACCACCAGGGGCAGGCCGGGGACCTCCCGGGCGAAGCGCACCAGCAGGTCGTAGAGGCCGGTGGGGTCGACGGACCAGTCCATGGCCGTCCGCTTGCCGGGCGGGCGGTGGAAGGCGACGCCGGCGGCGCCGGGCCACGGCGAGGGCTCCGGGGCCTCTCCGGCGGGGCCGTTGTCAGTGGCGGCTGCTACTACTGCGGGGGTGTAGTAGTTGATGCCCAGCGAGTCGAGGGGGTGCTTGATGACGCCCGGATCGCCGTCGTGCACGAACGACCAGTCCGTGATGCCCGCCGTGTCGGCGAGCAGGTCCTCGGGGTATGCGCCATGCAGCATGGGCCCCGTGAAGATACGGGTGGCCAGGGCGTCGATGCGCCGCTGGGCGTCGAGGTCCTGCGGGGCGTCGGTGAAGGCCCGCACGACACCGGGGTTGAGGGTGACCGAAACCTGCGCGTGGGAGGGCAGGGCCGCGCGGAGGGCCTGCGCGCCCAGGCCGTGGGCGAGGTTGAGGTGGTGGGCGGCGCGCAGGGCGGCGAGGTCGTCGGTGCGGCCGGGGGCGTGCACGCCGGAGGCGTAGCCCAGGAAGGCGCTGCACCAGGGCTCGTTGAGGGTGGTCCACATCTCGACGCGGTCGCCGAGGGCCTCGGCGACGAGGTGGGCGTAGTCGGCGAAGCGGTGGGCGGTGCCGCGCTCGGGCCAGCCGCCCGCCGTCTCCAGCTCCTGCGGCAGGTCCCAGTGGTAGAGGGTCAGGACGGGCCGGATGCCGTGCTCGAGGAGGTCGTCGACGAGGGCGCGGTAGAAGTCCAGGCCCGGCTGGTTGGGGTGGCCGCGTCCGCCGGGCTGGACGCGCGGCCAGGAGACGGAGAAGCGGTAGGCGCCGATGCCGAGGTCCGCCATCAGGCGGACGTCGTCGCGGCGGCGGTGGTAGTGGTCGGTGGCCGTGTCGCCGGTGTCGCCGCCGAGGGTCCTGCCGGGGGTGTGGGAGAAGGTGTCCCAGATGGAGGGGGTGCGGCCGTCCTCGCGGGGCGCGCCCTCGATCTGGTAGGCGGCGGTGGCGGTGCCCCAGAGGAAGCCTGGCGGGAAGTTCACGGTCATCGGGTCTCCCGGGAAGAGGGGGGCGGGCGTCAGCCCTTGACGGCACCCCGCATGATGCCGCCGACGATCTGTTTGCCGAAGAGGGTGAAGGCGAGCAGCAGCGGCAGGGTGCCCAGCAGCGCACCGGCCATGATCACGGCCTGGTCGGGGACGTAGCCGCGGCCGAGGCCGGTGAGGGCCACCTGGACGGTCGGGTTCTCCTGGGTGAGGGCGATGATCGGCCAGAAGAAGTCGTTCCAGGCCTGGACGAAGGAGAGCATGGCGAGCACGGCCATCGCGGGCCGGGCGACGGGGAAGACGACGTGCCAGATGATGCGCAGGCTGCTGGCGCCGTCGACGCGGGCGGCCTCGACGAGCTCGCCGGGGAGCGCCTCCAGCAAGTACTGCCGCATGAAGAAGACGCCGAAGGCGCTGACGAGGGTGGGCAGGACCACGGACTGAAGCTGGTTGGTCCATTTGAGCTCGGCGATCACCATGAACAGGGGGACGACGCTGAGCTGCGGCGGGACCATCATCGTGCCGATGGTCAGGAGCAGCAGCGCACCGCTGAAGCGGAACTTGAGCTTGGCGAAGGCGAAGCCGGCGACGGTGCAGAAGAGCACGGTGCCGACGGCGACGGTGCCGGCGACGAGCAGGCTGTTGAGGAGCGCGAGGCCCATGTTGGCCTCGGTCCAGGCGGTGGCGGCGTTCTCGGCGAGCCGGGTGCCGAACCAGAAGGGCGGCGGGGTCTTCGCCAGGCGCATGTTGTCGCGGGAGGCGGTGACGGCCGTCCAGAGGAGGGGGAAGAGCGAGCCGGCGGTGAAGAGGCCGAGGACGGCGTAGGTGAGGGGGCCGGCGTGCAGTTGCCGGCCGGCCCGGGTGCGGGCCGTGGCGGACGGGGCCCGGTTCCGCCGCCGGCCCGGGGGCCGGAGCCGGCGCAGGAGGTCCTTGCGGGACGGGGGCCGCCGCTGGGGCCCGGGCCCTTCGGGCCCCGGTCGTCGTCCGGTCGCGGTGATGGTCACGGCAGCCCCTCAGTGGCTCTTCCTCAGCCGCCGCGCGATCAGCATGTTGGCCGCGGCGATCAGCAACAGGATCAGGAACATCGTCCAGGCGACGGCGGAGGCGCGCCCGAGGTGGAAGTTGAACCAGCCCTGTTCGTAGAGGTAGAGGCCGAGGGTCTGGAACTGGTGCGAGGCGCCGCCCTTCTGGCCGCCCGCCCCGCCGAAGAGCAGGGGTTCGCCGAAGAGCTGGGTGGCGCCGATGGTGGAGACGACGACGGTGAACAGGATGGTGGGCCGCAGGGCAGGCACGGTCACGTAGCGGAACTGCTGCCGGCGGGTGGCGCCGTCCAGGGCGGCCGACTCGTACAGCTCGTCGGGCACGGCCTGCATGGCGGCGAGGTAGATCAGGGCGTTGTAGCCCGTCCACCGCCAGATGACGATGGAGGAGACGGCGATCTGGGAGGACCAGGTGCCGTTCTGCCAGTCGACGGGGCCGATGCCGAAGGCGTCGAGGGCCCAGTTGACCATGCCGTAGTCGCGGCCGTAGAGGAGGACGAAGACGAGGGTGGCGGCGGCGACGGAGGTGGCGTACGGGGTGAGGAGGGCGACGCGCCAGAAGGTGGCGGCGCGCAGCCGGTAGTGCAGGAGGTGGGCGAGGCCGAGCGCCATCAGCAGCTGGGGGACGGTGGACAGGACGCCGATGGTGAAGGTGTTGTACAGGGCGTTCCAGAAGAAGGCGTCGTCCAGCAGCCGGACGTAGTTGTGCAGGCCGACCCACTCCATGTGGTCCGGCGCGGCCAGCTCCACCCGGTGCAGGGAGGCCCAGCCGGTGTAGACGAGCGGGAAGAGGCCGAAGGCGCCGAAGAAGAGGAAGAACGGCGCGACGAAGGCGTAGGGGCTGTAGCGCACGTCCCAGCGGTAGAGGCGGCTGCGCCAGGGGCTTGGGGCGGCTCTGCCCCGGGTGCGGGGCGGGCGGGGCACGGGCGCCCCGGCCTCTTCGAGGGCCCGGGCCGTGGCCGTCATGTGTCCACCACGTTCTCGATCTCCTTCTGTGCCGCCTTCCAGCCGGCCTGGGGGGACTTGCCCTGCTGCTCGACCTGGGGGATGCCGATGTCGGTGAAGGCGGTGCCGATCTGCTGTTCCTTCGGGCCGATGACGAGGGTGGGGATGGAGCGGGCGGCGGCGGAGAAGATCCGGCCGGTGGGGGCGTCGCAGAAGTAGGGGTTGCGGGCGTCCCGGACGAGGGGCAGGGCGTAGGAGGCGGGGGTGGAGGGGATGCTGGCCTGCCGGCCGAAGAGCTTGGCCTGCTGCTCGGGGGCGGTGAGCCAGAGGGCGAGGGCGGTGGCCGCGGCGCGGTGCCGGGCGGCCTTGGGGACGGCGATGAAGGAGCCGCCCCAGTTGGCGGGGCGGGGGGCGGCGGCCACGTCCCACTTGTTCCGGCCGGCGTCGCCGGCCTTCTCCTTGATGTAGCCGAGCATCCAGGGCGGGCAGGCGACGGAGGCGAAGCGGCCGTTGGCGTAGGCCTGGTCCCAGGCCTTCTCGAACTGCTTGAGGCGGGCGGTCAGTCCGCCCTGGGCGGCCTGCATGGCCAGGTCCCAGGACTCCTTGACGGCGGGGCTGGTGCGGTAGACGGGCCGGCCGCGGTGGTCGTAGTAGCGCTCGGAGTGGGCGTGCACGGAGGCGTTGTAGATGCCGGCGGCCGAGTCGGTGAAGACGGTGCCGGCGGGGGCGTTGGCCATGTACCGCTTGCCGGTGTCGATGTACTTCTGCCAGTCGCCGGCCCAGAGGCGGCCCACGCTCTCGCGGTCGGTGGGCAGCCCGGCCTTGGCGAAGAGGTCCTTGCGGTAGCAGACGGCGATGGGGCCGATGTCCGTGCCGAGGCCGATGGTGCGGCCGTCCCGGGTGGTGGCCTGCGCCCACTTCCAGGGCAGCCAGTCGCTCCGGTTGACGCCGTCGGTGCGGGCGAAGTCGACGAAGCGGTCGGCCTGGGTGGTGACGAGCTCGTTGATGTTGCCCGTCTCGACGGCCTGGATGTCGGCGAGGCCGCCGCCGGCCGCGAGGTGGGTGAGGAGCTGCGGGTAGTAGGCGTCGTTCCGCTCGATCACGCTCTCTTTGATCGTGACCTCGGGGTGCAGCCGTTCGTACTCGGCGTAGAGGCCGGCCTGTTTGTAGCCGAAGACACCGAAGGTGCCGACGGTGACCGTGGTGCTGCGGCCGGTGCCGCCGGTGCCGTCCGGTCCGGTCCGGGCGTCCTCGGCGCAGGCGGCGAAGAGGATCGCGGCGAGCGTGGCGGCGATCCCGACGGCCGCCTCGCGGCGCCGCGAGGCCCGGCTCACGGCTGCGGGGTGGTGTGCCCGGGGCGGCCCGTTCCCGTCACGCTGTCAGGTGCCATCGCTCACGCCCTTTCCTCCGGTGCCGCGGCTCGCCGGAGCAGCGCAGCGGCACGCGCCCGTTCCGGGATCCGATCATTCCCTCGGATGAGGCGATCATCGCCCCGGCCACGCCCTCCTCACCCGTAGGAGGGAGCTCGCGCGGGGGCGCCCGGGTGGGACGGGGGCGTCAGGCGAGGTGGCCGGTGTCGTTCCAGCGTTCGAGCGCCGGGGCCCCGTAGGCCCAGCCGAGGACGGACAGCGAGGTGGGGTCGAGGCGGATGCGCGAGCCGAAGAAGAGGTCCTCGCCCATCCAGCGGGCGGCGATGGAGCGCAGGATGTGGCCGTGGGCGAAGACCAGCACGTCGCGGTCGGCGGAGCGGGCCCACTCGACGACCTCGTCGGCGCGGGCGCTGACCTCCGCGAGGGTCTCGCCGCCGGGGACGCCGTCGCGCCAGATCAGCCAGCCGGGGCGCTCGGCCTTGATCTCGGCGGGGGTCATGCCCTCGTAGGCGCCGTAGTCCCACTCCATCAGAGCGTCCCAGGCGGTGGCCCGGCCGCCGAAGCCGGCCAGCTCGCAGGTCTCGTGGGCGCGCACCAGGGGGCTGGTGCGGACCTCGGTGTCCGGCAGGCCGTCCCAGGGGGCGCGGTGCAGCCGCTCGCCCAGCAGCTTGGCTCCGCGCCGGCCCTCGTCGAGGAGCGGGATGTCCGTGCGGCCGGTGTGCTTGCCGGACAGCGACCACTCGGTCTGTCCGTGCCGGGCCAGCAGGATCCGCGGTGCCATGAAGCGCCCCTTCACGTCTTCGGTGATTTTTCCAACAGAACTCATCGCAGATCGCTGCGCCGCTCAAAACATTTCGAAAGGACAGCGATAGAGCGGCGGCAGAAACGATCTGCTCGTCCTCCATCATCGCTCACCCCGCCTGGCGCGTTCCTCACACCCGTCCCAGGCAACCCCGGCCGCAATGTCGACGTCTCCCTCCCCGCACCCGTCCGGGCCGCGGAACAGCGGGCGAACTCGGCGTTTCCGGGAAGTCGCGGGGCGGTGTGCGATCGATGCGACGTACACCGTACGGTTGCATGCGCGCTTGTCGGCCGACGGATCAAATGGAGAGCGTACGGATGTACCGCACCGCACCGCTTGGGAAGCGGCCACGCTGGTGGACCGAGCTGCCGCTGATCGCCGTGGTGTACGGGCTGTACTCCGCCGGCCGGCTGCTGGTCCGGGGCAGTGTGCAGCCCGCCGTCGATCACGGCCTGGCGATTCTCGATCTTGAGAAAACGTTCCGAATAAACTTCGAGCACCCGCTCAACCGGCTGTTCACCGACCACCCGGCCATCGGCATACCCGCCGACTTCGCCTACGCGTCGCTGCACTATCTGCTCACGCCCGCGCTCCTCGTCTGGCTCTTCCGGCGCCGCCCGGCCGCGTACCGCCTCCAGCGCACCTGGCTGATGATCTCCACCCTCATCGGCCTCGTCGGTTTCACCCTGCTGCCCACCTGCCCGCCCCGGCTCCTCGACGCCGGCCAGGGCTTCGTCGACACGATGGCCCAGTACGGCTCCTACGGCTGGTGGGGCGGCGACGCGAGCGCCCCCCGCGGCCTCGGCGGGATGACCAACCAGTACGCCGCGATGCCGAGCCTCCACGTCGGCTGGGCCCTGTGGTGCGGCGTCGTCCTCTGGCGCCACGGGCGCACCGCCTGGGCCAAGGCCGCCGGAGTGGTCTACCCGCTCGCCATCGCCCTCGTCGTGATGGGCACCGCCAACCACTACTTCCTCGACGCCGTCGCGGGCGCCGCCGTCATGGTCGCGGGCCTGCTGCTCGCCCGGCCCGCGCTACGGCTCGTGGACCTGGTCAGGAGCCGCCTGTCCGGCGCGGGACGCGGGGAAAGCGCCGGGACGCCCGCGTATGTCAGTGGCGGATGCGAGACTTCGGCGGGTACAGCGCTTCCCCGGGCCGCGGTCTCCGGCTCCGCCGCCGGAGACGGCCGTCCGGGAGCGCCGCAGCGACCTTTCGAGGCGGATGCCAGTGACCAGATCCCCCGACAGCCGGCGCACGGCGCCGCCGGCGAAAGCCGCTCCGGCGGCACTGCGGCAGCGGCTCGCTGAGCTGCGCGGGCCGGGCAGCGCACAGCGCCCGCTCGACGCCCGCGCCCTCGCGGCCCTCGCCGCCAACCCCGGCTGCCGCCGCCGGGTCCTGCTGGACGGCGCCGGAGTCGACAAGTCCGCACTGGCCCGGGCCCTCGGCGCGCCGGCCGCCTTCGGCCAGTCGCAGTTCGCCATCGCGCGCGGCCACTCCTTCGAGGCCCGCGCCAAGGCCGGTGGCGGCACGGAGCTCGTCCGGCTGCTCCACGAGCGGCTGCGCGACGGCACCCCGGCCCCCGCGCCCGGCTCCGTCGACGTGCCGGACCTGACCGCCGGCGGCCCCGAGGGCCGCACCGCCCGGACGGCGCTCGCCCTGCGCGAGGCGACGGCCGCCGGCCGCTGGGCGCTCCTCGACCACCCGCTGCTCGCCCTCCCGGTGGCCGGCGCGCCCGCCTTCCTGGAGCCCGACGCCGTGGTGGTCCACCCGGACGGGACGTGGACGGTCGTGGAGATCAAGTCCTTCCCCGTGATCGACGGCGCGGCCGACCCCGGCAAGGTGGGCGCCGCCGCCCGGCAGGCCGCCGTGTACGTCCTGGCGCTGGAGGAGCTCGCGGCCCGGATCCCCGGCGGGGACCCCGCGCGCGTGCGCCACGAGATCCTGCTGGTCTGCCCGAAGGACTTCGCCAACGTCCCGGTCGCCGAGCTCGTCGACGTCCGCAAGCCGCGCGCCACCACCCGCCGCCAGCTCACCCGCCTCGCCCGCGTCGAGGACATCGCCGCGGAGCTGCCCGCCGGCACCACCTTCGACCTGTGCCTCGCCGACGACGGCACAACGGCCCGCCGGCCCGCCGAAGAGCTCGCCGCCGCCGTCGAAGCCGTCGAAGCGGCCTACGCACCGGAGTGCCTGGCCGCCTGCGAGCTGGCCTTCCACTGCCGCGCCCGCGCCCGGGCCGAGGGATCGGTGGCCGCCCTGGGCCGCGGGCTGCGCGGGGAGCTGGGCGGGCTGACGACCGTCGAGTCCGTTCTCGCCGCCGCGGCGGGAGGGCCCTGCGACGGGGACCTGCCCGGCGAGGCCGGGGTCCCCGGCCCCACCGTCGCCGCCCTGCGCCGGGCCGCGGCCCTCCGCGCGGAGGCCCTGGCCGCTGCTCGTACGACCCCTGACGCCCGCACGGGAGCGGAGGCCGCATGTCGCTGATCACGACGCTCGCCCGCATGGAGGCCGTGCGGGACGGCCGGGCGCGGCCCCTCACGACCGTGCGCCACCGGCATCTGTCCGAACGGCCGCTGGTGTTCGTCCCGCTCACCACCGCCGGCGAGGCGGGCGCCCCGCTCGGCGCGCTCGTCGGCACCGACCGCGAGCGGCCCCGGCTGCTGACCGTGCCGCAGCCGCGCGACCGGGACCTGCGCTCCGCGTTCCTCGCCGCGCTGGCCGAGGAGATGCTCCCGTACGTCGAGGGCTTCGCCGACGACGTCACCCCGGAGGAGCGCAAGGAGACCGACCCGGAGACCGGCAAGAAGGTGACGGTCCAGGTCGAGCTGTGCGCAGGGGCGCCCCAGCTGCTGGTGCCGAGCCCGGCGGGCGTCGCGTACGTCCGGCTGCTCGGGCGCTCCATGCGGTTCCGCCGCACGGCCGAGCAGGATCCCGAGACGCCTCACCCCGCTCCCCCGCGCGTGCCGCTCCTCGGCCGCTGGCTGACGCACTTCGGCGAGCGCGCCCGGGTGCCCGGCTCGTCGCTGCTGCTGTCGATGACGCAGCTCCTCGGCCGCCACTGGGCGACGGGCCAGAGCAACCTGGAGGACCAGCACCTGGGGGCGCTGCTCGCCTGGATCGACCCGCCGGAGGGGCTGACGGGCGCGGAGGCGGCGCTGCGCGCGGAGCTCGCGCGGGACGCGGCCGGGCAGCTGCTGGTCCCGCCCGCGGGCCCGGCCACCGACCCGGCGTTCGACAACAGGCTCCTGGCGCCGGCCGTCGCGCGCTACGACGCGGGGCTGCCGGGCGCCGGAGAGGAGGTCGCCGAGCTCCTGGAGGCGCAGTTGCGCCCCACGTGGGAGGCGGTCTGGCGCGGCGTCGATCTGCTGCGGGCGCTGCCCGAGGGGGAGCGGGCCGGCGAGCGGTGGAAGCGGGACCGCTGGTCGTACACCGCGCACCGGGACCGCGTCCGGGCCGGCGAGCCCCCGCAGCCCCGGCGGGACGACGCGGTGACGGCCGCCCGCAAGCTCGCGGCGCGGGAGGCGGCCCAGGCACAGCTGGAGGCACAGGAAGCGCTGGACGATCCGCTGGTGATGGCCGGGCGGCGGCTGGCGGGCGAGGCGTTCGCGGGGGAGGTCACCGAAGTGGTGATGGAGTACACGGAGGCGAAGGTGCCGCGGCCCAGGCCGCTGGTCACGGTGCGGACGGACGACAGCCCGTATCTGGCCGAGGGGGTGCGGGTGCACCGCGTCCTGCCGGACGGGAAGTCGCAGCCGGCGGAGTTCGCGGGGCACGTGCCGGGCGAGCCGGGGGTGCTGACGGTGCGTCTGACGGGCGGCATGGGCCGGGGCAAGGTGCCCGAGCCCGGTTCGGTGCCGGAGAAGGGGGACCACGTGTGCTGGACGCTCTTCGAGCACGCCCCCCGCGGCGGCCCCGAGCTGCCGGACCCGGAGCGGACGCCCTGGACGCACGGCGGGCCGCCCGGCGAGCCGGTGGCCGAGCTGCCCGACGCGGTGACCACGGAGGACCTGCTGTGAGGACGCCCACGGTGCACGCAGAGAACGCGGCGAACGCAGCGAATTCGGCGAACGCGGAGGAGGTGCTGCCCCCGCAGCGCGACGGGGCCCGGGACCCGGGCGCGGCCGCCGAGGAGGTCACGCGCAGGATCCTGCACGACACCCTGCACAGCCCGGAGCGCGGCGTCGTGGTCGACTCGCCGCCGGGCGCGGGCAAGTCGACGCTCGTCGTCCGGGCCGCGCGGGAGCTGGCCGCGGCCGGCCGCCCGCTGATGATCGTCGCCCAGACCAACGCCCAGGTGGACGACCTGGTGCTGCGGCTGGCCGCGAAGGACCCCGAGCTGCCGGTGGGGCGCCTGCACAGCAGCGACGCCAGCCCGTACGACCGGGCGCTCGACGGCCTGCCGTCGGTGGTGACCTCGGCGAAGGCCGCGGACCTCGCGGGGCTTCCGGTCGTGGTGTCCACGGCCGCCAAGTGGGCGCACACGAAGGTCGGCGAGCCGTGGGGTCACGCGATCGTGGACGAGGCCTACCAGATGCGGTCGGACGCCCTGCTCGCCGTGGCCGGGCTGTTCGAGCGGGCGCTCTTCGTGGGCGACCCCGGGCAGCTGGACCCGTTCAGCGTGGTCGGGGCCGACGGCGTCGCGCAGTGGGCCGGGCTGTCGTACGACCCGTCGGCGAGCGCGGTGAGCACCCTGCTCGCCCACAACCCGCGCCTGCCGCAGCACCGGCTGCCGGTGTCCTGGCGGCTGCCCGCGTCCGCCGCCCCGCTGGTCTCCGCCGCCTTCTACCCGTACACGCCCTTCCGCAGCGGCACGGACCACGGCGACCGGCGGCTGACCTTCGGCGTGGCGTCGGACGGCTCCGGCCCGGACCGGGTGCTGGACGAGGCGGCCGTCGCGGGCTGGGGCCTGCTGGAGCTCCCCGCCCGGCACACGCCGCGCACGGACCCGGAGGCGGTCGGCGCGGTCGCGCACGTGGTGCGGCGGCTGCTGGACCGGGGCGGGGTCACCGTCAGCGAGACGGCGCCGGAGCCGGTGCCGCTGACGGCCGCCCGGATCGCGGTCGGCACGGCCCACCGCGACCAGGCCGCGGCGGTGCGGGCGGCCCTGGCGGGCCTGGGCGTGCAGGGCGTCACGGTGGACACGGCCAACCGGCTGCAGGGCCGGGAGTTCGACGTCACGGTCGTCCTCCACCCGCTGTCGGGCCGCCCGGACGCGACGGCCTTCCACCTGGAGACGGGCCGCCTGTGCGTGCTGGCCTCGCGGCACCGGCACGCGTGCGTGGTGGTGTGCCGGGCGGGCGTGGACCGCCTGCTGGACGAGCATCCGTCGACGGAGCCGGTGCAGCTGGGGGTGACGATGAAGTTCCCGGACGGCTGGGAGGCCAACCACGCGGTTCTGGCCCACCTGAACGAGCACCGGGTGGCCTGGCGGCCGTGAGGAGGGCGACCGGCCCCGCCGGAAGGCGACCCGTCCCCCCGTGGGACGACAGTCCCACGCCACCCCAAGCGCAGAGGACGGCCACCCGGCGGCACCCTTGCGGCGCGCAGGACAATGGATGGCGGTGCAGACGATCCTGGAGGTATGTACATGTCCGAGCCGCAGTCGGCTCCCGACGCGGGCCCGAGTGAGCGACCGCGCCGTCTGAAGCCCGCGCAGCTGCTCTTCGAGCCCCCGGAGGCGGTCGCCGACCCCGAGCACTTCTTCGACCTGGAGTCGATCGAGGACCCCCGTGAGCTGCTGGCCCGTTCCACGGAGCTCGCGCTGGCCTTCCGTGCCGCGGCCGACCGGGCGACCGAGTTCCAGGCCCTGGCGGCGGCCCAGCTCGCCGACCCCCGGCGCTTCGACCGGCTCTCCACGGCCGTGATCGCCGAGCGCGCCGAGTGGAGCGAGGACTACGCGAAGAAGATGGTCGATTTCGGCCGCGACCTGATGCGCGGCGGCGGGACCGGCGAGTGAGCGACCGGCGCCCCGTGGGGCGCACCGCATCGCCGGCCCAGGGGCACCTCGCACCCCGGACGGCCCGTGGTCACCACCGGGACCACGGGCCGTCGGCGACCCGCGGCACCATGAGCCGTTGGCATATGCGACGCGAAAAATAGCGCACCGCACCCCGCCCTGTCCCGACTTCCGCAACTACCCGGATCCGCGGCGGCCGCTCCGCTGAGCATGGGCGCCATGACCTCTCGGCAGTACGACCCGCGCGATCCGTTCACCCGGCGCCCCGGCGCCCCCGGGACCCCCTCCCGGTCCCCCCTCGCCACCAGCTACGTGACCCTCGCCGGGGCCGACTGGCTCGCCTCGGCCAGCCCCTTCCCCCGGAGCGTGCACGCCCTGTGGATCGACTGCCCGGCCGGCCCGGTGGTGCTGCCGTGCGGCGTCGCGTTCGACGTGGTCAGCGCGCCCGCCCTGTTCGGCCGCCGGATGCTGGACCGGTTATGGGAGAAGGGGCCGGGCTCCGGGCCGGTCGCCGCCCAGCGCGGCCGGCTGGAGCTCTTCGCGGCCCCCGGCACCGCCCAGCGCCTGCCCGCGCTGCTCGGCTGGGAGGAGTGGGCGCGCGCGATGCCCCCGCTGCTGTGCCACGGCACGGGTGACACGGTGACCATCCCTCCGCTCTACCCCCCGGGCCCCGAGGAGCCCGCGCCGCCCGCCTCCCGCTGGGTGGTCGCCCCGGAGGTGCGGCATCCGTGGCTGCCGGATGCGGAGGCGCTGCTGTGGGCGTGTGTGCGGGTGGCGCGCGCGGCGGCCGGCGCGCCGCTGGCCGAGCCGCCCCGCCGCCCGGCGCACCGCACGCCCGAGCCCGCCCTGTGACCCACTCCACTGCCCTCGCCCCACTGCCCCCGCCCTGCCGCCCCACCCCGCTGACCTGCGCAAGCCCGCCCTCAGCCCGCTGAAACATACGGATTTTCGTTCCACCCGATCAGGGTGCTAGAGTCTTCTCTGTCAGCAGGCGCCGCTAGCTCAGTTGGTTAGAGCAGCTGACTCTTAATCAGCGGGTCCGGGGTTCGAGTCCCTGGCGGCGCACAGACAGTCGAAGGGCCTCACCGTCAGGTGAGGCCCTTCTTCGTGTCTCCGTGCCCGACGCTTCTCCGTGCCCGACGCTTCTCCATGTCCGGCGCGTCTCCGTGTCCGGGCCCGGTTTTCACGCCCGGCTCACCCCCACCGTCCACGACCCGCCGGCCGTCCGCCCCCGTACGGTCACCCGCACCCCGTCCGTCTCCGAGGTAAGGGACTCCCCCACCCCCAATGGCGCGTCGGCCAGCGGCGGGTAGACGGACTCGCCCCAGCAGGCCTGGTGGCCCGGGTGCCCGTCGAGGACCTGTACCGGCCCGCCGCCCGACGGCGTGTCGCTGTGGACGCGGTAGACGAGGACACCTTCCGTGCAGGCGCCGCTGTCGTTGCCGGTGGCGGAGCGCGCCTCCAGGGCGAGGGCGGTGGTGGTGCCCGTACGGATCACGACCAGGCGGGTGCGTCCGTCGCCGCCCGGCTGCATCGGCGTCTCCAGCGGCTGGAGCGTGTAGAGGGCGCGGCTGGGGCCGCGGGCGCAGGCCACCTGGGAGGGGGCGAGCCAGCCGAGTTTCCACTTGTGCCAGGCGAAGGGGTCGGAGGCGAGGCCGAACTGGCTGCCCATGAGGTCCCAGTCGCCGACGTGGGTGTCCCAGTCGCCCTTGCCGTCGGTGGGCCGGTGGTAGAGGTCGGGCAGGTCCAGGACGTGCCCGGTCTCGTGGGCGAGGACGTTGCGGTCGGGCGGGTGGTGCTCGAAGACGGTGACGACGCGGCGCAGCTGGGCGCCGTCGGCCTGCAGCGGCCGGTCGAGGTTGACGACCTTGGTGGCGTCGGAGTCGACGCCGGGCGCGTCGGGGTCGGCGACGAGGTAGACGAGGTCGTAGCGGCTGAAGTCCACGCCGGGGTCGGCGGCGGCGACGGCGTCGCGCAGGTAGTCGGAGCGCCGGTCGCCGTCCCAGTCGCGCTGTATCCGGTACGAGGTGGCGGACCGGGGCATCCTGAACCACCGCTTCACGGCGTGGGCGCGCAGCGAGAACCGCCCGTAGGAGGCTCGTTCGAAGAAGCGGGAGGTGGCGGGGAAGTGGTCGGCCGCGAGCTTGTCCGGCGGCACCGAGGGCTTGGAGTCCGGGAAGGACAGGAAGATCATGACGGCGTCGAGCCGGCCCACGGGCCGTGGGTAGGCGGGGTTCCAGCTGTCGAGCCCTTCGGAGTGGTGGGCCTGGCTGCGCGGGAGCGCACAGGGGCCGCCGGGCCCCACGGCCTGCGCGGGGATCGCGACGAGCGTGGTCGCCGCGATGGCGCACAGCACGGTGAGGACGGCCCCGACGCGGCGGAGCAGCCGCGGCCGGTCCACTCCCATGGGTGTCTGCGGACGCACCACGTCGACCTCCCGGGACGGATTCGGGACACCTCATCCACCCTCAGTGGATTTGTGGTGTTATGCCCTATTCCGCTGCTCCGGTCGAGTGACTAGGCCGACTTCTGGGTACATCACACTCAGTCACTGACGGTCAATCGAGATGGTGTGGCACTACAGGCTCAGGCACGAGCGCGCACGGTCGTGCAGAAGTGGACAACCCGGGGTCGGCGGCCCGGCCTCCCTCGTGAGGGCCGCTGGAACGGTCCCCCCGCGAGCTCTATGATCGCCACATTTCCAGCACGGATACCCCGGGCGGACGGCCTCCCGCCGCCTGTTCGGACACGCGTACGAGATCCATGAGACCCATACGAAACCAGTGCGGAACGAATGCCATGCGGGAGCGAGCGGTGAGCGGAACCCTCGATGGCCAGGGCGGCGCGCCCGGCCCTACGCCTACAGTCGTCACGCAACGTAGTGAATCCAGTGATTTTCGTGCCGCGTTCAACGCCGCGCAGCTCGCCATGGCCGTGGTGGGCCGCGACGGCCTGGTGCGCACCGCCAACCATGCGCTCGGGGCGCTGCTGGGGACCGATCCGGCCCGGCTCGCCGACGCCCCGGCCGCCGAGTTCACCGGTCTGCGCGAGGACTCGCGCACCTGGAGCGCCTACCGGGAGGTGCTGCTCGGCCGCCGCGAGCGGCTGCACTGCACCCGGCGGCTGAAGCACACCGGCGGGCAGGGGGTGTGGGCCGAGGTGATCGTCACACCGCTGCCCGACAGCTGCGACACCCTCCTCTCCGTCGCCGACATCAGCGACCGGAGGGACCTGCGGGCCCGCCTGCGTCACCTGCGGATGCACGACCCGGTCACCCGGCTGCCCAACCGCAGCCTGTTCTTCGAACGGCTGACCACCGCCCTGGCCACGGCCTCCACCGCGCACGGCGGCACCGGCCGGATCGGGGTCTGCTATCTGGACCTCGACGGCTTCAAGGCCATCAACGACACCCTCGGCCACCGCGCCGGGGACAGACTCCTGGGCGCGGTGGCCCGGCGGCTGAGCGAGTGCGCGGCGCCCGGCGGCCATCTCGTCGCCCGCCTCGGCGGCGACGAGTTCGCCCTGCTGGTGGAGGAGTCGGCGGGCACGGAGCAGCTCGTCGACCTCGCCGCCTGTGTCCAGGACCGGCTCCAGCGGCCGTTCGAGGTGGCCGGCCAGCAGCTGTCGGTCTCGGCGAGCATCGGCGTCGTGGAGCGCCCGGCGGCCGGCACCCACGCCACCGAGCTGATGCAGGCCGCCGACACCACGCTGTACTGGGCGAAGGCCGACGGCAAGGCCCGCTGGACGCTCTTCGACCCCGAGCGCAACGCCCACCGGATGACCCGTCAGGCCCTGTCCAGCACGCTGCGGCCCGCGGTCGAGCGGGGCGAGTTCGTGCTCCAGTACCAGCCGCTGGTGGGCCTGGTCGACGGGGTCGTCCGGGGCGTGGAGGCGCTGGTCCGCTGGCGGCACCCGCAGTTCGGGATGCTTCCGCCGAATCGGTTCATCGGCCTCGCCGAGGAGACCGGCGCCATCGTCCCCCTCGGCCGCTGGGTGCTGGAGACCGCCTGCCGCCAGGCCAGGCGCTGGCAGCTCGCCCACCCCGCGGAGCCGATCGTCGTCAGCGTCAACGTCGCGGTGCGGCAGGTGTGGGACTCCGACCTGGTCTCCGAGGTGGCGGCCATCCTCGCCGAGACGGGGCTGCCGCCGCGGCTGCTGCAGCTGGAGCTCACCGAATCGGCGGTGATGGGCTCGGCGGGCCGGCCGCTGCAACAGCTGCGCCAGCTCAGCGACATGGGCGTGGCCATCGCCATCGACGACTTCGGCACGGGCTACTCCAACCTCGCCTACCTCAGCCGCCTGCCGGTCTCCACGCTCAAGCTCGACGGTTCCTTCGTCCGGGGCTTCCGCGCCGAGGAGCCGCCGAACCCGGCGGACGAGACGATCGTCGAGGCCCTCGTCCAGCTCGCGCACCGGCTGGGGATCACGGTGACGGCGGAGTGCGTGGAGAGCGCGGAGCAGGCGGAGCGGCTGGGGCGGATCGGCTGCGACACCGGACAGGGGTGGTTCTACTCCCGGCCGGTGCCGGCGGACTCGATCTCGTCACTGCTGACGGCAGGGGTGCGGCCGTAGGACGAGCTCCGCCGCGGGCGGACCGCCATCCGCCCGCGGACGGAACGCTGGTCGAGCCCGTACGCGTCCGCTGGTCCATCCCGTACGCATCCGCTAGTCCATCCCGTACGCGTCCGCGATCAGTTCGTAGCTGCGCAGCCGCGCGGCGGGCCCGTGCACGTTCGCCGTGAGCATCAGCTCGTCGACCCCGGTCACCTTCACGAGGTGGTTCAGGCCCTCCCTGACCGTCTCGGGGGTCCCGTACACCGCGTGCGCCAGCCGGCCGTCCACGAACTCCCGCTCCGCCGGGCTGTAGTCGTACGACTCGGCCTCCTCCGGCGTCGGCACCAGCCCCGGCCGCCCCGTGCGCAACCGCAGCATCGACAGCGCCGAGGTGAGCACCTGGCGGCGGGCCTCCGCCGCGTCCTCCGCCGCGAAGGCCTGCACGCCGATCTTGGCGTAGGGGCGGTCGAGGACCGCGGACGGACGGAAGCACTGCCGGTACAGCTCCAGCGCCGCGACCGTGTTCTCCGGGGAGAAGTGGTGCGCGAAGGAGAACGGCAGGCCCAGCGCCCCCGCGAGGCGCGCGCTGAAACCGGACGAGCCGAGCAGCCACACCGAGGGCCGGTCGGCGCGCTGCACGCCGCCGGGGACCCGGCCCTGCACCGGCCCCGGCACGGCGTGCACGCCGGCGTAGCGGTGCCCCTCGGGGAAGTCGTCGTCGAGGAAGCGGATGAGCTCCGCGAGCTGCTGCGGGAACTCGTCCGCGCCCTCGCTGAGCCGGTCCGTGCGGCGCAGCGCGGCCGCGGTGGCGCCGTCCGTCCCGGGGGCGCGGCCGAGGCCGAGGTCCACCCGCCCGGGCGCGAACGCCTCCAGCGTGCCGAACTGCTCGGCTATCACCAGCGGCGCGTGGTTGGGCAGCATGACGCCGCCGGAGCCGAGGCGGATACGCTCGGTGCGGGCGGCGATGTGGGCGAGGACGACGGCCGGCGAGGAGCTGGCGACCGCGGGCATCGAGTGGTGCTCGGCGACCCAGAAGCGGTGGTAGCCGCGGCGCTCGGCCAGCCGGGCCAGCTCGACGGTGGTGCCGAGCGCCTGCCGGGCGGTCCGTCCCGCCCCCACGGTCGCCAGGTCCAGTACGGACAGGGGTACGGGGGCGCTGCCCAGGGCCTGCCCCCGGATGAAGTCGTCCTGCGCGTCGGGCACGGTGGTCCGCCTTCCTGTTCCTGATGGTTCGGCCCTCGACCGGTCCCTCGCCCGTCCCCGACGGGCCCGTGATCGTCTGCGGCGCCTCCGCGGCACCGCACCGGGCCTGCCGGTCCGCTGTGACCGGCCGGAAGTGGCAGCCGGAGATCCTCTCCGGTTATTCCCGCCCCGCCCCGGCAAAGCCTGCCGCCCGGCATGGCAGCGGCATATGCCGGACCGGCAACACCCTCTTCATCCCACATGTTTCGCGGTTATCGTGGTCGGCGGGAGACTCGCCGGAAGCCCGTAGGGGGAGACCGTGGCGCTCAAGCCCGACCCGACCGCGCCGTTCCACTCGGTGCAGTACGCCCTGCGGGTCCTCGAAGCCGTCGCCCGGCACTCCGGCGGCGTGACGGAAGCCCAGATCGCCCGGGAGACCGGCCTGCCCGCCGCCCACCTGGCACACCTCCTGCCGATGCTCCGCCGCGAGGAGTACGTGCAGCAGACCGGCGACGGCGGCTACGTCACCGGCGACGCCCTCGTCCTGCTCGGCTCCGGGGGCGACCGCAGCGCCGCCCTGCGCCACAAGCTGCAGCAGGCCCTGTCCGAGCTGCGCGACTCGCTCGGCGCGGCCGTCTACCTCAGCCGCTACATCGACGGCGAGGTCCGGATCACCCAGTACGCGGACGCACCGCACGCGCCCCGGGTCAACGAATGGGTCGACTTCCGCTCCGCCGCCCACGCCAGCGCGGTCGGGAAGTGCCTGCTCACCCAGCTCGACCACGACGACCGCCGGGACCACCTCTCGCGCCACCGGGCCGCCCGGCTCACCTCGCGGACGATCACCAGCGAGAAGGTGCTCCTCAGCACGCTCGACCGGCAGCCCGCGAGCGTCCCCGTCCTCGATCTCCAGGAGTACGCCGTCGGCACGGTCTGCGCGGCCGTCCCGGTCACGGCGGGCAGCTCGGTCGGCTGCGTCGCCTTCTCCCTCCCCCTGGCCCACGCCCACCGGCTGCGGCACGCGGCCGAGACCCTGAACCGGCGGGCCGCGCCGCTGCTGCTGTCGATGGCTCTCTAGCCTCGGCAGCCTCAGCACGGCCTCTCCGGCCCCCGCGCGCCCCAGGAGCACCTCCCGGAACGGGGGTGGTCGGGAGCACCTCCGCGGACCAGGTATATTTATCTCTGTCAGCAGGCGCCGCTAGCTCAGTTGGTTAGAGCAGCTGACTCTTAATCAGCGGGTCCGGGGTTCGAGTCCCTGGCGGCGCACAGACAGACGAAGGCCCTCACCGTCAGGTGGGGGCCTTCGCCGTGTCCGCTCCCGGCGCTTCCCGGCTCTTCCCGGCCGCCGATGACTTATGTCATCGGGGACCCGTGATCGGCGGATCTGCCCGCCGGCGCGCCGGAACGACAGAGTTATGGGCATGGACACGATGACGCTCTCCGCCGCCGCCCCGCTCGCCACCGCCCCCGCCGCCGCGGCTGCCGTCGCCCCCGCCGAGGACGAGATCAAGCCGCTGCCGACGTGGTTCTTCGCCTTCGAGGGCCTGATGTCCGCCGCCTACGACCTCTTCCAGGCCGACCACCGGGCGCTGTGGGCGCTGGGCGCCCTGGGCGTGGTCAACCTCGTCGTGTCCCTGACCGTCATGCGCTCGCGGCTGCGCCTGGCCAAGCGCATGTGGCGCGGCAAGAGCACCCGCAAGGTGGCCATCGGCCTGGTCGGCCTGCGGCTCGGCGCCCACCTGGCCCTCTCCCTCGCCGGGTTCGCCGTGGTCTCCACCGCCGGCCACCTGGCCTTCGCCGTCGTGATGTCCGCCACGACCGTCGCCCTGCTCTGGTACGCCCAGCGCGTCTCGCTGCGCGCGCTCGCGGCCGCGGGCGCCTGACCGGGGCCCGTAGCATGGGGCCGTCCGTCCCGCCGCGCACCAGGAGAGGAGCACCGTGACCAGCACGACCGAGCGTCATCGGCCGGCGGCCGCGGCCGTGCTCCTGCTCCTCCTCGCGGTCCTCTTCGGACCGGTCCCGGGCGGCGCACAGCCGTCCGCGGCGGCCGTCCCGCCCGTACGCGCCACCGAGTCCGTAAGCACCACGCAGCCCGCACGCGCCACGGAACCCGTACGCGCCACGGAGCCCGCACGGCACGCGGACCCGGCGGCCGCGCACACCGGCGAACCCGTACGGGCCGACGCCCCGGACCCCGGCTCCAGCTGCCGGCAGCAGGACGTGCCGCTGAAGGACGCCGAGACCGCCGTCCCCTCCGCGCACACCGACCCCGTCACCGCGCCGGGCACCGCCCGCGCCCCGCTCCCCCAGGCCCCCGCGCCCCGGGCGACCGCGCCGCGCGCGCCGCCCGCCTCCGTCGCGGGCTGCGCCGAGCTGCTCCCCGTCCTGCGGATCTAGATCCGGCCCGCACGGCCCCGCCGGGCCGTGTTTCGGCATACCCAGATTCCGCACGCTCCAGGGAGCTTTCTCCTCTATGTCCGTAAAGTCCTCGAAGTCCCCGAAGCCGGCGCCGAAGTCCCCGCAGGCTGCGAAGGGCGCGAAGGCGCCGAAGCCCTCGAAGGCCAAGGCCGCGCCCTCCGTCCCCCTCTCCCGCCGCATCGCCGCCCTCGGCGCGATCCTCGCCCTCGTCGCCGCCGTCGTCGCGGTCGGCATGGCCATCGGCAGGAGCGGCAGCGGCTCCGGCAAGCGCGGGCCCTCCGGCTCCTCCTCCGCCGACCCGATGCAGGGCGCGTACGAGCGCGCCGAGCAGGCCACCAGCCGCCGCCAGGACGGCGACCCCCTGGCGCTCGGCCGGAAGGACGCGCCGGTCGTGCTCGTCGAGTACGCCGACTACCAGTGCTCGTACTGCGGCAAGTTCACCCGCGACAGCCAGCCCGAGCTGGTCAGGAAGTACGTGGACGAGGGCGTGCTCCGGATCGAGTTCCGCAACTTCCCGATCTTCGGCAAGGACTCCGAGCGCGCCGCCCGCGCCTCCTGGGCGGCCGGGCAGCAGGGGAAGTTCTGGCAGTTCCACGACGAGGTCTACGCCAAGCTGCGCAAGGGCGACGCCCTCGCCGAGGACAAGCTCGCCGACCTGGCGGGCAAGGCCGGCGTCACCGACATCGACCGCTTCCGCTCCGACCTGAACGGGCCGGCCTCCGAGGAAGCGGTCAAGAAGGACCAGGAGGAGGGGTACCGCCTCGGTGTCACCTCCACCCCCTCCTTCCTCGTCGGCGGCCGCCCCATCGCCGGCGCCCAGCCGATGGCCGCCTTCGACGACGCCATCGCGCAGGCCCGGGACGCCGCTGCCGCGAAGAAGAGCGGGAAGTAAGGAGCCGGCGTGACCGACATCGGCTACCTCGCCGCGTTCCTCGGCGGCGCCCTCGCCCTGGTCAGCCCGTGCAGCGCGCTGCTGCTGCCGGCCTTCTTCGCGTACTCCCTGGCGAGCCCGGGCCGGCTGCTCGCCCGCACCGGCGTCTTCTACGCCGGCCTCGCGACGACGCTCGTCCCGCTCGGCGTCGCCTCCACCGCCGCCAGCCGGCTCTTCAACGGCCACCGCGACCTGCTGGTGACCGCCGGCGGCTGGATCGTGATCGCCATGGGCGTCGCCCAGATCGCGGGCCTCGGCTTCGCCTCGAAGAAGGCGCAGGCGGCGGCCGGGCGCATCACCCCGCGCACGGCCGCGTCGACGTTCCTGCTGGGCTGCGTCTACGGGCTGGCCGGGTTCTGCGCCGGGCCCATCCTCGGCGCGGTGCTGACCGTGACCGCGGTCAACGGCAACCCGGTGTACGGCGGCTCGATGCTGGCCGTCTACGCGCTGGGGATGGCGCTGCCGCTGTTCCTGCTGGCCGTCTTCTGGGACCGCTTCCGGCTCGGCGGCCGGCGGTGGCTGCGCGGGCGCGAACTGCGGCTCGGGCCGGTGCGACTGCACACGACGTCGCTGGCCTCGGGCCTGTTCTTCATCGGCATCGGGGTGCTCTTCCTCGCCTACGACGGGACGACGGGGCTGCCCGGCGTCCTGGACGCCGACCAGGAGTTCCGCCTGGAGGAGCTGGCGTCCCGGGTGGGCGGCGCGGTCCCGGACTACGCCCTGCTGGCGGGGGTGGCGCTGGTGGTTGCGGGGGTGCTCGCGAGGTTCGCCCTGCGGCCGGCCAAGAAGGGCGACTCCGGGACGGAGTGAGCGAGCCGGGCCGCGGACGGGCCGGGCCGGAACGGCGGCGCCTCCCCGGGGTGGGGCCGGGGAGGCGCCGGGAGGCTCCGTCGTCCGTCAGAACTGGACGTCGGAGCAGGCGTAGAACGCGTTGCCCGTGTCCGCGACGGTCCACACGGCGAGGACGAGCTGCTTGCCCGTCCGGCCGGCGGGGAAGGTGCCCTGGTGGGAGACGGTGGCGTCGGGCACCCGGCCGCCGTAGGGCACGGTCAGGAACGGCTGGAGTTCGAGATCGGCCCGGGTCAGCGGCCGGCTCGGGTCGTAGGTGGGCTTGGTGAGGTAGTAGCGGAAGTCGGTCGTGGCGTGGCGCGCGGTGAGCCGCCACCGGAACGTATAGCTCTGGCCCGAGGTGACCTTCGTGCTGGGCCACTGCCCGCCCCGCGGGTCGTCGAGCTCCGCGAAGCGGCTGTTGCCGCCGGCGCACAGGGTGCCGTCGGCGGGCCCGCGGGCGGGGAAGCCCTTGGAGCCCTCGACGCTCTGCGGCTCCCACTGGATCTCGCCGCAGTCCTCGACGGTGCCGTTGGCGCAGTACACCTGCCGGCTGGTGGGCGTGTCGGTATAGCCGTGGCTGCTGGCGCTGCCGGTGGCGAACACGGACACACAGGCGACGCCGATGCCGATGATCGCCGCACTGATCTTTTTGCGCATGCCTTTGCTCCTCGGAGAACGTGGGGGGTTCTGTGAGCCGAGTGAAATGCGGTCTAGACCAAGGCGGAGGCTAGTACCGGCCGTTTGGCATGTCTAGGCCAACGGTCGAAAGGATCCGGTCGCACCCCGTACGCGACGCCTTCACCTTCTCTCCATTGGGAGCGTCGTTGCCCTGCACCCATGCCCGCGCGGCGGCCGCGTCCCGGCCTCCGGTCATTTGCCGTTCAAGGAGGCGCCCTTGACGCACTTCGTCAGGCGTCTCCAGGTACCAGACCTCCGCGAGGTACCGGCGGGCGTCGCGCCAGCCCGGCTCGTCGCAGGCCAGGTAATTGCCCTCGGTCACCACCAGCCGGGCGGACGGCGGGACGAGGTGCCGGGCGGCGACCGGCTCGTGCAGCGTGCGGTCGTAGTCCGGCACGTAGATGTCCCGATCCCGCTCCTCCACCACCCGGCGCAGCAGATCGGCGTAGCCCCAGACGTCGAAGCTCGGCGCGGAACCCTTGCGGCCGGTCAGGCCGAGGCGCTCCAGCTGGGCGTTGGAGAGGTGGAAGCCGTCGAGGGGCAGGTACGCGGCCGAACCGGCGCCGTACTTCCGCTCCAGTTCGGCGACCAGGGCGCGGGCGAGGGTCGACTTGCCGGCGCCGGGCGGCCCGGCGAGCCCGAGGACGGTCCGGCCGGGCGTGCCGGCGAGGGTCCACGCGGCGGCGGCCATTTCGCTGATCATCATGCGGGCACGCTAGCGCCGCGCTTCAGGGGCGTACGGGGGCTCCACCGCTCGCGCCGTCCGCCGGGCCCCGGCGGCACCCGGGGCGCAAGGCCGGACCGGCCGGGGATCCGCCGGCGGACTCACCGCACCCGCCAGTAAAGATGACGGGCTCACCGCACCCGCCCGTAGAGATTCGGCCGGTAGTGCGAGAAGGACGAGATCCGCACCTTGAGCCCGCGCCGCGGCGCCTCGATGTAGCGCTCCCCGCCCAGGTAGAGCGCCACGTGGTGGACGCCGGAGGCCCGGCCGTCGCCGGACCAGAAGACGAGGTCGCCGCGGCGCAGCGACCGCCGGGAGATCCGTTTCGTCGCGCGGTACTGGTCGGCGGCGACGCGCGGGAGTCGCACGCCCGCGCGACGGTAGGCCTGCTGTACGAGGCCGGAGCAGTCCCAGCGGCGGGGGCCGTCACCGCCCATGACGAAGGGGTCCCCCAGATGGCCCATGGCGAAGCGGATGGCCGGTTCCAGTCGGTGGTCGGCGGGCGGGGCCGCGGGGAACACCACCCGGGGGCCGCCACGCCCGGGCGCCGGTGCGGGTGCGGCCGCCGCCGGACCCGCACCGGGCCCGGCCAGCACCGCCGCCCACACGGCCGCCACGACCGCGCCGCGTATTCGCACCAAAGCGCGCTGCACCTTCCCTCGGGCCGTCGCCCGGCCGTCGCCCGGCGCCCTGCCAGTACTCGGCCACAGCCTCCCAGCGGCCCGGGGGAACCGCATGCCGGAGCGGGCGGGCGGGTGACCCGGGGCTCGGCCGCCGTGGTCGTACGGGGGCCGTCCGGGCGGGCGCCCGGACCGGTAGCCGGGCGGACAGCGGGCAGGCGGCCGGGCGGGTGGTCGGGAGCACCCCTCGGGATCGGGTAGAGTTTTCTCTGTCAGCAGGCGCCGCTAGCTCAGTTGGTTAGAGCAGCTGACTCTTAATCAGCGGGTCCGGGGTTCGAGTCCCTGGCGGCGCACGCGAATCTCAAGGCTCCTCACTCTCGGTGAGGGGCCTTGAGTCATTTTCCGGTCAATGACATGCCTCATCACGACAGGTCGCACCACTTTGCCCGGTAAACACCTTGTTTCACCCTTGCGATCATGACCCGGCGTCCGAGATCCTGAACGGACAGCGATGACCCAACATCAATGAGTGACCATTGAGTTGAGTTGGGTGGCGCCGGGGGGGCCGGTGCTCTTGGGGTCCGTGCGGCCGTGGGGGGCCGGACGAGACCCGCGATCTGACACACGCAGTCAGCATGCGTGCGGGGGGAAATGACCATGACGTCCACTCCTGCCGGCGCCCGGCGGCAGCTCCACGACCCGACGGCAGCGGCCAGGCCACGTACACCCGTCCGCCCGGGGACCATTCCTCAGCAACCCGGCCATCACCAGCCCGAGCCCAGACAGCCCGGGCAGGACCTGCCGGGCCGCAGCCGGCCCGAGCAGGATCAGCT
This sequence comes from Streptomyces sp. NPDC008001, assembly GCF_042958085.1. NCBI lineage: Bacteria > Bacillati > Actinomycetota > Actinomycetes > Kitasatosporales > Streptomycetaceae > Streptomyces > Streptomyces sp. NPDC008001. The sequence goes on along the minus strand of NZ_JBIBIZ010000009.1, from coordinate 101,233 downwards.
CCGGCCCGGCCGGCCCGGGCGCGGTCAGCCCGGTAACGACCGGGCGCTGCCCTCGCGCCCGCCGAGAGCCCGGCCCCGGTTCGACTACGAGCACTACAGCCGCCTGGCCGGCCCGCTCACCCAGCCCGGCCCGGACCGTCCGTACCGGGTGCGCTACCGCAGCCTGCTCGCCGAGGAGACGCACCGCGTCCTCGGCGCGGTCCTCCTCGGGGCCGCACCCGTCGTCTCGCTCGCCCTGCTGATCTGGCTGATGCAGCCCGCCCACTGGACGCAGCGCGACCACGCCACGCCCCTGATGCGGGCGCTGGACACGGTGATGCTGGTGTCGATCGGCCTCATCGAGCTCTTCCGCACGATGAACGTCGCCTCGAACGCCCATGCCACCCTCGTCGCGCGCGACCCCGTCCCGGTGGTGCCCGAGACCGGCACCAAGGTGGCCTTCCTGACCTCGTTCGTGCCCGGCAAGGAGCCGCTCGAGATGGTCACCCGGACCCTGGAGGCGGCGGTCCGGGTGCGCCACCGCGGCCCGCTCGACGTCTGGCTGCTCGACGAGGGCGACGACCCCGCCGTGAAGGCCGTCTGCAAGCGGCTCGGCGTGCACCACTTCTCCCGCAAGGGCGTCGAGAAGTGGAACCGGCCCAAGGGCGCGTTCCGCGCCAAGACCAAACACGGCAACTACAACTCCTGGCTGGACGCCCACGGCGACGCGTACGACTTCTTCGCCTCGGTCGACACCGACCACGTACCGCTGCCCAACTTCCTGGAACGCATGCTCGGGTACTTCCGTGACCCCGATATCGCGTTTGTCGTTGGTCCTCAGGTCTACGGGAACTACGATGCGGCCGTGACCAAGGCCGCAGAAAGCCAGCAGTTCCTTTTCCACGCCCTGATCCAACGCGCCGGAAACCGCTACGGCGCACCCATGTTCGTCGGCACCAACAACGCGGTCCGGATCAGCGCCCTGAAGGGAATCGGCGGCCTCTACGACTCCATCACGGAGGACATGGCCACCGGCTTCGAACTGCACCGTCACCGCAATCCGGCAACCGGCCGGAAGTGGCGCTCGGTCTACACCCCGGACGTCCTCGCGGTCGGCGAAGGACCCAACGCCTGGACGGACTTCTTCACCCAGCAACTGCGCTGGTCCCGGGGCACCTACGAGACCATTCTCAAGCAGTTCTGGAAAGGGCCCTGGTCACTTTCCCCGGGGAAACTCCTCAATTACAGCCTGCTGGTCATCTATTATCCGATGACCGCACTCAACTGGATGCTCGGCGCGCTCAGCTGCGCCCTCTTCCTCGGGCTCGGCGCCTCCGGGATCCAGATCAACTCCGAAGTCTGGATGATGCTCTACAGCGACGCGGCCGCCCTGCAGATCGGGCTGTACATCTGGAACCGCCGGCACAATGTCTCGCCGCACGAGCCCGAGGGTTCGGGCGGGCTGGCCGGCATGGTGATGTCCGCGCTCTCCGCCCCGGTCTACGCCCGCTCGCTGATGGATGCCGTGCTCCGCCGCAAGAGCCGCTTCGTCGTCACGCCCAAGGGTGATTCCGCCAGCCCCGACACCCTTTTCGGGACCTTCCGCATCCACCTGTTCTTCCTGGGAGTCTTCGGCGGCTCGCTGGTGGCCTCCTTCTGGCTCGGCCACACGCACGTGGCGATGCGCACGTGGGCGACGCTGGCCCTCGCGATCAACGTCGCCCCGATCGTCGCGTGGTGGTGGACCACGCGTAACGCCAAGAAAGCCGTGGAGGCCCCTCGATGAACTTCCGGCGTTACCGTGTCAGCCGCCGCACCCGCCGCTTCGCGGTCGGGTCGGGGGTGGTGCTCGCCCTGGCGGGCATGAACGGGCCGGCCATCTGGGGCTACGCATCCCACCAGTACCACGACTACACGATCAACCAGCCGGAATACAAGGCGAAGAACGGCCACTGGTCCGTGGTCGACGTCCCCGAGCGGTATCGCATCAATACGATCCACGCGGCCCTGCTGCACACGGGAAAGGTCCTCCTCGTCGCCGGCTCGGGGAACAACGCGGCGAATTTCCGGGCGAAGTCCTTCCGCACGGTCCTGTGGGATCCGGTGCGGAACACCTACAAGGACATTCCCACCCCGAAGGACCTCTTCTGTGCCGGCCACACCCAGCTGCCCGACGGCCGCCTCCTGGTGGCCGGCGGCACCCAGCGCTACGAGAAGCTGGAGGGTGACATCACCAAGGCCGGCGGCCTGATGGTGGTCCACAACGAGGACCCGGACAAGCCGATGACGCTGCCCGCGGGCACCCGCTTCACCGGCCGCAAGAACGGCAAGACCTTCGAGTCGAAGGACGCGCTGCTCGTCCCCCGCGCCAAGAAGGAGCAGAACAAGGAGACCCACAGAGTCACCGTCACGGTCTCCACCGCCCGCGTCTATGTCGAGGCGCTGGAGAAGGGGCACGAGTTCGAGACGGGCCTCACCGACAATTACCGGGTCGAGGGTCTCACCGGCAAGGACGCCCAGAACGTCTACGGCATCGCCAACAAACTCTCCTTCGACAAGAAGGACTTCCAGGGCATCAAGGACTCCTTCGAGTTCGACCCCGTGGCCGAGCGCTACATCACGGTCGATCCGATGAACGAGGCCCGCTGGTATCCGACCCTGACCACGCTGCAGGACGGCAGGGTCCTCTCGGTCTCCGGGCTCGACGAGATCGGGCAGGTCGTCCCGGGGAAGAACGAGATCTACGACCCGAAGACCAAGAAGTGGACGTACCTGACCAAGGAGCGCTTCTTCCCGACCTATCCCGCCCTCTTCCTCACCGACAAGGGCCGGATCTTCTACACCGGTTCCAACGCGGGCTACGGCCCGGCGGACAAGGGGCGGGTGCCCGGCCTGTGGGACCTGTCGAGCAACCAGTTCACCGAGGTGCCCGGCATGAGCGACCCGGACACCCTGGAGACCTCGATGTCCGTGCTGCTGCCCCCCGCCCAGGACCAGCGGTACATGGTCCTCGGCGGCGGCGGCGTCGGCGAGGACGCCCGGGCCACCGCCAAGACCCGCATCGTCGACCTGCACGCCGACCGGCCGCGCTTCCACGACGGGCCCGACCTCTACGCCAAGGCCCGCTATCCCAGCAGCGTCATCCTCCCGGACGACACGGTGCTGACCACCAACGGCTCGGGCGACTACCGCGGCCGCAGCGACTCCAACGTCCTCAAGGCCGAGATCTACGACCCGGCGGACAACAGCACGCACGCCGTCGCCGATCCGCTGGTGGGCCGCAACTACCACTCGGGGGCGCTGCTGCTGCCCGACGGCCGCGTGATGACGTTCGGCTCCGACTCGCTCTTCGGCGACAAGGCCAACACCAAGCCGGGCGTCTTCCAGCAGCAGATCGACCTCTACACCCCGTCCTACCTCTACAAGAAGGACCGGCCCGAGCTGAAGGACACCGCTCCCCGGACCGTGGAGCTCGGCGGCTCGGCCACGTACCGCACGGACCGCCCGCAGGACATCGCCAAGGCGCGTCTGATCAGGCCGGGGGCGTTCACGCACGTCACCAACGTGGAACAGCGGTCGATCGCCCTGGAGTTCAAGCGCTCCGCGGACGGGATCACGGTCACCCTGCCGGAGGACCCCTCGCTGGTGCCCCCCGGGTGGTACATGCTCACGGCCGTGGACGGCCGGGGCGTACCTTCGCCGGCGGTGTGGGTGAAGGTGCCGGTGGCGAAGTCGTAGCCGACGCCGTAGCCGTAGCCGGGGTCAGTGTGCGTTGCGCGCGAGGTCCAGGGCGTAGGTCTCCCACCACTTGCCGGCGCCCGGGCCGCCCTTGCACGTGCCGTCGGACTCGCCGGGGCGCTTGACCCACAGATACGCGTCCACCTTGGAGTCCCCGGTGCGGGTGGTGGGAGGGGAGCCGAGGGCGCGGCCGCGGGGGTTGCACCAGGCCTTTTCGTGGTCGGGGGCGTTCAGCGGGCCGTTGCCGTTGCGGCTGGTGTCGATGACGAAGTGCTTGCCGCCCAGCAGGCCGGACAGCCGGTGGCCGTAGTCCTTGCTGGCCTTGGTGGTCTGGAAGTTCGACACGTTCAGCGCGAAGCCGTCGGCCCGGTCGATGCCGGCCCGGCGCAGCGGCTCCGCCATCCGGTCGGGCGGATTGACCCAGCTGGGGTTGCCCGCGTCGAGGTAGACCTTGGTGTGCGGGAGGTCCTTGAGGCGGCCCACCGCCTCCTTCAGGAGCGCGAACCGCTCCTCGTGGTACTGCTGGGGGGTGCAGCCGTCGGAGATGTGCGGCAGGGCGTCGGGCTCCAGGATCACCGTCGCGCCGCGGTTGCCGATGCCCCGGACGGCGCCGTCCAGCCAGCCCCGGTAGGCATTGCCGTCGGAGGCACCGCCCTGGGAGTACTGGCCGCAGTCGCGGTGCGGGATGTTGTAGAGCACGAGGAGGGCGATGCGGTCGGACTTGGCGGCGGCTTCGGTGAAGCCGCGGGTCTGCCCCTCGGGGTCGTCCGGGCCGATCCACTCGGCGACGGGCTGCGCCGCGATCTTGCTGAGGAGCTGGGCCTGGCTGCTGCGGCCGCCCCGGCGGAGCTCGGAGGCCCGCTTGGCGGCGGTGGACTCGGGGTTCACCCAGAAGGGCACCCGGTCCTTGGGCTGCTGGGCGGGGGCCTGCGGGGGCGGGGCTTCCTTGGGCGGTGCGGCGGAGGACGAGGAGGAGGAACAGCCTGCGAGCAGCAGCACCGCCCCCGCGGCGGCCCCGGCGGTGCTCAGAGCCGCGCGCGCCCTGCGGGCGCGGCCGGTGTGCCTGCCGTACATCGATTCCCCCTCGGGTGCATTCCTGTAGGGGTGTCCCCACGCCCCCACGGGACATGACCGGTCCCTGCAATGCTGGCACACCTCGGTGCCGGACCGTGAGTGATCTGTGGATGACGGGGAGTCAATTCGCTCGGTTGGAGCACGCATCCGCTCATCCCCGTCCGGTTCCGGTCAGATAGGCCGAGACGACGATGTTCGCGCTGTACGAGCGGCGGGCGCGGTCGAAGTCGCCGCCGCAGGTGATCAGGCGCAGCTCGGCGCGCTTCCCGTCGCGCGGCCCGTAGGCCTTGGCGGCGTCGAAGCGCTCCTTGGTGAAGACGGAGACGTCCTCGACGGTGAAGTCGGCGGTGCTGCCGTCCGCGCGGCCGACCGCGACGGTGTCGCCGGGTTTGAGGCTGCCGAGGTCGTAGAAGACGGCGGGCGCGTTGTCGGTGTCGACGTGGCCGACGAGGACGGCGGCGCCGGGCGTGCCGGGCTGGGGCCCGCGGCGGTACCAGCCGACGGTGCCGGCCCGGTCGTACGGGGGCGGGTCGACGGCGCCGGCCGGGTTGAGCCCCCGGGGCTCGACGGGGGCGTCCACGCCGGCGGCCTTGATGGTGAGCGTGCGGGGCTCGGCGGCGGGGAGGGGCGGGCGGGCCGGGGGCAGCGGTGCGGGGACGGGGCGGCCGGCCGCGGCGACGTCGCCGGTCGTGGGGGTGACGGAGGACCCGTGTCCCTCGGTGATCTCGCGCCCCCACAGCCACAGGCCGATCAGCAGGGTGATCCACACCGCGCCGGTCAGGAGCCGGCCGCGGCTGCCGGGGCGGGGGTGCGAGGCGGGGTCGGACATGGTGGGGAACCGCTTTCGCTCACTGCTGCCGGGAGGACTCGGTGCGGCGCCGGTGCCAGATCAGGCCGGTGGCGATGAGCGCCGTGACGCCCGCGAGGACGAGGCCGGGGGTGCCGGGGGCGTTCTCGGCGGCGGTGGCGCCGCCGCCCGCGGGGACGGGCGCCACGGGGGCCGGCGGCTCGTGCGGCGCCTGCTGCCGGGGCGGCTGCGGGTGGACGGCGGGCCGGCTGTCGAGGGCCCGGTCGCGGTCGGACTGCGGCGCCGGGGAGGGCGGCGGCACCTGCTCGTGGCCGGACGGGGGCGGCAGGGGCTTGCCGTGGGGGACGACGGTGAGCTTGCCCTCGGCCGTCGCGTCGTCGCCGTCGCAGGTGACCCGTACGGGATAGACGCCGGGGTCCACGGACGAGCGGACGGCGGCCTCGGCGAACAGGCCGGCCGAGTCCTTGGCGAGCCGGGCGTCGGCCACGAACGCCTCGGACGCGGCGGTGGCCTTGTCGCCCGAGCAGCCGGCGACGCGCAGGTGCACCCGCCCGCCGGGGTGGCTGCTGACGGGGGTGAGTTCGATCGTCCCGGACATGGTGGCGGGCTCGTCGCCGGCGTGCGCGGGGGGCGCGCAGACGGCGACGGCCGCGAGGGCCCCGCACAGGGCAAGGCGGACAGCGTCCATGGTGAACCTCCTGACAGTCAGAGATTCACCCGCTATTCCCGGCGGGCGCATCCGCTCCGTGGGCGGGTTGCTCCGTTCGGTGCCGGACGGGGCCCGTTCAGGTCAGGCCCGGGGCGGGACCGCCGGACAGGACCGCCGAGCCGGGCGGCCGGGCGTTGCCGGACGGGGCGTCACCAAGCGCTGCCGGACCGGGCGTCAGACGAGGTCGACCAGGTCGGCGATCGAGTCGACGACGCGGGAGGGCCGGAAGGGGTGGAGGTCGACGTCCTCGGGCCGGGTCAGCCCGGTCAGGACGAGGAAGGTCTGCATGCCCGCCTCCAGCCCGGCCAGGATGTCGGTGTCCATCCGGTCGCCGATCATGGCGCTGCCCTCGGAGTGGGCGCCGATGGCGTTGAGACCGGCCCGCATCATCAGGGGGTTGGGCTTGCCGACGAAGTACGGCTCGCGGCCGGTCGCCTTGGTGATCAGCGCGGCCACGGAGCCGGTGGCGGGGAGGGCGCCCTCGGCGGACGGGCCCGTCTCGTCGGGGTTGGTGGCGATGAAGCGCGCACCGGCGTTGATCAGGCGGATGGCCTTGGTGAGCGCCTCGAAGGAGTAGGTCCGGGTCTCGCCCAGGACGACGTAGTCGGGCTCGGCGTCGGTGAGGACGTAGCCGATGTCGTGCAGGGCGGTGGTCAGGCCCGCCTCCCCGATGACGTACGCGGTGCCGCCGGGCCGCTGGTCGTCCAGGAACTGGGCGGTGGCCAGGGCGGACGTCCAGATGTTCTGGACCGGCACGTCCAGGCCGATGCGGGCGAGGCGGGCGTGCAGGTCGCGGGGGGTGTAGATGGAGTTGTTGGTCAGGACGAGGAAGGGCTTGCCGGATTCTCTGAGCCGCTTGATGAAGGCGTCGGCGCCGGGGACGGGGACGCCCTCGTGCATCAGGACGCCGTCCATGTCGGTGAGCCAGGACTCGATCGGCTTGCGCTCTGCCATGCGGGGACTCCTGCCGTACACGCCCGCTTCGCGGGGCTGGGGGACGCCGGCTCGCACCTCTTCGTGCCACGGCCTGCCTCCCAGCGTAAACAGTCCCCGCCGGGTGCCCGCCCGCCGCCTCAGCGGCCCGAGCGCCTCGCGCCCACGACAAGGGACGCCCCTGCCAGGAGCAGGGCGCCGCCCGCCGCCGCGATGGCGAGGAGGGGCCGCCGGGATCCCGCCTCGGCCAGGACGGGTTGTACGGGCTGTGCGGCGCCGGCGGCCCGGCCGGAGGCCTTGCCGATGCCGAACGTGTAGGCGCCGGACTCCCCCGCCCGCTCGCCGCCGGCGCCGCGCTGCCGCACGGTCGCCGCGTGGGCGGTCACGGGCTCTTCGGGGGCGCCCGCGGCGAAGCCGAGGCGCACGCGGACGGGCACGCTCCCGTGCGCGGGGACGGAGAAGCCGCCGAACCCGGGGGCGCCGGCGGCACGGCCGGTGCGGTCGGTGCGGCCTGTGCGATCGGTGCGGTGGTCGTCCGGGGCGCCGTCGCCGAGGACGCCCACGGTCTCCGCCGCGCCGGTCCGCTCGAACCGGACGGGGCGCCAGCGCGCGGCCCGGGCGTCGTAGAAGTCGAGGCGGACGTCCTCCGGCCGCAGCGCTCGGCCGTGGCCGGCGAGGACCACGACGGGGTGCACGGCGCGGCACTCGGCGCCGGAGCCGTTGCGCAGCTCCAGCTGCCAGGTGCGGGGCTCGGCACCGCGCTCGTACGTCCCGGGGCCGCCGCTCAGCCGCGCGGCGACGGGGAAGCCGGGGGCTCCGGGTGCGGCGCAGCGGGGGCGCGCGGGGTCCGTTCCGGCCGCCGGGATCGCGGGGGCGGGGGCCGCCGTCGAGACGATCGCGAGCGCGGTGGCGCCGAGGACGAGCGCACGGGGCTTGGGCATCGCGGGACCTTTGCGGTGGGGGTCGTGGGGTCCGGTTGCTGCCTCGAACCTCCCACCGCCCGCCCGCGGGGCCCGGCCCGGCGCGGCCGCGTACCCCGGCCGGCCGTCACATACCCCCCGATGAGCCTATTTTCGTGTCATCCGAGTGGAGCCGGTGCGCCTGGCCGTGCCGGCCGGGCACCGCCCGGTCAGGATCGGGGCATGGCCACTGCTGAGAAATGCGTCCTCCAGGGCGGGCCGGAGGGTCTCCCGGAGCACATCGTCCCGGTCCCGGCGCCGGGAGAGGAAGTGAAGGTGCCCTTCCGGGGCGGTTACGAACATTTCCGGCCCACCTCACGGCAGTGGGACACGCCCGGGGGCCGGTTGCCGGTCTACGAGTGGGCGGGCCGCACGGAGGTGGCGGAGTAGCGGTGACGGAGGAGCGCGGCAGCCGCGGGGCGCAGGGCCCGAGGAGCGGCGACGACGCCGAGACGTACCGGAGGAACCCCCTCAAGAGCCTGGCCGGGCTGCCCCTGGTCGGGGACCTGCTGGAGCCCTTCCTGGGGCACTACCCCGGCAAGGACCTGCCCGCGGTCTTCTCCGCGCCGCACTTCCGCGGCCGCTGGGCGGAGCTGACCCCCGGCACGCACGAGCACGGCGGCCCCGTGCGGTCCGTGCTGGTGCCGGAGCGGCGCGGCCGGCCGGGCAAGGGGCCGCGCCCGCGCTGGGTGGTCACCCTGTGCACCGGGCCGCACCTGACGGGTGCGAGCATGCGGTTCGAAGAGGGCGACGACGCCTCGGAGTTGCCGGAGGACTTCGCCGCCGCGGTCTCCTCGGTCAAGGTCGAGAAGTTCCTGGGGCCGGGCTCGTGAGGCCGCCCGGCCGCCGGTCCCGCCCGAACAGCGACGCCAGGACGAGCTCGGCCGCCCCTTCGACGACGGTGCGCCCGCCGGCCGGGGTGACGGCCACCGGGGCCGCGCCGCCGAGCACCTTCCGCACTCCGGCCGCGTAGGTGCCGGGGTCCTTCAGCAGGGCGCTGCCCCCGAGCAGCACGAGGTCGATGTCCAGCAGCCGTACGAGGTTGGCGGCGCCGACGCCGAGCAGCCGGGCCGCCTCCGGGCCGTCGCCGCGGGCGACGGCCTCCAGGCACAGCGCCTCGATGCAGCCGCGGTCGCCGCAGGGGCAGGGCGGGCCGTCCAGCCGGAGCACCTGGTGACCGAACTCCCCCGCGCCCGTCCGCGCCCCCCGGTGCACCGCGCCGCCCAGCACGAGCCCGGCGCCCAGGCCCGTACCGAGGTGGAGGTACGCGAAGGAGCCGGCCGCGCCGACGCAGCCGCGGAGCACGAGGCCGAGGGCGGCGGCGTTGGTGTCCTTGTCGACGACGACGGGCAGGCCGAGCCGCTCGGCGAGCGCGTCGCGCAGCGGGAAGCCGTCCCACCGGGGGAAGCCGGTGACGCGGTGCAGGACGCCGGTGCGGTGGTCGAGCGGGCCGGGCAGGGCGACGCCCGCGCCGAGGAGCGCGCCGGCCGCTCCGGCCCGTACGCGGGTGACCTCCGCCGTGACCGCGTCGAGGACCGCCTCCGCGCCCGCCCCGAGGTCGAGGGGGGACGTACGGGTCACGGTCTCCGCGCCGGAGAGGTCGACGAGCGTGACCGTCAGGGCGTCGCGGTCGAGGTGCACGCCGAGGGCGTGCGCGGCCTCCGGGACGAGGCGCAGGACGGTGGGCGGCTTGCCGCCCGTGGACGCCCGGCGGCCCGCCTCGGCGGCCAGGCCGGCGGTCCGCAGCCGTGCGGTGATCTTGCTGACCGCCTGGGGGGTGAGGCCCGTGCGGGCGGCCAGCTCGGCCCGGCTCGTGCCGTCCGGCCCGGCGTCGCGCAACAGGCCCAGGAGGAGGGCGGTGTTGTGGTCGCGCAGGGCGGTGAGGTTGGCGCCGGGAGGCGGGGGCGGCATGACGTTCACGGCTCCATTGTCGCTGCCGCTTGCAGTTTTGCAACAGCGTTGCCAAAGTGGAGGGCATGGACGGCATGGATGGCAGGGACACCGAGGGCGGCGAGGGCAACGAAGGCATGGACAGCATGGTCGGCATGAGCAGCGGCGAGAGCGGGACCGCCCCGCGCGAGGGCTTCCGGGTGGGCCTGATCGGCTACGGGCTCGCGGGCTCCGTCTTCCACGCCCCGCTGATCGCGGCCACGGACGGCCTCGTCCTCGACACCGTCGTCACCGCCAACGCGGACCGGCAGCAGCAGGCCGCGGCCGAGCACCCCGGGGTGCGGACGGTGGCCGGCAGCGACGCGCTCTTCGAGCGGGCCGGGGAGCTGGACCTGGTCGTCATCGCCTCCCCCAACCGCACCCACGTGCCGCTGGCCCGCGTCGCCCTCGAAGCCGGCCTCCCCGTCGTGGTCGACAAGCCGCTCGCGGGGACGGCCGCCGAGGCGGAGGCGCTGGCCGGCCTGGCCGACGAACGCGGCCTGCTGCTGAGCGTCTTCCAGAACCGCCGCTGGGACAACGACTTCCGCACCGTGCAGCAGCTCCTGGCCGACGGCGCCCTCGGCAGCGTCCTGCGCTTCGAGTCGCGCTTCGAGCGCTGGCGGCCCCGGCCGAAGGGCGGCTGGCGCGAGTCGGGCGACCCGGCGGAGATCGGCGGGCTCCTCTACGACCTGGGCAGCCACGTCGTGGACCAGGCCCTCGCCCTCTTCGGGCCCGCCGCGTCGGTCTACGCCGAAGCGGACGTGCGCCGCCCGGGCGCCGAGGCCGACGACGACACGTTCATCGCCGTGACCCACGCGAACGGCGTCCGCTCCCACCTGTGGGTCAGCGCCACCACGGCCCAGCTCGGCCCCCGCTTCCGGGTGCTCGGCAGCGAGGCGGGCTACGTCAAGTACGGCCTGGACCCGCAGGAGGCCGCCCTCCGGGAAGGCCTGCGCCCCGGCGCCGGCAACTCCGCCTGGGGCGTCGAACCCGAGTCCCTGTGGGGCCGCCTGGGCGCGGGCGAGTCCCCCCAGACGGGCGGCGGCGACCCCGTACCGACGCTGCCGGGCGACTACCCCGCCTATTACGCGGCCGTCGCAACGTCCCTGCGCACGGGCGCCGAACCCCCGGTGACGGCGTGGGAGGCGGCGGCGGCGCTGCGGGTGCTGGAGGCGGCGCGGGTGTCGGCGGCCGAGGGCCGGACGGTGCGGATCGAGCAGGGGGTTCAGGGGACTTAGGACTTAGGGGACTTCGCGCTTGGTCGAGCTCGCCGTCTACGCCGGTGTGACAGGTGTCCGGGGGCAGGTGCGGACGCGTCAGCGTTTGGGCCAGTGCCAGAGCGGCTCGTCCAGCATGCCCTCGCGGCCCGCGACGTCCGTCTGTCCGGAGGCGTCCTTGACGAGGGCGATCGGGTTGACGTCGATGCGGTGGCGGCCGGCGCCGTGGGTGAGGGCCTCGGCCAGGCCCGGCGCGTGCGTGACCACCACGATCTGGGTGTCCCGGGCCGCGGTGAGGATCAGGTCGGCCAGCGGGGCCAGCAGGTCCGGATGGAGGCTGGACTCCGGCTCGTTGAGGACCAGCAGCGCGGGCGGGCGCGGGGTGAGCAGCGCTGCCGTCCACAGCAGGTAGCGCAGGGTGCCGTCGGAGAGCTCGGCCGCGCCGAGCGGCCGCAGCAGGCCGCGCTGGTGCAGCTTCAGCTCGAACCGGCCGCCCTCGCTGACGATCTCCACCTCGCTGCCGGGGAACGCCGCGTCCACGGCGGCGCCCAGCGCCTCGTGGTCTCCGGTCTCGCGGATCGTCTGCAGGGCGGCCGCGACGTCCGAGCCGTCGTGCCCGAGCACCGGCGTACGGGTGCCGGTCTGCGCGCTGCGGGCGGGGGCGTGCGCATCGGTCCGCACGTGGTCGTAGAACCGCCAGGACCTCATGTGCTCGCGCAGCCGCAGCAGGTCGGGGGCGAGCTGCGGGTCGGCGAGCTCGCTGAGCATGCTGTCGTAGGGGCGGACGGCGTTCACCGAGCTGTGCCAGGTGCCGTTCGCGGTGCGGGTGCGGACGGCGGGGCCGGAGCGGTCCGAGAGCAGGGCGGCGGGGCGCAGCACCGGCCCGGCCCAGGTGCACTCCCGCTTGATCTCGGGGTCCAGGTTGAACATGGACGGCGCGCCACCGCTGCCCGCGGTCGGTATCGGGTGCCCGAAGTCGACCGCGTACCCGAACTCGTCCCCGGCGAAGCCGAGCCGGAGGCTCGCCGCCGGGGAACGGCCGCTGCCCTTCCTCTCCCCCGCCCACAGCGTGGAGGCCAGCCCGCCCTCCCGCGCGAGCGCCGCGACGGCACCGCCCCGCGCCGAATCGGCGAGCAGCCGCAGGGCCCGGTAGAGGCTGGACTTCCCGGTGGCGTTGGCTCCGGTGACCACGTTCAGCCGCCCCAGGGGGACGATCAGGCGGCGCAGGGAGCGGTAGTTCTCGACGGCGACGGTGGTGAGCATCGGACCTCTCGGTACATAGCGGTACATGCTCCCGCCAGTCTGCCAAGAGGCACTGACAACGCCTTCGCGAAACGGCCCACGGGCGGTCGGCAGACGGCCCGCGGACGGTCAGCGGAAGGACGGCGGAAGTTCAGCGGGCCACCGGCGGCCGCCGGAACCAGGCGGCGGACTCCTTCGCCAGGCAGTTGACCAGCACCAGCGCGCCCAGCGCGAGGCCCGGCCCGCCCGTGAGCTTGCCCATCGCGAGGCTGATCAGGGCATTGGCCAGGATGAGCCCGCCGATGACCGCCGCCGCGATCCGTACGCCGTTGCCGCCGCTGCGGAACCTGGACGCGACGACGAAGGACGCGACACCGAGCACGAGGCCGACGACGCCGGTGGCGTACGCCTGACCCCGGGTCAGCTCCTGACCGTCGGGCGCGCCGACCGCGGCCAGGGCCGTGAGAAGGACCCCGCCCAGGGTCTGGAGCCCGCCGAGGACGAAGAGCATGGTGCGCGCGGTCTTGACCCGGCTGGGCATCGGCATCTGCGCCGGCATCTGTACCGGGGCCGGGGGCGTGGCGTACGGCGCCGGGTATCCGGCCGGGAACGGGCTGCTGCTGTCCGGGTTACCGGACTCCGGGTTGCTGCTCACGGGTGTCTCTCCGCTTCGTGGGAACCGCCGGGGAGAGGACCGGGACCTTGGTACCGGACGTTCCGGCGGAACCGCTTGCCGGAATCCGGCACCAAGGTCACCCCCGTTTCCCCGTGCCCGCATCATGACCTGCACGAACGTGCGTCCGCATTGCCGTAACCCGGCAGTCTTTACGCGTTCCTGATGCCGGAGTGCGGCGCATCCGGAGCCGTCTGCAACCCTGGTCCGCGCTAAGAACGCATCAGCAGCGTGTCAGGACCGGGAGAGAACGCGTGACGCAATGGGAGCTGCCCGAGGAGTATGCGTCCGGCTATGCCGGCATACTCGTCGACGCCTCGGCCACCGGCCGCCGCCTGACCCGCGACGAACTGGAATCACGCCGCGCCCTCGGCGAGCTCGCCGCCCGCGGCGGCCACGGCCTGCGGCAGCTCGTCGTCGGCCACCTGTCCGCCACCCGCACCATCTGGCGCTCCCTCCCCGTCCCCGCGGGCGCCCGTGAGGCGCAAGCCCTCACCGACAGCCTCCTCGCGGCGGCCGAACAGGCCGTCGACGCCTTCGCCGAGGGCTACGAACAGGCCCAGCGCCTGGCCGTCCGCCAGGCCGAGGCCGCGCGCCGCGAGTTCATCGACGACCTCCTGCACGGCCGCAGCGACCCCGGCCACCTCTCCGAGCGTGCCGAACGCTTCGGACTGCGCCTCGCCCACGCCCACGCGGTCGCCGTCGCGTCCGGCCCCGACCCGTACGACGACCTGCACCCGGTCACCCACCGCGTCGAGTCCGCGCTCACCACCCGCTTCGGCGACCGCCAGATCCTCCTCACCACCAAGGCCGGCCGGCTGGTCTGCATCGCCCCCGGCAACCAGGACGACGTCCTCGCCCACTTCGCCAAGCACGCCCACGACGCCACCGGCGGCGGCCAGGTCGCCATCGGCCGCCCCCACCCCGGCGCCGGCGGTGTCGTCCACTCCTACGAGGAAGCCCTCAACGCCCTCGACCTCGCCGACCGCATGGCCCTCACCGCCCCGGTCCTGCGCACCGCCGACCTCCTCGTCTTCCCCGTCCTCACCCGCGACCGGCAGGCCATGGCCGACCTCGTCCGCACCACCCTCGGCCCCCTCCGCCAGGCCCGCGGCGGCGCGGAGCCCCTCCTCGAAACACTGAGCGCCTACTTCGACGCGGGCTGCACGGCCGCCGAGGCCGCACGCCGCCTCTCCCTGAGCGTCCGCGCCCTCACCTACCGCCTGGAACGCATCCACCAGTACACGGGCGCGGACCCGTCCGACGCGATGCAGCGCTACACCCTGCAGACGGCGGTCATCGGGGCCCGGCTGCTGGGGTGGCCGGGGCAGGAGATCTGAGGCGGGACGGCGAACCGGGGCGCAACCGGGCGGCGCCGGGTGGCACCTGGTGGCACCTGATGGCGCCACTTGATGCCACACGGTGCCATCCGGTGCCACCCGGTGTCATCACGCGCCCGTAAGAGCACAGAGACACCCTCCACGCCACGGTACCCCAGCCCAAATTTCTAGCGTTTCCGCAGGTCAAGGGCGCTGCACCCAGCGCCGCACCACAAGTGGCGCCATTCAGGCTTGCATGTGGCACCACAGTGGTGCCAAACTAAAGCCATGGACCTCACCCCGTATGTCGACACCCTCCGCCGCGAACTCGCGGTGGCCGCCGAGGCCGGTGGAGAAGAAGCCCGCGAGCTGGCCGAGCGGCTCACCGCTCCCCTGGAGTCGGCGACCCGGCTGACCATGCTCAACGTGCTCTCCGCCGCCATGGACGAGATCACCCGCGAGCTCGCCCCCGGCTCGGTCGACGTACGGCTGCGCGGGCTGGACCCCGACTTCGTGGTGACCCCGCCGCCCGCCGACCGCGGCCCCGTGGAAGCGGCCGCCCCGCCCGTGGAACCGCTCAAGGCGCCGACGCCCGCCGACGGCGACGAGGGCGGCACCGCCCGCGTCAACCTGCGCCTGCCGGCCCACCTCAAGACGCGCGCCGAGGAGGCCGCGAGCCGCGAGGGCCTCTCGGTCAACGCGTGGCTGGTGCGAGCCGTGTCGGCCGCGGTCGACGGCGGCGCGCGGCCCCGTACGACGGAGAAGACCCACACCGTCGGACAGAGCTTCACGGGCTGGGTGCGCTAGCCGCGCCGCGACTCACACGGCACCACACGACACCACGTCCCACCAGCGGGACGCCCCAAAGACCCAAGACCCAAGAGGACGGTACAGCCATGCCTTCTTTCGACACTCCCGCACCGATTTCGGTCACCGCTCAGGTGTCCGCCGGCTCCATCCAGTTCACCGCGGGCGACCGCTCCGACACGGTCGTCGAGGTGCGGCCCCGCGACCCGAAGAAGGACCGGGACGTGCGGGCGGCCGAGCAGACCGAGGTCACGTACGCAGGCGGCGTCCTGACCGTCAGGACCCCCAAGCAGCGCTATCTCGTCGGGCCCACCGGCACCGTCGACGTGACCGTCGAACTGCCCACGGGTTCGAGCGTCGACATGGCCGGCGCCTGGGCCCAGGTGCTCGGCGAGGGCCGGCTCGGCGAGGTCCGCGTGAAGACCTCGTCCGGTGACGTCCGCCTCGACACGACCGGGCCGCTGCACCTGACCGCCTCCCACGGGTCGATCACCGTCGACCGGGTCGAGGGCATGGCCGAGATCACCACCAGCTCCGGCAGCCTGCGCGTCGGCACCGTCGACGGCCCCGCCGTGCTGAAGAACTCGCACGGCTCCACGACCGTCGGCGCCGCGACCGGCGACCTGCGGGTGAGCGGAGCCAACGGCGACATCGACATCGCGCGTGCCGAGAGCTCGGTCACCGCCACCACCGCCCACGGCACCCTGCGCGTGGCCGACGTCGCCCGCGGCACCGTTCAGCTGGAGACCTCCTACGGCGCCATCGAGGTCGGCATCCGCGAGGGCTCCGCCGCCTGGCTCGACGTCAGCTCCGGCTCCGGGCAGGTGCGCAACGGGCTCACCGCCTCCGAGTCCCCGGAGGAGGCCGAGGACGCCGTCAAGGTTCGCGCCCGGACCCGCTTCGGCAACATCGACGTGCTCCGCGCCCGGGCCTGAGCACCGGCCCGGGTCCATCGGCTCGCCCGGGCCCCGCTCCTCGCTCCTCGCTCCCTGCTCCCCCCTTCGCGCTCCCCGGTCACCTCACCACTCCTGCCTTCGAACGGAGGGCTCCATGCCTTCTTCTGTCATGCCCACACCAAGTCAGCCGGGCCTGCAGCCGCCCGCCGCCGTCTCCGCCCTCGGCCTGCGCAAGTCGTACGGCGACAAGACCGTGCTCGACGGCATCGATCTGCGCATCCCCGCCGGTTCCGTGTTCGCACTGCTCGGACCGAACGGCGCGGGCAAGACCACCACCGTGCAGATCCTGTCCACGCTCATCGCCGCCGACGGCGGGCAGGCGCAGGTCGCGGGCCACGACGTCGCCACGTCACCGGACGGAGTGCGTGCCGCGATCGGCGTCACCGGGCAGTTCGCCGCGCTCGACGACCTGCTCACCGCCGAGGAGAACCTCCTCCTCATGGCCGACCTGCTGCGCCTCGGCAAGCGGGAAGGGCGGTCCCGCACCAGGGAGTTGCTGCAGCGGTTCGACATCGCGGACGTCGCGCAGAAGCGGGCCGCGACCTTCTCCGGCGGCATGCGGCGCCGGCTCGACATCGCCATGACGCTGGTCGGCGCCCCCCAGGTGATCTTCCTGGACGAGCCGACGACCGGCCTCGATCCGCGCAGCCGGCGCACCATGTGGGAAACGGTGCGCTCGCTGGTCGCGGGCGGCACCACCGTCTTCCTCACGACCCAGTACCTGGAAGAGGCCGACCAGCTGGCCGACCGGATCGCCGTGCTCGACGGCGGCCGGATCGTCGCCGAAGGCACCGCCGACGAACTCAAGGCGCAGATCCCCGGCAGCCACGTACGGCTGCGGTTCACCGAGCCCACCGAGTACAGACTCGCGATCGCCGCCTTCCCCGGCGCGACCCGGGACGACGAGAACCTCGCCCTGCGCGTGGCGGGTGACGGCGGCCTCGACGCGCTGCGGGGCCTGCTCGACCGCCTCGACGCCACCGGCATCCGGGCCGCCGACTTCTCCGTGCACACCCCCGACCTCGACGACGTGTTCCTCGCCCTGACCGGCCACGGCAGCACCGGCACGTCCCACCCCGTGAAGGAGACCCTGCGATGAGCACCCTCGGCTACGCCGTGCACGACTCGATGACGATGCTGCGGCGCAACCTGAAGCACGCGATCCGCTATCCGAGCGTGTCGCTCGGCTCGGCCATGATGCCGATCCTGATGCTGCTGCTCTTCGTGTACGCCTTCGGGGACTCGATCGGCGCCGGCCTCCCGGGAGGCGGCGGCCGGGACACCTACCTGAACTACCTGACACCCGGCGTCATCATCATGGGAGTGGCGGCCGGGGCCATGTCGACCTCGATCGCGGTCTGCTCCGACATGACCGAGGGCATCATCAACCGCTTCCGCACCATGAACATCACGCGCTCGTCGTTCATGACCGGTCATGTCATCGGCAGCGTCATCCAGACGATGGTGAGCCTCGTCCTGGTCGTGGGCGTGGCCCTCGCGCTCGGCTTCCGCTCGGACGCGAACGCGGTCGAATGGCTGGCGGCGGCCGGCCTCCTCGCGGCCATCGCGTTCGCGGTGACCTGGCTGTCGGCTGCGCTCGGCATGATCTCCAAGACGGTCGAGTCCGCGAGCAACAAGCCGCTGCTGGTCCAGTTCCTGCCGTTCCTCGGCTCCGCCTTCGTGCCGGCCGACTCGATGTCGCCGGGCCTGCGCTCGTTCGCCGAGTACCAGCCGTTCACGCCGATGACCGAGACGCTGCGCGGCCTGCTCACCGGTACGGAGATCGGCAACGCCGGCTGGATCTCGCTCGCCTGGTGCGCCGGCATCGCCGTGATCGGCTACGTCTGGTCGCGCTCGCTGTTCAACAGCACGACCAAGGGCTGAGGACCGGAACTCTCTTCGCTCGCCGGACCCGACTGTGCCGGGCACAGGATGTCGGGTCCGGCAAGGTGGTTCCTTCCTAACGTGAGTGATCGAAAGGGAAGGAGACCGGGATGCTGGAGCGGCTGAACGAGGCCATGGAGCACATCGAGGCGCATCTGGAGCAGCCGATCGACGTGGCCGATCTCGCGCGCATCGCAGTGACGTCGGAGTACCACTTCCGCCGGCTGTTCTCCGCGCTGGCGGGCCTCCCGCTGTCGGAGTACATCCGCCGCAGACGGCTCACCGTCGCCGGCGCGGAGGTACTGGCCGGCGAACGGACGCTGCTGGAGGTCGCGATCCGCTACGGCTACGGCTCGGGAGAAGCGTTCGCGCGTGCGTTCCGCGCCGTCCACGGCGTGGGGCCGGGCGATGCCCGGCGCACGGGCGCGGCCCTGTGCTCCCAGCCCCGGATGTCCTTCCGCCTCATCATCGAAGGGAGCAGCAGCATGCAATACAAGATCGTGGAGAAGGACGCGTTCCGCGTGGCGGGAAAGAAGGCGCGCGTGCCACTCGTCCACCAGGGGATCAACCCGGCCATCGCCGAGTTCATCCGGGGCATCGGGCCCGAGATGCTGGGACGCATCACCGCCCTGTCCGACCAGCAGCCGGAGGGCATAGTCGCGGTGAGCGACAATCTCGATCCGAGCCGGGCCGAGGGCACCGAACTCGACTACTACCACGGCGTGGTGACGGGCCTGCCGCGTGCGGAGGTGCCCGAGGACATGGACGTCCTCGACGTCCCGGCGGGGACGTGGGCCGTCTTCGAGAACTCCGGCGCGTTCCCGCAGGCGCTCCAGTACCTGTGGCGCGACGTCTTCACCCAGTGGTTCCCGTCCAACCCGTACCGGAGCAGGCCGGGCCCCGAGATCCTCCGCGTGAGGCCCTCGGCGGACGGCACCGAGGCCGATGCGGCGCTGTGGATCCCTGTGGAACGCGCGGCGGTTTGACCGTTGTTTGTTGTACGGGTTGACTGAGCGAGCACGGGGGTGCCCAAGTCTGTGATCACACACCGACATTGGGCACCCTCGCGCCATGTCCGCAGGCCGCCCCCTTGGCTCACTCAGGGCTCCGGGGGGCTCTCCGTTGCAGTGACTTATGCGTCGCGGTCATTTCGCAGAGCCTGGACAAGCCAGGGGTATACCGGGACCAGGTTCGGTACGACCTGCCAGCCGTTGATGATCCACACCAGCCGCCAGTACCGGTCCACCCGGGGATCGTGCGCCTCTTCGAACTGCTGGGCCATCCAGGCCCGGAATTCCGCGTCAGGGGTGCGCGCGAACACCTCGGCGAAGCGGTGCACGAGGTCGTCGATGACGGGTGCGACCCTGTCGTTGAGCGGGTCGAGGCCCGCCTCCCTGGCCTCGACCACCTTCTGACGGGTGAACTCCATCAGTTCCTCCCCGGCCTCGCTCTCGATGTCGAGCGTGCGCCCGGCGGCCTGGCACATGGCTGTCCGGCGCATCCGGGCCCGGAAGTCCTCGTCGCCGATCAGCTCGGCGAGTTCCACCCACGCAGCGACCTGCTCGCTGGACGGATCATCGGGGAGGTCGGGAGTGGCAACGCGAACCATGGCCACCGCGGCCGGGGCGGCATCCACTGTGCCGAAGGTGCCCTCCATGAAATCGTCGATCAGACGTCGGCGTTCCTCGCCGGTCAACTGCGTGAGCCTGTGCATGAGCTTGGTCTCCTCAGGGCTGGACCCGCGGCTGGCCACGACTCGCAGAACGCTCCGGCGCAGTTGCAGCATCCGGATCTGGACGTCCAGGGCATCGGCCTGCGCCGCGGCGACTTCCGCCACCGAGAGCTCGCGGTCCAGTACCCGTTGAATCGTGGCCAGGTCCACGCCCAGCTCGCGCAGTGTGCGGAGGAGCTCCAAACGGAGCAGTGCGTCGAGGTCGTAGAGCCGATAACCGGCGGGACTTCGGGTCGTCGGCGCTACCACCCCCGCATCGGAGTAGAACCGGATGGTCCTCACGGACAAGCCGGTCCGCCGGGAAAGCTCCCCGATCGAGTAGAGGGTCGTAACGTCCATAGCCCCACTCTGCTGTCTCCAGTCACTGGAGGCTCAAGGCTATTTGGGCGAGCTATGGCAGCGACATGCGTCACCGCTCGCTGGTGACCTATGGCTACGAGCCCTTGGCCTCATTCCTCTAGGGGACGGCCTGGGCTTCCGAGTTCTGGCGGCTTGCTGGGAGGGGCTGGGGTCAAGACAGGCTGGCAGCAGGGGGAGGGGTGGGGGGTGCGGGTTCGGTGGCTTTTGCCTGGGGCGGGTGGGGAGCTGGGCGCCGTACTCCTGCCGTCACGGATGCGGGAGCGTGAGGAGACCTTGCGCTGAGGTTGTGGCTGGCGGGGAGCTGGCAGCTGCCGCGATGTGGTGCCTGCCGTCGTGGGCGCTTCGCTCAGCTCGCCAGCGTCGTGGTTGAGCGGGCGACTGTCCCTGAGTGGGGGCTGGTGGGAGGGGGCGGAGCTGGTGGGACAGCGGAGGTCGTCGGCGGGCAGCTAAGCACCGTTATCCACCCGTCTGAGGGCTGGGCCGGTTGATAGTGGGACTGAGAACGGCAAACAAGCCGCCAGAGAGCAGCTGGGGCCCCGATATCCACCCCTACGACGCTCAGGCCGGTTGATTACCGTGCCGAGAAGGGCAAAAAGGCCGCCAACAGGCAGTTGAGCCCCCTTATCCGCCAGGATCACGCCCCGGCCGGTGGATTCCCTGCCAAGAACAGCCCACCGCCGCCAACCCCCTCCCCTCCGCACCCGCCCGCTCAACCACAACGGCGAGAAACTGAGCGAAGCGCCCACGACGGGCCCAGACACATCGCGGCAGCAGCCAGCTCCCCCTCAGCCACGGCCGGAGAGACCGGTCTCCTCACGCACCCGCATCCGTGACGGCACGAGTACGGCGCCCAGCTACCCACCCGCCCCAGGCAAAAGCCACCGAACCCGCACCCCCCACCCCTCCCCTGCTGCCAGCCTGTTCTGACCCGCACCTATGCCACGGGTGCCAGCCCCCACCACACCCGCCTGCGGGGCAACCTCGCGATCTGCAGGGCGGCGGCGCGGTCCGCCTTGCGGGCGTCCCTCGGCTTCGGGGTCAGCGCATGGGGCAGGCCCGGCGGGCGGACGGCCCCGTACTCCGTGAAGCGGGTCACTCCGCAGGTCCTGCAACGCGCCTCCCCCGGAGCGGGGTGCGTCCAGCCTGCGGCGTGGCTGCAGCGGGGCCTCATGGCGTCACCTCGTACGACAGGTGTTCCCGCCAGTGGCGCCTCACCGCGACGAGCGCGTCGCCCGCCTTGGCCGCGTCTCCCCCGGCCTCCGCCTCCCACCAGGTCGCCTTTAGCGCCGGGCATGTCGGGCAGTCCGCGATCGACGGCTTGCGCCCGGGTTCCGGGTTCTTGCGAGCCTCCGCCCGCTCCGCGCCGGTCGCCAACCGCAGGACGGACAGCGGGACTTCCCACTCCGGCCCGCCGCCGGGCTGCCGCACCCGCACGCGATGCCCTTCCCCGCCGACGACCTGCGCCATCCGCCCTTCCCGGGTGTCCACTACGAACGCGCCGTTCCTGTACGTCACCGCTCCCGCCACCTTCCCCCGGCACCCACGACTACCTGCCGTAGCCATGCGCTCACGATGGCCCCGCTCATCGCAGCCCCGCAACAAATTGAGCCTCACCGTGCAGTACTTCATCCCTGTGGGTGACACTCGCAGCCGGCCAGCAAGGCCCCTGATCTTGTGCAGCACACTGGGCTGGCACAGCCTCAGGCAGGGGAGGAAGCATGAGACACGCTGCACGCCGCACAGCCCGTCGTCGCAAACTGGGCTCCGAGCTGAGAGCGCTCCGGGAGGCCGCTGGAGTCTCGTTCGAAGACGCGGCTCGCGCGATCCACGGCGACCGGACGAAGATCAGCCGACAAGAGACAGGGCAGCACCGCGTCACACGACTTGAGCTCGAAGTCCTGCTCGACCTCTACGGAGCCGATAGCGAGAAGTTGCGGGAATGGCTGATCGCGCTCGCATCCGAGGGCCCCAAGCGCACGTGGTGGCGCCGCCACAGCGATAAGCTCCCCGACGGCTTCAAGGAGCTCTTGGACCTGGAATCCGAAGCCGCGCGGATCTCGGCGTTCCAGTCGCAGGTCGTGCCGGGACTTCTGCAGACCCAGGCCTACGCGACTGCACTCATCGCAGGCAGCGCGACCACCCTGACCAAAGAGCAGCTCGACTTCTTCGTCGATTTCAGGATGAGTCGGCAGAACATCTTCCTGCGCGGAAATCCACCGCAGTACACGGCACTCGTGGCGGAAGGCGTACTTCATCAGCAGATCGGTGGTCCCGCAGTGCTGGCTGAACAGCTGCGGCACCTTGAGCACTTGAGCCAGTCACCCGACATCACGATCCAGGTAGTCCCCTTCTCCCTGACATCGTTCACCGACACCGGGGGATCGTTCGCTCTGTACTCCTACCCCGACACACTCGACTTGGACGTCGTACAGGTCGAGCACCTCGACGGTGCCCTATGCATGGAAGATGATGAAACCGTGGCGAAGTACCGCCGCGCCCTGGACCGGTTGCGGGCGTCGGCGCTGCCACCAGGGCCGTCCATGGAGCTGATCGCGTCGATTGCACGCGGACTTGAACACCAGTGAAGGACTACTCCCCGTGATACGTCACGACCTGCCCGAGGGCGAATGGCGCAAGTCCACCTACAGCGGAGACACCGGTGCTACTTGCATCGAGATGCAAGCCACCCAAGATAGATTCATCGCCATAGGCGACAGCAAAGCCCGCCCCAGAGGCGCATTCCTCTTCCCGCCCCGCACCTGGGCCGCCTTCCTCCACTCCATACGCGAAGGCACCCTCGGGCCCAACTCGGCGGCGTCTACCCGTCCTTGAGGACCTGCCGTTGCCTGCCCAGTCCCTCGATCTCCAGCTCCACCACATCCCCGGCCCGCAGATACGGCTTCGGCTCCGGGTGGCTCAGGGCGACGCCCGCCGGCGTGCCCGTGAGGATCACGTCGCCCGGGTACAGGGTCATGAAGCGGCTGACGTAACGGATGACGTCCCCGACCGGGAAGATCTGGTCGGCCGTCGTGTCGTCCTGCTTGAGGTCGCCGTTCACCCAGAGCCGCAGCCTCAGCCGCTGCGGGTCGGGGATCTCCTCGGGGGTCGCCAGCCACGGCCCCAGCGGGGTGAAGGTCTCGTAGTTCTTGCCCTTGACCCACGCGCCGCCGCGGTCGAACTGGTACTCGCGCTCGGAGACGTCGTGGGCGAGCAGGTAGCCCCCCACGGCGGCCAGCGCCGCCTTGTTCGTCTCCAGGCGGCGTGCCGTGCGGCCGATGACGACGCCCAGCTCGACTTCCCAGTCGGTCTTCTCGCTCCCGCGGGGAATGAGCACCGTGTCGTCCGGGCCGGCGACCGTGTCCGCGGCCTTCAAGAACAAGACGGGTTCGGAGGGGATCACTGACCGCGTCTCGGCGGCCAGGCCACGGTAGTTCAGACCCACGCCGACGATCTTGCCGATGCGGTTGACCGGAGGCCCGTACCGCAGTCCCGCAGGGTCGAGGGCGGGAAGGATGCGCGCGCCGACCGCGGCGCGGATCCGCTCCAGGGCGGACGCGTCCGCCAGCAGTGCGCCGTCGACGTCCGTCACCAGCGCCGACAGGTCGCGGAGGGTGCCGTCCTCGTCCAGCAGCGCCGGGCGTTCCGCCCCCGCGGGCCCCACACGCAGCAATCTCATCGCTTGATCGTCCAAGAGCGGAGGCGCTCTCCGCAAGGGACGTTTCGGACTGCGAACAGCGAATTGTGGGCCACGGCCCGGAGTCCCTCCGGAGAACCTCCGGAGTTCCCGCCGGGCCGTGGCCCACGCCGCATCACGTGCGGTAGGCGTAGTAGACCGCTCCCGGGTAGGACGCGATGATGCTCGCGACCGACTTCCGGTAGGTGTTGGTGGAGTGGTACGTCACGTACGGGACGCCCATCCGGCTCCGGTAGGTGACGATCATGGAGTGGTCCTTGGACCCGTCACCGTCGAAGTCCATCTGCAGGATGTCGCCGACGTCCATCTGGTAGACGTTCGGCAGGTTGGTCGCGCGCTTGGTGGACAGCGTGTGCCACGCCCACTCGTTGGCGCCGACCCAGGAGTCGGACTGGCTCGACTTGTTGTACCACCACTTGTGGTAGTCGGAGGTGTCCGAACCCGGCACGTCCTTCCAGCCGCCGGCCTTCAGGGACTGGCTGATGAAGTTGGTGCAGTCGCCGCCCGCGACGTTGAAGCTGCGGTAGGCGGGGTTGTAGTTGCGCCAGTACTTCTCGGCGTAGGCGGCCATCGCCTTGTAGTCCAGACCGCCCTTGGTGGGGGTCAGGTTCTTCGGCTGGGCGTTCCTGCTGCCGGGGTACCGGGTCGAGGCCGGGCTGCCGTTGAGGTCGATGCTGCCGGTCGCGGCCACCGCGGTGCGGGGCTCGTTGATGGCGCCGGGGCCGTCGTCCTCGGGGCGGATGTCCGTGAGCTCCCACTTCCCGCCCTTGGCGAGGGAGAAGGTGAGCTGGTGGTGGGCGGTGAAGCCGGTGGTCGACGGCTCGTCACCGCGGATCTTCTTGTACGTGAGCTCCGTGGTCTCGGTGACCCGGACCGTGGCGCGGTTGCCCTTGACGGTGGTCTTGTCGACCGACGTCCTGGTCTCGGCGGCGGTGTACGCCTCGCCGAGGGCGGCGAGCCACGCCTTGCGGGTCTTCAGCGAGGACAGTCCGGTGTCCTCGGCTCGCGAGAGGCGGGAGGAGAGACCGACCTTCCCACTGAGCCCGGCCGTCTTGCGATCGGCCGTCGAGCGGGTGTCCAGCAGGACGGA
The DNA here is from genome assembly GCF_042958085.1 of Streptomyces sp. NPDC008001. Taxonomy (NCBI): domain Bacteria; kingdom Bacillati; phylum Actinomycetota; class Actinomycetes; order Kitasatosporales; family Streptomycetaceae; genus Streptomyces; species Streptomyces sp. NPDC008001. The sequence goes on along the minus strand of NZ_JBIBIZ010000009.1, from coordinate 76,130 downwards.
GGTGCGGTCCTTGAGGACGGCGTCGGCTATTCGGCCGAAGGCTTCGACCGTGGCGCTGTCCGCCGTGCGGGAGTCCGGGTTGCCCGCCGCGAACGCGGCCGACGTGGGCAGGAGAGCGGCCGTGGCGGCCACCGTCACAGCCGCCCCAACAGCGGCTCTGAATCTCGTTATGTGCACGATGTTTCCCCTTGTCGCCCGGTCCGAGCGGACCGGGGACGGAATCTTCGCACAAACCTCGGATTACTAGAGGTACGGGGGATCATTGCATGGATCTGCGTCATCTCCCGAACACGTATGGTCAAAATTGGTCCAGGCCGACGAGTCGGTCTCATCGGCCTGGTCTCAATTCGTCAGCCGGCCGGTTGGGGCCACCACTTGGCTCCCACCGGGTCCGTACCCAGCCCCTACTTGTCGTAGAAGGTCCACAGCTGGTTGTTGGGCCCGTCCCCCTGCTCCTCCGTCGTCACGGGCTTGTCGGCGCCGTTCGCCTGGAGGGCCGCGTCCGCGAACTTCTTGTTGATGATCTCCGTCTGGTCCTGTGCGGTGTCCACGAGCCAGCGCTGGGCCAGGTTGTTCGCGTCGCACTTCGCCAACTGCACCTTGGCGGACACGGCCGTGGCGGTGACGCACGTGCCGAACCGGGTGTTCTTGATCGTGTAGACACCCATGCCGTCGGGCTGGGTGGCCACCCTGCCGAACGTCCAGACCTGGTCCGCGAAGCTGCCGTCTCTCGTCCACACCTCGGCCCCTTCGTGGGCGTCGAGGTTGGTGTTGTCGAGGTACGACTGGACGGACTTGGTGAAGGAGTCGGGGGGCGCGGCCGCGGCTCCGGCCGGGTTCCCGGCCGCAACGAGAGCCCCCGTCAGCAGGGTCGTCGCCGCGGCCGCAAAGATCGTCTTGCCGGTGATACGCATTGCATCGCTCCATTCGGTCGAAACATGCGATCCGGAGAACAGCGCGAAGATTTCCATTCGCTTTTGCTCATGGCAAGTGCCGTAACCGGCCAAGCGCGCTCACCAATTCGCCCCTTATGCCGGAATCGGCCCTTCCGGTTGCGGGGCCGACTCTTCCGGCTGCGGGTCCGTGGCCAGCACCTCCGCGTCCGGGCGGTCGTCAACCGGCTGTGGCCCGAGCCACGAGACCGCGAGGGCCACGACGAGGTTCACGCCCAGCGCGAGCGCCCCCGCGTTCACGCCCCACAGCGGGTCGTGCTCCGTGAAGACCAGGGCGCACACGAGGCCGCCTCCCGCCACGAGGCCGCTCACCGCGCCCCACAGCGTCAGCCGGCGCCACACCAGCCCCAGCAGGACCATGGGCACGAGCTGGGCCATCCCCTCGTACGAGATGAGGGAGAGGCGTACGAGCGTGTTGGGCGTCAGGTACGTCAGGACGAGCGCGAGCCCGCCCGCCGCGACCACCACGACCTGGGCCGCGAGCCGCTGCCGCCGCGGGCGGCCGGCGAGGGCGGGGACCGTCCCGAGGACGCTCCTCCCCCACATCGTGCCGATGACCAGCATGAAGACCGCCATGGGGACGATGGAGGAGAGCGCCGCGGCCACCCCCGTCACACCGACCGCCCACGCGGGCAGCGAGTCCACGACGAGCTTGAACATGGCGAGGTTCGACCCCGCGCCGGTCAGGCCCGGCACCACGAAGAGGGCCGCCATCCCCAGCAGCATCGGCACGAACAGCAGCACGTTGTAGAACGGCAGGAGCATGGCGTTGCGGCGCAGGGCGCCGGCGCTGCGGGCGCCGAGGTAGCCCGCGACGGTGGTCGGGAAGATGACGACCGTCAGCGAGTTGAGGAGGCTCGTGGTCGCGAACCAGGTGGTGTCGAGGCCGCTGCCGCCGTGGCCGGTGAGCGTCAGCCAGTCGGGCTTCTCCGCCACCAGCCGGTCCAGGAAGGGCCCGTAGCCGTCGAAGTAGTGGTGGGGGACGTAGAACGCCAGGAAACCCAGCGTGGCGATGACGAGCACGTCCTTGAGCACCGACACCCAGGCGCTCCCCCGCAGCCCGCTCACCACCACGAAGCCGGTCGTCACGGCGAAGGCGATGAAGTAGGCCCAGTTCAGGCTGATGGCGCCGTACGAGATCGTCGAGACGACGACGCCCATCCCCGTGATCTGCAGCTGGATGTACGGCAGCAGGCACACCGTGGCCAGGATCGCGACCGCCGTGCCGAGCCAGGGGCGGCCGTAGCGGTGGGCGACCATGTCGGTGATGGTGACGAGGCCGTGGCGGCGCGCGTACGACCAGAGCGTCGGGCCGACGACGTAACCGATCGCGTAGCCGCAGGACATGTACGCGATGACGTAGAGGACGGGGGCGCCGTGGTTGTACCCCCATCCGGCGGCGCCCAGGTAGCTGAAGCTCGTGTAGCCCTCACCGGCCATCAGCACCCAGATGAAGACGGTGCCGAGGGAGCGGCCGCCCACGGACCACTCGGCGAGGCCGGTGGTGCGTCCGTGGCCGCGGACCGCGAGGAGGCCGAGGGCCACGGTGAGCACCATGAAGACGCCGAAGACGGTCGTCGCGACCGCCGCGTTGCCGTTCACACGCGCCCTCGCTTGCGGTCGCCGCGCCAGGCGAGGAAGACGGCGGCGGGTGTCAGCAGCGTGGCCAGCAGCAGCCAGAAGAAGAGGAAGGGCAGGCCCATGACCGTCGGCCGCACGCGGTCGGCGAGCGGCAGAGAGCCGAGGAAGAGGACGTACGGGGCGAGCAACCACAGCAAGGTGGGACGTTTCAGCACGGCCCGACCCTAACCGGGCCGCTGCGGGCCCCGGCGCCTCCCCCGCACGGAGTGGCTCAGCCCCCCACCCCCCGCGTCACTCCATAAATGCACAGCCCCGCCAGCGCCCCCACCACCGTTCCGTTGATCCTGATGAACTGGAGGTCCCGGCCGATGTGGGCCTCGATCTTCTTCGTCGTGTGCTCCGCGTCCCAGCCGGCGATGGTGTCGGTGATCAGCGACGTGATCTCGTCCCGGTACGTCGTCACGACGTAGACCGCCGCGTCCTCCAGCCACCCGTCGATCTTCTGCCGCAGCCGGTCGTCGCCCGCCATCCGCGACCCCAGCGAGAGGATGCCCGCCCGCACCCGCAGCCGCAGCTCGCTCCGCTCGTCCTCGGCCGCGGCGACGATCATGGCGCGGACCGGTGCCCACACCGACGCGATGACGTCCTGGACCTCGCCCCGTGCCAGCAGGTCGGACTTCAGCCGCTCGACCCGCGCCCGGGTGTCCGCGTCCGACTGCAGGTCGCGGGCGAAGTCCGCGAGGAAGCGGTCGACGGCGCCCCGCGCCGGGTGGTCGGGCATGTCCCGCATCTCGGCGGCGAACCGCAGGAGCTCCTTGTACACCCGTTCGCCGACCTTGCGGTCGACGAACCGCGGCGTCCACCCGGGCGCGCCCCCGGTCACGGCGCCCATCACGGAGTCGCCGTGGGTGACGAGCCAGTCGTGCGCCCGGACGCAGACGAGGTCCACGACGCGCCGGTGCCCGCCGTCCGCGACGACCTTCTGCAGCATGGCGCCGATGCCGGGCGCGATTTCGGCGGCGTCGGCGCGCCGGGTGATGGCCTCGCCGACGACGGCCTGGACGTCGGAGTCCCGCAGGACGGTGAGCGCGCCGCGCACGGCCGTGGCCAGCTCGGCGGTGACGCGGTCGGCGTGCTCGGGGCGGGAGAGCCAGGCGCCGAGGCGGGAGGCGATGCCGACGGCGCGCAGCCGGAGCCGGACGACGGCGCCGGAGAGGAAGTTCTCGCCGACGAAGTCGCCGAGGCTCTGCCCGAGCTGGTCCTTCTTGGTGGGGATGATGGCGGTGTGCGGGATGGGCAGGCCCATCGGGCGCCGGAAGAGGGCGGTGACGGCGAACCAGTCGGCGAGGGCGCCGACCATGCCGGCCTCGGCGGCGGCGGCCACGTAGCCGGCCCAGGCCCCCGCGCCCGCCGACTGGCACCACTTCGCCAGTCCGTACACCAGTGCGACTCCGAGCAGGAGGCCGGTGGCCAGGGTCTTCATCCGGCGGACGCCGCGGCGCTTCTCCTCGTCGGCCGCGCTGTAGGTGAGACCGGCCGGCGGAGCGGGCATCACCCGTTCGGCGGTACCCCCACCGCCACCCGGCGCGCCGCGAGGCGCCTCACGAAACCCGCTCCCCGGCTCACGAGGCCCGTCACCCCGGCCACGAGGCCCGCCCCCGGGGCCGTTCCCCGGGGCGTCCTCCGGCCCGCCGCGCGCCCCGCCATCAGGCGACCGATTCATCCGCACCACCCGTTCCAGCCGATTTCCCGTGCAATCTCCTTACCCGGCCTACTCCTGGAACGGACCGGGAGTTCCCCGCGTCTGACAAGTCGCATGTGACACGTTGCGTGACCCCCCGGACCAACGGGCGCTCCTCCCCGCGGGCGCACCCCGAGAGCACCGTGGGATCATGGAACGGCGATCGGACCGCGAGGGCGCTGTTGCTGATCAGTCGCTGTTTCCGTCCCCGGTTCCGCACCCGGAGCTGACCCCTCCGCCTCTTCCAGGAGACACCCGCAATGAACAGGCCACCCCTGCCCCGCGGTACGGCCTACGCCGTACTCGCCGCGCTGGCGGCTGTGGTGATCATCGTCTCGACCGCGATATTCGTCGGGGTCGACGGTCACGACGGGCGGGCCGTGACCGGCTCGCACGAGAACCGCGGCTCCGCCGAACCCGCCGCGTCCGGGGGATGGGTGGGCTCCTGGGCCACGGCACCGGCGGCCGCCGAGCCGAACACCGCCAAGGGCTTCGCGGGCATGTCGATCCGCAACGTGGTCCACACCAGCGTCGGCGGCACGGGTGCCCGCATCCAGCTTTCCAACCTGTACGGCGCCCTGCCGCTCGCGGTCACCCACGCCTCGCTCGCCGTCGCCGCGGCGCCCGGCTCCCCCACCGCCGCGCCCGGCACCATGCAGCGCCTGAGCTTCGCCGGGCAGCCCACGGCCACGATCCCGGCGGGCGGCTCGCTGCTCAGCGACCCGGTGCGGGTGGCCGTCCCGGCGGGGGCCGACCTGCTCGTCACCACGTACTCGCCGACGCCGTCCGGGCCGGTCACCTACCACCCGCACGCCCGGCAGACCTCCTTCATCGCCCGCGGCGACCACACCGAGGAGCCGCTCGGCACGGCGTACACGACGCAGACGCCGTACTGGCGCTACGTCTCGGCCGTCGACGTGTGGTCCCAGGAGGCGCACGGCGCCGTCGTCGCCCTCGGTGACTCCATCACCGACGGCATCACCTCGTCCGTCGGCGCCAACCACCGCTGGACGGACTTCCTGGCCGCCCGGCTGCGCACGGAGCCCGGTGCGCCGCGCTACGGCGTCCTCAACGAGGGCATCAGCGGCAACCGCATACTCCTGAGCAACTCGGGACCGCCGCTCGCCAACAACCTCAGCGGCCTCTCGCGCTTCGACCGCGACGTGCTCGGCCGTACGGGCGCCCGGGTCGTCGTCATCGCGCTCGGCATCAACGACATCCTGCGCAAGCCGCAGGTGGACAACCCGCAGCAGATCATCAGCGGGCTGCGCGACATGGTGCAGCGCGCGCACGCGCGCGGCCTGCGCGTGGTCGGCTCGACGCTGACGCCCATCGCCGGGCACAAGGGCGTGGTGGAGCGGCAGCAGGTGACGCGGCAGGGCGTGAACCAGATCATCCGCGCGGGCGGCGTCTTCGACTCGGTCGTGGACTTCGACCGGACCCTGCGGGACCCGGCGGACCCGGAGCGGCTCCTCCCGGCGTACGACTCGGGGGACCACCTGCATCCGACCGACGCGGGGTACGAGGCGATGGCCCGGGCGCTGGACCTGGAAACGCTCAAGGGCGAGGCGGCGGCGGCGCTCTGACCCTCCGGGGGACGCGCGGGCCCGGCCGGCGGTGCCGTACCTCGCGTGGAACGGGCCGGGCCTACCCCAGCGACTTGCGGCGGTCCTCGCGCCGCTCCTCGCGGAGCCGCTTCCGTTCCTCCCTGCTCACCTTGCGGTCCACGCCCACCCCGCCCCAGAAGGCGAAGCCGGTCACCCGGACCCGCGGGGAGCCGGGCGTTCCGGGGCCGGAGGCCTTGTCGTCGAAGCCGCCCATGATGCCGATGCCGCCGACGTGCACGTCGAGGTCCGGCGGGACGACGACCTGTATGCCGCCCATGACGGCGATGCAGTGGATGACGATCTCGCCGTCCTCGAAGCGCGCGTCGCGCAGGTCGATCTCGCCGCCGCCCCAGAAGGCGAAGGCGGTGAAGCGGCGGGGCACGGTCCAGGCGCCCTTGCGCTGGAAGCCGCCCATGACGCCGACGGCCACCGTGCCGCCGGCGGGGCCTCCGATCCGGCCGGCCCAGTCCCGCCCGGCCGGTGCGGACTCGCCCGCCCGCTTGGTGAGGGAGACGGCCGCGTGGCCGCCGGGCGCCGGCAGGTCCCGTACGAGCGGCTCCAGCTCTCCGTGCGTGCGGGCCTTGTAGGCCGCTTCCAGGCGCTCCTCGAACTCCTCCATGGTCAGCCGCCCCTCGGCGACCCCCTCGCGCAGGGCCTCCGCGACCCGCTCCCGCTCGGCGTCCGAGGCGCGCATTTCTGGAAGTTCGCTCATCATACGAACAGCGTAGCGAGCGGAATTATCGATTCAGCCCATTGACCGGCAAGAGCCGGAAAGGACACCGATAGAGGACATTCACCGCAACGGCCCCGCACGGGCGCATCTCGTACCGCATCCCGTCGTTGAACCAGAAAAGCGCCGACCACGGGTTTTTCACCCGCCGGAGTGGGCGGCCCGCGACCGGACGGCCGAGCCGGGACGGGCCGGTGTGCGGTACGCGCCATTGGCGCGGAACGCATGATGCGACAGTGTTCGACGGGGTGCACGACGTGCACGGAGCACAGCGGACCGCCCGACACGAGACCGCGCCGCCGTGACTGAACCAACGGCGGCGGCCGAGGAGTCCCTACAGACATGAGCGACGAGCACGCACAGCGGGCCGCCGGGGGCGGCCGGGGTGCACCGGCGGGCTGGGCGCCGAGGGCAGGCAACGGCCCGGGTCGCGGCGGGAACGGCAGCAGGCCGGGCGATCCCGGACGGCCCGGCCGGCCCGGCGGCGGGGCCGACGGCGGACAGGACGGCGGGCAGAGCGCACCGGGGCGCGGGCCGGGCGGGAACGGCAACGGCCGCCACCCCCGCCGCACCGGCTGGCGCCGCTTCCTGCCCACCTGGCGCATGCTGGTCGGCGGCGTCCTCCTCGTCGTCCTGCTCGTCGCGGGCGCCCTCATCGCCGGCTACATGCTCGTGCAGATCCCCGCCGCCAACCAGGCCGCGGTCGCCGAGAGCAACGTCTTCCTCTACGCCGACGGCAGCCAGCTGGCCCGCGACGGCGAGGTCAACCGCGAGAGCGTGCCGCTCAGCAAGGTGCCCCGGGACGTGCAGCACGCCGTGCTCGCCGCCGAGGACCGCGACTTCTACTCCGAATCCGCCGTGAACCCCGAGGCGATGCTGCGCGCCGCCTGGAACACGGTCACCGGCAAGGGAAAGCAGTCCGGCTCCACCATCACCCAGCAGTACGTCAAGAATTACTACCTGGGCCAGGAACAGACGATCAGCCGCAAGGTGAAGGAATTCTTCATCGCCATCAAGCTGGACCGCGAGGAGAGCAAGGACGACATCCTCGAAGGCTATTTGAACACCAGTTACTTCGGCCGCAATGCATACGGAATCCAGGCCGCCGCGCAGGCGTACTACGGAAAGGACTCCGACAAGCTCAACACCGCCGAGGGCGCCTACCTGGCCACGCTCCTCAACGCCCCCAGCCTCTACGACGTCGGCGCCCACCCCGAGAACCAGGCGCGCGCCACCGCCCGCTGGAACTACGTCCTCGACGGCATGGTCAAGAAGAACTGGCTGGCCAAGCCCGAGCGCGACGCCATGAAGTTCCCCGCCCCCGGCAAGGCACGGGCCCGGCTCGGCATGTCCGGCCAGCGCGGCTATCTGGTCGAGGCCGTCAAGGACTACCTCACCAGCAACAAGATCGTCGACGAGCAGACGCTCGCCCGCGGCGGCTACCGCATCACCACCACCGTCGAGAAGAAGAAGCAGGACGCGTTCGTCAGCGCCGTGCAGAAGCAGCTGATGGACGAGCTCAGCGACGACCGCGCGGTCGACCGGTACGTACGGGCCGGCGGCGCCTCCATCGACCCGCGGACGGGCCGGGTCGTCGCCCTCTACGGCGGCATCGACTACACCAAGCAGTTCGTCAACAACGCCACCCGCCGCGACTTCCAGGTCGGCTCCACCTTCAAGCCGTTCGTCTTCACCTCGGCCGTCGCCAACGACGCCTCCACGCAGGACGGGCGCACCATCACCCCCAACACGCTCTACGACGGCACGAACAAGCGCCCCGTGCAGGGGCCGAACGGGCCCGTCGGCTACGCGCCCGCCAACGAGGACGACGTCTCCTACGGGCAGATCACCGTCACCAAGGCCACCGACCTGTCCGTCAACGCCGTGTACGCGCAGATGGCCCAGGACGTCGGCCCGGCCAAGGTCAAGGACACCGCCGTCGCCCTCGGCATCCCCGAGAACACCCCCGACCTGACGGCGACCCCCTCCATCGCGCTCGGCGTCGCCAACGCCAGCGTCCTGGACATGACCCAGGCGTACGCGACGCTCGCCAACCACGGGCGGCACGGCGCGTTCACCCTCGTCGACCGGGTCACCAAGGGCGCCGAGGTCGTTCCGCTGCCGAACAAGGAGGTCAAGCAGGCCGTCACGCGCACGGCCGCCGACACCACCACCTCGGTCCTGGAGAGCGTCGTCGACAACGGCACCGGGCGGGGCGCGCAGGCCGCGGGGCGGCCGGCGGCGGGCAAGACGGGCACGGCGGAGGACGACAAGGCGGCCTGGTTCGCCGGCTTCACCCCCGACCTCGCGACCGTCGTCGCCGTGATGGGGCAGGACTCCGAGACCGGCGAGCACAAGTCGCTCTACGGGGCGGCCGGGCAGGCCCGGATCAACGGCGGCGGGTTCCCCGCCGACATCTGGGCCGCCTACACCTCCGCCGCGCTCTCCGGCACCTCCGTCAAGGACTTCGACCTGGAGCTGGAGAGCGGGGCCCGGCTGCCCACGATGGAGCCGACGATCCCGGCGCCGCCCACGACGTCCGCGCCGCCGTCGGTCCCGCCGCCGCCCACCGGGCCGCCGGAGCCGTCGATCCCGCCGCTGCCGCCGACGGGACCGCCAACGGGCTTCCCGCCCAGGCCGCCCACGGGGCCGCCGTCGATCCCGGGGCTTCCCACGTTCCTCCCGAACGAGCCGAAGGACGGGCGCGGGGGCGGGCTGGAACGGGACCTGCTGGGCGACTACTGAGCGGGCGGTGGCGGGGCCGTCAGTGGCCCGAGGTCGCCTTCAGGCCCACCACCGCCACCAGCAGCAGCACGACGAAGAAGATCCGCGCCGCCGTCGCCGGCTCGCCCAGGACCACCATGCCCAGGACGGCCGCGCCGGCCGCGCCGATGCCCACCCACACCCCGTAGGCCGTACCGATGGGCAGCGACTTCGCCGCCTGCGACAGCAGCAGCATGCTGGCGGCGATGCCCGCGACGGTGAACACGCTCGGCCACAGCCGCGTGAACCCCTCGGTGAACTTCATGCCGATCGACCAGCCGACCTCGAGCAGACCGGCGACGACGAGCAGGACCCATGCCATGACGGCACCTCCGTGGAGAAGAGCTTCCAGGGGTGCGTCGTCTTGTCCTGACCCGGTACGGCGCGTCTCGTCGGGTACCTACGACCGTAGCAAACGCAGAGACAGCAGCAGAGACAGCAAACGCTGACGCGGCAAACTCAGAGGTAGAGCCCCGTGGAGTCCTCGGACCCCTCCAGCCGCTCCGCCGCCACCGCGTGCAGGTCGCGCTCGCGCATCAGCACGTACGCCACGCCCCGGACCTCCACCTCCGCGCGGTCCTCGGGGTCGTACAGCACCCGGTCGCCCGGCTCCACCGTCCGGACGCTCTGCCCGACCGCCACGACCTCGGCCCAGGCCAGCCGGCGGCCCACGGCCGCCGTCGCGGGGATGACGATGCCGCCGGAGGACCGGCGCTCGCCCTCGGGGATGTCGGTCCGGACCAGCACGCGGTCGTGCAGCATCCGGATGGGCAGCTTGTCGTGGGTGGGGTTCGTACTCACGCAGACGACCGTACCCGCCCGCGCACGGGCCCGCGGCCACAGATCGCGGATCCGTGGATGTGACCTGCGACCCGCGCCGCGTTCCGCACGGGCCCCGCGCCGGGTCCCGGGCGGCTCCCGCTCTAGGCGCCGCGCTTGCGCGAGGACACCGCGATCAGCCCGATCACACCCACCGCGACCATGGCCACCGGCACGATCCGCTCCAGCCGCGGCGCGCCCTCCTCCGTCGTGAAGCGCTCCTTCACATCCGACACCAGCCGGTGCGCGGCGGCGCAGGCGCGGCCCGCGGTGTGGTCCACCTTCGCGGCCACCTTCGCCTTCGCGTCGCCCATGATCGTGCTCGGGTGCATGCGCACGCCGATCTCGTCGAGCGTCACGGCGAGCTCGCTCCGCCTGCGGGCGATGTCCGCCTCGATCTGCGCAGGGGTCCTGGCATCCGACACCGCGCTGCCTCCGTCGTCTCGATAAGAGTGATGATGAGTGATGACGACAGTCTGTCAGCTCACCGGACCCCGTGCCCCGCGGCACCCCCGATCGGCCCGGCGACCCGTACCGGTGGCTACGCTCGGCACCGGAAGCCGACCGGTGGCCACCGACCAGCCACCGCCCCGAGGAGAGCCATGAGCGAGCGACTGCAGCCCGGCGACACCGCCCCCGCCTTCACCCTTCCCGACGCCGACGGCAACCCGGTCTCGCTCGCGGACCGCAAGGGCCGCAAGGTGATCGTCTACTTCTACCCCGCCGCCCTCACCCCGGGCTGCACCAAGCAGGCCTGCGACTTCACCGACAACCTCGACTTCCTCACCGGCCACGGCTACGACGTCATCGGCGTCTCCCCCGACAAGCCGGAGAAGCTCGCGAAGTTCCGCGAGAAGGAGAGCCTCAAGGTCACCCTCGTCGGCGACCCCGAGAAGAAGGTGCTGGAGGCGTACGGGGCGTACGGCGAGAAGAAGCTGTACGGGAAGACCGTCACCGGCGTGATCCGCTCGACGGTGATCGTGGACGAGGACGGCAAGGTCGAGCGCGCGCTCTACAACGTCAAGGCCACCGGGCACGTCGCCAAGATCATCAAGGACCTGGGCCTGTAGCCCCGCACGCCGGACGGGCTCTCGAAAAAGTCAGCCCGTCCGGCGTTTGAGGACGCCCGCCGCAGGCGCAACGAACCCGCAGGGAGCACACGCCCCGCACGGGAACCCGTTACTCGCCCTCCGCAGGAGACTCCGCCTCGGGCAGGTCCAGGACCGCCCGCGCGCCGCCGCCCTCCGCCTCGCCGAACTCCAGCCGCGCCCCCAGCACCACCGCCTGGCCCACGGCGATCGTCAGCCCCAGGCCATGACCCGTGCCCCGCTCCGGAGCCGCCGTACGGAACCGGCGCGGCCCCTGGTCCACCAGATCCGGCGGATAACCGTCACCGTGATCCCGCACCACGATCCGGGTGCCCTCCACCGTGACCTCGATCGGCGGCTTCCCGTGCTTCGCCGCGTTGGCCAGGATGTTCACCAAAATGCGCTCCACCCGACGCGCGTCCGTCGCCACGATCCGGCCCTCGCCGACCACCTCGACCGCAACGTCGTCCACACCGCGCTGGCCCTGCGCCCGCTTGACGATCCCCCGCACCAGCGACGGCAGCTCCACCGGGTCCAGCTGCGCCCGCTCCACACCCGAGTCCAGCCGGGAGACCTCCAGCAGGTCCTCCACCAGCGACCGCATCGTCTGCGCGCGCTCGCGCACCATCTCCACCGCGCGCGGGTGCGGCAGCAGCTCCGCCGACGCCACCAGGCCCGCGACCGGCGTCCGCAACTCGTGCGCCACGTCCGCCGTGAACTCGCGCTCCGCCTCCACCCGCGCCGCCAGCGACGTCGCCATGTGGTGCACCGAGCGGCCCAGCTCCGCGACCTCGTCCCGGCCGCCCGCCGCCAGCGCCTCCGCGTCCGGCGGCTCACCCGCCGCGATCCGCCGCGCCGCGGCCGCACTGAGCCGCAACCGCCGCGACAGGCTCTGCGCCACGAACCACGCGACGACCGCCATCAGCGCCACCGTCGCCGCACCCGCCACCACCAGCGCCTTGTCCAGCGCCGTCATCAGCGGGTCCCGGCTCGGGTACGGCGCCGACACCGACAGCACCTTGTCACCGCCGACGGCCGTGGCCGCCCACACCCGCGGATCCTCCCCGCCGCTGATGAACGTGCCCGAACGGCCCCGCTCCACCGCCTTCGCCAGCGGCAACGGCAACGCGGCGTCGTCCAGTTGGGCCCCCAGCGCGAGCGTGCTGTCGCGCTGGTAGATCTGCAGGGCAGAACTCAGCAGGTCGTCCTGGTAGGCCTGGGCCTGCCGGTCGCGCTCCGCCGCCGAGATGTGGTGCACGGCCAGTCCCAGCACCACGACGGCGAGCGCGGTGACGAAGGAGATCGCGAGGGCGATCCGGCCACGGATACCCATCACGCGATCGTGTACACCTCTTTCGCCTTCGCATGGGGAGTGGCACCCGTGTAACTGACCTCGATGCCCGTGAAGGCCATCATCCCGTCGACCTTCGTGACGTCGTAGAGCCGCAGCCGCGCCGGGAAGGAGGCGGGCGAACCGCCGGCCGTGCCCGAGACCAGCACCGTGCCGGAGCCGTCCGCACCGTCGGCCGTGAAGGAGTCCCACTTGATGTCGCTGGCCACCACGCCCGCGTTCGAGCAGTTCAGCGTGATGATCTTCGGCTCCACGACCGGCTTGCCGACCCCGCACTCCCGCACGCCCGGCAGCTCCCGCGGCGCCGCCGTGTCGTCGGCCTTCGCCTCCTGCGGGTCCCGGGCCGGGTGCGACTTCTGCGCCGCCGCCGTCTTGGGGGCGTTGGCCACCGTGTCCGAGCGGTCCCCGGCCGCGCTGAACCACACGCCGCCGATCACCAGTACCGTCACCGCCGCGAAGATCGCCAGGACGGTGCGCATGCCGGGCCGGCGAGGCGCCACACGGTCGGCCATCGGCCTCTCTCTCTGGTGTCTTGCGGGTCCTGCAGGTCGTCCGGGGCCCGGCTGTGCTTCCCCTGCTGTGAGGGACGGTGAAATCGGGCCGCGCGTTCCCTTCATGCCTATATCAGCTTCCGCCGCCCACCGTCCGCCCGGCGTGACCAATATCCCTATCGGGGGCCCCACCGGTTTGAGCCGCGGCACAGCGTGCAGACGCAGGCGCGTACACACGTCACCGCCGAAGCGTGAGGGGGCCGAGCCGTGCCGAACGGCAGCAGCACCGAGGCCGAGACCGGAAACGGCACGGGGAACGGGAACGGGCAGGGGAACGGGAACGGCAACGGCCACGACCCGGCCGCCGTCAGACGCCACCCCGCCCTCTTCCGGGCCGTCGCCCGCCGCCGCAACCCCCGCCTGCGGCGCACGGACATCACCGTCACGGACGAACGCACCGTGAGACGGGCCGTCAAGGCGGCCGCCCTCGGCAACGCCATGGAGTGGTTCGACTTCGGCATCTACAGCTACCTCGCCGTCACCCTCGGGGACGTTTTCTTTCCCTCGGGCGACGACACGGTGCGGCTGCTGTCGTCCCTCGCCACCTTCGCCGTCGCCTTCCTCGTCCGCCCCCTGGGCGGCATGTTCTTCGGCCCGCTCGGCGACCGGGTCGGGCGCAAGCGCGTCCTGGCCCTGACGATGGTGCTGATGGCCTCCGGCACCTTCGCCATCGGCCTGATCCCGTCGTACGCGGCCATCGGTTTCTGGTCACCGGTGCTGCTGATCTGCTTCCGGATGCTGCAGGGCTTCTCGACGGGCGGGGAGTACGGGGGCGCCGCGACCTTCATCGCCGAGTACGCGCCCGACAAGCGCCGCGGCTACTTCGGCAGCTTCCTCGAATGCGGCACCCTCGCGGGCTACATCGGCGCGGCCGGCCTCGTCACCGCGATGAACTCCGCCCTGAGCAGCACGGCGATGACCGACTGGGGCTGGCGCGTGCCCTTCCTCGTCGCCGGCCCGCTCGGACTCGTCGGCCTGTACCTGCGGCTGCGGCTGGAGGACACCCCGGCCTTCCAGAAGCTGGAGGAGGAAGAGCACACCGGGACGGAGCTCAAGCAGATCTTCACCACCCAGTGGGCGAGGCTGCTGCTCTGCGTGGTCCTGGCCGGCGCGTACGGCATCACCGACTACATGCTGCTCTCCTACATGCCGACGTACCTGACCGACCAGCTCGGCTACGACGACACGCACGGTCTGCTGATCCTCATCGCCACGATGGCGCTGCTGATGGTCGTGATCACCCGCGTGGGACGGCTGAGCGACCGGGTGGGCCGCAAGCCCCTGCTGATGGCGGGCATGGGCGGCTTCGTGGCCCTCTCGGCCCCGGCGTTCCTGCTCCTCAAGCAGGGCAGCCTGCCCGCGGTCCTCGGCGGCATGCTGATGCTGGGCCTCCCGCTGGTCTGCCTCCTGGGCACGATGTCCGCGGTCCTCCCCGCCCTCTTCCCCACCCCCGTCCGCTACGGCTCCCTCGCCATCGGCTACAACCTCTCCACCTCCCTCTTCGGCGGCACCACCCCCCTGGTGATCACGGCCCTGATCCACGCCACGGGCAGCGACATGACCCCGGCGTTCTACACGGCGGGCGCGGCCCTGGTCGGCGTGATCGCCATCGCCTTCATGCGCGAGACGGCCCGGCAGCCCCTGGAGGGCTCCCCGCCGGCGGTGGCGACCCGCGAGGAGGCGGAAGAAATCGTGACGTCCCAGTCCCCCGAACCGAAGTTCTGACGCCCGGCGGCCGGCCGGCCCGATCCGCCTACAGCGCCGGCGGCGGGCCCGATACCATGGTCAGCACCTCGCGGCCGTGGTGGAATTGGCAGTCACGCTGGGTTTAGGTCCCAGTGGGGTAACACCCGTGAGGGTTCGAGTCCCTCCGGCCGCACAGACGTTGAAGGGCCGTCCCGTTCCGGCGGGGCGGCCCTTCGCGTGCGCTCGGCCGGCGCGTGCGCCCGGGCCGGTGTGTGCGCTCAGCCCAGCAGCTCCCGGACCACCGGGACCAGCGCGCGGAAGGCCTTGCCGCGGTGGCTGATCGCGTTCTTTTCGGCCGGGGTCAGTTCGGCGCAGGTGCGGGTCTCGCCCAGGGGCTGCAGGATCGGGTCGTAGCCGAAGCCGCCGCCGCCCGCCGGTTCGTGGCGGAGGGTGCCTTCCAGGCGGCCCTCGACGACGCGTTCCGTGCCGTCGGGGAGGGCCAGGGCCGCGGCGCAGGCGAAGTGGGCGGTGCGGTGGTCGTCGGCGATGTCGCCGAGCTGGGCCAGGAGGAGGTCCAGGTTGGCCTTGTCGTTGCCGTGGCGGCCGGCCCAGCGGGCGGAGAAGATGCCGGGGGCGCCGCCGAGGACGTCGACGCACAGGCCGGAGTCGTCGGCGACGGCGGGGAAGCCGGTGGCGCGGGCGAGGGCGTGGGCCTTGAGGAGGGCGTTCTCGGCGAAGGTGACGCCGGTCTCCTTGACGTCCGGGATCTCGGGGTAGGCGTCGGCGCCGACGAGTTCGACGTCGAGGCCGGCGTCCTCCAGGATGGCGCGGAGCTCGGTGACCTTGTTGGCGTTGCGGGTGGCGAGGATCAGACGCTTCATGGGGTGATTATCCCGGCCCGCTCCCGGTCTACTTCGACGTGCACACCTTCGAGAGTTCCCCGGCCGCGTCCGTCAGCGGCGTCAGGTCCGGGGTCTTGTCGTCGCGGAGGGCGTCGCGGACGTTCCCGATGGCCGTTCCGAGGTGGTCGAGGGCCTTGCCGACGTCGACGTTGCTGCTCTTGTCCTTGAGCTTCTTCGTGTCCTTGTCGAGGTTGTCGAGGATTCTGCTCGCGTTGCCGGTGTCGCTCGCCGTGTCGGTGACGCTGCGCTGGAGGTCGTCGACGTCGTTCGATATCTCGATGCCCACGCGGGCGCAGTCCACGGCCTTCTGGGCGGTGGAGCAGGCAGTGGCGAGCGGCAGGGCGAGTGCGGCGGCGGCCACCAGCAGGGTCGTCTTGCGTGCGGGCATGGGGTCCCCTCCCCTTGAGACGGCTACGGGCGTACGTCCGGGCCGTCCCGTCCGTACGCCCGTAGGAACGCGTGTGATCCCTCCGGTGGTTGCCTGCCGGCCTTACAGCGTCGCCGCGAGGGCCTCTCGCTGGGCGGCGTCGAGGGCGGTGCAGCCGGTGACGGCGAGGTCGAGGAGGGCGTCGAGCTCGTGGCGGGCGAAGGGCTCGGCCTCGGCGGTGCCCTGGACCTCGACGAAGCGGCCGTCGCCGGTGCAGACGACGTTCATGTCGGTCTCGGCGCGGACGTCCTCCTCGTAGCAGAGGTCGAGGAGGGGGACGCCGTCGACGATGCCGACGCTGACGGCGGAGACGGTGCCGGTGAGCGGCTTGCGGCCGTGCTTGACGAGCTTCTTGCCCTGGGCCCAGGTGATGGCGTCGGCGAGGGCGACGTAGGCGCCGGTGATGGCGGCGGTGCGGGTGCCGCCGTCGGCCTGGAGGACGTCGCAGTCGAGGACGATGGTGTTCTCGCCGAGGGCCTTGAAGTCGATCACGGCGCGCAGGGAGCGGCCGATGAGGCGGGAGATCTCGTGGGTGCGGCCGCCGATCTTGCCGCGGACGGACTCGCGGTCGCCGCGGGTGTTGGTGGAGCGGGGCAGCATCGAGTACTCGGCGGTGACCCAGCCCTCGCCGGTGCCCTTGCGCCAGCGGGGGACGCCCTCGGTGACGCTGGCGGTGCAGAAGACCTT
Source organism: Streptomyces sp. NPDC008001 (assembly GCF_042958085.1). NCBI lineage: Bacteria > Bacillati > Actinomycetota > Actinomycetes > Kitasatosporales > Streptomycetaceae > Streptomyces > Streptomyces sp. NPDC008001. The sequence continues at coordinate 59,244 of NZ_JBIBIZ010000009.1, read as the reverse complement.
GGTGTCGCCGAAGGAGATGAGGACGGATCCTTCGGCGTGCTTGCTCCAGCCGCGCTGGATGGTCACGGGGCGGAGCTGGTCGGGCGTGCGGCCGTCGATGCGAGACATGGTGATGAGCCTACTGTCTCGCGGAGTGCGCGAAGGGCCCCGTTCCGGTTCGCACTGGATCCGGGTCGGGGCCCTTCGGGGGGGAGCCTCAGTGGCTCACATCATGTCTTCGATCTCGCCGGCGATGGGGTCGGCGTCGGTGCCGATGACGACCTGGATGGCGGTGCCCATCTTCACGACGCCGTGGGCACCGGCGGCCTTGAGGGCGGCCTCGTCGACGAGCTCCGGGTCGGCGACCTCGGTGCGGAGACGGGTGATGCAGCCCTCGATCTCCTCGATGTTGTCGATGCCGCCGAGGCCGGCGACGATCTTCTCAGCCTTGCTGGCCATGTGCACTCCTGGTTGTTTCGGCCCTTCGGCGGTACCACCGACCGGCTTGCCCACGCTAAACCACGTTCAGCCCAACTATGCGGGCGGTGGTCCGCCATCCGGCTAATGATGGCGACACGCACCACCCCGCATGAGTGGTCTACACCAGTATGCGGCAAGCACCGAGTGGACCGCCGCCCGGGCGGCGGCCGGGAGGACGCAGATGAGCACGGACGCCGCGGCGGCAGGGCGCCGGAGCGGATGGCGGGACCGCTGGCAGGTCCTCTTCTCGAACCTGCAGAAGATGGGCCGCAGCCTCCAGCTGCCGATCGCGGTGCTCCCGGCGGCGGGCATCCTGAACCGGCTCGGCCAGCCGGACGTCTTCGGCAAGGACGGGCTGGGCTGGACGGACGTGGCGAAGGTCTTCGCGGGCGCGGGCGGCGCGCTGCTGGACTCGGCGCTCGGTCTGCCGCTGCTGTTCTGCGTGGGCGTGGCGATCGGGATGGCGAAGAAGGCGGACGGCTCGACGGCCCTGGCCGCGGTCGTCGCCTTCCTCGTCTACTTCTCCGTGCTGCACCAGTTCCCGGAGAACTGCCCGCGCGAGTCGGTGTTCGGCGGGGCGGGGCTGTGGAGCGGGGTGTGCGTCACGATGGGCGGGCAGCTGTCCCCGGCGAGCTTCCAGAATCCGGGGGTGTTCGGCGGGATCGTGATCGGTCTGCTGAGCGCGTGGTTCTGGATGCGCTTCCACCGGGTGCGGCTGGTGGACTGGCTGGGCTTCTTCAACGGGCGCCGACTCGTGCCGATCCTGATGTCATTCGTCGCGCTGCTCTTCGCCGTGGTCTGCCTGTTCGTGTGGCCGCCGGTCGGTGACGCGCTGACGAGCTTCAGCAAGTGGCTGTCGGACCTGGGGTCGGGGGGTGCGGGCGTCTTCGGCGTCGCGAACCGTGCGCTGCTGGTGGTGGGTCTCCACCAGTTCCTGAACACCTTCATGTGGTTCCAGTTCGGCGACTACACGAAGCCGGACGGCACGGTGGTGCACGGCGACATCAACCGCTTCCTGGCGGGTGACCCGCACGCGGGCCAGTTCACGACGGGGTTCTTCCCGATCATGATGTTCGCGCTGCCGGCGGCGGCACTGGCCATCGCGCACTGTGCGAAGCCGCACCGGCGCAAGGAGATCGCGGGCATGATGCTGTCGGTGGGCCTGACGTCGTTCGTCACGGGCATCACGGAGCCGATCGAGTACTCGTTCCTCTTCATCGCGCCGGCGCTGTACGTGGTGCACGCGCTGCTCACGGGCGTGTCGATGGCGGTGAGCTGGGCGCTGGGGGTGCACGACGGGTTCAGCTTCTCGGCGGGCCTGATCGACTACGTGATCAACTGGGGGCTGGCGACGAAGCCGTGGCTGATCATTCCGATCGGGCTGTGCTTCGCCGTCCTCTACTACGTGATTTTCCGGTTCGCGATTACGAAGTTCGACCTGGCGACTCCGGGGCGTGAGCCCGAAGAGCTCGCGGAGGAGATCGAGCGCGGGAACGTGAAGGACTAATCGCTCCCTGTCACGGGCCCCCGGGCGGTTCGCCCGGGGGCTTTCCGCTGTGTCGGAAGCCACCGGGAAGCACGGATTCCTTTATCCCGGACTCACGTGCTACAACATGGTCTAAACCACTCAGTGGTGTAGACCAAAAGCGGGCCGTCCCCCTTCCCCCGAGCGCCCGCCTCACCTGGAGGAATCCGATGAGTAAGAGCGCCAAGGCGGCAAAGGCGGCGCCTGACGACGCCGCTTCGCCGGAGAAGAAGCCCGCGGACGAGAAGACCACGGCCGAGACCACGGACAAGCCCGCGGACAAGCCCGCCGAGAAGACCCCGGAGAAGGCCGCGGAGAAGGCCTCGGCCAAGCCCGCGAAGAAGAAGGACGCGGCTCCGGCGGAGAAGAAGAAGCCCGGCTCCGGCGCCATGGCGATCGCCCAGCGCATCGGCCGCAGCCTGATGCTGCCCGTCGCGGTGCTCCCCGCCGCCGCGCTGATGGTCCGCCTCGGCCAGGACGACATGCTGGGCAGGGCCTCCTTCCCGGCCTTCCTCAACAAGATCGCCGAATTCATGTCGGCCGGCGGCGGCGCCATCCTCGACAACATGGCGCTGCTGTTCGCCGTGGGTGTCGCGATCGGCTACGCGAAGAAGTCGGACGGCTCGACGGCCCTGGCCGCCGTGGCCGGTTACCTGGTCTTCTCCAAGGTGCTCGGCACCTTCACCGACGGCAGCCTCCCGAAGAAGGAGGCCGTGGTCGACCACAAGGTCGCCATGGTGGAGCAGGCCGTCGACGCCAAGGTCCTCGGCGGCGTCGTGATGGGCCTCGTGGTCGCGCTCATATACCAGCGCTTCTACCGCACCAAGCTGCCCGACTGGGCGGGCTTCTTCGGCGGCCGCCGCCTGGTGCCGATCCTCTCCTCCTTCGCGGGTCTGCTCATCGGCGTCGTCTTCGGCTACATCTGGCCGGTGCTCGGCACGGGTCTGCACAACTTCGGCGAGTGGCTGGTCGGCTCCGGCGCGGTGGGCGCGGGCATCTTCGGCGTCGCCAACCGCGGTCTGATCCCGGTCGGCATGCACCACCTGCTGAACTCCTTCCCGTGGTTCCAGGCCGGCTCGTACGACGGCCCCAAGGGCACCGTCAACGGCGACATCGCCCGCTTCCTCGCCGGCGACCCGAACGCCGGCCAGTTCATGACGGGCTTCTTCCCGATCATGATGTTCGCGCTGCCGGCGGCCTGCCTCGCGATCGTCCACTGCGCCCGCCCGGAGAACCGCAAGGTCGTCGGCGGCATGATGTTCTCCCTCGCGCTCACCGCCTTCGTCACCGGCGTGACCGAGCCGATCGAGTTCACGTTCATGTTCGTCGCGCCGGTGCTCTACGCGATCCACGCGGTGCTGACCGGTGTCTCGATGGCCCTGACCTGGGCGCTCGGCATGAAGGACGGCTTCGGCTTCTCGGCCGGCGTCATCGACTTCGCACTGAACCTGGGCATCGCCTCGAAGCCGTGGCTGCTGGTCCTCGTGGGCCTGTGCTTCGCCGCGATCTACTATGTGGTCTTCCGCTTCGCCATCACGAAGTTCGACCTCAAGACCCCCGGCCGCGAATCCGCGGAGGAGTCGGCCGAATTGAAGGCCTGACCCCTTAACCTCTGCACATTGCAGGTAAATGCCCCCGAAATCCATGGGATTTCGGGGGCATTTTGCATGCGCGTTTCCGGAAAACAAAAAGGACGAGGGCTCAGAGTTCGTACACCGCGCCCGCGCGGGCGAGTTCGACCGGCCCGTCGAAGGACTTCTGGGCGTCGCGGAGGTTGACCTGGGGGTCGGTCCACGGCGGGATGTGGGTCAGGACCAGCCGTCCGACGCCGGCCCGCGCGGCGTGCTCGCCGGCCTCCCGGCCGTTGAGGTGGAGGTCCGGGATGTCCTCCTTGCCGTGGGTGAACGACGCCTCGCAGAGCAGCAGGTCGGCCCCGCCGGCCAGCTCGTGCAGCTCCTGGCAGGGGCCGGTGTCGCCGGAGTAGACGAGGGCCCTGCCGTCGTGCTCGACGCGGAAGGCGAAGGCCTCCACGGGGTGGCGCACCCGGTCCGTGCGGACGGTCAGGGGACCCACGGAAAAGGTGCCCGGGGCGAGGGTGCGGAAGTCGAACACCTCGCGCATGCAGGACTCGTCGGGCACGTCCCCGTAGGCGGTGGCCAGCCGGCGCTCGGTGTCGCGCGGCCCGTAGACGGGGATGGCACCGGCGCGGCCGCCGTCGTGCCGGTAGTAGCGGGCCACGAAATAGCCGCACATGTCGATGCAGTGGTCGGGGTGCAGGTGCGAGAGCAGGATGGCGTCGAGGTCGTAGAGACCGATGTGGCGCTGCAGCTCGCCGAGGGCACCGTTGCCCATGTCGAGGAGCAGCCGGAAGCCGTCGGCCTCGACGAGGTAGCTCGAACAGGCCGATTCCGTGGACGGGAACGACCCCGAGCATCCGACGACGGTGAGCTTCATGCGGGCCTGAACCTCCGTTGACTCGTGACGGGGGGCCATGCGGTCCGTCGAGCGTAAGGCGCGAACGGGACGCCCGCTCCTCCGTGAGGTGGGGTTGTGGCTGAAGTCACCGGTACGGACCCTTCTGGGCGCGCCCCGTGCGGCCGGGCCGGGCCGGGGGTGCGGCGGGGCCCGGGGAACCCGCCGCCACCGGCACCGACGCGCGCGGCCCGGCGCGCGGGAGGCGGCGCTATGCCCAGAGCTGGCCGTGCAGGGCCTCGACGGCCGCTTCCGTCGTGGGGGCGGTGTAGATGCCCGTCGAGAGGTATTTCCAGCCGCCGTCGGCCACGACGAAGGCGATGTCGGCGCTCTCCCCCGCCCGTTCGGCCTTGCGGGCCACGCCCAGGGCGGCGTGCAGGACGGCGCCGGTGGAGACGCCCGCGAAGATGCCCTCCTCGGTGAGGAGCTCGCGGGTGCGGCGGACCGCGTCCTCCGAGCCGACCGAGAAGCGGGTGGTGAGGACGGAGGCGTCGTAGAGCTCGGGGACGAAGCCCTCGTCGAGGTTGCGCAGGCCGTAGACGAGGTCGTCGTAGCGCGGCTCGGCGGCGACGATGCTCACGCCGGGCTTGTGCTCGCGCAGGTAGCGGCCGACGCCCATGAGGGTGCCGGTGGTGCCGAGGCCGGCGACGAAGTGGGTGATCTCCGGGAGGTCGGCGAGGATCTCGGGGCCGGTGCCGGCGTAGTGCGCGCCGGCGTTGTCGGGGTTGCCGTACTGGTAGAGCATCACCCAGTCGGTGTGCTCGGCGGCGAGCTCCTTGGCGACGCGGACGGCGGTGTTGGAGCCGCCCGCGGCGGGCGAGGAGATGATCTCCGCGCCCCACATGGCGAGCAGCTGCCGCCGCTCCTCGCTGGTGTTCTCCGGCATGACGCACACGATGCGGTAGCCCTTGAGGCGGGCGGCCATGGCGAGCGAGATGCCGGTGTTGCCGGAGGTGGGCTCCAGGATGGTGCAGCCCGGGGTGAGCCGCCCGGACCGCTCCGCCTGCTCGATCATGTGCAGGGCGGGGCGGTCCTTGACCGAGCCGGTGGGGTTGCGGTCCTCCAGCTTGGCCCAGACCCGGACCGACTCGGAGGGGGAGAGCCTGGGCAGCCGCACCAGCGGGGTGTTGCCGACCGAGGCCAGGTGGCTGTCGTAGCGCATGAGCGGGCTTCTCGCCTTCTTGCCTTCTCGGCTCTCGGCCCTCGGCTTCTCAGGCCGCTCCGCCGGCGACCGCCGGGAGGATGGTGACGCTGTCGCCGTCGCCGAGCTCGGTGCCGATGCCGGCGAGGAAGCGGACGTCCTCGTCGTTGAGGTAGACGTTGACGAAGCGGCGCAGCTCGCCGGACTCGTCGACCAGGCGCTCGCGGATGCCCGTGTGGCGGCTGTCGAGGTCCTTGAAGAGCTCGTCGAGGGTGGCGCCGTTGCCTTCGACGGCCTTCGCCCCGTCGGTGTAGGTGCGGAGGATGGTCGGGATACGGACCTCGATGGCCATGATGTGGCTCCTGTCGGCGTGCGGGTGGGACACCTGGGGCGATCGTATCGATTCCCTGTGCGGCCGCCGGAGGTTCGTACCGGCATGCGGACAGCGCGGGCCGCGGGAGGGCCGGAGCTCAGGCGCCGGGGACCACGGTGACATCCTCTTCCGTGACCTGGCCGTCCACTATGCGGAACGAGCGGAACTGGAAGGGGCCCTCGCCGTCGGTGTCGGCGGTGGAGACGAGCACGTAGTGGGCGGCGGGCTCGTTGGCGTACGAGATGTCCGTGCGGGAGGGGTAGGCCTCGGTGGCCGTGTGCGAGTGGTAGATGACCACGGGCTCCTCGTCGCGGTCGTCCATCTCGCGGTAGAGCTTGAGCAGGTCCGCCGAGTCGAACTCGTAGAACGTGGGCGACCGGGCCGCGTTGAGCATGGGGATGAACCGCTCGGGGCGGTCGCTGCCGGCCGGGCCGGCGATCACGCCGCAGGCCTCGTCGGGGTGGTCGGCGCGGGCGTGCGCGACGATCCGGTCGTACAGGTCCTGCGTGATGGTCAGCATGCGGCCCAGGATAGGCACGCGGTGTTCGCCCGGGTAAAGGGACGGGCCCTCCCGTACCGAGGAGTGGTACGGGAGGGCCCGGATGCCGGACAACCGGCCTTTCAGGTGCCGGGGGCGGAGCCTCAGGCGGCCTGGCCGGCCTCGACGGGCTCGGCGGGCTCGACGGCCCGGCTGTAGTCCTTGCGCTCGAAGGCCTGCGGGTTGCGGGACTTCAGGACGCGGTAGGACACCCACATGATCAGCGCCCAGACCGGGGCGCAGTACAGCGAGATCCGCGCGTCCTTGTCGATGCCCATCATCACGATCACCATGAGGATGAAGGCGAGGGCGAAGAGGCTGGTCCACGGCGCGCCGGGGGCGCGGAACGCGGACTGCGGGAGCTCGCCGCGGTCGGCCTTGCGGCGGTAGCGCAGCTGGGCGACGAGGATCACGATCCAGGCCCACATGCCGGAGATGGTCGCGAAGGAGACGACGTAGTCGAACGCCTTGCCCGGCCACTCGTAGTTGATCACGACGCCGACCAGCATCAGCGCGGCGGAGAAGGTGGTGCCGCGCAGCGGCAGGCCGCGCTTGGTGAGCTGGCCGAAGAACTTCGGGCCCTGGCCGTTGAGCGACAGGTCGCGCAGCATGCGGCCGGTGGAGTACATGCCCGAGTTGCAGGAGGACAGCGCCGCGGTGAGGACGACGAAGTTGACGATGCCGGCGCCGGCGGGCAGGCCGATCTTCTGGAAGGCGGCCACGAACGGGCTCACGCCGGGCATGAACTCGCCCCACGGGACCACGGCCAGGATGATGATCAGCGCGCCGATGTAGAAGACGGCGATGCGCCACGGCACGGTGTTGATCGCCTTGGGGAGCGTCTTCTCCGGGTCCTTCGCCTCGCCCGCGGTGACGCCGACGAGCTCGACGGCGAGGAAGGCGAACATGACGATCTGCAGGGTCATCAGGGTGTTGCCGATGCCGTGCGGGAAGAAGCCGCCGTCGTTCCAGAGGTTGGTGACGGTGGCGGTGTCACCGGCGTCGGAGAAGCCGATGGTCAGCACGCCGATGCCGATCAGGATCATGCCGATGATGGCGGTGACCTTGACCATGGAGAACCAGAACTCCAGCTCACCGAAGAGCTTCACGGAGATCAGGTTGGCGAAGTAGAGGACGACGGTGAAGACCAGTGCGGCGACCCATTGCGGGATCGACTTGTTCCAGTACTGCACATAGGAGGCCGCTGCGGTGACCTCGACGATTCCGGTGACGACCCAGAAGAGCCAGTACGTCCATCCGGTCACATAGCCCCAGAAGGGGCCGAGGAACTCCCGGGCGTAGTCCGAGAAGGAGCCCGACACCGGGCGGTACATGAGCAGCTCGCCGAGCGCTCGCATGATGAAGAAGATGACCAGACCGGCGATTGCATAAGCCAGGATCAGGCTCGGGCCGGCCTTCGATATGGCCTTCCCCGCGCCGAGGAAGAGGCCGGTGCCGATGGCGCCACCAATGGCGATCATCTGAATCTGCCGGTTACCGAGTCCCCGCTCGTAACCCTCGGAAGCCGTCTTGCCGCTTCCCTTGTGACCCGGTTCCGCGACTGCGTCCGCGGTGCGGGCCGCGACCTGCTCAGAGGTCATGGTGGTGCGCCTTTCTCCATACCGATCCGGTTGCTCCGGATCGGGTTCCGATCCCCCCGGATGGAGTCCTGCGAGTGCCGACGGTCGGCCGGCTCAGCGCTCCCGCCGTGAACATGGGTGGCGTCACGGAGGCAGGTCGGCAAGATGTATCACGAGTGGCCGGTAGATCGTCTGAAGAAGGACGATGCTCTCGTGACGCACACCACAAAGAAATGCGGACAATAGGGGAAAGGCTAGTTAATAGCCGCCACTACGGTGATCCGATCGTTATCCGGACTTGATGCTTCCCTGAGCGGACGCCCGGATGTCGTCGATCGATCAGCCCATCAGTGCATCTACCAGCGATTCTTGCAGTCCGCCCAGCCAGAGATAGGCCATCACCATCGGCTTGCGCGGATCGTCGTCCGCCAGCCGGAGCAGGGCCTCGCTGTCGTCCTCATGGGTGATTTCCAGCCGCGCGCCGATGGCCAGCCGGAGATCGTTGAGCGCACCCAGCCAGCGGCGGCCGTCCTCGGGCGCGAGCCGCAGCACGGCGGCCTCGTCCCCGGCCGCGCCGAGCGAGTCCAGCGAGCGGACGACCGCGAGGGCGTCCTCGCGCTTGCGGTCGCGCAGGTCGTTCTCGGTGTAGCGGCGGAACTCGGCGGCGTACGCGCGCTCCCGCGGGTCCTGCTCGGTGCCCGGGTCGCCATAGGCGTCGGGGAAGAGCCGGGCCAGCGCGGGGTCGGACGGCGGCTCGCTGGGGCCCTCGGCGAAGAGCCGCGCGAGCGGGTCGGCGCCGTCGGGGCCGGAGGCGTCCTCGCCGGGCCCGATCAGCTCCAGCAGCTGGACGGCCAGGCTGCGCAGGATGGAGACCTCGACCTCGTCCAGGGCCACGGCGGCCCCGCCGCCGGACAGCGGCTCGAAGTGGCCGGCCATCAACGGTCCTGCGACAGCGTCGCCCACAGCCCGTAGCCGTGCATCGCCTGCACGTCGCGCTCCATCTCCTCGCGGCTGCCGCTGGAGACGGTGGCGCGCCCCTTGTGATGGACGTCGAGCATCAGCTTGTGGGCCTTGTCCTTGGAGTAGCCGAAGTACGCCTGGAAGACATACGTCACATAACTCATGAGGTTGACGGGGTCGTTGTGCACCAGGGTGACCCAGGGGACGTCGGGCTCGGCCACCGCGTACGGGGCCTCGCTCGACTCGGGGCGTTCGATCTCGACCGGTGCAACACTCACGTTTCCCATGCTGCCACTCGGGGCCGTGCGATGCACAAAGGGGGGTGCCTCCGGGCCGCGCGTCGACCGGACGGCCGGGGGTGCCGGGCGTCACGGCATAGAAATCGTCAAAGTGACGAGTATTGGGGGTAGCATCTCGTTCCATGAACGCTGCGGACTTGAGGCTGCCGGTGGACGTTCCGTCGACGGCCCTCTTCACCGACCGGTACGAACTCACGATGCTGCAGGCGGCGCTGCGCTCCGGCACCGCCGACCGGCGCTCGGTCTTCGAGGTCTTCACCCGCCGGCTGCCCGAGGGGCGCCGCTACGGCGTCGTGGGAGGCACCGGCCGGGTCCTGGACGCCGTGGAGAACTTCCGCTTCGACGGCGGAGTGCTGGACTTCCTCGCGGCCCAGAAGATCGTGGACGAGCCGACGCTCGCCTGGCTCGCCGGCTACCGCTTCCGCGGGGACATCCTGGGCTACCCCGAGGGCGAGGTCTACTTCCCCGGCTCGCCGATCCTGCGCGTCGAGGGCACCTTCGCCGAGGCGGTGCTGCTGGAGACCGTGATCCTCTCGATCCTCAACCACGACTCGGCCGTCGCCGCCGCGGCCTCCCGGATGGCCGTCGCCGCCGGCGGGCGCCCGCTGATCGAGATGGGCGCCCGGCGCACCCACGAGCTGGCGGCCGTCGCCGCCGCCCGCGCCGCGTACGTGGGCGGCTTCGCCTCCACCTCCGACCTGGCGGCCGGCTTCCGGTACAGCATCCCGACCGTCGGCACCAGTGCGCACGCCTTCACGCTGCTGCACGACAGCGAGCGCGACGCCTTCACCGCCCAGGTCGACTCGCTCGGCGGGGGCACGACCCTGCTCGTGGACACCTACGACGTCGCCGAGGCCGTCCGGACGGCCGTGGAGATCGCGGGCCCGGAGCTCGGCGCCGTCCGCATCGACTCCGGCGACCTGCTGCTGCTCGCGCACCGGGTGCGGCAGCAGCTCGACGACCTGGGGGCCACCAAGACGAAGATCGTCGTCACCAGCGACCTCGACGAGTACGCCATCGCCTCGCTCGCCGCGGCCCCCGTCGACGCCTACGGGGTCGGCACCCAGCTGGTGACCGGCAGCGGGCACCCCACCTGCTCCATGGTCTACAAGCTCGTCGCCCGCGCGGACGAGGCCGGCCCGGACGCCCCGCTGCGGCCCGTCGCCAAGAAGTCGATGGGCGGCAAGGCCTCCGTCGGCGGCCGCAAGTGGGCGGCGCGCCGGCCCGACGCGGCCGGAGTGGCCGAGGCCGAGGTCGTGGGCACCGGGCCGGTACCGCCGGAGCTGGCCGACCGGCAGCTGCTGGTGGAGCTCGTCCGCGGCGGCGAGGTCGTCGCCCGCGAGCCCCTGGACGCCGCGCGGGACCGGCACGCCGCGGCCCGGGCGGCGCTCCCGCTCTCGGCGACCCAGCTCTCGCGCGGCGAGCCCGTCCTGCCCACCGAATACCTCTGACGCCCCGCAGAACACCGCAGCACACCTCTGACAGGCCCCGCGCGGCCCCGTGCCGTCCCGTGCGCCCGGGCGGGGCCTCCCCCCGCTCCGGGTCCCTCTCCCATTGGGCAACGGAAGTCACTACCCTCGGTCACAGAGAGACGATCCGTACAGCCGGGATCCGCACTGCCGGCCGAGGGGCCCTTCCGCAAAGGATCCGCACTATGCAGCGTGCACTGATCATCGTCGACGTGCAGAACGACTTCTGTGAGGGCGGCAGCCTCGCGGTGGCGGGCGGAGCGGACGTGGCCGCGGCCATCACCGACCTCGTCGGCGAGGCCACGGCCGGCTACCGGCACGTCGTCGCCACCCGCGACCACCACATAGACCCCGGCGCGCACTTCTCCCCCCACCCGGACTACGAGACCAGCTGGCCGCCGCACTGTGTCGCCGGCACGGAGGGCTCCGGCTTCCACCCGAACTTCGCCCCGGTCGTCGCCTCCGGCGCGATAGACGCCGTCTTCGACAAGGGGGCCCACGCGGCCGCCTACAGCGGTTTCGAGGGCACCGACGAGAACGGGGTGCCCCTGGCGGACTGGCTCCGCGAGCGGGGCGTCACGGAGGTCGACGTGGTCGGCATCGCCACGGACCACTGCGTCCGCGCCACCGCGCTGGACGCGGCGCGGGAAGGCTTCTCGACCCACGTCCTGCTCGACCTGACGGCCGGGGTCGCGCCGGGGACGACGGAGAAGGCGCTGGAGGAGATGCGGGCGGCGGGCATCGAGCTCAGCGGCAAGCCGGTGGTGGCGACCGGGTGACGTGACGGCCGGGCGGGGCCCGGCACCGCCGGGCTAGGCCGCGGGCGCCCCGCGCAGCAGCATCCTTATCGGGTGCCACGATTCCGTGTCGTCGTCCGGCGCCGCGCGCCAGACCAGGCCGTCCGGGTGGTGGAGGACCGCGGTTATCTCGTCCGGCGTGGGCGGCTCCGTATTGCCCCGCAGGTAGACGGCCCGGAGGCCGAGGTTCCGCAGGCGCGTCAGGGCACGCGCCCGGTTCGCGGCGTGCACCAGCACCCGCACCCGCGCACCCGGCGTCGCACCGCCGCCGGGCGGCCCCGGAAGGTACAGCGCGACGACCACACTGCCGCCCGGCAGCTTGCAGAAACCACCGCCTGCCATGCCCGCGTCACCTCTCCCCGGGCCGGGGTGTCAATAACAGCGTCACGGCAGTCATCTAAACGCGATCGGCCGCCGCCCGCTAGAGGGCGACGGCCGATACCGCTCTGACCTGCACAAATGCAGATCGTGCGGGGGTTACTTACCCGACGGACCCACCTGGACGGTCATCGAGGAGCCGCTGGGCGCCTCCCAGAGGATCTTGATCCGGGTGTTGGTGTCAGTAACCTGCACACCGCCGGTCGGGTTGTCCTTGCTCCAGTACGTGCCCTTGTGGTCGTCGAAGACCGGCGTACCGAGCTTGGCCTTCACACGGGCCGCGACGCCGTCCTGGTGGACGGTGTAGCCGTCGCTCGGGAACCAGCTGAAGGGCGAGTCGTACGCCTGGAAGCGGTTGCGCATGACCGAGCCGTCGGCCCACTTCTCGATCTGCGGGTGCGCGTCGACCGGCAGGATGCGGCCGGTACCCGGGTGCACGCCGACGTTGTTGTCGGCCTGCGAGGTGTCCCACTTCCAGATCAGGAGACCGTTCTGGTACGGGTAGTGCTCCACCCAGCCCGGACGGTCCTTCTTCCAGCCGAAGTTGTACGGACCGGCCTTGAGGGTCGTGTCGTACGAGACGTACTGGCGGTTCTCGGCGATGTAGTACTGCGGGTAGTCCTTGGTGAAGGACTCGCCGATGCGCGAGAAGCCCTTCGCCGTCCAGCCGTTGTCGTCGCCCTCGGCACCGTCGGTGAAGAGGGTCGCGCCGTCGGCGGTGAGGCTGATGGCGTCGGCCGTGAAGCCCTTGCCGGTGGTGCCGCCGTCCGTGGTGTAGCGGAAGCGCAGGTCGAACTTCTTGCCGGCGTACGCGTCGAGCGGGTACGACAGCTTCTTGTACGCGCCGGACTGGCCGGTCAGGGCGGGCTTGTCGCCGCCGTCGCGCGTGATGGCCTTGCCGTCGGCCGTGCCGTCGACGGGCACCCAGTTGGCGCCGCCGTCGGTGGACACCTCGGTGTAGAGGTAGTCGTAGTTGGCCTCGATGTCCCACCAGCCCGAAAGGTCCAGGCTCGCCTTGGACTTGCCAGTGAGGTCGACCGGGCGGGTCAGGGTGTTCTTCAGGTCGTCGGCCTGACCGCCCCACCACTGCTTGCTGCCCTCGGCGGGCTTGACGACGTCGGTCTTGACCGCCTTGTCGGGCAGGTTGACGACGAGCGCCTGCTTGTCCTTGGTGTTGTACTCGGCCACGCCCAGCTTGTGCGTCGACCGGGTCGCCGCCTTCGCCTTGTCGTAGTTGAGCCAGCCCAGCTGCAGCTTGTCCCAGGCGCTCATGTCGCCGGGCAGGTCACCGATGGTGTCCTTGCCGCGGCCCAGCCAGGAACCGGAGGACATCAGCGACCAGTAGGCGACGGAGGACTCACCGGTGCCGGTGGTGTCGTACTCATCCGGCAGGCCCAGGTCGTGACCGTACTCGTGGGCGAAGACGCCGAGGCCGCCGTTCTCCGGCTGCATCGTGTAGTCGCCGACCCAGAAGCCGGTGTCACCGATCTGCGTGCCGCCCGCCTTGTTGGCGGCGGGGCCGGTCTTGCCGGCGTCCGAGCCGTACGCGTACCAGCGGTGCGCCCAGATCGCGTCGGTCTTCTGCGCACCGCCGCCGGCGGACTCGTCCTCGCCGGCGTGGACGATCTGGAAGTGGTCGATGTAACCGTCCGGCTCGTTGAAGTTGCCGTTGTGGTTGTAGTCGTTGCGGTCCCACTGGTCGTACTGGGCGAGGGTCGACTTGATGTCGGCGTCGCTGCGCCCGGCCGCCTTCTGGTCCTTCACCCACTGGTTGACGCCGTCGCGCACCAGGTCCCAGGCGCTGGGGCAGTTGGTGGAGCCGCAGTAGTTGGAGCCGTAACGGGCCTCGTTCCAGGGAACCCTGACCCAGTCGGTGACCTGGCCGTCGACCGAGTAGCGGCCCGAGGACTGCTTCTCGTAGTACTTCGCCAGGGACTCCTTGTCCTTGTCGTGCGAGAAGTACAGGTCCTGGTAGTGCTGGCGGTCGTAGTCCTTCTGCCAGGCCGTGCTGTTGTCGTTCTTGCGGTCCGGCTGCTTGATCTGGTTGTGCGCCGGGCCCGGCTGGCCGCCGTACTTCTTGACGGGCGGCTTGGGCCCGTCCGGCCCGTCCGGGTCGTACATCGTGGTGTCGTCGACCTTGTCGCCGAAGTCCACGAGGATCGTGAAGATCTTGTCGGTCTTCTCCCGGGCCAGCTCGACGTACTTCCCCTTGCCGAGCTGGACGACCTTCGACGCACCGCGCTGCTCGGCGCGGGCGTCGCCGGATATGACCTTGTCGAGGGCAGCCTTGCGCTGCGCCTCGTTCTTCTTGCTGTACGGGCCCTTGAGGTCGTGCTCGACGCCCTTCCCGGCCTGCTCCGGGTCGTGGCGCTCGATGCTCGACGGCGTGTCGGCAGTGGTGGCCGCCTGGGCGATCCCGGCCGTGGTCCCCGCGGTCAGGGCCGCCGCGCCGAGCGCGACGACCGTGGCCACGGCGGCGGATCTGGCGAGCCTCCGTTGGCTGCTGTTCACTTGTGAATGTCCTCCCCAGTAAGAACTGTGGAGGTATTTGACCGGAGTGACGCTCGAAAAGACAGATCTTGACTAGCGACGGAAGAGCAAGTACGTTATCCGGCTTTTATGTTGCGGATTTCGGACAGCAACGGGCGCGCTCATCTCGCCTCTTGGACCGGCGGATGACTCCGTGCGCCCCCCGTGCTCCGGCACCGTGTGTTAGGTCACGCTTACCAGCAGTTCCGCTCGGGCAGACAGGACCGTAGAGTCGTTTTGGTGTACACCTTTGCCCCCGGTCGCCGCCGGGGGTGGCTCCCCGTGCACCAGCCGGCTCCGCACCCCACACCTTTGCTCCGAGGACGGATCCCGCCATGCCGCGTCCGACCCCTGCACAGATAACCTACGGATCGGCCACCATCGTCTTCTCGACCCTCGCCATGCTGCTGCTGTCGCAGACGCGCTCGGGGATCGGGATCGCGGTCATCGCCGTCGCCGCGCTCGCACTCGGCCTGTTCGTCGCCGTTGCCTTCCCGGCACCGCGCGCCGGCTCCCGCAGGCCCCGGGTACCACGGCAACACACGTCCCTGCCCACCGAGTCGCGGCTGAGCGAGCACTCCCTGCACGGTTGACCGCCCACCGGCACCGCTGACCCTCAATGCACGGCGGAGACCACCACCGTCTTCGCCGCCTTGTCGTGGACGCACTGGTGATAGGGCATGTCCCAGGTGCACCAGAGCACGTTGACCAGCCAGAAGAGGAAGCCGCAGCAGGGCACCACCTGCGGCAGGCTGTACACGGCGGCGCGCGTCCAGCCCGGGCCACCCTCGGGGATCGCGCCGTTCTCCAGCATCGCCACCCGGATGCTCATCGCCATCTTGCCGACGGTCTGACCCCGTCTGGTGAGCATCAGCCCCTCATAGACGAAGTAGACGACGGCGATGATGATGCCGAGGCTCGTGGACCGGCCGTCGTTCCAGTTCGCCGGATCCCAGTCCCACATCGCGGCCTTGAAGACGACCGTGACCGGGATCGACACCAGCAGCGAGTCGATGATGCGGGCGACCAGCCGCTTGAAGCGGTTCGCGAGCGGGGGCATGCCCGCGAGCGGGTCGGCGGCGCCGAA
Source organism: Streptomyces sp. NPDC008001 (assembly GCF_042958085.1). Classification (NCBI taxonomy): domain Bacteria; kingdom Bacillati; phylum Actinomycetota; class Actinomycetes; order Kitasatosporales; family Streptomycetaceae; genus Streptomyces; species Streptomyces sp. NPDC008001. Next base: position 43,637 of record NZ_JBIBIZ010000009.1, on the reverse strand, counting down.
CTGGTCCCCGTAGGGGTTCCCGGGCCCGCCGCCGTACGGGCCACCACCGCCGTACGGATCGCCACCGTACGGCCCGCCGCCGTACGCACCGCCGCCCCCGGGCCCCGGCGGGGGCCCTGACGGGGGCGGGGGCGGGGGCGTGGGCGGTGGCGGCGGCTTTGGAGGGGGCTGGGACCCCGGCGGGGGCGGCTCCTCGGGCCGTTTCCGGAGCGGGTCGTTGTCGGGGGCCGGCGGCGGAGGCTCGGTGCTCATGGCCCGAGTAGAACGCAGGGTGCGGCACACCGCATCCGCCGGTGTGCCGTTCGGGTCAGCGCTTCCCGGCCGCCACGAACGTGCGCGCCGCCTTGTCGTGCCAGCACTGCCGCCACGGCCGGTCGAAGACGCACCACAGCGCGCCGATCACCCCGATGCCCAGCACGCCGAGCCCCCCGTACACCAGCCAGCGGCGCAGCGCAGCGCCGAAGCGCGGGGTGTCGTGCGACTCGATGTCCAGGACGCGGGTCCCGCACAGCCGCTTACCCAGCGTGCGTCCCCACTTGGCGGTCGGCAGCGCCTCCAGGACCACGCCGGCGACGAGCAGGACGCCCACCACGATGGCCAGGTACGTGCCGGTCGTGCCGTCGAGCAGCCAGACCGTGACCGTCTCGCCGGACTGCTTCGCCTGCTCGACCTTGGTGTCGATGTGGTCGACGGCCTTGGCCCACAGCGGCACGGCCACGGCGCTGACGACGGCCCCCAGCACGGCGGAGTCGACCAGGCGGGCGACGAGCCGGCGGCCCAGCGGCGCGGGGCGGCCCTGCTCCTGCGCGGCCCGCAGGAACGGGTCGTCCTTCACGGGCTTCCACGGCGCGGCCACCTCGGAGGAGGCGGCAGGGGCGGCGGACGAGGAGGCCGGGGGCTGCTGCTTGGCCAGCTGCTGCACCTGCTGGGCCCAGCCGCCGGCCGCGGGCCGGGCCTGCTCCGCGGTGCGGGGCAGCTCCTGCGCACGGGGCTGCTGCGGAAGGGGCTCGGGCCGGCGCGCTTCCGGCCGGCGGGATTCCGGCTGACCGGGCTCCGGCTGACGGGGCTCCTGCCGCTCGGGCAGGGCGGCCGGAGCGGGCCGGGCGGGAGCCGGCAGCGCGGCCGCCGGGGCCACGGCGGGCAGCGCCTGGCGCTCCGGCGGCAGGGACTGCGGCCCGGCGGGCGGCTGGGCCTGCGCCTCCTCGGCGCGGGCGTCCGGCCAGCCGGGGGCGGCGGACGACGGGAGGGGCTTACCGGACGTGCGCAGCTGCATCGTGCCGCCCGGCCGGACGGCGGGGACATTGCTCTCGGCGCGGCCTACTGGCGCGGGCTCGCCGGCGGGCTGCGGCTCGGGGCGGCGCGGCTCGGAGCGGGCCGGGCCGACGCCCGCGGGCGGGGCGATGCGCGGGTCGCGGGGCCCGGGCATCGCCCCGCCCGGGCCGGCGCCGGGGCCGTCGCCCCAGGAGACGCGCTGGTCCTGCTCGCCGCCGAAGCCCTCCTGGCGGGCGGGCTCCGCGCGCCAGGCGGGGGTCTCCTCCGAGCGGGCGTCGCGCAGGGCCGGCTCCTCGTCGAGGAACATCGGGCCCGTCTCGTCGGGGCGCTGTGCGGGCTGCCGGCCGGGGCCGGGGTGGCGCGGGGTCGGCGGCACGGGCGACGCGAGCGCGGGCGCCTGGGGCTTGGGGGCGCCGGCGGGCGGCGCGGGCATCGGCTCCCCCTCGGCGGGCGCGGGCCGGCTCGTGCCGGGCACCCAGGCGGTGCCGCTCCAGTAACGGATATAGCCAGGAATCGACGGGTCCGGATAGAACCCTTGCGCGGGGCTGTTGTCGGCGGATCCTGAGGAAGGGGCGCTCATGGTCTCCGATGTCCCGTATCTGCTCGGCCGTACTGCGGTGTCGGTGCTCGGTGGGGCGGGCGACGACAAGCAGTCTGCCGCACTCGAGCGACGTGGGGCGCGCCGCTCCCGTACCTCATGACCTCTATGCACAAAAGGCAACCGGGCGCGCTGCACACAGGTCTACCAGACGGCTCTCCACTCTGCGGCCGTCCCGCGGGCGGGACCACTCACACGTGCGACCGGCGGGCCGGTGCCGGGCACCGGGCCGGCCGCGGAAGGGGTACGGACCGGGTGGGCACCACCGGTCCGCCGAAGTCGCGTAATGGCGGGGTGGTCGATGCGCTCTCTGTCGGTGCGGGCCCGTTCGCGAGGGGCCACGGACCGACGGAAGCAGAGCAGAGAGGGCGCACTTCATGCACACCGTGGTGGAAAGAGAGCTGGAGATCGACCTGGTGCTGTCGCCCGAGCGCAGCATCCCCGTGCCGTCGCGGCTGAGCTACCGGACGGCCGACCCGTACGCGGTGCACATCGTCTTCCACGTCACGTCGGACGCCCCCGTGCACTGGACGTTCGCGCGCGAGCTGCTGGTGGAGGGGGTGTTCCGGCCGTGCGGCAGCGGGGACGTACGGGTGTGGCCGACGCGGACGGACGGGCGCAGCGTGGTGCGCCTGGCGCTGTCGTCGCCGGACGGCGCGGCGCTGCTGGAGGCCCCGGCGCCGGCGGTGTCGGCGTGGCTGGAGCGGACGCTGCGGGTGGTGGCGCCGGGGTCGGAGCCGGAGCGGCTGGAGCTGGACGCGGCGCTGAAGGAGATCCTGGGCGCGTGACGCGCCGGTGCGTCAAGTGCCTTACAGGTCCAGCACCTTGCCCGGGTTGAGGAGGTTGTGGGGGTCGAGGACCGCCTTGATTCCGCGCTGGACCTCCAGGCCCACCGGGCCCAGTTCTCTCGCCAGCCACTCCTTCTTCAGGACGCCGACGCCGTGTTCGCCGGTGATCGTGCCGCCCAGTTCCAGGCCGAGGGCCATGATGGCGTCGAAGGACTCGCGGGCCCGGCGCGCTTCGCCGGCGTCGGCGGGGTCGAAGCAGACGACGGGGTGGGTGTTGCCGTCGCCGGCGTGGGCGCAGACGCCGATGGTGAGCCCGTGCTTGCGGGCGATCTCCTCGGTGCCCTCCAGCATGTCGGCGAGGCGGGAGCGGGGCACGCACACGTCGTCGATCATGGTGGCGGGCCGGAGGGTCTCCAGGGCGGTGAGGGCGAGCCGGCGGGCCTGCAGGAGCAGCTCGGACTCGGCGGGGTCCTCGGCGGGGACGACCTGGTCGGCGCCTGCGGCCGTGCACAGGGCGGCGACGGCGGCGAGGTCCTGCGCGGGGTCGGGGGTGTCGAAGGCGGCGAGGAGGAGGGCTTCGGTGGTCTCCGGGAGGCCCATCCTGGCCATGGCGTTGACGGCGCGGACGGTCGTGCGGTCCATGAGCTCCAGCAGTGAGGGGGCGTGGCCGCGGGCCATGATCTGCCGGACGGCCTCGGCGGCCGCGCGGACCGAGGGGAACTCGGCCGCCAGGGCGAGCTGTTGGGGCGGCGCGGGCCGGAGCGCGAGGACGGCCCGGACGACGACGCCGAGGCTGCCCTCGGAGCCGACGAACAGGCGGGTGAGGTCGTAGCCGGCGACGCCCTTGGCCGTGCGGCGGCCCGTCCGCAGCAGCCGGCCGTCGGCGAGGACGACGTCGAGGCCGAGGACGTACTCGGCGGTGACGCCGTACTTCACGCAGCACAGGCCGCCGGAGGCGGTGCCGATGTTGCCGCCGATGGTGCACTGCTCCCAGCTGGACGGGTCGGGCGGGTAGTACAGGCCCTGCTCGGCGACGGCGCGGGAGAGGGCGGCGTTGACGACGCCCGGTTCGACGACCGCGACCCGGTCGTCGGCGTCGATCTCCAGGATGCGGTCCATCTTGACGAGGGAGAGCACGATGCAGCCGTCGGCGGCGTTGGCCGCGCCGGAGAGGCCGGTGCGGGCGCCTTGCGGGACGACGGGGACGCGCAGGGCGGTGGCGGTGCGCATGATGTGCTGCACGTGCTCCACCGTGCGGGGGAGGGTGACGACGGCCGGCCGGCCCGCGGTGCAGAAGCTCGCCATGTCGTTGGCGTAGGACGCGGTGACGTCCGGGTCGGTGAGGACGGCTTCCGGGGGGAGGCCTTCGCGCAGGTGCTCGATCAGATCGCCCATGCGGGGGTCCTTCCCCGGGCCGCCCCTTCCCGAACCGGGCCCGTCCGGTTCCCGGACCGGGCCCGTCCGGCGGCGGGGGCCGTCAGAGGTTGCCGCGCTTCTCCTGCTCCCGCTCGATCGCCTCGAAGAGCGCCTTGAAGTTGCCCTTGCCGAAGCCCATCGAGCCGTGCCGCTCGATCATCTCGAAGAAGACCGTCGGCCGGTCCTGCACCGGCTTGGTGAAGATCTGCAGCAGGTAGCCGTCCTCGTCGCGGTCCGCGAGGATCTTCAGTTCGCGGAGGGTGTCGACGGGGACGCGGGTCTCGCCGACCCACTCCCCCAGCGTGTCGTAGTACGAGTCCGGGGTGTCGAGGAACTGCACGCCCGCGGCCCGCATGGCGCGCACGGTCGCGACGATGTCGTTCGTGGCGAGGGCGATGTGCTGGACGCCCGGGCCGTTGTAGAACTCGAGGTACTCGTCGATCTGCGACTTCTTCTTCGCGACGGCCGGCTCGTTGAGCGGGAACTTCACCTTGCGGGTGCCGTCCGCGACGACCTTCGACATGAGGGCGGAGTACTCGGTGGCGATGTCGTCGCCCACGAACTCCTTCATGTTCGTGAAGTGCATGACGTTGTTGTAGAACGCCACCCACTCGTCCATCCTGCCGAGCTCGACGTTGCCCACGCAGTGGTCGATGGCCTGGAAGTACCTTGCGGGGGACACCCCCGCACCCCCGGGCCGGTCGCCGGGCTCGACGAGGGGCTGGGCGGCGACGAAGCCGGGGAGGTACGGGCCGGTGTACCCGGAGCGCTCGACCAGGGTGTGGCGGGTCTTGCCGTACGTGGCGATGGCGGCGAGGACGACCGTGCCGTGCTCGTCCGTGAGCTCGTGCGGGGCCTCCAGGCCGGTCGCGCCGTGCTCGACGGCGTAGGCGTAGGCGGCGCGCGCGTCCGGCACCTCGATGGCGAGGTCGACGACGCCGTCACCGTGCTCGGCGACGTGCTCGGCGAGGAAGCGGCCGTGGTCGGTCACGGCCTTGATGACCGTCGTGAGGACGAAGCGGGCGCCGCCGGACTCCAGGACGTAGGCGGCGGTCTCCCGGCTGCCGTTCTCCGGGCCGCGGTAGGCGACGAGCTTCATGCCGAAGGCGGTGGAGTAGTAGTGGGCGGCCTGCTTGGCGTTGCCGACGGCGAAGACGACCGCGTCCATCCCCTTGACCGGGAAGGGGTCGGCCTGCCGTGCGGTGTGCGGGGTGTGATCGGTGGTCTGTGTCATGGCCGCAGGGTCCCGCCGATCCACAAGGTGCGCAATAGTTTGCGTATTCACTGGGCAGACTGCATAGCAGACCGACGGTTACACCGGGCGATCTGTACATGCTGACCACTGGGAGGACCGCATGGCGATCGATCGTTTGGACGGCCGGCTGATCGAGCTGCTGGCGGAGGAGCCGCGGATCGGCGTGCTGGAGGCCTCACGCCGGCTGGGCGTGGCCCGCGGGACCGTCCAGGCGCGGCTGGACCGGCTGCAGTCGCAGGGGGTCATCCGCGGCTTCGGCCCGGACGTGGACCCGGCGGCCCTCGGCTATCCGGTGACGGCCTTCGCAACCCTGGAGATCAAGCAGGGGCAGGGCGGGGACGTCCGGGCGCACCTCGCGACCGTTCCCGAGGTGCTGGAGCTGCACACCACGACGGGGCGCGGCGACATGCTCTGCCGCCTGGTCGCACGCTCGAACGCCGACCTCCAGCGTGTGATCGACCGGGTTGTGGGTTTTGATGGCATCGTGCGGGCCTCCACGGCGATCGTCATGGAGAACGCCGTGCCGCTGCGGATCATCCCGCTGGTGCAGCAGGCGTCGCAGGACCCGTACCGGCCCTGAGGCGCGAGAGGGAGGCGAGCCGGTGAGCTTCTGGGAGTACCTCGCCGGCCGCCGCGCGCAGCTGCTGGCGGACACCTACCAGCACGCCAGCGCCGTCTTCCAGTGCATGGTGGCCGCGACGTTCATCGGCGTGGTGATCGGGGTGCTCACGTACCGCAGCGAGTGGGCCGGGAACCTGGCGGTGACCACGACGGCGACCCTGCTGACCGTCCCCTCGCTGGCCCTGCTCGGCCTGCTCATCCCGCTCACGGGCCTGGGCGTGGCGCCGACGGTCACGGCCCTCGTGCTCTACGGGCTGCTGCCGATCGTCCGCAACGCGGTCGTGGGGCTGCGGGGCGTGGACCCCTCGCTCGTGGACGCCGCGAAGGGGATCGGGATGTCCCGCGCGGCCCGGCTGCTGCGCGTCGAGCTGCCGCTCGCCTGGCCGCCGATCCTCACCGGGATCCGGGTGGCCACGCAGATGCTGATGGGCATCGCGGCGGTCGCCGCGTACGCCTCCGGGCCCGGGCTCGGCAACGAGATCTTCCGCGGCGTCTCCTCGCTGGGCAGCGCCAACGCCCTCAACCAGGTTCTCGCGGGGACGCTCGGGATCATCGTGCTCGCCCTGCTCTTCGACGCGGGCTACGTGCTGATCGGCAGGCTGACCATCCCGAGGGGGATCCGTGCCTGAGGGATCCGCGCGCGAGGGATCCGTGCCCGGGGCGCCGGCCGCTCCCCCGGCGCGGACCTCCGGGGCCACCATCCGGCTGGAGAACCTCACCAAGCGCTATCCCGGCAACCCGGCACCCGCCGTGGACTGCGTCAACATGGACATCAAGGCCGGTGAGCTGGTGGTCTTCGTCGGCCCGTCCGGCTGCGGCAAGACCACCACCATGAAGATGATCAACCGGCTGATCGAGCCGACGTCGGGCCGGATCCGCATCGACGGCGAGGACGTCACCGGCATCGACCCGGTCCGGCTGCGCCGCAAGATCGGCTACGCCATCCAGGCCTCCGGGCTCTTCCCCCACATGACCGTCGCGCAGAACATCGCGCTCGTCCCGCGCATGACCGGCTGGTCCAAGCGGCGGATCGCCGAACGGGTGGAGGAGATGCTCGACCTGGTGGGGCTCGACCCCGGCGAGTTCCAGGGCCGCTATCCGCGCCAGCTCTCCGGCGGGCAGCAGCAGCGGGTCGGCGTGGCCCGCGCCCTGGCCGCCGACCCGCCGGTGCTGCTGATGGACGAGCCGTTCGGGGCCGTCGACCCGATCACCCGCGACCACCTGCAGGACGAGCTGATCCGGCTGCAGCACGAGCTGCACAAGACGATCGTGTTCGTCACCCACGACTTCGACGAGGCCATCAAGCTCGGCGACCGGATCGCGGTGCTCCGCGAGCGCTCGCACATCGCCCAGTTCGACACCCCGGAAGCCATCCTCACCAACCCCGCCGACGACTTCGTCTCGGGCTTCGTGGGCGCGGGCGCGGCCCTCAAACGGCTCAACCTCACGCGCGTGCGGGACGTGGGCGTCGTCGACTTCCCCACCGCCACCATCGACGACCCGCTCCAGACGATCTTCGACCGGCTGCGCCGCGGCACCGCCAACGAGGTGCTGCTGCTGGACCGCCACCACCGCCCGTACAAGTGGCTGCGCCGCGGCGACCTGATGCGCGCCCAGGGGTCGCTCGCCCGCGCGGGCACCCTCGTGCACGACACCGTCACCCGCGACGCGACGCTGCGCGACGCCCTGGAGGCCGTCCTCACCGACAACGCCGGCCGGGTGCCGGTCACCGGGCGGCGCGGCCGCTACGAGGGCGTGGTCGACATGGAGACGCTGATGAACTCCGTGCACGAGCTGCTGGAGGAGGACCGCCTGGACGCCGTCGAGCACCAGCACCTGCTGGAGGAGCAGCGCGCCCAGCAGGTCCTGGAGGAGCAGGAGGGCACGACCGACGCCCCGGAGGAGCTGGCGTGAGTCACGGGGAGCCGGGGACGGACACCAGGGCCGCGGAGACGGAGGCCGCGGAGAAAGGGACCGCGGAGGAGAGGGCTGCGGAGGAGAAGGCCGCGGAAGGAAGGGCTGCGGAGGAGAGGCCGGCCGGGGCGAGGGCCGGGGGCGCCGCCCGCGCGCCCGGCGCGCCCCCGCCCCGCCGCGTCACCTGGCAGCGGCTGACCGTCCTGCCCGCCTTCCTGCTGGTTCTGCTGCTGGCGACCTGGCTGTGGTTCCGCGGCGCCGACCTCGACTCCGTCGCCCGCAACTCGCTCGCCGACGGCAACGTCTGGCTGCGGCTGCAGCAGCACATCGTCCTCACCGTCGTCTCCACCTTCTTCGTCCTCGTCATCGCCATCCCGCTGGGCATCCTGCTCACCCGCCGCCGGGTGCGCCCCGCCGCGCCCGCCGTCATCGCCGTCGCCAACGTCGGCCAGGCCACGCCCGCGATCGGCCTGCTGGCGCTGCTGGTGATCTGGCTGGGCATCGGCATGCAGGCCGCACTCGTCGGCATGGTCGTCTACGCGGTGCTGCCCGTGCTGGCCAACACCGTCGCGGGGCTGCGCGCCATCGACCCGACGCTGGTGGAGGCCGCGCGCGGCATCGGCATGTCGGCCGCCGGGGTGCTGCGCCGGGTCGAACTGCCCCTGGCCGTACCGCTGATCCTCGCCGGCGTCCGGACCGCGCTCGTCCTCAACGTGGGGACGGCGACGCTCGCCTACTTCGGCGGGGGCGGCGGGCTCGGCGACCTGATCGCGTCGGGCATCACCAACCAGCGGATGCCGGTCCTGGTGCTGGGGTCCGTCCTGACCGTGGCGCTCGCCCTGCTGGTGGACTGGCTGGCGTCCCTGGCCGAGCTGCTGCTGCGGCCGCGCGGACTGGAGGCGTCCTGAGATGGGCGGCCGGCGCGCAGCGGCCCGGGCGGCACCGGCGGCGGCACTGGTGCTGCTCCTGGCGTCCACCGGCGGCTGCGGGCTGACCAGCGGCTCCCCGCTGGCCGACGGCGTGCGGCCGGGCTCGGTCGGGCAGGGCCTGCCGCTCAAGGGCGCCGCCCTGACCGTCACGTCCAAGAGCTTCAGCGAGAACATCGTGCTCGGCCAGATCATGGGCCTGGCCTTCAAGGCCGCCGGGGCGAGCGTGCTCGACCGCACCAACATCCAGGGCTCGATCGGGGCCCGCGAGGCGGTCAGGTCCGGGGGCGCGGACGCCATGTACGAGTACACGGGCACCGCCTGGATCACCTACCTCGGCCACGACCGGCCGATCCCCGACCCGCAGCGGCAGTGGCGGGCCGTCCGCGACGCCGACGCCCGCAACGGCCTCACCTGGCTCGCGCCCGCCGCGCTCGACAACACCTACGCCCTGGCGATGAACCGCGCCGCCGCCCGCCGCTACGGCACCCGCACCCTGTCGGACGTGGCCGCCCTGTCGAGGCGCGACCCGCGGGCCGTGACCCTGTGCGTGGAGACCGAGTTCGCCGCCCGCGACGACGGCCTGCAGGGCATGGCGAAGGCGTACGGCATGAACGTGCCCGCGTCCCGCATCCAGAAGATGGACGGCGGCATCATCTACACCCAGGTCTCCGGCGGCGCCTCCTGCGGCTTCGGCGAGGTCTTCACCACCGACGGCCGCATCACCGCCATGCGTCTCGTCGTCATGCGCGACGACAAGCGCTTCTTCCCCGACTACAACGCCGCCCCGGAGATCAACAGCGCCACCCTGCGCCGCTATCCGGCGATCAAGGACATCCTCGCCCCCATCACGGCCAAGCTCGACAACGACGTGGCGCGGGAGCTCAACGCCGCGGTGGACGTCGAGGGCAAGGACCCGCGGGAGGTCGCCAGGGAGTGGCTGCTGAAGGAGGGGTTCATCAGCGAGTGAGAGGCGGGGCAGGGGGGTGTGGGGGCTGGTGGCTGCAGGGGCGGCGGTTCAGCAGGTGGGGACGTTGTTCTCGTCGCCCGACGCCAGGGCGCGCAGGGACTTGATCGCGTCCTGCAGCTTCTCCACGGGGACGAGCCGCAGGCCCTTGGGCAGGTTGGCCTTCGCGTCCGAGCACTCGCCCTGCGGGACGAGGAAGACCGTCGCGCCGTCGCGCCGGGCCGCCTGCGTCTTCAGCGGGACGCCGCCGACCGCGCCGACCGTCCCGTCGGCGTCGATCGTGCCCGTGCCCGCGATGGTGCGCCCGCCGGTCAGGTCGCCGCCGCGGCCGTCGCCGTCGACCTTGTCGATGATGCCGAGGGTGAAGAGCAGCCCGGCGCTCGGCCCGCCCACGTCGGCGAGGCTGAGGCCGACCTTGAGCTCGCCGGGCGAACGGTGCAGGTAGCGCAGGGCGGCGTCGGTGGCGGCGTCCTGCGACTTCTTCATCTCCTCCTGGTTGTGCGCGTCGACCTCCGCGTCGGAGTCGCCGACGGGGTACACGGCGTCGTGCGGCATGACGGCCCGGTCCGTACGGGTCCAGCCGCTGATCACGTCGCCGAGGTCCACGTCCACGCGCGGGCCCGTCACCACGATCGTGGTCATGCGCAGCTGGCCGGTGGTCTTCCGTGCCGGGGCGCCCTCGACCGCGATCACCTGCTTGCCCTCGTGGGCGCCGAGCACGTCCACCGTCGAGCCGGGCTGCGCCACCGAGAACGGCAGCGGCACGAAGGGCACCGAGGCGAGCAGGGCGACGACGGGCACGGCACAGACGGCGAGGGTCCGGGCGCGGCGGGACCGGGCGGTCGTGGTCGGAGCGGGCATGCAGCGAATCTAGTTCACCGGCGTCCCTTCCGTGACACGCGGCCTCGCCGGGCGAGGCGCGGTGGCGGCGGAAGGGACGCGGGCACGCGTACGCGGGCACACGTACGCGGACGTCAGCGCAGGGCGTCCGCGACCTCCTTCGCGGCCTCCATCACACGGGGTCCCACACGCTCGGGGATCGTGTCCGCGAGCATCACCACCCCCACGCTGCCCTCGATCCCCAGGACCCCGAGCAGCGGGGCCGCCGCGCCGCTCGCGCCGGCCTCCAGCTCGCCGTGGGTGAGGGCGTAGCCGGGGCCGTCGGCCTCGCCGCGGCGGGCGGCGAGGATGGCGCGCCCGGCCGCGCCCCGGTCCAGGGGGTGGCGGAAGCCCGCGCGGTAGGCCACGTGGTAGTCCGTCCAGGTCGGCTCGACGACGGCGACCGCGAGCGCCTCGGTGCCGTCGACGAGCGTGAGGTGGGCGGTGGCCCCGATGTCCTCGGCCAGGGAGCGCAGGGCGGGCAGGGCCGCCTCGCGCACCAGCGGGTGCACCTGGCGGCCGAGCCTCAGCACCCCCAGGCCCACCCGGGCGCGGCCGCCGATGTCACGGCGGACCAGCGCGTGCTGCTCCAGTGTGGCGAGCAGGCGGTAGACGACGGTCCTGTTGACTCCGAGCCGGGTGGACAGCTCGGTGACGGTCAGGCCGTGGTCGGTGTCGGCAAGCAGTTTGAGGACGCGCAGTCCCCGGTCGAGCGTCTGCGAGGTCTCCGCTGTCACGACGCCCCTCCTCCGATGTATGGCGGCTCTCGTCGGGTGGGGTGCGCCGCCGGTCCCGTGCCGGCAGCGCGCGAGGAGAGGGCCGCCGGCGGCTTGTCGCTTCGTGCACTGCACTGCTGCATGCGTTGCTGCGTGCACCGGCTGCGCTCCGTGGCGGCGCTGCCACGGGGCGTGTGCGTGACCGGCACCGTAGCGCCGCCGGTCCGCTCATCGGAAGAGTCTGCCCGCGATCCGGTCAGGGCAGGGGCGAATTACGGATACCGGGGCCGGTGTCCCACCATGCGGACACCAGCCCCGGATCCCGTCCGGAGCAATACGGATTTCTCCGTGGCTTTCACGTTTCTCCGGGCTTTCGGGCCTTTACGCCCGTACGTACTTCACGCTTCCGCCCGGGCCTTCCGCGCTACTTCATGCGCGTGGCCCACTCCCGCACCTTGCGGATGCGCTCGTTGAGCTGCCCGGCCGTGGCCTCCGCGCTCGGCGGGCCGCCGCACACGCGGCGCAGTTCGGTGTGGATGACGCCATGCGGCTTGCCGCTCTGGTGGACGTAGGCGCCGACCAGCGTGTTCAGCTGCTTGCGGAGCTCCAGGAGCTCCTTGTGGGTGACCACCGGCCGCCGCTCCGCGGGCAGTTCGAGGAGGTCCGCCTCCGCGTCCGGCCGCTTGCGGCTGTGCGCGATCTGCCGCGCCTGCCGCTTCTGCAGCAGCAGCTGCACCTGCTCGGGCTCCAGCAGCCCGGGGATGCCGAGGTAGTCCTGCTCCTCCTCGCTGCCCGCGTGCGCCTGCATGCCGAACTCGGCGTTGTTGTAGAGCACCCGGTCGAAGACGGCGTCCGACTCCAGCGCCTCGAAGGAGAGTTGGTCGTCGGTGCCGGTGTCCTCGTCCTGCTGCCGCTCCGCCTCGGCGAGGAGCTTGTCCTCCTCCGCGTACGGGTCCTCCTCGCCGTCGCCCTTCTTCGGCTTGTCGAGGACGTGGTCGCGCTCGACCTCCATCTCGTTGGCGAAGGTCAGCAGGTCGGGCACGGTGGGCAGGAACACGGACGCGGTCTCGCCGCGCCGCCGGGAACGCACGAAGCGGCCGACGGCCTGGGCGAAGAACAGCGGCGTGGAGATCGTCGTCGCGTAGACGCCGACCGCCAGCCGGGGCACGTCCACGCCCTCCGACACCATGCGGACGGCGACCATCCAGCGGTCGGTGCCGTGCGAGAAGTCGTCGATGCGCTGGGAGGCGCCGCTGTCGTCGGACAGCACGAGCGTGGCGCCCTCGCCGGTGATCTCGCGGATCAGCTTGGCGTAGGCGCGGGCGGACTCCTGGTCCGAGGCGATCACGAGGGCGCCCGCGTCCGGGATGGACTTGCGCACCTCGGTCAGGCGGCGGTCGGCCGCGCGCAGCACGTTCGGCATCCACTCGCCGCGCGGGTCGAGCGCGGTGCGCCAGGCCTGGGAGACGGCGTCCTTGGTCATGGGCTCGCCGAGGCGGGCCGCGATCTCGTCGCCCGCCTTGGTGCGCCAGCGCATGTTGCCGCTGTAGGAGAGGAAGATGACCGGGCGGACGACGCCGTCGGCGAGGGCGTTGCCGTAGCCGTACGTGTAGTCCGCGGACGAGCGGCGGATGCCGTCGTTGCCCTCCTCGTACGTGACGAACGGGATGGGGTTGGTGTCCGAGCGGAAGGGCGTGCCGGTCAGGGCGAGCCGGCGCGTGGCGGGCTCGAAGGCCTCCAGGCACGCCTCGCCCCAGGACTTGGAATCACCGGCGTGGTGGATCTCGTCGAGGATGACGAGGGTCTTGCGCTGCTCGCAGCGGTTGCGGTGGAGCATGGGGCGCACGCCCACGCCGGCGTAGGTGACGGCGACGCCGTGGTACTCGCGGCCGAGGGGGCCCGCGCTGTACTCAGGGTCGAGCTTGATGCCTATCCGGGCCGCCGCCTCCGCCCACTGCTTCTTCAGGTGCTCGGTCGGGGCGACGACGGTCACCTGCTGGACGACGTGGTGGTGCAGCAGCCAGGAGGCCAGGGTGAGCGCGAAGGTCGTCTTGCCGGCGCCGGGGGTGGCGACGGCGAGGAAGTCGCGCGGCTGCTCCTGGACGTACCTCTCCATGGCGCCCTGCTGCCAGGCGCGGAGCTTGTTCGCGGTACCCCAAGGCGCCCGGCCGGGGAAAGCAGGGGAGAGATGGTGGTTGGTGGTGGTGGTAGTCACGGTCTCCGTCGGGTGGTTCGGCGGTCGGCAACCGCGTCAGCCTACCGGGGCCGCGGTTCACGCTCCGGGGTTACGCCCCGGGGTCACCCGAGGGTGGGACCGAGGTCACATCGCGGCCGGCGGCCTCCCGCGGCACGAGCCGGGTGGCCACGTACGCGCCCACCAGCGCGAACGCCGCCGCGGCCGCGAAGACGGCTGCGAAGGCGTGCGGCGGGGCCGCCGCGGCGGCCTCCCCCACGGCCGTCGAGCCCCCGCCGAAGGAGACGAAGAGCACTCCGGCCAGCCCGACGAGGAGGATGCTGCCGAGCGCGTCGGACGTCTGCAGGGAGGCCGCGTTGGTGCCCTCCTCACCCGGCCGGGACAGCTTCAGCAGGAGCACCGCGCCGCTGGAGATCGTCAGGCCCATGCCGTAGCCGCCGATCACCCAGGACGCGCCGGCCGCCCACACCGGCACGCCGTGCACCAGCACCGTCGCCATCAGCGCGACCGCGAGCGCCACCAGCACCATGCCGAGGCTCATCAGCCGCTCGCGGTACGGCTCGGCCCGGCGCCGGCTCTGGGTGTACGAACCGAGCGCCCAGGTCAGGCCGCCGCCCGTGAGGGAGAGGCCGGCGAGGGTCGCGGACAGGCCGCGCTCGGTGACGAGCATCAGGGGGATGAAGCTCTCGGCCGCCAGGAAGGAGCCCTGCGCGAGGCCGCGCAGCAGCACGACGGAGGGCAGCCCGCGGACGGCGCGGAAGGTGCCGCGCGGCAGCAGGCGCCGGACGCACGGCACGAGCAGGGCCAGCCCGGCGGCGGCCGGCAGCAGGGCCCAGGGGGTGAGGCCCTGGCCCGCGTACTGCAGCAGGCCCGCCCCGGACGCGACGGCGAGCGCCAGCAGGATGCGGCGCCGGTCGGCCGTCCCCGGCTCACCGGCGGGCGGCAGGGCGCGCAGGGCCGGCAGCATCACGGCGAGGGGCAGCAGGATCAGCACCGGGATCGCCAGGAACACCCAGCGCCAGCCGATCTGCTCGGTGACGGTCCCCGCCACCAGCGGGCCGACGATCACCGGCACCACCCAGGCCGCCGAGAAGGATGCCATGACGGCGGCCCGCAGCCGCTCCGGGTACGCCCGGCCGACCACCACGTACAGCGCCACGATCACCAGCCCGCCGCCGATGCCCTGCACCCCGCGTCCGGCGACGAACATCCACATGCGCTGCGCCGAGCCCGCGATGACGAGGCCCGTGCCGAAGGCGGCGATGCCGGTGAAGAGGGGGGTGAGGGGGCCCGCCCGGTCGCACCACTCCCCCGACAGGGTCATCGCGAAGAGGCTCGCGGTGAAGAAGGCGGAGAAGGCGAAGGCGTAGAGGCCGATCCCGTCGAGCGCGCGGGCCGCCACGGGCATGGCGGTGTTGACCGCGCTCGACTCGAAGGCGATCAGGGAGACGACCGAGATGATGCCGAGGGTGAGGGCCCGGTGACGGCGGCCGAGTATGCCGGGGGCGGGGTCGTCGGCCGGGGCGTCGTGCGGGGCGGTGTCCTGGGCTGGCGTCATGGATTCGGCGGCGGTCATACCGCTTGAGCGTACGGAGGGGAGCGGGTCCGGGCACGTGCCGCGGGGAGGAGATCGGGTGGGACTTGGGTCCTAAACACTTCGGATGGCCGAAATGGTCCGGATGGCCCACAGGGCCGGGCAGCGCTGCTGCCGAGCACCGACGCGGGCCGGGGCCCGCCCCCCCGCCGTCGCGGCGCGCAATCACCGCGGCGAAGGTCCGGCGGAATCCGCGGCGACCGGGATCGCACGTACGGGCGACCGGGACCGTACGTGCGGCGCCCGGGACCGCACGTACCCGGTCAAGTCGTCAGCATGACACCCCCGTACGAGGCCCCCGCGATCACCACCCACGAGCACAGGCCCAGCGCCGCGACGCGCCCGCCCGTACGGACCAGTGACGGCAGGTGGACGGCGCTGCCGAGCCCGAAGAGGGCGGTGGCGAGCAGGAGCTCCTGGGCGTGCGCGGCGAGGTCCAGCCCGGCGGCCGGTACCCAGCCGGTGGTGCGGACGGCGACCATGGCGAGGAAGCCGAGCACGAACAGCGGCACGAGCGGGGGCCGCTTCCCGGACGCCTTCACCGGGCCCCGGCGCCGCTGCCGCACGGAGACGGCCACCGCGGCGACGAGCGGCGCGAGCAGCGCCACCCGCATGAGCTTGACCAGGACGGCGTCGGTGAGCGCGGCCGGCCCGGCGGTCTGCGCGGTGGCCACGACCTGCCCGACGTCGTGCACGCCCGCGCCGACCCAGCGGCCGAACTGCGCGTCGTCCAGGCCGAGCGGGTGGTGCAGGAGCGGCAGGACGGCGATGGCGAGGGTGCCGCAGAGGGTGACCAGGGCGACGGAGGTCGCCACGTCCTCCTCGTCGCTGCCGGAGACCTCGCTGACCGCGCCGATCGCCGAGGCGCCGCAGATCGAGTAGCCGGTGGCGATGAGCAGCGGCTGGTCGCCGCGGAGCCCGAGGCGGCGGCCGAGCCAGAGCGTGCCGGCGAAGGTGGCCGCCACGACGGCGATCACCATGGCGACGGTGGCCCAGCCGAGGCCGAGGACGTCGTCGAGGCCGAGTTTGAGACCGAGCAGGACGACGCCGATCCGCATCAGCCGCTTGCCGGCGAGGGTGAGGCCGGGCCGGGCGGCACCGCGCACCCATGCCCGTACGCCCGGGACGTGGGCCGCCGCGATGCCGAGGACGACGGCGGCGGTGAGCATGGGGACGGCCGGGACGAGCAGGTGCACGACCCAGGCGACGGCCACGCCCGCGGCGGCGGTGGCGAGGCCCGGGAGCTTGCCGGGGGCGGTCCGGGGCGGTGCCGCCGCCGTCCGTCGTTCGGTGAGGAGTGCCATCAGATCTCGTCGGCCGGCAGGTCGTAGACGCGGCGGACGCTGGAGCCGAGGCGGGAGATGTCGGCGCCGTAGATGTGCAGGGAGATCGCCTTGGCCGTACAGGCGTTGCGGACGCGGTGGATGTCGCCGGGCGGGGCGAAGCCGCACACGTCGCCCTGGTGGTTGACGACGTCCTCGGTGGCGACCAGGCGGGCGGTCGTGCCGTCGGGCACGAGGCGGTAGCGGCGCTCGCTCTCGGTGCCCTCGTGGACGCCGGTGACGCACCACGAGACGTGGTCGTGGACGGCGGTCTGCTGGCCGGGCATCCACACGAGCGCGACGACGGAGAAGCTGCCGTCGTGCTCGGCGTGCAGGATGTGCTGCCGGTAGTGGTCGGGGTCGCCCTCGCGCTGTTCGGCGGTGAGCAGGTCGTCGGCGCCGAGGTGGGCGGCGAGCCGCTCACCGACGATGTAGGCCGTCGTGTCGGGCGGCAGGCCACGGCCTACGGCTTCCCTGACGTCGTCGACGAGCTGGGCGAGGCGCGCGGTCGTCCGGGCTGCGGTGGGAGTGGTCATGAGTGCAGGGTCGGGGCGGGCGGTCCGGCGGGTCCAACGACAGTCTTTTGACGGGAACCCAACGAGCGCTTATGAATCGGCTGACCGGTTTACGGGGCGGCCGACGTGCGGTCAGCAGCCCACGCGCCGGGCGGCGACCGCCTTGAGTTCGTCCAGGACGAGTGCGGTCGCCGGGATCCGCAGGTGTTCGCGCAGCACGTACGCCGAGACCTGGCGGCGCGAGGCCGGGTCCAGGGCGCGTCCGGTGATCCGGTCGTGGCGCATGAAGGACAGCACCAGGCCGGGCATCATCGCGATGCCGAGCCCTTCGGCGACGAGGGACTGCACGACGAGGTTGTCGTCGGTGGTGAAGGCTATGTCGGGCGCGAAGCCGACCTCGGCGCACTCGTGGAGGAAGTTGGTGCGGCAGCGCAGGCAGCCGGCGATCCAGCGCTCCCCGGACAGGTCGGCGAGCTTGACGGCGCGGCGGCGGGCGAGGGGGTGCCCTATGGGCATCAGGACCGTGAGCTGGTCCTCCATGAGGGGTATCTCCACCAGCTCCTCGGGGACCTGCTCGTGCAGGCCGGGGTAGGTGAAGGCGAGGGTGATGTCGCACTCGCCGCGGACGAGGCGGCGCAGCGAGTCGGGCGGCTCGCCCTCCAGGAGCTCGACGCGGATGCCCGGGTGCTCGGCGGCGAGCCGTGCGAGCGCCTCCGGTATGAGCGTGGCGCTGGCGCTGGGGAAGGCGCAGACGCGGACGCGGCCGGCGCGCAGCCGCGTCAGCGAACTCATCTGCTGCTGGGCGGCGGTGAGGCTGTCGAGGATGGTCTCCGCGTGCCGCGAGAGCGCCTCTCCGGCCTCGGTGAGCTGCATCCGGCGGCCGACGCGGATGAACAGCGGGGTGCCGACGGAGCGCTCCAGCGCCTTCATCTGCTGGGTGATCGCGGGCTGCGTGTAGCCGAGCACGCGGGCGGCCGCGGAGTACGAACCGGCCGTGACCACCGCGTGGAACGTCTTGATGTGCCGCGAGTCGAACACGCCGGAATCATAAGCGGAATTTGGGATAGCGGGGTAAGAGGCGGGGGGTTGCTTCTGGATCAGCGAGCAGATGGGGCAAGGTGGACTTATGTCGCAATACGCGTCTTACACGTCGTACGACGGGCTGAAGCTGCGCTACCGGGTCGTGGAGCGCCCGGGGAGCCCGGAGGAGGCCGCTCCGCTGGTGTGCCTGGCGGGCGGCCCGGGCCGTGACGCCGCGTACCTGGGCGACCTGGGCGGGCTGGACGCCCACCGCCCGCTCGTCATCCCGGACAGCCGCGGCACGGGGGCCTCGCCGCCCTCGCCCGAACCGTGGGGGTACGCGTTCCCGGCGCTCGCCGAGGACCTGGAGTCCCTCCGCACCCACCTGGGCCTGGAGTCCTTCGCCCTGCTCGCCCACGACGCGGCGTGCGCGACGGCCCAGGCGTACGCGGCGCAGTACGGCCACCGCCTCACCCGGCTGGTCCTGGTCACCCCCGGGTCCCGGCTCCAGGGCGAGCTGCCCGACGACGCCGAGGAGATCTTCGAGTCCCGCGCGGACGAGGACTGGTGGCCGGACGCCTACGTGGCCGTCCACACCCTCCCCACCACCTCCGACCTGGACGAGGTCCGCAGCCTCCTGCTGCGCGCGGCCCCCATGGGCTACGGCCGCTGGGACGCCCCCCAGCGCGCCCACGCCGCCACCGAACCCGCCCAGCTCGGCCCGGTCCCCCGCGCCGGCTTCTGGCAAGGCGTCGACGAACCGGCCCGCCAGGCCCTCCTCGCCCGCCTCCCCGACGTCAAGTGCCCCGTCCTCGTCATCACGGGCGACCGCGACGCCCTGGCAGGCCTGCGCGCCGGCGAACTGGTCGCGACGTCCTTCCGCACGGCCGCCGTCCGCACCCTCCACGGCGTGGGCCACTACCCCTGGGTCGACGAGCCGGACCTCTTCCGCCCGGTGGTGGAGTCCTTCCTGACGAGGGGCCACGACCCGGAGGCCCATGAGGGCAAGCACGCGTGAATACGTGACGTGTGAAGCGTGACGTGTGAAGCGTGAACGCGAGATGGCAGTCGCATTGCGCCCGGCCCACCCCCATTGAACGGGCCGACCCGCCCCCGTACCGTCAATCCCCAGGAGCACAACTTGGCCGTGTGCCCGAGTGGTTCAGGGACTCGCCTGCAAAGCGAGTAACGCGGGTTCGATTCCCGCCACGGCCTCCAGGCGGAACCGGGCCGGTCGCGCTCGCCCGACGAATCGCCCCCACGCGGCAAGCCCCCGCAGAGGGCCGAACCGGCAGGTCTGTACAGTGCCCGCCAGGCGTCCGCTGCACCGCTCGGCGCTGACAGGTAGAGCGCTACGCAGGGGGAACGCCCATGAATCCCGGGCCCTTTGAAGCACTTCGGTCACGCACCGGACCCCCGGCCACCGGCACGGGGGCTTAACCATGGGCCGCCTTCGAGACAAATGGCTCGGAACCAAGTACCCCGACAGCGATGTCACACCGCTTTCCGCCGACGATGTCCGGAGCGCGCTCCTCGCGGTCACTGGCCTGCGTGTGCCGTACCGCATACGGGAGGCCGGCCCTGCCGAGAACGCCGACGTGGTGGCGGAGTGGTGGTTCCGGACCACTATTTTCGACGACTCCCGTCGGCTGGAGGAGCTGAGACTCAGGCTCCGGATGCGTCTGGACCCGTCAGGACACGAGGTGCGGTTCGTCCAGGAGCAATGGTCTTCCCTCGGTGGCCGGCCGTCCATGCAGCACACGTACAGCCGTGGGCGAGCATTCACGGTGGAGTGGAAGTACGAGCGGGGGCCCGACGGCCGGCGGCGTAAGGTCACGACATTGGACACGCGCGACGTGAAGAACGCCCTGCGGCAAGTGGTGCTGGAATCCGGGTGGATCTGGCGCGGAGCCACCACGTTGTGACCACCCGCGCCGACGGCGGCATGAGCCCGGTGCCACCCCGACCGCAGAACACCCTCCCTGCCTGTGATGTCGTGCTCATCAAGGATGCGCAAGTAGCTGCATCCGACATGCAACCCTTGCTAGTTTCGAACATCTGAATGCCCTGGTGCGGCTGATGCCACAGGGGTGGGACTGACGGACCGTGGGGTTCGAAGACGAGTGGGGCAAGCTGCAGGCGGAATCAATAGGCCACATCAGCACCCAAGGGGCCGGTCAGCCGCACACGCGACTCAACGGCACGTCCCCGGGCACGCCCGGCGGGACAGGTGGCGACCAGGGGCTCGCCTCCTCCGCCTCCAAGAAGAAGGCGGCCGTCGCAGCCCTGGAACAGCACATCCAGCCCGACACCGGCGCCGCCGGCAAGCTCATGGACACCGCCATGGAGGCCGCGGGCAAGGGCTTCAAAGACTGGGCGACCGGGACCGGCATTAACGAGGCCCTGAAGGGCTGGCAGGCATCGGTGAAGGCCCTGCAGAACCGTCTCTCCGCAGAGAAGTCCGCCCTGAGCGGGACCAATGTGCTGCTCCAGGGTGCCGACAAGGGCCTGGGTGGCGAATTCGACCGCCGCTTCCCCGCTGCGCCCCCGGTGCTGCCCGGGCCCGGCCAGGGTGATAGCAAGCCGCCGTTCGCGTCCCGCCTGGCGGACTACTGAAAGGCACGGCCGGACCATGCTCACCTATCACCAGGTCATGACCACCGACCTCGGCCTGCTGACGAAGGCCGCCGAGGAGTGGGACAAGGCCGCGAAGGACTTCGAGTCCGTCCAGAAGGTCTACGACAGCCAGGTGCGGAGCGTCGCCACCGACGGCTCGTGGACCGGCGTCGCCCGCACGTTCGCGGAGATGACCCACAAGCAGACGTACGAGCAGTTCACCGCTGCCGCCACGGAGGCGCGTGCGATCGCCTCTCTCCTGCGTGACGCACACGCCCAGTTCACGGATCTGCGCGGCAAACTCAAGGCACAGGTCGCCAAGGCCGAAGAGGCGGGCATGAGGGTGTCCGACGACGGCACCGCCCGCTTCGATTTCGAGAAGGCGGACAAGGTTCTCGCGAACGCGGCGCGTCACGACCCGGACCTCCACACGACGGAGAGCTCTTGGACCAAGTCCATTGGCGATCTCGTCCAGGCCTTCGACGACGCCGACCAGGGCGTCAAGCTGGCCCTCACAGCCGCTGTCCAAGACACCGACAAGAACGACGGTATCGACCACAGCTTCAATGCCAAGGCCGAAGGCGACATCGAGAAGGTCGAAGGACGCCGCCAAGCCGAACTGGCGACCAAGCTCAGCTCAACGGGACACCTCGACGCCAAGGAAATGGCCGAGATGCAGCGCCTGTTCCGGGACAACGAGAAGAACAAGGAATTCAGCCAGACCCTCCTCGATTCGCTTGGCCCAAGAAGGACCCTGCTCCTTACGAATCGCCTGCAGGAGGGCGTGGATGGGGCAAGCGAAGCCTCAAAATCCGACTTCAGTAGCATCGAAAGGGGCTTGGCGAACACTCTGGCGACAGCAACCAGCAACCCGGATTCGACCTTCTACGACAAGTGGCGAGAAGGGCTGCGCAAGATCGGCACGGAGGTCGTCGACAGCCGGCAGAAAGTACAGGTGCGGGGCTACCAGTCACTCGTGACGCTGATGTCGCAAGGAAGCGGCTATTCCGCCAGGTTCATCACCGACCTGGGCGATGACATCATCGCTGCCGAGAAAAAGCACCCCGGCGCTTGGGACATGCCGAGCGGAAACAAACTCGCTCATCCACCGCGCTGGCTGGCGGCCGACCCGCTCGACAGTCTTCTTGGCATTGCTGCCCGCGATCCCAAGACAGCCGAGAAGTTCCTCGACCCGGGCCCCGGCAACAGCAACGACCGCCTGCGGTATCTCATACACGACAGAGACTGGAAGACACGTTACGAACTTACGGGAAATTACTCGCACCCGGATGCCGATCAGTTCAGGAAGGTTGAGGACCCGGACGCGCGCAAAGGTCTCGCTTCGGCCATCGAGGCCGCAGCGACAGGGCACACCCCCGAAAGCTCGGCGAAGCTGGCCGATCCCCACACCGTGGGCCAGGCACGGGTCATGCAGAACACCATCGAGTCCCTCAACGGCACATTCGGGGACAAGCTTCCGGAGAATCTTCGCAGTCCGATAGCCCGGACAATTGCGGGCTATGCTCCCGATACTCATGAGATCTTGACAGGGCAGAACCCGAGATATGGATACGAGGGTGGGCTCAAGAACCCATGGACCAAGGATGGCGAGTCACACCTGGCGGTGGATCAGCAGAGTCTCGTCAGAGTGATTCGCGGAGTGTCCGACGACCCTAAGAATTTCTCCCTGATCTACAACACAGAGCGCGCGTACTCGGCGGACGTGCTGGCCAGAATGCCGGACAGGCCGAGCGGCGCAAACACCGATTGGAACGTGCCCAGCCGGGATGTAGGAGTGGCCTTCGGCGCGCTCAATGCAGTTGGCGCTGACGTCATTATGGATACGCAGGATGCGCGCAAGACCTGGGCAGACGATGTGGCCCGGTACGGCTATCACCTCGGCGGAGCTCCTGTGACCGGGTTGCCGATCATAGGCGACGCCGCACAGCGAACCATTGACGCCGCTGCCTATGACTGGTCCAAGGACATCAAGAACCTTGCCGACGAGAAGGCTCGCGGAGAACTCGCCAAGGACTGGACCAAGGACACCGCTTCGGTGAAGGATCTCATCGACGCCTCTGCGAAGACACGACACATCGACCCGACGGAACCCCGGGACCCGCATTACAACGATGTGAAGCAGATGAGGCAGGAAGCCGAGCAGAGTTATTCAGCCGGTCGCAACAAGGCACTCACCTACCTTCGACCGAACTAAGGGCTCTGCAGAGGAGCCGTCAGAGAGAGGCAAGCATGGCGGATCAAGCACAGCAGGACACCACGACTCCGAGCTCGAAGAGCGCCTCGGACAGACACCCTGGAAAGGCGGCACACCAGGTTCGACTGGTCCTGCTGGTGCTATTGGCGGCCGGTGCCGTCCTTGCTCTCCTCATGCCCATCGAGTTCGAAAAGAGCTATGGCATCTTCGAGAAGGAGACTAAGCGACTGAAGTGCGGCTCGGTTATTTTTCCGCGGGAAGAAGTCGGGTCCACCACGTACAACCTGGATTGCGCCGTCGCCCGGAGCCGGCACCTGGGCTACGCAGGGTTGTGCTTGGCAGGAGCCGTCGTGGTGACGGCGTTCGGACTGGCGAAGCAGGCGGGCGCCCGAGCCAACGGCACGACCGCCCGCCAAGGCTAGCTCCGGGCAGCGGATTTTCTGCGGCTGCCGAGAACGGTGGGGGTGACGTCCAGCAGGGCTGCGGCTCCGGGCCGAACGATCACACAGTGCTGCAGCACACACCAGGAAGCGAACACGTCAGTATGAACAAGCGAGTTCCCGCGCATCCAGAGGGCGAAGCTGCGAGTCCAAATATAAAGGGACGCCGTCGTGCCATGCTCATCACCGCCCTCACGCTGACGATTGCGCTGGCATGCGCAGGGGCATTTTTCGCCTTCGGCGGATACTCTCACTGGCAGGCCGAAAAGTTACTGACTCAAACCTGCCAAGGGATTCTGCCGCGCGGTGAACTCGAATCTCTGATGATGTCGGACGACCTGCACGGCACGAGTGAACGAATGATCGAGGGTAATGCCGGGTGGCTGGACGGCTGCTCCGTCAAGGCACAGGAAGGGAAAAAGGGGACCACTCAGTTCGGCATAGGGTGGAGTGGCCAGGCCGGCATGCCGCTATCCGCCCTTGGCCGGGTCAACTTCGCCGGCGACGGCGGAACCGCTACTCCGATCGGGAACGGCTGGACGGGATCCATGACTTGGTCCGGCGGCCACGGAGACGCAAGTGTGCTGCTGGCGTGCCAGGGGATGGACAAGAGCCTTCTGGTGAGCGTCAGGTCCTATCGAGGACTCATCGAGGATGAGGTCGACCAAGGATTCGGCGCTCTGGCCAAAGTATCAACCCTGGCCGCCCAAAACGCGGCCCACAAATGGGGTTGTAACGCGCAGATGGGCGACCCCGTGCACTCTGCCACTGCCCCGCTGAAGAGGGTGCGCAAGCTGCCGCCCCTCCATCAGGCAACCGGAAGCTGCCGAGCCATGATCCCCTTCGCTTCCGCTCTTTCATCAAAGGGCATCCGTAAGGTGATTGACACACCCCTCGACAATTCCCTCATTGAGGACTGCAACCTGTTGGACGCCGAGGGGAACTCTGTGTACCGGTTCTCTGCCTACTACGGCCCATACGCCCGTGATCTCCTCAGCACACAGGCTTTGCCGACCCCTTCCCCCGCCGGCCTCGACCAGAATTCCGGGGCCGCGTGGGCAAGTACGCAATGCCACAACTTCTTTGGAACAGCCCGTTTCACCAGTGGTCTCGTCTACGACTCTGCCGGGAAGGCCTCGGCATCAGTCGATGCTGACCTACAGCGCGAGCTCTTGGCTGCGTTCGTGAAGGGCTCAGCGGAACGTCACGGATGCTCGGACGTACAGCTTCCGTGAGTGCACTCCTCCGGAGCCTGGGTTCCGGGCAGGAACGGCATGACAGCGCCCGCCCTGCTGCCCGATTCATCCACGCCCTCGTACAAGGACCATTGCCGTGTCTCGCACCCGTCCTCGCCGACTGATTACCGTATTCGCTGTTCTCGTCTGCCTGCTGTTCGTGGCCGGAGGAACCTTCTACCTTTCGGGTGGCTACGAGAGCTGGCGCGACGAGCGATCCTTGAAAGCCGCCTGTAAAGGTCTGCTCTCCAAGGAGGACGCCCGATCGGTTTCGGCCGGGAGCCGGGTCTATGCGATGCAAGACCACCAGTTCGGCTTCCTCTTCCCCGAGGACCACGCCGACATCACCAACTGTGTACTGAAGGACCGGGACGCCCACAGCGTTCTCGCTGTTGACATCCACTGGAACTCGAAGGCCCGCACCGCCACGCGGACACTGCAGTATCAGCTGCAACAAGACACCCGCACCGGCATCGTCCCGATCGGGGCGGGCTGGCCCGGGTCGATCGCCGCTGACGACGACCAGCTTTTCGGGATCGTCGAGCTCACATGCCGCAACAAGCAGAACGAAGGCTTGCTTGTCACCTCGCAGGCCCTCTACATAAAGGCTGATGACGAGAGTCGCGCAGGCCTCGCCCGATTTACCACCAGCACCGCGAAGAACGCGGCCGAAAAGTTCGGCTGCGATGCCCCCGTGGGCAGGGCGGTCACGAGCAGCGTCGCACCGGACCCTGTCCGGCACCGCGTCCCTCTCGACAAGGCGACAGGGGTGTGCGCCCCAGTGGTGGCCCTCAGTGAAGGCGTCCGGCGGGCCGGAGCGACCTCCGCGGGGGATGCCCCCTCCGATCCGCACACACTGGCGGAGGGCTGCTACCTGAACGACGCCCACGGTTACCAGCTCTACCGGCTGACGGCTTCCTACGGGAGCCTCGCCGAGAACGTCCGCCGTGCGGCCAGAGAGTTCGATGTGACCGACGATTCCGGATTCGACGAAAAAGCCCACCGGGGATACGGCAGCGCCCAGTGCGCCGACAGCTCGACACGCTCGTTCTACACGCTGAAACCCATCATGGTCGGCCCCGGCAAGGGCCTTACCGTCAAGAATCCGGACCCACAGTTCGAACGCGCTGCCCTCAAGGCATTCGCCGAACACTCAGCGAAGACGCACGGCTGCCATGACCTGAAACTCCCGTGACCCGGCCTTGGGGCTTCAGAGGGCGGCGCTACCTCGATCGGTCTTGCGGCGGCGGCTGAGGACGATGGGGGTGGCGATGGCCGCGCCCAGCAGGACTGCTGCTCCGGCGCCGAGGGCGATCCATTTGGTGGAGAGACCACCGTTGTTGGCCGAGGCTTCGGTGCCGGCGTGCTTGGAGAGTCTGTCGGCGGTGTCCGTGCCGTCACCATTCTTCGGTTCCTGCGACGCGGTCGGGCCCGGGAGGGGGTTCACGTCGGCCGGGCCCGGGTCGCCCGGGTCCTTGAGGGCGATACGGGGGCGGACGGCGCCGTAGCCGACGTAATCGTTGCGCTTTTCAGCCGTGCCGGTGCCGCCGGCGGTGTTGATGAGGACGCGGGTTACCTGGTTTGCGGTCCAGGTGGGGTGGACGGACCAGATTAGGGCGGCGGAGGCGGCGGCTAGGGCGGAGGCGCCGCTGGTGCCGCTGCCTCGGCAGACTTCCGTGCCGCCCGGGCAGGCGGAGATGACACCGGCTCCAGGCGCGGACAAGTCCACCTGAGGGCCATGTTGCGACCAACTTGCGGTGTCACCATTCTGGTCGAGACCAGCCACGCCGATGACACCTGGGTAGGCAGCTGGATACTCCACCGCGTTGCTCTTGTCTCCCGAGTTGCCGACCGCAGCGAAGACCAGTTTCCCCTTCCTTAGGGCATAGGCGACGGCCTTCTCCGCCTCATCGCTCCGGCGCGGACTACCCAGGGAGATGTTTATGATCTTTGCATCCGAATCCGCCGCATAGTAGAGCGCGTCGACCATCGCTTGATTCTGGTCCAACAAGTCTTTATTCGCTTCAACGCGGACAGGAAGGACCTTTACGCCAGGGGCAAGGCCATAGGATCCTGTGTCGCTACCTCTCTTTCCCGTACCGGCGATGAGACCTGCCATGCTGCTGCCATGACCATCATTGTCTCTTCGTGCATCGCCTGGCTGCCCTGAGAAGTTCTTCCCTTCCAGAACCTGTCCCCGTAGATCAGGAAGTCTCGCATCAACGCCTGTGTCGATCACTGCAACCGTGACTCCTGCGCCAGTGCTGGTCTCCCACATCTCTTCCGCGTGCATGGCGTCCAAATGCCACTGACGGGAGCGGATGGTGTCGGCGTGGGCTGACGAGACCGACACCAAGACCAGCGAGGCGAGAACGGCGATAGCCGTTCCCGCCCATGTGCCACGTACGGCACAGGTACTACGCATGCGGACTTCCTCTACTCGATGACCGGGGGCACAACGCGCTTATCGTCCTGGGTCCAGGTCTCCTCGTCCTCGACGAGATAGTCAGGACGTCGCCCCCCGGACGGCCGCTCCGAGGTAACGCCTCCCACACCCGCAGGAGGCATGAAGCCGCCCATCATGCCGCGTCTAGCTGACGAGTTGCCGCGACTCTCTCCCGCAGCACCGCCCCGGACCAAGCCCGTACCGCCCGGGGTGAAAGCCGTACTGCCACCCCTCTCTGGGCTTTGCCCCGGACGACGCCCGACGACTCCACCAGGCTCTGATGCCCTAGCACGGCCAACTGCGTCCCCTGATCCTCCCGTCGGAGGTGTCGACACTCCGCCGAAACCCGCCCCCGGGGCCATGGGAGAACGGGGCTGACTCTGCCTCTGGGACGGCTCCGCGCCGAAGACCGGAGACCGACTGGGGTTCTGCGTCGGCACGGACGGTCCGCGCGGCGTGGGACGCCCACCGACAATCCCGTCGCGCGGAAAATTCGGCACCCTCATGTCCGGACGACGACTGGCACCAGCCCCGGGGCCCGGTCCTGGGACCCTAGGTGTCGGCCTAGCCCCTCGTTCAGGGATAGGCCCCCCTGGGCGGCGTCCTGGATCGGTGCTCCGTCGGTCAGGCATCGGCCAGCCCGGGACAGGAACGTGCGGCACAGGAATCTGAGGTTTCCCGGCATCTGATGGAATGACCGGATACCGGTCCGGCTGCGGGACCGGTACGCGGTGTGGTGCTTCAACACCGCCGGACAGGTCCAAGTCTGGCCGTCGACTTGGCTGCCCTACGGTTGCGGTTGACTTCTGCACGCCTCCGGCGTCGCCACCGGTTGAAATGCCGCCCGCATAATCCGCTGGCGAACCTCCTGCAACTCCACCAGACGGCAGTGCACCGGAGCCGCCACCAGGCAAAGCCAGATGTTCACGTTCTTCCCGGGTGGGATCTTGGCGGCCCGGCATCACGTCATCCGGCATAGGCCGAAAATTAGGCCTGACCGCCTGCAGCAGCTGCGTCCCCGAGTGGTCGTACGACTCCGACAGCGCCTTCATCAAGCCGGCCGCCGCCTTCTGCTTCTCCCTGAGTCGTTCCTGGGCGTCCCACGCCTCCTTGTGCGTGGGGCTGTCCGTGGGGCTTTCGGGCTTGAGGCCTTCCATCCAGGGTGGGGGGACCTCCTTCAGTGGGAGGAGTTGTTTCTTCAGCCAGGTGTCGACTGTGGCCTTGTCCTCGGGCGAGTACTTCGGCATGGCCTTCGCCCTGCTGAGGTCCCTGGAGGCGTGGCCCAGCCACTCGTCGGCCTTCAGGGCGTAGTCGCCGAGCCGGATGGTCTCATTGGCCATGGAGTGGCCCCACCTGCGGAAGGCCTCGCCGGCCTGGCCCGACCAGATAACGCCTTCCATGTGCTTCTTGAGGTCGTCGCCGAGCTTCTTGATGGCCTGGCCCGCGCCGTTGAGTTTGTGGCCGACGGCGATGACGCGGTGATGGTCCGCGTGCTCGACCATGGCCTGCAGTTTCTCGTGCGGCATGGTGTAGAAGTCTTGGACGGGCGTGCACATCGGAGGGAGACGAGGGTCTTTATCGCTTTTGGCCGGGATTCGGGCGGTCATGAGTGCTGTTCGTCCTTCCCTCGTCTAGAAGTTGCTGTGGCCGTCTGATCCGCCGGTCCCGCCGTGGCCGCTGTTGGTGCGCAGTTCCGTGCGGGGTCCGGTTCGCGACGTGTGGGGCCGGGCCTGGTCGGCTTCCGGGTCCAGTTTGGGGTCATACTGGCGCTGTATCCGCTCGTGGATCGCCCAGAGCTTCTCCCGCTCCTCCGCGTCCGTGTTGGCGTAGCCCCCGTGGGCGTCCAGCACGGCGGCACCCATGGCCTCGATCTGGTCGTTGAGGAGCTGAGCCAGCGTCATCAGGTCGTTGTGGACCGTGTAGTAGATGCCGTACAGCGCGTCCGCCGCGCTGAAGTCTTTGCCGAGGTCGGCCGATGACAGGGCCGTGTCGGCTACTTGATGTGGTGATCCGTCGGATTCGTCCAGCGTTCGCAGCAGTTCGTCGACCCGGCCCTTGAACTTCTTCAACGAGGCCAGTTCGAGGGCCAGGTCGCTGCCCTGCGGGCCCTCCGCCGATCCCCCCGGCGATGCATGCTCGGTCACGTGCGCCTCTTCACAGCCTTCCCCACCCGCCGGCCGCCGGTTCCCCGCCAACCTCCGGCCGTCACATGTAACTTCACGCTACACACTACTGCCGGGCAGTGACACTCACATAAGTGCGGGTGCTCAGGAGTTGACGGCCACCGCCGCCTGCGGGCGGATCGGGAGGCGGTTGACCGGGCGGCCCGTGGCGGCGCGTACGGCTGCTGCTACTGCTGCCGGGCTCGTGACCACCGGTACGGCGCTGATCGCCTTGGCCCCGAAAGGAGCAACGACGTCCCGCTCCTCGACCAGCTTCACGATGTGGACGTCCGGGGTGTCCAGTGACGTGGGAAGGGCGTAGCCCGTGAAGTCCGGGCGGCGGACCTGGCCCGCGGCCGTGCGGAGGTTTTCGGTCAGGGCCGCGCCGACGCCCTGGGTGATGCCGGCTTCGATGCGGGCGCGGGCCTGGAGGGGGTTCAGCACGCGGCCCACGTCCTGGGCCACCGCCATCTCGACCACGCGCACCGAGCCGAGTTCCACGTCCACGTCGACGACCGCGCGCACGGCGCAGAACGCCATGCCCACGAACGCGTCGCCCTGGCCCGACTCGTCCAGCGGCTCCGTGGGGTGCGGGCGGCACTGGGCCGTGGCCCAGAGTTCCTTGCCCTCCAGGGCCTCGGCGACCGTCGTGCTCAGGACGCCGTCGTACGACGTGATCTTGCCGTCGGCGATCGTCAGCAGCTCCGCCGACATGCCGAACTGGGCGGCGAGCGGCTGCAGCAGTTGCGTCCGCACCATCCGCGCCGCCCGCTCGACCGCACCGCCCGAGACCCACGTGTGGCGGCTGTGCGCGCCGGGGCCGGACGGGGGCTGGTCGGTGTCGACGGGGGCGACGTAGACCTCGTCCAGGCCGAGGACCTCCTGGACGATCTGGCGGGCCAGCGTGGCGAAGCCCTGGCCCGTCTCGACGGCCGCGCAGATGACCGTGGCCGTCGGGCCCGTCACCTTGACCGTCGCCGTGGAGACCTCGTCCGCGCCCTCCGCGCCGAGCATGTGCACCATGCCCAGGCCGTAGCCGACGCCGCGCCGCACCGCGCCCGGCTCGCCCGCGCCGTCGGGGCCGCCAGGGAGGAGCCACTCCGTCTCGGGGTCGTCGGCGGGGAAGGCGGGCAGGGGGTAGTCGCGGACGGCGCGCAGGAGTTCGGCGACGGGCGCCGGGCAGGTGACGGTCTGGCCGGTGGGCAGCAGGTCGCCCGTGGCCAGTACGTTGCGCAGGCGCAGCTCCGCCGGGTCGAGGCCCAGGCGCGCCGCGAGCTTGTCCATCTGGCCCTCGTACGCGGCGCACACCTGCATGGCGCCCTCGCCGCGCACGTGGCCGGACGGCGGGTTGTTGGTGCGCACGGCCCAGCCTTCGACGAAGGCGTGCGGCACGACGTACGGGCCGCAGGCGAAGGCCACGGCGGCGGCGAGCGCGTCCGAGGACGAGTCGGCGTAGGCGCCGGCGTCCAGCAGGATCTGCGCCTCGACCTTCACCAGCTTGCCGTCGGCGTCCGCGTGGTGGCGGTAGCGCAGCAGCGTGGGGTGGCGGTGCGGGTGGGCGAGGAAGGACTCCTCGCGGGTGGCGACGAGCTTCACCGGGTGGCCCGTGCGGAGCGCGAGCAGGCCGAGCGGCAGCTGCATGCCGGGGTCCTCGCGGTCGCCCATCGCCCCGGGCACGCCGGTGACGACGACCCGCACGCGCTCGGGCTCCAGGCCGAAGCAGGCGGCGGCCAGGTCGCGGTCGGCGTGGGGATCCGTCGACGCCGTGTAGATCTCGACGCCGCCGTCTGGGCGGGGCACGGCCAGGCCGGCCTCGGCCCCGATGGGCGCCGGGTCCTGGCGGCCGATCCGGTACAGGCCCTCGACGATCACCTCGCCGACCGCCTCCGGGTCGCCGAAGCGCAGCGGGATGTGCCGGATCAGGTTGCCGTCGGGGTGCAGCGGCTCGGCGGAGAACGCCTGCTCGGGGTCGGTGACCGGCTCCAGCACCTCGTACTCGACGGCGATGGCCGCCGCGGCCAGCCGCGCCGTGTCGGGGTGGTCGGCCGCGACGGCGGCGATCGGCTCGCCGTGGTGGCGCACGATGCCGGACGCGAACACCGGGCGGTCGGCGATCCTGCGGCCGTGCGCGGCGTCGCCCGGCACGTCCGCGTGCGTGATGACGGCACGGACGCCCGGCATCCGGGCGGCCTCGGAGGTGTCGATCGACAGGATGCGGGCGTGCGGGTGCGGGGAGCGCAGCAGCGCGGCCCACAGCAGCCCCTCGGCCCACAGGTCGGCCGCGTACGGGTAGATGCCCTGGGTCTTGGCCTCCGCGTCGGCCGGGAGGAGGGAGGCGCCGATGCCGTGCGACGGTTCGGCGTGGCCGGGCGAGGTGAGCAGGGGGACGGTGATGGCCGTGGCGCCGCCGTCGGCCGCGCCGGCCATTCCCGTCATACCGCCCATTCCGCCGCTTCCCGTCATGCCGTCGCCTTTCCGCTGCCCCCGCCGTGCGGGCCCGCCTGGTGCGGGATGCGGGCCTGGTCCGCATCCGGCTGCGCAGCTTCGTGCTGCTGATGCGTGTCCTGAAGATCCTGCTGGAGCTCCTGCTCGTGCGCCGCGGCCGCCTCGCGCTCGTCGACGACCTGGCGGACCGCGTCGAGCACGCCCCGGTAGCCCGAGCAGCGGCAGAGGTTGCCGCAGAGGGCCTGGCGGGTCTCCAGCTCGGTCGGAGCGTGGTTGCCCTCCAGCAGGTCGTGCATGGTCATCGCCATGCCCGGCACGCAGAAGCCGCACTGCACGGCGCCGCACTCGGCGAGCGCCCGCTGCACGTCCGACGGCCGGCCGTCGACGGCCAGGCCCTCGACCGTACGGACCTCCGAACCGGCGGCCGTGGCCGCCGGCACGAGGCACGACGCGACGAGCCGCCCGTCGACCTGCACGGAGCAGGCCCCGCACTCGCCCTGCGAACAGCCGTCCTTGGCCCCGGCCAGACCGAGGCGCTCGCGCAGCACGTACAGCAGCGACTCGCCGATCCAGGCGTCCGTCACGGGCCGGTCGGTGCCGTTGACGCGGAGGACGTACGAGGTGCAGGGGTGCTCGGTGTGCGGCCCGGCGAGGGGGTCGTGGCCGAGCGGGTCGGAACCGAGCGGGTCGTGGCCGAGCGGGTCGGGCGCGACGGGGTCATGCCCGGTGGAGTCGTGTCCGCTGGAGCCGTGCCCGGCCGAATCGTCGCCGGCCTCGGCCGGGGCGGCCGCCGGCGCCGCATCCGCTACGGCTTCGGCCGCGTCCGGCCCGCCCTGCGGCGGTACGAACTGCTCGGGCAGCGTGGGCTGGGCAGGCTGCGGGGGCTGCGGGGGCTGCGCCGGATCCTGCGGCAGGGTGGGCTGGGCGTGCTGCCCGGCCTCGCCGGGCAGCTGCCCGGCCTGCTCCGGAAGGGCGTCCGGACGGGCGTCCGGATGGGCATCGGCATGGACATCCGAGTGGCCGTCGGCGTGGACCTCGGCGTGACCATCCGAGGGGGCCTCCGGCCGGCCTTCCTGGTGCGGGAACGCCCCCGCGTGCAGCGGCTGCTGCTGAGGCTGAGGCTGAGGCTGCGCGGACGGCTCCGGCGCACCGGCCGGGCCTTCCCGCTCCGCCATCGACACCATCGGCGCGGCCGTCTCCACCGTCTCCGCGGCAGGCTGCTGCCCGCTGTCCGACGCCGCCCCGGCCGGATTGTCGCCCGTACCGGTGACATCGGTGACGTACTGCGGCACGGTGAACGCGCCCGTCACGTCCACGGCCGGCGCCGCAGAAGGCTCCGCAGAAGCAGAAGGCACCGCAGAAGACTCCGCAACCGGAACCGACCACTGACCGGTTCCGCCGTCGCTCACCACCGGCGTACCGGCAGCAGGCGTGGCCGCGGCCAGGGACTGGCGCCAGGAGTCGTCGACGGGCTGCGCCGCCCAAGGAGCGGGAGCCGGATCATGCGCCGGGGCATGGGCCTGACCGGGCGCCGGAGCGTGAGCTTGGCCGGGCGCCGGAGCGTGGGCCTGGCCGGGCGCCGCACCCGCGGACTCCGGGGCATGGCCGCCGTGGACGAGGTACTCGCCGGACTCGTCCACGGGGTCGTCGCCCACGACCGGCACGGACCACTGCCCCGTCGAACCGTCACCCGGCACCGGCCACTGCGCGGTGTCATGCGGGTCGGCGTCGTTGTAGTGAGCGTCGCCGGTGTAGGCACCGGCGGGGTGAGCCTCATCGGCGTAAGCGTCATCGACGTAGGCGTCATCGGCGTGCGCGTCACCGGCAGGCGCCCCGGCCTGCTGGTACCCCCACTGCCCGTGCTGTCCGTGCTGCCCCTGCTGCCCGTACTGTCCGTGCGTCCCCGCAGCCGACGGCGCGTGCTGCCAGGAGTCCGCCGGCGGCGGCGTGTACCCGCCCGAACCGGCCGCGGCCAGCGGGTCCCAGGCGCCCGTGCCGGACGCGGCCGCGCCCGGGTGGGCGAGGAGCTCCGGGGGCAGCTGGAGGAACGTGGTGCCCTCGTCGTACTCCCCGCCGCCCGGAACCGGCTGCCAGCCGCCCGGGCCGGCCGTGCGGGCCTGTCGCTGTTCGTCACTCACGCGAGTGCCCTCCCCAGTGCTCGGCGGGCCAGAGTCGCCACCGTACGACGCAGGTGCAGCGCGGCGGGCGGCAGGGTGCCCGGCTCCCCGCCGTCGGGAGCGGGCGCGGGGTCCGGGATGCACGCCGCGGCGACGTACTCGCCGAAGGCGGCGCACGCCTCGGGGGCGAGCGTGCGCTCGCCGTCCCAGTCGATGAGGGAGGCGACCCAGCGCTCGGCGTCGAGGGGGCGCAGCGGCATGGGCGCGACGGCGCCCACCGCGCAGCGCACGCCCCGCCGGGCGGGGTCGAGGACGACGGCCACGGACGCGGTGGCGCGGCCCGGGCCGGTGCGTCCGGTGGCCTTGAGGAAGGTCTGCGGGGCGTGCAGGAGCGGCACGCGGACGTAGCCGATGAGCTCGCCCGGGCCGAGCATCTCGTAACCGGCCAGGAGGTGGCCGACGGGGATCTCGCGGCGGCTGCCGCCGGGCCCGGCGATGACGAGGGAGGCTTCGAGGGCGGCGAGAACGGGCAGGGCGTCGCCGGTCGGCGCGGCGGAGGCGATGTTGCCCCCGAGCGTGCCGGCGTTGCGGATCTGGGGCGGGCCGGCGGCGCGCGCGGCGGCGGCGAGCGCCGGGATGAGGGCCGCGAAGTCCGGGCGGCCCATCCGGGCGTGGGTGAGGCCGGCGCCGAGCAGGGCGTGGCCGTCCTGGTACTGCCAGCCGCGGATCTCGCTGATGCGGCCGAGGCCGACGAGGCCCGCCGGCCGCAGCAGACCGGAGTTGACGGCCGCCATCAGATCGGTGCCACCCGCGACGGGCACGGCCGCGGGCATGGCGGCCAGCGCCGCCACGGCCTCGTCGAGCGAGCCCGGCAGCGTCACCTTGTGCGCCGCCTGCGGTGCGTGCGTGGTCAACCCAGCTGCCCCTTCCCCGGTGGTCCCGGCTGTCCGGCCTGATCCCGCCGTACGATCCCGCCGTACGGTACGTCCTCACGGCCCGGACGTGGCAACTCTGGCACATCTTCGGACTCCGCCGTCGCGAGGGTCCACGAACCGCCGATCCGTCCCCCGCAATGCGAATGGTCCGATTTTCGGGGGTGTCCCCACTGTGCACGGATTGCCATTGTTAGGGGGCCTTTTTACGACTTACGGCAGTGTGTGAAGGACCACCGTGCCAGCCGCCCGCCGCCGGGACGCGCAGCTTGGCCGTGGCTCACACGATCGGGGGCGCGCCCTCGATCGGGCGTCCGAGGAGGCCGGGGCGGCGCTGCCAGGGCCGGGGGCCGCCCGGAGGCCGGTAGCCGACGCCCAGGGCGTCGAGCCGGGCGTAATGGGCGGTCATACGGCGTTCGAAAGCCGGGTAGTCGCGCTCGGCGGGGGCGGGCAGCCGCGACCAGACCGTCTCGGCGAAGGCGGCGAGGCGCGGGAAGGCCTGGTAGTCGACGCGTTGCTGGTCCTCCGTCACCTCGCTCCAGAGGTTGGCCTGGGCGCCCAGGACGCGGGCGGCCTCGGCCCCGGTGAGCTCCGGCGGAACGGGCTCGAAGCGGTAGACGTCCTCCAGGGTGCGGACGTAGCCGATGGGCACGGGCTCGTCCGGGCCGTCCGCCTGCCGGTGGTCCAGGTACACCTGCTGTTCGGGGCACATGACGACGTCGTGCCCGGCGCGCGCCGCCGCGATGCCGCCCGCGTAGCCGCGCCACGAGGAGACCGTGGCGCCTTCCGCGAGGCCTCCTTCGAGGATCTCGTCCCAGCCGGCCAGGCGCCGACCGCGCTCGGCCAGCCAGCGGTCGAAGTGCCGGACGAACCAGCTCTGCAGCTCGTCCTCGCCGGCCAGCCCCAGTTCGCGGATCCGGGCCTGCGCGGCCGGCGACGCCCGCCACTGGTCCTTGGGGCACTCGTCGCCGCCGATGTGCACGAACGGCGAGGGGAAGAGGGCGAGGACCTCGGTGAGGACGTCCTCGTAGAAGGCGAGGGTCCGGTCGGACGGGGCGAGGACGTTCGGGCTGATGCCCCACGTGTCCCGGACCGTCAGGGCCGACGTGTCGACGACGTCGGTGTTGCCGAGCCAGGGGTAGGCGGCGATGGCGGCCTGTGAGTGGCCCGGGATGTCGATCTCGGGGACGACGGTGATGTGGCGCTCGGCGGCGTACGCGACGATCTCGCGGATGTCGTCCTGCGTGTAGTAGCCGCCGTGCGGCCGCTCGTCCCACACCGGCGAGGCCCGGTGGCCGAGCTTGGTGCGGGAGCGCCACGCGCCCACCTCGGTGAGCCGGGGGTGGCGCAGGATCTCGATGCGCCAGCCCTGGTCGTCCGTCAGGTGCAGGTGCAGGACGTTGAGCTTGTGGGCGGCGAGCAGGTCCAGGTACCGCAGCACGCCGTCCTTGGGCAGGAAGTGGCGGGCCACGTCGAGGAGGACGCCGCGCCAGCGGAAGCGTGGCGCGTCCTCCACGGCGGCCATCGGCACCGTCCACTCGTGCCGGCCCGTCACGGGCGCCCGCCGGAAGGCCTCGGGGCCGAGCAGCTGACGCAGGGTCTGCGCGCCCCAGAAGACGCCGGCTGCGCTGCCGCCGTCGATGACGATTCCGTCACCCTCGACACGGAGGCGGTATCCCTCCGGGCCGAGCTCGCGCGTCACCTCCGGGCGTATGCGGAGGACGATGCGGTCGTGGTGTTCATCGTCATCGGGGTCCTGGGGGTCGCCGGGCCCATAGGGGTCGTCACCGGCGGGCAGGGGCAGGCCGGTGGCCGCGCCGATCGTGGTGCGCAGCCAGTGCGCGACGCTCTCCGTGCCGGGCGCGGCGCTGACGGCGGTGTACTGGTCGAGGACGAAGACGCCGTGGGGCGGGATCCCGTCGATGCCGCGGGGAGCGGGGATCAGGTCCGCAAGAGGCTCCGCAAGGGACGGCTCCGGGCGGGAAGCGGACTTTCCGGAACGACTCATGGCATCAATCCTTCACCGCTCCGCCCAGGCCCGACACGAGCCTGCGCTGCACGAGTACGAAGAAGACGAGGACCGGCACGGTCATGACGGTCGACGCCGCCATGATGCCGCCCCAGTCGTTGCCCTCGTCCTTGAAGAAGACGAGGAGCGCCATCGGCAGGGTGGAGTTCTCGGTGGCGCTGACGATGAAGGACTTCGCGAAGAGGAAGTCGTTCCACGTCGAGATGAACGAGAAGACGCTCGTGGCGACGAGCCCGGGCAGGACCAGCGGGAAGAGGATCTGCCACAGGAAGCGGGCGCGGCTCGCCCCGTCGAGGTACGCGGCCTCCTCCAGCGCCTCCGGCACCGCCCGGACGAAGCCGCGCAGCATCCAGATCGCGAAGGGCAGCGAGAAGGCGATGTGCGGCAGGATCAGCGCGCCGAGTGTGTTGAGGCCGATGCCGGGCACGTACGCGCCGGCGTCGCGCAGCAGGAAGAACAGCGGGATGGTGAGCGCTTCGACGGGCACCATCTGGGCGACGAGGAACATCACGAGCAGGGTCGTCCGGAACCGGAAGCGGAAGCGGGTGACGGCGGTCGCGGCGAGGAAGGCCACGAGCGCGGAGACGACGACCACGGTGCCCGCGACGAGCAGGCTGTTGAGGAAGTAGCGCGCGAAGTCCTGCTGACCGAAGACGCGGCGGAAGGCGTCCAGGGTGGGCGCGGAGGTCCACGGGCGGGGCCGGTCCGACTGCACTTCGCCGACCGGTTTCAGCGCGGACAGGGCCATCCAGTAGAGGGGGAAGGCGACCACGGCGGCAGTCAGCAGCGCGGCGGCCTCGGCGGCGAGGCGCCACGGCCGGCGGACACGGAGGACGCGGCGGAGGTATGGGAGGCTGCGGACCCGGGTGAAGCTCATATCTCCTCCCCCTGGCGCCGCAGCAGCCGCAAGTACCCGAGGGTGACCCCGAGCAGGATCAGCAGCATGACGACGCCGATCGCCGAGCCGAGGCTGTACTGCGACGACGCGAACGCCTTCTGGTACGCGTAGACGTTCAGGGTCAGGTTCTGCCCGGCGACTCCGCCGCCGTTGGTCATGACGTAGATCTGGGTGAAGACCTTGAAGTCCCAGATGACCGACTGGATGGTGACGACGACCAGGACCGGCCGGAGCATCGGCGCCGTGACCCCGCGCCAGATGCGCCACTGCGAGGCGCCGTCCAGGGCGGCGGCCTCCAGGACCTCGCTCGGGACGGCCCGGATGCCGGCGTAGACGGTCACCATCACGAAGGGGAACGAGCACCAGACGACTTCGAGGAGGACGAGCGCGAAGGCGCTGTAGCGGTCGTACGTCCACGCGTAGCCGTCGAAACCGCTCATCCCGAGCCGGGTGAGCAACTTGTCCACAGGCCCGAAGTCGGCGTCGAAGAGGAAGAGCCAGACGGTCGATCCGGTGACGGCGGGCGTGGCCCAGGCGCCGAGCGCGGCGGCCGTCAGGGCCAGGCGCGGCAGCGCGCGGACGCGGGTGAGGAGCACGGCGAGCGCGCAGCCGGCGGCGAGGGTGCAGAGCACGCAGGCGGCCGCGAAGAGGACGGTGGTGACGAGCACCTCCCGGAACTGGCCGTCGCGGAAGAGCGCGGCATAGTTGCCGAAGCCCTGGAAGGAGGTCGGGCGGCCGCCGCTGACCTGAGCCTGGGTGTACTCCAGGAAGGAGATGAGCCCGAGCTGGTAGACGGGGTAGACCAGGAGGCCGCCGAGGAGGACGAGGGCGGGGGCGAGGTAGAGCCAGGGGGTCCGGGCGCCGCCGGCACCCCGGCCGGGAGCACGCGTTCCGCCGGAGGCGCCGCGTATCCCGTTGCGGGCCCGCATCGCCTCAGCCCGCCGCTCTGAAGGCGCTGTTCATCTTCTTCGCCGCGGCCGACGCCGCGTCGTCCACGCTCCTGCGGCCGCTCACGATCTCCTGGAACATGACCGGCAGGACCTGGCCCGCGTCGATGGCGCCCCAGGCGGGCGTCACGGGCACGAAGGCCGCACCGGACGCGAGCGTCCTCACGAAGGGCTCCACGTACGGCTGTCTGCGGGCGGCTTCCCGGCGCACGTCCGTGTAGGTGGGCAGGAAGCCCATGGCGTCGAAGAGGCCGGACTGGGTGCGCTTGCCGGTGAGGGTCCGCAGCAGATCGACGGCGAGCGTGCGGTGCGAACTGCTCTTGAGGACACCGAGGTTGTTCCCGCCCGAGAAGGCGGGGGCGATGCTGCCGTCGCCGACGCCGGGCAGCGGCACGACCGCGTACTTGCCCTTGGCCTTGCCGTTCTCGACGGCCCGGTGGCTGAAGTCCCCGCCGATGGCCATGGCCGCCTTGCCCGCCGCGAACGCCTCGACGGTGGCGTTGCCGCCCAGCTGCGCGCACTTGGCGGGCGGGCAGTTGTGGTCGCCGAAAAGGGCGGTGTACTCGCTGATGCCCCGCTTTGCGGCCGCGCTGTCGATGGTCGCGGCGTACTTCCTGCCCTTCTTCTCCGCTATCTCGCCGCCGTTGGCCCATACGAAGGGCAGTGCGCCGTACGTGTACGAGCCGCCCACCACGAGCCCGTAGAGCTCCGGCCGCTCCCGGTGGATGCGGCGCGCGGTCTCCGCGAGCTGCGCCAGGGTGCGCGGAGGGCGGAGTCCGAGGTCGCGGAAGACGTCGGTGCGGTAGTAGAGGGCGCGGACGCCGACGAACAGCGGGGCGCCGTAGACCTTCCCGTCCACGGTGACCGAGCGGCGGGCGGCGGGGTCGGTGTCCTTCGCCTCGGGCCAGGCGGCGAAGTCGGCGGTGACGTCCGCCAGTCCGCCGTCCTTCACATAGGCGGCGGTGTCGGTGTTGCCGTACTCGATGACGTCCGGGGCGCTCCGGGGGTCGTTGAAGGCGGCTTTGATCCGCTGGGCGCGCGTCTCGACGGGGATGTAGGTGACGTCGACGCGGACGCCGCGGTGCTCCCGGGCGAAGGCGGCGACGGCTCTGTCGACCACGGCGGCCTTGGGCGCGTTGCCGACCTCCCGGAAGAGCCAGACCCGCAGGCGGCCCGTACGGTCGTCGCCTTGCGCCGCACCCGTGGCCGTGGAGGGGGCGCAGGAGGACAGGACGGCGGCGAGGGCGGCGGCCGCCACCAGGGCCGCCACGCCGGACGATCCCGAGGGGCCGGACAAGCGGCCGGACAAGTGGCCGGAGGGACGGCCGGACGAACGGGATAGGCCCGGTAAGACCGATAAGCCGGATAAGCAGCCGGACAGCGTCATGGGATCCCTCCCGGGTGGCGTTGCAACCAACGCGTTGCAACATGCGCAATGGGCGTTTCGCTCAGCACAACTGGCAGGAGCGTAGGTGCGCGTCACAGCGCCCGGCAAGAGGTCTCGACCACTCTGTGATCGGCGAAAGCACACCGTGCAACGCACGCGGCCCCCGGTGCGCGCCGAAGCGCGCCCCAGGGGCCGGGAAGGATGTGGGGCCTGCGGCGGGGAGGCCGGGGACTACTTCTTGTCGCCGCCCTTGCCGCCCTTGCCGCCCTTGTCGTCTCCGCCGGCGCCCATGCCCTCGAAGATCTCCTTGCACATCGGGCAGACCGGGTACTTCTTCGGGTCGCGCCCGGGGACCCAGACCTTGCCGCACAGGGCGACGACCGGGGAACCGGAGAGCGCGCTCTCCATGATCTTGTCCTTCTGGACGTAGTGGGCGTAGCGCTCGTGGTCGCCGTCGCCGTGCGACACCTGCGGCGTCGGCTCTACGAGGGTGCCGGTCCCTGCCCCGCGCTCGGGCTCAAGAGTGCTCATGGTCTCCAAGGGTACTGGGGAGCGCGGCCGAGGTCCGATCCCCGGTCCGGCCGTTTCCCCCACAGGACGCACCGCCGCCCGCCGCAGGACGCGCCGCCGCCCGGGCGGGCCCCCAGCGAGGGCCACGGCGCGGCGCGCGGCGTCAGTTCAGGCTCGGATCGTCCGGATACGTGGCCACCATGGCCAGCTCGTTCCGCTGGCGCCGGAGCACCGCGCGCCACAACTGGGACGGGTCGGGCGAGGAGACGTCACCCGGCTCGGACTCCACCACGTACCACGCGCCCTCGACCAGCTCGTCCTCCAGCTGGCCCGGCCCCCAGCCCGCGTAGCCGGCGAAGATCCGCAGCGAGCCGAGGGCGGCCGCGAGCAGCTCCGGCGGGGCCTCCAGGTCGACGAGGCCGATCGCGCCGTGGACGCGGCGCCAGCCGAGCGGGCCGTCGCCGGCGGCGGCGGAGCCCGCCTTCTCGCGCCCCTCCCCCGGCACGACCGCCACGCCCAGCGCCGAGTCGAGCGAGACCGGACCGCCCTGGAAGACCACGCCCGGCTCCCCGGCCAGCGCCGCCCAGGACTCCAGGATGTCGGCCACGCCGACCGGGGTCGGGCGGTTCAGGACCACTCCGAGGGAACCCTCCTCGTCGTGATCGAGCAGCAACACCACCGCGCGGTCGAAATTCGGGTCAGCGAGCGCCGGTGTCGCGACAAGCAGTCGTCCTGTGAGCGAGGACACCTCGGACATGGGCACATGATCCCGCATTTCGGGCCCGCGCGGGGAGTGGACGTCCGGTCCGGCAAGAAAGGGGTGGCCACCGGCGCGCCGCCGATAACCGGTAGCGACCATTCCATTAACGGAGCGTGTTGTTGCAAAGCC
Source organism: Streptomyces sp. NPDC008001 (assembly GCF_042958085.1). Taxonomy (NCBI): domain Bacteria; kingdom Bacillati; phylum Actinomycetota; class Actinomycetes; order Kitasatosporales; family Streptomycetaceae; genus Streptomyces; species Streptomyces sp. NPDC008001. Next base: position 2,372 of record NZ_JBIBIZ010000009.1, on the reverse strand, counting down.
ATGACGTGCCCGGAGGCCCCTCGGGCATGCAGGACGGCCCCCTGGTCGCATTACCCTTTCTTCTTGCCCCCTGCCCAACTCCAGGAACGCGAGATCCATGACCGGCCCTGACGATGTCCTGCTTGTCCACGGCGGTACCCCGCTCGAGGGCGAGATCCGTGTCCGCGGCGCGAAGAACCTCGTGCCGAAGGCCATGGTCGCCGCGCTGCTCGGGCACGGTCCCAGCCGGCTGCGGAACGTCCCCGACATCCGCGACGTGCGCGTCGTGCGCGGACTGCTGCAGCTGCACGGTGTGACCGTCCGCCCCGGCGACGAGCCCGGCGAGCTGGTCCTCGACCCCACGTACGTGGAGAGCGCCAACGTCGCGGACATCGACGCGCACGCCGGCTCCTCGCGCATCCCGATCCTGCTCTGCGGCCCGCTGCTGCACCGGCTCGGCCACGCCTTCATCCCGGGCCTGGGCGGCTGCGACATCGGCGGCCGGCCGATCGACTTCCACTTCGAGGTGCTGCGCCAGTTCGGCGCGACCATCGAGAAGCGCGAGGGCGGCCAGTACCTGGAGGCCCCGCAGCGGCTGCGCGGCTGCAAGATCCGCCTGCCCTACCCCTCGGTCGGCGCGACCGAGCAGGTGCTGCTGACCGCCGTGCTGGCGGAGGGCGTCACGGAGCTGTCCAACGCCGCCGTGGAGCCGGAGATCGAGGACCTCATCTGCGTGCTGCAGAAGATGGGCGCGATCATCGCCATGGACACCGACCGGACCATCCGGATCACCGGTGTCGACAAGCTCGGCGGCTACAACCACCGCGCGCTCTCCGACCGCCTGGAGGCGGCCTCCTGGGCGTCCGCGGCGCTGGCCACCGGGGGCAACATCTACGTGCGCGGCGCGCAGCAGCGCTCGATGATGACCTTCCTCAACACCTACCGCAAGGTCGGTGGCGCCTTCGAGATCGACGACGAGGGCATCCGCTTCTGGCACCCGGGCGGCTCGCTCAACGCCATCGCGCTGGAGACGGACGTCCACCCCGGCTTCCAGACGGACTGGCAGCAGCCGCTGGTCGTCGCGCTGACGCAGGCGTCGGGCCTGTCCATCGTCCACGAGACGGTGTACGAGTCGCGCCTCGGTTTCACCTCGGCGCTCAACCAGATGGGTGCGCACATCCAGCTGTACCGCGAGTGCCTCGGCGGTTCCGCGTGCCGCTTCGGCCAGCGCAACTTCCTGCACTCGGCGGTCGTCTCCGGCCCGACGAAGCTCCAGGGCTCCGACATGGTCGTCCCGGACCTCCGCGGCGGCTTCTCGTACCTGATCGCGGCCCTGGCCGCGGAGGGCACCTCGCGGGTCCACGGCATCGACCTGATCAACCGCGGCTACGAGAACTTCATGCAGAAATTGAAGGACCTCGGGGCGAACGTGGAGATGCCGGGCGGCGACACCGGCGCCTGAGGGCAGCCATTCTGACGGGGCGTAAGCGCCTGTACGAGCCATCCAAGGCCCGTGCAGGCGCTTTCGCGCATCCGGGTGACCCCAGGGCCCTCCACGGGCCGCCCAGGCCCCGTGGAGGGCCCTGGAAAGCCCGAAGGGCGGTCACCCCGACCGGGGTGACCGCCCTTCCAGCGCTGAGCGCAGCGCTAAAGGCCTTACTTGCCCTTGGCGGCTTCCTTGAGCTTGGAGCCCGCGGAGACCTTCACGCTGTAACCGGCAGCGATCTGGATCGGCTCACCCGTCTGCGGGTTGCGAGCGGTCCGAGCGGCACGGTGGGTGCGCTCGAAGGTCAGGAAGCCGGGGATGGTGACCTTCTCGTCGCCCTTGGCGACGACCTCGCCGACGGTCTCGGCGAGCGCGGCCAGAACGGCGTCGGCGTCCTTGCGGGTCACCTCGGCGCGGTCGGCCAGCGCGGCCACCAGCTCACTGCGGTTCATGTTGTACTCCCGTGTTCTTCTTGCCAATGAGGCGTGAGATCGAAGCCGATGCTGCCAGGGCCCTCGGACAGTCCCCGGACCCGGGTCCGTTGCCAGACCCTCGCGCCCGGTTACGCATCCTGCCCCCACCAGTGGCGGGAAAGCCAATCCGGCACCCTGGAGAGTCACACGGAAAGCGGCACAGCCTCGGATACAGCCGCATTTCTGCGGCCTGATTTCTGCCCGACACCTTAGGGGCAGGTCGCGGGCCCGAAGGCCCGCGACGCGCCGTCATCAGACGGTCGTGGTGCCCGTCACAGCCGCGCCGGCGGCCTTCGCGGCCTCGCGCACCGCGCCCGCGACCGTCCCCGAGACCTTCTCGTTGAAGACGCTGGGGATGATGTAGTTGGCGTTGAGTTCGTCCTCGGTGACGACGTCGGCGAGGGCGCGGGCGGCGGCCAGCATCATGTCGGTGT
>NZ_JBIBIZ010000008.1:266276-541316 GCF_042958085.1 Streptomyces sp. NPDC008001 | reverse complement strand
TCGTCCGGAACAAGATCAGCACGCATCCGGACACCCTGCCGACCAAGATTGCCGAGCGCAAGACCCACAGCTCAACTCATTCTGAAACGATCAGTTAGTCGTCCGTCCTATACCACTCCGCCGTGAAAGGTGCCCTTAAAGGGCAGATTTGGCAGTCGCTGGGGGGAAGCCATGCGAAATGCCCGTTTGTGCCCCAATGAGATCCCTGACCCGCCGCAGCCGCCCCGTTGAGGCACGGCCCACCTTCTCGACGATGACATTGGGCAATGCCTGATGGCGGGCCCATTCAGGTGCCTGGACCAGTGTCTCCTCCAGCGTGTCCAGTGACCTGTCCCAGAGGCCAGCATCCGCGAGCGTCATCGCCTTATCCATGGCGTAGCGATGCCGGGCGGCTTCAGTGAGCCCTGTGACGTCCTTGATGCTGTCAATCAGCGTCAGCGCCTTGCCGGTCAGACCAAGGGCTACGTTGATACCCACCGCTTGCGTAGTAGCGGTCAGCGGGCCGAAGAGCGTCCCGTATGCCCGATGCTCCGCACCCATGCGTACGCCAGCAGCGTGGGACTGCGACAGATAGTCGGCAGCACGTTCCTTGTCCTTCAGGCGCGAGGCGACCACCGCGGCGAAGTTGATGTGGCTGCCGTAGACAGTCAGCTGGTCAACAGTTGCAGTGGAGAACCGTGGCTCAACGTCCACTGCAGCCTTCTCGGCCAGCCGAAGCGCGTCCTGAAGCCGTGCGTCCCGCAAGTAGATCCAGGAGCGCCCTGAGGCCACGACAGCCGGCTGCAGCTCGTCTGCCGAGCGTTCGGCTGCGGCCTGGGCGTGCCCGATCGCCGCGTACGCCAGGTCACGCGCGCCCATGAGGTTGGCTACGTAAGCGGAGATGCGGTAGCTGTCGGCGAGAAGGCCCCAGGCTTCGCCTTGCTCGCCAGTGGGGCGACCGTGAAGATGCATCGCCGCCTGCTGCAGAAGCGGGGCTGCCAGGGCGCCCGCCTCCACATAGAGACCTTTCCAATACCGTTCCCAGCACGCACGGATGACCGACCGCAGGTCGTCAGCCCCACCTGCCTCCTCGACACCTTCAGGCAGCAGCCCTGCGGCCGTGTCATGCACCGTTTGAGAAAGCGTGCGCAGCGTGATCCGATCAGCTTGGGCCATGGCTCGTCGGGGAGCCTGCTGCCCGAGGATGACGGACGTATCGGCTCCGAGGGCGTCCGCGATGGTCAGGAGCGTGTTCAGGCTGAGCGCCTTGTCCTGCTCAGCCTTCTGGATGGTGACGACGGACAGCCCCGTCATCTCGGCGAGCTGGGACTGGGTGACGTCCCTGCCCCGCAGGATCTTGATGCGTTGACCGTTCGAGTACTCGCTCCACTGCATGCCCCAACTCCTATCGGTGAAGCTCCCGTTCTTGAACGGTACCCGCACAGGGCGGCCTGTTGAGGCCGGCAGAGCCATCGCTCCCCAGGCGGCGTCACCAGCACCAGAGGAAGCAGCGACCATCCCCAGGGCCCTGAGGAGGCCCTGGGAGGGGTATATCCCCCCGACAATAAATATGTACCTGTGCTCCGAGCTGGGCATCACACCACCGACTCAATAAGTAGCGCGGATCACTTTATTAGTTGGCTAGCCTGCCCCAAGAGCCGCCGAACGGCGGCAGATCGCCCCGCCGGCGACCTCCACAGGCCCACTTGCAGCCATCTCAAAGCCCCAGCATTCGAATTCCACACCGCCAGACCGTCTGGGTCTCGCGAATGGGCGAAACTTTGATACCCGTACACGGTCGGAAAGAGGCACCCCCGGTGGGTCCTTTTCTTTTCTAACTAGGCATTACCCCCGGGTGCTACATGTGCCCTGACCTGCGGAGGGCAGGACCCCGGCTGGCGACAGCAGCGGAGACGGCTCCGCGGCCCCACCCTGCTGCGCACAGATCGATACCACCAGGTCACCGGTGCGCACGTCGGCCGGGACCGGCAACTCCGCCACGTCACCGGATGCGCTCGCGGAGACACTGCTGGAGAAGGACGGAAACTCGCTCGGCGGCCGGGCCTCACTGCGCCACTCGGCGCCATCCCAGTACAGGGGGGCACAGGCCGCCACGTGGCCCCGTCGAAGGCCTGGGGCGTCTGGTCCACCCAGGTCTTGCCCGTCGAAGACGAGGACTTGGTTAGCCATCTTCACCCACACGTCCCCCGCCCGTGGGGCGGCCGGCGGGAGCGGCCCCGAAAAGAGCCGGGCGGATCCCAGGTTCGAGGCCGTGACAGTGCCGCTGCTGATGACGGAGCCGTCCCCCCCTCACCTGAAAGACCGCGCCCTCGTTCGTCGGGCTCGCCGCGGTGGAGCTGACGTTGATCAGCGTCTTCCCGGCGCCGAACCCCGGGGCGCCGATGCACAGGGGCACCTTCTTCCCGATCGTGTCGAGGTAGAGGGCCCCGGTGCTGCGCAGCCGTGTCCGCTCATCCCCGTCCGCAGTGCGGAGGCGAAGTACGTTGCCGGTGGGGTCGTCGGTGACCACGGCGGACAGCCACGAGTCACCTGTCGGGGCCTGGACTTCCGCCGCGCGGGTGGGGAGGTAGGCCGCGAGGCGCTCGTCGGTGTACGCCCGGGACTGGTGCGGGTCGGTGTCCGTCAGGTGCTTGCGGAGCCGATCGCCCACGGTCACGGACACCAGGGCGATCCGGCCGACGTCGAAGTCCACCCACAGCCGCTCAGCATCGTTGGGCGGCCCGTAGAAGGGTGGGATGACGCCGCGGACGTCGGCCTGGAGCTGGATGATCGGTGCCTCGTCGGCGTCGGTCAGGTCAGTGATCTGCCGGGCGGCGTCGGAGGGGCCGTCCCAGACCGTGCCGACGGCCCAGGGGACGCGCCGGCCGTCGATGTCCTCTGCGACGTCGGAGGCCGTACCGCCGAAAAGATTCCGCGCCATGCTGCCTCCTTATTCGCTGAACACGTTGGCTTCGTAGGCGCCGGAGAAGTAGATCGTTGACCGGCCTGGGAAAGTTCGGAGCACGTCCATGCCCTCAGAGACGGTCTGCGAGTTGTGGTAGTACATGCTCGCGTGCGTGGAACCCCCACCGGGCCAGCACATTGTCTGAAGCTGGATGAGGTTGGCCATGCCGCCGCGATAGTCCATGTTGCGCATATGGCCGTTCAGGACCTGACCGGTAGCCCCGTTGGCCTGGTGGGGCAGTTCGAAAGCGATGGGGACGTCCGGCCGGTTCTTGATGTTGGTCGTCGTCGTGTTCTTGATGCTGATCGAGTAGTAGACGACGTTCGGGGCGATCCAGCGCCAACAACCCTTGTACACCATGCCGTTAGAGGGGACATTGATGGCGTTGGCCAGGCCGGTGTTGTAGGTCCGCGACTTCCCCACGTGCCGGGTGATGAGGCAGCCGTCACGGCCCTTGAACATCTCGTTCTGAGAGTCCCCGCCGTTGTTGTCCAGGTCGTAAAGGAAGGTGCCCACGGTAAGAAGATCTGCTGCAGGCCGGGGGTTCCACGGGGTGGCAAAGGCCTGCGGCAAGTCGAACGGGGCCCTCAGAGAGAGCTGCGGTGCCCCGTCCTTCGCGGGGACGTCGACCTCGTACAGCACCATTTCCCACTGCTGGCCCGGAATCCGCTTCGGCAGCGGCGCAATCGGGGAGGCGCTGGGCTGACCCTTGACCACCGCGGCATTCACCGAACCCTGCACCATGTCGGCGCGCACGACTACCGTGTCCTTACGGGCCTTGTCCGTCGGGTTGGGCTCAACAGTCAGCAGGGTGGAGGCGGTGAGCTGGTAGTAGAAGCCGCCGACCCAGGCACGGCCCGGCTGAAGCTCGATGGTGCGGCCGTTGATGACCGTGGCGGAGAACGGCAGCGCCCCGGAAGCATAGGATTCGCTCGTGAGCCGGAAATCGACCCGGTCCCCGCCCCACATGCCAGCCATGGTCTGCCACTGAGTCTCGGACACCATTTCCGTGCCGCCGGCCGGGCTCGACCGGGAAAACGGGTAGCTTATCTCTACCAAATGCTCACATCCTTGCTTCAAGTTTCCGCAGCTTCTCCCGCATCTCGAAAACCGTGTTGTAGAGGTTCAAAGGGGAGCCGGTTCACTGGTCGCCGACCTTCGGCGTGACTGCGGATACCCGTCCGCCGTCCTCCACACTGATGTTGACCTCGCGGACGATGTCCGTGTACTCCTCGCCATCCGCAGCAACGGTCACCTTGTCGCCAACGAAGTAGTCCCGGCCGAACTGCAGTTGCTCCGTGTCGATGGGGTAGATCTGGAAGTTCCCGTTGCGAGCACCCTCGCGCAAGACACTGTCGGCAGCATCGACCACGGCATTCTTCGCCGCCTCGAAGTCGGCATCCGTGACGTCAGGCTTGGCCTTGACCGGCTTACCTGCCGCAGGGTCGGTCTTGAGGGGAAGGTCCCAGCGGTCAATGAACTGCTCGATCTGCAGGCCCCATTCCTTCTCGGCCTCCTCGTCGACCTTCTGCCGGATGTACCGGTCGGCGCCCTCGCCCTGACAGGCAACAACGGCCCGGGTCACACGCGGAACGGCCCGGGTCACACGCGGAGCCGTCAATGTCCACGTGTACTCGCGCAGATTCCCCGGCTCCGGGGAAAACCGCACCGTCTTGCTTTTGTCCTGTGGCTTGAAGACGTCCAACGTAATGACCTTGCGGTCGGGATTGTGAACGAACCGGTAGCCGACATTCTTGGACCGGCACCAATCTTCGAGCTTGGTGCCCAGGACATCGAAGCGCAGGCTCTCCGCGACGGTGTCGCCGACGGCAGCGCCGACCCCGACGCCCGGCATCTGTCGGTCGGGCAGGGCCCGGGGGCCGATCGCGTGGTTCAGCTCCCACCACATGGCCTCGCCGGCCGTGCCGCTCGCACCGCGGAAATCCTTCGCCTGATACTGCTGGCTGACCGCCTTTGACGGGTCCGGGAAGGCCAGACGGCTGTATGCCAGTTTGTTGTCACACTTGCCTCCGACAAAAACGCTGCCCACACCAATGTGCTGCTCAACAGTCCAATACCGCTGGAAGAACTCGATCTGTCCGCTGAAGATCGGGAAGTCCACGCCGTCTTGCCAGACGCTGATTCCACCACCGCGCTGCAAGAGCTGCGCTTGGGGTGTGCGGTCCTTCACCAGGATTTGCCAAGTACCCTGCCGACAGAATCGGATGACGAGAGCCATCTTGATCCACGTGTCGATTTCTCCAATGCGGTTCAGAGCCTTGTCTCGGACCTCCACTCGGCATCCCAGGTTGCACCTCCAGTAAATACTCTATTGCCTTGTCGATCTCCCCAGCCGTAGGCCGCTGTATTCGCTGGTTGGGAAAAACCCGCGAGATCGCGATTGCAGACGGGGCAAGGTGCGGAAAGTCCGGCTGAGTATGCCCGTCTGGTCGGAACAGCCACACGGATAGGCGTGCGGACATACTGGAGCTGACGGTGATGGGTAATCCTCTTGGAGGAAACACGCAGCTCAGAGCGGGTTTCCTGGGTTTCCTCTTCCACGGGAAACCCAGACAACGTTGACCCGGCTGCCATGCCGGTGATGGCATGCAGTTACTGCACGGCGACCCGGCCAGACGGGGGCCGCAGGCCGGCGGCTCTGTGGCCGCAAGGGAGCAGAACAAGCCTTGCATGTCACGTGTTGTCTGGGTCTCAGCCTTCCTGAAGGCTATGCGACCTACCTAGGATCGTCGCTCAGTTCGACGAACGTTCAGTCCATCCACCTGCAGTGCGCATGGAAAGGGGGCAGCATGAAGAACGTGAAGAAAACGGTGCTGGCCCATCTGGCGGCAGCAATTGTCATAGCACCGTTGGCGGTAGTCGGGGTTTCTGGTGCAGCTTCCGCCCATAATGGCGACGTGGAGACCTGGCGAAACGTGGCCACCAAAAGGTGCCTGACCCATGACGGGAAGCATAAAGTTTACACTGCAGCTCAGCGTAGCTGCACTCAGGGATGGACTGAGCGCGCCATCCGTGAATACTCCGGAGGGCAGGGAATCTACCAGCTTGCATGGCATGTGGCCGGGAAAGACTTGCTGTGCCTCGACAGTAGCGACGCAGGCAGGGTCTACATGAACCCGTGCAACAAGGGCAGGTACCAAATGTGGGAGCAAATCAAGTCTTCGAGGGGCTGGGAGCTCACCAACGTTGCGACGGGCCGTGTTCTTGACAGCACCGACAGCGGCACGGTGTACACAAACCCCCAGAACTTCGGCCCGTATCAGCACTGGACGTGACGTTCAGATGAGCGGCCTATCCGGGTTCTAACAGCCTCTTGGGAGTAACGGAGCCGCCGCGACTCTTGCACACATTCCCTCATGGTCGCTCCTGGGGGAGTTGCCCGTCTGCGATTGATTGATCGCGCGACATAATTGGCAGGCTGGGAATCATAAGAGGGCCAAACAAGCCTCGCAGACTACATGCTGTCTGATTCTCGGTCTGTTCGGATGTCATATGCGATTGGTATGGTCACCCAGTCCAGCTCCACACTCACAGAAAGGGAACGGTGTGAGGAGAACGAAAAATCGGGTTCGCGCCCGGCTGATAACCGCTGCCATCGTAGTTCCGCTGACGATAGCTGGAGCGTCAGGTCAGGCGCTTGCCGACGAAAAGGCCGTGACGTGGAAGAACGCGAAAACCAGGCTGTGTCTTCAGGTCACGAGGGCCGCCAAGGTAGTAACCGGAGATTGCAGTAATCGCCTGTGGAGGGACTGGATTGAGACCCCGGTAGGCATCAATTACTACCTGTCCCCAGTCGAGTTCCCGTCCCAGTGCCTCGACAGCAGCGACGCGGGTAATGTGTACCTGAAGACTTGCCACCTCGGCGACTACCAGAAATGGGAGGAGGTGAAAACCTCCACCGGGTGGAAGCTCACGAATCACCAGACAGGCCGCGTTCTGGACAGCAACGCCGACGGTAACGTGTACACGAATCCCAGCTACAACAACCTGTATCAGCGCTGGGAATAACATCCGGGTTAGCAGCTCGGCCTCCGACGTGTGGGACTGTTCGGGGCAACCGGGCCGCCATCACGGTGCGCCGATGCCTCCAGGAGTTGCTCCTGGAGGCATCGTTCTGTTTCCCACCTAGTAAGTGCCGGTGGCGTCGGCCTGGAAGAGTACCCCGGGCCAGCGCCGGTCGGTGAAGGAGGTGAGCTCCCCCTCACCTCCGTACCCGGTGATCGACACGTAGGTGTGCCCCCACGCCATCGGGTGGGGCGGGATCGGCACCGGAACGGGCCGGTCCTCGACCACCTGATCTCGTGTTGCTGGTACGGGAATGAGGAACCTCCTTGTCGATTACATGCCGTACATCACCTCCGCGTACTGCATGGCCCGAAGCAAGGCCTTCGGCGTGGTCTCACCCTTGGCCTCGTGGACGTGGATTTCGTAGGTCCGGCCGCCCAGAAGTTCCTGCGTCTGCTGGGCGCTGTGCACTCGTTCGCCCCCGTGGAAGTCCACGAGCTCCGGGCCCTGTTCGCCCACCAAGCGGAGGCCCGGTGAGGCGGACATGGTGCCCATCCAGTAGCCGGACGTCCCGTTGAGGGCCCGGCGCCAGCCGGATCCGTAACGGTCGATCGCGTAGGAGAGACCGGCATAGAGGGAGGCCATCGGATTGAATTGCCCGAGGCCCCGGTACGGTCCCGCGTACGCATTGAAGGTCGAGCCAATCACCTGCAGCAGGCCCTTCGACGGGTCACCCGCCTTGGCGTTGGAGTCCCAGTTGTTGACCATGTTGGGGTCACCACCGGATTCCACGTCGATGCGGTGGAGCACCAGGGGGACGTCCGCGAGGGAGATTCCGCCCCGGGCGCCCAGCTCGTGAATGACCCGCTCGACCAGCGGTCGCCACTGGCCCACCAGGCCGGCGAACTCGCCGGTCCCCTCGGAGAAACGCGCCAGGGAGCCCGGCCAAGGGTTCAGGGACGGGCCCTTGCCCGCACCCGGAGCACCACCACGTGGGCGGAGTGCTCCATCACGCTCGGATGGGTCGTTGTCGAAGAGGGCAAGACCTTCCGACTCAGAAAGCTAACCAAGGAGGGCGAAGACGACGCGGTCATCTACGTGGACCAAGCCCTCATGGACGTGCTCCAGTGGCAGTGGGAGCGTCAGCAGTACGAGAAGCAGGTATTGGGGAACCTCTGGGTTGATCACGGCCTCGTGTTTGCCCGGGACTCCTTCAAGCTGTTCAAGCAGAGCCGGGCCGGCGGCGCACAGGACCCCGAGAAGGTCTCTGCCCGCTGGCGGACCCAGCAGGCTCGCCACAACCTGCCAGAGGGGTTTGGACTGCATGGCTGGCGCCGCACCAAGATCACAAATGATCTGGAAGCCAAGGAGAACCCCGTCGAGGTCTCCGCGAATGCCAGGCATCGCTCAGGGGCTGGCTACACGATGAAGCACTACGGCCAGCGTCGGGCTGACAACGCCAAGCGGTTGGCCTCTTCCAGCGCTCGCCGGATCGGCCTTGGAGGCGTCGGCCCGGCTGCTCAGCCCAGTCTCACTGAAGTCGTCCCGTCGGGCCCGCGCAGCCTGCCGACCCTGGCAGCCTGACGCAAGATCCCTAGCCGACCGGTCTCGTGGTTGGTCACGCCGTCGGCAAGGAAGCCCCGGAATCCTACTGGTCACGCGCTGGTCACGCCGAAGCCCGATCCAGTCCCGGAAAACAGAAAAACCCCAGGTCAACTGGGGTTTCTGCTGGTGTCCGAGGGGGGACTTGAACCCCCACGCCCGATAAAGGGCACTAGCACCTCAAGCTAGCGCGTCTGCCATTCCGCCACCCGGACTAGGTGTTGTCTCCGGCGGGGTGTTCCCCGCGGCGACATGGATAACAATACCAAGGTTTCGGAGTGCCTTTCACCTGGGTATCCAGCCGATACATAAGCCCTTCTTATGGGTGATATCCGGGCAAAGGCGGACAGTCGGGCCTGCCCGGGAGCCGTGGGCTTCGCCGGGGAGTCGCCGGGGACAATGGGACCGCCAGGGAACCCCCACGACCACCGGGACGGATCACTCATGGGACGGGTCACCGCACGACGCCGCGTCATCCGCATCCGGGACGGCGCCGTCAGTGCCCGCCCGGACACGCTGGTGACCGAGGAGCCGATGGAGATCCGGCTGAACGGCAAGCCGCTCGCCGTCACCATGCGCACGCCCGGCGACGACTTCGCGCTCGCGGCCGGCTTCCTGGTGAGCGAGGGCGTGCTGGGCCGGGCGGACGAGGTCGCCAACATCGTCTACTGCGCGGGAGCGACGGAGGACGGCTCCAACACGTACAACGTGGTGGACGTGCGGCTGGCGCCCGGGGTCCCGGTGCCCGACATCACCCTGGAGCGCAACGTCTACACGACGTCCTCGTGCGGGCTGTGCGGGAAGGCGAGCCTGGACGCCGTGCGGACCACCGCGCGGTACCCGCTGTCCGACGGGCCGGAGCCGATGCGGCTCACACCCGCCCTGCTGGCCTCCCTTCCCGGCCGGCTGCGGGAGGCGCAGCGCGTCTTCGACCGCACGGGCGGGCTGCACGCCGCAGCGCTGTTCTCCGCGGACGGCGAGCTGCTGGACGTGCGCGAGGACGTGGGGCGGCACAACGCGGTCGACAAGCTCGTCGGGCGGGCCCTCCAGCAGGGCCTGCTGCCGCTGGCCGGGGCGGTGCTGCTGGTCTCGGGGCGGGCCTCGTTCGAGCTGGCGCAGAAGGCGGTGATGGCCGGGATCCCGGTGCTCGCCGCGGTCTCGGCACCGTCGTCGCTGGCGGTGGACCTGGCGGCGGAGACGGGGCTGACGCTGGTGGGCTTCCTGCGCGGGGCGTCGATGAACGTGTACGCGGGCGAGCAGCGCATCGTCCTGGACGAGCAGCCCGCGGTGGCCTGAGCCCGCACTCCGCGGGGCCGGCCGGCGCCCGCGGGCGTCAGCCCAGCGGCCCCTCTTCCCGCTCCTCCGCCACGCGGGCGAGCAGGGCGACGAACTGTTCCCGCTCGGCGGGGGTCAGCGCCGCGAGCAGCGAGCGGTTGGCCTCGTCGCCCAGGCGCGCGAGCCGTTCCAGGCAGCTGCAGCCCTCGGCGGTGAGGGCAATGACGTTCTTGCGGCGGTCGCCGGGGTCGGGGGTGCGGGTGACGAGCCGGACCCGCTGGAGGTCGTTGAGGAGGCCGACCATGTCCTTGGGATCGAAGCCGGTCGTGCGGACGAGGGCCGCCTGGGCGGCGGGACCGCCGTCGGCGAGCGCGGCCAGCACGGCGTGGTGCGGCATGCGCAGGCCCTCCTGGGCGAACGCCTCGCCGAGCAGGCGGCGGCCGCGTCCGGCGGCGCGGTTGAGGAGCCAGCTGGGGAGGGCGCGGATGTGGTCGAGCGCGGGCTCGTAGGGCTCAGTCATGGCGTGACCCTACCGAAAAATCCATTGGGATCCCCAACAAAAAACGTTGGACATCCCAATGGATTCGACTTTACTGTTGGAACCACCAACGAATAACCGTTGGGAGTCCCAACGACCCCCTGGAGGTGCGGCCCCATGCGCCGTGTCCGCTATCACCAGAACGGCGGCCCCGAGGTCCTGCGCCTGGAGGAGACCGACGTCCCGCAGCCCGGCCCCGGCGAGCTGCTCGTGCGCACCGAGGCCGTCGGCGTCACCCTTCCCGTCGTCCGGAAGGTGCGCGGCGGGGGTCTCCCACTGCCCGCGAGCCTGGGCGGCGAGGTCGCCGGGGAGGTCGTGGCGGCCGGCCCGGACGTGACCGGCTTCGCACCCGGCGACCGCGTCACCGGCCTGTGCTTCGGCGACGGCTACGCCGACTATGCCCTGCTGCACGCCGCGATGGCCTCGCCCGTGCCCGGCGGAGCGACCGCCACGGACGCCGTCGCACTGGTCCGCTGCGGCCTGGTGGCGCGCGGGGCGTACGCGGCGGCCCGTCCGGCGCCGGGCGAGTCGGTGCTGGTGACGGGCGCGGCGAGCGGCGCGGGCCACCTCGCCGTGCAGCTCGCCAAGGTGCTCGGCGGCGGCCGGGTGGTGGCGGCCGTCAGCCCGGCGGCCGCGGAGGCCAAGGCCGCCTTCCTGCGCGAGCTGGGCGCGGACCACGTCGTGACGTACGACGACCTCGCCCGCGAGGACAGCGGCCGGTGGGGCGGGGACGTCGACATCGTCCTGGATGCCGTCGGCGGCGAGCTCCTCTCCCCCGCCGTGGCCGCGCTCGCACCCGGCGGCCGGCTCGTCGCGTACAGCTCGGGCGGCGGGACGATCGAGGCGTACGACCTGCTCGTCGGGGCGAAGTCCGTGGTGGGCTTCCAGATGGCGCTGATCGCCCGCCACCGGCCGGAGCTGATGGAGCAGTGGCGGCTGGAGCTGTGGGAGCTGTTCGCCGCCGGGCGGCTGCGCCCGTGCGTCCACGCCGAACTGCCGCTGGATGATGCCGCCAAGGCGCACGAGCTGATCGAGGCGCGCGTCAACCTGGGCAAGGTGGTCCTGCGGCCGGCGTGAACCCGTATGGGCTCTTCGGCCGGGTCCGACTTGTGCGACAGTCGTACGGCGCCTACGTTCGGCCGCATGGCGCCGCCGTACGTCCGCACTGGTCCCGCCGCCCCCCGAAGCCCCGTCAGAAATGCGTTGGCCAACGCCATCCCGGCTACCTTGGCCACTCTCGCCCTCCTGGCCTGCTCCCTCCTCCCCCTGCCGCGGCTCGCGGCGCAGCCGGCCCGTGCCACGGCCGCCGGCTTCGAGGAGCAGGTCCTCTTCAAGGCGGGGCGGGAAGCGCCCGGCACCGACGCGTACGCGTGCTTCCGCATCCCGGCGCTGGTCACCACCGTCCGCGGCACCGTCCTCGCCTTCGCCGAGGGCCGCAAGGGCAACTGCGGTGACGCCACCGACATCGACGTGGTCGTCAAGCGCTCCGCCGACGGCGGCCGCACGTGGAGCCCGCTGGAGGTGGTCGACGAGGGGCGCGGCGACACCCACGGCAACCCCGCCCCCGTCGTGGACCGGCGCACCGGCCGGATCACGCTCCTCACCACGTACAACAAGGGCCGCCCGGACGCGGGCAACTGCGACGTGCCGTGCGACCGCACGCCCCACGTGCAGCACAGCGACGACGACGGCGCCCACTGGTCGGAGCCGGAGGACCTGACGCGGGAGCTGCGCCCGCCCGGCTGGAACTCCTGGTACGCCACCGGGCCGGGTCATGGCATCCAGCTGGCCCGCGGTCCGCACCGCGGCCGCCTCGTCGCCGGCCTCAACGCCGAGAGCCACGACGGCACCCGCGTCCGCGCCAACCACGCCGCGCTCGCCCTCAGCGACGACGGGGGCGCGCACTGGCGGCTCGGGGCGGTGGACACCCAGGTGACCGCCCCGGACGGCACGTACGCGCAGAAGCCGTCCGAGCTGACGCTCGCCGAGCGGGCCGACGGCTCGGTGTACGCGGGCGGGCGCGAGCAGGACGGTACGGAGCTGGGCAACCGCGACTTCGCCGTCGGCACCGACGGGGGTGCGGAATTCGCCGGGCCGTTCCGGGCGGTCCCGGACCTGTACACGCCCATGGTGCAGGGGTCCGTGGCCGTTCTGCGCCCCGGGCGCTGGATCTTCGCGTCGCCCGCCGACCCCGACCGCCGGCGCTCGATGACGATCCGCTCCTCCTATGACGAGGGGCGCACGTGGGAGGGCACGGAGCACGGCAGGCTCGTCACCGCCGACTGGGCCGGTTACTCGGACATGGCCGTGGTGGACGGCGAGACGGGTGCGGCCGGGCTGCTGTACGAGGCGGGGCGGAGCAACGCGCGGGACGAGATCCGGTTCGCCCGCTTCACCGAGGACTGGCTGGGCCCGCGCCCCGGCCCCTCCCCCACGACGCCGGACGGGGCGCCGGGCGCGCGGCCCGCGTACGTCCTGGGAGGCCCGCGCCCGGTCCGGGGCCGCTCAGGCGGGGGCCTCGCCTTCGACGGGGTGGACGACGCCGTGCGGCTGCCCTACCGGGCCTCCCTTCCGCTGGGGACGCGGGACTTCACGGTGGTGCTGTGGTTCCGGTCGGTGCCTGGCGGGGGACGGGGCGAGCAGCCGCTGCTATGGATGGGCGGGATGGGCGGTGCGCCCCAGGTGGTGCTGCGGCTGGCGCCCGGCGGGCGGGTCACGGGGCAGGTGACGGCGGTCGCCGGGGCGGGGCCGGCCCGGACGGCGATCGTCCGGTCGGCCGCCTCGCCGGCGTACGGGGACGGGCTGTGGCACCGGGCCGTGCTGCGGCGCGGTGGCGGGCGGATCGTCCTCAGCGTGGACGGGACCACGTGGTCGGTTGCCGACGTGCCGGGGTCGGTGAGCCGGAACTCGACGTTCGGGGTGCACCTGGGGCAGCGTCCGGACGGCCGGGCGTGGCTGGCCGGGGAGCTGGACGACGTACGCGTGTACGGGCGGGCGCTGACGGACGGCGAGCTCGCGCGGCCGGGACGGTCCGGCGGCCCGGATCCCTCCCGTGAGCGCGATCTGGTGCTGTGGCTGCCGTTGGACCGCGTGCGCTGAGCCCGTCAGGTCCCGTCAGGTACGGGTGAGCGACGGTACGGCGGCCGCCGGGGCCGGCAGCCGCCCGTAGCGCTTCGCCAGGAACGCCCCCACCATCAGCTGCATCTGGTGGAACAGCATCAGCGGCAGCACGGCCAGGCTCGCCTGGGCCCCGAAGAGGACGCCCGCCATGGGCAGACCGGCCGCCAGGCTCTTCTTCGAGCCGCAGAAGACGATGGCCAGCCGGTCCTCCCGGCCGAAGCCGAGCCACCGGGAGCCGTACGTGGTGACCGTGAGCATCAGGCCCAGCAGGACGGCTTCGACCCCCACGAGGGCCAGCAGCCGCAGCGGGGTGACCTCGTGCCATATGCCGCGGACCATGCCCGCGCTGAAGGCCGTGTAGACGACCAGGAGGATCGAGCCGCGGTCCACGTAGCCGAGGACCTTCTTGTGCCGGGTGAGGAAGCCGCCCACACGGCGGCGCAGCAACTGGCCCGCCAGGAACGGCACCAGGAGCTGCAGCACGATCGACAGCAGCGAGCGGGCCGAGAAACCGCCGCCGCTGTTGCCGAGCAGGAGGGCGGCGAGGAGGGGAGTGAGGGCGATGCCGGCGATGCTCGAGAACGAGCCCGCGCACACCGCCGCCGCCACGTTGCCGCGGGCGATGGAGGTGAAGGCGATCGAGGACTGGATCGTCGAGGGCACCAGGCAGAGGAACAGCAGCCCGGAGTGGAGCTGCGGGGTCAGGAGGACGGGCACGAGGCCACGGGCGGCGAGGCCGAGAAGGGGGAAGAGCACGAACGTGCAGCCGAGGACCGTCAGGTGCAGCCGCCAGTGGCGCAGGCCGTCCAGCGCCTCGCGGGTGGAGAGGCGGGCGCCGTAGAGGAAGAACAGGAGCGCCACGGCGCCGGTGGAGGCACCGCCCATGGCGGTGGCCGCGGGGCCGCGCGCCGGCAGGAGGGCGGCGAGGGCGACGGTGCCGAGGAGGGCGGCGATGTAGGGGTCGACGGGGAGACGGAGGCGGGTGAGGGTGCGGGGGCGGGGGCGCGGCATGGGGCCCAGCCTGCCGGGCGGTGCGGCTATGCGGAACCCCGTTTACTGCTCTGACTGTCATCACGGAATGCGATAGCCAAGGCTAGGCTGGTTGCGTGTTCGATCCCGTGCAGCTCCGTACGTTCCTGGCCGTCGCGCAGACGCTGAGCTTCACCCGGGCCGCCGGGCGGCTGGGCGTGCGGCAGTCGACGGTGAGCCAGCAGGTCCGCCGGCTGGAGGCCGCTGCCGGGCGGCAGCTGTTCGTCCGCGACACGCACAGCGTGCGGCTGACCGAGGACGGCGAGGCGATGCTGGGCTTCGCCCGCACGATCCTGGAGGCGAACGAGCGGGCCGCCGACTGGTTCGCGGGGACCCGGGTGCGGGGGCGGCTGCGGTTCGGGGCGTCGGAGGACTTCGTCCTGACCCGGCTGCCCGAGGTCCTGGAAGGCTTCCGGCGCGAGCATCCCGAGGTGGACCTCGAACTGACCGTCGACCTGTCGGAGACGCTCCAGGAGCGGCTGGCCGCCGGGCGGCTGGACCTCGTCCTCGCCAAGCGGCACCCGGGCGAGCCCCACGGGCGGCTCGTGTGGCGGGACCGGCTGGTGTGGATCGGCAGCGAACGGCTCCGCCTGGACCCGCACCGGCCGCTTCCCCTGGTCGTCTTCCCGCCCCCGGCGGTGACGCGGGCGCGCGCCCTGGAGGTTCTGGAACGCAGCGGCCGGCCCTGGCGCGTGGCCTGCACGAGCGGCAGCCTGAGCGGTCTGGTGGCGGCGGCCCGGGCGGGGCTGGGCGTCATGGCCCACACCCTCGGCATGATCCCGCCGGGCCTGGTCCGCCTCCCTCCCGGCCCGGCCCTGCCGGAGCTGGGCGGAGTCGACGTGGTCCTCCTGCACGGGGCGGCCCCGGGAAGCGCGGCACGGGGCGCGGCCGAGGCCCTGACCCGAGCGGTCCTGACCGCAGGCGACCGCCTCCAGACGTAGGGCCTGCGGCCTGGCTTCGGGACATTGCCTCGGGTACGGAGCGGCTGGCGGCTTGACACCGCCGGGCTGCGGGGGTTGTGGCTGTTCGCCGTCGCGGCGGAAGGGTTCCGCTCGACGCGGCGGGAAGCCCGGCGGCACGCGGGGCGGCTGGCACCGCCGGGCTGCGGCGTTGTGGCCGATTGCCGTTGCGGCGGAAGGGATCTGCCTGGCGCAACCGCGAGCGTGGTGGGAAGCCCGCCTACGTACGGGGCCGCTTGGCGCCGCCGGGCCGCGGCGCTGTGGCTATTCGCCGTCGCGGCGGAAGGAACCAGCGGGCGCAGAGGGAAGCCCTCCGGCATGCCGGGCTTCCCGGCGCAACCGGCGGGCGGGCCGTCGCCCGGCTCGGGGCGGTCGCCAACGGGTCACTCTTTCGGGGTGGTTGAGGGGGTGGGGGGCCGGGTAGGGGGTTCGCGGTGTGCGGAGCATGACAAGGAGCTGCCGTTGCGCGAGTTCACCGTTCCGCCGCTGGTGACGGCGCCGCCCGCCGGGGGCCTGGCGGACGCCGTCTTCGACCGTGCCGCCGAGGACCCCGGGCAGACGGCGTTCGGCCGGAAGGGGCCGGACGGCCGCTGGTGGGACGTGACGGCGGCCGCGTTCCGGGACGAGGTGCTGGCGCTGGCCAAGGGGCTGCTCGCGGAAGGCGTGCGGTTCGGCGACCGGGTCGCCGTCATGTCCCGTACGCGCTACGAGTGGACCCTCTTCGACTTCGCCCTGTGGTCGATCGGCGCGCAGCCCGTCCCCCTGTACCCGACGGCGTCACCCGACCAGGTCTGCTGGATCCTGCGCGACGCGGGCGTGACGGCCTGCGTCGTCGAGCACGAGGACCACGCGATGACGGTCGGCTCGGTCGTCGGCCGGCTGCCGGGGCTGGCCCGGCTGTGGCAGCTGGACGCCGGCGCCGTGGAGGAACTGGCCGCGGCCGGGGCGGGCATCGGCGACGACCTGGTGCATCGCCACCGGATGGCCCTCACCCCCTCGACGCCGGCCACCGTCGTCTACACCTCGGGCACCACCGGCCGCCCCAAGGGCTGCGTGCTCACCCACGCCAACTTCATGGCGGAGGCCGACAACGTCGTCCGGCGCTACGAACACGTGTTCCGCTCCCGTCCCGGCGACGAGGCGGCGACGCTGCTGTTCCTGCCGCTGGCCCACGTGTTCGGGCGGATGGTGCAGGTCGCGGCGGTGCGCGGGCGGGTGAAGCTCGGGCACCAGCCGCAGCTGACGAGTTCCGCGCTGCTGCCGGACCTGCGGGCGTTCCGGCCGACGTTCGTCCTCGCGGTCCCGTACGTCCTGGAGAAGATCTTCGCGCTGGCGCGGCGCACGGCCGAGGCCGAGGGCCGGGCGGGCCCGTTCGAGCGGGCCGTGGACGTGGCGGTGCGGTACGCGGAGGCCGCGGAGCGGCGCGCGTTCGGCGCGGGCACGGGGCCCGGCGCCGCGCTCCGGCTCCAGCACCAGGTCTTCGACCGGCTCGTCTACGCCAAGGTGCGGGAGGCCCTCGGCGGCCGGGTGCGGCACGCGATGTCGGGCGGCTCGGCGATGGACCGGCGGCTGGGGCTGTTCTTCGCGGGCGCCGGCGTCACCGTCCTGGAGGGCTACGGGCTGACGGAGACCGCGGGGGCGGCGACGGCCAACCCGCCGGAGCGGCCCCGCTTCGGCTCGGTCGGGCAGCCCGTCCCCGGCACGACCGTA
The DNA here is from genome assembly GCF_042958085.1 of Streptomyces sp. NPDC008001. Taxonomy (NCBI): domain Bacteria; kingdom Bacillati; phylum Actinomycetota; class Actinomycetes; order Kitasatosporales; family Streptomycetaceae; genus Streptomyces; species Streptomyces sp. NPDC008001. The sequence continues at coordinate 524,113 of NZ_JBIBIZ010000008.1, read as the reverse complement.
CGGATCGCCGGCGACGGCGAGGTCTGGCTGCGCGGCGCCCAGGTCTTCGCGGGCTACCTGGGCGACGCGAAGGCCACGGGCGCGGTGCTGCAGGAGGGCTGGTTCGCGACCGGGGACCTGGGGCGGCTGGACGAGGACGGCTATCTGACCATCACCGGGCGGAAGAAGGAGATCCTGGTGACGTCCGGCGGCAAGAGCCTGTCGCCGGTGCTCCTGGAGGAGCGCGTACGGGCGCACCCGCTCGTCGCCCAGTGCGTCGTCGTCGGCAATGACCGCCCCTACGTGGCCGCCCTGGTCACGCTGGACGAGGAGGCGGTCGCGCACTGGCTGCACATGCACGGGAGACCGGCGCCGGAGGCCGGCGCCGGGGCGGGGCTGCTGTACGACACGGACCTGGTGCGCGACGCCGACCTGGAGGCCGAGATCCGGCGGGCCGTCGTGGCCGCGAACACCCTCGTCTCGCAGGCCGAGTCCATCCGCACGTTCCGGATCCTGAAGTCCCGGTTCACGGAGCAGGACGGCCTGCTGACGCCGTCGCTGAAGCTCCGGCGGAAGGCGATCGAGGCGGCGTACGCGCGCGAGGTGGACGCGCTGTACGGCGGACGGCCCCGCGGAGCCACCGGAAGCCTCGGCGGAACCGGAGGACTCGGTGGAGCCGGAGGCACCGGAGGTCTCAGGGGCCTCGGAGGAGCCGGAGGCCTCTGAGCTCCGGGAAGACTCGGAGGCACCGGAGACATCAGGGGCATTACGGGAATGCTGTGATCCGTGTGATCGTTGACGCTGGGAGTACGAATCACGTCTCCGACCGTAAGGACCGAGCACTCGTGAGCAAGGCTGCCTCCATTCCTTCCATCACGCTCAACAACGGCGTCGAGATGCCGCAGCTCGGCTTCGGCGTCTTCCAGATCCCCGACGCCGAGGCGACGGCCGCCGTCGAGACGGCCCTGGCCGCCGGGTACCGCAGCATCGACACCGCGGCCGTCTACCAGAACGAGACCGGCACGGGCAAGGCCCTGACGGGCTCGGGCATCGCCCGCGACGAGCTCTTCGTGACGACGAAGCTGTGGAACAGCGCCTCGCAGGCCTGGACGCCCGACGCCGTCCTGCGCGAGTTCGACGCCTCCCTGGAGCGGCTCGGCCTCGACTACGTGGACCTGTACCTCATCCACTGGCCGCGCGCCATGCGTGACGACTACCTCGCCATCTACCGCACGTTCGAGGAGATCGCGGAGAGCGGCCGCGCCCGGTCGATCGGCGTCTCCAACTTCCAGCCCGCCCACCTGGAGCGGCTGCTGGCCGAGACGTCCGTCGTCCCCGCCGTCAACCAGATCGAGCTCCACCCGTTCCTGGCCCAGTCCGGCCTGCGCGCCTTCCACGAGCGCCACGGCATCACCACCGAGGCGTGGTCGCCGCTCGGCCAGGGCAAGGAGCTGCTGAACGCCCCCGTCATCGCGGGGATCGCGGAGAAGCACGGCCGCACCCCGGCGCAGATCGTGCTGCGCTGGCACCTGCAGCTCGGCAACGTGGCCATCCCCAAGTCCGTCACGCCGTCGCGCATCCACGAGAACATCGACGTCTTCGGGTTCACCCTCGACGAGGAGGACATGGCGGCGATCGCCGCGCTCGACAGCGGCACGCGGCTGGGCCCGGACCCGGACGAGTTCGACGTCAACTGAACCCCTGGGCGCAGCCCCTGCCGCCCGGCCTCTATAGAGTCGCGCACATGTTCCCCGTGCCCTGGATCCCGCCGACCCCCGTCGAACAGCAGTTGCAGGCGGCCACGGCGTACGGGGACTGGGACGGGCAGATCGGCGCCCTCGCGGCGGCCGAGCTGTACGTGGCGGTGCCCAGGGCCGAGGCCGACGGCCTGGTGCCGCCCGCGCCGCTCTCCCCGTACCGCGACCCGGTCTCGGGGAAGCGCTGCCTGCCCGTGCTGACGCGCGGCGCGCTGCCTCCCTGGCAGCCCGACTGGGTCTTCCAGCGCACCAGGCTGGACGACCTGGCCCTGGAGTGGCCGCACGACAAGTGGCACCTCGCGGTGAACCCGGGGCAGCCGGCCGCGGCCGTCGTCCCGGCGACGCCGCTGGACCGCGCGGCCTGGCTGGAGGTCTACGCCGAGACGCCGCCGCCCGCGCCCGGCCGGCTGCAGTCCCTGGGCACCGGCCCCCTGCACGGCCCGCTCGCGCACGGTCTGGCCTGCGGCGCGCCTCTGTCCGTACGCGACGACGTGCCGTGGAACGACCTCGGGAGCGTTTACCGCGACTACGACGAGGACCGTGCCGTCCTGCGCGACGCGTGGGGCGTCATCGACCCCGCGGGCTGGTGGCATCTGACGGAGCGGCTGCTCGCGGGGGCGGGCGCGGGGCGTGAGGCGGAGTTCGCACTGCGGGCCCGCGAAGGCCTCGCCGAGCACTCCGGAACCGCGCCAGGGGGCAAGGACACCCCGGGCCCGGGCCCCAGGACCGACGAGTGGCGCGGAGCCGTCACCCACGTCCTCGTGCACCGTGCCGCCCCGGAGGCCGAGATACGGGCCATGGACGCCGCCGTCACCCGTATCGCCGGCGCCGAGGAGCGGCTGCGAGGCGAGGCGGTGCTGCAGCCCGGGGAGCGCGTCGCCTCGGCGGCCGCCCACGACCTCGCGCACGCGGTGGCCGTCGCCCGGCTCGGGCTCGCCGCGCGGCTGTGCGGACCGGCCGACGCGGAACGGGTCGTCCTGGCGGCCGGTGCGGCCGCCCGCAGGACGTACGGGTCGTGGTCCGCCTTCTCCGCGGGCTTCCTGCTGGGGCAGGCCCTGCGGGCGGCCGGCCCCGGCGCCCCGGCCGCCGCTCCCGGCCCTCACCCCGGCCCCGGCCCCGGCCCCGGCCCCGACGCCACCGCCCTCCTCGCCCACCGCGTCCTCACCGGTGACCCCGCGAGCCCCTGGGTCAACATCCCCTGGTCGTGACGGCCCTGCCGCCCGGCCCCGGGCGGACGCCGGGCGGACAATCACCGCATGGCCGTACCGAACGACCCGGAGCCCCGGGGGACGCACACCGGCGTGTCCGTCGCCCTCTTCACCTCCGACCTGCGGCTGCACGACAACCCCGTGCTCACCGCCGCTCTGCGGAGCGCACCGCGCACCGTACCGCTGTTCGTCGTGGACACCGGGATCGCGGCGGCCGGCTTCGCCGTGCCCAACCGCGCCGCGTTCCTGGCCGGCTGCCTCGCCGCGCTCGACGAAGGGCTGCGGGCCCGGGGCGGGCACCTCGTCGTCCGCAGGGGCGACGTGGTGGCGGAGACCTGCCGGGTGGCGGCCGAGACCGGCGCCGGCGAGGTGCACGTCGCCGCCGGGGTGAGCGGGTACGCGCTGCGCCGCGAGGAGCGGCTCCGGAGCGCGCTGGCGGCGGACGGCCGGCGGCTGCGGGTGCACGACGCGGTCGTCACGGCCGTGCCGCCCGGTGCGGTCCTGCCCGCCGGCAAGGACCACTTCGCGGTGTTCACCCCGTACTTCCGCCGCTGGTCGGCCGAGCACCTGCGGCCGGTCCTGCCGGCGCCGCGCGCGGTCCTGCTGCCCGAGGTGCGCACGGAGCCCCTGCCCGCGGCCTCGTCCCTGGCCCGGGGCACGGCCTCGCCCGCGCTGCCGCCGGGCGGCGAGGGCGAGGGGCGCCGCCGCCTCGCGGCCTGGCGGCGCGGCGGGCTGGCGCGCTACGCCGAGCGCCACGACGACCTGGCGGGGGACGCGACGTCGCGGCTGTCCCCGTACCTCCACTTCGGCTGCCTGTCGCCGGTGGAGCTGGCCACCCGGGCCCGGGAGCGGGCCGGCGGGGGCTGTGCGGGGGCCGCGGCGTTCGTGCGGCAGCTGGCGTGGCGGGACTTCCACCACCAGATGCTGGCCGCCCGGCCGGACGCGGCCCGGCACGACTACCGCACCCGGCACGACCGCTGGCGCGAGGCCCCCGGGGAACTCGCCGCCTGGCGGGAGGGGCGGACCGGCTACCCGGTGGTCGACGCGGCGATGCGGCAGCTCGCGCACGAGGGCTGGATGCACAACCGGGCCCGGCTGATCACCGCGAGCTTCCTGGCGAAGACCCTCTACCTCGACTGGCGGGCCGGGGCCCGGCACTTCCTGGACCTGCTCGTGGACGGCGACGTGGCCGACAACCAGCTCAACTGGCAGTGGGTGGCGGGCACCGGCGCCGACACCCGCCCCCACCGGGTCCTCAACCCCCTGGCCCAGGCCGACCGCTTCGACCCGGACGGCGCCTACGTGCGCCGCTGGGTCCCGGAGCTGGCGGGGGTGCCGGGCCGGGCCGTCCACCGGCCGTGGCTGCTGCCGGATCCGGAGCGCCGCGGCTACCCCGGGCCGGTGGTCGGGCTGGAGGAGGCGCTGGAGCGGTTCGGGCGGGCGCGCGGACGCATCTGAGCGCTGCCCCGGCAGCATGGCGCCCTGCAGGGCTCCTGGGAGCAGGGCTGCCCCCGGGTTGCGCAGGGTCAGTGCGCCCCGTGGCCGGGTGCGACGGCTTCGACGCGGCGGGCCAGTTCGAGGTCCAGGCCGGTGACCTTGCCGCCCACGCTGTGCGTGTTCACGCTCAGGGAGACCGTGTTGTAGCCCAGGGTCGTCTCCGCGTGGTGGCCCAGCTCCTCCTGGATCTGGGCGATGTGGACGACCAGCGCGGCGGCCTGGAAGTGCCCGTCGAAGCGGTAGGTGCGGCTGATGTTCACGCCGTCCGTGGTCCAGCCGGGCAGCTCCTTGAGGCGCTCCTCGATGTCCTTCTGGGAGAGCGGTTCGACGGCCATGACTGTCCCTTCGTGAGTCTTCGTGGTTGGTGCCCGCGCCGGGTGCCGGTGACTCAAGCGTCCCACGGGGCGGGGCGTTTTCGCGCCAATGTGCGGTACGGGGCCGTGCGTGCCGGAGAAGTGCTACCGGGTCGTAGGTGACGCTCCTACACTCCAGCGCCGGACGTGTACACGTCATCGACGCCAGGGGGCGGGCATGGACGGTACGGGCAGCACGCGCAGGGGTTTCATCGGAGGGGCCGCGGCCGTCGCCGCCACGGCGGGCTCGGCGGTCCTCGGCGGACCGGCCGCGGTGGCGGCCCCCCGCGCCAGACCCGCCAGGGCCGGCCGTGCCCGCGGGGCCGGTGCGCAGAGCGTCGCCGTCCTCGGGGGCGGCGTCGCGGGCCTCACCGCCGCGCACGAGCTCGCCGAACGCGGCTTCCGGGTGACGGTGTACGAGAAGAAGGCGCCCGGCGGCAAGGCCCGCAGCATGGACGTGCCCGGCAGCGCCCGGGGCGGCCGCAAGGCGCTCCCCGGCGAGCACGGCTTCCGCTTCTTCCCGGGCTTCTACCGGAACCTGCCGGACACGATGCGCCGCATACCCTTCCCGGGCAACGCGGACGGCTGCCACGGCAACCTCGTGGCGTCGACGGAGGTGATGCTGGCCCGGACCGGCCACGAGGACATCCGGCTGCCGTTCCGCACGGTCGGCAAGCCGCCGCCGCTGCTCACCCCGGACGCCCTGCTCCGCGCGCTGACGGGTTTCCTCGACGCCTTCGGCAACATCCCCGCCGCCGAGGCCGCCTACTTCGCCGGCCGGCTGCTCGTCTGGCTCACCAGCTGCGACGAGCGCCGGACGGGGGCCTGGGAGAAGGTGCCGTGGTGGGAGTTCATCCGCGCCGCGAAGATGTCGCCGAACTACCAGCGGCTGCTGGCCATCGGCATCACCCGCAACATCGTGGCCACCAAGGCCGAGGTGGCCAGCACCAAGACCGTGTCGACGTGCATCGAGGCGTTCCTCTTCAACGCCCTGGGGCGGGGCGCGGACGGCGAGCCGGACCGGGTGCTCAACGCGCCCACCAACGAGGCGTGGATCGACCCGTGGGTCGCGTACCTCCGCTCCCTGGGCGTCACCTTCGAGATCGGCCCGGCCGTACGGGACCTGCGGATCGACGGCGGACGGATCACCGGGGCGGTGCTGCAGGACCCGTCGGGCGCGCAACGCACCGTGACCGCCGACCACTTCGTCTCCGCCATGCCGGTCGAGCACGCCCGTACGACCTGGAACGCCCGGGTGCGGGCCGCCGATCCGCAGCTGGCGCGGTGCGACAGGCTGCAGACGGACTGGATGACGGGCATCCAGTTCTATCTGACGGAGCCGACGCCCGTCATCCACGGGCACGTCAACCACATCGACTCCCCCTGGGCCATCACCTGCGTGGGGCAGGCGCAGTACTGGTCCGGGCGCGACTTCCGCGCCGACTACGGGGACGGCGTGGCGGCGGACTGCCTGTCCGTGGACGTCTCCGAGTGGGACAAGCCCGGCATCCTCTACGGGAAGACCGCCAAGCAGTGCACGCGCGAGGAGGTCGCCCGCGAGGTGTGGGCGCAGATGAAGGCCGGTCTCAACGACACCGGGCGCACGGTGCTGAGCGACGCGAAGATCCACTCCTGGTTCCTGGACCCGGCCGTCGAGACCGGCGGCCCCCGACCCGTCAACGACGAGCAGCTCCTCATCCACCCCACCGGCACCTGGTACGACCGCCCCACGGCGCGCACCGCGATACCCAACCTCTTCCTGTGCGGGGACTACGTGGCCACCGACATCGACCTCGCCACCATGGAGGGCGCCAACGCCGCGGCACGGGCCGCTGTCAACGCCCTGCTGGACCGGACGGGTTCGCGGGCCGCGCGGTGCGCGATCACCCCGCTCTACCGGGCCCCGGAGCTGGAACTCCCGAGGGCCGAGGACGCGGTCCGCTACGGGCTGGGGCTGCCCAACGCCTTCGACCTGGGGTGAGCGCGCCGGGGGCGGCACGTTACGGTCGGATCATGACGACTGTCGTGGACGCCCCCGGGGTGGGCCCGCTGCTGAGGCAGTGGCGGGAGCGGCGCCGGATCAGCCAGCTGGAGCTCGCGCTGCGCGCCGACTCCTCCGCCCGGCACATCAGCTTCATCGAGACCGGCCGCTCCCGGCCGAGCCGGGACATGGTCCTGCGCCTCGCGGACCGCCTCGACGTGCCCGTCCGGGAGCGCAACACCCTGCTCGTCGCGGGGGGTTACGCACCCGCCTTCCCGGAACGGCCCCTGAACGGCCCGGCGCTGGGCGGGCTGCGCGAGGGCCTGGAACGGCTGCTGACGTCCTACGAGCCGTTCCCCGCGCTCGTCGTCGACGGCACGTACGAGGTGCTGGCGGCCAACCGGGGCATCACGATGCTCCTGGAAGGCGTCTCCCCGTCCCTGCTCGTCCCCCCGCTGAACGCCATGCGCCTCACGATGCACCCGGGGGGCCTGGCGCCGCGCATCCGCAACTACCGCGAATGGCGCGGTCACCTGCTGCACCAGATGGAACGGCAGCTGGCCCTGATGCGGTCCGCCCCGCTGCGCGCCCTCTACGACGAGGTGAGCGCGTACCCGCTCCCGGAAGCCGCCGGCGGGGAACCGGCCCGGAAGGAGGACGAGGACGAGGTCCCCTTCGCCCTCCCCCTGGTCATCGACCACGCGGGCCGCACCCTGTCCTTCGTCTCGGCCATCGCGACGTTCAACACCCCGATGGACGTGACGGTCTCGGAACTGGCGGTGGAGACGTTCCTCCCCGCCGACCGGGAAACGGCCCGCCTGCTGACCACCCTCATGCCGTAGGCACGCGGTCGAGGAACCCGGTCACGGTCCGGATCCGGCCGTCCCCGTCCAGGGTGATCACATCGGATCCGGCCACGGGCGCGGACCCGTCGGCGAGGGACACCAGCTCCCACCGGAAACGGGCGACGTCGTGGTGCCCCTCGGCCTCCCCCGCCCGCCGGAACTCGAACCCGGGGAACTGCTCGTGCGCCGCCGCTATGACCGCGGCGATGCCCTCGTGCCCGCGGACGTCGGCGAGCGGGTCGGTGTAGGACCCGTCCTCGGCCCACGCGGCGGCGACGGCCTTGGCCAGCTCCTCCGTGGTACCGGTGGCGTTCCAGGCCTCGAAGTAACGGGCGACGGCGGTCTCGTACTGCGACATGGCGGGCTCCCTGAGTAGGCATCACGAGTGGCGTCCACGCCCCCGGGCCGGAGTGCGCCGGCCCGGGTGGCGCTTCGCCCCTCACGATGCCGGGCGCGGCACGGAAGGGCGATTACCCGTGAGGTAAGGGACCGCCGCCTCAGGGCTGTTTGCGGTCGACGTATTCGAAGACCGAGCCGTCCGGGTGGCGGGCCACCACGTTGCGGCCGATGGGGGTGGGGACCGGGCCCGCGATGATGTGGGCGCCCACCGCTTCCAGGTCGGCGAGCGCGTCGTCGACGTCCGTGACCGCGATGGTGGCGGTGATCTTCCGCAGGACGGAGAGTTCCTTCTCCGGGCCGCTCATGAGGAAGAAGCATCCCACCGCGGCCACCGCGACACCGCCGCGCTGGAAGCGCAGCGCTTCGGCGCCGGTCAGACGTTCGTAGACATCGATCGCGTGGTCGAGATCATCGACGCACACCCGCAGCGAGGTCCCCAGAATGTTCATGGGGACAAGGCTAGTTGGAGCCGCCGGACGATGCGGGGCGGTTCACGCGGGGCGGTTCACGCGCGGCACAGGAGTTCTCCGTTCAGGACGGCGAACCAGGCGTCCTCGTGCCGTCCCCACGCGCGCCAGGCGGCGGCGATCCGGTCGAGTGCGGCGCGGTCCGCGTGGCCGCCGTCCAGCGCGAGCCGCGCGTAGGCGGAGGCGACGGTGCGGTCCGCCCACAGGCCGCTCCACCAGGAACGTTCCTCCTCGCTCGCGTAGCACCACGCGCTCGCGGTGGCGGTGGTCCGGGTGAAGCCGGCCTGCCGGGCCCAGGACAGGAGGCGGCGGCCGGCGTCGGGTTCGCCGCCGCCCGCGCGGGCGACCCGCTGGTAGAGCTCCTGCCACTCGTCGAGGCCGGGGAGGCGCGGGTACCAGGTCATGGCGGCGTAGTCCGCGTCGCGGACGGCGACGATCCCGCCGGGGCGGCAGACCCGGCGCATCTCGCGCAGGGCGCCCACGGGATCGCCCACGTGCTGGAGCACCTGGTGGGCGTGGACGACGTCGAAGGAACCGTCCGGGAAATCCAGGGCCCGGACGTCGCCGACCGTGAAGTCGACGTTGTGCAGGCCCCTTTCGCGGGCGGTGGCGCGGGCCTTGCCGAGGACCTCCCCGGCGGCGTCCAGGCCGGTGACCCGGCCCTGCGGGACCAGCTCGGCCAGGTCCGCGGTGATGGTGCCGGGCCCGCAGCCCACGTCGAGGACCTCGTGGCGGGGGCCGAGGTGCGGCAGCAGGTAGGCGGCGGAGTTGGCGGCCGTGCGCCAGGTGTGCGAGCGCAGGACCGACTCGTGGTGGCCATGGGTGTACACGGTGGTTTCGTCAGCAGCAGGCATGCCGGAACCGTATGCCGACGTCTCGGCTTCCGAGAAGCGCGTCTCAAGTACCGGACAAGGCGCGGTACACGACCAGGGCCTCGTTCTCCTTCCGCAGCGTCAGCTCCTCGGGGGCCGGGCCGATCTCTCCGTCGTACGCCAGGTGGGTGCCCGGCCCGATCCCGCTGATCCGCAGGCTCCGCAAGGGGGCCGCCCGCAGGACCGGGGAGTGCTTCAGGTCGCCGACGAGGGCGGCCGCGAGCAGCCGGGTGCGGGCCAGCGGGCCGCCCGAGACGGTGCGGACGTCGAGGACGCCGTCCGCCAGGTCGTGGCGGCGCACGGGGGCGAGGCCCACGCCGTGGTAGGTGCAGTTGCCCGCGAACAGCATCCACAGGCGGCGGCGCTTGCCGTTCACCCCCAGGCGGACCGGGCGCGCCGTGCGCAGCACGTGCACCGCCGCCAGCACCCCGGCGGGCCAGGCGCCGACGCGCGGGGCCCAGCGCTCGCGCACGCGGACCAGTTCCGGGTAGGCGCCGATGCTGAAGGTGTTGAGGAACCAGCCCAGCTCCACGCCCTCGCGCGTACGCATCTGCACCATGTCGACCGCCACCGCCTCGCCCGTCTCCACGGCCCGGCAGGCGTCCGCCAGGGACTCGATGCCCAGGTCGTAGGCGAAGTGGTTGTACGTGCCGCCCGGCAGCACCGCCAGCGGCAGCCCGTGGCGCCGGGCCGCGACGGCCGCCGCGTTGACGGTGCCGTCGCCGCCGAAGACGCCCAGGGCGCCGCCCAGTTCCCGGGCCCGGAGGGCCGCCGACTCCAGCGTCTTCCCGAGGCTCTCCCCGCCGTCCCGCTCGTACGGGACGACCTCCGCGCGGGGCAGCACCGTGGCCACCCCCTGCGCGGGGTCGGGGCGCACCCCGGCCCGCTGGCCGGAACCCGGGTTGACGACCACCACCAGACCCTCGCCCTCCGGCAGCGCCGGGGCGTCGGCCCGGGGCCGGGCCGGGGGCGCGAGCTGGGAGCGGGTGGGGGCGATGCCGCGCACGGCGAAGGCGGCGCCCGCGCCCAGCGCCGCGCCCGCGAGCACGTCACCCGGATAGTGGACACCCGTGTAGACGCGCGAGAAGCACACCGCGGCCGCCACCGGTGCGAGGGCCAGCCCCCACGCGCGGTTCTCCAGGGCCACGCCCGTCGCGAAGGCGACCGCCGACGCCGAGTGGCCCGAGGGGAACGACGTCGTGACGGGCTGCCGGGCCAGGTGCCGCACGGCCGGCACCGTGTCCAGCACCGGCCGCAGCCGCCGCACCGAGCGCTTGCCGACGGTGTTCACGGCCGCCGAGGCGACGGCCAGGGACACGGCACCGCGCACGGCGGCGCGCCGGGCGGGCCGCCCGCCCGCCAGCGCGGCACCCGCGGCCAGGCCGAACCACAGCAGCCCGTGGTTCGCGCTGCGCGACAGGCGGGGCAGGACGCGGTCGCCGCCCGGCCAGTGGTGCGCGGCGACCGCCAGGAAGGCCGCCCGGTCCCAGGAGCTCACTTTCTTCCGCATGGCACTCCTGTACCCCGTCGGCGGCGGACGACGCCGGGAAGTCGCCGCCCGGCCGCACCGCGCCGACAATGGGCCCATGACCGATGCGACGCTGCTCACCCGGCACAAGGAAGCGCTCGCGCTGTTCACCGAGCGCGTGCACGCCGTCCGCCCCGGCCAGTGGGACGAGCCGACGCCCTGCACCGAGTGGTCCGTGCGCGACCTCGTCAACCATCTGGCGGTCGAGCAGCTGTGGGTGCCGCCGCTGCTGGACGGCTCGTCCATCGACGACGTCGGCGACTCCCTGGACGGCGACCAGCTGGGTGACGACCCGGTGGCCGTCTGGGACGCCGCGGAGGCCGCCGCGCGCGAGGCGTTCGGCGCGCCCGGGGCGCTCGACCGGACGGTGGAGCTGTCCTCCGGGCCGTCGTCCGCCCGCGCGTACTGCTCGCAGATGGCGGCGGACGCGATCGTGCACGCGTGGGACCTCTCCCGGGCGATCGGCGCGCCGGAGCAACTGCCGAAGCCGCTGGTGGAACTGGCGCGGCGCGAGGTGGAGCCGTACATCGACAGCCTCGCGGGGACGGGCCTGTTCGCCGAACCGGTGGAGCCGCCGCCCGGCGCCGACGCGCAGACCAGACTGCTGGCACAGCTGGGGCGCCGGGTCTGAGGGGGCGTAAGGCCGCGGCGGGGCGGTACGCAAGGCCGTAGCGGGCAGTACGCGGGGCTGTACGCGGGTACACGGGTACGCGCGGTCGGGTAATCGGCCGGGCGGTGGGCAGGATGCCGGCATGGCCTCCCCACTCACGCGGCTGACGCCCCGCCTCACCCTGCGCCGCTGGCGCGCGGACGACCTCGAGCCGATGGCCGCCGTCAACGCCGACCCGGAGGTGATGCGCTGGACCGGGGACGGCTCCGTGCAGGACCGGGAGGGGACCTCGGCGGCGATCGCCTCCTGGGAGCGGGAGTGGGACGAGCGCGGGGTGGGCCTGTTCGCCGTGGAGGTCCGCCACTCGCGCCGGCTGGCCGGTTTCGCGGGCCTGTCCGTGCCCTCCTACCTGCCCGAGATCCTCCCGGCCGTGGAGCTCGGCTGGCGGCTCGGCCGCCCCTTCTGGGGGGACGGCCTCGCCACCGAGGCCGGCCGCGCCGTCCTGGACTTCGCGTTCCGCGACCGCGGGCTGGCCCGGGTCGTCAGCGTGCACCACGCCGGCAACGACGCCCCGGCGGCCGTCATGCGCAAGCTGGGGATGCGGCGCGAGCGGGAGACGACCCATCCGGAGTACGGGATCCCGGTCTGCGTGCACGTCCTCGACGCGCGCCCGTAGCCCGGAGCCGCGCGCGGCCACCGCCGCTGCTCCTCAACCGCTCTGCCCCGTCAGCTGCTGCGGCCCGTCCTCCGTACGGTCCGTGGGAACGCGGGCCGGGAGGACCCGCGAGCCGCCCACCGGCAGGTCCCACAGGTCCTCGCGCGGCCGGCCCGTGGCCTCCCAGGCGGCGCGGACGCGGTGCAGCGGCTCCAGCGGGGGCTCGGCCGAGAGGATGAAGGTCGACCAGTGCATGGGCGCCATCGCCCGGGCGCCCAGGTCCTGGCACGCGGCGACGGCCTCCTCCGGGTCCGTGTGGACGGTGCCCAGCATCCAGCGCGGGTCGTAGGCGCCGATCGGCAGCAGGGCGAGGTCGATGCCGCCGAAGCGCCGGCCGATGCGCTCGAACCAGTGCCCGTAGCCGGTGTCGCCCGCGAAGTACACGCGCTGCCCGCCCGGCGCGGTGAGCACCCAGCCGCCCCACAGCGACCGGCAGGTGTCGGTGAGGGTGCGCTTGCTCCAGTGGTGGGCGGGGACGAAGTCGCAGCGGACGGGGCCGGCCGGGCCGGGCAGCTCGACCGCCTCCCACCAGTCGAGCTCGGTGACGCGCGTGAAGCGGCGCCGGCGGGCCCAGCGGGCCAGGCCGGCCGGCAGGAGCAGCGGGGTGTCGCGCGGCAGCCGTTTGAGGGTGGGCGCGTCGAGGTGGTCGTAGTGGTTGTGGCTGATGACGACCGCGTCGACCGGCGGGAGATCCTCCCAGCGGACGCCGACCGGGGTGAGCCGGGGCGGGGTGCCGAGGATCCTGCGCGACCAGACGGGGTCGGTGAGGACCGTGAGACCGCCGATGCGCAGGATCCAGCTGGCGTGGCCCGCCCAGGTGACCGCGGTCGCGGTGGCGTCGACGGCCGGCAGCGGGCCGGGGTCGACCGGCAGCGCGGCGACGTCGCGGAGCGCCTCGGCCCGCGGGCGCAGCCGTCCCTCGCGGGCCAGCCGGGCGAGGGCGCGGACGCCCGGCAGGGGCGCGGTGAGGCGGTCGGCGAACGATCTGGGCCAGATGCGGGTCTCACCGAGCGGGCGCGGCGCGGCGAGGGGGCGCGGCTGGGCGAGGGGGCGCTCGGTCTGTTCGGTCATCGAGGGGGCTCCAATCGCGGGGGAACCGGGGCGGTGCGGCGCGGTGCCCGGCCGGACGCCGGGCACCGCAGCGACCGGGCTCCGGCGGCTCGGCCGGGCGGCTGATCGGTGGCGCGGTTCGTGGCGGCGTCCGGACGGCGGCGGCAGCGGCGGACGGCGTGTCGACGGGTGACGGAATCGAACGGATCGAACGGTGGCGGGCAGTGCGGAAGCGGAGTGGGGCGATACGGGATCGAGCGGTCGCGAACGGCAAGGACGGACGGCGGAGGAGGGCAACGGAGGAGGGCGACGGAGGACGGACGGAGGGCGGAGGGCGGACAGGGAGGGACGGGAGCGGCGGACGCGAGCGGCAGACGGCGGCGGACGACGGGCGACGGAGGGCGGACGGCGAGCGACGGCGCATGACAGATCGACGGTAGGTCAGCCGCCCGCGAGCCGGACGAAGGCCGATCCGAAACCGGTCAGTGCGTCGCTGACGCCCGGCACGGCGAGCGGGTCCGGGGAGTCCAGGGCCCGCTGCCGCTCCTCGTCGGCGGGGCCGAGGAGCGGCGGCGTGGAGATCCGGACCCGCAGGGCGTCGGGCGCGTCGCCGAAGCGGTGGCCGCCCGGCACGGGGCGGCCGAGCGCGGCGCTGAGGTGTGCCTCCAGTTCGACGGAGTCGGTGATGGAGCGGGCGGCGAGCGCGGCGCGGAGCTCGCCGAGGTCGGCGTAGAGGTAGGGGCCGGCCTGCGGGGGCCGGCTCAGCACGCCGGCCGCGGTGAGGCGCTCGTGGGCGGCGCGGGCGAGCGCCCCGTAGAGCCGTACCGCGGCGGCGGCGCGGGCGCGGACGGGCTCCGGCTCGTCCAGGGCGTACGCGGCGGCCGCGGCGACCGGCGGGGCCGGCTCGGCCCGTACGGCGGCGAGCGCCGAGGTGACGCGGGCGCGCAGGACGGGGCCGCGCCCCCCGGCGGGGAAGCGGGCCACCGCGGCGGGCCAGGCCGTGGGGAGGAGGCCGCCGGCCAGGTCGGTGAGGACGACGACGTGGTCGGGCCACATCTCGGCCGGGCCGAAGAAGACCGTGCCGCCGGGGTCGTGGCGCATGTCGCGCCAGGTCTCGTCGCTGACGATCGTCAGCTCCTCGGCGGCGGCCGCCTCGCACACCTCGTGGAGCAGCTCCGGCGGGGTGACCGAGCCGGTGGGGTCGTCGGCCGGCGACAGGACGAGGACGCGCGGCCTGCCGCCCTCGGCGCGGATCCGGCGCACGGTCTCCAGGAGGGCGAAGGGGTCGGGCACGCCGCCGCACTCGGCGGGCACCGGCACGTGGTAGGTGGGGCGCCCGGCGAGCCGGGCGAGCGGCGGGTACCAGGCGGCGCAGGGGCGGGTGAGCAGGACGTCGCCGCCGGCGCCCGCGAGGACCGCGAGCAGCAGGGGCTGGGCGCCGGGCGCCGCGAGGACGTGCTCGGGGGCCGTGGGCAGGCCGCGCCGGGCCCAGTAGCCGCAGGCGGCGGCGCGCAGGGCGGGCCCGCCGCCGACCGGTTCGGGCGTGCTGTCCCGGGCGGCTCGCGCGAGGCACTCGGCGAGCTCCGGCAGTACGGGCAGTCCGCGCTCGGGCATGGTGCCGGGCGGGAGCGCGGGAAAGCTGGCCTGCATCCGTCCGTACCTCCGACCGCCGCGCCGTCCGCACCGGGCGGCAGCACCTGTCCGGCCCGGGGCCGGACGCCGCCGCCCCCGTCCACCTTGGCAGATCACGGGGTGCGGGGCGGGGCGACACGGGCGGGCGGGTGACGGCGGATGCCCGCGGGCTCCCACGGGTGGCGGCCGTCCGGCCGGGGGCGGGCGGGGCCCGGGGAGGGCGGCTGGACGAATCACGGCCGGGGGGCCTGATCGCAGCACCATTTGCGGCTGCCGGGCGGGAGCGGCGGGACAAAAACAAAGGATTTTGCGGACTGCTCTGCTCCGGTCACCATGTCGTGTCGCACATCCTGGCGAACCTGCCCGCTGGACCGAGAGGCACACCCCCTCATGCACGACACCGACGGCACGCACTCCCGCCGTTTCGGCCTCCCGACCGCCGTTGCCCTGGTCATGGGCAACATCATCGGCGGCGGCATCTTCCTGCTGCCCGCGTCCGTGGCCCCCTTCGGCACGGTCAGCCTGCTGGCGTTCGGCGTCCTCACCGTCGGCGCCATCGCCCTGGCGCTCGTCTTCGGACGGCTCGCCGAGCGGCATCCGCGCACCGGCGGCCCGTACGTCTACGCGCGCGAGGCGTTCGGCGACTTCGCCGGCTTCCTGTCCGCCTGGTCGTTCTGGACCATGACGTGGGTGAGCAACGCGGCCCTCGCGGTGGCCGGCGTCGGCTATCTGCACGTGATGACCGGCGGCGGTTCCATGGCCGGGGACCTGGCCATGGCGCTGGCCATGCTGTGGCTGCCGGCGCTCGCGAACCTGGCCGGTACGCGCTGGGTGGGCGCCGTCCAGATGATCTCCACGGTGATGAAGTTCGTCCCGCTGCTGTTCGTCGCGGTGATCGGCCTGTTCTTCTTCGACCCGGCCAACCTCGGCTCGTTCACGACGGCCGACGGCGACTGGACCGGCGGGCTGACGGCGTCGGCGGCGATCCTGCTCTACTCGTACGTGGGCGTGGAGTCCGCGGCGATGAGCGCGGGCGAGGTGCGCGACCCGGAGCGCAACGTGGGGCGCGCGAGCGTCCTGGGCACCGTCGGTGCGGCGCTGGTCTACCTGCTGGGCACCGTGTCGGTCTTCGGCACCGTCCAGCACGACAAGCTGGTCAAGTCCACGGCCCCGTTCTCGGACGCGGTCGACGTGATGTTCGGCGGCCACTGGGGCGGCATGCTGATCGCCGCCTGCGCCGTGATCTCCATCGTGGGCGCCCTCAACGGCTGGACGCTGATGAGCGCCCAGGCCCCGTACGCCGCCGCGAAGGACGGCCTGTTCCCGGCCGCGTTCGGGAAGAAGAAGCGCGGCGTGCCGACGTTCGGCGTGCTCGCCGCCACGGTCCTCGCCACGGGCCTGACCGTCGTCAACTACACGTCGGGTGCGGGCGGGGTCTTCGAGATCCTGGTCCTCATCACGACGTTCTCCGCGACGGTCCCCTACCTGCTGGCCGCCGCCGCGCAGGTGTACTTCCTGCTGACGGGGCAGCGCGACAAGGTGCGCACCGGCCGGTTCACGCGTGACCTGGTGCTGGCGCTGGGCGCCTTCGCCTTCTCCTTCTGGCTGGTGGCGGGCGCCGGTTACGCGGCCGTCTACCAGGGGGTGCTGTTCCTCTTCGCGGGCATCCTCGTCTACGTGTGGCTGACCGCCCGCCGCCCCGCGGCAGAGGCACAGACGCAGGCCCCCGCCGCGGAGCGGGCCGGGACGGCGCAGGAGACGCAGGAGGCGCAGGAGGCGGCGGCCGTCAGGCCGTGACGCCGCCGTCGAGGACGAGGTCGGCACCGACGGTGTAGCCGGCCTCGTCCGAGGCGAGGTGCAGCACGGCGGCCGCGATCTCGTCCGGGGTGCCCGCCCGGCCGGCCGGCACCTCGCGGCGCATCCGCTCGGCCTTGTCGAGCGAGGACTCGCCGGGGCGCGAGGACATCGGGGTCTCGACGGGCCCGGGGCTGACGGCGTTGATCCGCACCCCTTCGCCGATGTGGTCCAGGGCGGCGTTGCGCGTCAGGGCGGAGACGGCCGCCTTCGTGGCCGTGTAGGCGCCGAAGCCGGGCTTCCTGCGGTGGGCGCCGACGTTGGACGCGATGTTCACGATGGCGCCGCCGCCGTGGGCGCGCATGTGCCCGATCTCGTACTTCATGGACAGCCAGACGCCCTTGAGGTTGGTCTCGACGATCCGGTCCCAGTCCTCCTCGGGCACGTCCGCGACCTTGGCCGGCGGTACGGCCAGGCCCACGTTGTTGACGGCGACGTCGAGGCTGCCGAAGCGGGCGACGGTCCGCTCCACGAGGGCGCGCACGTCCTCGGACCGGGTCACGTCCGCGGTGACGGCGAAGGCCTCGCCGCCCTCCGCCTCCACGTGGGCGACCGTCTCCTTCAGGGGCTCCTCCCTGCGTCCCGCGACGACGACGCGCGCGCCCTCCCGGGCGAAAGCGAGGGCGACGGCCTGTCCGATTCCCGTGCCGCCCCCGGTGACGAGGACGGTCCTGCCGGTGAAACGTGCGGTCATGTGGGCGCTCCTGAGCAAGTGGGTGGTCCGCCGGCGGGGCCGGCGGCGAGGTCAGGCCAGCAGGGCGAGGGCCTGTGCTGCGGCGTCCCGCAGCCGTGCGGAGCCGGGCGCGGCCTTGCCGACCACCCGCATGCCCTGCATGAGGACGAGCAGCATCCGGGCGAGCGCCGCGGGGTCGCGGCCTGCGGGCAGTTCGCCCTGGTCCGCCGCGCGGGTCAGGGCCGAGGTGAGCGCCGTCTCCAGGGCGAGCCAGCTGTCCTGGACGCCGCGGGCCGCGTCGGGGTCGTGCGGTGCGAGCTCGACGGCGGTGTTGGTGACGAAGCAGCCGCGCCGCAGGTCGTCCCCGGCGGCCTCGGCGGCGAAGCGCGCCACCAGCTCCCGCACGGCGGGCAGGGCCGGGCCGGGGCGCGACAACTCCTCGGCGATGCACGGGTCGTGCTGCTCGCCGTAGCGCTCCAGCGCCTTGAGGTACAGCGCGCGCTTGCTGCCGAACGTCGCGTACAGGCTGGCCCGTGCGATGCCGAGGTGACCGACGAGGTCGGCCATCGACGTCGCCTCGTAGCCGCGCCGCCAGAACAGCTCGAGGGCCGACTGGAGCGCGGCGTCCGGATCGAATTCCTTGGTCCTGGCCACGCGTTGACCGTAGCCGTTTCTGGAACGATCGGTCAAGAACGATCGGTCCAGAAACGTCAGGTTGCGGGAGGGACGAGGGTTATGGGGTGGGGGTTACGGGACGGGGCTCGGGGTTACGAGGCGGCGTCACGGGGCGGGTCGCATCCTGAAGTCATACTGCCGGGGCAGCCGTTGCCCACGCACCGTGGCGCGGATCTCCTCCGTGACGGGGCCGTCGCCCGCCCGCAGCCGCTCCTCGATCGCGTACCAGGTCTCGCCGAGGGACTCGTCGCCCTCGCGCAGGTCCTCCACCTCGAAGCCCCGGTCGAAGACCTCCCGCGCGGCCGCGGCGTCGCCCAGGGCGAGCAGGACCCGCGCCCGGAGCAGCCGGAAGCGCCCGCGCTCGCGGATGCCGGGCCGCAGGCCGTCCAGGACGCCCGCGGCGTCTCCGGCGCGGCCGGCGGCGAGCAGGGCCTCCACCGTCTCCTCGCCGAGCGCCGCCATGGCCGCGGTCCACGAGGCGCCCTCGCGCCGCTCGTCGCGGGCGTCCTCGAAGGCCTCCAGGTAGCGGTCGGCGGCGCGCTCGGGGTGGCCGTCCTCGGCGTCGGCGAAGGCCAGGCAGCGCTTGACGAACCACAGGTACTCCGCCCGCCCCTCCCAGGCGCGGACCGCCTGCGAGCGGTCGCCCGCGTGCCAGCGGGCGACCCCGAGGTGGTAGGCCCCGTAGAGGTCGCCCTCGTCGGTGGTCTCCAGGAGCTCGCGCCACTGCGGCGACACGAGCGAGGGCGGGGGCGGCAGCACCCGGGACGGCCAGGGGTGCGAGCCCGTCCGCAGGAACTCCAGCCAGGGCTCCTGCTCCTCCCCCAGCGTCTCCGGGGCGAACGGCGTGCCCGGCAGTTCGTAGTGCCCCCGCTCGGCTTCGAGGGCGCCCCAGCCGGATCCGGTGTGCAGGCTCTCCTTGGGTTCGGCGTCGGCGTACGGGCGCCACGCCGCGTACGCCGCGTCCACCTCGGCCCGGGGCAGGGCCTCCTCCAGCCGGGCCGCCGTTTCGGCGCGGGCGGCCGCCCAGTCGGCGCCGTGCACGGCCGCCGGATCCGCGGCCAGCGGGCCGTACGCCTCCAGCCAGGCGAACTCGCCTCCGGGCTCCAGCGGTACGTGCTCCAGCTGGGTGCGGGCGAGGCCGGCCTGGATCTCGGCGTAGCCGCCGGTGCCGGGCTGCGTGAGCCACTCCTGCCAGCGCCGGCCGCCGCGGCCCGAGCCCCAGACGAAGAGCTTGCGGCCGCGCAGGAGATCGGTCGAGGTCTGCACGAGGCCGTGCCCGTCCGCGCCCAGGGAGGCGATCCAGCGGCGCTCCGCGCCGGGCACGTCGTAGAAGAAGTCGGCGGCGTGCGTGCTGTTCAGCGGGTACGTGCGGTCCGCCCCCTCCCACTCCGGCACCGGGACCCGGCTCAGGCGGCGCTCGTAGCCGAACCGCCAGGCCCCCTCGGCCGGGGCCAGGACGCGCGAACCCTCCTCCTCGGGGACGGCGGTGTTCGACCACCAGTAGACGGGCGCGGGCCGGTGGTGGGGGTTGCGGATGCGCACGCCCACGTAGAGGAAGTCCGAGCCCTCGGGCAGCCACAGGTCGACCTGGAACGGAAGGTCGCGCAGGCGCTCCCACTCCCACAGGCGCAGCATCTCGCCGCCGCCGGGGGCGGGCACGCGGGCGGCGTGCAGCGGGGCCACGGACAGCGGGGTGTGGCCGGTGGCGCCGATGTTCCACTCGATGCCGCCGGAGAACCAGGCGCCGTTGAGCGCGAAGTGGGCGGGCTGCAGGACGGGGTTGGAGTAGAGCAGCTGCCGGCCCGTCGGCTTGTGTTCGAGGGAGTGGACGCGGCCGCCGAGGCCGGGGAGGACCGTGGCGCGCAGCCGGTCGTTCTCGATGACGAGGGCGTCGAGGTCGGTGAGGACGCGCTTGCGGGTGTAGTGGTCGCGGCGGCGCACGGGCAGCACGGAGCGGAGGGGCTCGTAGCCCGTCTGCCGGGCCATGTCGGCGGGCAGGCCCTTGCGCTGCGCCGCGTCGAGGCGGTGGACGTCGCGGACCGTGCGGAGGGAGGGCAGCGGATTCTCCGCGCCGAGCGGGGCGGCGGGGAGGGACAGCACGGCGCGTCGGATGGTCGTGGGCACGGCAACCTTTCTCAACCCTGGTGGTTCGGTGGCTTCTCAGCCTTGGTGGTCGTGCGTCGGTGCGGGTGCCGGTGCGGAGCCGGGCCGGGGCCGGGGCCGGTCTGCCGGCCGGCCGGGGGCGGTGGGTTCCCGGCGGTCGTCCGGTGCTGCCGGGACGGCCCCTTCAGCCCTCGTGCGGCACCATGTCGGCGGTGATCGCCCAGCGCTCGTGGTCGCGCCACGCGCCGTCGATGAAGAGGAACGCCGGGGAGAAGCCCTCCAGCCGGAAGCCCTGCCGCTTCACGAGCGCCTGCGACGCGGCGTTGCCCGGCTGGATGTTCGCCTCCAGCCGGTGCAGGCCCAGCGGGCCGAAGGCGTGGCGCAGCACGAGCCCGAGGCCCTCGCTCATGAGGCCGCGGCCCGCCGCCGGCGCGAAGGCGCCGTAGCCGAGGGCGCCGCACTGGAAGCGGCCGCGCGCGATGTTGTTGATGTTGATGAAGCCCGCCATCCGGCCGGTGTCCCGCAGGCACACGAGCAGGCCGACGCGCTGTTCCCCGTCGAGCGTGGCCGCGTACTCCGCGAAGCCGTCCGCGGTGGTGGGCATGGACAGCCACGGGTGGTGCAGGTCCGCGCTGTCCCGGACCAGGCGGGTGAACTCCGGGCCGTCCTCCGGGGTCACGGGGCGGAGGACGACGCGGCCGGCGGTCTGAACGTCTGACACCGCTTCATCGTACGGTCCGGCGGGGGTGGCGCGGCGGGCCGTCAACTCCACTCCGGCGCGTCGGCGCCGCAGCGGGCGGGCATCCTCGTCCAGTCGCGCGGGGCGCCCTCGACGTCCACCGGCGGCTGTGCGTAGCGGACGTTCCCCAGCGGTCCTCGGGCCTCGGTGAGCCACGCGTCCGGCTCGTAGGTCCCGCCGTCCGGATCACCCTCGTCGTGCGCGAGTCCGGAGGTGAGCCAGGCGGCGGTCTGCGCGAGGGCGAGCCGGGCGACGTGCGTGCCGCCCGCGGTGCACTGCTCGGTGACGGCGCGCAGGACGGCGGCCGCGAGGAGGTAGCCGGTGCCGTGGTCGAGGGCCTGGGCGGGCAGGGCGCCGGGCGTGCCGTCGGGTCCGGCCTCGGTCACGGCGATGCCACAGGCCACTTGGACGAGGCTGTCGAAGCCGCGCCGCTCGCCCCAGGGCCCGTAGGCGCCCCACGCGCTCAACTGGCCGACGACCAGCCCCGGTCGCCGCTCGGCCAGTGCCTCGGGGGCGAGCCCGAAGCGGTCGAGCGCGCCGGGGCGGTAGCCGGTCACGACGACGTCGGCGCGGGCGAGTAGTTCTTCGAAGGCCGCCCGGTCGGCGCGGTGCGCGAGGTCGAGCGCGGCCGAACGCTTGCCGAAACCGGTGTCGTTGTGCGCGTCCTGGCTCTCCGGCAGGCCGGGCGGGTCGAGCCGCAGCACGTCCGCGCCCAGCAGGCCGAGGGTGCGGGTGGCGACGGGGCCGGCGATGACGCGGGTGAGGTCGAGCACGCGCAGGCCCTGGGCGGGCGCCCCGGGGTCCCGTGGCAGGGCGCGCACGGGGCCGTCGGCGACGCGCT
Source organism: Streptomyces sp. NPDC008001 (assembly GCF_042958085.1). Lineage (NCBI taxonomy): Bacteria > Bacillati > Actinomycetota > Actinomycetes > Kitasatosporales > Streptomycetaceae > Streptomyces > Streptomyces sp. NPDC008001. The sequence goes on along the minus strand of NZ_JBIBIZ010000008.1, from coordinate 502,335 downwards.
CCAGGGTGAGCAGGGGGCGGCGGGCCACGGCCGCGCCCTGCGGGTGGGCGGCCCACTCCTCCGGCGAACGCACCGCGACGGCCAGTCCGCCGGCCGCGACGACGGTCTCCTGGAGCTCTTCCGCGTCGCGCAGGGCGAGTTCGCCGGCGACGAGGGCGACGAGGGCCTCGTCGTCGGCCGTACGGGGCAGGCCGAGCGCCTCAATGAGGCGGGCGCGGTGGTGCGGGTAGTTGGCGTGCGTACGGAGCCAGCCGTCGCGGGTGCGCCAGAAGCGGGACAGGGGGGCGAAGGTGGTGGCGGCGCGTCCGTCGACGCGCAGGTGCCGCTCGCTGACGAACGCGGTGGCGACGGCCCCGTCGTCGACCCGCACGGCGGGCAGGGGGCCGCCGCCGCGCCGGGCTGCGGCCAGCTCGGCCGCGGCGAGGGAGGCCACGGCGACCGTGGACCGCGCCAGCTCCCGGACCGGCAGCCGCGAGGGCAGTGTGCCGCCGGGCCCGCCGTAGGCGACGGCGCCTGTGAATGCCGGGTCACCGCCGAGCGCGGCCCAGGCGTGATCGGTTCCACCAGTGGCTCTCTTGATCATCCAAGCAGTCTGCCATCGGGCCTTGCAGGCGGCCAGAGCGTGTCTCACGGATCACGGCACCCGCGCCACTTGCGGTGCCCGTGCATGCCGCCGGTCCCCCGCCGCGACGGGCGACTTTCCCGGCTCGCAGCCGGCCCCGTACGCCACGCCCGCCGGTTGCGGCGGCCCCGTGGGCCGCCGGACCCTCGCCATGGTGGCTGATCGCCGATGCGGCGGACAGTTTCTGCGGCTGGCAGTATTCCGCCGCAACGGCGAAGGACCATCACGCAGCAGACCGGCGGCGTCAACCCACCCGCAGGCGAGACCAACTCCCGCCGCGCGCCCCGCATGCCACGCCCGCCGGTTGAGGTGGCCCCGTGGGCCGCCGGTCCCTCGCCACAGTGGCTGCTCGCCGTCGCGGCCGGCGGTTTTCTTCCGCCGCAACGGCGAAGGACCACGACGCAGCAGACCGGCGGCGCCGACCCACACGCAGGCGAGGCCAAGTCCCGCCGCGCGCATCCTCCTTCCGTCGTAGCGGCGATACGCCACCCCGTGGCAGACCGGCCGTGTCCTGTCGAGCCGCACGACCGGGGCTCCGCCCGGGGCCTCTCAGTCGTCTGCCTCCGGGACCCGTGTCAACTTGATCGTTTTGTCTTCGCTGCCGCTGGCGAGCCAGTTGCCGTCCGGGCCGAAGGCGATGCAGAAGACCGTGTCGTGGTGCTGCACGCGCAGCGCACGGGTGCCGGTCGCCGTGGACCACAGGCCGGCCGTGCGGTCGGCGGAGGCGGTGGCGAGCCAGTGGCCGTCGGGGCTGAAGGCGACGGCCTTCACGGCGGCGCCGTGCCGGGCCAGGAGGCGCTGGTGGCCGCTGCCCGCGTCCCAGAGGCGTACGCAGCCGTCGTCGCCCGCCGTGGCCAGCCGGGCGCCGTCGGGGCTGAAGGCGACGGCCTTGACCGGGTGGTCGTGGCGCAGGCGCAGGAGGGCGTCGCCGCCGAGCGACCACACGCGCACCGAGCGGTCGGCCGAGGCCGAGGCGATCCGGCCGCCGTCGGGGCTGAAGGCGACGTCGGTGACGACCTGGTCGTGCCGGATGCGCAGCATCAGGTCGCCGCCGGTGGAGTCCCACAGCCGGACGGTGCGGTCGGCGGAGGCCGAGGCGACGCGGAAGCCGTCGGGGCTGAAGGCCGCGGCGAAGACGACGTGGTCGTGGCGCAGGCGCAGCAGTTCCTCGCCGTTGGAGGAGGCCCAGACGCGGACCGTGCCGTCGGCTCCTCCGGTGACGAGGCGGCGGCCGCCGGGGCTGAAGCCGGCGGCGAGGACGGACGAGAGCCGGCCGCCGACGGCCTGTTCCCAGATCCGGGTGCCGCTCAGGGCGTCCCAGACCCTGATCCGGTTGCGGGAGCCGGCCGCCAGCCGCGTTCCGTCGGGGTGGAAGGCCAGGGCCTGCACCCACTGGCGGGCGTTGAGGACGCGCGGGGTGATGCCGGGGCCGGGCGACGGCGGCCCGTCGCCGCCCGTGCCGGCCTGCGGGTCCTGCCGCGGTCTCGGCGGCACGGCGGCGGGCCGGGGCGGCCCGGCCGGAGCCCCGGGCTGCGGGCCCGAGCCCGGCTCCCGCGACGCGCCCGGCTCCCGCCCCGCGTCCGGCCCCCGCTCCCCCGCCGGCAGGTCGAAGAGGCGGGCGTCCCCGCCGCGCAGGTAGAGGACCGGCGTCGCCCACTCCAGGCTGTCGTCCTTGTCGACGACGAGGGCGATCCGCCCGACCCGTACGGCCTCGTCGACCGTGCGGCCCTCGGCCAGCGCCTGGTAGAAGGACGCGGCGAAGCGGGTGGCCGCCTTGTCGGTGACGGCGAACTGCATGGCGACGATCGCCGGCACCGTCCGCACGAGGACGGCGGCGGTGCTGGAGAAGAGGTCCTCGGCGTTGCCCATGCCGCTCTGGCAGCTGTTGAGGACGACGAGCTGGGGCTTCGGCCGGGCCACGCTGAGCAGCGAGGCGAGGGCGGAGGCGTGCAGGTGGTGCTCGCGCCCGTCCGCGCCCGCCAGCGTGAGCATGCCCTCGTGGCGCTGGGGGTCGTACGCGCCGTGCCCGATGAAGTGCAGGACGTGGCAGCCCCGGAGCAGCCTGCGGGAGAGGTCGTCCGCGGTCTGTCCCTCCACCCAGTCGAGGCCGACCAGCCCGCGCTCGGTCAGCGGGCGGAGCGCGACGGCCAGCGCGGCGCGCTCGCTCTCGGCGTCCAGGGGCGCGCGGGAGCGGGGCAGCGAGGTCATGCCGAGGACCCTGAGCGGCCGGGCGGCGCGCAGCGGGACCAGCGGCTCGGGCAGGTCGACGTAGCGGACGAGGGGCTGGTGCAGGCACAGGTAGCCGCCGAGCTCCTCGTCGTGCAGCAGTTCCCAGGGCAGGGCGGCGAGTTCGGGGGCGCGGATGCGCAGGACCATGCGGAGCGCCTGGTCGTGCTCGGCGGCGCGCTGGCGGCTGGCGAGGTACAGGCCGCGCAGGCGCTCGTCGAAGACGGTGCGGAAGAGTCGCTCCCCCACGTCCCGTACGGGCCGCTCCAGGCCGAGCGCCGCCGCCCGCGGGGTGACCGAGGAGGCGAGGACGGCCCGCTGGAGGTCGGGGAGGCGGGCGCCGATCGCGCCGGGCTCCAGGGTGACCGGGGCGGTCCCCTCGCCGGCGGGCGAGGAGACCGTCACCGCGTACGGCCCGCCGGGCCCGCCGCTGAGCTCCAGGACGAAGTCGGCGGTGCCGGTCATGTCACGTGGCCGTGCCGTGCAGCGGGCCCGCGTTCTTCCACCACGCGAGGAGCTGCCCGTACGAGGCGAGCGGGGCGTGGGCCTGCCCGATGATCTTCACGTCGTCGCTCGACCACGTGACATAGGCGTCGCCGTCCTGGGGATCCTGATAACAGGCGAGTTCGCCGACGGTCTTACCGCTGTTCTGGTATTTCTGCCGGCCGTTGAGCGGAGTGGACGAGTCGCATGAGCTCTGTGTGAAACGCACATCGCTCACCAGCCGCTGGAATCCCCCCTGGGTGCTGATGTCGTCCACGAACTGGGCGTAGACCACGGGAAATCCACCCGCCGGAGTGCACGCCACCACGGCGACGACCGACGCCGGGAATGCCGACGCGTCACCGTCGGAGCAACTGGGACGGACGGCCTCCGGCACGTGGGCGAGCAGGGACGCTGCCGCCCCCGGGGACGGAGCTGTTGCCGGCCCGGGTGCGGTGCTCACCGGCTGCACGGGCGGCTGCCCCGAAGGTGGCCTCACCAGTGGTGAAGAGGCTGGTGGCGACGGTGGCACGGATGTCTGCGATCCGGCTATCGGCGGCGTCCCGCCGGAATCCGTACGCGCCAGAAGCACGATGCTGGTGACCACGAGTCCGGCACCCAGCAGCGCCGCCGTGGACCGGATCAGCGGGCTGATCCGGGGAAAGGAAATTTCCCGGACCGAGAATCCGCTGCCGAGCAGGGAGATGAGGACCATGAGGCCCCCGAAGACGAAAAGAATGATCGAAGCAGAGGCCGGCATGTTGTCCCCCCGATGCGTCGCGACCCTCCGCGGACCAGTCAGGTTATAGGGAATTCAACGGAATGCCGCCGGGCCGTTCGGGGCACATCCGGCTCCTCGCCCCCGCGCGCTCCCGGAACGCGCCCTCACGCCCTTACGGCCGGTCCGGCACCGGCGCGTTCGCGACCGCGACGGCCGCCGCGTACCCCGGCACGGCCGGGACGTCGCTCAGCGTCCAGCCCGCGGGAGAGGCCGGCTCGGGGCCCGTGCCCACGTACGTCACCGACGGGTTCTCCGACAGGCCCGTGCCCGTGCCCTTGAGGTAGGCCTCCTTACGCGTCCAGCAGCGCGCGAAGGCGTCCGGGCGCTGCGCGGCGGGCAGCGCGGCCAGCTCCGCCGTCTCGGTGCGGTGCAGGACGCGTGCCACCTCGTCGACCACCTCGGCGGGCTGCACCTGCTCCACGTCCGCGCCGACGGGCGTGTCCGCGAAGGCGAAGAGCGCGACGTCGCCCGCGTGCGAGAGGTTGAAGTGGAGGGGCGCGCCCGCGGCCGCCGGGCGGCCGTGCGGTCCGCCGCAGCCGGGGCAGGGCTCGCGCACGAGCACGACCGCGGCCGGGTCGGTGCCCAGGTAGGCGCCGAGGAGGAGGCGCAGCCCCACGTGGGAGGCGATGTAGCGCTCGCGGTGCTGGTCGCGCACGAACGCGGCGGCGCGCTCCCGCTCCCCGGCGTCGAGGATGCGCGCGTGGTCACGCAGCGGACCGGCGAGCGGGCTGCCGGGCCGGGGGCCGCCGTGCGCGAAGCCGTCCGGCCACAGGCCGTCGAGCCGCATCAGCCAGACGTGCGGCCCGCCGGGCGTCCACGCCCCGGGCAGCGGGTCCTCTCCGAGGACCCTGGGCCGTATGCCCGGCCCGCCGCTCACACGCATCAGCTGTCTCCCAGGTGGCGGGTCACCTCCCTGGCGACCTCCGCGATCGGTCCCGGCCGCGTCATGGGTGCGTGTGCGCAGCCGGCATCGTGGTTGATCACCCTACCCGTGACGTACGGGCGCCACGCCTCCCGCGCCGCCCAGCCGGCGGGCGAGGGCGGCCGGGGTGGGGGCGCGGAAGAGGCTGCCCAGGGCGAGGGGGCCGTCCTCCCCGGCGTTCTCCCCGCCGTCCTCCGCCGTGTCGCCGCCGAAGACGTCCTGGATGCGGGCGACGAGGCGCGCCGCGAGCAGGGACGTGCCGCCGAGGGCGAAGAAGCTGTCGTCGGCGCCGACGTGGGGCAGCCCGAGGACCTCGGCGAACAGCCGCGTCAGGGTCTGCTCCCGGGATCCGGCGGGTGCCCGGCCGCCGGCGGTCGCCTCCGGGGCGGGGGCGGGCAGGGCCGCGCGGTCCAGCTTGCCGCCGGGCCCGGTCGGGAAGGCGTCCAGGACCACGACGGCGGCGGGCACCGCGCTCTCGGGCAACTGCGCGGCGAGCGCGGCGCGCAGGGCGTCCGGACCGGCCTCGGCGGCGGCATCCGCCGAGGCCGGAGTCACGTAGGCGACCAGGCGGCGGTCGCCGGGCCGGTCCTCGCGGACGACCGCGCAGGCCGCCTGGACGCGGGGGTCGGCCAGCAGGAGGGCCTCGATGCCGTCGAGTTCGACGCGCCGCCCGTGCAGCTTGACCTGGCGGTCGGTGCGGCCGAGGTATTCGGCTTCGCCGTCCGCCCGCCAGCGGGCGAGGTCGCCGGTGCGGTACATGCGGGCGCCGGGCCCCGCGAAGGGGTCGTCGACGAACCGTTCGGCCGTGAGGCCGGGCCGGCCCAGGTAGCCGGTGGCGAGCTGGGCGCCGGCCAGGTAGAGCTCGCCGGGCACGCCGGGCGGGCAGGGGTGCAGGGCCGCGTCGAGGATGTAGAGGCGGGTGTTCCAGGCGGGCCGTCCGAGGGGGACGGGACCGGTGTCGCCCGGCCGGCAGGTGTGGTGGGTGACGTCGACGGCGGCTTCGGCCGGCCCGTAGAGGTTGTGCAGCGAGGTGCCGGGGAGGAGCCGGTGGAAGGCGTCGGCGGTGGCGCGCGGCAGGACTTCGCCACTGCTGAAGACGTGCCGCAGCCCGGTGCAGCCGGCCGTGCCGGGTGCGGTGAGGAAGAGCTGCAGCAGGGACGGCACGAAGTGCGCGACGGTGACGCCGTGCGTGCGGATGGTGCGGGCGAGCTCCGCGGGGTCGCGGTGGGCGCCGGGCCCGGCGACGACGAGGGTGGCGCCCTCGCGCAGCGGCCAGAAGAGCTCCCACACGGAGACGTCGAAGCCGGCGGGCGCCTTGTGCAGGACGCGGTCGCCGGGGGCCAGCGGGAAGAGGCCCTGCATCCAGCGCAGCCGGTTGTCGATCGCCGCGTGCGGGACGACGACGCCCTTGGGGGCTCCGGTGGAGCCGGAGGTGTGCAGGACGTACGCGGGGTGCTGGGGCGTCAGAGCCCGGCCGGGGTCGGTGGGCAGGTGGGCGGCGAGCGCGGCGCGCACGGCCGGGTCGTCGAGCGCGACGACGGGTGCCGCACCCGCGGGCAGGGCGGCGGCGCCGGCGCGGTCGGTCACGACGCAGGCCGGTGCGGCGGTCCTCAGCGTCCCGCGCAGCCGCCCGGCCGGGTCCGCGGTGTCGAGCGGCAGGTACGCGCCGCCCGCCTTGAGGACGGCGAGCAGGGCCACGACGAGCTCGGTGGAGCGCGGCAGGGCGACGGCGGCGAGGGTGCCGGGCCGGACGCCGAGCGTGGCGAGGTGGCGGGCGAGCCGGTTGGCGCGCGCGTTGAGCTCGGCGTAGGTGAGGGTCTCGGGGCCGCAGACCAGGGCGGTGGCGTGCGGGGTGCGGGCGGCGCGGGCCTCGACGGGGCCGATGAGGGTGGTGGGCGGCACCTCGGTGGCGGTGTCGTTGAACTCGGCGAGGACCTGCCGGCGCTCGGCGGCGGTGGCCAGGGGGAGGCCGCCGGTCGGCAGGTGCGGGTCGCTGCGGGCGATGCGGGTCAGCAGGTCGGCGAACCGGGCCTGGTGGGCGGCGAGTTCGTCCTGGCCGTAGCGGGCGGGGTTGGCGTCGTAGTCGATGCGCAGCCCGCTGCCGTCGGCGCGGTCGCGGATGCCGACGGTGAGGTCGTCGACGGGCCCGGGGGCGAGGTTGTGCGCGTCGGAGCGGGCGCCGGCGAACGTGAGCCCGTAGTCGAAGGGCATGACGTTGACGAGGGGGCCGGTGAGCGGCCGGCCCTCGCCGAGGAGGCCGAGGTCGCGGCGGATGTCCTCGTAGCGGTAGCGCTGGTGGCGGCGGGCGGCCCGGATGCCGAGGACGGTCTGGTGGACGAGTTCGGCGAAGGTCGTGTCGGGGGTGACGGTCAGGCGCAGCGGCAGCACGTTCATGACGGTGCCGGGGACGCGCAGGGCGACGGAGCCCATGCGGCCCATTATGGGCAGGCCGAGGACGACGTCCTCGCTGCGGGTGGCGCGCGAGAGGTGCAGGGCCTGGGCGGCGAGGACGACGTCGGTCCAGGTGGCCCGCACGGCCGCGGCCAGGCGGCGCAGCGCGGCGGTCGTCTCCGGGCCGAGGTGGGCGGTGGCGCGCAGGTGGGTGCGGGAGGGCAGGGCGGGGCGGCCCGGTGAGGCGAGGGTGGGGGCCTCGGGGCGGTCGGCGAAGACGGTCAGCCAGTGGGCGCGGTCGCGGGTGCGGGTGGCGGAGCCGCGGTAGGCGGCGTCCTCGTCCACGAGGTCGGCGAGCCGGCCGAAGGGGCTGGGGGCGGGGTCCTCTCCGGTGGCCAGGGCGGTGTAGAGCTCGGCGACACGGCGGGCGACGAGGGAGTGGCCGTAGCCGTCGAGGACGGCGTGGTGGACGCGCTGGTACCACAGCCAGCGTTCGTCGCCGGTGCGCAGGAGGGCGTGGGAGAAGAGCGGGCCGCGGGCGAGGTCGAAGGGCTCGGCGAGGCCGGCGCGCATCAGGGCGAGTGCGGCCGCGCCGGGGTCGGGCTCGCCGCGGAGGTCCGCGGTGTGCAGCGGGAAGCCGTGGCCGGGCGCCTCGACGGCGATGGGGAACTGGCGCGGGCCGGCGGGGGTGTCGGCGATGCGGACGCGCAGGGCGTCGGCCTCGCCGACGGTGCGGTGCAGGGCCTCGGCGAAGAGGCCGGGGTCGATGTCGCCGTGGATCTCCAGGTACTCGGCCGTGCCGAGGGCGGGGCTGCCGGGGTCGAGCGCCTGGGCGAACCACATGCCCGTCTGGGCGGCCGTCAGGGGGAGGCCCTCCGGCGCGGGGGCCCGCCCGGCGCCGGTGCTGCCGGGCAGGCCGCGGGTCCCAGCCCGGTCGAGCGTGCGGGCGTTCACGTCCTCGCTCCCAGCAGCGGTGCCCACTGCTCTATGGCCGGCTGCTCGGCGAGGGTCACGAAGGTGACGTCGGTGCCGTGGTCGCGGCGCCAGCGCTCGACGAGGGTCATGATGCGGACCGAGTCGAGGCCGTAGTCGGTGAGGTTCTCGTCGTCGGGGATGTCCGCCGGGTCCTCGCCGAGCACGTCGGCGACGTCGGCCCGGATCTGGTCGAGGGTGAGTGCCATGGGAGTTACGCCCCTTCGAAGAGCCGGTCGGTGGTGGTCACTACGGCGCACTTGGCGGCTGCCCAGCGCAGCGCCATGGCGTGGTCGGCGGCCGAGAAGTCGGCGACGGCGTCGGCGACGAGGAAGGGCCGGATGTCGCGCATCCAGGCGTCGCAGGCGCTCATCATGACGCCGATGTGGGCGTACACGCCGACGATGATCAGCTGGTCGCGGCCCTGGGCGGCCATCCGCCCGGCGAGGTCGGTGCGCACGAAGGCGCTGTACTTCCACTTGGTGAGGACCGTGTCGGCGGCGGTCGGCGCGACGGCGTCGGCTATGGCCTTCGCGTGCTCGTCGTCGGGCAGGCCGGGGCCCCAGAAGTCCTGCTGGAGGCCGCGCTCGGCGGGGCTCTGGCCGCCGGGCTGGGCGGAGTAGACGACGGGGACGCCGAGGCGCTCGCAGCCCTTCTTCACGGCGGCGACGTTGGCGAGCAGCTCCGTGACGGGCGAGGCCCCGGCCTCGAACGCGTCGAGGAAGTAGTTCTGCAGGTCGTGCACGAGCAGCACGGCGCGGTCCGGGTCGACGGTCCAGCCGGCCTTGTTCGGGGGCAGGTCGGCCGCCCCCGGCATGGGGTAGGGGGCGATGGCGGGCAGAGCCATGGTGTTCGGTGGGCCTTTCTCGGTGCTGTCTGCGGTGCTGTGTGCTGCTGTGCTGTGCTGTTTCTGCTGTGCTGTCCGCTACTGCGCTGTGTGCGGTGCCGTTTCCTGTACGGCCGTTCCCTGTGCTGCCGTTTCCTGTGCTGCCGCGGCGGCGACCCGTGCGGCGATGGCCGCGCGGAGCTCTTTCTTCGACACCTTGCCGATGCCCGTCTGCGGGAACTCCGTCACGAACTCCACCCGGTCGGGGACCTTGAAGGCGGCCAGACCGCGCTCGCGGACGAACTTCTTGACGTGCACGGACCGCACGGGGCCGGCGTCCTCGCGCAGCACGACGTAGGCGCACGTGCGCTCGCCCAGGTAGGCGTCGGGCATGGAGACGACGGCGGCGTCGTGCACGGCCGGGTGGGCGAGGATGTGGTTCTCGATCTCCTCGGCTGCGACCTTCTCGCCGCCGCGGTTGATCTGGTCCTTGGCCCGGCCCTCGACCACGAGGTGGCCGGTCTCCGTGAGCCGGACGACGTCGCCGGTGCGGTAGAAGCCGTCGGCGGTGAAGGCGGTGGCGTTGTGCGCGGGGGCGCGCCAGTAGCCCCGGATGGTGTACGGGCCGCGGGTCAGCAGGTGACCGGTCTCACCCGCGGGCAGGTCGTTGTCCTGGTCGTCGACGACGCGGATCTCGTCGTCGGGCGAGACGGGGCGGCCCTGGGTGGTGACGATCGTCTCCTCGGGGTCGTCCAGGCGGGTGTAGTTCACGAGCCCCTCGGCCATGCCGAAGACCTGCTGGAGGGTGCAGCCGAGGGCCGGGCGCACGCGGCGCGCCGCCTCCTCGCTGAACTTCGCGCCGCCCACCAGCAGGACCCGCAGGCTGCTCAGGTCGTACGGGGTGGTGGCCGCGGCCTCGGTCCAGAGGAGGGCCAGCGGCGGGACGAGGCCCGTGAGGGTGACGCCCTCGCGCTCGATGAGGGGGAACGCCACGTCGGGGCTGGGGCGGGGGGCGAGGACGACGCGGGCACCGGCGTAGAGCGCGCCGAGCGTGCCCGGGGAGCTGAGGGGGAAGTTGTGGGCGGCCGGCAGCGCGCACAGGTAGACGCTGTTCTCGTCGACCGCGCAGATCTCGTTGGAGCCGCGCAGCGAGTAGATGTAGTCGTCGTGGGTGCGCGGGATGAGCTTGGGGACGCCGGTGGAGCCGCCGGAGAGCTGGAGGAAGGCCAGGTCGTGCGGGGCGGGGACGTCGTCGACCGGCACGGGAGCGGTGGGGACGGCGGAGAGCGCGGTGTGCTCGCCCGGCTCGCCGGCGACGAAGACGTGCTTGAGGCCGGGGACCTCCGCGCGGACCCGGGTGGCCAGCTCGCGGTAGTCGTAGCCCTCGGCGGTGTCGGCGATGACGTAGGCGGCGGCCTCGGTGAAGGCGCAGAAGTGGCGGATCTCGGTCTCGCGGTGGGCGGGCAGCGCGAAGACGGGGAGGGCGCCGATGCGGAAGAGCGCGAAGACGACCTCGAAGAACTCGGCGGTGTTGGGCAGCTGGACGACGACGCGGTCGCCCTTGCCGATGCCGCGGGCGAGGAAGCCGGCGGCCATCCGGTCGGCGCGCACGTCGAGCTCCCCGTACGTCCAGCGCCTCCCCTCCCCCGCGGGGTCCACGATCGCGACGCGGTCCGGGTGCGCCCGGGCGCGCTCGCGCAGCATCCGGCCGAACGTTTCTCCGCGCCAGTGGCCCGCCGCGCGGTAGCGCTCGGCGAACTCGGCGGGGTAGCCCGGGGCGTCGGGCGTCTCGTCCGGGGGCACGGTCGCGGCCGCGGTCCCGGTCACTGGTCGGCCCCCGCGGCCTGCAGGAACGTGCGGAACTTGGCGCCGGTCTCGGCCGTCTCGGCCTCCGGCGAGGACTGCGCGACGACGCCCGCCCCGGCGTAGAGCCGCAGGGTGCGCTCGTTCGCCTCGGCGCAGCGGATGGTGACGACCCATTCGCCGTCGCCGCTCGCGTCGCCCCAGCCGACCATGCCGGTGAAGAAGCCCCGGTCGAAGGGTTCCAGCTCGCCGATGACGCCGCGCGCGGTGGCGGACGGGGTGCCGCAGACGGCGGGCGTGGGGTGCAGCGCGGAGGCGAGCTCCAGTGCGGAGACGGCGGGGTCGGCCGGTTCGCCGGTCACGGTGGTCGACAGGTGCCACATGGCGGCGGTCCGGACGAGCGTGGGCCGCTCGGGCACGTGCAGGCTGCGGCAGTACGGGGCGAGTGCCTCGCGGACGGCGTCCACGACGACGGCGTGCTCGTGGAGGTCCTTCTCCGACTGCAGGAGGGCGGCGGCGCGCCGGACGTCCTCGGCGAGGTCGGAGCTGCGCGGCGTGGAGCCGGCCAGCGGGTTGGCGACGAGCGTGCCGCCGCGCCGGGAGACCAGCAGCTCGGGGCTCGCGCCGAGCAGGGTGCGGCCGTGGCCGGCGGGCAGGGCGAAGGTGTAGCCGGCGGGGTCGCGGCGGGCCAGGCGCTGCAGCAGGGCGGGCAGGTCCAGGTCGCGGTCGCAGGTGAGCTCCAGGGTGCGGGCGAGGACGACCTTGCCGAAGTCCCCGCGGCGCATGCGGCGGACGGCCTCGGCGACCGCGGCGCCGTAGCCTGCGGGCGCGGGCACGGGGCGGACCTCCCAGCGGGCGGCGCCCGGGGCGGCGGCGGGCAGGGCCACCAGTGGGTCCTGGGCGAGCGGCGGCGCCCAGCGGACGGCCTCGGGCACGGCCAGCGCGGCGGGCGCGGCGGAGTCGAAGGGGATCGCACCGACGACGACCGGTGCCGCGTCACCGGCCCGCAGACGGGCCCGGAGGGTCTCGGCGACGCGCTGCGCCACGGGGGCGGTGCCGTGCGGCACTTCGGCGCGGGTGCCGTGGGCGAGGAGGGTGCGGGTGGGCGAGGCGAAGAAGCGGGTGCGGCCCGGTTCGTAGGCGTCGAGGAGCGCGGTGGCGGCACCGACGGTGCCGGCGGGGGCGGTGCCGCACCCGGGGACGTCCGGTCTGCTCGTCCGGTCGGCGACTTGGTGAGCCGTGGTCACCTGCTGCTCCTTTTCGTTCCGGTGGGTCGCACCGGCTGGGTTTTGCGTGCTCGTGGTGTCCTCGGGCGCCCGGACGGGCTCAAAATCTTTTGAGCCCGTCCGGCGATTGAGGACCGGGGTCCGGGGCGGAGCCCCCGGGGGGGGAGAGACGGTGCGCTCAGGCGCGCAGGGTGGCCCCGCCGTCGACGTACAGGTCGTGCATCGTGATGTGCCGGGCCCTGTCCGAGACGAGGAAGGCGACGGCATCGGCGATGTCCGAGGGCTCGGCGATGCGGCCGAGGGGGATGCCGACGCGGTACGACTCCGGGTCGCCCTCGACGACGCGCCGCGGGGTCTGTTCGTCGGCCCACAGCCCGCGCTGCATGGCGGTGTCGGTGGAGCCGGGCGACACGACGTTGCAGCGGATGCCGCTGCGGGCCAGCTCCAGGCCGAGGCACTTGGTGAACATGGTGGCGGCGGCCTTGGAGGCGGCGTAGGCGGCCATGCTGGTGCGCGGCACGCCCGCGGCGTTGGAGCCGACGGTGACGATGCAGCCGGAGCGGCGCCCGGTCATCCGGCGGGCGACGGCGCGCGAGGTGTTGAAGACGCCGGTGGAGTTCACGGCGAAGGTGCGGTGCCAGACGTCGTCGGTGATGTCGACGACGGGCGAAGTGCGCAGCACACCGGCGACATTGACGAGGATGCCGATGGGGCCGAGGGTGTTTTCGACCTCCTCGACGACGGCCTCGACGGCGGTGCTGTCGGCGACGTCGGCGGTGTGGGCGGTGACCGGCCGGTCGCCGTCCCCGGCGAACTCGGCCTCCAGGGCCTTGATGCCGTCCGGGGTCCAGTCGAGGGCCGCGACGCGCGCTCCACGGGCGACGAGGGCGCGGGTCACGGCCTCGCCTATGCCCTGACCGGCGCCGGTGACCAGCGCGATACGGCCGGAGAGTTCTGACTGCTGCTCTGACTGCTGCACGGCATTTCCCCCGATTCCGACTCGAAGTAAGGTAAGGCTTACCTTACACAACTTGATCGACCGGAACGCCCGGCCGCCAAGGGACGCACGGCAGGACTTAGGTTAGGCTAACCTCAGCATCTTGCCCATAGGGCGGACGGCCCCGGCCGCCCGCCCCACGGCAGAACCCGAGTGCGCGTCAGGTCGCGAGCTCCAGGACCGGCACGCCCGGCACGGTGACCCCGAAGGCCCGGGCGTACAGCGCCAGTTCGGCCTCCAGGGCCCGGACCTTGGTGGCGGCACGGCGGAAGCCGTGGCCCTCGCCCTCGAAGGCGAGGTACGTGTGCGGCACCCCGCGGCCGGCCATCGCCGCCAGCAGCCGCTCGCTCTGCGCGGGCGGGCAGACGGGGTCGGCCGTCCCCTGCAGCAGCAGGAAGGGCGCGGAGATCCGGTCCGCCCGGTGCAGCGGCGAGCGCTCGGTGTACAGCTCCGGCACCTCGTCCCGCGGGCCGATCAGCCAGTCCAGGTAGCGCGACTCGAAGTCGTGCGTGCCGCCCTCCGCCGTCCAGCCCTCCAGGTCCAGCACCGGGTAGAGGACCGTGCCGCACGCGTACAGCGACGTGGCCGCCAGGGAGGCCACGGCCGTCCAGCCGCCCGCGCTGCCGCCGCGGATCGCGATCCGGGCCGGGTCGGCGAGGCCCTCGGCGGCGAGCGCCGTGGCCACCGCCGCGCAGTCCTCCACGTCCACCAGGCCCCACTGCCCCCGCAGCCGCTCGCGGTAGGCGCGCCCGTACCCCGTCGAACCGCCGTAGTTCACCTCGGCGACGCCGATGCCCCGCGAGGTGAAGAAGACCGTCACCAGGTCGAGCACGAGCGGCGAACGGGCGGTCGGGCCACCGTGCGCCCACACCACGTACGGCGGCAGCTCGCCGTCCGGTGCGGTGTGGCCGGGGTTGCGCGGCGGGTAGAGGTGGGCGTGCACCTCGCGCCCGTCCGGCCCGGCGAACGTGCGCACCACCGGCTCGGGGTAGTAGGCCGGGTCCACGCGGTCGGCGTGCCGGGCGCCGACGGACCGGGCCCGGCCGGTGCAGACGTCGAGCTCCACGACCTCGTACGCGCTGTACGGGCTCGCGGCGATCCCCACCGCGCGGGTGCCGCTCACCGCCAGGGTCGGCGCCCACTCGGTCCACGGCCCGGCGACGTCGGCGATCTCCCCGCTCGCCGGGTCGAGGATGCCGAGGACCGCGGCGCCCCGGCCGTGCACGGTGGCGATCAGCCCGCCGGGCAGGGGCGCGAACCAGCGCTGCCCCACGCGCCACAGCGGGCCCGCGAACTCCTCCTCGCGGCGGCACAGCGCCGTGCACTCCCCCGTCCCGGGATCCACGCGGTACAGGTTCCACCAGCCGGTGCGGTCGCTCGCCGCCACCAGCGAGCCGTCCCCGGCCCACTCGGCCTGGGCGACGGACTCCGCCGGCCCGCCCAGCACGGTCCGGGCGTCCGTGAGCCGCCCCTCCGCGGAGACCCGGGCCACCTTCAGCTCCGTGCCCTCCCAGGGCATCCGGGGATGGTCCCAGGCGATCCAGGCCGCCAGCCGGCCGCCGGGCGAGAGCCGCGGCCCGGTGACGAAGCGGTTCCGGCCGTCCGTCAGCTCCCGGACCGCGCCCCGGTCCCGCGCCGCGGAGCCGTCCAGCGGCACGGCCGCCAGGAGCCGGCGCACGTCGCAGGGGCCCTCGCCCGTGAACTCCTCCAGGACGCACCACACTTCGCCGCGATCCGGCAGCAGCACGGGATCGGCCCAGCGCAGCCCCCCGCCCACGGACGACACGGGCGTCAGCGGCCGCGGCACGCTCCCCTGGGCGCCCGCGGGGGCATCGGGCTCGAACGCGTACAGCCGCTGGTCGGCGAAGTGCGTGAAGACCACGAGCGGGCCCCCGGAGGGCCGGGCCACCGCCGCCCACGGCAGGCCGCCGTACTCCACGACCCGGTTGCGCACGTTCCACGGAGCGGGCAGCACCGTCTCCTCCACGCCGCCGGGCCGCCGCCGCACCAGGGTGAAGCGGCCCTCCTCCTCCGGGCGCGGGGCGACCCACCACAGCTCCTCACCGACCGTGCCCACGAAGTCGGGGCCACCTCCGCGCGACGCGACGAGCTCCGCGCCGACCGGGGACTGCCAGGCTCCGTAGGGCACCGTGGACACCATGATCTGCTACGCCTCCTCGAAACGATCCTCACGAACCGTCAAACGGTGTACCGCAAACCTGCGTTCAGCAAGCCCTGCCCGCCGGGCCGCGTCATCAAGAATCCGCGCTCATCAAGAAGCCGCGCCCGTCAAAAAGCCGCGCCCATCAGGAAGTGGTCGAGCACCCGGACCCCGAAGTGCAGCGCCTCGACGGGGACCCGTTCGTCGACGCCGTGGAACAGCGCCTGGTAGTCGAAGCCCTCGGGCAGCTTCAGGGGGGCGAATCCGTAGCAGTCGATGCCCAGGCGCGAGAACTGGTTGGCGTCGGTGCCGCCGGACATGCAGAACGGCACCACGTGCCCCCCGGGGTCGAAGCGCTCCAGCGCCTCCCGCATCCGGGCGAACACCTCGGTGCCCAGCGGCGCCTGCAGCGCGGTTCCCCGCTGGTAGTACTCCCACTCGACGTGCGGCCCCGTGAGCCGGTCCATGGTCTCGCGGAACTCCTCCTCGCCGCCCGGCACGACGCGCCCGTCCACGTGCCCCACGGCGGTCCCGGGGATCACGTTGACCTTGTAACCGGCGTCCAGCATCGTCGGGTTGGAGCTGTTGCGGATCGTCGAGGCGAGCAGCCGGGACGCGGAGCCCAGCTCCGCCAGCAGCGCGTCGGCGTCGAAGCCCGGCGCGCCGGGGTCGGCCTCGATGCCGTGGAGGGCGGCGATCTCCACGAGGGCGGCGCGCACGGTCGGTGACATCCGCACCGGCCAGCGGTGCTTGCCGATCCGGGCGAGGGCCTCGGCCAGCCGGGTGACGGCGTTGGCCTGATTGGGCTTGGAGCCGTGGCCCGCCCGGCCGCGCGCGGTGAGCCGCAGCCAGGCCGTGCCCCGCTCACCCGCCGCCACGGGGTAGAGCCGCAGCCCGCCGTCGGCGTGGAAGGTGTACGCGCCGGACTCGCCGATGGCGTACCGGCAGCCCTCGAACAGCTCCGCGTGCTCCCCGGCGAGGAAGCCGGCGCCCACCTGGGCGCGGTCCTCCTCGTCGGCGGTGAAGGCCAGCACGACGTCCCGCGGGGGCCGGGCGCCCGTGCGTGCCCAGGCCCGGACGACCGCCAGGACCATCGCGTCGGTGTTCTTCATGTCGACCGCGCCGCGGCCCCACACCACCCCGTCGCGCACCTCGCCCGACAGCGGGTGGACGCTCCACTCCGCGGGGTCGGCGGGGACCACGTCGAGGTGGCCGTGGACCAGCAGCGCGGGGGCGCCCGGATCGGTGCCGGGGATGCGGGCGACCACGTTCGTCCGGCCGCGCTCCTTCTCCAGCACCACCGGCTCGATGCCGGCCTCGCTCAGGGCCTCGGCGACGTACTCGGCGGCGGGCCGCTCCCGGCAGTCGCCCCCGCCCCGGTTGGCCGTGTCGAACCGGATCAGGTCCGAGGTGAAGCGCACCGCCTCGTCGAGCGCGCGCTCGTCCACCCGGACGCCGGCACCCTCCGTCTCCTCCGTCATGGTTTCAGCCATATTGCTCCTCCACAGCAGCCGACACGACGGTCGTGACCGCCTTGAAGCAGCGGATGCCGTCGTACATGGTGGCCGTGGTGTACGAGACGCGGCGCTCGCCGCTCGGCACCACGCCCGGGACCACCGTCGCCGCCCCGGCGAGGTGGTCGGCGTCGAACTCGATGTCGACGGTGAAGGGGCCCGCGCCCGTGGCGGGCTCGTGGCGCACGGCGAGGGCCGCCGCCTCGCAGGCGGCGGCGCGGATGTCCGCCGCCGTGCGCGCGGGCGTGCGGCAGACGGCCGCGTACCGCGAGACGCAGTCCTTGACGGCCACCGAACGGGCCGACGGGGCATAGCCCTTGGCGTCCTCACAGGTCATGTCGTCGCCCGTCACCAGCACCACCGGGACCCCGTATTCGGCGACGACGAGGGAGTTGAGCAGGCCCTCGCTGGCCCGCGCGCCGCGCACCCACACGCCCGTGATGGTGTTGGCGAGGTAGGTGTGGGCAAGGACGCCCCGGGTGCCCGCCCCCGTGTGATAGCCCACGAAGGCGACGCCGTCGACATCGCCGTGCTGCACCCCTTCGACCATGCTCAGGCTCTTGTGTTTGCCCGTGAGCATCTGCGCTCGTTCGTCCAGCTTCTCCAGCAGCAGATTGCGCATGCTCCAGTGCGCCTCATTGACGAGGACCTCGTCGGCGCCCCCGTCGAAGAACCCGGCGATCGCCGCGTTCACGTCGGAGGTGAACAGGTGGCGGCATCTCTCCCACTGCGAGGCGCCGGGCAGCACATCGGCCGGGCAGGTGACGCCGGTGACGCCCTCCATGTCCGCGGAGATCAGGATCTTCACCATGCATCAGTCCTACCGCAGGTGAGGGGCGACCGCACGGGTCCCCGCAGCAGTCGCCCCAACGGGTCCGCGGCCGGCCGGGGCGGGGAGCGGCCGTTCGGCGTACGGGGGAGACCGCCGGTCAGGCGTTCGGCGTACACGGCGGAAACGGCGGGAGCATTCCCGGGGACCCCTGCGGATGCCGCCCGGCGGTGCCGGAAGGCACCGGAGCGATAGGGGAGCGATATGGAGGTAAACCGCCATCGCCGGCTGGGGGAATTACATATTCCAAACGTTGCCGCATTTTACCACGGCCACCGGATGGTTGAGTCAACTATGTCAAATAAAAAGGCAGTTGACGCCGCCATTGACGTCGGCAATTATCGGTTTCCGGCGCCGGACGGCACACGCCGCCACCGGATTTTCCGTCAACCGGCCTTCACACCAAGGACTCCGCATGCCCACCATCGCGCTATCCCGAGGGCCTGTCGAATACACCGTCCTCGAAGGCGGCCCCGGGGCCGCCGCACTCGCCCCGCTCGTCCTCCTCCACGAAGGCCTCGGCTGCATCGCGATGTGGCGGCGCTTCCCGGCCCGCCTGGCGGCCGCCACCGGACGCCGCACCCTGGTCTTCTCCCGGCACGGCTACGGGAGTTCGGGCCCGGCGCCCGTGGAGCGCACCCCGCGCGCCCTGCACGAGGAGGCCCACGAGGTCCTCCCCGAGCTGCTCGGCCGGCTCGGCGTCCACCGCCCGGTGCTCGTCGGCCACAGCGAAGGCGCCTCGATCGCCCTGCTGCACGCGGCGGCCCACCCCGTCGACGCCGTCGTCGCCATGGCCCCGCACCTCTTCGCCGAGGACCGGACCCTGCAGGGCGTGGCCGCCGCCCGCGCCGCGTACGCGACCGGGCCGCTCGCCAAGGAGCTGGCCTTCTACCACCAGGATCCGGAGGCCGTGTTCCGGCGCTGGAGCGGCTTATGGCTCTCGGAGGCGTTCCGCGGCTGGGACATCGAGGGCGACCTGGCCGGCGCCACGGCCCCCGTGCTCCTCGTCCAGGGCGACAGCGACCCGTACGGCACGACGGCCCACCTCGACGCCGCCGAGCGCGGCCTCGGCGGGCCCGTGCAGCGCCTGGAGCTGGCCGGCTGCGGCCACACCCCGCACCTCGAACGGCCCGACGACGTCATCGACGCCGTCCGCACCTTCCTCCTCTCCGTCACCACCGGCACATCCCGCACCTCCGGCCCCGTAGCGCAGACGCACCGCCTGGAGAGCCACTCATGAGCGACATCGACGACGTCCGCCTGGACGGCCTGCTCGCCGCCTCCGCCCGCCGGCACCCCGGCCGGCCCGCCCTCACCGCCCAGGGCCGCACCTGGACCTACGCCGAACTCGACCGCGCCGTCGACGGGCTCGCCGAGCAGCTCTGCGCGGCCGGCCTGGAGCCCGGCGACCGGGTCGGCGTCCACGCGCCCAAGGGCCCCGAAGCGGTCCTCGGCATCTACGCCGCCCTGCGCGCCGGGGCGGTCGTGGCCCCGCTCGACGTGGCGGACCCGCCCGTCCGCACGGCCCACATGGTGCGCGGGGCGGGCATCTCCCTGCTGCTGGCCTCCGACCGCTCGCTCGCCGGCTGCCGGCGGGCCGCCGAGGAGGCGGGCGCGGGCCCCGCCCCGGCCGAGGACGTCCTGGAGCACGGCCTGAACTGGGTCCGCACGCTCCCCGCCGCGGACAAGCCCGCCCCGCTGCCCGCGCCCACCGACCGCGGCGGCTACGTCCTCTTCACCTCCGGCTCCACCGGCCGCCCCAAGGGGGTCCTCCTCTCCCACGCCAACGTCGCCCACTTCGCCCTGTGGGCCGCCGCCGAGCTGGGCCTCACCGAGGCGGACCGCGTGGGCTCGCAGGCCGCCCTCACCTTCGACCTGACGACGTTCGACCTGTTCAGCACGGCCGCGGCGGGCGCCTGCGCCGTCCTCATGCCCGACGTCCTGCGGTCCTTCCCCCGGGACGTCGTCGGCTGGCTCCACGAGCAGCGGATCACCGCCTTCTACGCGGTGCCCTCCCTCTACCAGGGCATGCTCGAACGGGGCGGCATCGCGGAGCACTTCCCGGCCTCCCTGCGGGTGGCGGCGTTCGCGGGCGAGCCCTTCGCCCCGCGCCCCCTGGAGCGCTACCTGCAGCTCCTGGGCGACGTGCCCTTCTACAACCTCTACGGGCCGACGGAGACGAACGTCTGCACGTACAGCCGGGTGCCCGCCGGCTGGACCGCCGACCAGGAGACGACGATCGGCAAGGCCGTCGAGGGCGACGTCGTCGACGTCCTGGACGAGGACGGGACGCCCACCGACGGCACCGGCGAGATCCACGTCGCGGGCGCCACCGTCTTCCAGGGCTACCTGCAGGACGGGGCCCTGACCGACCCCACCCGCACGGTGCGCTTCCGCGACGGCGTCAGCCGCCGCGCCTACGCCACCGGCGACATCGGCCGCATCGCCGCCGACGGCCGCGTCTTCCTGCGCGGCCGCGGCGACACCCAGGTCAAGCGGCGCGGCCACCGCATCGACCTGCTCGACGTCGAGAGCGCCGTGCTGTCGCTGCCGCACGTCACGGCCGCCGCGGTCGTCGCCAAGGACGGCGCGCACCACGGCGAGATCTGGGCGTACGTCCAGAGCGGCGGCGGCGAGGGCGACGCGGCCGGGGGCGGCTCCGAGGAGACCCTCGCCGGCCTGCGCGGGCTGCTGCCCCTGCGCATGCTGCCCGACCGGGTGGTGCCCACCGCCGCCCTGCCCGTCAACGCCCGCGGCAAGGTCGACCGCCGCGCGCTCGCCGCCCGCCCCGACTGACCGCCCACCGCACGACCCGTCCCGCGACCCGGCGTACGCCCCGGTCGCACCACCCGGTGCACCACCCCGTGATGCACCACCCAACGGAGGGAACCGCCGTGAACACCGTAGAGGAACTCTGCACCCTGATCAGCAGCAAGATCACCTGGGGCCGCGGCGAGGAGCCGCAGCAGCTGAGCCCCACCACCCCGCTGCTCGAACAGGGCCTCCTGGACTCGCTGGCCATCATGCAGATCGTCGCCGCGCTCGACGCCGAGGCCGGCATCGTGCTGCCGGACACCGAGATCGTCGCGGCCAACTTCCGCAGCCCGCAGGCCCTGTGGGACGTGCTGGAGAACATCCGGGCGGGGGCGGCGCTGTGAGCCCTGCCGATCACCTCTTGCGGTCCGGCCCGGCCGGGACGGAGGCCGTGGTGAGCGAGTACCGCGACCGGGCCCTGCCCGTGGTGGAGCAGCTGGCGGGCAAGGGCTTCCGCGACCAGTGGGAGGCCCTGGCCGGGCTCGGGGTGCTCCGCCTGGACCCCCCGGAGCCGGGGACGGAGCCGGAGCCCGGTGCGTCCGCCGCGGCCGGCGGCGCCCCGGGGCCCGTCACCCGTTCGCTGGCCATGATCGAGGGCATCGGCCTGGCCGGCGCCGACCCGGGTGTCGTCTACGCCGTGGCCTCCCAGGTGTTCGGCATGGAGTACCCGCTGCGCGCGGCGCTCCCCGCCGCGGCGTGGCGGTCCGTCGCCCGCATCCAGGAGGGGCGGGAGCTGCTGTGTCACGCGCTCACCGAGCGCAAGGGCGGCAGCGATCCGCTGTCGATGGACACCCGGGCCCGGCGCGACGGGGACGGCTATGTGCTGGAGGGCGCCAAGACCTTCATCACCGCCGCGCCGGTGGCCGATCTCGCGCTGGTCTTCGCGCGGACCGACGAGGGCCGTTCACCGTTCGCGCTGTCCGCCTTCCTGTTCCCCGTCGCCACCCCGGGCGTGACGCGCGCCGACGCCTTCGCCAAGACCGCGCTGCCCGGCGTGCCGATGGGCGAGCTGGCCTTCGACGGCGTGCGGCTGCCGGCCGGCAGCCTCGTCGGCGGCGAGGGGTCCGGGCTGGCGATCCTGTCCTCCACCACCACGTGGGAACGGGCCCTGCTGCTGGGCTACGCCCTCGGCCCGATGCGCCGCACGCTGCGGCGCCTGACGGACTGGGCCTCCGAGCGCGGCCACTTCGGCCGCCGCATGGGGTCCAGCCATCAGGTGGCCGCGCGCATCAGCGACATGGCGCTCGTCCTGCACCGCTCCCGCACGCTGCTGTACGGCATGGCGGCGCGGCTGGACGCGGGAACGCCCACCCGCCGGCTGTCGGCGGAGGCCGCCCTCACCAAGATCTCGGTCTCCGAGGACTACGTACGGCTGACGGAGCACGCCACCGCGCTGTCCGGCGTACGGGCCTTCATCGCCGATTCCGAACTCCCCGCCGATCTGCACAGCCCGATGGCGGCCCTCACTTATGCGGGCCCCAACGATCTGCTGCGCATCGGCGTCGCCCGTGAATTCGGGCTCCCCGTCGAAAACTGATTCCGGCGCCCGGAGCCCGTTCCGGGCACCGGGAACCCGATTTCCGAAAGGCCTCTCCCATGGCCCTGTCCTCGCCCACCACCGGGCTGCTGCCCGCCGAATTCGACGAAATCCTCGCGCTGGCCGAGGACACGGGGGCGGCCCTGGCCCCGTGCGCGGCCGATGTCGACGCGGGCCGCTCCACCGGTCACGAGACGTACGGCGTCCTGCGCGACGCGGGCCTGCTCGGCCTGCTCGTGCCGCGCGAGGCGGGCGGCGCGGGGCTCGGCTTCGCCGCCTACTCCCGCGTGCTGGCCGTGCTGGGTGCCCACAACGGCGCCGCCGCCCTCGGCTTCAACATGCACAACGTCGCGATCGGCTCGCTGTGCGAGTCCGCCGGCACGCCGCTGCCGCCCGCGGCGGAGGCCTTCCGGTCCTGGCTCTTCGACGAGGTCGTGCACGGGCGGAAGCTGTTCGCCTCCGCGACCTCCGAGGCGGGCAGCGGCGCCAAGCTCCGCGGCGTGCGCACCTCCTACCGCCGCTCCGCCGGCGGCGACTACGTGATCAGCGGCGAGAAGTCGTTCGTCTCGCTGGCGGGGGTGGCCGACTACTACGTGGTCGCGGCGCGCGCCGAGGGCACCGAGGGCAGCGGCGAGGTCTCGCACTTCGTGGTCGCCGCGGACGATCCCGGCGTGAGCTTCGGGGAGGTGCACAGCCTCTCCGCGATGTACGGCACGAGCACGGCGGGCATGGTCCTGGACGCGGTGACGGTGCCGCGCTCCCGGCTCTTCCTCGGCGTCGAGGGCATGTCGCTGTACAAGCTGGTGCGCGAGCCGCACTGGATGATCGCCGGGTACACGGGCGCGTACCTGGGCATCGCCGAGGCGATCCTCCGCTTCACGACCGAGCACGTGGCCGCCTCGCCCCGGCGGGCCGGCTCGCCGGTGCTGCAGCGCGAGCTCGGCCGGATGTCGGCCCGGCTGGCCGCGGCCCGGGCCCTCGTCGCCGAGGCCGGGGCGCGCGTCGACGCGGCCCGCGGAAGCACCGAGGCCAACGCCGCGGTCCACGCCGCGAAGTACGTCGTCGGCGAGACCGGGCCCGCGCTCGCCCAGGACGCCGTCCGGATCTGCGGCTCGGCGGCCGTGAGCCGGACCCTGCCGCTGGAGCGGCTGCTGCGCGAGGCGTCGTTCGCCTCGGTGATGCCCGCCAAGCCGGAGGAGTGCCTGGAGTACCTCGGCAAGGCCGCGCTCGGTGTCAACCTGTACGACGCGACCGCCTTCGACTGGTGAGGGCCCACACGCAGCGGCGCACCGGACAGCGCCGCCCCGGGACGGCGGGGGCCCCGGTCCCCGCCGTGCCGGGCATCCCGCGCGCCGCCGTCCCCGCCGTGACCTACGTGCTGTTCGCGGTGATGACCGGCGGCACCGTCCCCACGCCCGTCTACGCCCTGTACGCCCAGCGGCTGCACCTGTCCCCGCCGGTCGTCGCCCTGGTCTTCGCCGCCTACGCGGTGGGCATCCTGGCCGCCCTGCTGCTGTTCGGCGGCCTGTCGGACAAGACCGGGCGGCGGGCGACGCTCGTCCCGGCGCTGGTCGTGGGCGCGGCGAGCAGCGTCGTCTTCATCGCCTTCCCGACGCTGCCGGGGCTGTTCGCCGGGCGGCTGCTCTCCGGGATCTCGGTGGGGCTGACGACCGGCGCGGCCACCGCCTACCTGAGAGAGCTCCATCCCTCGCCGCCGCGCGCCGCCCTGATCGCCTCGGTGACCAACATGGCGGGGCTCGGCAGCGGGGCGCTGCTCTCGGGCGTGCTCGTGGAGTACGCGCCCTCGCCGACCGTCCTGCCGTACGCCGTCCTCATCGTGCTGCTGCTGCCGGGCCTCGCCGTGTGGGCGCTGCCCGAGCGGGCCGTCGCGCGCGGGGGCGGGATCCGTCCGCAGCGGATCGGCGTGCCGCCGGACGTGCGGCGCCCGTTCGCCGCCGCGGCGGTCGCGGTCTTCGCGTCGTTCGCCCTGCTGGGGCTGCTGGCCGCGCTGGCCGGCAACTTCCTCGTGCAGGGGCTGCACAACCACAGTCACCTGGCCGTGGGGCTGGTGGCGTTCAGCGCCTTCGGCTCGGCGGGCGCGGCCCAGCTGCTCGCGGTACGGCTCGCTCCGCGCACCGGTCTGGTGGTCGGCATGACGGCCGTCCCGCTCGGGCTCGCCCTCATCGTCACGGGCCTGTCCGCCGCCTCCCTGCCCGTCTTCCTGTGCGGTTCGCTGCTGGGCGGGGCGGGCGCGGGCACGTCCTTCAAGTCCGGCCTGGCGCTGGTGACGGCCCAGGCGTCGCCCGACCGCGTCTCGGAGCTGGTCTCCGGCTTCTTCGTGGCCGCCTATCTGGGCCTGACCGTGCCGGTCGTCGGCGTGGCCGTGCTGCTGGCGCAGGGCACGCTGATGACGGCGGCCGGCGTCTTCGCCGGGGTGATCACGGTGCTGTGCCTGGCCAGCATCGGCGTCACCACGGCCCTCGGCAACCGCACCCCGAACTGATGAGGACCCGCACCATGACCACCGCGCTCTCCCCCGTCGGCCCCGACAGCTACCGTGCCCTGATGGCCTCCCAGCCCGGCGGGGTGGCCGTGGTGACGACGGACGACGGCCTCGGCACCCCCTACGGCTTCGCGTGCACCGCGTGGTGCGGCGTGTCCCTCGATCCACCGCTGCTGCTGGTGTGCGCCTCGAACACGGGCAGCACCCTGCCGGTACTGGCGGAGCGCGGCTGGTTCGCCGTCAACCTCCTGCACGGGGCGGGGCGCCGCGCCGCCGAGGCCTTCGCCCACCGCGACGCGGGCCGCTTCTCGGCCGTGCCGTGGCGGCCGGCGCCGGACACGGGGCTGCCGCTGCTGCCGGAGGACGCGCACGCGGTGGCGGAGTGCCGGGTGGTGCGGCTGGAGCCGGCGGGTGATCACACGATCGTCCTGGGCGAGATCACCCGGACCGAAACCACCCCGTCCCCCCACCCGGCCCCCCTCCTCTACGGCCTCCGCACGTACGCCACCTGGCCGACCCCCTGACCCGGTCGCGGGGCCGCGCGGACCGCCCCCCGCCCGGTTCCGCCGGCCCCTCCCACCGTGGCGAGCCACGCCCCGGCGGGGGGTAGGTCGTGGGCGAGGGCCCGGTGGCACCACCAGGCTCCGACGCCATCACCACCCCGGCCCAGCCGGACGAGGGCCTCCGGCACGAGCCACAAACCACCCCCGCCGCCACGGCGAACCACCCCCGCCCCGCGGGCCCGGCGGCATCACCAAGCACCGGCACCACCACCGCCCCCGACCCAGCCGGACGGCTAATCACGGCCCGCGCCAACGAGCCGGGCGACGGCCCTTGGCACAAGCCGCACACCACCCCCGCGGCGCGGGCCCGGCGGCATCGCCAGGGACCCGCGCCACCGCCGCCTCCGACCCAGCCGGACGGCTAATCCGCATGGCCGAGCTGCAGGTCCCGTTCCGTCCGGCCTCCCCCCGCCACCTGGAGCACCGTGGCCACCGGCGGGTAGCCCGCGGCGATGACCGTGTACTCGCCTGCCGACAGGTCGACGAAGCGGAACGCCCCGTCGGGGCCGGTCGTCGCCGTGTCGACGACGTTGCCCGCGGCGTCCAGCAGGGTGACGCGGGCGTCCTCGACCAGCCGCCCGCCGCTCCCGCGGACCACGCCGCGCAGGACCGCGCCGCCGGCCAGTTCGATGTCCTGGCGGGTCTCGCGGCAGGACTGGACGGTCACCGGCAGCGCGGCGGGCCGGAAGACGGGGGCGCTGCCGGCGAGCGTGTACTCGCCGGCGACGAGTTCGGTGATGTCGTAGCTGCCGTCGCGCCCCGTACGGGTGGAGGCGACGACCTCGCCGTGCACGTTGGTGAGGGTGACGAGGGCGTCGCGCACGGGCGAGCCGTCGGCGGTGAGCACGGTGCCGGCGAGGCGGCCCGCGCCGCCGAGGACCACGTCGAGCTCGACGGGCCGTTCGCCGACCGTGACCGTGACGGCCTGGGGCTGGTGCCCGCCCGCCGCCGCGATGAGGACGTACGAGCCGGTGCCGGGCGTGCTGAGCGCGTACCGCCCGTCCTCACCGGTCGCACCGCGCCCGACCTGCCGGCCGCCGCTGTCGATCAGGGTGAGGGCGGCCCGGGGGACGGTGGTGCCGTCGTGGTGCTGGACGACCCCGGTGACGGGGATGCCGGCGACGTAGGGGGGTTCCTCCTCCGGCGGAGCGGTCCGCGCCGAGGGGATGACGGGGGCTTCTGCGAGGTTTTGGGACACCAGCGGTTTCTCCTTCAGCAGGAAGGCGAGTAAAAGGCCCAGGACGAGGACGGGTACGAGATACGGGAAGACCGGCGGCAGGGCGTGCGCGTACGCCCGCGCGTAGCCGCTGTGGAGTTCGGCGGGCAGGCTGCGGAGCAGCCGCGGGGTGAGGGGGTGGACGACCCCGCCGTCGGCGAGGCGGCGGGCGAACAGGCTGCCGAGGGCGCCCGCGCCGAGCGCGCCGCCGAGCTGCCGGAAGTATGCGGCGGCCCCGGTGGCGGCGGCGCGGTCCGCGGCGGGGACGGAGCGCTGCAGGGCGCGGGCGGCGGCCGGCAGGGCGAGCCCGGCGCCGGTGCCGAGGAGCGCCGTCCAGAGGGCGTAGGCGGGCCACGTGGTGCCCGTGCCGAGGCGGGAGAGCAGCCAGGCGCCGGCGGCGGCCGCGGCGCACCCGGTGGCGGCGAGGGCCCGGGCACGGCCGGGGCGGCGGGCGAGCCGCCCGCCGGCCAGGGAGCCGAGGGCGGCGCCGGCCGTCAGGGGCAGCACCAGCAGCCCCGAACGGACGGCGCCCGCGCCGTCGGCCATCTGCAGGAAGGTGGGCAGACAGCCGGCGGCGCCGAACAGGGCCGCGCCCGTGGCCGCGCCGAGGAGGGCGCAGGCGGCGAAGACCGGGTCGCGGAGCAGGCGGGGCGGGACGAGCGGTTCGGCCGCGAGGTTCTCCGCGACGACGAAGAGCAGCGCGGTGCCGAGCGCGGCCGCGGCGAGCCCGGCGGTGACGCGGGAGTTCAGGGGGTGGGCGGCTCCGGCGCGGGCGGCCAGCAGCACCAGGCTGGCCGAGAACGCCACGAGCAGCAGCGCGCCGGGGGCGTCGAAGCGCGCCCGGCGGGCGGGCTTCGGCAGCCGCAGCCCGAAGGCGACGGCGAGGAGGGCGAGCACGCCGAGGGGGACGTTGAGGTCGAAGCACCAGCGCCAGGAGGCGTGGTCGGTGAGGAGGCCGCCGAGCGGCGGGCCGGCGACGGAGGCGAGCCCGAACACGACGACGGCCGCGCCGAGACGGCCGGCCCGTTCGCGGGCGGGGACCAGGCCGGCGATGATCGCGTGGACGCCGGCCAGCACCCCGCCGCCGCCGATCCCCTGCAGCACGCGGAAGCCGACGAGCTGGTCCATGGTGTGCGCGCGGGCCGCGAGGGCGGAGGCGGCGACGAGGAGGGCGAGGGCGAAGGCGAACACGCCCTTGCGGCCCGCCGTCTCGCCCAGCCTGCCGTGCACGGGCAGGGCGACGGCGGAGCCGAGCAGATAGGCCGTGATCACCCAGGGCGTCCGGCCGAGGCCGTGCAGGTCGCCGGCGATGGCCGGCAGGGCGGTGACGACGACGGTCTGGTCGAGCGCGGCGAGGAGCAGCGCGAGCAGCAGACCGGCGAGGGCGACGCGCAACCTCCCCCGGTCGGCGGGTGGTTCGGGCGGCGCCCCGGGGACGTGGCCGGCGCCGGGCGCGTGCTCGGGTGCGGGCAGGACGGGCGCCGGCCCGTCGCTCTGTACCAAGGTGGTCCCGCCCACGTACCGCTCCCCTCGTAGCGCCTGCTATCGCTGCCCTTTTTTCGCATTTCGCGATAACGAGGGGCAACCGAGGGGAATGACCCGAGAGACCGTCCGTGGGGCTTTTGCGCCGGTCGGAGGCATACGGCGGCCCGGCGCGGCAACGGGGAAACCACTCGAAACGGTGAAGCCCGGACCGTGGCCGGTCCGGGCTTCACCACGCCTGCGCCGCCGCTGCGCGCGCGGGCCGCTCAGCGGCCTACTTCTCGACCTCCGCGGCCAGCTTGGCGAGCACCGCGTCGTAGATCCGGCCGAGGCCCTTGGGGGCGAAGGCCCGCTCGAAGAAGCCGCCGATGCCGCCGGCGCCGTTCCACACGGTGCTGACGACGGCCTTGGCCCTGCCCTCGCCGGCCGGGGTGACGGTCCAGGTGGTCACCATGGAGGAGTTGCGGTCCTTCTCGACCAGCTGCCCGGTGGTCGGCTCGGTGACCTCCAGCAGGCAGTCGCGGACGCGCTTGCTCGTGGCCTGGAGCTTCCAGTGCACCAGGGTGCCCTCGCCGTCGCCGCCCTCGCGCACCTCGTACTCGCTGAAGTGCTCGGGCAGCAGCTTGGCCCGCGTGCCGGCGTAGTCCGCCAGCGCGTCGAACACCTCCTCGGGGTCCGCCGCGATGATCCGCTCCGTGGTGGCCTCGACCTGGCCCATGGCTTGTCCTCCGGACGTCGTACCGAACTGCTACGTGCTTCGGCGCACAGCCAACCACCAACGCCACACCCGCCCAAATCCGGATCCCCCCACCCGGCACGCACACGCGTTCCCACCTCGAAAGGGAGGGGTGGTCGAACGCGGGAACGGTGCGAAAGAGGCGAGAAGGAGAGCGCCACGCGCCGGCCGGCCGCCGTCACGCGAGGCGCGCCAGCGCCTCGTGCGCCGCGGCCCGCAGCCGGTCGTGCTCGCGGGCCGCGACCAGGGCGTCCTCGGCGCGGCGGTCGCCCAGGGCGCCCAGGCCCTCCACGCAGGCGCGGGCGATCGGCCAGCAGTGGTCGCGGGCGGCCAGCAGCCGTTCGAGGGTGGCCAGCAGGGCGGGGACGGACTCGGGGGCGCGCAGCTCGGTCAGCAGGCGGACGGGGTGGAGGGCGTAGGCGGTGCGCAGCGGGTTGGTGGCGAGGGCCGCGGCCGCGCGGGCGGTGCGGGGGTCGCCGAGGCGGGCGAGGACGAAGGCGGCGGTGGCGCAGCGGACCGGTTCGCGGTAGTTGAGCAGGAGTATGAGCGTCTCGAAGGCCCGGCGGTCGCCCTCGGCCCCCAGGACGAAGGCGGCGATCTCCCGGGCCCACAGCGGCTGTTCGGGGGCGACCAGGATCTCGGCGAGCTCGTCCCGGCGGGCGCGCCGGGCGGGCGGGCCGCCGTCGCGGGACCGGACGAGCGCGAGCAGCCGCTCGAAGCCGGCGAACTCGGCCGGCGTGACCAGTTCGGCCCGCACCCGCTTCACCAGCGCACGGAATTCCTCTTCTGCCCTCTCGGCTCCTGTCACTGCCCGCTTCTCCTCCCCGAGTGGCCTGGGCCACATGGTAAGTCGCCCGCCCGACCCCTGGCGCTCTTGGTTACCCGTGAGTTAATCTCCCGGCAAGAGCGGCACCCCCGCTCGGGCGGCCTGGTGACGCAGCCGCCCGCTGCTTCTGCTTCGACGCCGGTTCGTCGGTTCGGCCCGTCGAGTACGGCACGGCCCCGGGACAGGGCCTGCCGGTCGCACAACTCCCTTTCCGCGGTCGCTCCTTACCCGTACCCGGAAATCCCGCACCCGGAAAATCCCCGCAGCCGCCGCGGCCCGTCCGGGCCGCCCGCCTGCACCCCGGCAACCGACCGACGCATCCCCGCCCGCACGGGGAACACCTTCTGGAGTCTCGCGATGGACCGTACGTCCAGCCCTGAGCCGTCCCTCCTCCCCGCCCCCTCCCCCTTGCGGACCGTCGCCGTCGTGGGCCTCGGCACCATGGGCGCCGGCATCGCCGAAGTCCTGGTCCGGGCCGGCCGCGAGGTCGTCGGCATCGACGTCTCGGAGGCCGCGGCCGAGCACGCGGTGCGTGCGCTGGAGGCCGCCACCGCCCGCGCGGTGCGCCGCGAGCGCATCACCGAGGACGAGCGGCGGGCCGCGCTGGCCCGCTTCCGCACCGCCACGGACCTGCGGGCGGCGGCCGACGCCGACCTGGTGATCGAAGTCGTCCCGGAGGACTACGCCGTCAAGCACGAGGTGTTCACCGCGCTGGACGCGGTCGTGCGCCCCGGGACGATCCTCGCGACGGGCACCAACGCGCTGTCCGTGACCCGGCTCGCCGCCGACTCGGCCCGCCCCGAGCGCGTCCTGGGGCTGCACTTCTTCAACCCGGCGCCGGCGATGAAGCTGGTCGAGGTCGTCTCGTCGGTGCTCACCGCGCCCGCCGCCGTCGCGGCCGTCACCGCGCTCGCCCGCGAGCTGGGCAAGGAGCCGGTCGCCGTCGGGGACAGGCCCGGGTTCGTCGCCGACGGGCTGCTGTTCGGCTATCTCAACCAGGCGGCCGCCATGTACGAGTCGCGCTACGCGACCCGTGAGGACATCGACGCGGCGATGCGGCTGGGCTGCGGCCTGCCGATGGGCCCGCTCGCCCTGCTGGACCTGATCGGCATCGACACCGCGCGCACGGTCCTTGAGGCCATGTACGCGGCCTCTCACGACCGGCTGCACGCGCCCGCGCCCGTCCTCGGCCAGCTCGCGGAGGCGGGCCTGACCGGCCGCAAGGCGGGCCGCGGCTTCTACACCTACGAGGCGCCGGACTCCGCCGTGGTCGTGGCGGACGCGGAAACCCCCGGCGCCGGCGGGACCGCGGGCCGGGCCCCGGTGCGCGAGGTGCGCGCGGTCGGCGTGGCCGGGTCGGGGACGATGGCGAGCGGCATCGCCGAGGTCTTCGCCAAGGCCGGCTACCGCGTGGTGCTCGCGGCGCGCTCGCAGGAGAAGGCCGAGGCCGCCAAGGCGCGGGTGGCGAAGTCCCTCGCGCGCTCGGTGGACAAGGGCCGCCTCACCGCGCAGGAGCGGGAGGCCGCGCTCGCGGCCATCTCCCCGGAGGGGTCGCTGGACGCCTTCGCGGACGTGGACCTGGCCGTGGAGGCCGTGGCCGAGGACCTGGCGGTCAAGCAGCAGCTGTTCGGCACGCTCGACAAGATCTGCAAGCCGGGCGCGGTGCTGGCCACGACCACGTCCTCGCTGCCCGTCGTCGCCTGCGCCCGCGCCACTTCGCGCCCGCAGGACGTCATCGGGATGCACTTCTTCAACCCGGCGCCGGCGATGAAGCTGGTGGAGGTGGTCCGTACGGTCCTCACCGCGGACGACGTGCACGCCACCGTCCGCGCGGTCTGCGCGAAGGTGCGCAAGCACGCCGTGGACTGCGGCGACCGGGCCGGGTTCATCGTCAACGCCCTGCTGTTCCCGTACCTGAACAACGCGGTGAAGATGGTGCAGGAGCACTACGCGAGCCCGGACGACATCGACGCGGCGATGAAGCTCGGCGGCGGCTACCCGATGGGCCCGTTCGAACTGCTCGACGTCGTGGGGCTCGACGTGTCCCTGGCCATCGAGAAGGTCCTGCACCGCGAGTTCCGCGACCCGGGCCTCGCCCCGGCGCCCCTCCTGGAACACCTCGTGGCGGCGGGCTGCCTGGGCCGCAAGACGGGCCGCGGCTTCCGCGAGTATGCGAAGGCCTGACGGGGCGGCGCGCGAGCGCGACGCGGGCTGGGGCGGACTGCTCGAACCGGGGGACGGTCCGTCCCGGCGCGCCCGTACGGACGCGTGTTACGTTCCCCACATGCCCCAGCCCGCCAAGGCCGTCCGCGCTCCGCGCTCGGCCGACGAAACACCCCGTGATACCCGAGACCCGCAATCCGGCCCCGAGAGCGCCGGCAGCCGCCGGGCCGCCGCCCAGCGGCTGACCATGCGCCGCAAACTCGCCGCGGCCGCGATGGAGTTGTTCGCGACCAAGGGCTACGAGGCGACGACCGTCGACGAGATCGCGGCCGCGGCCGGCGTCGCCCGCCGCACCTTCTTCCGCCACTTCCGCTCCAAGGAAGAGGCCATCTTCCCCGACCACGACGACACCCTCGTCCGGGCCGCGGGAGTGCTCGACGCGGCCCCGCCGCACGAGAACCCCCTCGACACCGTCTGCCGGGGCATCAAGGAGGTCATGCGGATGTACGCGGCCTCCCCGGCCGTGTCCGTCGAGCGCTACCGCCTGACCCGCGAGGTGCCGGCCCTGCGCGAGCGCGAGATCGCCTCCGTGGCCCGCTACGAGCGGCTGTTCACCCGCTACCTCCTCGGCCACTTCGACGAGGGCGCGCACCACGTCGGCGACGACGACCCGCTGCTCGCCGAGGTGGCCGCCTCGGCCGTCGTCACCGCGCACAACCACGTGCTGCGGCGCTGGCTGCGCGGCGGCGGCCAGGGCGACGTGGAGGCCCAGCTCGACCACGCGTTCGCGATCGTGCGGGAGACCTTCGGCACGGGCATCGGGGCCGGCCGGGACCGGCAGGAGGAGGCCCCGGGCGCGACGGCGCGGGCCGAGGGCGAGGTGCTGGTCACGGTGGCCCGGACGGACGCGCCGCTGGACGAGGTCATGCGAGCGATCGAGAAGGCGCTCAAGAAGAAGTAGGACATCACCCGATATTTGCTGACGAAGGCCGCCCCTGAGGGGCGGCCTTTGTTGCTCATGCGTGCCCTCCGGATGACATCTGAGAGAAATTGTTGGCACCGAGTGTCTTGTCGTGTGGCACGCCGTGCCATTACGTTGTGCTTGTCCGGGCGGCCGGCGCGCAGACACAACCGTCGTGCGCCGGCTGTCCCCACAAGCACCTTGTGCGCCCGGACGCCTGCGTCACAGGCACTCCCACCGCGCCCACCGGCGCCGGGTCGAAGCTGCACCGAGCACCGCCCCGCACCACCCCGCCGAACCGACGGCACCGCCTCTGCTCCACCCTCTGCACCACCCCCGACGTTCCCTCAAGCCGTTCCCCAACGTGCTTCGCCGGAGGCAATACCGTGAACCAGATACTCGACGCCATCCTCGCGCCGGACGCCACGCCCGAGGACTTCGCGGCCCTGACCGTCCCCGACTCCTACCGCGCGGTCACCGTGCACAAGGACGAGGCCGGCATGTTCGAGGGCCTCCCCACCCGGGAGAAGGACCCGCGCAAGTCGCTGCACGTCGAGGAGGTGCCGGTGCCCGAACTCGGGCCCGGCGAGGCGCTCGTGGCCGTCATGGCCAGTTCGGTGAACTACAACTCCGTCTGGACCTCGATCTTCGAGCCGCTGTCCACCTTCGGCTTCCTGGAGCGCTACGGCAAGACCTCCCCGCTGGCCAAGCGGCACGACCTGCCGTACCACGTCATCGGCTCCGACCTGGCGGGCGTCGTCCTGCGCACCGGCCCCGGCGTCAACGCCTGGAAGCCCGGCGACGAGGTCGTCGCCCACTGCCTGTCCGTCGAGCTGGAGTCCGCCGACGGCCACAACGACACGATGCTCGACCCCGAGCAGCGCATCTGGGGCTTCGAGACCAACTTCGGCGGCCTCGCCGAGCTCGCGCTGGTGAAGTCCAACCAGCTCATGCCCAAGCCCCGCCACCTCAGCTGGGAGGAGGCGGCCGCGCCCGGCCTGGTCAACTCCACCGCCTACCGCCAGCTCGTCTCCCGCAACGGCGCCGGCATGAAGCAGGGCGACAACGTCCTCATCTGGGGCGCGAGCGGCGGACTCGGCTCGTACGCCACCCAGTTCGCCCTCGCCGGCGGCGCCAACCCGATCTGCGTGGTGTCCAGCGACAAGAAGGCGGAGATCTGCCGGCGGATGGGCGCCGAGGCGATCATCGACCGCTCCGCCGAGGACTACAGGTTCTGGAAGGACGAGCACGAGCAGGACCCGCGCGAGTGGAAGCGCTTCGGCAAGCGCATCCGCGAACTGACCGGCGGCGAGGACATCGACATCGTCTTCGAGCACCCCGGCCGCGAGACCTTCGGCGCGAGCGTCTACGTCACCCGCAAGGGCGGCACGATCACCACCTGCGCCTCGACGTCGGGCTACATGCACCAGTACGACAACCGCTACCTGTGGATGTCGCTGAAGCGGATCATCGGCTCGCACTTCGCCAACTACCGCGAGGCGTGGGAGGCCAACCGCCTGATCGCCAAGGGCAAGATCCACCCCACCCTGTCCAAGACGTACCGCCTGGAGGACACCGGCCAGGCCGCGTACGACGTGCACCGCAACCTCCACCAGGGCAAGGTCGGCGTGCTCGCGCTGGCCCCCGAGGAGGGCATGGGGGTCCGCGACGAGGAGATGCGGGCACGGCACATCGACGCCATCAACCGCTTCCGGAACGAGTGAGCGAGTCAGCTGCGATGACGGAACGTCAAAAAGACCGGCCCTGGCTCATGCGGACCTACGCCGGGCACTCCACCGCCGAGGCGTCCAACGAGCTCTACCGGCGCAACCTCGCCAAGGGCCAGACCGGTCTCTCGGTCGCCTTCGACCTGCCGACGCAGACCGGCTACGACTCCGACCACATCCTCGCCCGCGGCGAGGTCGGCCGGGTCGGCGTGCCGGTCGCGCACCTCGGCGACATGCGGCGGCTGTTCCAGGACATCCCCCTGGAGCAGATGAACACCTCCATGACCATCAACGCCACCGCCATGTGGCTGCTGGCCATGTACCAGGTGGTCGCGGAGGAGCAGGGCGCCGACGTCACCAAGCTGCAGGGGACGACGCAGAACGACATCGTCAAGGAGTACCTCTCGCGCGGGACGCACGTCTTCCCGCCGGGCCCGTCGCTGCGGCTGACCACCGACATGATCACGTACACGGTCAACCACATCCCGAAGTGGAACCCGATCAACATCTGCAGCTACCACCTGCAGGAGGCGGGGGCCACTCCGGTCCAGGAGATCTCGTACGCGCTGTCCACCGCGATCGCCGTGCTCGACGCGGTGTTCGCCTCCGGGCAGGTCCCCGAGGACCGCAAGGGCGATGTCGTCGCCCGCATCTCGTTCTTCGTGAACGCGGGCGTCCGGTTCATCGAGGAGATGTGCAAGATGCGGGCCTTCGCCCGCCTCTGGGACCGGATCACCCGGGAGCGCTACGGCATCGAGAACCCCAAGCAGCGCCGCTTCCGCTACGGCGTCCAGGTCAACTCCCTCGGCCTGACCGAGGCCCAGCCGGAGAACAACGTCCAGCGCATCGTCCTGGAGATGCTGGCCGTGACCCTCTCCAAGGACGCCCGGGCCCGCGCCGTGCAGCTCCCCGCCTGGAACGAGGCGCTGGGCCTGCCCCGGCCCTGGGACCAGCAGTGGAGCCTGCGGATCCAGCAGGTCCTCGCGCACGAGAGCGACCTGCTGGAGTACGACGACATCTTCGCCGGCTCGCACGTCGTCGAGGCGAAGGTCGCCGCGCTGGCCGAGGAGTGCCTGGAGGAGATGGACCGGATCCAGGAGATGGGCGGCGCGATGGCGGCCGTCGAGTCCGGCTACCTGAAGTCCCGGCTGGTCTCCTCGCACGCCGAGCGCCGGGCCCGGATCGAGGCCGGCGAGGAGAAGATCGTCGGCGTCAACTGCTACGAGTCGACCGAGCCCAACCCGCTCACCGCCGACCTCGACACCGCGATCATGACCGTGGACCCGGCCAACGAGGCCCGCGTCGTCGCCTCCCTGCACGCCTGGCGCGACAACCGCGACGAGGCCCGCGCCCAGGAGTCGCTCTCCGCCCTGAAGAAGGCGGCCGCTGGCCCGGACAACCTCATGGCGGCCACCCTGGAGTGCGTCCGCGCCGGGGTCACGACCGGCGAGTGGTCCTGGGCCCTGCGCGACGTCTTCGGGGAGTTCCGGGCACCCACGGGCGTCAGCAGCGCCCCCGTCGCGGTCACCGCGGAGGCCGGCACCCCGCTGGCAGCCGTGCGCACCAAGGCCGCCCGTACGGCCGAGGAGCTGGGCAGCGGCAAGCTGCGCCTGCTCGTCGGCAAGCCCGGCCTGGACGGCCACTCCAACGGCGCCGAGCAGATCGCCGTCCGGGCCCGCGACGCGGGCTTCGAGGTGGTCTACCAGGGCATCCGGCTCACCCCGGAGCAGATCGTCTCGGCGGCCGTCGCCGAGGACGTGCACTGCGTCGGCCTGTCGATCCTCTCCGGGTCGCACGCCGAGCTCGTCCCCGACGTGCTGGAGCGGATGCGCGCCGCGGGGGCCGGCGAGGTCCCCGTCATCGTCGGAGGCATCATCCCGTCCGCGGACGCCACCGCCCTGCGGGCGGCCGGCGTCGCCGCGGTGTTCACCCCCAAGGATTTCGGCATCACGGAGATCATCGGACGTATCGTCGACGAGATCCGGAAAGCGAACCACCTCGACCCGCTGGAGGTCCCCGCATGACCGCCCACCCGTCTCCCGCCACCACCCCGGGTGGAAGCCGCTCCGCGGCTGCCTCTTCTCATGCGAAGCCGCTGCGCCCGCGCCGTTCGTGCCTCGCGGTGCCCGGCAGCAATCCGCGCTTCCTGGAGAAGGCGCAGGGCCTCCCCGCCGACCAGGTCTTCCTCGACCTCGAGGACGCCTGCGCCCCGCTGGCCAAGGAGGGCGCCCGCCACTCGATCGTCGACGCGCTCAACAACGGCGACTGGACGGGCAAGACCCGGGTCGTCCGCGTCAACGACTGGACGACGCACTGGACGTACCGCGACGTGATCACCGTCGTGGAGGGCGCCGGCCCCAACCTCGACTGCATCATGCTGCCGAAGGTGCAGGACGCCCAGCAGGTCGTCGCCCTGGACCTGCTGCTGACGCAGATCGAGAAGACCATGGGCTTCGAAGCCGGCCGCATCGGCATCGAGGCGCAGATCGAGAACGCCAGGGGTCTCGTGAACGTGGACGAGATCGCCGCGGCGTCGCCGCGCCTGGAGACGATCATCTTCGGCCCGGCGGACTTCATGGCCTCCATCAACATGAAGTCCCTCGTGGTCGGCGAGCAGCCGCCGGGCTACCCGGCGGACGCCTACCACTACATCCTGATGCGCATCCTGATGGCGGCCCGCGCGAACGACCTGCAGGCCATCGACGGCCCGTACCTGCAGATCAAGAACGTGGACGGCTACAAGGAGGTCGCGGGGCGCGCGGCGGCGCTGGGCTTCGACGGCAAGTGGGTGCTGCACCCCGGCCAGGTGGACGCGGCCAACGAGGTGTTCTCCCCCTCGCAGGAGGACTACGACCACGCCGAGCTGATCCTGGACGCGTACGACTGGTGCACGTCGGAGGCGGGCGGCAAGAAGGGCTCGGCGATGCTCGGCGACGAGATGATCGACGAGGCCAGCCGGAAGATGGCCCTGGTCATCGCCGGCAAGGGCCGGGCGGCGGGGATGACCCGTACGTCGAAGTTCGAGATCCCGGAGGCCTGAGCACCATGCAGTTCGGCCGGACCTACGAAGAGTTCACCGTCGGCGACGTCTACAAGCACTGGCCCGGGAAGACCGTCACCGAGTACGACGACCATTTGTTCTGTCTGCTGACCATGAACCACCATCCGCTGCACATGGACAGCAACTATGCGGAGAAGACGACCGATTTCGGCAAGAACGTCGTGGTCGGGAACTACGTCTACTCCCTCCTCCTGGGCATGTCCGTCCCGGACGTCTCCGGCAAGGCCATCGCCAACCTGGAGGTCGAGTCGCTGAAGCACGTCGCGCCGACCTTCCACGGCGACACGATCTACGGCGAGACGCGGGTGCTGGACAAGACGCCGTCGAAGTCGAAGAGCGACCGCGGGATCGTGCACGTGGAGACCATCGGCTACAAGCAGGACGGCACCGTGGTCTGCACCTTCCGGCGCAAGGTGATGGTGCCCACCGCCACGTACATCAAGGAGCGCGGCGGGGAGCAGCCCGGCCGTCCCGAGCCGATCATCCGGGAGAAGTGAGATGGGCCGCCTGGCGCAGACCGACGGGCTGACGGACGTCCAGCAGGAGATCCTGTCGACCGTCCGCGACTTCGTCGACAAGGAGATCATTCCGGTCGCCACCGAGCTGGAGCACCGGGACGAGTACCCCACGCGGATAGTGGAGGGCCTCAAGGAGCTCGGGGTCTTCGGGCTGATGATCCCGGAGGAGTACGGCGGGCTCGGTGAGTCCCTTCTCACATACGCCCTGTGCGTGGAGGAGATCGCCCGGGGCTGGATGAGCGTGTCGGGGATCATCAACACGCACTTCATCGTGGCCTACATGCTCAAGCAGCACGGCACTCAGGAACAGAAGGACTATTTCCTGCCAAAGATGGCGGCGGGGGAGATCCGGGGCGCGTTCTCGATGTCGGAGCCGGGCCTGGGCTCGGATGTGTCGGCCATCACGTCGAAGGGCGTGCGCGACGGCGACGCGTACGTGCTGAACGGTCAGAAGATGTGGCTGACGAACGGCGGCACGTCCACGCTGGTGGCGGTGTTGTGCCGGACGGACGAGGGCCACCCCGAGGGGACCGCCCCGCACAAGTCGATGACCACCTTCCTGATCGAGAAGGAGCCGGGGTTCGGCGAGGTCAAGCCGGGGCTGACCATCCCCGGAAAGATCGACAAAATGGGATACAAGGGGGTCGACACCACCGAGCTGATCATGGACGGCCTGCGGGTTCCGGCCGACCGGGTGCTCGGCGGGGTCACGGGCCGGGGCTTCTACCAGATGATGGACGGGGTCGAGGTCGGCCGGGTCAACGTCGCGGCGCGTGGCTGCGGCGTCGCACAGCGTGCGTTCGAACTGGGTGTCTCCTACGCGCAGCAGCGGCAGACCTTCGGAAAACCGATTGCCCAGCACCAGGCGATCCAGTTCAAACTTGCCGAAATGGGGACAAAGGTCGAAGCCGCCCATGCGATGATGGTGAATGCGGCCCGGAAGAAGGACTCGGGCCGCCGCAACGATCTCGAGGCCGGCATGGCCAAGTACCTGGCCTCCGAGTACTGCAAGGAGGTGGTCGAGGACGCGTTCCGCATCCATGGCGGATACGGGTTCTCCAAGGAGTACGAGATCGAGCGCCTCTACCGAGAGGCTCCTATGCTGCTCATCGGTGAGGGAACGGCAGAGATCCAGAAAATGATCATCGGCCGCCGGCTACTCGAGGAGTACCGGATCCAGGGATAATTATTCCGATTAGGGTGGTTTGACCGAGAAGAAGATCACACCCAGTCATCGGAGTTCGGCCATCGACTGGCCCTGGCGCTTAGCCAGTTGCCGGTCGCAACCGATAGCATCCCCGGAAAGCCGCCGTCCCCCAATCGTTTCGCGGCACCCTCCGCTACGAAGGTCACCCATGCCCCACAGCTCTTCCTCTGCACACCGCGACAGCCTCGCCGGCGTACGCCTCGCGCGCGGAGCATCGCCGTGGCTCCTCCCGACCGTCGCCACGGCGGCGGTCAGCCTCTCCCGCGCCCGGCGCTCCGGGCGCTGGGCCGCGCTGGCCGTGCCCACCACCGCGCTCGCGGCGGGCATGCTGTGGTTCTTCCGCGATCCCGAGCGCGAGATCGCCAAGGGCCGGGTCATCTCCCCGGCCGACGGCGTGGTGCAGAGCATCATGCCGTGGAAGGACGGCCGCACCCGTGTCGCGATCTTCATGAGCCCGCTGAACGTCCAC
The DNA here is from genome assembly GCF_042958085.1 of Streptomyces sp. NPDC008001. Lineage (NCBI taxonomy): Bacteria > Bacillati > Actinomycetota > Actinomycetes > Kitasatosporales > Streptomycetaceae > Streptomyces > Streptomyces sp. NPDC008001. The sequence goes on along the minus strand of NZ_JBIBIZ010000008.1, from coordinate 462,799 downwards.
GTCAACCGGGCGCCGCTGGCCGGCACCGTGACGTCCGTCGAGCACATCCCCGGCGGCTTCGTTCCGGCGTTCAACAAGGAGAGCGAGAACAACGAGCGCGTCGTCTGGCACTTCGACACCGAGCTCGGTGACATCGAGATGGTGCAGATCGCCGGCGCCGTCGCCCGTCGCATCGTGCCGTACCTCACCGCGGACACCAAGGTGGAGCAGGGTGAGCGGATCGGTCTGATCCGTTTCGGTTCGCGCGTCGACGTCTACCTCCCGGAGGGCGTCGAGGTCGCGGTCGAGGTCGGTCAGAAGACCACCGCGGGGGTGACACGCCTTGACCGTGATTGATCAGGACGCACAGGCTTCCTGGGTGCCCGAGGCGGAAGAGGACGCGGAGGACATCCCGCTGTCCACCCGGCTCTCAATAGCGGACACGCTCACGCTCGGTAACGCGATCTGCGGGTTCATGGCGGTGTACTTCACCACCACCGGCGTCCTCATCCCCCACCTCACGGGGAACGAGGACGGCGGCATGGCCCGCCACAGCGCGGCCACCGCGGTGATACTGATGCTGCTCGCGTCGGTCTTCGACCTCTTCGACGGGCTCGTGGCGCGCAAGCTGCGCAGCTCGGCGATGGGTGCGGAGCTGGACAACCTCTCCGACCTGATCAGCTTCGGGCTCGCCCCGGCGTACTTCGTGGTCGTGTGGGGCATGGTCGCGGACGACGCGCACCAGCGGGTGTCGGCCGTGGCCGCGGTCGTGGTGCTGCTGGCGGTCGTGCTGAGGCTGGCGCGCTTCTCGTGCGTCCAGCTGCGGGACGGCATCTTCCAGGGCATGCCGAGTCCCTTCGGGGCGCTCACGGTCGTCTCGATCGTGCTGCTGGAGCTCCCCTTCGTCCCGACGCTGCTGGCGATCGTGGGCGTGGCGTGGCTGATGGTGAGCCGGGTCGAGTACCCCAAGCCGCGGGGTCGCCTCGCGGTGGCGATGCTCAGCTGGATCGTGCTCAGCATGGGCCTGCTGGCGGCCTGGGCGTTCGACGCGCCGGGCGGCGAGCTGCTGCTGCAGACGGGCTGTGCGCTCCAGGTGGTCCTGGGCGCGGTGATCCCGCTGTTCGCGACGGCGCGCCGGGTGAACACGTTCCGCGACAACCGCCGCGAGGCGAGGGCGACGCAGCTTCCGTAGCGACTGCCGTCGCGGGTGACCACGCGTGGGGCGCCCCGGACCTTCGGGTCCGGGGCGCCCCACGCGGCGTTTACGGGCGTACGCCCCGGGGGCGCCGAACCGCCGTGAGGGACCAGGCCTCACCCCCGCCGCAACGCCGCGCACCCTCACTGGAGGTGCCGGGCTACGGGAGGCAGTCCGCGGCGATGCGTTCTCCGAGCCGTTCCAGCAGGGGCCCGGCGAGGGCCATGCAGCGGTCCGGATCCGGCTCCAGGTCCGTCAGGGCGTACGCGCGGTCGATGCCGGCGCCCCGGAGGGCGGAGCTCTCCAGGGCCAGGCGGCCGCAGACCGCCACCACCCGGACGCCCCGCGCCCTGGCCGCCGCGGCCACCCCCGCCGGCGCCTTGCCCCGCAGGGTCTGCGCGTCGAGGGAGCCCTCGCCCGTGATCACGAGGTCGGCGCCGGCCAGGGCCTCGTCGAAGCCGAGGACGTCGAGCATGACCTCGATGCCGGGCCGGAAGGCGGCGCCGAGGCCGGCCAGCGCCCCGTAGCCGAGCCCGCCCGCGGCGCCCGCCCCGGGCGCGTCCGCGAGGGCGCCGCCGTCGAGCACGGCGGCGTAGTGCGCGAGGGCGGCGTCCAGCAGGGCCACGTCATCCGGGCGGGCGCCCTTCTGCGGGCCGTAGACGGCCGCGGCCCCGGCCGGCCCGGTCAGCGGGTTGTCGACGTCGCTCGCGAGGACGAGGTCAGCGGTCCGCAGCCGGGCATCGAGCCCGGACAGGTCGGCCGTGGCGAGCCCGGCCAGGGCCGCGCCCCCGGGCCCGAGCGGCGCACCGGACGCGTCGAGGAACCGCGCGCCGAGCGCACTCAGCATCCCGGCCCCGCCGTCCGTCGTCGCGCTGCCGCCGATGCCGAGGACCAGCGAGCGCGCCCCCGCGTCGAGCGCGGCCCGCACGAGCTCACCGGTCCCGTAGGTCGTGGCGGTGAGCGGCGCGGGCGTTCCGCCGGGCAGCCGCCGCAGGCCGGACGCCTCGGCCATCTCCACGACCGCGGTCGCGCCGCGCAGCGCGTAGGCGGCGGTGACCGGCGTGCCCACCGGCCCGGTCACCCGGACGTCGCGGCGCTCGAAGCCGGCGGCGACCGCCGCGGCGACCGTGCCGTCCCCGCCGTCCGCGACGGGCAGCGCCTCGGCGCCGAGCCGGACGCCGGCGGCGTCCGCGCCCCGCCGCAGCCCGGCGGCGACGTGCCGGGCGACCTCGGCGGCCGTCAGGGAGCCCTTGAACTTGTCCGCGGCGATCAGCACCCGTACCGCGTCCGTCATTGCGCGCCACCCCTCGCGTCGAGTCGCATCGAGCCCGGCCGTGCCGCCTGGACCCTACCCGGGCGGATCCGCCGTTGCCCATGCCCCTGCGCGGCGTGCCAGTCCGCCCAATTCACCACTCTTCCGGCCATAGTGGGGCGTCATGAGCACCGACGCACACGAGCCGGCCGACCCGCACTCCCCCGCCGCGATGGCCGGCCGGGAGGAGCCCCCGGACGCGGCGCTGGTCGCGATCGGCGGCGCGGCCGTGCTCGCGGTGGTCGCGTGGGCGGCGCTGGGCAAGCATTCGTTCGACCGGCTGACGAAGTCGGCGCTGAACTGGGTGCTGTCCAACTTCGCCTGGCTGTTCGTGATCGCCGCCGACGTCTTCCTCGTCCTGTGCGTCGTCATCGCCTTCAGCCGCTTCGGCCGGATCCGGCTCGGCCGGGACGACGACCAGCCGGAGTTCAGCAACCTCGCGTGGATCGCGATGATGTTCAGCGCGGGCATGGGCATCGGCTTGATGTTCTACGGCGTCGGCGAACCGCTCCTGCACTTCGTCTCGCCGCCGCCCGGCAGCGGCGTCACCGCGGACACTCCGGGGGCGGCCCGCACCGCGCTGGAGTACTCGTTCTTCCACTGGACCCTGCACCCGTGGGCGATCTACGGCATGGCGGGGCTCGCCCTCGCCTACGCGGGTTTCCGCAAGGGCCGGGGCAACCGGCTGAGCTCGGCCTTCGTCCCGCTGATCGGCGAGGAGCGGGCGGCCGGCTGGCCGGGCCGGGGCATCGACCTGCTCGCGGTCTTCGCCACCGTCTTCGGCACGGCGACGAGCCTCGGCCTGGGCGCCCTGCAGGTGTCGAAGGGGCTCAACATCACGACCGGAGTCAAGGACACCACGACGCTGGAGCTGATCATCATCGCCGCGCTGTCGGCGGCGTTCGTGCTGTCGGCGTTCTCGGGCCTGCACAAGGGCGTGAAGTGGCTCAGCACGCTCAACATCGTGCTCGCCGCCTGCCTCATGCTCTTCGTCTTCCTCCTCGGCCCCACGGTCTTCGTCCTCAACACCATCCCCGCGGCCGCCGGCGGCTATCTGCACGACCTGGTGACCCTCGCGACCCGCACGGGCGCGTTCACCGACTCCAAGTGGCTCGGCGCGTGGACGATCTTCTACTGGGCGTGGTGGCTGTCCTGGGCCCCCTTCGTCGGCACGTTCATCGCCCGCATCTCGCGCGGCAGGACGATCCGCGAGTTCCTCATCGGCGTCCTGCTGGTGCCCAGCGGTGCGACGGTGGTGTGGTTCTGCGTGATGGGCGGCAGCGCCCTGCGGCTGGACATGACGGGCGCGGCCGACATGGCCGGGACCGTCAAGGACGGCGCGGAGGCCTCCCTGTTCGCGCTCCTGGACACGCTGCCCCTGGAGACGCTCACGTCGTGGATCGCGATGGCGCTGGTCATGACGTACTTCATCACCAGCGCGGACTCCGCGTCCCTGGTGATGGGCTCGCTCTCCAGCCGCGGCGCACTGCACCCGCGCACGTGGCTGGTGGTGACGTGGGGCGTGCTGATGGCGGCGGTGGCCGCGGTCCTGCTGGTGGCCGGCGGGCTGCAGTCGCTGCAGTCGGCGACGATCCTGGTCGCCCTGCCGTTCGTCCTGGTGATGCTGGCGCTGTGCTGGTCACTGGTGTCCGAGCTGCGCGAGGACCCGGGGGCGGGCCCGGCCCGGCACCACGCGATGCACGGCCTGCGGGACGCGCTGCGGACCATGGTCGGCGACGCGCTCGAGGAGCGGGCCCCGGTGCGCCACCCGCGGCTGCGCCGGGTCGCGGAAAGCGCCCGCGACCGCGACGACGGGCCGCGGGACTGAGCGCCGGGCCGCTACGGGCCTGCGGGCGGCGCCCACCACCGGTCCCGGACGGTCTTCGCCGGGCCCGGATGGTCTTCGCCGGTCTCAGACGGTTTTTACGGTGCCGCCGTCGATGACGTGGTCCGCGCCGGTGATGTTGGCCGCCACGCCGGAGAGCAGGAAGGTGATGAGGGCCGCGACCTCGCCGGGCTCGGTGATGCGCGGGCTGGCCATGCCGAAGCGCTCGGGGAGCCGCGCCAGGAGCTCGTCGTGGCCGACGCCGGCCGCGGCGGCCACCTTGCCGCCGAAGCCCTCGGGGTCCTCCCAGATCGCCGTGCGGACCACGCCCGGCGAAACGGTGTTGACGCGCACGCCCCGCGGCCCGAACTCCTCGGACAGCGACTTGCCGAAGGCCGTGAGCGCCGCCTTGGCCACGCTGTAGGCGACGGGGCCGGCCGCGGGGAGCCGGGCGTTGATGGAGGAGACGTTGACGACGGACCCGCGCCGCTCGATCAGGGACGGCAGGGCGGCGCGGCTGACGCGGACGGCGGCGAGGAAGTTGAGGTCCAGGTTCGCCCGGAACTGGGCGTCGTCCGCGTCGAGGAACCCGCCGAGCACGATGTCGTCGCCGCCGCCGGCGTTGTTGACCAGCAGGTCGAGCCCGTCACCGAGCCCGGCGAGGGTCTGCTCGACGAGCGTGCGCGCGCCGTCCGGGTCGGTCAGGTCCACGGAGACGGTGACTGCGGCGGCCTCCTTCAGCTCGGGCGTGATCGTACGGGCGGCGCCGACGACCCGTACGCCCTCGGCGGCGAGGGAGCGGACGGTCGCGAGGCCGATGCCGCGACTGGCGCCGGTGACGAGGGCGGTCTTCCCGGTGAGACGAAGGTCCATGACACGCTTCTTTCTTTACCTGTAGGTACAAAATATGGATACGGCTGAATGGGACACCACTGAGCAGTGCAGACACGGTCCGGCCGATGACCTGGCGGCCGTGGCACCTCCGGTGACTCAGAGGACGGCGAGCGCCGCGTCCGCGATGCGGCCGAGCCGTTCCCTGCCGCCCTGGGCGCGGGCGATGACGCGCATGCCGACGAGCGTGGCGAGCAGCAGGCTCGCGACCTCGGCAGGGTCCCGGTCCGGGGCGAACTCGCCCGTGCGCTGCCCGCGCTCGACGACCGCCTCGAAGGCGCCCTCCGTGCGCTCGAACATGCGGCGTACGAGTGCGGTGGGGGCGTCGTCCCGGCCGCCCAGTTCGGTGGCGGTGTTCACGGCGAAGCACCCGCGGCGGCCGGCCTCACCGAGGTCGGTCTCGATCAGCAGCTCCAGCGCGGAGCGCAGGAGCGGCCGGACGGGGCCCGGCTGGTCGAGCAGCTCCACCAGCGCCGCCGACTGGGTGTCGCGGTAACGCTCCAGGGCGCGCTCGAACAGGGCGTGCTTGCTGCCGAAGGCGTGATAGAGACTGCCCTTGCCGATGCCGAGCTCGTCGACGAGGTCCTGGGGCGTCGTGGCTGCGTAGCCCTTGCGCCAGAAGACGTCCATGGCCTTGTCGACGGCTGCGTCCGGATCGAACTGCTTCGGCCTTCCCATGGGAGAGACCGTACGACTTCTTGACCTGTAGGTCAATTACCTGGAGGCAGGGTGCGCGGATGGCCCGCCGCGGGGTGGGGGCGGGCCACCGGCACTCCGCCGGCACCCTCAGGCCGGCGTCGGTTTCCCCACGGGCGCGGGCTTGGCGGGCGGCGTGACGGGGGCGGGCAGGATGACGGGCGCGCTCGGCTCGGGCTTGGCGGGCGGAGTCGGCTTGGCCACGGGCGGCTTGGCTGCGGGCGGTTTCATGACGGGCGCCGGCTTCGTCACCGGCGGCTTCGCCACGGGCGGCTTGGCGCCGGGCGTCGGCTTGGCGCCGGGGGCCGGCTTCGCGCCGGCCCCGGGCTGACAGATGGCGAAGACGCGCAGGTCGATGGCGGTGGGACTCGTGTTGTTCACACCCACCACGTAGACGTTCTCGGTGACGCTGGGATAGGCGTCGAGCTTCTCCAGGCCGCCGATCCGGCTGCCCGGCTGGAAGTAGCCGCCTCCGATGATCCTGGTGCCGGGGGGACACGCGGGGCTGCGCAGGTGCTGGTCGAGGGACAGGGGCGGGACGGAGTGGTCCTGCACGACGGTCACCGGCGAGCCCGCCGCGGGGACGCCTTGCGGAGCGGAGGGGCGTGGCCCGCCCTTCGAACCCTTCGAGCCCTTCGCACCTCCCGGGCGCCCGTGACCGCTGCCCTGCTGCCCCCCGGGCCCGCTGATCCGGCACGGCGGCACTTGTCCGTTCGGGCGCACGTAGTGGGCGCTCATCCAGCCGCGCCCGTCGGCCAGCCGGTACCAGAGGGCGTCCCCCGCCACCCGTTCCCCGGCGGCCTTGCAGGCGATGAGCACCTGCTGCCCCGGCCCGTATCCGCCGACGACCGGCGCGGACGTCGCGGGCGCCTTTCGTACCTTCTGGCCGAGCTGCGAGATCACCTCGCCCGGCACTCCCCCGGGCACGGGCCCGGGGGCGGGCACGGGCCCCGACGAGGAGGCGACCGGGGATGCCCCGGCCCCTCCCGCCGATGCGCAGAACACGACCAGCACACCCAGTGCGACGGCACCTCGCCCGGCCACCAAGGCCCCGGCCCGTCTCCCAATTAGCGACATATCGCTCCCTTCACTCCAGAACACCCGGAGTGGCACAGGAACACACCCGCAGACACGCGCTCGCGAGACGAGCCCGGTCTTTGGCCCGGATGCCGCTGCCGCATTCACCCCCACGAACGAATGCCTTTCACATAAAACGACTCCATCGGAATGAAGTCCCGAAAAGTCGATAAAGCATCACTGCACCCACCCCTCCCACAGGCCCCGGAAAGCACTCGAAATATCGACAGGTCTATACGGCAGGAGATCCGCGGGATACGGCGGGAGACGGGGAGAAAAACCCCGTCGCCGACCTCCCGCCCGCTCCGTACGCTCGCGCCATGAACAACGGCAGCACGAAGCATCCTCTGGTGGCGATCCTCAGCGGCGCCGGCATCTCCACGGATTCGGGGATCCCCGATTACCGCGGCCCGAACGGCCTGTGGCGCCGTGACCCCGAGGCCGAGAAGCTCGTCACGTACGCGTACTACATGGCGGACCCGGAGATCCGGCGCCGCTCGTGGCTGATGCGGCGTGACGGCCCGGCCCTGCGCGCCCGGCCGAACGCCGCGCACCGGGCCGTGGTGCAGCTGGAGAAGGCGGGCGTCCCGGTGCGTGTGATCACGCAGAACGTGGACGGGCTGCACCAGATGGCGGGGATGCCGGAGCGGAAGGTCCTCGAACTGCACGGCACGGCGCGGGCGGTGCAGTGCACCCGCTGCAAGGTGCGCTCCGGCATGGAGGCGGCGCTGGAGCGCGTGGCGGCGGGCGACCCGGACCCGGCCTGCGAGGCGTGCGGCGGGATCCTCAAGTCGGCGACGGTGATGTTCGGCGAGGGCCTGGACCCGGTGGTGCTCGGCGAGGCCGTGGCCGTGACCAAGGCGTGCGACATCTTCATCGCGGTGGGCACGAGCCTCCAGGTGCATCCCGCCGCGTCGCTCGCGGGACTGGCGGCCGACCACGGCGCGCGGCTCGTCATCGTCAACGCGGAACCGACGCCGTACGACGACCGGGCCGACGAGCTGGTGCGCGAGCCGATCGGGACGGCGCTGCCGGCGCTGCTGGAACGGATCACGTCAAGGGAAAGTTGACAACGGCCACGGCGTCAAGGGAATCTTGACACCATGATCACACCGAAGCGGCCGCCGGCCGCCCCTGAGCCCGCTCCAGCCGGGTCCGCCCGAGCTCGGTCCGCCCATGCCCGGCCCTCCCAAGCCCAGTCCACCCAGGCCGGAATCCTGCTGGCGTTCGTGAGCTGCGCCATCGCCCTGATCACGCTCGGACTGTCGCTCGCCGAGGATCTCGGCCCCGCACCGTTCGCCGCCCTGATCGCCGCCGAAGTCGTCCTCATCGCGGGCATGGGCGCGCTCTTCGGCATGATGCACGCGGCCGGGACAGCCCCGGCAGCGGCCGGGGACGCGGCACGGCTCCGCCGCGACGAGGAGACCCTGGACGCACTGGAGCCGCTGCGCCCCGAAGAGCACGGCAGCGGGCAGCGATGAGCGGCGAGGCGGCACCGCTCACCCCGGAAGAAGAGGCCCGCATCCGCGAGGGCATCGCGAGCGCCGTCCTCGGCGCCCCCGAAGGGCTCGCCGAATCCCTGGACCACGACCCGGAGGGCTACCTGCGCCTCGTGGCCGCCACCAGGACCGGCGCCGAGGAGACGAGCCGGCTGCTGCGCGAGGCCGTGCAGGGTGCCCGGGCCGCGGGGCACAGCTGGGACACCATCGGCCGCCTGCTGGGCGTGAGCCGGCAGGCCGCGCAGCAGCGCTTCTCGGCCAAGGGCGCCGCCGTCCCCGAAGGCTCCCCCGAGCGCCGGATCCTGACCCCGCTGACCGCGTTCAACGAGATGCCCGCCCTCGCCGAGGCCGGCCTGGACGGCTGGGAGCTGGTCGAGTTCGGCCCGCTGTACCACGCGGTGGAGGCGTCCGACCGGCGGTGGGAGTACCGCCGCGTCCCGCTCGCGGTCGCCGGGCGCCGCCGGCACATGGAGGAGGACGGCTGGACCCAGGTCGGCACGGGCTCCTTCCCCTGGAGCTACTACAAGCGCCCGCTGAAGGAGGACCCGCCCGTCAACAAGGGTTGACACCTCCCGGCTGTCATCCTACGTTGACAGCATGGCCGGAACGGATGCGAAGGACGCGGTCGGCACCACCGAGGCCGCCATGGACAGCGATCCCCGCGTGGGACTGCACGCCGTCGCCGCACTGCGGCGGCTCGTCGAGCGCCTGGAGGCGCTCCAGGTCGACAGCGCACGCCGGCAGGGCTGGTCCTGGGAGGAGATCGGGGCCGCGCTCGGGGTCAGCAGGCAGGCAGTCCACAAGAAGCACGCCAGGAGGTAGGCATGTTCGAACGGTTCACCCAGGACGCACGCATCGCCGTCGTACTGGCGCAGGAAGAGGCCCGCGAGCTGGGCCACACGTGGATCGGCAGCGAGCACCTGCTGCTCGGCGTGCTCGGCCGGCCCGGCGCCCCCGTGGTCGCGACGCTGGCCGGGTTCGGGATCACGCCGGAGGCGTGCCGGAGCGCCCTGGCACCGACCGGCCCGCTCGGTGCGAGCGACGCGGAGGCGCTGCGCGCGTTCGGCATCGATCTGGAGGCCGTACGGGCCCGGGCGGAGGACACGTTCGGCCCGGGAGCCCTCGACCGGCCCGGTCCCCCTGAGGAGCGGCGGCGGATCCTGCCCTTCGGCCGCCGCCGGGACGAACCCGCCCGGAAGGGCCACATCCCCTTCGCGCGCCGCGCGAAGAAGGCCCTGGAGCGCTCGCTGCGCGAGGCCCTCGCCCGCAAGGACCGCCACATCGGTCCGGAACACGTCGTCCTGGGCATCCTCGACCCGGACGACAAGGTGACCGACGGCCTGCTGCGGAAGCTGGGCACGGACACCGCCACCGTACGGAACGGAATCCTCCGGCAGCTGCCCCGCGCGGCGTGAACCGCCCGGTCCGCCGGCTCCTGCGCTCCTGCTTCTTCCTTCTACCGCTGCGTTCCGCTGCTTCTCCCGCTACTTCTTCCGCAGCCTCCGCCACACCGCCTTCGCCGCGTGGTGCCCGCACATGCCGTGCACGCCGGGCCCGGGCGGGGTGGCCGAGGAGCAGAGGAAGACCGCGGGGTGCGAGGTCGCGTACGGGACGCGGGCGAGCTTGGGGCGGATGATCAGGCGCAGGCCCGCCACCGACCCGATGGCGAAGTCGCCGCCCACGTAGTTGGCGTTGCGGGCGGCCAGCTGTGGGGGGCCTGCCGTGGCGCGGGCCAGGACCAGGTCGCGGAAGCCGGGCGCGAACCGCTCGATCTGCCGCTCGATCACCTCGGTGGCGTCACCCTCCCAGCCACTGGGCACGTGTCCGTACACCCAGAAGGTGTGCTTGCCCTCGGGCGCGCGCGTGGGGTCGACGAGGCTGGGCTGGGCGGTGATGAGGAAGGGCACCGAGGGGTCCCGGCCGTGGAGCGCGGCGTCGAGGGCCGCGTCGATCTCTCCGTACGTCGGCCCGACGTGGACCGTGCCAGCCCGGCGGGCGGCCTCCGACCGCCACGGCACGGGCCCCGACAGCGCATAGTCGATCTTGAAGACGCTGGGGCCGTACGGGTAGCCGCGGTAGGCGTTGCCGAGGCCCGCGATCCGGGCGAGGGCGGTGGGCGAGGTGTCGAACACATAGGCCCGGGCGGGCGGCAGGTCGTCCAGCCGCTTGACCTCGTAGCCGGTGTGCACGGCGCCGCCGCACGCGCGCAGGTAGGAGGCGAGGGCGTCGGCGATGGCCTGCGAGCCGCCGCGCGGCACCGGCCAGCCGCCCGCGTGCGCGGCCAGTGCGAAGACCAGGGCCATGCCGCCCGTGCCGATGCCGGTGAGGGGAGAGATGCCGTGCGCGGCCAGGCCGGCGAAGAGGGCCTGCGCCTTCTCTTCCCGGAACCGGCGGGTCAGCAGGGCCGCGGGCTGGGCGCCCACGAGGCCGAAACGCGCGTAGAGCAGCGGGTCGCTCGGCAGCCCGTCCCACTGGGTGCGCAGGAAGTCGGCGGCGACCGTGCTCCACTTGCCGCGGAACGGCGCGACGAGCCGGCGGTAGGCCCCGGCGTCGCGCGGGCCGAGCGAGTGCGCCGTCTCCCCCACGCTGTGGGAGAGGACCGCGGCCGTGCCGTCCGGGAAGGGGTGGGCCATGGGCAGCTCGGGGTGGACCCACTCCAGGCCGTGCCGGTCGAGCGGCATCGCGGCGAAGGCCGGGGAGCCCGCGCCGAGCGGGTGCACGGCGGAGCACGGGTCGTGCCGGAAGCCGGGGAGCGTGAGCTCCTCGGTCCGCGCGCCGCCGCCGATGGCACCGGCGGCCTCGAAGACCTCCACCGACAGGCCGCGGCGGGCCAGCTCCACGGCGGCGGTCAGCCCGTTGGGCCCGGCACCTACGACGACAGCGTCGAGCATGGTCGGCACCGGACGCCACTCCCCTCGTGTTCGGAACGTCCCGGATCCGGATGCCCCGGGAGCCGTCCCGGGCTTCCAGGCTTCCGGAATCCGTCCCGGTGGTCAGCCGGCGGACACCAGCAGGTCCAGGATATGACGGAGCGTCGGCTCGTCCCGCGCGGCGGCGAAGGGGAGCGCGTTGCCGCCGGCTATGCGGAACGACTCGCCCGCGAGCGTCCCGCTCGCGCCGCCCGCCTCCGCGACGAGGAGCAGGCCGGCGGCGTGGTCCCAGGGGTTCTCCCAGGAGAAGGCGAGGCCGTCGATGCTGCCCCGGGCCACATTCAGGTATTCGAGGCCGGCCGAGCCGCAGGGGCGGGGCGCGAGCCCCTCGGTGCTGAGCGCCGCGAGGACGCGCTTCTGCTCGTCGTCGGTGAAGTCGTAGTGCGAGATGGCCACTTCCAGGACCTTGCCGGGGGCCGGCGAGCCGGCGTGCAGCGGCTCGCCGTTGAGCGTGGCGCCGCCGCCGCGGCGGGCGACGGCCATCAGGTCGAGCGCGGGCGCGTACGTCCAGGAGGCGAGGAGCTCGCCGCGGTGGGCGAGGCAGACCAGCGTCGCGAAGCCGGGCTCGCCGTGCACGAACTGGCGGGTGCCGTCGACGGGGTCGACGATCCACACGGGCGCGTCGCCGCCGAGGGCGCCGAGGAGGCCCGGGTCCGCGTGCACGGCCTCCTCGCCGACGACGACCGAACCGGGCAGCAGGGCGGTGAGCGAGGCCGTGAGGTGCTCCTCCGCGCGCCGGTCGGCGACGGTGACGAGGTCGTGCGGGCCGTTCTTCTCGACGATCTCGTCCGCGGCGAGCTGCCGGAAGCGGGGCGTGATCTCGGCGGCGGCCGCCTTGCGGACCGCCTCCTCGACGTCGGTCAGGTCACCTGCGAGAAAGTCTTCGAGCATGCGTCCATCGAACCACGCCCCACCGACAACCGGTGGCGGCCGGGTCTCCCCCGGATGTCCCACCGGTGAACGCGTGCCCCGCGCCGCGTCAGCGGCCCACCGCGTACCCCTGCATGCCGCGCGGGTTGGCGGCCGCCGACAGCACGCCCGTCCGCGGGTCACGGGCCACCGCGCACAGCCGCCCCTCCGACCACGGCTCCCCCACCGTCACCCGGTGGCCCCGCCGCCGCAGCTCCCCGATCGCCCGCTCGCCGAGGCGCCGTTCCACGACGACCGCGCCGGGCGCCATGGTGCGCGGGTGGAAGGAGCCGGGGAAGGACTCGTGGTGCCAGTTGGGCGCGTCGATCGCGCCCTGCAGGTCGAGGCCGCCGCGCACGGGCGGGCGCAGGGCGGCGGCGAGGAAGAAGTGCAGCTGCCACTGGTCCTGCTGGTCGCCGCCGGGCGTGCCGAAGGCGAGGACGGGCTCGCCGTCGCGCAGGGCCAGCGACGGGGTCAGGGTGGTGCGGGGCCGCCGCCCGGGGGTGAGGGAGTTGGGGAGCCCGGGTTCCAGCCAGGCCATCTGCAGCCGGGTGCCGAGGGGGAAGCCGAGCTCCGGCACGACGGGGTTGGACTGCAGCCAGCCGCCGCTGGGCGTCGCGGAGATCATGTTGCCCCAGCGGTCGGCGACGTCGAGGTGGCAGGTGTCGCCGCGGGTCGCGCCGCTGACCGCCACGGTCGGCTCGCCCGCGCCCGGCACCGCCGGAGCAGTGCGTTCCGCAGCGGCGACGGCGTGGCGGGCCAGCCGCGGGCTGCGGCCCCCGGGGCTGCCGGGGCGCAGTTCGTACGAGGCGAGGTCGCCGACGAGCGCGCGGCGGGCGGTGTTGTAGCCGTCGGAGAGCAGGTCCTCCAGCGGGACGTCGGCGGCGTCCCCGTACCAGGCCTCGCGGTCGGCCAGGGCGAGCTTGCTGCCCTCGATGAGGGTGTGGACGTACTCGGGGGTCCCGTACTCCGGCGGCGCGCCGAGCAGGGCGAGCTGCTGGAGCAGGACCGGGCCCTGCGACCAGGGGCCCGGCTTGCAGACGGTCCAGCCGTTCCAGTCGTAGCGCGCCGGTTCCTCGTAGCCGGCCCGGAAGGCGGCGAGGTCGTCGCCGGTGAGGGGCGCGGTGTGGCGTTCGCCGGAGGTGTCGAGGGTGGGCCGGCCCGCGGCCGCGACGAGGGCCTCGGCGACGAAGCCCTCGCGCCACACGCGGCGGGCCGCGTCGATGCGCTGCTCGCGGCTGCCCCCGGCGGCTTCGGCCTCGGCGATCAGACGGCGCCAGGTGGCGGCGAGCGCGGGGTTGCGCAGGAGCGCGCCGGGCGCCGGCGGGCGGCCGCCGGGCAGGTAGACCTCGGCCGAGGACGTCCACTCCGTCTCGAACACCCTCCGGACGGTGGCCACGGTCCGACCGATGGCCTCGACGGGGGCGTGGCCGTGCTCTGCATAGCCGATGGCGTACGCCAGCACGTCGGCGAGCGGCTTGGTGCCGTGGTCGCGCAGGAGCAGCATCCAGGCGTCGAACGCCCCCGGGACGGCGGCCGCGAGGGGGCCGGTGCCGGGGACCAGGTCGAGGCCGAGCGAGGTGTAGTGCTCGATGGTGGCGCCCCGGGGCGCCGGTCCCTGGCCGCAGAGCACCTGCACCCGGCCGCCCGCCGGGGCGAGGACGGCGGGCACCTCGCCGGCCGGGCCGTTCATGTGCGGCTCGACGACGTGCAGGACGAACCCGCCCGCGACGGCGGCGTCGAAGGCGTTCCCGCCGCTCTCCAGCACGGCCATCGCGGACTGCGACGCCAGCCAGTGGGTGGACGACACCATGCCGAAGGTGCCCTGCAGGGTGGGCCGGGTGGTGAACATGACGTCCAGCAAGGCAGATCTTCCCCCCGGCGCGCAATACCACCGCGGACCACCTGCGGGGTGCCCTCCTGCCCCGGGCCGCCGGGCGCACGGTACGGCCCGTCGCGGCGTTACGGTTGTTTCCGTTGCCGGTCGCTGGGCCGGCCGGGGAAACCAAGCTGGAGGATGCGCCGTGCACGGTGAATTCAAGGTGCCGGGCGGCAAGCTCGTCGTCGTGGACCTGGACGTGGTGGACGGAGCGCTCCGTGACGTCCGGGTGGCGGGGGACTTCTTCCTCGAACCCGACGAGGCGCTGTTCGACATCAACCGGGCTCTGGAGGGCGCGCCCGCCGAGCTGACCGCTCCGGAGCTCGCCGCCCGCATCGATGCCGCGCTGCCCGAGGGCACGGTGATGTTCGGCCTCACTTCCGAGGCCGTGGGCATCGCCGTCCGCCGCGCCCTGGCCAACGCCACCGACTGGCACCACTACGACTGGCAGCTCGTCCACGACGGCCCCCAGTCCCCCGCCCTGCACATGGCGCTGGACGAGGTGCTGGCCGCCGAGGTGGCGGCCGGGCGGCGGCCGCCGACGCTGCGCGTGTGGGAGTGGGCCTCCCCGGCGGTCGTCATCGGCAGCTTCCAGTCCCTGCGCAACGAGGTGGACCCGGAGGGCGCCGAGCGCCACGGGATGACGGTGGTGCGCCGGATCAGCGGCGGCGGGGCCATGTTCATCGAGCCCGGCAACACCATCACCTACTCGCTGTGCGTCCCGGACGCCCTCGTCCAGGGTCTGTCCTTCGCCGACAGCTACGCCTATCTGGACGACTGGGTGCTGGGCGCGCTGGAGGGCATGGGCGTCAAGGCCTGGTACCAGCCGCTCAACGACATCGCCACCGACTCCGGGAAGATCGCGGGCGCGGCGCAGAAGCGGCTGGTGGGCGCCGAGGGCGCGGTGCTGCACCACGTGACGATGGCCTACGACATCGACGCCGGCAAGATGCTGGACGTGCTGCGCATCGGCCGGGAGAAGCTGTCGGACAAGGGCACGAAGAGCGCGAAGAAGCGGGTCGATCCCCTGCGCCGCCAGACCGGCCTGTCGCGCGCCGCCGTCATCGAGAAGATGATCGACTCCTTCCGCGGCCGGTACGGCCTCACGGAGGGATCGGTCACCCCCGAGGAGATGGCGCGGGCGGAGGAGCTGGCGGCGGCGAAGTTCTCCTCTCCGGAGTGGACGGCCCGCGTTCCGTAGGCCCGCGCGGTGGCGCCGTGGAGCCGTACGGCTCGTCTCAGGCGAATGCCGGAATGATGTCCTGCCCGTACGCGTCGATCGTGGCCTCCTTCGCGTCGTGCATGGCGTAGACCGCGAACTGGTCCACGCCCAGGCTCCGCAGGTGTTCCAGTCGCTCGCGGTGGGACTCGGCGGGGCCCAGGAGGCAGAAGCGGTCCACGATCTCGTCGGGGACGAAGTCCGTGGACGGGTTCCCGGCCCGGCCGTGGTGGCTGTAGTCGTAGCCGTGGCGCTGCTTGATGTAGGCGGTGAGGGCGTCGGGGACGAGGCCGGAGTGCTCGCCGTAGCGTTCGACCAGGTCGGCCACGTGATTGCCGACCATGCCGCCGAACCAGCGGCACTGCTCGCGGGCGTGGGCGAGGTCGTCGCCGACGTAGGCGGGGGCGGCCACGCAGATGGTGACCGAGGACGGGTCGCGGCCGGCCCCGGCTGCCGCGTCCCGTACGTGCTTGATCATCCATTCGGTGAGGAACGGGTCGGCGAGCTGGAGGATGAACCCGTCGGCCTCCTGGCCCGCCAGGGCGAGCGCCTTGGGCCCGTAGGCGGCCATCCACACGGGCAGCTTGCCGTCCCGGACCCAGGGGATCTTCAGGGGGGTGCCGCCGACGTCGGTCTCGCGGCCCTCGGCGAGGTCGCGGATGACGCGGATGGACTCCCGGAGGGAGGCCAGGGTGTTGGGCTTGCGGCCGGCCACGCGCATCGCGGAGTCGCCGCGGCCGATGCCGCACACGGTGCGGTTGCCGTACATGTCGTTGAGGGTGGCGAAGGTGGAGGCCGTGACCTCGGGGGTGCGGGTGGAGGGGTTGGTGACCATCGGCCCCACGACGAGCCGCTCGGTGTGCTCCAGGATGCGGCTGTAGATGACGAACGGCTCCTGCCACAGGACGGCGGAGTCGAAGGTCCAGCCGTAGCGGAAGCCGGAGCGCTCGGCACGGCGCATCAGGTCCACGACGGCGGTGGCGGGCGGGTCGGTCTGCAGGACGAGGCCGAAGTCCACGACGGTGCTCCTTATGTCAGGTACTGGCAGGTGGTGCGGGGGACGTAGCGGCCGTGGCCGGCGCGCCCGGTGAACTTCCGCCGGTCGATGACGGTTTCGCCGCGGGAGAGGACGGTCTCGACCTGCCCGGTGACGCGCTTTCCCTCGTAGGCGGAGTAGTCGACGTTCATGTGGTGGGTGGCGGCCGAGAGGGTCTGCTCGGCGTGCGGGTCGTAGATGACGATGTCGGCGTCGCCGCCGGGGACGATGGTGCCCTTGTGCGGGGCGAGGCCGAACATCCGGGCGGGGGCGGCGCAGGCGAGCTCGATCCAGCGGCGGCGGGTGAGGTGACCGTCGACCACGGCCTGGTGGAGGAGGTCCATCCGGTTCTCCACGCCGGGCAGGCCGTTGGGGATCTTCGAGAAGTCGCCGCGGCCGAGCTCCTTCTGTCCGGAGAAGCAGAAGGGGCAGTGGTCGGTGGAGACGACCTGGAGGTCGTCGGTGCGCAGGCCGCGCCAGAGGGCGGCCTGGTGCTCGCGGGGCCGCAGCGGGGTGGAGCAGACGTACTTCGCGCCCTCGAAGTCCGGCTCGGCGAGGTTGTCGGTGGACAGGAAGAGGTACTGCGGGCAGGTCTCGCCGAAGACGGGGAGGCCCTTGTCGCGGGCGTGCGCGAGCTCGGCCACGGCCTCCTCGGCGGAGACGTGCACCACGTAGAGCGGGCTGCCGGCGACGCGGGCGAGCTGGATCGCGCGGTGGGTGGCCTCGGCCTCCAGCAGGACCTTGCGGACCTCGCCGTGATGGCGGGGGTCGGTGCGGCCCGCGGCGAGGGCCTGTTCGACGAGGACGTCGATGGCGATGCCGTTCTCGGCGTGCATCATGATCAGCCCGCCGTTGCCCGCGGCGCGCTGCATGGCGCGCAGGATCTGCCCGTCGTCGCTGTAGAAGACGCCGGGGTAGGCCATGAAGAGCTTGAAGGAGGTGACGCCTTCGGAGACGAGGAGGTCCATCTCCTTCAGCGATCCCTCGTTCACGTCGGAGAGGATCATGTGGAAGGCGTAGTCGACGGCGCAGCGGCCGGCGGCCTTGGCGTGCCAGCGGTCGAGCCCTTCGCGCAGGGCCTGCCCGCGGGTCTGGACGGCGAAGTCGACGACGGTGGTGGTGCCGCCCCAGGCGGCGGCCCGGGTGCCGGTCTCGAAGTCGTCGGAGGAGGCGGTGCCGCCGAAGGGGAGGTCGAAGTGGGTGTGGGCGTCGACGCCGCCGGGGATGACGTACTTCCCCGTGGCGTCCAGGGTGCGGTCGGCCCGCCAGCCCTGGGCGAAGGCGCTGCCGGGTGCGGCGAGGGCCGCGACCTTGCCGTCCTCGACGAGGACGTCGGCGAGGGTCTCCTCGGCGGCGGTGATGACGAGGCCGCCGCGGATGGCCGTGGTGGTCATGGCCGCTCCTTTCCGGCGATGGTGAACTGCACCTGACGCAGGACCGATTCGAGGGCACCGGCGCCCTCCTCGGCCTCGGCGACGGTGAGGGAGAGCGGCGGGGCGATGCGCAGGACGTTGGCGTCGCGACCGCCCTTGCCGATCAGCAGGCCTTCTTCCCGGGCCAGTTCGAGGGCGAGGGAGGCTCCTTCCGGGGAGGGGGATCCGTCGTGCTCGACCAGCTCGATGCCGATCATCAGGCCGCGGCCGCGCACCTCGCGGACGGCGGGGAAGCCGGCGGTGATGGCGCGGAGCCGCTCGATGAGCAGGCCGCCGACCCGGCGGGCGTTGCCCTGGAGGTCGTGTTCGAGGAGGTGGGTGAGGTTGGCGAGGCCGGCGGCCATGGTGACGGGGCTGCCGCCGAAGGTGGAGATGGAGTTGGCGTCGAGGCAGTTCATGACCTCGGCCCGGCCGACGACGCCGCCGATCGACATGCCGTTGCCGATGCCTTTGGCGAAGGTGAGGAGGTCGGGCGGGCCGTTTTCGGCGTGGGCCTGCCAGCCCCAGAAGTGGTCGCCGGTGCGGCCCCAGCCGGTCTGCACCTCGTCGGTGATCCAGAGGATGCCGCGCTCGGCGAGGACCTCGCGGAAGGCGGCGTAGAGCCCGTCGGGCGGGGCGGTGAACCCGCCGACGCCCTGGATCGGTTCGGCGATGAGGGCCGCCACCCGGCCGTGGGCCTGGCCGAGCATGTCCTCGAGGTCGGCGACGCACGCGGAGATGAAGCGGGAGTCGGTCAGGTGGGCGTAGGGGCCGGAGCTGCGGACGCCGCCGTGGACGTAGAGCGTCTGGAGCGGGGAGAGGCTGGTGGGCGACCAGGAGGAGTTGCCGGTGATGCCGACGGCGGAGAAGGAGCGGCCGTGGTAGCTGTTGCGCATGGCCAGGATCTGGTTGGAGCCGCGGTACGAGGTGGCCAGCAGGAGGGCCGCGTCATTGGCCTCGGTGCCGGAGGTGGTGAAGAAGACGCGGGCGTCGGGGATGCCGGAGAGGGCGGCGATGCGCTCGGCGAGCTCGACCATGTGCCGGTCGAGGTAGAGGGTGGAGGTGTGCAGGATGCGGCCGGCCTGCTCGGCGACGGCCTTGGTGACCTCGGGCAGGGCGTGGGCGGTCATGGTGGTGAGGATGCCGCCGAAGAAGTCGAGGTAGCGCCGGCCCTGGGCGTCCCAGACGTGGCGGCCCTCGCCGTGGGTGAGCTCCAGGGGCCTGCGGTAGTAGAGGCTGAGCCAGTCGGGCATCACGGCGCGGTGCCGGGCGTGCAGATGGGCGGCCGGAGAGCTCCCGGGCCCGGTCGGGGAGGTCATGGCCGGACCAGCCCGTCGTAGGCGTCGGGCCTGCGGTCGCGGTAGAAGGCCCACTGCTGTCGCACTTCGTCGATGAGGCCGAAGTCCAGGTCGCGCACGAGCAGTTCCTCCTTGGAGTCGCTCGCCACGTCACCGACGAACTGGCCGCGGGGGTCGACGAAGTAGGAGGTGCCGTAGAAGTCGTTGTCGCCGTACTCCTCCTGGCCGACGCGGTTGATGGCCGCGACGAAGTACGCGTTGGCGACGGCGGCGGCCGGCTGCTCCAGCTTCCACAGGTGGGCCGAGAGGCCGCGGGAGGTGGCCGAGGGGTTGTAGACGAGGTGGGCGCCGTTGAGGCCGAGCTGGCGCCAGCCCTCCGGGAAGTGGCGGTCGTAGCAGATGTAGACGCCGACCTTGCCGACGGCCGTGTCGAAGACGGGCCAGCCGAGGTTGCCCGGCGCGAAGTAGTACTTCTCCCAGAAGCCCTTGACCTGGGGGATGTGGTGCTTGCGGTACTTGCCCAGATAGCTGCCGTCGGCGTCGATGACGGCCGCGGTGTTGTAGTAGAAACCGGGGCCCTCGGTCTCGAAGACCGGCACCACGATCACCATGCCCGTCTCGCGGGCCAGCTCCTGCATCCGGCGGACCGTGGGCCCGCCGGGAACGGGCTCGGCCCAGCGGTAGTGCTCGCTCTCCTGGACCTGGCAGAAGTAGGGGGCGTTGAACACCTCCTGGAAACCGATCACCTGCGCGCCCCGGGCAGCGGCTGCGCGGGCGTGCTCCTCGTGCTTGACGAGCATGGATTCCGTATCACCGGTCCAGGTGGCCTGGACCAGAGCGGCGCGGACGACATTGGCCATGAGCTGCTCCTTCACGGGGGCGTCAGTCAGGCCGACCGGCCAGGCTGACACGCGTAGATCCACGTGTGGTTGCGACCGTAGGACGCGCCACGCCGCGCGGCAAGACCATCGATCGCCCTGTGGATAACCCGACAGGCAAACTTGCAAGTTTGCCTGTTGGTATTTACGGTGGGGCCATGCCCGACAAGGATCCCGACATGGATCAGGAACGCGCCGCGGCCGATCTGGCCGCGACGGTCTCCCAGCTCATGCGCCGCCTGCGCGAGGCCTCGCCGCAGGGCGCCCTCACCCCCTCCCAGCGCACCGTCCTCGGCCGCCTGGCCAACGGCGGCCCGGCCACCACCGCCGACCTGGCCCGCGCCGAGCTCGTCCGCCCGCAGTCGATGCGCGCCATCGTCGGCAGGCTGGAGGAGCTGGGCCTGGTCGCCCGCTCCCCGCACCCGACGGACGGCAGACAGGTCCTGTTCTCCCTCACCGGCCTGGGCACCGAGGCCGTCTCCTCCGTACGGCACTCCAAGCACGCCTGGCTCGCCGACGCCATCGCGCACCGGCTCACCGGGGAAGAGCGGCAGACCCTCGCCGACGCCACCCGCCTGCTCAAGCGCCTGGCGGACGGGTGAAAGCCTTAAGGGCGCCGGACCCCGCCCCGCACACCGCTCCGCACGCCGCCGGCCCCGGCGGAGGATTCGGCGCCCGCCTGATGACGCCGCTGCTCCTCGGGGCCGTCCTCAACCCCCTCAACACCACGATGATCGCCACCGGCCTGGTGGCGATCGGCCACGACTTCGGCGCCGGGCCCTCCGGCACCGCCTGGCTGCTGTCGTCCCTCTACCTCGCCAGCGCCGCCGGCCAGCCCGTCATGGGCCGCCTCGCCGACTCCTTCGGCCCCCGCCGCGTCTTCCTCGCGGGCCTGGTCCTCGTCTGCGCCGCCGGCCTGCTCGGCGCGCTCGCGCCCGGCTTCGGGTGGCTGATCGCCGCCCGGGTCCTGCTGGGCGTCGGCACCTCGGCCGCGTACCCGGCCGCGATGGCGATGCTGCGCGCGGAGTCCCTGCGGACCGGCCGCCCCGCGCCCCGCCCCGTCATGGGCCGCCTCTCGCTCGCCGCCCTCGGCAGCGCGGCCCTCGGCCCCACCCTCGGCGGGCTCCTCACCACGACCACCGGCTGGCGGGGCATCTTCGCGGTCAACGTCCCCCTCTCCCTCCTCGCGCTCGCAGCCGCCCTGCCGTGGCTGCCGCACGACCACCCGCGCGCGGTACGAGGCGGCAGGAGCGGCCCCGTACCGCAGGCCCAGGGCCCTGCCCCGTCCCGGCCCGCCCTCCTGCGCACCTACCTCCGCCACGGGCTCGCCTACCTCACGATCTATTCCGCCCTCTACGGCTACTCCCAATGGCTGGAGGAGGCCCACGGCTACACCTCCTTCCAGACCGGCCTGGTCATGCTGCCGATGTCCCTCGCGGCCGCCGTCTGCTCCCTCCTCGGCGCCCGGACGAAAGGTCTCCGCGCCCCGCTCACCACGGCCGCCGCGCTGCTCGCCGCGGGCAGCGGCCTCCTCGTCGCCGCCACCGGCGGCACCCCGCTCGCCGCGCTGCTCATCGCCTCCGCGCTCTTCGGCGTCCCGCAGGGCCTGTCCTCGACCGGCAACCAGGCCGCCGTCTACGCCCAGGCGCGGCCCGACCGCGTCGGGTCCGCGGCCGGGCTGCAGCGCACCGCCCAGTACGCGAGCGCGATAGCCGCCACCGGCCTCCTCGCCGTCTGCTTCGGCCGGCAGGCGGGCGACGCCGGACTCCACCGGCTCGCGGCCGTCACCGGCGCGCTGAGCCTGCTCCTGCTCGTCCTGACCGCCACCGACCGCGCCCTGCGCGCGAAAGCCCTCGACCACCCCGGCCCCGGCGACCCCGGCCTCGGCCACTCCGGCCCCGGCCACTCCGCGGAACAAGCAAGGCAAGTACCAGCGGACCAACAAGTACCAGCGGACCAAGCAGAAAAGGTGCACTCCTCCATGCCCGTCACCACGCTCGACAAGACCAGCGCCCTCGTCCTCATCGACCTCCAGAAGGGCATCACCGCCCTCCCCACCGCCCACCCCTCCGAAGAGATCGTCGAACGCGGCGCCCGCCTGGCCGCCGCCTTCCGCGACCACGGCCTGCCCGTCGTCCTCGTCCGCGTCGTCGGCACCGCGCCCGGCCGCTCCGAAGCGCCCCTGCGCAGCGGGGAGTTCCCGGCCGGCTTCGCCGACCTGAGGCCCGAACTGGACCGCAAGGACAGCGACATCGTGGTCACCAAGCACACCTGGGGCGCCTTCCACGCCACCGACCTCGACCTCCAGCTGCGCCGCCGCGGCGTCACCCAGATCGTCCTCGCGGGCATCGCGACGGGCGCGGGAGTCGAGTCCACGGCCCGCGCCGCCCACGAGCACGGCTACCACGTCACGGTCGTGACCGACGCCGTCACCGACACCGACCCGGAGGTGCACCGCATCGCCGTCGAGAAGATCTTCCCGCGCCTCGCGGAGACCGGCACCACCGACGACGTCATCAAGCTGCTGGGCTGACGGCATCAAGCCGCTGGGCTGTGGCCCACGGTCAGCCCACACAGGCGGCGTACGCGACCATCGCCCCGGCGACGGCCGCGTACGCCGCCAGGGCGATCACCGCACCTCGGTGGTGCATCCGCTCCACGCGCTCCGGGTCGCCGCCCCGGACGGTCCAGCGCCAGGACAGCACGGTGGCGACCACGGCGAGCAGCACGTAGACGAGAGTGAGCAAATGCAGCCCGTCGATGAGCGTCAGCCCCACGCTGCTGGTGATCACCGTGTTCACCTGCTGCATGTTGAGCATGACGACGAACAGGCCGCCGCCCAGCAGGGACAGCCGGCTCTGCATCGAGTCGAGCTTCTCCGCCATGCCCAGCTCGTCACTGTGCGACGGCAGCAGGAAGGCGGCTGTGCCGATGAGCAGCATGAGGTAGAGCGGGCCCGTCAGCTTCCAGAAGATGACGGGGTCGCTGCGTGACAGGGAGATCTGGATGAGCAGCCGGCTGCGCGTGCTGCCCTTCCCCTTCGGGAGGCTCGGGTCACCGAAGTTGGTGGGGAAATGCCGGTCGACCGCGGCGAGGTGGTAGCCGGTGATCCGCCAGCCGGGCGGCGCGATGAGGTCGTTCGTCGCGGCGTCGTCGTTGTCGGGGACGAACCGGACCTCGTCGGCCTCCTTGCGGGAAGTGACCTTGACCTCGATGCGGTGGCGGTCGAAGGGGAAGGCCCGGACGTCCCACTCCTGCCGGAAGGTCCCCTGGACCCGGACCACGTCGCGGAACATGCCCCTCTCCGAGGTCAGGGACGGCTCGCTCTTCTCCAGGTTGTCGTTGTAATTGCTGAACGCCGCGTCGGGCAGCGGATCCAGCTCGCGCCGCGGGCAGACGGTCCACACCGTCACCCGTGCCCCGAAGGTGTGCGCGGCGGGGTCCAGGTTGTAGAGGTCGCTGAGGTAGGCGCCGGCCCGGCAGGTGTTCGCTCCGGCCGCGCCGGTCGCCGCGTCAGCGGTGTGGCTGCCGGGCAGCCACACCGCTAACGCCCCCAGCAGGAGGGCGAGAAGGACCGGGGCGGCGGCGAAGGCCCGTATCCGGCCGGCGGATTCCCCGCGCTCTCCGGCTTCTCCGGCTTCTTCAGGTTCTCCACGGTGCGCAGCCATATGCCGGTGATCCTCACCAGCGCACCGCCCGGCGATTCGCCTCCGCGCCGCACCCGCCCGGGCGCGTTTCAGCGCACCGGCGGACTCCCGCTCGGCCGCACCACCATCGCCGAGCCCCCGCCGCGCCGGGTCCGTTCGGCGGCGGCCACCCACCGGCCGTCCGGCAGCCGCTGCACGCCGGTCGCCGCGCCGATCTCGGGGTTCTGCTTGAAGACGTGCCCGAGGCGCTCCAGCCGGCCGCGCAGCGGGCTGTTCCACAGGCCGGGTTCCAGCTCCGTGGCCGCGGCGTTGCGCTGGCTCGCGCGCGGTGCGGCGATCGCGTCGACGAGGGGCATCCCGCGGTCGACGTGGTTGAGGAGGGTCTGCAGCGCCGTGGTGATGATCGTCGCGCCGCCGGGCGAGCCGAGGGCGAAGGCGGGACGCCCGTGGTCGAGGACGATCGTCGGCGACATCGACGAGCGCGGGCGCTTGCCCGGGCCCGGCAGGTTGGGGTCGTGCACGCCCGGGGTGACGGGGGTGAAGGAGAAGTCGGTCAGCTCGTTGTTGAGCAGGAAGCCACGGCCGGGGACGGTGATGCCGCTGCCGCCGGTCTGCTCGATGGTGAGCGTGTAGGCGACGACGTTGCCCCACTTGTCCGCGACCGTCAGGTGGCTGGTGTGCTGTCCCTCGTACGGGGTGGGCGCGGCCTTGCCGTGCGCTCCGCAGGGCACCGGGCGGCGCGGGTCGCCGGGCGCGAGGGGGCTGGTCAGCACGGCGTCGTCCTTGACGAGGCAGGCGCGCGCGTCGGCGAAGCGCTGGGAGGTGAGGGGCTTGGTGGGCACGTCCTCGAAGGCCGGATCGCCCACCCAGCGGTTGCGGTCGGCGAAGGCGATCCGGCTGGCCTCGATGTACCGGTGCAGGTAGGTCTTCTCGTCGGCCTTCGAAAGGTCGCCGTTCTCCAGGATGTTGAGGGCCTCGGCGACCGTGGTGCCGCCGGAGGAGGAGGGGCCGATTCCGTAGACGTCGAGGCCGCGGTACGAGGTGTGCGTCGGTGCCTGGCGCTTCGTCCCGTACGCACGCAGGTCCCGCTCGGTCAGGCCACCGGGGCGGGCGACGCGCCCGGAGGCGGGGTCGACGGGCGGCTTGCGCACGGTCTTGACGATGTCGCGGCCGAGCTCGCCGTGGTAGAGCGCGCCCACACCGCGCTCGCCGAGCAGGGCGTACGTGCGGGCCAGGTCGGGGTTCTTGAAGGTGCTGCCGGTGGCTGGGGGCGCGCCGCCGGGCAGGAAGAGCTTCGCGGTGGCCGGGAAGTCCTTGAAGCGGGACTGGTTGTCGGCGGTCTGCTTGCGGAAGGTGTCGTCGACGGTGAAGCCGGAGCGGGCGATGCGCTCGGCGGGCTCGAGCACCTGGGCGAGCGAGCGGCTGCCCCACGTGCGGAGGGCGGTGTCCCAGGTGGCGGGTGTCCCCGGGGTGCCGACACTGAGGCCGCTGGTGACGGCGTCGGCGAAGGGGATGGGCTTGCCGTGCTCCAGGAAGAGGTCCTTGTCCGCGGTCAGGGGGGCGCGTTCGCGGCCGTCTATGGTGGAGATCTGGTGCCGCTCGGCGTCGTAGTAGACGAGGTAGCCGCCCCCGCCGATGCCGGCGGAGTACGGCTCGGTGACGCCGAGGGCGGCGGCGGTGGCCACGGCGGCGTCGACGGCGTTGCCGCCCTTGCGGAGCACTTCGATGCCGGCGGCCGAGGCGTCGGCGTCGACGCTGGCCACGGCGCCGCCGTAGCCGACGGCGACGGGGGTCTTGGCGGGGGTGCGGGTGGCCTCGGCGGCCGGGCTTGCGGGCTGGGCGGCGGCCGGGAGGGCGCCGAGCCCTACGACCAGGGAGGCCGCCGCGGCGAGCACGGGCAGTCGTCGGTGCGGGGGTTGCTTCCGCAGGGTTCTGGGACGGGCCATTCCTGCCTCCAAGCGGGCGAGGGGGCGAGCGGGCCCCGGAGCCTACCCGCGCCGAGCCGGCGCGCAACCCCACGGACCGCAACCGGAGGCACGCCGGTCCTCGCGGACAGCGCCCGTCGGCTGGCCTCGTACGGCACCGCCGGGCGCCACCGTCGTGGCGCGCCACCGTCGCGGCGGGGAATCCGGGCTTGGCCCGGCCCATACGGAAACCGCGCACCGAAACCCACTCAGCCCGTACGGCACCGCCGGACACCACCGTCGTGGCGCGCCACCGTCGCGGCGGAGAAACCGGGCCTGGCCCGCACCCATACGGAAACCGCACGCCGAAACCCACCCCCGCCGCCACAGCGCGCAACCCCCCACCGGACGCAACCGGCGGTGCCGAACCAGCCTCAGCCCGTACGGCACCGCCGGGCGCCACCGTCGTGGCGCGCCACCGTCCCGGCGGAAGGCAGGGGCGGGCCGCACGCCGGACCACGCCGTACGGCACCGCCGGACATCGCCGTCAGAAGGCAAGGCCCTCCGCAGCGTCCCCGCAGGGGCAGCGCGTGTTAGCGGCCCCTGGCTGCCGAGATCACGGCGCCTGCCATGGCCGCCTCGCCCTTGGCGTTCGGGTGGAACGGGGCGGCCGGGTTCTCCGGCTGGGCGCCTTCGATCCAGCGGTCCGTGGCCGGCTTGCAGACGTCGTGGCCGAGGGTCGGCCGGTAGGTGTCCGCGAAGCGGATGCCGGCCTTGCGGGCCTCGTCCTTCAGCATCGTGTTGAGCTTCTTCTCGGTGTCCCGCAGGTAGGGGACGTCGCCCGCGGCGATCGGCACGGCCGGGAAGCAGCCCGTGCCGTCCTCCGGCATGATCGCCGGGTAACCGGCGAGGACGACGCGCGCGTGCGGAGCACGCTTGTGGATGTCCTTCAGCACCTTGGCGACCTTGGGCGCGGCGCCGGCGATGCGGGCGGTGAGCTGGTCGGTCCCGCCGTCGGTGTACTTCGTGCGGCAGGGGGCGCCGGCCGGGTCGCCGGAGGACAGCTGGGCGCAGGTGCCGATGATGTCGCCGAAGCCGATGTCGTTGCCGCCGATGCCGACCGTGACCAGGCGGGTGTTCGTGCCGAGCGCGTTGAGCTGCGGCGGGTTGTCGCCCTGGGCGCGCCACATGTCGTCGGTCTTGGCGCCGCTGCAGCTGACGTCCTTGAAGGAGGTCTGGTGCAGGGCCTTCGCGGTGAGCGCCGGGTAGTTGACGCTGGAGCGGGCGCAGTCGCCGCCGGTCTGCTCGGGGATGCCCGGGCCGGAGGTGTAGGAGTCGCCGAGGGCGACGTAGCGCGCGCCGGCGGGGACCGCGGCGGCTCCCTCCGCTCCCTCCGCCGTCGCGGTGCCGGCCGCCCCCGCCGCCAGGGCCGCCGCGGCGCCGAGCGCCGCCAGTCCCTTGCCGTACCGCCCACCACGTCCGTGCGCGTGTGCCACTACTGCCTCCGTGCTGTGTCTGTGTTCCGGGTGCGCCGGACGGCCGGCAGCAGGACCGCCGGTCCACCGAGCCACCGAGCCGCAGAGCCGCCGGGCTGCCGAGCCGCCGACGCGGACGTCAGACTCGCCGGGTGGTGACGTTCTGTCAACTGATCACCAAATACCCCCCAAGGGGTTAATTGGATTACAAGAATCCAATTAGGTACAGTGCAGATGTGCGATTGACCAAGAGCACCGACATCGCGTTGCGCATCGCCATGCGCCTGGCCGTGACCGGCGACGACACCCCCACCACCCGCGAGGTGGCCGAGGCCGTCGGAGTGCCGTACACCCACGCCGCCAAGGTGGTCAGCAGACTGCAGCACATGGGCGTGGTCGAGGCCCGCAGGGGCCGCGGCGGCGGGCTCACCCTCACCGCCGCCGGACGGACGGGCTCCGTCGGCCGGCTCGTGCGCGAGCTGGAGGGCGTGGGCGACGTCGTCGGCTGCGAGGACGACCCACCCTGCCCCCTGCGCGCGGCCTGCCGGCTGCGCGGTGCGCTGCGGAACGCCCAGGAGGCGTTCTTCGCCGCACTGGACCCGATCACCGTCGAGGACCTGACCGGCCCGCCGACGGGCCCGGTGCTGCTGAGCCTGGGCACCCGTACGCAGGGCTGAAGCCCTGGCACTCCCCACGGCCCTTCGCACGACCAAAAATACGCATCTGAAATACCAATTCAAGGATCCAGGAGCGCCGATGCTGTCCCCCGAGTCGACCGAGATCGTCCGCGCCACCCTCCCCGCCGTGGGCGGGGCCATCGGTGAGATCACCCCGCTCTTCTACGACAAGCTCTTCGCCGCCCACCCCGAGCTGCTGCGCGACCTCTTCAACCGCGGCAACCAGGCGAACGGCAGCCAGCGCCAGGCCCTCGCCGGCGCGATAGCCGCCTTCGCGACCGCCCTGGTCGAGCACCCGGAGACGCGCCCCGACGCGATGCTCTCGCGCATCGCCCACAAGCACGCGTCGCTGGGCATCGGCGCGGACCAGTACCGGATCGTCCACCAGCACCTCTTCGCGGCCATCGTGGAGGTGCTGGGCGACGCGGTCACCGAGGAGGTCGCCGCGGCCTGGGACGAGGTCTACTGGCTGATGGCCAACGCCCTCATCGCCCTGGAGGCCCGCCTGTACGAGCAGGCCGGCACCGCCGCCGGGGACGTCTTCCGGCCGTACGCCGTCGCCGGCCGCCTGGCGGAGACCGCCGAGGTGACCACCTTCCTCGTCCGTCCGCTGGACGGCCGCCCGCTGCCCGCCGCCCGCCCGGGCCAGTACGTCTCGGTGCGGACGGAGCTCCCGGACGGCGCGCGGCAGATCCGCCAGTACAGCCTCTCCGGCCACCCGGACGACGCCCTGCAGTTCTCCGTCAAGCGCGTGACCGGCGACCCGGACGGCGAGGTCTCCCGCCACCTGCACGACAGCGTGGCCGTCGGCGACACGCTGATGATCAGCGCGCCGTGCGGCGACGTCACCCTCGACGACGGCGACGGCCCCGTCCTGCTGGCCTCCGCGGGCATCGGCTGCACCCCCATGACCGGGATGCTCTCCCACCTGGCCGCGACCGGCTCGCAGCGCCGCGTCATCACCGTCCACGCCGACCGCAGTGAGGCCACCCACGCCTTCCGCACCGACCTGCTCCGGCTCACCGAGAAGCTGCCCGACGCGGTCGCGCACATCTGGTACGAGGAGCCCGAGGGCGACTGGCCCGCCGACCGTACGGGTTACGCCGACCTCTCCCGCATCGACGTCCCCGCGGGCACCACGGCCTACCTCTGCGGCCCGCTGCCCTTCCTCCGCTCGGCCCGTACGCAGCTGCTGGCGGCGGGGGTGCCCGCCGCCGACATCCACTACGAGGTCTTCGGCCCGGACCTGTGGCTGGGCACGGACGCGTAACCACCCCGGGACCACCCCGGGACCGCCCGCGGACCACCCCGGGCTCCGCACGCGGCCGTCACGGATGGATCTGCCCGGCACCCGGCAGCAGGGTGCCGGGCTCCGCCGGGCCGACCTCCACCGCCTCCGTCTTGAGGCTGCGCCGCTGCCGCTTGGCGACCCACGTGGCGAGCCACGACAGGAGCATGCACATGCCGATGTAGATCGGCGAGATGATCATCACGACCGGGATGAACGGCAGCCCGTAGTCCAGGTTGCTGGCGATGAGCTTGCCGGCGTGCAGGAACTCCTCGTAGGTGATCAGGAAGCCGAGCGAGGTGTCCTTCAGCGCCACCACCAGCTGGCTGATGATCGTCGGCAGCATGGCGCGGACCGCCTGCGGCACGAGCACGTGGGTCATCACCTGCGTCTTGCGCATCCCGAGCGCGTACGCCGCCTCCCGCTGGCCGCGGTCGACGGAGTTCACCCCGCTGCGGAAGACCTCAGCGAGCACCGAGCCGTTGTAGAGGGTGAGCCCGGCGACGAGGGCCGGCAGCGGCTGCACCTTGAGGGCGACGAAGACGAAGAAGATCATGACCAGGACCGGCATCGCCCGGAAGAACTCCACGAAGAGCGTGGCGATCCAGCGCAGGATCCGGTGGTCGGAGAGCCGGCCCGCGGCCAGCAGCCCGCCGAGGGCGAGGGAGAGCACGGCCGCGTAGGCGAAGGCCTTGAGCGTGTTGCCGAGGCCGCGCAGCAGCATCTCCTGGATGCCCTCGTACACGAACGGCCGCCACTTCTCGGCGGTGAACTGGTGGGTGTCGAAGAGCAGGTAGAGCACCCAGGCGACGATCCCCAGGATCACGACGGTGGCGGCGAGGCCGTAGACCAGGTGGCGCCGCCGGGCCCGGGGCCCCGGGATGTCGTACAGCGCGGTGTCGGTCATCGGGGCACTCCCCAGCGCTTCTCCAGCACGTTGAAGATCGCGCTGATGGACAGGGTCACGATCAGATAGCCGACGGCGATCCAGACGAAGGTCCAGACGATGCTGTAGCCGAGCTCGTTGAGGGGCTTGTACGTGCCGAGGAGCTCGGTCACGCTGAAGGACCCGGCGATCGCGGAGTTCTTGGCGAGCGCGATCAGGGTGGAGCCGATCGGCGGGATGACGGAGCGGAAGGCCTGCGGCAGCACGACGAGGCTCAGGGTCTGCCCGAAGGTCATGCCCAGGCTGCGGGCCGCCTCGCCCTGCCCCGCCGGCACGGTGTTGATGCCCGAGCGCACGGCCTCGCAGATGAAGGCCGAGGTGTAGCAGCCCAGGGCGAGGACGGCGAACAGCTGGAAGGGCAGCACGACGCCGAACCGCGGCAGGCCGAGCAGCACCGCGAAGAACAGCAGCGTGAGCGGGGTGTTCCGCAGCACCGTCACCCACACCGTGCCGAAGACCCGCAGGGAGCCCACGGGGGCGACGCGGAAGGAGGCCATCAGGAAGCCCAGGGCGAGGGCGAGCAGCGAGGAGTAGACGGTGAGCTCGACCGTGCCGAGCAGCCCCTTGGCGTAGAGGGAGAAGTTGTCGGTGAGCACGTTCACAGCGGGCGCCTCCTCAGCCGGCCGGGTAGCGGTCGACGGCGGGCGGCGGCGGGGCCGGCACCCCGGAGAGGCCGAGCGTCGCGTCGTACGCCTTCTTCCAGTCGCCGTTCTTCTCGTGGGCCTCCACGGCGTCGTCCAGGGCGAAGCGCAGGGCGTTGTCGCCGCGGGGCACGCCGATGCCGTAGGGCTCCTTCGAGAAGGGCTTGCCGGCGATCTTGAGCTCGTCCGGGGCCTTGGCCGCGAAGCCCATGAGGATGGTGTCGTCGGTGGTGACCGCGTCGACCTGGAGGCTGAGCAGGTTGTCCACGCACACCGAGTACGTGTCGTAGGCGACGGCGACGGCCTTGGGGTAATCGCGCTCGATGCGCTGCAGCGGGGTCGAACCGGCGGCCGAGCAGACCCGTTTGCCGGCCAGGTCCTGCGGCCCGTCGATGCCCTTCTCGTCGGTGCGGACGAGCAGCGACTGCCCGGCGATGTAGTAGGGGCCGGCGAAGCCGACCTGCTTCTTGCGCAGGGCGTTGATCGTGTACGTGCCGACGTAGTAGTCGATCTGGCCGTTCTGGAGGGCGGTTTCGCGGTTCGCGGAGGCGATCGTGCGGAACCGGATGGTCTTGGGGTCGAAGCCGAGGGAGGCGGACATCATGCGGGCGATCTCGATGTCGTAGCCGGAGTAGACGCCGGTGGCGGGGTCCTTCTCGCCCATGTAGGGCTGGTCCTCCTTGGCGCCGACGACGAGGTGGCCGCGGGCCTTCGCGGCCCGCCAGGTGGGCGAGTCGGCCAGCCGGAAGCCCTCGTCGACCCGGTAGACGGGCAGCGCCTCGGGCTTGGGCCCCTTGACGGGCGGGCTGCCGGACTTTCCGCAGGCGGTGGCGGGCAGCACGAGGGCGGCCAGGACCAGGGCGGCGGCCGTACGGCGCAGGGCGCGCGGGCGGCGGACGCGGCGCGTCAGTGTCTGCAGAGTCACCGGTCCCCCCTCAATGCTTGAGGATCTTGGAGAGGAAGTCCTTGGCGCGCTCGCTCTGCGGCGCGGTGAAGAACTCCTCGGGGGCGCGGTCCTCCACGATGCGGCCGTCGGCCATGAAGACGACGCGGTTGGCGGCGGAGCGGGCGAAGCCCATCTCGTGGGTGACGACGACCATCGTCATGCCGTCCCGGGCGAGCTGCTGCATGACCTCCAGCACCTCGTTGATCATCTCCGGGTCGAGCGCGGAGGTCGGCTCGTCGAAGAGCAGGGCCTTGGGCTCCATCGCGAGGGCGCGGGCGATGGCCACGCGCTGCTGCTGGCCGCCGGAGAGCTGGGCCGGGTACTTGTCCGCGTGGGCGAGCAGGCCGACGCGCTCCAGCAGCTCCCGCGAGCGCCGGTCGGCGTCCTCCTTGGCCCGCTTGCGGACCTTGAGCGGCGCCAGGGAGACGTTGGCGAGCACCGTCTTGTGGGCGAAGAGGTTGAAGGACTGGAAGACCATCCCGACCTCGGCCCGCAGCTTGGCCAGCTCGCGCCCCTCCTCGGGCAGCGGGTGCCCGTCGAGGAGGATCGTGCCGGACTCGACGGGCTCAAGGCGGTTGATGGCGCGGCACAGGGTGGACTTCCCGGAGCCGGAGGGGCCGATGACGACGACCACCTCGCCGCGGCCGACGGTGAGGTTGATGTCCTTCAGGACGTGCAGCTCGCCGTAGTGCTTGTTGACATCACGCAGTTCGATCAGGGGATCGACGGCCATACCCAGTCCCGTCCACTCTCCGCGCTCTTCCGGTCCACGCTCGCCATCCGCGCAAACTATTCCCCTCTATAGGGGACTTCAGCCATGACACGCGTTCATATGGGCATTCGTTGCACATTGCCCGCCATTTGCCCTAGGTACACAGACCTGGCCTGGGTACCTAGCCTGAGGGGGACGGACTGGGGGAACTCGGGGGAAAGGAGCCGGTGGTGGGCGACAGCAGGCCCGTCTACCAGCGCATCGCGGACGATCTGCGCCGGCGGATCGACGAGGGCGGGCTCGCCGTGGGCGAGCGCATCCCCTCCCGCTCCGAGCTGAAGCGCACCTACGCGGCCAGCGACCAGACCGTGGACCGGGCGGTGCGCGTGCTGAAGGCCGCCGGTT
Organism: Streptomyces sp. NPDC008001; assembly: GCF_042958085.1. Taxonomy (NCBI): domain Bacteria; kingdom Bacillati; phylum Actinomycetota; class Actinomycetes; order Kitasatosporales; family Streptomycetaceae; genus Streptomyces; species Streptomyces sp. NPDC008001. The sequence goes on along the minus strand of NZ_JBIBIZ010000008.1, from coordinate 430,123 downwards.
ATGCGGAAGGCCAGTTCGGCCGCGGCGTCTTCGTCACCGACCGGGCGCCGCTCGGCAGCCTGCTGCGGTCCACCGGGGCCGTCGACACCCCCTTCGCCGCCCAGATCCGGGGGTACGGGCCGCCCCGCCCGCGCCGGGGCGAGGAGGAGCCCGAGCGGCCCGGCCGGCCCGGCAGCCGCACCGGCGAGCCCGGCCGGCAGCCCCCGCCCGACGGCGGGACGGCCCGGAACGCCACTCTTACGTGGGAAGCCTCGTCCACCGAGACCGCCGCCCCGGAGCGCATCGCCCAGCGGCTGCACATCGGCGTGGGCACGCGCGTTCTCTGCACCCAGTACGAATATCTGGCCAACCGCCATCCCGTGCAGCTCGCCACGAGCTGGGAGCCGCTCGCCATCACCGAGGGCACGGACGTCGTCCTCCCCGAGCGCGGGCCCTACGCCCGGCGGGGGGTGCGGGGGCGGCTCGCGGCCATCGGGATCCGGGTCGTGCGGGCGCAGGAGCTGGTCGGCTCCCGGCCCGCGAGCACGCCGGAGGCCGAGGCGCTCGGCTGCGCCGCGGGCAGCTGCGTCACGGTCATCGAGCGCACGCACTTCGACGGAGAGGGCCGCGCCGTCGAGACGTCCGACATCGTCGTGCGCGCGGACCGCTGGCGGGTGGAGTACGACATCGCGTTCACCAGCTGAGGCCGGGCGTCCCGGGCTCCGGCCTCCCGCGCCCCTCCCCCGAGCCCGGGCGTCAGCTCTCGGCGAGCTCCGCGTACAGCTGCGAGAGCTCCGGCGCGCCGTCGGCCGCCCAGGCCCGGCCCGCCTCGACCACGTCGACCTCGCGGCCGTTGGCGAGCCGCACCACCGGCTGGCCGTCGGACCGGATCCACCACCCCGCCTCCCGGACCGAACGGATGACGACCGTGCCCAGATAGAGGCCCGCGTCGTTGCCCAGCCAGGGCTCCAGCTCCGGGTCGTCGCGCCAGAGCGGCTGCAGCTGGTCCAGGGCTTCCAGGGAGGCGGGCGAGTCGTCGAGGACCACTCCTGCGGACTGCGCGTGCGTGCGCAGCAGTTCGCACTCGGACAGCAGCTCGGCGAGCCCTTCCGGGTCCCGGTCGACCGCGCTCGCCGGCGCCGGACCGCGCCCCGGGCCGTGTCGCTTTCGCCAACTGTCCAGGAAGGGAATGTTCATACCGGACAGGATCGCACTCGCACGGATGGCCCCACCACAGGCGCGCGGCGCCCGGCGTGACCGGATGGCCTCCTTGACGTTGCCCATGCGTCTTCTTAGCTTCATGCAGCCACTTACCGAGCGGGGAACCAGGGAGGCATGAGACGCATGCTCCGAACAGTGAAGCCGGGCGGGAGACGGCACAGACGGTGGACGGCGGCGCGGGCGGCGGCCCGGGCCGCCGCGGTGGGGATCGTGAGCGCCGTGTGCGCCGTCGCCGCCGCAAACGCCCCGGCACTCGCCGCCGGGACGGCATCCGCATCCGGTGCACAACCCGGTGCGCAAAACGAGGCGCAATCCGATGTGCAATCAGATGCGCAATACGATGCACGACCCGGTGCCCAAGCCGGCAGAGAGCCGCTCCCCCTGGAGCGGCTCTTCGACTCCAGGGCGGTCAGCGACGACGCCCGCCCCGGCGCAGCCGATTTCGACGGCGCGGGCAACTCGCTCTCCGCCCAGGACCTCGCCGCCGCCGGCTGGACGCCCGGCCGCGAACTCGCCTTCGACGGCGCCCGGCTGCACTGGCCCCGCCCGGCTCCCGGCAAGCCCGACAACGTCCGCGCGGCGGGCCAGGCCGTCCGGCTCGGCGGCCGCGGCGAGGCCCTCACGTTCCTCGTCGCCGGGACGACGAAGGGCGCGGGCGGCGGTGACGCCGGCGGTACGGGCACGGTGCGCTACCGCGACGGCTCACGCAGCACGTACCGGCTGACCGCGCCGGACTGGCGCCGCGGCCCCCTGACGACGAAGGCCGTCGGCCTGCCCCACCTCAACACGGGCAGCGGGCGGCGGTCCGAGACCACGCGGCTGTACGCGGTGTCCGTGCCGGTCGCGCCCGGCCGCGAGCTCGACTCCGTGGTGCTGCCGCAGGACCCCGGGCCGGACCGCGACCTGCACGTGTTCTCCCTCGCCCTGCGCGGCGGCTCCCGCGGCTGGACGGGCACCTGGGCCGCCTCCACCTCCGGCTACGCGGCCGTCGGGCCGTGGAAGGACCGCACGCTGCGGCTGGTCGTGCACAGCAGCGCGGGCGGCCCGGCGACGCGGATCCGGCTGGAGAACACCTTCGCTCCCCGCCCGGTGCGGATCGGGCACGCCACCGTCGCGCTGCAGGGCCGGGGCGCGGCCGCGGCCGGCAAGCCACGGGCCCTGTCCTTCGGCGGGCAGCCGGGCACGGTGATCCCGGCCGGCGCGCAGGCGTTCAGCGACTCGCTGGGCTTCCGGGTGCCCGAGGGCACCAACCTGCTGGTGAGCATCCACCTGCCGGGCACGGTGACGGCCGTTCCCCTGCACAGCTACACCAGCCAGGTCTCCTACCTGACCGGCGACGGCAGCGGCGACCGGACGGACGAGCGCGGCGCGGGCGCGTACACCGGCAAGCTGGAGACCTGGCCGCTGCTGACGGGCGTGGACGTGGCGGACGGGCCCGGCTCCGTGGTGACGCTGGGCGACTCCATCACCGACGGCGAGCGGTCGACGCCCGGCGCCAACGGCCGCTGGCCCGACCTGCTGGCGCGGCGGCTGCAGGCACAGCACTCCCTGCCGCGGTTCGGGATCCTCAACCACGGCATCTCCGGCAACCGCGTGGTGACCGACCGCTATCCGGGCGACGGGACCAGCACCATCATGAGCGGCGTCAGCGCACAGCACCGGCTGGAACGGGACGTGCTGGCGCAGACCTCGGCCCGTACGGTCATCGTCTTCGAGGGCGTCAACGACATCCGCTCCGGGACCTCGGCTGCGCAGGTCATCACGGGGCTCAAGGCCATCGCGGCGCGCGCCCACGAACGCGGGCTGCGGGTCATCGCCGCGACGATCGCGCCCTGTGGCGGCTTCTACGACTGCACGGCGGACGCCGAGGCCCAGCGCACCGCCATCAACCGGCATATCCGCGCCGACGACGGCACGTACGACGCCGTGTTCGACTTCGACGAGGCCGTCCGGGACCCGCGGCAGCCGGACCGGATGCTGCCGGCCTACGACGGCGGCGACCACCTCCACCCCAATGACGCCGGGATGAAGGCCTTCAGCGACGCGATCGACCTGCGCGAACTGGTCTGACCGCGCCGCGCGCCACCGCAGGTGCGGAAACGGGCACGGGGTACGGGTCCGTTTCCGGATCCGGGTACGAGAGGGCGGGGCGCCCCCGGCTCACACCTCCAGGTCGACGACGACCGGGGCGTGGTCCGAGGCGCCCTTGCCCTTGCGCTCCTCGCGGTCGACGTACGCGTCCTGCTTCGCCTTCACGAACGGGGCGTTGCCGTAGACGAGGTCGATGCGCATGCCCCGGTTCTTCGGGAAGCACAGCTGGCGGTAGTCCCAGTACGTGTACGGGTGGTCGTACTTCAGGGGGCGCGGCACGACGTCGGACAGGCCGAGGTCGCGCAGAGCGCCGAGCGCCGCCCGCTCGGCCGGGGTGACGTGCGTCGCGCCCTCGAAGACGGCCGGGTCGTAGACGTCGTCGTCGGTCGGCGCGATGTTGTAGTCCCCGAGGACCGCGAAGGGGCGCTCGCCCTCGGCGTCGGCCGCGACGGCGTCCCGCAGGGCCTCCAGCCAGCGGAGCTTGTACGCGTAGTGGTCGTGGCCGACCTCGCGGCCGTTGGGCACGTAGACCGACCAGACGCGGACGCCCCCGCACGTCGCCGAGATCGCGCGGGGCTCCTGCCCGCCGTCGTAGTCCGGCCCGCCCGGCAGGCCGCTGACCACCTCCGCGAGGCCCACCCGGGAGATCACCGCCACGCCGTTCCACCGGCCGGTGGCGTTCACCGCGGCCTCGTAGCCCAGCTCGCGCAGCTCCGCGAACGGGAAGGCGTCCTCGGCGCACTTCGTCTCCTGTATGCAGAGCACGTCCGTGCCGCTGCTCTCCAGCCAGGCCAGCAGCCGCGGGAGACGGGCGGTGATCGAGTTCACGTTCCAGGTGGCGATGCGCATGCGGCAACCCTAACGGCCGGGTCTGACATCCGGAGCTCTCGCCGGAGACCCGGACCGGCGAGCGGCCCGGGGCGCGGCTCAGAGCGTGACCGCCTCCCCCGGCGCCAGCCGGGCGTGCTCCGCACCCACGCGGGCGGGGGTGAGCATCCGGTCGTAGACGGGCCGCGCGAGGTCGGCGAGCAGCGCGTCGTGGATGTCGATCGCGAGGCGCGGCGCGAGCTCCCGCACGTAGTCGATGACCTCCGAGACCTTGCTCCAGGGCGCCATGACCGGAAGCATCAGCGTGTCGACCGGCACGCCGGGCAGGGTCAGCGCGTCGCCCGGGTGGAAGACCGAACCGTCCACGAGATAGCCGACGTTCGTGATCCGCGGGATGTCCGGGTGGATCACCGCGTGCAGTTGTCCGTGCACCTGCACGTCGAAGCCCGCCGCCGTGAACGCGTCCCCCTCCCCCACGGTGTGCACCCGGCCCGGGAAGGCCGGGGCGATCTGCTCGGCGACGCTGCGCAGCGTCCACAGCTCGGCGGCGGGGTTGGCGTCGAGGGCCGCCCGCAGGCGGTCCTCGGCGAAGTGGTCCGGGTGCTCGTGCGTCACGAGGATCGCGTCGGCGCCGACGGCCGCGTCCGCCTCGCTAAAGGCGCCCGGGTCGATGGCGAGCGTGCGGCCGTCCTTCTCCAGGAGGACGCACGCGTGGCTCTTCTTGGTCAGCTTCAGCTTCTGCTCCATGGCCCCATACTGCTACGCCCCCGGTGCGGACTCCTCCGCGATGACACGCTGCGCGACGGCGAACGCGGCGCCCGCGGCGGGCAGGCCGCAGTAGACGGCCGCGTGCAGCAGCGTCTCCTTGATCTCGTCCGGGCTGGCGCCGCTGCGGAGCGCCGCGCGGGTGTACGGGGCGATGTCGTCGTAATGGCCGCGGGCCGTCAGGGCGGTGAGGGTGAGCAGGGCGCGGGTGCGGTGGTCGAGGCCGGGACGGGCCCAGGTGCCGCCCCAGGCGGAGCGGGTCACGAGGTCGTGGAAGTCGCTCGTGAACGCGTCCCGGCCCGCTTCGGCCCGCGCCGCGTGCTCGTCGCCGAGGATGTCGCGCCGCGTGCGCTCGCCGAGCTCCAGGGCGCCGGGGCCGGTGTCACCGGCCGCCGTATCCGCGGGAGGCGGCCCGAAGCCGCCGAACGGTGCGGCTGCGCCGGGCTCCGCGGCGGCCGGCGCCGCCTCGGGCAGACCTGCGGCTCCGAATCCGGAAGTTGCGGGGCCGGATGCTGCGGCGCCGGACGCTGCGGAGCCGGGCGGCGGGCCGGGGGTGATCCGTACCGTGTCCGGCGCCCCGGGGCCGGACGGGAACCGCGCGGCGTCCGGGATGCCCGCGCCGGGAGAGATCCGCACCGTGTCCGAGCCCCCTGCGCCGGGGCCGGCGCCGAAGGCGGCACCACCGGCACTGCCCGGCCCGGGTATGCCGGAACCGGGGGCGGCGGGGCCCGGGGGCTCCGCGGCCGGACTCGCGGGGCCGGGCGCACCGGGCGCACCGGGACCGTAGCCCGGGCCGCCGAAGGACTGCGGCGCCGCGCCGGGAGCGGACGGCCCCGCGGAACCGGGCACACCAGGCACACCCGTTGCGCTGGTCCCACCGGTTGCACCGGTCGCGCCGGGGCCCGGGGTGAAGGCACCGAAGCCGTCGCCGGGACGGGCGGCGCCCGGGCCGGTCACCGGGGCGGCGCCGCCAGGCATGGCAGAGCCCGATCCCGGAGCCCCGAAGCCGCCGGAGGAAGCCGCTCCGGGCGCGGCAGCACCCGGGGCCGGCGCCGGCACGCCGGTGCCGCCCGGCGGGGTGCCGACGGCCGGTCCCGGCATGCCGGAGCCCGGGACTCCGAAGCCCGCGCCGGGCGCGCCGAAGCCGCCCCCGGCCGGATCGGCCTGCCCCGGTCGCGCGGTGTCGCCGGCCCCGGCAGCGGCCCCGGAGGACGCCGCTCCGGAGTCGGGCGCACCGGAACCGCCGGCCGCGGAGGCCTGGGGCAGCACCGACAGCCCCTGCTGCGTGGACAGCTGCCAGGCCGTCGTGAAGTGGCGGACCAGCAGGTCGGTGACGGCCGCCGGCTGTTCGACGGGCGTCAGGTGCGAAGCCCCCGGCACGACGGCGAGCTTCGCGTCGTGGATGCCGGCGACGAGGACCCGCGCGTCCGCGGGCGGCGTCGCCGTGTCCTCGGCGCCGACGATGACCAGCGTGGGGACGCTGATCCGGGTCAGCTCGGCGCGTACGTCGAAGGCGGCGAGGGCGTCGCACGCGGCGATGAACGAGTACGTGTCGGTCGTGCCGACCATCTGGACGGCCCAGTCCACGATGGCCGGCTGGGCACCGGAGAAGTTCGCGGTGAACCAGCGCTCGGGCGCGGAGCGGGCGACCGGGTCGAGCCCCTCCCGGCGCACGGACTCGCCGCGCTGCCGCCAGGACTCGGGCGTGCCGTAGCGCGGGGACGCGGCGACGAGGGCGAGGGAGGCGAGCCGGTGCGGGTGGCGGAGGGCGAGGTCGATGCCGATGGCGGCGCTGAGGGAGCAGCCGGCGTAGCCGAAGCGCTCGACGCCGAGCGAGTCGAGGGTGGCGACGAGCCGGTCACCGAGGTCGTCGACGGAGGCTGCGGGCGCGGCGGGAGCACCACCGTGCCCGGGCAGGTCGAAGCGGAGCACCCGCCAGTGCCGGGTCAGCTCGGGCACCTGGCGGTCCCACATGTGCCAGGTGGTACCGAGGGCCGGGCCCACGACCAGGACCGGGGCGTCTTCCGGCCCGTCGGAGCGGTATTGAAGGGTGTTCGGCGTACTCTCACTCACCCGCTCACGCTCCCACATCTCACGGCCGCCCCTATGACCGGGGCCCTGACGTGGGCATGGAGAGGCGGACTTGACCGGGTTGAGGGTCTCTTGGGCGGCGGGAGGTGCGCGGCGGCCACGGAGCGAGGGTCTCGTGCGGTTTCCGGAGGAGCGGGACCGGGCCTGGTGGGAGGGCCCGGTGGTCGCTTCGTGCGGACCGGCCGGGTCGGCCGGCGGGCTCAGGCAGAGCCGGAGTCGGCACCGGATCCGGAACCGGGACCGGGGTCTTCCGATGCCTGCTTCGCCTTGCGGCGGTACTCGGCGTTGATGCGCTGTGCTTCCTCGAGCTGGTCCTCGAGGATGACGATGCGGCAGGCGGCCTCGACCGGTGTTCCCCGGTCGACCAGCTCGCGGGCGCGAGCGGCGATCCGGAGCTGGTAGCGGGAGTAGCGCCGGTGTCCGCCCTCGGAGCGGAGCGGAGTGATCAGCCGGGCCTCGCCGATGGCCCGGAGGAAACCCGGGGTGGTGCCGAGCATCTCGGCGGCCCTGCCCATCGTGTAGGCGGGGTAGTCATCGTCGTCCAGACGATCACTCAGTGGACTGTCTGCTGTCATGTCACCTCGTTCTGCAACGCGTCGAGGGGCCCTGGCGCCGTACGGCACCAGGGCCCCGAAGGAATTGAACACCATCTGCCGGCGCTACTGCTGCGCCGACCTCCTGTTTCCGCCGCCGGGCCCGCGAAAGGGCAGGGCGTGCGGGGATCGCGGTTGCGTGACCGAGGACCACCTTCCGTTCCGGGGCCTTGCGGTACCCGGACCGAACGCTCTCGGGCCGGGCGATCCTGATGGCGTCTGCTCCCTCCGTTCTTCCTCCGGTGAATCCGTGCGTCAGAACCGGCACTGCGGTACTGCTTGCGCCACCCCGGCAGTTCGTGTCTGCCGGGCATCTCCGACTGTGTCTACGGGAGAAACCCTAACCGCGGACCGGGCCAATGTCTACTCTGACAAACATAGATTTTGAGCGCAGCTCGGCCCAGGTATCCTCACGTCACCAGTGCGGGTGGGGGCGGGGACGGCCGCCGGATAGAATCGGCTGCCATGTCTAACCCTGACGACCTGCTCGTCGGCATCTCCACCATGGTGGAGTCCGGGCAGAGCAATCAGATGTCGCTGACCGTGGTGGTCGGTGGTGCCGTCATCACCGGCCGACTGGCTCCCGAAGCCGTGTGGAGGGAGCGGGTCTCGGAGGTGCTCAAGGACTCGGACCATCTCGGTTCGTTCTCGGGCGTCTTCGTCGCGGACCGGCCGCAGGAGCGCCCCGGCCGTGACGAGGCGCCCACGCATCTGCACTTCCATCTCGCCCGGATCCTCCAGGGCAACATCGGGATCCCCGAGACCGGTGGCATGTACCGCGTCGCGATCAAGGACGTCAGCGCCTGGACCGTGGGCGACTTCAGCTACTCCGACCACTGAGACCCCGTACTGCGACCGAAGGGCCCTGCCGACGCGCGTCGGCAGGGCCCTTCATCGCTTTGCGTTCATCGCTTTGCGTTCATCGCTTTCCGTGCCGGACGCCGTCCGGCCGGTCAGCTTCCGGCGGCCGTCGTCACAGCCCCACGGGGCTGGGGCCGCCCAGCAGCGCCGACGCGGTCTCGAGCGGCGTGGAGGCGTGCGAGACCTGCGGGACGGGCGCGGCTTCGTAGGCGCTCCGGCAGGTGAAGCCGAGCCGCGTCATGGCCCGGATGACCTCTCCGCCGGAGAAGTCGCGGCGGTCCTGCCGGGTGATGACTTCGCCCACCTGCTTGACGGGGTAGTGGCGGCGCCCGATGATCACGGACTCTCCCGTGACGGCCTCGGGCTTCACGCCCTTCATCGAGGCCAGCACCCCACTCTTGGTGAGGTCGAAGGGGAACCGGGCGATGATGCAGCGCATGATGCCTCACAAAGGTAGGAGGGAGAGGGCCAGGCCGAGCGGGGGGCGGGACGAGGGCGGGTCGATCAGCGGGACAGGGTGAGAGTGCCCGGGGCGGCGCCGTGCTCGCAGAGGACGTCCCGCAGCCGGAGCCGGTCCGTGTAGGCGGTGCTGTCGCGGACGGCGACGAGCCGGGCCCGGGTGACCGAGCCCGTGACCTGCTCGTCCCGGTCGCACAGGAACAGGAAGCCGACACGAGCAGCAGCCATGACGGACAGCGCCACCTCCACGGTCATGTCGTCACAGACCCGCGGTCCGGACAGGTCCATGGCCTCGGACCCGGCCGGGGCCCAGCGGAGGAGGTGCGCAGGGCCTGCGGGGTGTGCGGAGTGTGCGGGGCGTTGCCGAGCCTGGGCCGGTGTCAAGATGCCTCCTGGGGGTACGGGCGGGTTTTCCGGTCGCGACGGGCCGGGTACGACGGTGCCGGACGCGACGGTTCTAGGCGGCCGCGCCGACGGCGGACGAGCGGTGCGCCGCGCGGCGCGCCGCGTCACCGGCGGACCGGCCCCGGCCGGGACGGCCCCGCCGGCCGCGGGAGGAGGAAGAGGCGGCGCGCCGGGGGCGTTCCGTGGCCGGCACGGTGATGGTGACCGGGACGCCCGAGGGGGCTTGGGCACCGGTGATGCGGCTCAGTTCGGCTTCGCCCGAGCGCACCTGGGTGGTCTGCGGGGTGATGCCGGCGGCGGCCATCAGCCGGGTCATGTCGCGGCGCTGATTGGGGGTCACCAGCGTGACGACGCTGCCGGACTCACCGGCGCGGGCCGTGCGCCCGCCTCGGTGCAGGTAGTCCTTGTGGTCGGTGGGCGGGTCGACGTTCACGACCAGGTCGAGGTTGTCGACGTGGATGCCGCGCGCCGCGACGTTGGTCGCGACCAGCACCGTCACATGTCCGGACTTGAAGTGGGACAGCGTCCGCGTGCGCTGCGGCTGGGACTTGCCGCCGTGCAGGGAGGCGGCGCGGACGCCGCTGTTCAGCAGGTGCTCGGTCAGCCGGTCCACCGCGTGCTTGGTGTCCAGGAACATGATCACCCGGCCGTCCCGGGCCGCGATCTCGGTGGTCGTCCGGTGCTTGTCCGCGCCGTGCACGTGGAGCACGTGGTGCTCCATGGTCGTCACCGCGCCGGCGGACGGGTCGACGGAGTGGACCACCGGGTCGGTCAGGTAGCGGCGGACCAGCAGGTCGACGTTGCGGTCCAGGGTGGCCGAGAACAGCATCCGCTGACCCCCGGGGCGCACCTGGTCGAGCAGCCATGTGACCTGGGGCATGAAGCCCATGTCGGTCATCTGGTCGGCCTCGTCGAGCACGGTGACGGCGACCTGGTCCAGGTGGCAGTCGCCGCGGTCGATGAGGTCCTTGAGCCGGCCCGGCGTGGCGACGACGACCTCCGCCCCGGCCCGCAGCGCACCGGCCTGCCGGCCGATCGGCATGCCGCCGACCACGGTGGCCAGTCGCAGCCGCACGGAGCGGGCGTACGGCGTGAGGGCGTCGGTGACCTGCTGGGCCAGCTCGCGGGTCGGTACGAGGACGAGGGCCAGCGGCTGCCGCGGCTCGGCGCGCCGGCCTGCCGTACGGGCCAGCAGGGCGAGGCCGAAGGCGAGGGTCTTGCCCGAACCGGTGCGGCCGCGGCCGAGCACGTCACGGCCCGCGAGGGAGTTGGGCAGGGTCGCCGCCTGGATCGGGAACGGTACGGTCACGCCCTCATGGCCGAGCGCGGCCAGCAACGGCGCCGGCATGTCGAGATCGGCGAACGCCTCGACGGCGGGCAGTGCCGCGGTGACCGTCTTCGGCAGTGCGAACTCACCCTGGGGCGACGTCCGCCGGCGTCCGTAGCCTTCGGCGCGGCGCGGGGAGCCGGAGCGGTTTCCGTCCCGCGCTGAGCCCTGATTTCCGGAGCGAGTGCGGGCGGACCGGTCGTTTATGCGCGTGCGGTTCACGTGGAACCTTCCTTGACGTGGCACATATCAAGGAATTCCCGCAGAAACGAGCAGCGCAGAGAACCGCAAGAACGAGCCGAGAAAATGGGAGCCGAAGCGGATGAGCCGGGGTGAGCTACCGGATCGGCGGAGAGCTGCTCGCGGCGGCTTCGCCGGAGCGCATGCTGCGATTCCCTGAAATGCATCGAGCCGGGGCCCGCACCCCAAGGTGCGGGCCCCGGCTGCGAGGTGCGTACCGGCGTCAGGCGAGAACGATGTTCTCGGCCGTCGGGCCCTTCTGGCCCTGCGCGATGTCGAACGTGACCTTCTGGCCCTCCGACAGCTCACGGAAGCCCTGCGCGGAGATGTTCGAGTAGTGGGCGAAGACGTCGGCGCCGCCGCCGTCCTGCTCGATGAAGCCGAAGCCCTTTTCTGCGTTAAACCACTTCACGGTTCCGGAAGCCATGTTATTTCTCCTTCGGGGCGGTGCCCGGAGCGCACACCGTGCGCACTCCGCGTCGCCGTGATGATCACCCTGCCGGAAATAACCGGAGCCAGAAAGGGTCTCCGCCGGAGCGAACCGGCGGGGACACCTGAAAGATTTCGGGAACCACAACTGCAACTGAGATCGAGACTAGCACGGCGCGATCGGCCGCGTACGGCGAATTACTCCGCCGCGCCCGCCGGGTAAGTAATATTCATCAGGCTCCGGGCTTAATTCTCACTTCGCGAGCACAGATATTGGCGCAGCGTGGCGGTGGCGATGTCCAGGAAGTCCGCCACGAGGGCCGTGCAGTCGCCCTCCGGAACCGCCAGGCAGGTCCCGACGGGCGGGGCGTCGGTGACCGTCAGGTAGACGAGGTCGGGGCGGGAGTAGGAGTCCGCGATGCTGACGGGGACGAGGGCGATGCCCTGGCCGGAGGCGATGAGCTCGAACTTCTCCTCCAGCGAGGACGTCCGCCGCGCCCTGCCGTCGAGAATCGGTTCGCCGTCGAGATCGGCCGTCGTGAGGGCGGGGCGGCCGGCCAGCGGATGCGTCACCGGGAGGCACGCGACCTTGGTCTCGTGACCGATGGGGACGGTGCGCAGCCCCGAGTCGTCGAAGGGGCGCCGGAGGTACCCCACGTGCGCGCGGCCGTCGCGGAGCGGCGCGTCCCGTTCCCACCAGCGCAGCGGAAAGACATCGATCCCGGCCTTCGGATGGCGCGCCGCGAACGCCCGTATCGCGCCCGACACGTGCAGGCCCGGCGAGAAGGCGACGACGAGCCGCTGCGCGCCCCGCCGGGCCTCGTACATGCGCCGCAGCGCCCCGTCCACCGCCGCCTTGATTCGTGACGCCTCGTCATACAGCTGTTGTCCCGCGGGAGTCAGCTCGACGCTGCGCGTGGTCCGCGTGAACAGCGGGCATCCCAGCTCCTGTTCGAACGCGCGGATCTGCCGGCTGAGGACCGGCTGTGCGATGAACAACGCCTGTGCCGCCCGGCCGAAGTGCCGGTGCTCGGCCACCGCCACGAAGTAGCGGAGCTTACGCAGATCCAGATCCAGATCCATGCCGTCACGGTATCAATGCGGTCCGAAGGGTATTGGACGCCCGGCCGGACCGCTCGGAGACTTGCAGCGTGATCGCCAACATGAACGGCCCCCGCAAGACCGCCCTCGTCATCGGGGCCTCGCGCACCCTGGGCCTCGGGCTCGCCGCCGAGTACCTCCGTCGCGGCTGGAACGTCATCGGCACGGTCCGCGGCAGCCGGCGCACCGGCCTCCACGACCTGGCCGAAGCGTCGGGAGGACGGCTGACCGTCGAGTCGCTGGAGATGACCGATCCGGAGCAGATCTCGGCACTGCGCGACCGGCTGGCACGGCGCACTCTCGACCTGCTCTTCGTCAACGCCGCCATCACCCGCGGCGACATCCCCATCGGCGAGGTCCCGGCGGACATGTTCACCGAAGTCATGGTCACCAACGCGCTCGGCCCGATGCGCGTCGTGGAGTCCCTCCGCCCGCTGGTCGCGCCGGCCGGGACCATCGGCGTCATGTCCTCCGACCAGGGCAGCATCACCCTGAACACCGAAGGCGGGCAGGACCTGTACCGGGCCAGCAAGTCCGCCCTGAACCAGCTGATGCGCTGCCACGCCGCCCGTCACGCCGAGGACACGCGGACGCTGCTGCTCATGGACCCGGGCTGGGTTCGCACCGAACTCGGCGGACCCGACGCCGATCTCAGCGTGGAGGAGAGCGTTCCGGGGGTGGTCGAGACGATCGAGCGCCACCGGGGGGAGCGCGGCCTCCACTTCCTCGACTACGAGGGACAGGTCGTGCCCTGGTAGCGGTCATGCCCTGGTAGCCCCGGGGCCCGCTGCGGCGGCCCGGCTCCTCCGACCGGGACCGGCACGTACGACGCCGGGCGTCGTCCGCGTCCGGCTCAGCAGTCGAGGGCGTGGCCCGTCGTCGCGTCGACGTGGGCGGGGATCTCGTCGTGGCGGTCGCCGACCGTCGGGGTCCCGGTGGGTTCGAAGAGGAGGATCGCGGCGCCGGTGGCGGAGGACGGCTTGTGTTCCGTACCCCGCGGGACGGTGAAGACGGAGCCGCGCGGCAGCCGGACCGTGCGTTCCCCGGCCGGTTCCCGCAGGGAGATGCTCAGCTCTCCGTCCAGGACGAGGAAGAACTCGTCGGTCGCGTCGTGGACGTGCCAGAGGTGCTCACCCCGGACCTTCGTGACACGGACGTCGTAGTCGTTGACGTGGGTGACGATGCGGGGGCTCCAGAGGGCGTCGAAGGAGGCGAGGGCCTTGCCCAGGTCGACGGGTTCAACGGGCTTGCTGGGATTGCTCGGCTTGCCGGGCTTGCTGGTGTCGTCGTTGCTCATGCAGGCATCGTCGCCGGTTGAGCCCGCGCCGGGTGAGTGCTAGGAATCGCACATGCCGCAAGATTCCTCGCACGCACGCCGCGATCCGGCGGCGGCCTCCCCGCACCGGGTCGTCGTGATCGTGGACGAGAACTCGAACCCCTTCGAGCTCGGCTGCACCACCGAGGTCTTCGGCCTGCGCAGGCCCGAGACCGGCCGCACGCTCTACGACTTCGGGCTCTGCTCGCCCGAGCCGAGCACCGTGATGAGGGACGGGTTCTTCACGCTCACGGGAGTCACCGGCCTGGAGGCGGCCGACGCGGCGGACACCGTGATCGTCCCCAACCGGCCCGACGTCGACGTGCCCCGCCGGCCGGCCGTGCTCGACGCCGTCCGGCGGGCGCACGCGCGCGGGGCGCGGCTGGTCGGCCTGTGCAGCGGCGCCTTCACCCTCGCCGAGGCCGGGGTCCTCGACGGGCGCAGGGCCACGGCGCACTGGCAGTGGGCCGGCTCGTTCCGGGCCCGTTTCCCCCGCGTCCACCTGGAGGAGAACGTGCTGTTCGTCGACGACGGAGACATCCTCACCGCCGCGGGCAGCGCGGCCGCGCTCGACCTCGGGCTGCACATCGTCCGCCGCGACCACGGCGCCGACGTCGCCAATGCGGTCAGCCGGCGGCTGGTCTTCGCCGCGCACCGGGACGGCGGGCAGCAGCAGTTCATCGAACGGCCGGTGCCCGAGCTCCCCGACGAGTCCCTCGGGCCCGTCCTGGCCTGGGCCCAGGAACGCGTGGAGATGCCCTTGACGGTGGCCGACCTGGCGGCACGTGCCGCCGTCAGCCCGGCCACGCTGCACCGCCGCTTCCGGGCCCAGCTGGGCACCACTCCCCTGGCCTGGCTCACCCGTGAGCGCCTCGCCCTGGCGTGCCGCCTCATCGAACGGGGCGCCCTGTCCATGGAGACCGTCGCGCGGCGCAGCGGGCTGGGCACCGCCGCCAACCTGCGGGCGCTGATGCGGCGCGAGAGGGGGCTCACGCCCTCGGCGTACCGGCAGCGGTTCGGCTCCGGAACGGCGTGATCAGGGCGTGGTCGTGGACACCACGAAGACCCGGGGGTACTCCGGGTCGTCGAGGTTGGCGGTGATCTCCAGGGAGGGCTTGGGCTTGTCCTGGTCGACGGTGGTGCCCGCCCAGTGGTGGCCCGCGCCGAGGTTCCAGCCGACCTGGGCGGCCTCGTCCTCGTAGATGGTGACCTGGCCGTCCTCCAGGGCGCCGGCGCCCGCGCCGACGTCGGAGAGCCACTTGTCGAACTTCTCGCGCGTGGTCGTGAACTGCAGGAAGAGCGAGCTCGCCTTCCACGCGTTGGTCTCGTAGCTGGCGACGTCCTCCGCGTAGGGCGGGACGGTCACCTCGTAGAGGCGGCGCTGGAGGCGGGTCGGCCAGCCCTCCTCCAGGCCGGACGCCGCCGCCTCCTCCTTCTTGGACTCGCTGCCGCCGCGGCTCTGCATCGCGGAGATGTAGAGGTAGCCGGCGGGGATCGCGACGAGCAGGAAGACGATGACGGCCTTGAGGGCGCGGCGGGCGGAGCCGCCGCCCGTCCGCGGGGGGCCGGGCGGCAGTGCCGTGCGCTCGGCGGAGTGCTCCGTGGTGGTCATCAAGCGCGGCCCGCCCTCGCGTAGCGCTCGTAGCGCTCGACGCGGCGCCGGTTGGCGCGGCGGAAGCGGCGGGCGACGAGCCGGGCCAGGTCCGCGGCGCCGACCATGCCGGCCTCGGGGCCGAGCTGGGCCTTGACGATGCGGGCCTCGGGGCGGTAGCCGCGGCCGGTGAGGTGGCGGCGGAAGGCGTCCCGGGCGGGGGCGATCAGCAGGTCGTCGGCGGCGCTGACGCCGCCGCCGATGACGAAGCAGGAGGGGTCGAGGGCGGCGGCGAGGTTGGCGATGCCGACGCCGAGCCACTGGCCGATGTCCTGCAGCAGCTCGACGCACATGGCGTCCCCGGAGCGGGCCAGCTCGGTGATGAGGGGGCCGGTGATCTCGGAGATGTTGCCGCCGACGCGGTCGGTGATCCCGTACGCGACGGGGGACTCGGCGGCGGCCAGCTCGCGGGCCTCGCGCACGAGGGCGTTGCCGGAGCTGTACTGCTCCCAGCAGCCGCGGTTGCCGCACGGGCAGCGGTGCCCGCCGGGCACGACCTGCATGTGGCCGAACTCGCCGGCGACGCCGAACTTGCCGCGCTTGACCTGGCCGTCCTCCAGGATCGCGCCGCCGATGCCCGTACCGAGGGTGATCATCACGAGGTGGTCCTCGCCGCGGCCGGCGCCGAACCGCCACTCCGCCCAGGCGGCGGTGTTGGCGTCGTTGTCGACCATGACGGGGACGGCGAGGCGGCCCGCGAGGCGGTCGCGCAGCGGCTCGTTGCGCCAGGACAGGTGCGGGGCGAACAGGACGCGGTTGCGGTCGGCGTCGACCCAGCCGGCCGCGCCGATGCCCACGGCGTGCACGTCGTGCCGGTCGGAGAGGTCGAGGACCAGCTCGACGATGGTGTCCTCGACGACCTTGGGGCTCTTGGACTTGTCCGGCGTCTCGGTGCGCAGCTTCTCGAGGATGTTGCCGTCGGCGTCGACGACGCCGGCCATGACCTTGGTGCCGCCGATGTCGATGCCGACCGTGGGGACGCGCGGGGCGGTCAGGTGCGAGCGACGCTCGCGCGTGCCGACGGTGCGGAGCACGGTGGCGCGGGCGGCGCCCCGGTGGAGGTCGCGGTACATGCTCATGAGGCCACCGCCACGGCGTGGAGCTGGGCGGTTCTACGGTCGCTCCGGCTGCGTGCTCGCAAGAGTCGTCGTCCCTGCGGTGGTCTCGGGAGGCGCCTGCCTCGTGGATACGGTCGTGGCCGATTGTGCCTCAAGGAAGCCTTCGGTACCGCATCGCCGGCGGCGGGCCCGCCACCCGCGGGCCCGCCCGGTGAGAGCCTCGTCACTCCTCGCCGGAGGTCACGGGCCTGCCGCCGATCACGTCCGGCGCGGGGGCCCGTTCCAGCTCGTGGCTGAGCTGGTCGAGCTCGCTGCCGCCCGCCATCTGGCGGGTGAGCTCGTCCAGGGCGATCTCCGCCTTGGCGTGGCTGCCGGCCATCGCACCGCGCTTCAGCAGCACGAAGCGGTCACCGACCAGATACGCGTGGTGCGGATTGTGGGTGATCAAGACCACGCCCAGGCCGGCGTCGCGCGCCGCGGCCACGTACTTCAGCACGACGCCCGACTGCTTGACGCCGAGCGCCGCGGTCGGCTCGTCCAGGACGAGGACCTTGGCGCCGAAGTAGACGGCCCGTGCGATGGCCACGCACTGCCGCTCGCCGCCGGAGAGGGTGCCGATGGGCTGGTCGACGTCGCGCAGGTCGATGCCCATGCGGAGCAGCTCCGCGCGGGTGGTCTCGCGCATCCTCTGCACGTCGAGGCGCTTGAAGGGGCCCTTGCCCTTCGTCGGCTCCGAGCCCAGGAAGAAGTTCCGCCAGACCGGCATCAGGGGGACGACCGCGAGGTCCTGGTAGACCGTGGCGATGCCGCGGTCGAGGGCCTCGCGGGGGGAGGAGAGCTTCGTCTCCTCGCCCTCGATCTCGAAGGTGCCGGCGTCGTGCTGGTGCAGCCCCGCGATGATCTTGATGAGGGTCGACTTGCCGGCGCCGTTGTCGCCGAGGACGCAGGTGATCTCGCCCGCGTGCACCTCCAGGGAGACGCCCTCCAGCGCGCGGATGCTGCCGTAGAACTTGCTCACGTCCGTGAGCTTGGCCAGGGGGCTCACTTGGCTGCCTCCGCACGCTTACGGACCCAGGCGTTCAGCAGCGTCGCCAGCAGCAGCATCGCGCCCAGGAAGAACTTGAACCAGTCCGGGTTCCACTGCGCGTAGACGATGCCCTTGCTGGTCATGCCGAAGATGAACGCGCCGACCGCGGAGCCGATGGCCGACCCGTAGCCGCCGGTCATCAGGCAGCCGCCGATGACGGCCGCGATGATGTAGAGGAACTCGTTGCCGACGCCCTCGCCGGACTGCACCACGTCGTAGGACATCAGCAGGTGCTGGCCGGAGATCCAGGCGCAGAAGGCGACCGCCATGTACAGGCCGATCTTGGTCTTGGTGACCGGGACGCCGACCGCGCGGGCCGCGTCCGCGCCGCCGCCGACCGCGAAGATCCAGTTGCCGGCGCGGGTGCGCAGCAGGATCCAGGTGGCCAGGGCCACGAGGCCGAACCACCACAGGATGGTGACCTGGAGGTCGACGCCGCCGATCGTCAGGTGGGAGGCGAAGAGCGCGCGGGCGGACTCGAAGCCCTCCATGTCCCCGATGGTCTTGGTGGAGACGGTGCCGCTGATGAGCTTGGTGAAGCCGAGGTTCAGGCCCGTGAGCATCAGGAACGTGCCCAGCGTGATGATGAAGCTGGGCAGCTTGGTGCGGGTGAGCATGAAGCCGTTGAAGAAGCCGATCGCGAGGGTGACGAGGAGCGAGACGCCCACGCCGGCCCAGACGTTCGCCGTCATCTGGTAGCTGAACATCGACGAGACGAGGGCGGAGGTGGTCACCATCACGCCGGTCGACAGGTCGAACTCGCCGCCGATCATCAGCAGCGCCACCGGCACCGCCATGATGCCGATCGTCGAGGACGCGTAGAGCACCGTGGACAGGCTGGAGGCCTGCAGGAAGCTGTCGGCGACCATCGAGAAGAAGACGAAGACGGCGGCGGCGCCGACGACCGCGCCGAGCTCGGGGCGGCCCATGAGCTTGCGCAGGTACGAGCGGTGCACCAGGCGTTCGTCGGGGGCGTCCTGGGCGGGGGCCGTCGCGGGGGCGCTCATCGCGTGCCCCGCTTGGTGTACTCGGCGAGTGTCTTGGCGTCGTCCTTGGTGACGATCTGCGGGCCGGTCAGGACGGGGCGGCCGCCGCCGAGCATGTCGCGGTTGTAGCGGTAGAGCCACAGCAGGTCGACGGCCTCGTAGCCCTGGAGGTACGGGTCCTGGTCGACGGCGAAGCCGAGCTTCCCGGTCTGCAGGGCGTCGGCGACCTTGGCGTTGAGGTCGAAGGTGTCGACCTCGGCCTTGCTGCCGGCCTGCTCGGCGGCCTTGACGGCGGTGGGGGCGAAGGGGGCGCCGAGCGTGACGACGGCGTCGATGTCCTTGTCGGACTGCAGCTTCGCCTCGATCGAGGACTGCACGTTGGGCATGTTGGTGCCCTCGACGTAGAGGTTCTGCAGCTCGCCCTTGAAGGACTTCTTCACGCCCTCGCAGCGCTGCTCGTGGCCGACGTTGCCCTGCTCGTGCAGGACGCAGACGGCCTTCTTCTTGCCGCGCTCGTTGAGCTGCTCGCCGACGGCCTCGCCGGCGATGACCTCGTCCTGGCCGATGTGGGTGAGCGCGCCGAACTCCTTGGACTTGTCGGAGCCCGAGTTCACGGTGATCACCGGGATGCCGGCCTTGCGGGCCTTCTCGACCACGTCCTTCATGGCGTCGGGCTTGGCGAGCGTGACGATCAGGCCGTCGACCTTCTGGTCGATCATGGCCTGGACGCTCTGCGCCTGCTTGTTGCCCTCGACGTCATGGGCGTAGAGGAATTTGATGTTGTCCTTCGCGGCCGCCTGCTTGGCGCCGTTCTGGACGATGTCCCAGAAGGTGTCGCCATCGCCCGAGTGGGTGACCATCGCGAAGGTCCAGCGCGGCGTGTCGACCGCGGCGCGGCCCTGGGCGGCCTTGGCCGCCCGCTCCTCCGCGCGCTTGCCGCCCGTAGCGCTGCACCCCGCCAGGGTGGCGCCGAGCACCGCTGCCAGCACGGCGCTCACCGCACGTACGCCTGTCCGAACCCTTGCCACGAGGAGTTGCCCTTCTCACTGTCTGTCACGGTGCGGCCGGGCCCCGATCCGGCGGGCCCAGCCGCCCAAGTATCCGTCACCATCCGTCACCGCCGACCGCGGGGGCTTCAGGGGTCCTGCCGAGGGCTGCTGCATGTGGGTGGAGTTCTAGTGGCGGCCACCCCATGGCGTCAAGGCTTTGTCCGAACATTCTGACGGCCTGACGCATGCGGTCAGGGCTCGCGGGACGGCGCCGCACCGCCCCTACGGGCGGACCAGCAGCTGGAACTCGAAGGAGTAGCGTGACGCCCGGTAGACGTGCGAACCGAACTCGACGGCACGCCCCGTGTCGTCGTACGTCGTCCGCTCCATCGTCAGCAGCGGCGCACCCTCGGGCTCGCCCAGCCGCGCCCCCTCCTCGGCGGTCGCGGCGCGGGCGCCGACCGTCTGGCGGGCGCTGTGCAGCGTGATGCCGGCCGCGCGGATGAGCCGGTAGAGGCCGGTCTCCTCCAGCCTGTCCGGGCCGGCGTCGAGGAGACCCGCGGGGAGGTGGTTGCACAAGTGGGCCATGGGCTCGCCGTGCGCGAGGCGCAGCCGCTCGACGAACAGCACGTCGGTGCCCTCGGGCACGCCGAGGGCGGCGGCGACCCGCGCCGTCGCGGGCCGGGTCTCGTGGCGCAGCACACGGGTGGCGGGCTGCTGGCCGGCCGCCTCCAGGTCGTCGTAGAGGCTGCTGAGCTCCAGGGGGCGCTTGACCTGGCTGTGGAGCACCTGGGTACCGACGCCGCGGCGGCGGATGAGCAGGCCCTTGTCCACCAGCGACTGGATGGCCTGCCGGACGGTGGGCCGGGACAGGCCGAGCCGCGCGGCGAGGTCGATCTCGTTGCCGAGCAGGCTGCCGGGGGCGAGCCTGCCCTGTTCGATCGCCGCTTCGAGCTGCTGGGACAGCTGGTAGTAGAGGGGGACGGGGCTGCTGCGGTCCAGGCTGAACTGGAGGGGTGGATGGTTCGCCACGAAGGGAGCCTAGCCCCGGGACCGGATGACGGGAAGTTCGTAGGTCAGGTTGTCCGGACATGCAACGGTGCGTATCCGGCGTTACCGATACGAGTGACCGGGCCGTCAACCCCGTGCCCCTCGCATGCGTCTTGTGCAATACAGATGTCAGGACTTATGTCACTGAATATCCACTGATGTCATGCCTTCTGACGCCGTGCGGGTGCGTGCGCCGGGGCGAGGGGAGATGGGCAACGCCGTGGAAGAGCTGGCTCTGGGGGTGGCGCTCGGCTTCAGCGCGGGGATCAGCCCGGGCCCGCTGCTCGCATTGGTGCTGTCCGGGACGCTGCGCGGCGGGCTCGGCGTCGGGCTGCGGGTGGCGGCCGTCCCGCTGCTCACCGACCTGCCCGTGATCCTGCTGTCCGTGACCGTGCTCGCCGTGCTGCCCGAGCGCGCCATCGCGGCGGGTGGCGTGGTCGGCGGGCTCTTCCTCGCCGGGCTGGCCGTCACGACGCTGCGCGAGGCCCGGACGGCCGAGGTGCCCGAGGCCCACGACACGGAGGAGGCCCGGCTCCGGGGGCGCCGGACGCTGTGGCAGGGCGCACTGGCCAACCTGCTCAGCCCGCACCCCTGGATGTTCTGGCTGACGACGGGGGCACCCCTGCTCGTGGCCGCCTGGCGCAACGGCCCGCCCGGCGCGGGCGGCTTCCTCTTCGGCTTCTACGGGCTGCTGGTCGGCAGCAAGGCCGCGCTCGCCCTCGTGGTCTCGCGGGCCCGGCACCGCATCGGCACCCGCGGCTACCGGATGCTGCTCGGCGGCTCCGGCGTACTGCTGCTGGCGGCCTCGGCCTTACTGCTGGTGGAGTTCGGCACCGCGCTGGCGGCGTAGCCGGCCTGGTCCCCGCAGCCGTCCGGTAGCAGCACGTTGAGGCTATTTTGCCCGGATCGCTCAACCCCACTCCCGGCTCGGCGGGTTCTTCCGGTTGCCGGACACGTGACTGCCAGACACGTGTCTGCCGGACACCGTCACTGGGGGACCACTCATGAGCCAAGGAAGCGCACCGGCGGAGCTCGCCCGCATCCGGCTGTACGACCAGCAGGAGGCAGCCGCCCACGACCTGCTCCGGCCCGTGGCCGGCTGGATCGGCGGGCACGTCGCCCGGCCCCACCCCGACCTCGGCCGGCGCGGGGCGGTCTGCCCGTTCGTGCCGCTCGCGCAGCGGCTCGGACTGATCCGCTTCGCCCTCGCCGACCCGCCCGTGCGGGAGGAGGACGGGCTCGTGGCCGCTGCCGCCGCGCTCAAGGCGCACTGGCTGGCGATGGAGCCGCGCAGCGGCCAGCACACCATCGACAAGACCATCGTCCTCGTGCTGCCCGGGGTGGCGGCGGCGACCGTCGTCCTCGTCCACGACCGCCTCAAGCCGGAGTTCGTGGCCGACGGGCTGATGCTCGGGGAGTTCTTCCCCGGGCACCCCGGCCCGGGGCTGCACAACCCCGCCTTCCGCCCGCTGCACAGCGCCACCCCGCTGCTCGTCGCCCGCAGCATGGTCGCCAACGACCTGCCGTTCCTCACCGAGCGGCGCTACCCGCCCGCCCGGCGCGCCGGCTTCGTCGAAGCCTTCCTGCGGCACCAGACGAGCGCGAGCGCCGGCACCCGGGAGCGGGCCCGGAGCGAACTGGAACACGCCCGTGACGAGCTGGGGCACGCGCCGCGGGGGTGAACGGACGGACAGGCCGACGCGGCCGTCAGAAGCGGACCGGCAGCCGGTGCGGGCCGCGGATGAGGAGGCCCTCGCGCCAGGTGAGGGCGTCCGGGTGCACGTCCAGGGCGAGCTCCGGGCAGCGCTCCAGCAGCGACCGGATCGCGATCTTCGCCTCCAGCCGGGCCAGCGGCGCCCCGAGGCAGTAGTGGATGCCGTGCCCGAAGGCCACGTGACCGCGGGCGTCGCGCCGGATGTCGAACCGCCCGGCGTCCGGGAAGCGGCCGGGGTCGCGGTGGGCGTCGGTCAGCCCGAGCAGCACGAGCTCGCCCCCGCCGGGTATGAGCGCGCCGCCGATCTCCAGGGGCTCGGTGGTGAAGCGGTACGTGGCCGTCTCCAGCGGACCGTCGTAGCGCAGCATCTCCTCGACGGCGTTGTCGAGGAGGCCGAAGTCGGCACGCAGGCCGGCCAGCTGGTCCGGGTGCTGCAGGAGGGCGAGGACGCCGTTCGTGATCAGGTTGACCGTCGTCTCGTGACCGGCGACGAGGAGCAGCCAGGCCATGCCGATGAGCTCTTCGGGCGAGAGCCGGTCGCCGTCCTCGTCGGTCGTGCGGATCAGCGCGCTCAGCAGATCGCCGCCGGGCTCCTTGCGCTTCGCCTCGACGAGGCCGGCCAGATAGGCGGCGCCCTCGCGGGCCGCGGCGCCCTTCTCGGCCGGCGGGGCCGATCCGACGGCCGTGTTCGACCACGCGCGGAAGGCCTCCCGGTCGAGGGCGGGGACGCCGAGCAGCTCGCAGATGACGCCCATGGGCAGCGGGAAGGACAGGGCGTCCACGAGCTCGGCGCGGCGGCCGGGGGACGCCAGCATGGCGTCGAGCAGCTCGTCCGTCATCCGCTGGACCTGCGGCGCCATCTCCTCGACCCGCCGCGGAGTGAACTCCTTGGCGACGATCCTGCGCAGCCGGGTGTGGTCCGGCGCGTCCATGGTCAGCATGTGCGGGCCGGCGGCGCCCGGGACCAGCCCGACGGCGGGGGCGGCCCGCTGCCAGTCCTTCGTCAGGCGGGGGTCGTTGAACGCGGCGCGCACCTCGTCGTAACCGACGACGAGCCAGGCCTCCGCGCCCTCGGGCATGCGCACCCGGTGCACCGGGCCCCTCGCGCGCAGCTCGGCGTAGACGCGGTGCGGATGCCGGGTGAACTCCTCCCCCATTGCCGCGAGATCGACGACTGCCCCTGCTTCGGCCGTTGCCATGTGATGCCCCCTGCCCTCAGGAACGATCATCATGGTTGACGGAGAGTGATCGACTCAAGGGCGATTTACGGACAGCAGTTCGGATTTCGCGCCACGGCCGTTCGCGCCCGGCCAGGGGCCACGAGCGGACCGTGGCGACCTTCGTCCACGCGTCGGCCGGACCCCCCGCGCCGTTGACGACGTGACGGTAGGCGCAGTCGCCGCCGAGCGAGACGGCGACCAGGCTGTGGAACCGCACGCCGGGCCGCCGCGGCGCCTCGAAGGCGTGGTCGGCCGCGAGGCCGGGCGCGGACGTGAAGTGGCAGTAGCTGCCCAGGCCCCAGGCCTCGTGCCGCGTCACGGACGGGGCGACCCGGTAGGCGGGGTAGCCCGCGCTGCTGCCGTCGTTCCAGGCGGCGCGGCCGGGCGGGTCGTAGGGCAGCTCGTTCTGGAAGAAGTACGTGCGGCCGCCCTCGCCGTTCCACAGCGTCTGGTGCCGCTGGTAGTGCTCGACGAACAGCCCGTACATGGTGACGTCCCGGCCGTCGACGACCAGTCCCTCGGCCGCGGGGTTGACCGTCCATCCGACGCCCCTGCCGTGGTCGGCGCGCCACAGCCACAGGTCGTCGCCGATGACGTCCGAGCTGTGCACCACCAGGCTGCGGGTGGCCCGTGCGGGGCCGGCGCCGCCCACGCGGAAGAAGACGTCGTGCAGCGAGACCGGGTCGGCGGTGTGGCGCCGCCGGGCGCCGGGCGGGCCGATCTCCATCAGTGCGGGCGAGTCCGCCCGGCCCGCGTCGACCAGCAGGCCGGCGATGCGGACGCCGTCGACGTCGGCGACGGTCAGGGCGGCGGTGCCCCGGTCGGGCACGAGCGTCGCGAGCCCCAGGCCGAGGACGACGGTGCCGGGCCGGGTGACGCGCAGGGGCCGGTCCAGGTGGTGCACGCCCGGCGCGATCAGCAGGTCCTTCCCGGCCGCGAGCGCCCGGTTGATGCGGGCGGCCCCGGTGCCCGGCCGGACGACGAAGAAGCGGCTGATCGGACGGGAGCTGCCGGGCGGCACCGCCCCGCCGGACCAGGTGGTGCCCTGTGCGGCCCTGCGCAGGGCGGGGACGAAGACGTGGTAGCCGCCGGACGGATCGACGTGGAGGAAGGGCTTCTCGCGGACGGCGGGGGTCCGGTCGACGCTGGTGCGGGGCGGGTCGGGGAAGGTCGTCGGCGGGGCGTTGCGGACCCCGGCGAACACCATGTTCCAGGTGCCGCCCGACCAGCCGCCGCTGAGCTCGCTGTTGCGCGTGAGCCACTGCTGCTGGCCCCCCGCGAGCACCTTCCCGTCGATCAGCGCGTCGGCGATGAAGCCGCCGCTGGACCAGCCTTCGTCGTCGAGGCGGAGGTCGCCGCGCAGGTGCACGCGGCGGTACGGGGCG
Source organism: Streptomyces sp. NPDC008001 (assembly GCF_042958085.1). Taxonomy (NCBI): domain Bacteria; kingdom Bacillati; phylum Actinomycetota; class Actinomycetes; order Kitasatosporales; family Streptomycetaceae; genus Streptomyces; species Streptomyces sp. NPDC008001. The sequence goes on along the minus strand of NZ_JBIBIZ010000008.1, from coordinate 405,278 downwards.
GCCTGGGAGACGGCCCAGCGGTCGGCGCCCGAGGCGGGGGAGACGGAGAGGTTCTCGGCCGCGCGCCAGAAGTTCTGCGTCGCGTTGCCCTGCAGCCAGTCGGCTTCGGCGTGCACCGCGCCCCTGATGGTGACGTCGTCGGGGCGCAGGCCCAGGCCCGCGACCTGGGTGTAGAAGCCGACGTTGACGTCCACGTCGTAGGTGCCCGGCTTGAAGAGCAGCACTTCGCGGCCGGGGCCGAACTGGGCCGCCTCCTGCCGCCGGAAGACCTCGTCCAGGGTGCGCTGGATCCGCTCCCGGGGCATCGACGGGTCGAAGACGTGGACCCCCGGCCCGAGGAAGGGGGCGGCAGGGGCGGAGGGGGCGGCAGGCGTGGAGGGGCCGGCGGGCGTACCGGGTGGCCCGGGCAGGCCGCGGGCGGGCGGCGGCGCGGGCGGCCGGTCCGGACCGAGGACGAGGGCCAGGCAGGCGGTGGCCACGGCGGCGAGGACGGGGGCGCCGAGGCGGGCTCGGCGCCCGGGCCGGGTTCTGGACAAGGGCCGCTGTCTCCTCACGCGTCGGTCGGTGACCGGATCATGTCGGCGATCGGATCAACGCGTTTTGTGAGCGTGAGGGGACGGTTTGTGAGCGGATTCCGCTCGTATGGCGCTTAAATGACGACCGATCAGCTGGTCAGCAACTGATCGGCCGGGTGGCGGGCGATCAGCCTGCTGACGGGCAACGAGTCGGCCGACGGCCGGTCAGCAGCCGAAGTCGATCTTGTTGAACGTCGCGTAGTGGTCCTGGGTGTAGTAGTCCTCGTGGTCGCCCTCGCCGGAGATGACGCGGCGCGCGCCGCGGTCGGGCGAGCCGGGGGTCTTGACCGTGTACTCGTGGTAGTAGCCGGAGTCCTGCTCGGGGAGCACGCCCTCGCGGTTGGAGAAGACCGTGCCGTCCTTCGGGTACGGGAACGGGCCATTCGAGTCGATGAGGCGCAGGGTGTCCTGGGCCTGGGAGGGCAGGCCGGACTGACAGACGCTGCCGACGCTCTTCACGGTGTACGAGGCGTGGGCGGTGGCGGCGACGGGGGCCGTGTGGCCGGCGAGGGGCGCGGCGACGGCCGGCCCGCCGATGAAGAGGGCCGAGGTCAGCGCGGCGAGGGCGGCCGTGCGGACGAGACGCGAAGAACGCAGCATGTGATGGGGGGTTGCCTTCATGACGCCCAGCATGACGCGCGTAGCGCATGTCATGTCAACGACAATCCTGACTGTTTTCCAGGAGTTAACCGGGGGCGCGATCCGGCCAGACGGAACCTTTGCTTCCAGGGCCACACATCCCGCGCTTTTGCCTCCTGGGCAAAAGTTTTGCCTGCAAGGCAGGGGCGGCCTTATACCGGAAGCATGACACCACTGCCGGACGAGCCCGCGGCCGACCTGCCCACCGTGGCCCCGCGCCTGCGTGACCTGCGCACACGCAGCGGGCTGACCCTGGAGGCCGCCGCCGCGCGGGCCGGCCTCTCCCCCGCCCACCTGTCCCGGCTGGAGACCGGCCGGCGGACCCCGTCGCTGCCGATGCTGCTCGCCCTGGCGCGGACGTACGGCACGACGGTGTCCGATCTGCTGGGCGAGGCCGCGCCGGAGCGTGATCCCGTCGTGCGCGCGAGCCACATGGCGCCGCAGCAGGCCGGGGGCTGGACGTACTGGCGGACCGGCGGCTCGGGCCGCGCCATGCAGGCGCTGCGGCTGCACGTGCCGCCGGAGGCGGGCGGCCAGGCCGAGCTGGTCCGCGTCCATCCGGGCGAGGAGTGGCTGTACGTCACCGGCGGGCGGCTGCGCCTCACGCTCGGCGGGACCACCCATCTGCTGGATCCCGGCGACGCCGCCCATTTCGACTCGCTCACCCCGCACCGCATCGCCGCCGCGTCGCGCGGAGGGGCCGATCTGCTGTTCCTGCACACGCTGATGCAGAGCGGCGCGACCGAGCTGTGCCTCGGGGGCGTCGCACCCACCAGGAGGGGAATGCCGTGAACAATACGAAGGCAGACACAGGGAAGCGCATGGACGAGGAGGATCGGGCACCCATGGGGATGACCGTCCGGGTCATCATCTACCTCGTGGCCGTCCACTTCTTCGCGGCCTTCCTGTTCCTCCTCTTCTACCTCGCCGGAGGCTGAGGCCATGACCCGTACGGCCCGGGAAGTACTGGCGGACGCGGTGCGCGGGCTCGCGCCCTCCGAAGGCGCCAACGAGCTCGTCCGGCGGATCGCCGCCGGGGAGGCCCCGCGGGAGGTGTTCGCCGCGTTCGCCCTGGAGCAGTACCAGGTCATCGCGAGCGACCGCCGCAGCTTCGTCCACCTCGCCGGGCGCGCGGCCGCGGAGCCTGCCGTGGCGGGCTTCTTCGAGTCCCTCACCCAGGGCGAGGACCTGGCCCTGAGCCTGCTCGGGCCGCTGGCGGCCGCGTGCGGGCTGGACGAGGAGACGGTCCGCGCCCACGAGCCCCGCCCCGGCTGCCAGGCCTACCCGTCGTACGCGGCCTGGCTCGCCCTCGGCGCGGAACCCGTGGACGTCGTCGTCGCGCTGACCGCCAACTTCGCCGCGTGGGGCGGCTACTGCGCCGCCGTCGGCTCGGCCCTGCGCGAGCACTACGGCTTCGACAACCCCGCGTGCGGCTTCTTCGACTTCTTCGCCGGGCCCGCACCCGAGCTGGAGGAGCGGGCCGTGGAGGCCGTGGCGGCCGGCCTGGAGAACGGTCGGCTGTCGGAGCCGCTCGCCCACCGCTACGGACGGCTGCTGCAGGCCTACGAGTTGATGTTCTGGGACGCGCTCGCTGTACGGTGAACGCATGTCCGGAGACACACCGTCCGACCCGTCCGGCACCGTCGAGTACGGCCCCGCCCTCCCCGGTGAGCGCGCCGCCGCCGAGGAGATCGACAACTCCTTCACGACGGCCACCGTTCTCGAAGTGACCGCCTCGGAGGACGGCTTCCGGCTGCGGGAGGCGCCTGCCGACCCGCCCCTGCGCAAGGTGTACCCGGCCGAGGAGGACGAGGAAGAAGGCGCGGACGGCGCGCCGGAGGGCGACGAGGACAAGCACGTCATCGTCGCCCGCGCCGGGGACGTGCTGTGCGGTGCCATCAGCCTCGCCCGCTCGGCCTGGAACGACCGGCTGGTGATCACCGACCTGCGGGTGGCGCCCGCGCACCGCGGCCGGGGCATCGGCCCCGCCCTGATGGAGCGCGCCCTGGCCCACGGCCGGGAGCTCGGCGTCCGTACCGCCTGGCTGGAGGTCACGAACGTCAACGCGCCGGCCGTACGGGTCTACCGCCGCATGGGGTTCACGCTGTGCGGCCTGGACACCTCCCTCTACCGGGGGACGGCGTCGGAGGGCGAGACGGCCCTGTTCATGAGCCGTCCGCTGTGAGGCTGCGCGCCCCGGCCTCCGTCAGCGAGCCGTGGACGCGCAGCCGGGCCACGCCCCCGTCCGGGTGGATGACGACGCGCACGTGCGTCGCCACCGGGGCGCCCTCCAGGGGGAAGCGGTGCACGGCGTCGGGCTGGAGGCGGGTGCGGGGCAGGAGCACCGTCCAGCCGGAGGCGTCGCCGGCGGGGTCGGCGCCGGTGGTGGCGTCCAGGACGGACACCTCGGCCCAGCCCGCGGCGTTGCCCTTGTAGCAGCCGGTGTCGATCTCCAGGGCGCGCAGGACGGCCTGCCCGGTGAGGCGGTAGCGAACCCAGTCGTGTCCGTCGTCGCGGCGGCGGCGCGTCTCCCAGCCGTCGTCCATCTTCTGCGACCGGCCGGGCAGGACAGTGTTGAGCGGGGGCGAGTAGAAGCGGTCCGAGGCGTCCTCGGGGCGGCCGCCGTTCTCCAGCGCGGCGAGGTCGAAGGTGCCGAGGGCGGCGAGCCAGGCCGGGTCGGGGCGCACCTCGCCGTGCACCCTCAGCCGGGCGATGCCCCCGTCGGGGTACTGGCACAGCCTCAGATGGGTGAAGCGTTCCCCGGCGTGCACGGCGAAGCCGTTGGCCGCGTGGCCGCCGACGGGCGTGCGCGGCACGAGGACCGTCCACTTCACGTCGTCCGAGAGCAGTTCGCCGGGCGAGGGCGTCCCGGGCAGGCACGTGGCCTCGACGGACACGGACTGCGGGTGGTTGCCCCGGAAGTGGGCGGTGTCGACGACGAGGCCGCGGATCACGCCGGGGGCCCCGAGACGGATCAGCGCCCAGTCGTGGTCGCCGTCGGCGGGGTGCGGACTGGAGGCGTCGGCGCCGCGCCGGCGGCGCGTCTCCCAGCCGTCCATGACCTTGCCCTTGTGACCGAAGAGGCGGGGGTCGAAGTGCGCGGGGGCGGGAGTGAGGAGATTCTCGCGTTCGGCGAAGAACTCGTCGTTGGCGGCGATGACGCTGCCGCCGAGGCGGCGGTCGGCGAGGTCGGGCAGGCCGGTGAAGGGGAGGTTTGCGGAGCGGTAGTCGGCATACGGATCCCCGCCCGCGTACGGTGCGGCGCCGCCCGTGAACGACGGTATGGGGGGTATGCCGCCGGGGCTGCCGTCCGGTGTGCTCGTCATGCGCTGCGCTGCCTTTCGAGGAGGAGGCCGGCGGGCTCGGCAAGGGCGCCGTCGTGGGCGATCCTGCGGCCGCGCAGCCAGGTGGACCGCACGACGCCGTGGAGGGTGCGGCCGGCGTAGGCGGTGACGTGGTTGCGGTGGTGGAGTGCGGCCGGGTCGACGGTGAAGGCCGCCTCGGGGTCGAGGACGGTGAAGTCGGCGTCGCGGCCGGGCTCGACGGCGCCCTTGCGGTGCAGGCCCGCGAGGGCGGCGGGCCCGGTGGCCATCCAGCGGGCGACGTCGGCGAGGGTGTGCCCGCGGCGGCGGGCGGCGGTCCAGACGGCGGGGAGGCCGAGCTGGAGGGACGAGATGCCGCCCCAGGCGGCGCCGAAGTCGGGGACCTTGAGGTCGGTGGTGCACGGCGAGTGGTCGGAGACGACGCAGTCGAGGGTCCCGTCGGCCAGGGCCGCCCACAGGGCGCCCTGGTTGGCGGCCTCCCGGATGGGCGGGCAGCACTTGAACTCGGTGGCGCCGTCGGGGACTTCCTCGGCGGTCAGCGTCAGGAAGTGCGGGCAGGTCTCCGCGGTGACGGGCAGGCCCTCCGCCTTCGCGGCGGCGATCGCGGGGAGGGCACCGGAGGAGGACAGGTGCAGGACGTGCACGCGCGTGCCCAGGCGCCGGGAGACGGAGACGAGGCGGGTGACGGCCTCGTTCTCGGCGGTGCGGGGGCGGGAGGCGAGGAAGTCCGTGTAGCGGGGGCCGCCGGGCCGGGGGGCGCGCTCCAGGTGGGCGGGGTCCTCGGCGTGCACGATCAACAGGCCGTCCAGCTCCGCCACGCGGGCCGCGGCGGCCTCCAGGTCGGCCGGGCCGAGGGCGGGGAACTCGTCGACGCCCGACGGCGACAGGAACGCCTTGAAGCCGAAGACGCCCGCGTCGTGCAGGGGGCGCAGGTCCGCGGTGTTCGCCGGCACGGCGCCGCCCCAGAAGCCGACGTCGACGTGGGCCTTGGGGCGGGCCACGTCCTGCTTCACCCGCAGATGGGCGACGGTGGTGGTGGGCGGGATGCTGTTGAGCGGCATGTCGAGGAGCGTGGTGACGCCGCCGGCCGCCGCGGCGCGCGTGGCCGTCCAGAAGCCCTCCCAGGCGGTGCGGCCGGGGTCGTTCACGTGCACGTGGGTGTCGACGAGGCCGGGGAGCAGGGCGTCGTCGCCCAGGTCCGTGAGGGCCGCGCCCGGGGGCGGTCCGGCCTCGTACGGGAGGACGGCGGTGATCCTTCCGGCGGCGACGGTGACCGTGGCCGGGCGGATGCCGTCCGGGGTGACGACGCGCGTCGAGCGCAGTGCGAGCTCCGCCGGCGCGGACTCCTCCGTGGACAGGCCGGGCACGTCCCCTCCCCAGAATTCAACGTTCTGTTGAACAGCGGTGGGGGCAGTCTTCTGTCCGCCCCTGCGGCCGTCAAGACCTCCGCGGGTCACCCGTGCGCACTCGCGGGGCGCGAGGGGGCCGCCGGGAGCCCGGTAGGCTGCTCCCACCCCGTACCCGAAAGGACCTGCCGTGCCCCCGTCCGCCGAGCCCCGCACCCCCTCTCCCAGTGGAGGCGTCCAGTCCCTGGAGCGCGCCTTCGACCTGCTGGAGCGGATGGCCGACGCGGGCGGCGAGGTCGGGCTGAGCGAGCTGGCCACGAGCAGCGGCCTGCCGCTGCCGACGATCCACCGGCTGATGCGCACGCTCGTCGCCTGCGGGTACGTCCGCCAGCAGCCGAACCGGCGGTACGCGCTCGGGCCGCGGCTGATCCGGCTCGGCGAGAGCGCCTCCCGGCTGCTGGGCACGTGGGCCCGGCCGCACCTGGCGCGCCTGGTCGAGGAGACCGGCGAGACGGCGAACATGGCGCTGCTCGACGGCGACGAGGTCGTCTACGTGGCCCAGGTGCCCTCGCGGCACTCGGTGCGGATGTTCACCGAGGTGGGGCGGCGGGTGCTGCCGCACACCACGGGCGTGGGCAAGGCGCTGCTGGCGCAGAGCCCCGACGACGAGGTGCGCTCGATCCTCGCCCGTACGGGGATGCCGGCCGCCACCGAGAAGACCATCACCACGCCCGAGGGCTTCCTGGAGGCGCTGGGGCGCGTGCGCGAGCACGGCTACGCGGTGGACGACAACGAGCAGGAGATCGGGGTGCGGTGCCTGGCGGTGCCGGTGCCGGACTCTCCGACGGCGGCGGCCATCTCCATCTCCGGCCCGGCGGGCCGCGTCACGGACGCGGCCACGGAGCGGATCGTCCCCCTCCTGAAGGAGGTCGCCGAGGCCCTCTCGGCAGACCTCGCCGGCGCGGCCGCGGCCTCCGCCTGAGACTTCCCCGGTACGTCGTGCCGGGCCCCGGCGGAGGGGCCGGGCCGGCACCGCACGGTCGCGCGGCGACGCGCCCGCTACGTGCCCTCTCTCTGGGGCGGAACGTGGTCGTCCGGCGGGGGCGCGAAGCTGTCGACCGCCCGGTGGACGGCCGTCAGGGCCGGGGACAGCGCGCTCACCGACCCCACCGCCCCTGCGACCAGCAGCAGCGCGCGCCGCAGGCGCGAGAGCTCGGGGTCGCCCGCACGGGCCATCGCGTCGAGCGCCGCCAGCTCCTCCTCCGCCGCATCGCGGTCGGGTAAGGGCGCGGGGTGGGCCGCGAGCGCCCGGCGGAGGCGGGAGACCGCGTCCCTGAGCTCGCTCACCCTCGGATCCCCGGCCACGCGGCCCGCCCGCTGCTCGTCCACCACTACGGCGCCTTCCGCCATGACACTCCCCCTCCCACGCGCTCGCGCGGATCAGTTAACGCCACGGTCCGTACGGAGCGCCATACGCACAGCGAAATGAAGTCCGGGCGTCGCACGCACGGGTGATGGGCCGTCGCCCGCCCCACGGCCGTCAACGATGCGATATGCAGGGGCCATGACACTTACCACGAACGGCGCCCCCGGCACGCCGGATCCGCGCGGATCCGTCGCCGGCCTGCTGCTCGCCGCGGGCGGCGGACGGCGCCTGGGCGGGCACCCCAAGGCCCTGCTGGGCTTCCGCGGGCGCCCGCTCGTGGAGCACGCGGCGCGGGCCCTGCACGAGGGCGGCTGCGCACCGGTGTGCGTGGTGCTGGGCGCGGCGGCCGCCGAGGTGCGCGTACACGCCGCCCTCACCCAGTGCACCTTGGTGGACAACCCCGGCTGGCCGGAAGGCATGGGCTCGTCCCTGCGCGCGGGCCTCGCGGCGCTCGCCGCGACGGACGCCGGGGCCGTCGTCGTCACGCTCGTCGACCAGCCGCGCGTCGGCTCCGCCGCGGTGTCCCGCCTGCTGGCCGCCCACCGTGCGGGCGCCGCACTCGCCGCGGCCTCGTACGGCGGCGAGCGCGGCCACCCCGTGCTGTTCGCGCGCGAGCACTGGGCGGGCGTCGCCGCCGCGGCCACCGGCGACCGCGGCGCCCGCGGCTACCTCCGCGAGCACGCGGCCGCTCTCGCGCTCGTGGAGTGCGGGGACGTCGCGGACCCGCAGGACATCGACACGCCGGCCGATCTGACGCTGCTTCACCGCGCCGCAGGAGGCACGGAGGGCCGCACACCCTCCCATTGAACTTCCGCCATAAGGAAATTACCCTCCATAAGAAGAGATCCGCACGGCACGCCGTGCCGTCGTCCCCGAGGAGTGACCGCCCATGCCCGCACCCGCTCCGTCCTCGCCGGCCACCGTCACCGCCCGGCCCCTGGAGCGGCAGGAGGAGGTCCTCACGCAGCCCGCGCTCGCGTTCGTCGCCGAGCTGCACCGCCGGTTCACCCCCCGCCGCGACGAGCTCCTCGCCCGCCGGACCGAACGCCGCGCCGAGATCGCCCGTACGGGCACGCTGGACTTCCTGCCCGGCACGGCCGCCGTCCGCGAGGACCCGTCCTGGCGCGTCGCCCCGGCCCCGCCCGCGCTGGAGGACCGCCGGGTGGAGATCACCGGGCCGACGGACCGCAAGATGACCGTCAACGCCCTCAACTCCGGCGCCCGCGTCTGGCTCGCCGACTTCGAGGACGCCTCCGCGCCCACCTGGGAGAACGTCGTCCTGGGCCAGCTCAGCCTGATCGACGCCTTCGAGCGGCGCATCGACTTCACCGACGCCCGGGGCAAGCGCTACGCCCTGCGGCCGGCCGAGGAGCTCGCGACCGTCGTCGTGCGCCCCCGCGGCTGGCACCTGGACGAGCGGCACGTGACCGTCGGCGGCCGCGCCGTGCCCGGGGCGCTGGTCGACTTCGGCCTGTACTTCTTCCACAACGCCCACCGGCTGATCGCCCTCGGCAAGGGCCCGTACTTCTACCTCCCCAAGACCGAGTCGCACCTGGAGGCGCGCCTCTGGAACGACGTCTTCGTCTTCGCGCAGGAGTACGCGGGCCTGCCCCGGGGCACCGTCCGCGCCACCGTGCTGATCGAGACGATCACCGCCGCGTACGAGATGGAGGAGATCCTCTACGAGCTCCGCGAGCACGCCTCGGGCCTCAACGCCGGCCGCTGGGACTACCTCTTCTCCCTCATCAAGAACTTCCGCGACGGCGGCCCCCGCTTCGTCCTGCCCGACCGCAACGCCGTGACGATGACCGCCCCGTTCATGCGCGCCTACACCGAACTGCTGGTGCGCACCTGCCACAAGCGCGGCGCGCACGCGATCGGCGGGATGGCCGCCTTCATCCCCTCCCGCACCGACGCCGCGGTCAACGAGGCCGCGTTCGAGAAGGTCAAGGCGGACAAGGACCGGGAGGCGCGGGACGGCTTCGACGGCTCCTGGGTCGCCCACCCCGGCCTCGTGCCCGTCGCCCGCGCCTCCTTCGACGCGGTCCTCGGCGACCGCCCGCACCAGAAGGACCGGCTGCGCGAGGACGTCCGCGTGACGGCGGACCAGCTCATCGCCGTGGACTCGCTGGACGCCCGCCCGACCTTCGCGGGGCTGCGCAACGCCGTGGCCGTCGCCACCCGCTACATCGAGGCGTGGCTGCGCGGCCTGGGCGCGGTCGCCATCTTCAACCTGATGGAGGACGCGGCCACCGCCGAGATCTCCCGCTCGCAGATCTGGCAGTGGACCGCCGCCGGGGTCGTCCTCGACAACGGCGAGAAGGTCACGGCGGAGCTCGTGCGCGCCGTCGCCGCCGAGGAGCTCGCCGCGATCCGCTCCGGGCTGGGCGAGGAGGCGTACGCGGCGGGCCGCTGGCAGGAGGCCCACGACCTGCTGCTGAAGGTCGCCCTGGACGAGGACTATGCGGAGTTCCTCACACTGCCCGCGTACGAGCTCCTCGGCGACTGAGGGCTCGCCGGGGCCGGGGCGTACGGGGATCCCGCCGGGCGGGCCCTAGCTTCCGGCCGCCGCGCCCAGCGCCACGAAGCCGCAGATCAGCACCGACAGGAGCACCAGCAGCGGCCAGACGAAGCGCAAGTACTTGTCGTAGCCGACCTTCGCCAGCGCCACCCCGCCCATGATGACGGCGGTGGTCGGCACCCACAGGTTCATCACCCCGCTCGCGGACTGCCAGGCCGTCACCACCACGGCGCGCGAGACGCCCGCGAAGTCCGCGAGCGGGGCGAGGACGGGCATCGCGAGGGTGGCGTGGCCGGAGGTCGAGGGGATCAGGAAGGCGAGCGGCAGGTTGACGACGTAGACGAGGATCGCGAAGGCCACGGGCGGCGTGCCGGACACCGCGCTCTCCACGGCGTGCAGCACCGTGTCGATGATCTTCGCGTTGGTCATGATGACGGTGACCCCGCGGGCGAGGACGATCACCAGCGCGGGGGCGATGAAGTCCGCCGCGCCCTGGACGAGAGTGGCGCTCAGCCGCGGCTCCCCCAGCCGCGCCAGCAGCCCGGTCAGCACGGCGGCGACGATGAACAGCGCCGCGAGGTGGGCGAAGGACCAGTCCAGCTCCCAGCCGTACGGCGTGGCGTCGGCCTTGCCGGTGAGCGCGCTCGCCCACGGGATGACCGAGAAGATCATGAAGGCGAAGACCAGCGTGACCGCCACCAGCACCAGCTTCTGCAGGCCGGTCAGCACCGGGGGCTCCGCGGCCGCCTCCGCCGCCATCTCCCGGTCGCCCGGCAGGAAGCCCGTCAGGGAGCGGCCGGGATCGGCGCGCACCCGGTGCGCGTACCGCAGCACGTAGCCGACCGTGACGGCCGTGAGGACGATCCACATGGCGAAGCGCAGCGCGATGCCGTCGCCGAGCGAGATGCCCGCGGCGGCGGAGGCCACGCCCGTGGCGAACGGGTTGACGGTCGAGGCGAGCACGCCGACGCCCGCGCCGAGGATGATCGCGCCGGTGGCGACCATGCGGTCGTAGCCGAGGGCGAGCATCAGGGGCACGATCAGCCCGTAGAAGCCGAGGGTCTCCTCGGCGAACCCCTCGACCGTGCCGAGCAGCGAGAAGACGGTCATGACGCCCGCGATCAGCAGGGCGCCGCGGGCGCGCAGCCGGTGAGCGAGGCGCTCGATGCCGCGGTCCAGGGCCCCGGTGGCGAAGACGACGGTGATGAACGCGCCGATCGCGAGGACGAAGAGGAAGACGGCGGCGGCGCCGTAGAGCGTGCCGGTCGCGTCGGGCGCCACCGTGCCCGTGGCGGAGTCGCGCACGCCGTAGAGGCCGTTGACGGGGGCGAGGAAGAGGTCGCCGAGCCGGTGCACGAAGCCGCCGGGCGCCGGCTCCCGGTGGTAGGTGCCCTGCAGGGGGCGGCCGTCGGCGCTGCGCCGGTACGCGCCGGAGGGGATGACGAAGGTGAGGATCCAGACGGCGATCGTGACGGCCGCGAGGACGGTCAGCGCGCTGGGGAAGACGAAGCGGTGGCGTCTGCCGGGCGCGCGGGGGCCGGCGGGGCCGCCGGGACTGCTGGGGCCGCCGGGACTGCCGGGACTGCCGGGCTTGTCCGGTGTGCCGGCTGATGCGTCGTCGGCTGCCGCGTCCGCGTCCACGACGAACCCCTCTCCGTACGAGGGTGGGTTGTTTGACCCTATTGTCGTGAATTGCAGCTTCTGCCCCTAGTCGCCACGCACGGGAGAGGGACCGGCGTCACGCCGCCGCCTCCCCAGGTGGTTGAACGCGAGGTTGAGCAGCACCGCCGTCAGGCACCCCGCGCTCACCCCGGAGTCCAGGAGCGTCCGCAGCGTCCCGGGGACGGCCCCGCCGTCGTAGAACGTCCGCGAGACCACCGGTATCGTGCCGACGCCCAGCGAGACCGCCGCTACGAGCAGGTTGTCGCCCTTGTCGAGGCCGGCCCCCAGCAGGACCTGGATGCCGCTGGCCGCCACCGTCCCGAACAGCACGATCCCCGCCCCGCCGAGCACCGGCCGCGGCACGACGGCGATGAGCGAGGCGAAGGCGGGGCTCAGGCCGAGCAGCACGAACATCGCCCCGCACGCGGCCACGACGTAGCGGCTGCGCACCCGGGTGATCGCCACCAGGCCTATGTTCTGCGCGAAGGCGCTGTTGGCGAAGCCGTTGAAGACCGGGCTCACGACGGTGCCGAGGGTGTCGGCGCGCAGGCCCGCCGCGATGGTCCGCTCGTCCGCGGGGCGGCCGACGACCTGCCCGAGCGCCAGCATGTCGGCGGTGCTCTCCGTCATGCAGACCAGCATCAGCACGCACATCGAGACGGTCGCGGAGACCGTGAAGTGCGGGGCGCCGAAGTGGAAGGGCGACGGGAAGCCGGCGAGGGGGGCGTGCTCGACGGGCCCGAAGTCGACGGCCCCGGCCGGTACGGCGATCAGGGTGCCCGCCGCGAGGCCCAGCAGGATCGCGATCTGCCGCAGGAAGCCGCGCAGCAGGCGGCGGAGGACGAGCACGGTCGCGAGCGTGGCCGCGGCCAGGCCCAGCCCGGTCGGCGAGGCCGGGCCGGCCGGGGCGCCGTCCTGTATCCAGCCGAACGCCACGGGCAGGAGCGTGAGCCCGATCAGGGTGATGACGGTGCCGCTCACCAGCGGCGGGAAGAAGCGGACGAGTCTGCAGAACCAGGGGGCGAGGACGAAGCCGAGGGCTCCCGCCACCATGACGGCCCCGAAGATGACGGGGAGGGCGGCCCTCTTGTCGGCCTGGCCGGCGACGACGGCGGTCATCGGCGCGACGCCCGCGAACGACACGCCGTTGACGAACGGCATCCTCGCCCCCACCTTCCAGAACCCGATCGTCTGGAGGAGGGTGGCGATGCCCGCCGTGAAGAGGGCGGCGCCGACGAGGAAGGTGGTCTCGGCGGGCGAGAGGCCGATGACCGCGGCGAGGACCAGCGGCGGGGCGACGACGCCGGCGTAACTGGCGGCCACGTGCTGCAGGCCGCCGGCCAGGAGCCGGCCCGGCGGGAGCAGTTCGTCGACGGGATGCGCGTCGGCCTTGCCGGCCCCACCACTGCGACCGGTCCCGGCCTCGGCTTCGTCTACGGCCACGGCGTACCTCCTTCGCCCGCCGCTTGCGGCGGGGGTGGATGGACCCGGGGCGGGCTCCGAGGCCCCGGCGCCACCGCGCGCCCCGGTGCGATCGGCACCGCCGATCAGGTGGTCACTCGGTCGAGCGCCGCTGCGGCGGGAAGGAGCCACCCGGGGGCGGAAACCGGGGCCCGCCTCTCGGGCCGAGGGGCCAGGCCCCTCGAATCCGCCGCCGCGGCGCGCAACCCCGACGGCGGAGCCTGGCAGTGCCGTACGCCCTCCCGGGCGGGCCCGACAGGGTTGCGGCCCCCGGCCCGAGAGGCCAGGCCCCCGGCTCCGCCGCCGCGGCGCGTAACCCCGACGACGGATCCCGGCGGTGCCATGCGCCCTCCCGGGCGGGTCCGGCACCGCCGATCAGGTCGTGACCGGTCCAGCGCCGTTGCGGCGGGAGGGGGTCCCCGAGGGGCCACGGCCCCCGGGTCCGCCGTCGGGGCGGGCAGGCCCGGCCGAGGGCCGTCCCCCTCGGCCGGGTCGCGCCGGGGGAGGTCAGCCTCCCCCGGCGATCCGGGCCAGGCGCCGGGCCTCCTCCCGTGCGCCGCGGGCGATGTCGTCCTCGTCGGCGGTCACGAGCCGGCCGTGCTCGACCACCGGACGGCCGTTGACCAGGGAGAGGGTGACGGGCGCGGGGGCGCCCAGGACGAGCGCGGCGACCGGGTCCCCGATCGTGGAGTGGCCGAGCCCGTCGAGCTTCCACAGCACGAGGTCGGCGAGTTTGCCGGGCTCCAGCGAGCCGATGCCGTCCGTACGGCCGAGCACCTGCGCCCCGCCGTACGTGCCGAGCCGCAGGGCCTGACGGGCGTTCAGAGCCTTCTCGCCGCCGGCCAGCCGGTGGACGAGGAGGGCGTTGCGCAACTCGGTGTGCAGCTCGCCGGACTCGTTGGAGGCGGTCCCGTCGACGCCGAGCCCCACCGGGACGCCGGCCCGGAGCAGGTCGGGCACGCGGGCGGTGCCGGCCGCGATCCGGGCGTTGGAGGAGGGGCAGTGCGCGACGCCCGTGCCGGTCCGGGCGAAGGCGGCGATGTCGGCGTCGTTCATGTGGATGCAGTGGGCCATCCACACGTCGTCGCCGAGCCAGCCCGTGGACTCGAAGTAGTCCGTCGGGCCCATGCCGAAGCGTTCCTTGCAGAACTGCTCCTCCTCGACGGTCTCGGAGCCGTGCGTGTGCAGGCGCACGCCCTTGCGCCGGGCCAGCGCGGCGGACTCGCGCAGCAGCCGGGTGGTGACGGAGAAGGGGGAGCAGGGGGCGACGCCGACGCGCAGCATGGAGTCGAACGCCGGGTCGTGGTGGGTGTCGACGGCCTCCTCGGTGGCGGCGAGCGCGTCCTCGGTGCTCTCGACCGCGAAGTCCGGCGGCAGGCCGCCGTCGGACTTCCCGAGGTCCATCGAGCCGCGCGTCGGGTGGAAGCGGACGCCCATCTCGCGGGCGGCGCGGATCTCGGCGCCGAGGAGGTCGCCCGAGCCCCGCGGGAAGACGTAGTGGTGGTCCATGGCGGTGGTGACGCCGCCGCGGACCATCATCGCGAGGGAGCCGCGCGCCGCCGCGTACACCATGGGCTCGTCGATGCGGGCCCAGGTGGGGTAGAGGGCGACGAGCCAGTCGAAGAGGTTGCAGTCCTGGGCGAGGCCGCGGGTGAGCCACTGGTAGAAGTGGTGGTGGGTGTTGACCAGGCCGGGGGTGGCCAGGTGGCCCGTGCCGTCGACGCGCCGGACGACTCCGGCGAGCCCCGCGGGCGCGGGCCCGGGTCCCACGGACTCGATGCGGTTGCCGGCGACGACGACGTGGCCCGACGCGTACTCGGTGTCGTCGGCGTCGACGGTGGCGACGGCGCAGTTCTCTATGACGATGCGTTCGGCGGAGCCGGTGGGGGGAGCGGCCACGGTGATTCCTCGCTGTCCTCGCTGTCGGGTCACGGAAGGTTCGTCAGGTCCGGCGGGACGGCCGCCGTGGCGCCCTCGCGCAGGACGGTGGCCTCTATGAGGCCGTACGGGCGGTCGGCCGCGAAGTACACCTCGTTGTCGTTCTCAAGGCCGAACGGCCGGAGGTCGGCCAGGAAGTGGTGCTTGTTGGGCAGCGAGAGGCGGATCTCGTCGATGCGGGGGTCCTCTTCGATGACGCGGGAGCCCATGGCGTAGAGGGTCTGCTGGAGGGAGAGGGAGTACGTCCCGGCGAAGGCGTCCAGCAGGTGGCCGCGCGTCGCTTCGTAACTGCCGTCCCAGTCGCGCTTGCCCTCCTCGCCGCTGCCGGTCCCACTGCTCTCCCCGGTCCCGGCACTACCGCCGGTCCCGGCGCTCCCGCCGTCCCCCGCATGCCGCCACCACGCGTTGACCTCGGTGGCGAGGATGCGGTCGCGGGTCTCGGGGAGGGTGGTGTAGCGGTCCTTGACGTAGCCGTGGAACTCGGAGTCGGTGGTGTTCATGACGACGAGGCCCTTGAGGCCGGAGAGGATCTGCCATCCCCCGTCCGGGCCGCCGTAGGTGACCTGCGCGGTGCGCGTCTCGCGGCCGCGGCGGACGAAGGAGTGGGCGCCGCCGCCGGGGGCCGGGATCCGTTCCCACGCGTACTCCTCGACGCGGATCCGGGCGGTGCCGATGGCCTCCTGCCCGGAGACGAAGTGGAACGCCAGCCGCGCGGCGAACTCCTCGGGCGACGCAATGCCGTGCTCTTTGGCGAAGGCGAACACGGTGTTCTTCGTGGTGTCCGTCGGCAGGACGCTGGCGTTGGAGCCGGAGAGGTGGACGTCCTCCATGGCGCCGGACAGGGCCACGGAGACGTTGAGGTCCCGGATGTGGTGGACGGGGCCTTCACGGGTGACCCGGACGACGCGGGTTTCGGCTTTGCCGTACTGGTTCTGGCCGAGAACGGTGGGCATGGTGTGCTAGCTCCCTCGGTACACGGAATAGCCGAACGGACTGAGCAGCAGCGGTACGTGGTGGTGCTCGCGCGGCGTGACCGCGAAGACCACGGCCACCTCCGGGAAGAACGGGGCCCCGTCGCCGTTCCCCCGGGCGGCGTACGACCCCACGCCGAACCGGAGCCGGACGTGGGTCGTCCCCTCCGGCGCCGGGGGGAGCCCCGTGCAGCGCCCGTCCGCGTCCGTCACCGAGCTACCGCACGCCGACCAGGGCCCGTCCTCCCCGCTCCGCGCGGACATCTCGACGGCGACGCCCTCGGCGGGGCGGCCCGTGGCGGTGTCCAGGACGTGCGTGGACACCGAGGCGGTGGCGGGCGGCGAGGCGGTGGCGGGGTCCGCGGTGGGCTTCACGGGCGGGTGCCTTCCTGTGCGAGGGCGTACGGGCCGGCCGGATCCTCCACCAGCCGGCCCAGCCGGATGCGGTTGATCTTGCCCAGTTCCCCGCGCACGATCTCGCGTTCGCGTTCCGGCGTGTTGCCGGTCCTGTGCCGGATGGCGTCGAGCAGCTGCGCGGCGCCGAGGCCGGTCGCGCAGATCAGGAAGACGTGCCCGAACTTCCGCTGGTAGGCGAGGTTGAGGGCGAGCATCTCGGCCCGGAGCTCCGGCGGCGCCTGCGCCATGCCGCGCTGCTCGCGGGCGGAGGCCGGGTCGCCGGGGGCCGGGCGCCCGATGGGCGGGTGGGCCGCCATGGCCTCGGCCAGGCCGGCCGCGGAGAGCGCCGCGGTGGCGGCGTCGCTCGCGGCGAGGAGGGCTTCGGCGCCGGGGTACGGGCGCCGGGCGAGGAGCGCGTCCGCCCACGCCCCACTGGCACAGATGGCGTGCAGTGCGGCGCGGGCAACGCTGTCCTCGGCCGTGTTGAACCGGGTGAGCCCCGGCGTCGGGCACGAAGTCACGGGCGCCTCCGGGGCGGTGACGGGCTGCGCGGACGACTGCGGCTGTGCGGACGGCTGCGCATAGCTAACGCCCCGGAGAACGCCGCGTCAACAGTTTGTTGAAGAAGTCGCCCGTGGCGGTACCCCGTCAGCCCTTCCCGGACAGCCCGCCTTCCCTGTTGAGGTAGTTGTAGACCGTGAAGCGGCTGACGCCGAGCGCCGCGGCCACCGTTTCCACGCCGTGCCGCAGGGAGAACGCGCCGCGCTCCTCCAGCGCGCGCACCACCGACTGCTTGGTCTTCCGGTCGAGTTGGGCCAGGGGCCGGCCGTGCCGGCGCTCCAGGTCGGCCAGTATGTGATCGAGCGAGGCCGACAGCCGGGGCAGCCGTACGGCGACGACTTCGCGACCTTCCCAGGACAGCATCACGTCGCCGGACGCGGCGTGCTCCGGGTCGACCATCTCTCCGCCCATGGCGTCGACCAGGGGCGCGACCGCCGCGCGGAACGGGTGGACGGCCGCCACCTCCTCCGTCACTGCGCGCTCTCCTCGTCGACCACGTTGACCTGCAGCGACACCCGTGTGGCGCCGGCCCCGAGGGACGTGCGCAGAACCTGCTCGACGGCTGCGAGCACGGAGTCGGCGCGACCCTCCGCGGTGTTCCCGAACGGGCCGACGTCCACGGCGTCGAGGCCGGAGCCCTGCAGGGCGTCGCGGGCGGCCTCGGCATGGGCGGGCATCCGGTCGAGGTCGAACGGTTCCGTCGTGAACTCCACTCTCAATCGCACGACGGCCAACCTACTCGCCTTGACAGGGAGCGGGAACGACGAGCACGCTTCCGTACAGCAGAATCTGGATTCCATCATACGGAAGTAGGTGAGCGAGGTGACCTTCCCCCGGCACCGCTTCGCCGTCAACCTGTCGATGCTCTTCACCGAACTGCCGCTCCTGGAGCGCCCCGCGGCGGCCGCGGCGGCGGGCTTCGGCGCCGTCGAGCTGTGGTGGCCCTGGCCCGCGTCCCCGGTCCCGGAGGCCCGCGAACTCGACGCCCTGCGCGGGGCGCTGGAGGACGCGGGCACGCGCCTGGTGGGCCTGAACTTCTACGCCGGGCAACTGCCCGGGCCGGACCGCGGGGCCCTCTCCCTCCCCGGGGCCGAATCCGACCGCTTCCGCGCCAACCTCGACGTCGCGGCCGGCTTCGCGGCCTCCGTGGGGTGCACGGCGCTCAACGCCCTCTACGGCAACCGCATCGCGGGCACCGATCCGCGGGTGCAGGACGCGCTCGCGCTGGAGAACCTCGTCCGGGCCGCGCGGGCGGCCGACCGGGTGGGCGCGCAGGTGCTCGTCGAAGCGCTCAACCCCGCCGAGTCCCCCGCGTACCCCGTGACCGGGTCGGCGCGCGCCGTCGGGCTCGTGGAGCGGGTCAACGAGGCCAGCGGGCTCGGCAACGCCCGGTTCCTGATGGACCTTTACCACCTGGCGATGGCGGGCGAGGACCTGGCCGCGGCCGTCTCCGCGTACGGGCCCGCCCACACGGGCCACGTGCAACTGGCCGACGCCCCGGGGCGGGGCGAGCCCGGGACGGGCGCCCTGGACGTGCCGGACCTGCTGACCCGGCTCGACAAGGCGGGCTACACGGGGTGGGTGGGGCTGGAGTACCGGCCCTCCGGGCCGAGCGAGAACGCCTTCGGATGGCTGGGACGGCACTGACAGGACGCCCGCCGGTCTCCTCCGAGCCTCCCCTGCAACCTCCTCCGAATCTCCCCTGAAACGGCTGTCTCTCCCCTGGAAGGAACCCCATGCCCTCTCCCCTCCCCCGCGTCGCCTGGATCGGGCTCGGGATCATGGGCCTGCCCATGGCCTCGAACCTCCTCAAGGCCGGGTACGAGGTCACCGGCCACACCCTCGAACAGGCCGGGCTCGACCGGCTGGCGGCCGCGGGCGGCACCCCGGCCCGCTCCGTCGCCGAGGCCGTCCGCGGGGCGGGCGTCGTCGTCACGATGGTCCCCGCCTCGCCCGACGTGGAAGCCGTCGCTCACGGCGAGGACGGCGTCCTCGCCCACGCCGCTCCCGGCACCCTCTTCATCGACATGTCGTCCGTCACCCCGCGCACCTCCGCCGAACTCGCGGCGGCCGCCGCCGCCAAGGGCGTGCGCGTCCTGGACGCTCCCGTCTCCGGCGGTGAGGCCGGTGCCGTCGAAGGCGTCCTGTCCATCATGGTGGGCGGCGAGCGGGCCGACTTCGAGCGGGCCCGGCCGCTCTTCGGCGCGCTCGGCACGACCATCGTGCACTGCGGCCCGCACGGGGCCGGCCAGACCGTGAAGGCCGCCAACCAGCTGATCGTGGCCGCGAACATCCAGGCGTGCGCCGAGGCCGTGGTCTTCCTGGAGAAGTCCGGCGTGGACCTGGAGGCGGCCCTGGACGTGCTCGGCGGCGGCCTCGCCGGCTCCGCCGTGCTCAGCCGCAAGCGGCACAACTTCCTCTCCCGGCACTATCCCCCGGGCTTCCGCATCGACCTGCACCACAAGGACATGGGCATCGTCACGGACGCGGCCCGGGCCGTCGGTGCCGTCCTGCCGCTGGGCGGCCTGGTGGCGACCCTGGTGGCGGCCGCCCGCGCGCAGGGCGACGGCGGACTCGACCACTCGGCCCTGCTGCGCGGCGTCGAGCGGCTCTCGGGAGCGGCGTCGTGAGCGGCACCCGTACCGTGAGCGGCACCGGCACGATGCCCGCCATGCACGCCGCCGTCCACATCATGAAGGACGAGGGCGTCGACGTCGCCTTCGGCTGCCCCGGCGCCGCCGTCCTGCCCCTCTACCAGGCGCTGCAAGCGATCGGCGGCATCGAGCATCTGATTGTCCGTCACGAGGCGGGAGCCACGCACATGGCCGACGGCTGGGCCCGTACGAACGGCAGGCCCGGCGTCGCCATCGCCACGTCCGGCCCGGGCGGCACCAACTTCGTCACCGGCCTCTACACGGCCTTCGCCGATTCCGTCCCGATGCTGTGCATCACCGGGCAGGCGGTCTCCACCAAGCTGCACCAGGAGGCGTTCCAGGCCGTCGACATCGTGGAGATCGTCCGGCCGGTGACCAAGTGGGCGGTGCAGATCAAGGAGGCGGCGCAGGTCCCGTGGGCGTTCCGGGAGGCGTTCCGCATCGCGCGGTCGGGGCGCCCGGGGCCCGTGCTGATCGACATCCCCGTTGACGTCGCGCGCCGCGAGATCCGTTACGACGCCGCGCTGGACGCTCCGCTGCCCGTCCCCGTCGTCGCGCCGCACCCGCCGCGCGTCGAGGCCGCGCTGGACCTGCTGCTGGCGGCCGAGCGGCCGCTGGTGCTGGCCGGCGGCGGGGTGATCCTCTCCGGTGCCGCGGCGGAGCTGCGGGAGCTGGTGGAGCGCCTCCGGGTGCCGTTCCAGGTGACGCTCATGGGCAAGGGGGCCGTCGAGGACGACCACGAGCTCCACATGGGCACCACCGGCATCCAGACCTCGCAGCGGTACGCCAACGCCTCCTTCCTGGAGGCGGACTTCGTCCTCGCCGTCGGCGCCCGCTTCGGCGACCGGCACACGGGCGCGGACCTGTCCGTCTACCGGGGGCGGCGGACCTTCGTGCACGTGGACGTCGACCCGGGCCAGCTCGGCCGGGTCTTCGAGCCGGACCTGGGCGTCGTCTCCGACGCGAAGCTGTTCCTGGCCGCCCTGCTGGCGGCGGCGAAGGCGCGCGCCGCCCGCCCCCGCCACGACGCGTGGGCCGCGCGCTGCCGCGACCTCAAGCGCACCCTGACCCGCCGGGACGACTACGACTCCGTCCCCGTCAAGGCGCCGCGCGTCTACCGGGAGATCAACGAGGTCTTCGGTGCGGACACGTGGTTCGTCACGGCGATCGGCCTGTACCAGATCTGGGGCGGCCAGCACCAGAAGGCCCACAAGCCGCGCCACTACCAGGTCTGCGGGCAGGCCGGCCCGCTCGGCTGGGAGGTGCCGGCCGCGATCGGCGTGAAGAAGGCGCTGCAGGGCATGGGGCGGGGCGCGGAGGAGGTCGTCGGCGTGGTCGGCGACTACGGCTTCCAGTTCACGGCCGAGGAGCTCGCCGTCGCCGCGCAGTACGACGTCCCCTTCGTGCTGATCATGCTCAACAACGAGTACCTGGGCCTCATCCGCCAGGCCTCGGCCGGCTACGGCATGAACTACCAGGTCGACGTCCACTACGACGAGACGGGCACGGACAACGTCCGCCTCATGGAGGCCTACGGCTGCTCGGGCCGCCGCGTCGTGACGCCCGCGGAGATCCGCCCCGCGATCGAATGGGCCCGCAAGGAGGCGGCGGCGACCTCGCGGCCGGTGCTGGTGGAGATCCTGATCGAGCGCGAGGCGGACACGCCGCACGGCCCCGACATCGACGCGGTGCGCGAAAGCGAGCCCGTCCCGGACCGGTAGGACCTTCCGCCGGGTCTTCGCCAGACCATCGCCGGGCCTTCGCCGGCTGCGGCTCGGCGCGGCACTGGGGCGCGCGCCCGCCCCCGCCCGGCCGCGCCCCGGGGCGCACGGAGGGCGCGGCGCCCACTTCCCCATTTGCTCCCCCGGTGCGCCCGCATCGTGGACGATGGGCCCGTACGCATACCTCACGGACCCGTTGCTGGAGCCGAAATGGCCAAGAGCGTGCCGGTTCACTGCCCGACGTGCCGTCGCGAGCACTCGTTCACCCCGCCCACCTTCCCCTGCGCGTGCGGTGCGCCGCTCACGCTGCCGGTCCTGGCGGACGCCTCCCCCGAAACCGTCGCGCACCGCACCTGGCGCGACGCGTGGGTGGCCGTGCGCTGCCCCGCCTGCGACCGGCAGGACCAGTGGCCGCGGCCGGAATTCGGCTGCTCGTGCGGCACGGTGGTGCGGCTGCCCGTCCGGCCGCCCGAGCCCGGGGGCGGCGGGCCCGGGGCCGGCGACCGCCCCGCGCGGGCCCCGCGCCCCGCCTTCCGGCCGGTCGCCATCCGCACCGCGGGCGATGCGGTGGCGGCCGCCGGACGCTATCTGTCCTGGCTGGGGTACGAGGACGTCACCCGGGCCGGCGATCCGGACGAGGAGGGCGTCGACCTGCGCGCGGCCGGGCTGGTCGCCCGCGTCGACCCGTCCACCGTGCCGTCCTCACTGCGGGCCGTGGAGTGCCTGTGGCTGCACGGCCTGGCGGACGGCGTCCCGGGGGCGTTCTTCTCCCTCGCCGGGTACGGGCGCGAGGCGCGTTCCCGCGCGGACGACCTGCACCTTCCGCTGTTCGTGATGGACCTCACCGGCGCTCCGCAGCCGCTGAACGCCCCGGCCGACGAGCTCGTCGAGCGCGGGCCCGCGTGAGCCGCCCGTACCGCCAAGCTCAATTTTTCCTCTGAACCACGGCCGGAGGATGGCGGGCCGGGGCCCCGGGGCGGAGACTTCGTACCGGGCCCGCGAAACGTACGGGGGATCGCGGGCCCCTCCATCTTCCGGGCGGGGCCCGCGGTTTTCCTGCGGATCAGGCTGCACCCCGGTCCCGGTGACTGCGCCTTCCGCCGGCTCCTCGCCGTGATCGTTCCCCGCCGCCGCGGCGGCTTTCTATTCCGGGCCGCTCGCCACCGTCGCCGCCAGTTCGCGCAGTTCCACCTTGCGGACCTTGCCGCTGACCGTCATGGGGAAGGCGTCCAGGATCCGCAGGTAGCGCGGGATCTTGTAGTGGGCGAGCCGCCCCCGGCAGAAGCGGGCGAGCTCGTCGCGGCTGAGGGGCCGGTCCGGGTCGCGGAGTATCACGCAGGCCATGATCTCCTCGCCGTACTTCTCGTCGGGCACCCCGACGACCTGCACGTCGGAGATCTTGGGGTGGGTGTAGAGGAACTCCTCGATCTCCCGCGGGTAGACGTTCTCCCCACCCCTGATGATCATGTCCTTGATGCGGCCGACGATGCGGACGTAGCCGTCCTCGCCCATCACCGCGAGGTCGCCGGTGTGCATCCAGCGCTCGCCGTCGACGGCCTCGGCGGTGCGCTCCGGCTCTTCCCAGTAGCCGAGCATCACCGAATAGCCGCGCGTGCACAGCTCGCCGGGCTCGCCGCGGGGGACGGTCTCCCCCGTCTCCGGGTCGACGACCTTCACCTCGATGTGCGGCAGGACGCGGCCCACCGTGCCGGTGCGCCGGTCGATGTCGTCGTCGCGCCGCGTCTGGGTGGAGACCGGTGAGGTCTCGGTCATCCCGTAGCAGATGGAGACCTCGGACATGTGCATCTCGCCCATGACCCGCTTCATCACCTCGGCCGGGCACGGCGAGCCCGCCATGATGCCGGTCCGCAGCGAGGACAGGTCGTACGTGGCGAAGTCCGGCAGCTCCAGCTCGGCGATGAACATCGTGGGCACGCCGTAGAGGGAGGTGCAGCGCTCGCGCTCGACGGCGTGCAGCGTGGCGGTGGGGTCGAAGGACGGGGCCGGGATGACGGCGCAGGCGCCGTGGCTGGTGACGGCGAGGTTGCCCATGACCATGCCGAAGCAGTGGTAGAAGGGCACGGGCAGGCAGACCCGGTCGGCCTCGGTGTAGCCGAGCAACTCGCCCACGAAATAGCCGTTGTTGAGGATGTTGTGGTGGGAGAGGGTGGCGCCCTTGGCGAAGCCCGTGGTGCCGGAGGTGTACTGGATGTTGACCGGGTCGTGGCAGCTCAGCTGCGCCTCGCGCTCGGCGAGCCGCTCGCGGGGCACCCCCTCCCCGGACCTGACGAGGCCGGTCCAGGTCGGGTCGTCGATGTAGACGACGTCGCGCAGCGCCGGGCAGTCGGCGCGCACCTGCTCGACCATGCGCCGGTAGTCGCTGGTCCTGTGCTCGACGGAGGCGACTAGGACGCTGACGCCGGCCTGGCGCAGCACGTAGCCGAGTTCGTGGACGCGGTAGGCCGGATTGATGTTGACCATGATGGCGCCGACGCGTGCCGCCGCGTACTGGACCATGACCCACTCGGGGCAGTTGACGGCCCAGATGCCCACCCTGTCACCCTTGGCCACCCCCTTGGCCAGCAGGCCGAGCGCCACCCCCTCGACGGCCCGGCCGAACTCGGCGTAGGTCCAGCGGCGGCCGCTGGGGACGTCGACGAGGGCGTCGCGGTCGCCGAACCGCTCGACGGTGAACGCGAGGTCCGCGCCGATGGTGTCGTCGATCAGCGGGATGGTGGTGCTCCCGGCCGCGTACGAGGGTGTGGTCACCGGTGGTCTTCCTCTCGGTACTCGGCACCGCCGCCGCGCGCGGTGCGCTCACGCAGCTCGATGCGGCGGATCTTGCCGGACACGGTCTTGGGCAGCTCGGCGAACTCCAGGCGGCGGATGCGCTGGTAGGGGGCGAGCCTGGCCCGGGAGTGGGCGAAGAGGGCCGCGGCGGTGCCGGGGCCGGGCTCCCAGCCCTCGGCGAGCACGACGTAGGCCTTGGGCACGGCGAGCCGCAGCGGGTCGGCCGCGGGGACGACGGCGGCCTCGGCGACGGCCTCGTGTTCGAGGAGGACGCTCTCCAGCTCGAAGGGGGAGACCTTGTAGTCGCTCGATTTGAAGACGTCGTCGCTCCGGCCCACGTAGGTGAGGTAACCGTCGGCGTCGCGGGCGGCGATGTCGCCGGTGCGGTAGTAGCCGCCGGCCATGACCTCCGCGGTGCGTGCGGCGTCGCCCGCGTAGCCCGTCATGAGGCCGACCGGGCGGTCGGAGAGGTCGAGGGCGATTTCGCCCTCGTCGGCAGGCTCGCCCGTGACGGGGTCGAGGAGGACGACGGTGAAGCCGGGGCTCGGGCGGCCCATGGATCCGGTCTTCACGCACTGGCCCGGCGGGTTGGCGATCTGCACGGTGGTCTCGGTCTGGCCGAAGCCGTCGCGGATCGTCACGCCCCAGGCCCGCCGCACGGTCTCGATGACCTCGGGGTTGAGGGGTTCGCCCGCGGCGACGGCCTCGCGGGGCGGGGTGCGCAGCAGGCCCAGGTCGGCCTGGATGAGCATCCGCCAGACGGTGGGCGGCGCACAGAAGCTCGTCACGCCCGCCCGGTCCATCCCGGCCATGAGGCGGGCGGCGTCGAAGCGGGTGTAGTTGTGCACGAAGACGGTGGCTTCGGCGTTCCAGGGGGCGAAGAGGCTGGACCAGGCGTGCTTGGCCCAGCCGGGCGAGGAGATGTTGAGGTGGACGTCGCCCGGCCGCAGCCCGATCCAGTACATGGTCGTCAGGTGGCCGACGGGGTACGAGATGTGGGTGTGCTCGACGAGCTTGGGCCGGGCAGTGGTGCCGGAGGTGAAGTAGAGCAGCAGGGGATCGTCGGCGCGGGTGGGCCCGTCGGGGGTGAAGGTGTCGGCGGCGTGCGCCGCGCCGGCGTAGGAGAGCCAGCCGGCGGTCCGCTCCCCCACCGCGATCCGGGTGTAGTCGCCCGGCACGGCGGCGAACTTGCCGGTGTCCGCAGCCCGTACGAGCACGTGGGCGGCGCGGCCGCGCTCCACGCGGTCGGCCAGGCCGTCGGCGCCGAGGAGCGGGGTGGCCGGGATGACCACGGCGCGCAGCTTCATCGCGGCGAGGGCGGTCTCCCACAGCTCGGTCTGGTTGCCGAGCATGACGACGATGCGGTCCCCGGCCCGTACGCCCTGCTCGTGCAGCCAGTTGGCCACCTGGTTGGAGCGGCGGCGCAGGGTGTCGAAGGAGAGCCTGGCCTCGGAGCCGTCCTCCTCGGTGATCCACAGGGCGGTCCGGTCGTTGCCCTCGGCGATGGTGTCGAACCAGTCCAGGGCCCAGTTGAACTCCGCCGGGCGGGGCCAGACGAAGCCCTCGCGGGCCGCCTGCCAGTCCTCGCGGTGCGCGAGGAGGAAGTCCCGGGCGGCGCGGAACGCGGCCGCGGGGGCGGGAGTTCCGGCTGTGTCTCCGGGGTCTCCGGCGGCTCTCGGCTTCGATGACGTCACATGTCCTCCAGATTGCGGGTCGCGTCGCCGGCCCGCATGGTTAGCATCGTGCGACGGTGATCTGAGTCTCACCACCCCCGAACGGGGGTGGCCGCATTTCAGGGATACGGAGATTCCACCTCCGGATCCGGGACGGGGAGGCAGCGATGGGAGACCCGGACGGAACGGCCGAGGTACGGGCGGCACTCATGCGGATGCGCAGGGGTGCCGGACTGCCGGTCGCCTTCGGCGGACTGCTCACAGGAGCCCGGCAGTTCCGAATATCGGACATGACCGGAACGACGACGCCGGTGCTGCGCGGACTGGCGATCCGCACGGGCAGCGGGCTGGGCGGCAAGGCGGCCGCCCTGACCCGGCCGCTGTCCGTGACCGACTACCAGGCCTCGCACGTCATCACCCACGAGTACGACGCGGCGGTGGCGGCCGAGGGCCTGCGCTCCGTGCTCGCGGTGCCCGTCGTCGTGCGGGGCCGGGTGCGGGGCGTCCTCTACGGCGCCCTGCGCCGCCCGCTCACCCTCGGGGACCGCTCCCTGACGGCCGCCGTCGACGCGGCGCGCGAGCTGGAACAGGCCCTCGCCGTGCAGGACGAGGTCCAGCGGCTGCTGTCGGTGGCCCATCAGCCGACCACCGCCGACCCGGCGATGTGGGAGGAGGTCCGCGAGGCGCACTTCGAGTTACGCGCCCTGGCACAGCGTGTCACGGACCCCCGGCTCCGGCAGGAGCTGCTGGCGGCGTGCGGGCGCCTCGCGGCGGCCTCCTCCTCGGACCCGGCGGCCCGGCGGGCGGGGCCGGCCGTCGACCTGTCGCCGCGCGAGGTGGACGTCCTCGCGTGCGTGGCGTCGGGCGCGACGAACGCCACCGCGGCGGACAGGCTGGGCCTGCGCCCGGAAACGGTCAAGAGCTACCTCCGGTCGAGCATGCGGAAGCTGGGGGTGCACACGCGCCTGGAGGCGGTGGTCGCGGCGCGGCGGGCGGGGTTGCTGCCGTGAGTGGAGGGGCGGAGGGGCGGTGTGAAGTACGGCTGGAAGTACGGCCGGGACTATGGCTGGAGGTGGGGCCGAGAGTACGGCTGTGGGCGCCGCTCGTGGCACCTCCGGAAGCGCTGCCGGAACCGTGACCTCCGGGGCCTCCACGGGCCCGTCAACGAAGCGTCAAAGGAGTGGCACCGAGGGTCAACAGGCTGTCAAGGAGGAGCTCGGCGGGGTTCGGTACGGGCATAGCGTGAACGGCGGCGCCGCGGCGCCGTCAGCGACGCTCCCATCCGACACCTCCCGAGTTCCCGAGGACCGTCATGCACCTGAGCCGTACCCCCGCCGAAGCCGCCGCAGTCGCAGCCGTGGCAGCCGTCGACAGCCCGCAGAGCTGCGAGGCGGATTCTGCCGAGCCATCCCATCCCGCCGGGCGTACCGACGCCCGGCCGCTGTACGTCCCCGTGCGGCGCTGCGCGTGCGGTTTCGCCCTGCGGGTCTTCCGCTCGCCCCTCGGCGAGCGGACCGCCGTCGCCTTCACCACGGAGCGACGGCTTTCGGACGTTCTGGGCCCGGACCAGGCCGCCGTCCGGCTGGCCCTCCCCGCGGTCCGGGCCCTGGCGTCCCCCCTCGGCGTCGACCAAGTCTCCGTAGACCCCCAGCTGACGGCTTCCCCGGTCCGTACGGACTGACCTGGGGCACCGCCGACCGCCCCTCGGCATCGCCGGAAGCCTCTTCCGCTGCCCCCTTGCCGCAGGCAAGGAAACCCGCCGCGACGGCGCGCAACCACCACGGCGCAACCCGGCGATGCCGAACCAGCCCAAGGCCGCTCGCCCCCGCAATCCCTCCGAAGGAGCCCCCGTGGCCGTGCCGACCGCCCCCGTGTCCCCGCCCCGCCCCTCCGGCGCCCCGGTGGCGCCGGTGTGGCCCGCGTCCGCCCGGGAGGTGCCGGCCGGCGGGCTCGCCGTCGGCGGGGTGCCGCTGGGCGAGATCGCCGACCGGTTCGGCACGCCCGTCTACGTCCTGGACGAGGACGAGGTGCGGACCCGCGCCCGCGCCTGGCGCACCGCCCTCCCGGGCGCCGACATCGCCTACGCCGGCAAGGCGTTCCTCTCCCGCGCCATGGTCCGCTGGATCGAGGAGGAGGGCCTGTGCCTGGACGTCTGCTCCGCGGGCGAGCTGGAGCTGGCCGCGCACAGCGGTTTCCCCGCCGAGCGGATCCTGCTGCACGGCAACGCCAAGAGCCCCGACGACGTCCGGGCCGCGCTGCGCCTGGGCGTGGGCCGGATCGTCATCGACGGCACGGGCGAGATCGCGCGGCTCGCCTCCCTCGTGCCGCCGGGCTCCCGCCAGCGCGTGCTGCTGCGGGTCGTACCGGGAGTGACGGCCGGGGCGCACGCGGCGGTGCGCACCGGGATGGACGGCCAGAAGTTCGGCCTGTCGGTCACGGGCGGCGAGGCGGAGGAGGCGGTGGCCCGGCTCCTGGGGCAGCCCCGGCTGGAGCTCGCGGGCCTGCACTGCCACCTCGGTTCGCAGATCGCGGGGCTCGGCCCGTACGTGACGGCCGTGCGCCGGCTCGTCCCGCTGCTGGCCCGGATCCGCGACCGGCACGGGGTGACGCTCCCGGAGCTGAACCTGGGCGGCGGCTTCGCCATCGCCTACCGCGAGGGCGACCCGGCCGTGGACCCGCGCACGTACGCCGACCGGATCGGGGGCGAACTGGCACTGGAGTGCACCCGCTTCGGCCTCCCCGTGCCCCGGCTGACCGTCGAGCCGGGCCGGTGGATAGCCGGGCCGGCGGGCGTCGCGCTGTACCGGGTGCTGTCGGTGAAGTCCACGGGCGGCCGGACGTTCGTGGCCGTCGACGGCGGCATGAGCGACAACCCGCGCCCGGCGCTGTACGGGGCGCGCTACACGGTCCGCCTCGCGGGCCGCTCCTCCGCCGCGCCCGCCCGTGCCGTGACGGTGGCGGGGCGGCACTGCGAGGCGGGCGACGTGCTCGCCGACGAGGTGGCGCTGCCGGGTGACCTGCGGCCGGGCGACGTGCTGGCGGTGCCGGCGTCGGGGGCATACCACCTGTCGATGGCGTCGTCCTACAACCTGGTGGGGCGGCCGCCGGTGGTCGCGGTGTCCGGGGGCCGCGCGCGGCTGCTCGTACGCCGTGAGACGGCGGCGGACCTGCGCAGCCGGGACGTCGGCGAGTGAGGCGGGGCGTGAGGCGGGGCGTCAGGCTGGGCGTCAGCCGGTCCCGGTGATGCGGAGGTCGTGCTTGCTGCCGGGGGCCGCCATGGCCAGCACGCGGGCGGCCTCCTCCTCCAGCGGGGCACGCTCCGCCCGGCGGATTGTCTCGAAGGGCTCGACCACGAGCGTCGTGGTGTCCGGGCCCCGGTCGAGGCGCCAGACGGCGCGGAGGAAGCCGTCCAGGAGGACGGTGGGGGCGGCGCGGTTGACGCGCCAGATGCGCCGGAAGTGGTCGGAGGCGACGATGCGGGCGCGGTCGGCGTGCGAGAGGAAGATGTTGTCGAACTCCGGCAGGAACCGCACCGGGGCGTCGGTGCCGGGGTCGGGCAGCGGGGCGCCGGGGAGGTCGAGGAGTTCGGTGCCGGTCTCGTCGCGGAAGGTGCGCAGTCCGGGGCGGAGGCCGTCGGCGACCGCGCGCAGCCCGGTGAGGCCGGACCACTTCTGCATGTCCTTGACGGAGGCGGGGCCGAAGGCGGCGAGGTAGCGCAGGAGGACGGCGCCCGGCTCGGTCGCGTGCCCCGGCCCCTCGGGGGCGGTCGCCCCCTCGGGGGCGGTACCCGGCCCGGGGTCGCCCAGCCAGTGCCCGGCGGTCGTGTGTGCGGCGGGCCCGCTGCGGCCCCACAGCCCGCGCGGGGGCACCTGGACGAGCGGCAGCAGGGCCCGCGCGGCCATCGCGAGATCCTGTGGGGCGTATTCCGGCCACTCCTCGGCGAGGGCCCGGCCGAGGTCGTGGAAGGTGTGCGGGCGCTCGGCGACGAGGCGGGCTGCGAGCTCGGCCACGCGCGGCAGGTCGGCGCCCGGCAGGCGCTTGCCGTGGTTGCCGCGGAACGAGCGCTCGATCACGGGCCGGCAGAGGTCGCGCAGGCCGCGGCAGTCGCGGGCGCTGACCAGGTGGATCGTCGAGCGCATCACCGGGATGCGGACGACGTCGCGCGAGGCGAGGAGGCCGGAGAGCTCCTCGGGGTCGAAGCCGTCGAGCCGGGCCGCGAGCCCGTAGTAGGGGTCCATCGGCGACTGCGCCTGGAGGCCGACCAGGTGCTCCACCGCATCGACGACCGGCAGGGCCGCCCGGCGCAGCAGCAGCTGACGTTCGAGGAGGGCGCGGTTGAGTGCGCGGACGGTCAGAATGGGCGACCCGCTGGATGTCATGCGATCACGCTAGGCGGCACTGCGGACAAGATCAGCCCTCGACCGCACCGTGCGGCCGAATTCGTCATGTATATCCTGTTCGACGGTCCTGTGAAGAGCGAGAGGGAGTCACCCGTGTCCGAAAACCCTCCACGCCGCCAGCGCCCCACGCCCAGGAACACTCCGGGGAACGCACCCAGGAAGCACTCCTGGCTCCGCCCCGCGAACGGCCGCACGGACGGCGACGCCGCCGCCCCGCCCGCACCGCCGGCGACCGGTCCCGCGAGCGGCGCGGGCAGCATCGTGCACGCCGCGGTCTACCGCGACGGCCGGCGCGTGGCGACGCCGGACTCCCTGGCGGACACGTACCGCCGGCTCCGCGAGCAGCCCGAGGCCATGGCATGGATCGGCCTCTCCCGCCCGACCGAGAGCGAACTCCTCTCCCTGGCCGAGGAGTTCGGCCTGCACCAGCTCGCGGTCGAGGACGCCCTGGAGGCCCACCAGCGCCCGAAGCTGGAGCGCTACGGCGACACCCTGTTCGTCGTCCTGCGCGCCGCCCGCTACCTGGACGCCCAGGAAGAGGTCGATTTCGGCGAGCTGCACGTGTTCGTGGGCCCCGACTTCGTCATCACCGTCCGGCACGGCGCGGCCCCGGACCTGTCGGCCGTGCGCCACCGCATGGAGGCCACCCCGGAGCTGCTGGCCCTGGGCCCCGAAGCAGTGCTGTACGCCATCCTCGACGCCGTGGTCGACGGCTACGCCCCCGTCGTCGCGGGCGTGCAGAACGACATCGACGAGATCGAGACCGAGGTCTTCGGCGGCGACCCCGCGGTCTCCCGCCGCATCTACGAACTCGCCCGCGAAATGGTCGAGTTCCAGCGCGCCACCCGCCCCCTGGTCGGCATGCTGCACGGCCTGATGGCCGGCTTCACGAAGTACGGCACCGACGACGAACTCCAGCGCTACCTGCGCGACGTCGCCGACCACGTCACCCACACCAGCGAGCGCGTCGACGGCTTCCGCTCGGCCCTCACCGACATCCTCCAGGTCAACGCCACCCTCGTCACCCAGCAACAGAACGCAGAAATGCGAGCCCTGGCCGAAGCGGGCTTCGAACAGAACGAGGAGATCAAGAAGATCTCGTCCTGGGCAGCGATCCTGTTCGCCCCCACACTGGTGGGAACGATCTACGGCATGAACTTCGACAGCATGCCCGAGCTGCACTGGACGTTCGGCTACCCCTTCGCGATTCTGCTGATGGCCGTGGTGTGCACAAGCCTCTACTTCATCTTCAAGCGACGGGACTGGCTGTAGTAGCGAAGACGGAGCCCTTGATCGGCTTTGCGTAAGCGAATAACGCCGGGGGGACTCCCGGCCCCCTGGGGGGAATCTGGGGAGAATGCGCGCCATTGGGGAGCAGAGCGTCACCTATGTCACCAGCCGTCTCAAGCATCGCTCCCATCCCGAACTCACCGATTCCCCACGCAGAGCATCACTAAGAGTGTTGACTGGGCAGTCACGAGGAGACTCACACCGGGAGGGCTGGTTGGAACCGAGGAGTGCCGCGGCAACGGGGAAGGACTTCCCCTACACCGCACGTACGACCTGCTACATCGAAGTGCACGACGACGGCACGGTGACGCACGGGAACGACCGCGCCGCTTACGAACGGGCCGTAGCTGGCAAGTCCCGTCTCTTCGCGGTCTGGCCCGGAGAGTGGTCGAGCCACTTATTCGCGATCGACGACCTGGACGAGTACGCGAAGGCACACGGGATCAAGCACGACGAGGAACGCACCGGCCTCAAGGAACACGTCCACGACGTGCAGTGGGAGCCGAACCCCTACGCCAAGGACAATCCCCGGAGTCCCTACATCGGCGTCAGCGTCACGCTGAACTGCGGCTGCTCGATCCAGGACTTGCGCACATTCGCCACCCACATGCAGGAACAGCGCGGGTGGACCGTAGCGACGAGCGGCGGCTGGGGCAGCAGCAGCGGCCCGGAAGGAACACGGTACTCATTGCGCGTACGCCGCAAAAGCCTCGCCGACTGACTCGTGCGGCCACGAAGCCGCACGGCACGCACGGGTGGCCCAGCATGTGCTGTGCCACCCGCTGCTCAGGCAGCGGCCAGGCCCTCGGGCACGCGCTCGGGGGCCAGGCCAAGCAGTGCATCGACTGCGGCGCACCCCATGCCGCCGGCCTCCGGCATGAAGTGGGCGCAGTGGTGGAGGATGATGGTCGGGCTGGAGTGGCCCAGCCATCGAGCCAGGGTCACGACGGACTCGCCCGCTTCGAGGATGATCGAGGCAAAGGTGTGCCGGAGGACGTGGAAGCCGTCCTTGCGGGATGCCTTCCAGCGCTTCCCCTTCTCCCGTAGAGGCATGACCCCTGCTGCGACGAGGGCAGGCTTCCAGACCTCGTCGTTGAAGATATTGGCGCGGATCGCGTTTCCGCGGTCGTGGTCAGAACGAGCGGGAAGGTCCGCCTCTCACGCTCGGGCTCCGGACCTCCGCAGGGCAGCTCTACCTCAACGGTTGCGTGCTGCAGGAAGTAGCCAGCCAGATCGGCGGCGACCGACGACGGCATGCCGACGATGCGTCTTCCGCCTTTGGGCAACGCGAAGTACAAGCGGCCGTTCATCAGGTGAACCTGGCGCCGTACGCGGACGATGCCGCGCTCGAAGTCAACGTCCTGCGGCGAGAGGCCGAAGGCCTCTCCCTGACGCTGGCCACAGCCAAGGGCGACGACGACCGGCCAAACTCCACGCGGACAAGGCCTATGACTACCTTCACCTACGGCGATGGCTCCGCTCACGGCACATCACACCCCGGGATCGCCGGCCGCGGCATCGAGTCGTCCGAGCGTCCCGGCCGGCACCGCTGGACCGTCGAGTGCAGCGTCTCCTGGCTCAACGGCTGCCGCAGACTCCACCGCCGCTCCGAACGCAAACCCGAGCACTTCCTCGCCTTCGCAGGCATCGCCGCAACCCTGACCTGCTACCGCCGACTCACCAAATGAAACGGCTTGTAAATGGCATGCGAGTCGACGAACGAGGGCACAATGCACTCGTGATCAGCGAGGTCATCACGGCCCTGGCAAGCGTGACTTTCCTACCGCTCGCCCGGAGGGTACGGAAGCTCTGGCAGCGTCGCTCGCCGCTTGCGGTCGTGGCAGCCCCGCACATTCTTAAGGCATGGAAGCTGGCGCTACCCGACACGGAGCCCCTCCATGTCTCCGTCCCGCTGGCGCACAGCGGGCGCCGTTACCGGCAGATGTACGAATGGCTACGCACCAAGGGCGCCTACGACTATGGGCTGACCGTGCTCGACCTGCACGCGGAGAACCGAAGCAATGAACCACTCACGATCACCGACATCGGCATCCGCAAGACAGACGTCGGCGTGCCTCTGCGCGCTGCCCTGGTGGCCTACCCACCAGCCGGCGCCGTGCAGAAAGAACTCATCTACTTCGATCTCGACGAGACCGATCCCACGGCTCGACCTGCACGATTCGACATGGGCCGTCTCGAACCCACGGGGGGACAATCCTACTTCCTCGACCGAGAGGTAAGGCTGGAGGCCGGATAATCCCAGACATTTCACGTCGCCGGATCCGCACTCCACTCACGCGTCTCGTGGGAACTCTCCATCACAATTCTGCAGGCCGGCAAAGCACGGACGATCACCGCCGTACCTGAGAGCGGGCCTCTGACGACGTCCGGCACGCCCACGGAGGGCTTCGATGGGGAGTGGATCTGGAACTGGTTCGCCGGTGAGGCAGCATCATTCATCCCAGCCCCGCATCCCATCGCGTAACCGCGCACGAGCGACAACCTCCGCAGTCGCCCGCCAGGGCGGATGTCCCCTGTCGAGGCTGCCCTCGCCCCTCGAGGTCGTCGAGCTCGTCGAGATCCTCCTCCGTGAAGAGGAAGATCCCGCCGATGACCAGGACTGCCTCGATGGACTGCCAGAGGGCCACCCTCTCGCCGGGGAAAGATGATCGCGGCGGCCGCGCCGATGACCGGGACGATGCCAAGGCCTACAAGTACCAGTACGTCTTCTGCCGTTACGGCAGCAGGATCGGCTCGGTACCGGTCGGACTGGATGCCTCACACGTGCGCTGGTAGGCCTTCGTCCCGACCGCAAAGCGGTCACAGCTGCCGCCTCGGTCGGACGCCCTGGAGCCCGGCGGAGCACGGCCTCGGCGGACCCTGAGACCAGTCGACATCGACTACGTCGTCCACTGCCGTGGCAAGGCAGACGCCTTGCGCGACCGCAAGTGGATGACCCAACGGTCCTGCATGCCATCAAGGGCACAGCCAGCTCAACAAGCACACGCGTTCGCAGACGCGCACTGGCGCCTGACCGTCTCAGCGCCGAAGCTGCCCACACCGCCCAAGCCCAGGGCCGCCGACCTCAGGCCCTCGCTCGGCGGCTGGAGTCCGTACGGACCGCACGCCTAACGGGCTACCCCATGGTCTCCGATGGCTAGCCCCTATCG
Source organism: Streptomyces sp. NPDC008001 (assembly GCF_042958085.1). Taxonomy (NCBI): domain Bacteria; kingdom Bacillati; phylum Actinomycetota; class Actinomycetes; order Kitasatosporales; family Streptomycetaceae; genus Streptomyces; species Streptomyces sp. NPDC008001. Next base: position 370,761 of record NZ_JBIBIZ010000008.1, on the reverse strand, counting down.
AGCGGGCCTGCTGATGGCAGTGGTGTGCACGAGCCTGTACTTCATCTTCAAGCGATGGGACTGGCTGTAGCGGCGAGGGCAACCCCCCTTGATCGTCAGGCCCGGGCTCCGGTCCTTCGAAGAGGTTCAGGAAGAACAGATCGACACCGTCGACTTGGCCGCCGCAGGCAGAGATCACCTCAACGTTCGGCGAACGTCCAGGTGTAGCAATCTGGTTAGAGACGCGCTCGACACTGGAGGTTGAAGAGCGGATCAGTCGGCCCACAGCCGCACCAGACAGCGGCCCGCGAGCGGTGGGGGTGGGTCGGTGAATGACGTCCGGCCGTGCAGGATGGCCATGTTGTCCACCAGCAGCAGGTCACCGCGGCGGAGCCGCACGCGCAGGGCCATGCGCGGGTCCGCCAGGATCTCGTCGAAGGCGTCCAGGGCGGCAACCTGAGCGGTGGACAGCGGGGCTCCGTGCTCTTGCTGGCCGCGGGTGATCCAGTATCGGTTGTACTGCACGTGCAGGCGGCCGGCGCTGCGCCGGAAGACGGGGTAGATGTGTTCGAAGTCCGGTCCGTGGCCGAAGTGGAAGTCCTGGTAGAGGTCGGGCAGGACGTCCGGTCGGGTCCTGAGCAGTACGTTGTGTACGGCGTGGCCGCTCACCAGCACCGATTCGCCGCCGTGGCGCGCCGGGCGGACGCACAGCATGCCCAGCAGCCGTGGAGGTCCGGGGAATTTTGCCCGGTCGGTGTGCAGGGCGAGGTCTCTGTCGGAGCGGTGCGGGCGTCCCGGGAGTGCGGTGGTGGGGGCCGCAGCCGTCACCAGGTTGTCGCCCGGGTGGTCCGGGTTCACAGGACGTACGTCGCCCAGCGGTGCCATGAACCGCCGGCACGCCTCGACGCACTCTTCATCGGTCAACGTGTCAACGCCGAGGCCGCGCACCACGGCCAGCCCGGGGCCGTGGTTCAGGCACTGCGCGGCCCGGGCCACGGGATCGGCACTGTCCCGGCCCGAGGGCGCGTCGCCGGTGGCACTCCCAGGCGCCCCGGCGGGCAGCGGAGGGTCTAACGGGACCAGCCAGTCCCGTTCTTCCAGCGCCGTACCCTGCCATGCGGAGGGCCCCGTGACCGCAACCGGTGTGTCCATCAGCGGGCTCCTTCCAGCCTTGCGGTCCCTTGTCATCGCCGGGTCGATCGGACCAGCCGTACGTCACAGGCTGCATGGCGAGGAGGGCGGCCACGGCACGTTCGATGCGCTGCTCGTCGGTCCTGGCGGTCGGGGCGGCACTGAGGTGGTCGCAGTCGGAGCGGTAGAGAGGATACTCCGCGCCGGCCTGGCAATGTCCGGTGATCACCAAACGGTGCCGTCCCAACCGTTCGCCGCAGTCAACTAGGCAGGCGTCTCAGGGGCGGACCAGCAGGCCCATCGTGCCGAACGCGTGCGACGCCCCGTACTGCTCGTCGCCACGGAAGGTGGCGACGTAGCCGTTGGTCAGGGTGCCGGCGCTCGCCGTACCCAGGCGCAGGGGTCCGATGCACGCGGCTTCACCATCGGCGCCGGTGACGGCGCGGCAGATCTCGCTGCCGTCGGGGGTCGTGAACTCCACGCGCTTGCCCCGGAGCGGCTTGCCGGTCTCGGCGTCGTGCAGAAAGGCCCTCGCGCCGATGGAGGGCGGGAAGAGGTTGGCGTTCGCGTTTTCGGTGACGAGGCGCGTCGCATGCGGTTCCTGGGAGCCGTGCTCCCCGTGCGCCGAGGCTACTTGCGCGCAGGACAGGACCGTCGCGGCGGCGAGGACAGCGGTGCCGAACCAGGACCGTACGGACATGGGGTCTCCTTGAAAGACGGGTTCCGGAGCTGAATGATCCGCTCCTCATACCGTCCGCCTAACGGTGGGATGCGGCGGAGGTTACGGGGTGAACGGACCGGCCGGCGCCACGTAAGACAAGCCAACTGCCATGCCTCGCGGACGGGTTGACACGAACGGTGCCGGTCCTAGAGTTCCCTCGTGCTGTATTTGCTGGCGCTGCCCCCGACCGACTCCGTCACCGAGGGCTATCTCCCGGCCGCCGCCCGGCTGGGGCTTGACGTCACACTGCTCACCGACGCACCCGAAGCGCACCGACAGGCCTACGAGGGGCACGGCGGGGACGCGTGGCCCCGGATCGACATCGTCCCCTGCGAGGTACGCGACTTCCGCGAGGTGATCGCCCGCATCGCGGCGCTCGACCGCCGACCGGAGGCCGTGTTCACCAACAGTGACCACCTCCAGGTGCAAGCGGCACTCGCTGCCGAATGGTTCGGCGTGCCGGGCAAGAGCTGGCGGGCCGCGCTGCTCACCAAGAACAAGGCGCAGATGCGGCGGGCCCTGGCCGAGGCGGGGCTGGAGACCGTATGGAGCGCGGAGTTGACCAGGCCCGGGGACGCGGAGGATGTCCGGCCGCCCTTCCCTTGTGTGGTCAAACCTCGCGAAGGGGTGGCCAGCGAGGACGTCGAGCTGGTCGAGGACCGGGCGGAACTGCTCCGGCACTGCCAGGACGTGTGGTCCCGGCGTCCCGGCCTGCCCTTGGTCGTCGAGGATTACCTGGCGGGGCCGCTGCGCACCCTGGAGACCCTGGGGGACGGGCACGTCCTGCACGTCCTCGGCTCCTTCCATGAAGTGGACGTCGTACCACCGCACTTCGTCCTGCGGCGCGCCGATCTGCTGCCTGCTCCGCCCCCGACGCACGTGGAGCAGGTCGTCGCACGGCTCGAGGCCCTCGGTGCCGGGTTCGGCGCCTGCCACACCGAGTTCGTGGTCCAGGGCGATCGGGTCCGCGTGATCGAAGTCAACTACCGCTCCGCCGGCGACCAGGCCGACCTCGGTCTCGCCGAGGCGCTCGGCATCCCCTTGTTCGAGCACATCCTCGGCACCCACCTCGGCCACCCGCTCCCGGCCGGCCTCGGCGCACGGAGACCGGGACGGCTGCTCCGCATCGAGACCGTGCATGCCGAGCACGCCGGAGCCCTCACGTCCGCACCGGGACCCGTGGAGTGGGACCGGGACGGGGTGCGGCTGGTCTACCGGCCGCAGCGCAAGATCGGCGAGGAGCACCCCCTTCGCCACTCCGACCGCGACCACCTCGGCGTCTTGCGGGCCACCGGACCCGACCAGGACCGGATCGGACATGTCGTGGCAGCGTTCCTCGCCGCCCATCGCTGGGAGATCGCGTGACGGCGGAGGAGGACGACATCCTCGCCCGGGCCCTCGGCGCCCTGTTGCGGGAAGACCCGTATGACCTGCGCCCCGGGGCGGTCGTCGAGCGACGGCCCGACGGCGACTGGCTCGTCCTTCCCGGGGTGGACATTCCCATACGTCCCGACGGCTTCCAGTGCGAGATCCGGGTTCGCCCGGTCCCCGGCCTCGGTGCCGTACTGGACCGGCTGCGCGAGGGCGTGGCCGAGCGGGACCTACCGGGTTTCGACGCCTTCCATACCGAATGCGACCAGGCTGTGGCCATGGTCCGGCTGCAGTGGCGGGAGCGGTCGCGCGTGGTCGGGAGACTGGCCGAGGAGCACGGGGCCGTGGAGGAGTGGACGGGGGTACGGGGTTCCCTCGCGTTCGAGGCGCTGGCCGCCTTCCGGGACCACCCGGTCTACCCCACCGGCCAGGTGCGCACCGGTCTCGATGAGCACCAGCTCCTCGCGTACGCACCGGAATTCCGGCCCGCATTCGGCCTGCGCTGGCTCGTTCTGCCGCGTGACGCGCTGACCCTCGGACGGCGGGCCCGGCTGCCGCGCTGGTGGCCGACCCCCGCCTCCCTCGGCCTGGCCCGGTCCCGGTCCAACGACGGGTATCTGGCGCTGCCCGTTCACCCGCTCACCGCCGAGGGCCCCCTCGCCGAGGCCGTCACCGCCGCCGGCCTCGGCGGCAGCGCGCAGCTGGCCGAGACGACGTGGCCGGCCGTGGTCCCCACGCTGTCCATGCGAACCGTCGCCGTCGCCGACGACCCCGGCGTCCACATCAAACTTCCCCTGGCCACGTCCACCTTGGGACTGCTCAACCGGCGCACCATCAAACCGGGTGTCCTGCCCAACGGCGAGTGCGGGCAGCGACTGGTGGCGGAGATCGCCGCTCGCGAGCCCCGCTTCGCCGACGCCGTGCTGCTCACCGACGAACGCACCCACCTCGGCGCGGGCCACGAACTGCTCGCCGCGCTGGTCCGCCGCTACCCGTCCGGCCTCGACGACGCCCATGTGGTGCCGGTCGCCGCCCTGCTGGCCACCTGCCCCGACGGCCGTCCCGTCGTGGACGTGCTCGCCGAATGCCATTACGGGGGCTCGGTGGTCGCGCTGCTCGACGCCTACCTCCGGCTGCTGCTGGACTGGCACACCACCCTCTTCTCCTACGGCATCGCGCTGGAATCGCACCAGCAGAACACCTCGATCGTCCTCGACGGCCACGGCGGCCTTCCCCGGATGCGGCTGCTGATCAAAGACAACGACGGGCCGCGCGTGCATCCTGCGCGCCTTGCGGCACGGATCGGCGGGGCGGCAGCCGCCGGTCTGCTGGGCTTCACCGACCCCCGGGTCCTCGTCACCGACGACGGCCCGCTGACCGACCTGTTCACGACCGTGACCGTTCACCTGTGTGCGGCTGCCCTCGCCTTCGAACTGGCCGAACGCGGCCGGGCCCCGTTGGACACCTGGCTGGGGCTCCTCCGGAACCGGCTCACCGAAGCCGTCGACCGGCTCCCCGCGGGACCGGCCGCGGTGCTGCGCGCCCGGGTGCTCGAGGCGCCCCGGTTGCCGATCAAGGCGATGGTCACCGCCGGAACGCTGTTCAGCAAGGACCGCTCGGGCGCCGTGGACATCAACAAACACTACGCCGACGGGCCCAACTACCTCCTCCCCACCGACTCGGGGCGGCCGGCGTGATCACCCGCCTCCCCAACCCGCGCAGGACTGCCTGAGCCCCAGCCGAGCCGGCCCCGGCGCTCGCCGGAAGCCCGGCCGACGCCGGGGCGGCGAAAATCCTGGCGCGCGGGGCCGACGAAACCGGGTAACGTCTTTGTCATGTTCTTCCAGACACCGATTTACGAGTGAGAGCGTGACGGGCCCCTGCTGACGTCCTTCGACGTCGCCGCGCCCGTCCCCCACCGTGAATCCGTAGATCACTTCACATCATCACCGGGAGAACCCGTGACCGACAGCAAGAACATCAACAACCCCGTGGGCCAGGGCGGCGGCCAGCGCAAGAAGCAGTCCCGCGCCGAACGGCAGAACAACGGTCCGTACCGCAACCGCGACCGCCAGAGTGCCGCGGACCAGAAGGCCGAGCTGGTGCGCAAGATGCGCGAGAAGGCCCGCGCAGCCGAGGCCGCCGGGCAGGCGGGCGACGACACCGCACAGAGCTGACGCACCTCCGCACAGGGCGGCGACCGCACGGGGTAGGGCCCGGACCGCAACACATGGTCCGGGCCCTACTGCCGTCTGCGGCGCCGCCCACAGCCGGCACCGGTCGGCGGGGCTACTTAGCGGGCTACCTGGCCGCCTCGGCCCGCCAGGGCTCCCGTGATGCCCATCGGGAGTGCCAGGATCAGCAGGGCTGTCAGGCCTGTGGTCCAGTTGCCCGTTAGGTCGCGGGCCGCGCCGAAGGCGGTGGGGCCCAGGGCGGCTACCAGGTAGCCGACGCACTGGGACATCGCCGACAGCAGGCCCGCGTCGTGGGTGGTGCGGGCGCACATGGACATGTAGGCGATGCCCAGGGAGAGGACGGCGCCCAGGCCCAGGCCCAGTACGGCGGCCCACAGCACCGCCGCGCCGGTCGGCGCCGCGATCAGGCCCGCGAAAGCCACGACGCACAGCGCCGTGCCCGCCACCGCCAGGTAGCTCTGCCGGCGGGAGCGCTGGGCCCACACCGGTACGAGGAGCGAGGTGACCATGGCCGAGCCCATGCAGACCGCCAGCAGCACTCCGGCGCCGCCCTCGCTCCAGCCGTGGTCGATGTAGAACGACGGCAGCCAGGTGGTCGCGGTGTAGTAGAGCAGCGACTGGAAGGCGTAGAACAGGGCCACCGCCCACGCCAGGCGGCTCCGCCAGATCGAGCCGCCCGCCTGCGCCGCCACCGGCGGCTGCGCACGGTCCCGGCGCAGCTTCGGTGCCCAGACCAGCAGCGCCGCCAGGGCCAGGACGCCCCATACGGCCAGGCCGCCCGCCCACGTCAGTGACAGCGCGTCGCGCAGCGGGACGGTCGCGGCGGCCGTGACCGCGCCGCCGCCGACCAGCATGGTGGTGTGCAGGCCGGACATCAGCCCGACCTGCTGCGGGAAGTCCCGCTTGATCAGCGCGGTGATGACCACGTTGGCGACGGCCACCGCGGTGCCGACCAGGAACGTCCCCGCGAAGAGGGGGAACAGCTCCGGGACGAGGCGCACCGCGCTGCCGCACAGCAGCACCGCCAGCACCACGACCAGGGTGCGCTCCATGCCCCAGCGGCGGGCCAGCCGGGGGGCGAGCGGGGCGAAGATGCCGAAGCAGATCAGCGGCAGCGTCGACAGCGCCCCGGCGCCGCCGTTGGACAGGCCGGTGACGTGCCGGATCTCGTCCAGCAGCGGGGAGACCGCCACGATGGCGGGCCGCATGTTGATGCCGACCAGCAGCACCGCCAGGGCGTACCAGAGCAGGTGGCGGCTCCGGTGGGCGCCCCGGGCGGGACCGGGCCCCGGGCCGGTCCCGCCTGCCGTCCCGCGGGGCGGAACCCTGGTTTCCGATTCAGGGGGTGGGGTCACGGACCATCCTTCCGGCTCTGGTCAGGCGGCGGCAGCGGCGAACGGCACGGCTTCCCCGTCGCCGGGGGCGATGCCGTGGATGCCCCTGGCCCGGGCCGCCCGCAGGAAGCGCCCGCGCACGTCGTGCTGCTCGGTGTAGTACGGCGGGTTGTTGAACAGGTCGTAGTGGATCGCGCAGGCCGTCGACGCCTCCAGCACGACCGCCGCTTCGACGGCCTGCTCCGGGGTGAGCGTGGCGGGCTGGTTGGTGGGCGTGATGCCCTCGCGGCGGGCCATCACCCCGGCGATGGGCAGGAACGCGACGTCGAAGGGTCCGTAGTCCCGGGCGATCTCCCACCACTTGCCGTGCCAGATGGTGTCGCCGAAGTGGATGATGCGCAGCCCCGGGCCCTCCACGATCCACGCGACCTGGTCGTCGCCGCGCCAGTCGTGGGACGGCACGGGGATGGTGGTGAACGGCCCGATCTGCCGCCGCTCGCCCATCTCCTGCGGTACGGCCTCCACCCCCATCTCCGCCAGCACGCCCGCGATCGGCGTGTGGCAGCCCACGGTGCAGCCCTCGCCGGCGGCGATGCCGGCGAGCAGCCTGCGGTCGCAGTGATCGGGGTGGAGGTGCGTGACGAAGGCGTGGGTCCGCACCCCCGGGGCGGCCTCGATGCTGGGCAGGGGGCGCCGCGGCATGCCCTGGAACCCCGCGAGGTCCGCCGGGTTCTTCAGGGCGTCGATGACCACCCGTACGTCCCCGGCCGCCACCTCGACGCCGGCCCAGGCGAGACGCCGCAGGGTGACGGCCCCGGCGGCGGGCCCCGCCGAACCGGCCGAACCGGCCGAACGCACCGTACGCGTCGAACGCGCCGAACTCATGGTCTGCTCCTCACGATGCCGTGCGTGCGTGCGTGCTCACTTCCCGTTGACACCCAGACCCCTGGCCACCTGCTCGCCCAGGTCCTTGTGGACGCTGCGCCAGTAGTCGGCGATGCGGCCCTTCGTCTCCGTCCGCACCTCGGGGGCCGAGGCGTGCGCGACGATGTTGGCCACCAGGTGCTCGCGGTCCGCGGCGGTCATGACCTTCTCCCACAGGGCGCGCGCCTGGACGAAGTCGTCGTCCTCGGCGTGCAGCCGGTGGGCGCTGCGCACGATCTCCCCGGTGACCTCGTAGTGCTCGCCCGCGAGCAGGTTCGGGTCGGCGACCGGGCCGGCGAAGCTGTTGGGCGCGTACACCGGGTCGCCCGGGTTGTCGTAGCGCATGGCCCCGTCGCGGTTGTAGGAGTGCACCGCGTTCTTCGGCCGGTTGACCGGCAGCTGGAGGTAGTTGGGGCCGATCCGGTAGCGGTGGGTGTCGGGGTAGCTGAACAGCCGGCCCTGCAGCATCTTGTCCGGGGAGGCCGCCACGCCCGGGACCAGGTTCGACGGCTCGAACGCGGCCTGCTCGACCTCGGCGAAGTAGTTCGCCGGGTTGCGGTTGAGGGTCAGCTTGCCGATGTCGATGGGCGGGTAGTCCTCGTGCGGCCAGACCTTGGTGAGGTCGAACGGGTTGAACCGGTAGTCCGCGGCGTCCTCGAAGGGCATGACCTGGACCTGGAGGGTCCACGACGGGTGGTCGCCCTTCCGCACCGCGTCGTGGAGGTCCCGGATGTGCAGGTCCGGGTCCGCGGCACCCGCGGCGGCGGCCTCCTCGTGGGTGAAGTTCCTGATCCCCTGGTCCGTCTTGAAGTGGTACTTCACCCAGAACTTCCGGTAGGCCGCGTTGTACCAGAGGAAGGTGTGGCTGCCGTAGCCGTTCATGTGCCGCCACGAGGCGGGCGTGCCGCGGTCGGACATCAGGATCGTCACCTGGTGCGCCGACTCCGGCGACAGCGTCCAGAAGTCCCACTGCATGTTGTGGTCGTGCAGGTGGTTGTCGGCGCGCCGCTTCTGCGAGTGGATGAAGTCCGGGAACTTCTGCGGGTCGCGGATGAAGAAGATGGGGGTGTTGTTCCCGACGATGTCGTAGTTGCCCTCTTCGGTGTAGAGCTTCACCGCGAAGCCCCGCGGGTCACGGGCGGTGTCCGCGAAGCCGAGCTCGCCGGCGACCGTGGAGAAGCGCAGGAACAGCTCGGTGCGCTTGCCGCGCCGGAAGACGTCCGCCTTGGTGTACTGGCTGACGTCCTCGGTGATCTCCAGGACCCCGTACGCCCCGCCGCCCTTGGCGTGCACGACCCGCTCGGGCACGCGCTCGCGGTCGAAGTGGGCGAGCTTCTGGATCAGGTAGTGGTCCTGCAGCAGCAGCGGGCCGTCGGCGCCCACGGACTGCGAGAACTCGTCGCTCGGTACCGGGATACCGCTGTCCGTGGTCGTCACCGGACGACTCTCGGTCATGGCACGTTCCCTTCGTGAGACGGATGGCCGCCGTAGCGAAACGGCAGGGAAGGAAGCACAACGAAACGGCGGGGAAACGGCGCGGAGCGGCACGGCCCGGGGCCGTGCCGCTGCACTCGCCGGGGCTACGCGAGTTCCGCGCGGAGCAGCCAGTTGCGCGGCGCTCCCTTGACCTCGCGGGGCTGGACGGCGTACGGCCAGCGGCCCTCGCCCGCGCCGGGCTCGCCCGGCTCCTTGAGCTCCCGTACGGTCCACCCGGTGCCGGCCATGAACTCCTCGGGCTCGTCGGTGCCGAAGAGCCAGGGGATGCCGTCCTCGTTGAGGGCGGACAGGAAGATCTGGGTGGCGGGGCTGCGCAGCAGCGCCTTGCTGAGGATGTCCACGGCGACCCAGCTGCCGGGTGCGGAGTTGGCCGCGAAGGTGCGCATCAGGGTGGCGGACTGCTCCTCGGTCAGGAAGAACAGCAGGGCCTCGGGGATCCACAGCGTGGGCAGGGCGGGGTCGAAGCCGGCGGCGCGCAGCGACGCGGACCAGTCCCCCGCGAGGTCCGCCCCGACCCGCTGCAGCCGCACGGTCGGCGACGGCGAGCCGAGCTGCGCGAGGCGCTTCTCCTTCTCGTCGATCAGGGCCTGGTGGTCGACCTCGAAGACGGTGACGTCGTCCGGGAGGGCCAGCCGGTAGGCGCGGGTGTCCATGCCTGCCGCGATCAGCACGACCTGCCGGATCCCGCGGCCCGTGAGGTCGCGGATCGCGTCGTCGAGGTAGCGGGTGCGGACGGCCACGAACTCGACGAGTCCGCCGCCGCCGTAGTGGTCGAGCAGCTCGAACCCGCGGGGCTCGGCCAGCGCCCGGGCCAGCGGGTCGTTGAACAGGGCGTCGCTCCGCTCGCTCTCCAGCGCACGGGCCGCCGCAGTCCACTGCGACGTGTAGGACACGGTCTCCATGACGGGCTCCGTTCTCGGGATGGTCGGGTCAGGACTGCTTGGGCCGGCACCGGAAGCGGGCGTTGAGGATCAGCGTCAGGACCTCGTCGCCGGCCGCGTTCACCAGGCGCCCGCGGTTGCGGACGATGCGGAAGTCGGGCGCGGACAGCGAGGGGAGGGACGCGACGATCTCGCACGTGCCGCTCAGCACGTCGCCCGGCCGGACCGGCTGCAGGAAGCGCAGCTCGTCCACTCCGGGCGAGCCCTCGACCGTGCCCTCGGCGGCGGCGTCCGGCAGCAGCGTCGTCACGTACAGGCGCATCCAGATCGCCGCGGTGTTCCAGCCGCTGGCGATCAGGCCGCCGAAGGCGGAGGCGCGCCCCGCCTCCTCGTCGAGGTGGTACGGCTGCGGGTCGTAGGTGCGGCCGAAGGCGGTGATCTCCTCGGCCGTCACCTTGTGGGACCCGAGGTCGTAGCGCTTGCCGATCTCGTAGTCCTCGGCGTGGACCAGTCGGCCCATCAGAAGTACTTCCGCTCGATGGCCTCCAGCGTGCGGAAGTCCTCGAGGTCGATGGCCTCGTGGTCGATCTCCACGCCGCTGGCCTCCTCGACCGTCAGCACGAACTCGACGAAGGAGAGGGAGTCGACGAGGCGGGCCTTGATGAGGTCCTCGTCCGGGGCGATGGAGGTGCGCTCGGGGTGCTTGGCCAGCAGCCAGTTCCGGACGGCGTCAACGTTGGACGAGGTCTTGCTCGGCATGGGGTTCCTCCTTGGACGTGGACGTGGACGTGGACTTGGACATGGACTCGGGCGTGGACTCGGGCATGGACCTGTGCACGGAGTGGTGCGAGGCGTCCTGCACGGAGTGGTCCGGGACGTCGTGCGCGGGGCGTCCCGCCGCGGCGGCCGCGACGGCGACGGCGAAGAGCTCCTCGTGGGAGATGCTGACGTCGACGGCCTCGATGCCGGCGTCGGCGGCCCAGGTGCGGGCCGGCCCGGTGAGCCGGACGCGGGGCCATTCACCGGAGCTCTTGAGGATCTCGATGGACTGCCAGGGAAGCGGCCGGCCGGGAACGTGGAGCAGCTTGAACACGGCTTCCTTGGCCGCGAGCCGGCCGGCCACGCCGTGGGCGTCCCAGCCGGTGGCGAACCGGCTCGCCTCGGCCTCCGCCGGGGTGAGCATCCGGTGCAGCTGGCTGTCGTCGCCCGACTCGGTCATGGCCCGTACACGGGCCACGGGGACGAGGTCGACCCCGACCCGGACGGCGGGCCCGCTCACGTGGCGGCGGCGTCGGCGGCCGCGTTGACGGCGGCGCGGGCGCGCTGCAGGTCGCCGCCGTAGAGGTCGCTGAGGACCGCGAGCCACCGTTCGAGGCCGAAGGCGACGCACCCCGTGAAGGCGTGGTCGCCCGTGCCCTCGACGGTGATGTCGCACCGCTCGCCGAAGAAGTTGCGATGGGTGTTGACCGAGGCGATGGCCAGGCCGTCGACCTGGAACTCGTGCTTGACGGGGCTGAGCCGCTGCAGCAGGGCACGGCCGCCGTCGCGCTCGAAGAAGGGGTCGGTGGCCGCCTTCTTGTCCAGGACGAGGCCGAGGTCCTTCGCGAACCGTTCGATCCGGTCGGTGAAGCGGGCGTTGACGTCCTGGGTGTGCTCGAACGTCCCGACGGCCACGATCTCCCTCATCTGGAAGCTGAGCAGCCGCCTCAGCCCCTCGTACTTCGCCTCGTTGCGGAAGCACCGGTTGATGAGGGTGATGGTGGTGTCGGGCGCCACCGCCTGCTTCTCGAAGAAGAGGTAGGCGCCGTAGCAGCTGGAGTGCGGCAGTCCCAGGAACGGCGGGTCGACGTCGCGGCTGGCGAAGGCGCCTTCCACCGGCGCGGGCGGGGCGCCGGTGACGTCGAGAGGGCCGCCGACGAACTGCAGGTGCGGGAAGTTCTCGTAGACGTCGAACTTCTCCAGGTCGCTGAGCGGGTAGACGGGCGGCGCCATGATCTCCCGCGCGCCGGCGCCGGCGGCCCAGCCGGTGATGGCCCGGTCCAGGTCGCGCAGCAGGTCGGTCTGGTCGGGGCCGAGGATGGTGAGCGCCCCGCCCCGGGCCGTCGAGATCGTCGCGGTCATACCCGCACCCCTTCCGCGGACGGCCGGACGGAAGTCAGGTCGCGGTCCGTCAGGATGCCGGTCCTGACCAGGTAGTTCAGCGGCTTGCGGAACACCTGCTGCTGGAACTCCGCGCTGCGCGGGGAGGCCAGCAGCCGCCGCCGGACGGCGAACGGTTCGGGAATTTCAGCGTCCCGGTAGACGTGCGGGTTGAACAGCGAGGCGAAGCTGTAGTTCAGATAGCGCTTGACGTAGTCCCGGACCCGGCCGAGCTGTTCCTCCGAGGCCTTCGCCTGCAGTTCCTTGAAGAGCAGGGAGACCAGTTCGCGGCCGAAGGCGATGTGCCGGGACTCGTCCTGGTGGTGGATCCGGTTGACCGCGCGGATCGTGTCGTGCAGCCGCTCGTCCGCCGCCATGGTGCTGTTGAAATGGTCGACCAGTTCCTCGAAGAGGAGAATGCGGGCGAACACCAGGAAGCTGGCGGCCTCATCGGGCCACGATTCCCCTTCCCCGGCCGGCTCCAGCTTACGGTAGATCTTCTTGCCGTAGCGCAGGCAGAACTCGGCGAAGAACCACATGTGCTCGTTCTCTTCGCCGATGAAGTGGTGGAAGAACTCCGACGGAATCTCGAAGCCCCGGGTGTGGATGCGCCGGGTGACTTCGACGATGAGATCGCGAATGCCGTCGACGTTCAGGCTGTAGAAGTTGATGCTCTCCCACCGGGAAAGGCGGTGGAGCTGCTCCTGGTCGAGTTCGGCGGCGACATCGGTCCCGTGGGTGGTCATGAGCTCGGGGCTCATCCACCACCGGTCTTCCGGCAGGGAATCCGGCCAGTCGAACATCCGGTAGGGGTTGTAGTAGTCCTCGACCGATTTGCGGTTGAGGCGTTCCAGGATCTCCTGGAACCGGTCGTCCTTGCTGATCAGCTCGCTGATCATCCTACCTCCAGCATCCGAGGGGGGTCACTCCGGTGGCGACTGGACGGACAGGGCGGCACAGAGTCCGGACACAAAAGGAAGCACTGCTCGAATTCGACCGGCATTCGGCCGGCATTCGGTGCGGGCTTACGGCCATTCGACGCGGGTTTGCGGCAGTGACGTTTCCACGCGCCGCCCGGACCGTCCAATAAAATGGATCTATGGATCCATAGACGATCCCTAAGAGAGCTGGTCGGAAGCCTCCCGCAACACACCGAGTGGCGTGGATCACAGTGGCGCCCCGGGGTCGTGCGGCCGGGCGTCAATAAGCGGATGACGAGCCGGTTTTCCGGGCTCCCGGGCGCTGCCGGGGCATTGACCTGACTTCCCCTCACGTTGCTACACTCACGAGGCACCCGGAAGGAAAACTTTCGTAATGGGAATATCCTGAAGCGGGAGGTCGTACTTGTGCCGGGAGACCAGGAGCCGTTACTCAGCCTCTCCGGTCTGTTGCGCCGCCTGGAGTACTTCGTCGTCGTGGCCGACGAGCTCCATCTGGGACGGGCCGCCCAGCGCTGCGGGGTGAGCCAGCCCACCCTCTCCCATCAGATGAAGGTGCTGGAGAAGGAGCTCGGGGCCGAACTGCTGAGCCGGGGCAACCGCCGGATGGCGCTCACCCCGCCGGGCAGGGCCCTGCAGGAGGAAGCACCGCAGCTCCTGCAGCGCACCTACGCGATCAAGGCCCGGATCAAGGACGCGGCCGCGGGGCACCGGCGCCCGGTGCGGGTCGCCTTCAGCCGCTCGGGCCATGCCCTGCGGCAGCGGGAGATGGTCGCGGAGTTCCGGGAGCACGACGACGTCCCGGTCTCCGTCGAGTCCGGCTGGTCGGAACGGAACATCGAGCTGGTGCGCGCCGGCCGGGCCGACTTCGCGTTCGTCAGGCCGCCCGTCGACGCGGACGGCCTGCGGTTGTCCGTGGTGGGAAGCGTGGAGCTGGTCCGGCTCCTGCCGGGGAGCGGCGCCACCGGCCGCGCGGCGGAGGAACGGCAGGCCCGGGAGCTCCCGCTCGTCATGTGGCCCCGGGCGCTGGCCCCCGGCCTCTACGACCGGATCCTCGACGTCGTCCGGCAGGAGCGCTCCCCGCAGGTCGCCTGGGAGGAGCCCGACTACATCAACGTCGCCGCGGCCGTGGCCTCCGGCGCCGGCATGTCGTACATGGACCGCGACATCGCCGAATGGATGAGCCTGAGCGTCGACCTGCGCGTGCGCCCGCTGGGCCCGCACGGGCCGCGGACGGACATCGCCGTGGTCTGGCGCCACGACCAGGACCAGGACCTGGCGTCCCGGTTCGTCTCCGCGTGCTGCCGGATCGGCTACGTCCGCCACGCGGACCGCAGGTGCCTGGTGCGGTAGCCGGCAACGCCCATTACCCGAAGGGGAACTTGGATGAACTGCTACGACTGCTACGCCGCCGAGGAGGCCGCCACCCCCGCGGTCGCCGTGTGCCACGGCTGCCACTCCGGCCTGTGCCCCGACCACCTCCGTGTCATCCGCCCGGAGCTCCACCGGGTGAACGGCCTGGGCGTCTCCCACAGCCCGGCCCCGGCCCGGCAGTTGCTGTGCGCCACCTGCCACGCGGCCCTGACGACGGGCCGGCCCGTCCGTCCGGCGGCCCAGACGCCCCGGACGGCCCCGGTCACCTGAACCGCCCCGTACGCCCCCGTCACCTGAGCTGGCGGCGGACCAGGTCGTGGAAGAGGCCGCCCGTGTCGGCGAGCAGGTCCGCGGGCCGGCCCTGCTGGACGATCCGGCCCTCCGCCATGACGATCACCCGGTCGGCGTCCATGACCGTGGACAGGCGGTGGGCGATCACGATGCGGGTGGCGCGCAGGGCACGGGTGGACTCGATGACCACGCGCTGGGCCTCGTTGTCCAGCGCGCTGGTGGCCTCGTCCAGGAAGAGGACGCGGGGCTTGCGGACGAGGGCCTGGGCGATCATCAGCCGCTGGCGCTGACCGCCCGAAACAGTACCTCCGCCGTCGGAGAGCATGGTGTGCATGCCCATGGGCATGGCCTTGATGTCCTCGGCCAGGCCCGCCAGCGCGGCGGCCTCCCACGCCTCCTCCAGGGAGAAGGTCCCGGCGCCGCAGATGCAGTCGAGGATCGAGCCGGAGAAGGGCTGGGCGTTCTGCAGGACGACGCCGCACTGGCGGCGGACGGCCGCCTGGTCGAGGGCCGCCAGGTCCTGGCCGTCGTAGAGGACGCTGCCGGAGGCCGGCTTGTCGAAGCCGATGAGCAGGCGCAGCAGGGTCGACTTGCCGCAGCCGCTGGCCCCGACGACCGCGACGAACTCCCCCGGCCGTACGGCGAACGACACGTCGTCGAGGACGAGCGGCCCGTCGTCGGTGTAGCGGTAGGACAGGCCTTCGGCCGCGACGGCGCCGCTGAGTTCGCCCGGCTGCACGCTGGAGCCGCGGACCTCCGGGGCGGCCTGGAGGACCGGCTTGATCTGTTCGAACATCGGCTGCACGGCGGCGGCCGAGAGGAGCGCGCCGGTCAGCTGGTTGACCGAGGACAGCAGCATCGTCACGGCGGTGCTGAAGGTGAGGAAGTCGCCGGCGGACATGGCGCCCCGGGCGGGCCCGGCCAGCAGCGCGAACATCACGAGCGTGCACAGCGGCAGGGAGACGGCGTTGAGGACCGTGACGGCGTTCTTGATGCGGCCGATGCGCTGCTGCAGCTCCCGGGTGCGGGCGAACTCGCGGGCCCAGGCGGCGTAGGCGAAGCTCTCGGCCGCGGCGACGCGCAGCTTGGGCAGGCCGCGCAGGGTCTGGAACGCCTGGTTGTCGAGCTTGTTGCCGAGCCTGACCAGCTGCCGCTGGTAGCGCAGCTGCCACAGCCCCAGGCCGAGGAAGAGCGCGGCGACGACGAGCAGCACGGCGACCGCCGCCAGGGCCAGCGGCACGCTGTAGACGAGCAGCAGGACGAGGTTCACCGTGCCGACGGTGCCCGCCTGCAGCACCACGGGGCCGGTGCCGGACAGGACGCGGCGGATCGCGCTGATTCCCATGGCCGCGCCGGCCAGTTCGCCCGTGGAGCGGCCGGTGAAGAACTTCGCGGGCAGGCGCAGCAGCCGGTCCCACACGGCGGGCTGCAGGGTGGCCTCGATGCGGCCCTCCATGCGCAGGATCGCGGTGTTCTGCAGCAGCATGAAGACGGCCGAAACGATGCTGGTGGCTATGAGCGCCAGCGTGGTCTGCACGATGAGGCCGCTCTCGGCCTCGGGCACGTACCGGCCGAGCACCTTGCCGGTGGCGACGGGCACGAGCGCGCCCAGGCCGACCGCGACCAGCCCGCCCAGGACGAGGCTGCGCACCTCCTGTCCGGTGCCGCGCAGGGTGAAGCGCAGCAGCGGCAGCAGGCGGGGCCGTCCGGCGGGCAGCGGGCGGTAGAACATGACGGCGCGCGGTTCGTAGGCGGCAGCCTCGTCCTTGCCGATGCGCTCCCGCGTGCCGGTAGCGGGGTCGGCGGCCTCGTAGCGTCCGCGCCGCCACAGCAGCGCGACGGGCGCCCCGTCCTCCTCCCGGCGGCCGACCAGCGGGCCGCTGTTCTCGCGCCACCAGCGGCCGCCGAGCCTGACGGTGCGGGTACGGATCCGGGAGGCGAGCGCGATGCGTTCGACGGGGTCCGTCCACCCTGCGCCGGCGGCGGCCGCGCCCGGATCGGTCAGGGCGATGCGGGCCTCGGCGGCGACGAGGCGGCAGGCGGCGAACGTCGCGTCGTCGTCGCCCGCGCTGCGGCGCGGTGTCCTGCGGGAGCGGCCGATGGAGGCCAGGAGCGCCTGGTCCGCTCCGGTGCGGGCGGCCTCGCCGGCCTCGATGCCGGCGGCCGCCCGGTCCTCGTGGGCGCGCTCGGCCTGCTCGATCCAGCGGTCGAGGGCGTACAGCAGCCGGTACTGCTGGTCGACCATGCCCTGCCACATCGCCGGGTCCATCAGGAGGCTTCCGTCGGCGCAGCCCTCGTACGGGGCGCCGTACTGCACGCTGCCCGGGGCGATCTGCATCCACAGGACGTCGTCGTCGGCGCCGGTGCTCGTGCCCGCGGCCGCGCGGTTCTCCAGCGGCGCCTGGTAGAGGACGCGCAGGCCGCGGCCGATGCCGAGGGCGAAGGCCTGCTCCAGGGGGCCGAGTGCGCCGTCGGGGGTGCCGTACTGCGAGGCGCCGCCGTGCTGCCAGGAGCCGCCCTGCCAGGGATCGTCGTACTGCCAGGAGTCGCCGTACCACTGGCCCGCCGGCCCGGCCGTCCCGTAGGGGGCACGCTGCAGTTCGCGGAGCTCGATGCGGCGCAGCAGGCAGCCCTGCAGGGGCCGTCCGATGAGGGTGTGTCCGGGGCCTTCGGCCGGGCCGAGGAGCAGCGTGCCCGCCTGCAGCCGGCCGAGGAAGTGCCAGGGACCGGCCTGTGCGGCGTCGACGGCGAACAGGTCCAGCTCGCCGGCCACGACGAGCCACAGCACGAGCGGGCCTTCCAGGCTGAGGCTGCGCAGGCCGGTGCAGTCGACGGGCGAGCCGAGGCCGCCGAGGGCGGCGACGACGGGGTCGGTGACGGGGGCGGAGGCAGGGCCGGTGACGGGACCGGTGGCGGGGGCCGTGACGGGGGCGTAGTACGGGGTCGTCACCTCAGTGCTCCTTGACCAGCCGGGCGTAGGGGCCCTGCGCGGCGACCAGGTATTCGTGGCGCCCGCGTTCCACGACCGTGCCGCGGTCGAGGACGAGGATCTCGTCGCTGTCGCGCACGGTGCTCAGCCGGTGGGCGATGACGACGCAGGCGCAGCCGCGGCGGCGCAGGGCGTCCATGACGGCCTGTTCGGTGACGGCGTCGAGGGCGCTGGTCACTTCGTCCAGGACGAGGACACTGGGGCGGCGCACCAGGGCGCGGGCGATCTCCAGGCGCTGACGCTGGCCGCCGGAGAAGTTGCGGCCGTCCTGCTCGACGCGGCTGTGGATGCCGCCGGGGCGGCGGGCGACCACGTCGTACACGGCGGCGTCCCGCAGGGCGGCGGCCACGGCCTCGTCGGGGACGGAGGGGTCCCACAGGGCGACGTTGTCGCGGACGGTGCCCTCGAAGAGGAAGACGTCCTGGTCGACGAAGGAGACGGAGGCGGCGAGGGCGCCGCGCGGGATGTCCTCCAGCCGCATCCCGTCGATGCGGATGGTGCCCTCCCAGGGGGCGTAGAGGCCGGATATCAGCCGGGAGACGGTGGACTTGCCGCTGCCGGAGCCGCCGACGAGGGCGATCTGCTGCCCGGGGCCGACGGTGAGCGAGAAGTCCTTCAGGAGCGGGGCGTCCAGGGGGCTGTAGCCGAAGGTGATGCCGTCCAGCTCCACGTGGCCCTTGAGGCGGCGGGTGGCGGCGGGCGGCTCGCGCCGGGCGTGGACCGGGTCGACGGGGAAGTTCTCGACGTCCTTGAGGCGGGCGACGTCGGCCGCGAAGTCCTGGATGCGGCCGGCCACGCCGTTGAGGCGGGTGATCGGTGCGGTGAAGCTGGTCACCAGGGCCTGGAAGGCGACGAGGAGGCCGACGGAGAGGTGTCCCTCGACCGCCCGCAGGCCGCCGATCATGAGGATCAGCGCGCTGTTGAGCGCGGCGAGGGTGGGGGCGGCGACCGCCAGCCAGGCGCTGGGCACGCCGAGCCGCTGCTGGACGTCGAGGGTGACGGCGTGCTGCCCGGCCCAGCGGCGGAAGAACCCGTTCTCGCCGCCGGTGGCCTTCATCGTCTCGATGAGCTGCAGGCCGCTGTAGGAGGTGTTGGTGAGGCGGGCGCTCTCGGCGCGCAGCTTCTGGGTGCCGGTGGCCCGTACGCGGATCACGATGCGCATGGCCGCCACGTTGAGCAGGGCGATGCCGATGCCGACGACGGTCAGCTGCGGGTCGTAGGTCCACAGCAGCACGGCGTAGAGGACGACGACCACCGCGTCCACGGCGGCCGCGGCGAGGTCCCTGGCCAGGGTTTCGGCGACCGCGTCGTTGGACTGCAGGCGCTGGACCAGGTCGGCGGGGTTGCGCTGGGCGTAGAAGGTGACCGGGAGCCTGAGCAGGTGGCGCAGGAAGCGGGCGCTGCCGAGGGTGGAGGAGATGATGCGGCCGCGCAGCAGGTTGGCCTGTTGCAGGGCGGTGAGCGTCGCGGTGAGGACGAGGGCGGTCGCCATGCAGGCGAACAGCACGCCCAGCAGGGACGTCTGCCCGCCGATCAGGAACGTGTCGATGTACGTGCGGCTGAGCGCGGGGACCGCCGCGCCGACGGCCACGAGCAGGAGGCTGGAGAGCACGGCGGCGAGCAGCGTGCCGGACGTGCCGCGCAGCCGGGCGGGCACGGCGCCCAGGACGCCGGGCTTGCGGCCGGTGCGGCGGAAGTCCGGGCCGGGCTCGAAGGTGAGCACGACGCCGGTGAAGCTGGTGTCGAACTCCTCCATGGGGACGAAGCGGCGGCCCTTGGCCGGGTCGTTGATGCAGACGCCCTTGCGGCCGAAGCGGCGGCCGGTGCCGTCGTAGACGACGTAGTGGTTGAACTCCCAGAAGAGGACGGCCGGGGGGCGCACGCCGGAGAGCGCGGCCAGGTCCATCTGCATGCCCTTGGCCGTCAGCCCGTAACTGCGGGCGGCCTTGAGGAGGTTGCTGGCGCGGGAGCCGTCGCGGGAGACGCCGCAGGCGATGCGGAGCTCTTCGAGGGGGACGAAGCGGCCGTAGTGGCCGAGCACCATGGCGAGCGCGGCGGCGCCGCACTCGACGGCCTCCATCTGCAGGACGGTGGGGGTGCGGACGGTCTTCTGCCGGGCGGCGGAGGGTGCGGGCGCGGTCCGGCGGCGGCGCGCGGCGGTCACGGCAGCAGCCAGTCGACGGGCCGCTGGTCGGCGAGGCGGACGGCGGCGGTGACGGGGGTGGTGGAGTCGACGGCGTACGGGGGGCCGTCCGCGGACGACCAGCGGTAGCCGGACCGGGTGGCGGGCGAGCGCTCCAGCCGGACGAGCACGGCGACGGGGTTCCCCTCGCGGGTGAACTGGGCGGCGAGCCGGCCGTCGCCGAGGAAGCCGCCGATCTGCGCGGCGGTCTGGGGTGCGTGGCCGACGGCCTGGACGCGGCCGCGCAGCACGCCGTACTTCTCCCGGGGGACGGACTGCACGCTCAGGTCGACCTGGGCGCCGACGGGGATCGCGCCGCCGTTGCCGCCGGGCACGTACAGCATGGCCACCAGCGGGTCGTCCGGGTTCGTCACGCGTTCCACGGTCGCGACGTCCGCGCCGGTCGTGACGACCGCGCCCGTCTTGGCCACCAGGGCCGTCACGCGTCCCCCGGCCACGACGTGCACGGTCCGGTCGCCGCGCTCGGTGCCGAGGCGGAGCAGGGGGGCGCCGGGGGCCAGCAGCTGGCCCTCCTTGGCGAGGACTTCGGTGACCTGTCCCGCGTACGGGCTCTGCAGCAGGTAGCTGCCCTCGGCGCGGGTGAGGATGCCGGGGGCGCTCAGCTTGGACGACACGGTCCCGGTGAACGCCCAGAAGGCCGCGACGGCCATGACGGCGACCGTGACGGCCAGGACGAGCCGGCCCTGCGGGCGCGCGAACCGTACGGGCAGATCGAGTTCTTCGGGCGATTGCAGCTTGGATAGCGCCTGCTGGCGGAACTGCACGGACTATTCCTTCGACTGCATTCGTGAAACGAGTGCCGCTTCACGCTTTTACGCGGCGGAATACGGGCAGCCATGAACCCCGGAACAAGGGGGGAGTTCCGGGATTCCGGGGTTCACGGGTGGCGTATTTCTCAGAGACCGGCGATACCGGCGTGCACGCCGACGATGCCCTCGACCTGACCGACCGTGCCGGGCACGGCCTGGACGGTGTTCAGCGAGGTGACGGTGCCCAGGACGTTGTGAACGTCGCCGGTCACGGCGCCGAGCAGGCCGCCGGAGATGCTGACGCCGCCGGAGACAGCGTCCAGCTCGGTGTCGGCGATCTCACGGGTCTCGAGGTTGTCACGCATGTTGTGCGCACCCTTCGTTGGTCCGGATGTTTCTCAATTGACCGCGACTGCCCGGCCGTAATCGGCCACCGTTCAAAGAGCTGTCGCGGTGCCGCAGATATAAGCACGCGAACGGGTGGGACGGCCAACCGCGTTGACGTCGGGACGGCCTTTCCGAAGTCGGGCTTTCAGATTCCTCCGCCGGATCATCACACTTCCTTCACAAGATCGAGTAACAGATATCGGCACCCCGCAATCCCCGCGGAACATAAACGGACACAGGATCACCAAGCACACGGGGGCACATCCGGCAAAACGGTGAGCGGCGGGAGGGGGCACCTCCCGCCGCTCCCGCCTTGTGAAGATTCGCTGAAGTGACCACGGGTAACAGGCCTGCCACGGCGGGTGCGTGCGCTCGCGACGGCGAGGCGATCCAGCGGTCGGCGGCGCCCGCGGGAGCGGGGGCGGGTCGGACTCGTCCCCGTGAGCGGCCGGCCCCGGCTCACCGGCCCGTGAAGAAGTCCCGGACGCGGCGGCGGGCCCGGCGTTCCGCCGGGTAGTCGTCGTCGGAATCGTCGTCCGGGCCCTGGAGGACGGTCCAGCTGACCGCCGAGACGGCCGGTTCGAGGGAGAGACGGCTGACGGCCTCCTCCAGGAGGCTGTCGTCGCGGCGTTCCGTCGTGAGGTCGGCCGAGACGGTGACCTTGCCGGCGGCCTCGGCGTCCGCGCTGTAGACCGAGCGCAGGCGGAAGCCGGGGCGGGCGACGGCCTGGACGACGAGGGTGCGGACGTGGGCCTCCTCGGGCGCGGTGCACACGACCTCGAAGTGGTAGTCGGTGGCCACTTCCGCGCCGCCGTGCGGGCCCCGGTCCAGGCCGCGGGCCAGCGGCCGCAGCAGGGTGTTGGCGCCGACGACGCCGACGGTGCCGAGCGCGGCCACCACGTACAGCCCGGTCCCGGCGAGGGCGCCGACCGCGGCCGAACACCACAGGGTGGCCGCGGTGTTGAGGCCGCGCACGCTCAGCCCGTCCCGCATGATGACGCCCGCGCCGAGGAAGCCGATGCCGGAGACGATCTGCGCGGCGACGCGGGAGCCGTCGTAGCCCGTGGTGCTCGTAGCGGCGGCGAAACCGTACTGCGAGAGCAGGACGAAGAGGGCGGATCCGGCCGCGACCAGCGCGTTGGTGCGCAGGCCCGCCATCCGGGCCCGCCACTGGCGCTCCAGTCCGATGATCGCACCGAAGCCCAGGCCGGCCGCGATGTTGCCCGCCATGTGCCACTCGTTGACCACAACCATGATCCACCTTCCTCGTCGGTATCCCTATCGGCCGGTCACAGCCAGGTGTTGAATCGCCGGATGCACCAGGACTTCACCACCTGCGTCCGGCCGCAGCATCCGGCGGCATGCCGGAGCAGCCGGGCCGTGGGCGCGGAAAGGCCGGTGGTGTTATGGAGTCGCTACGGCTGTCGCGGGGCAGGAGGAAGCCACTTGGGCACGCCCGGAAACGACGGTGCGGACAGCCCGGACAGCGACCGGGAAAAGGCCCTCACAGAGGCCTGCAAGGGAAATACACGCCACAGCACCAGGGCACACGGCCCCACGGGTCAGCTCGGCGGACCGTTCAGCGGTTCAGAGCGCTGCGCGAGCAGAAACCGCACTGAAGCGAGGACTTCCCTCGGGACTCCGACTGGTCATCCCGGCCACCTCCTCGCTCGTACGTACACGACGCGGCACCGCGCGAAAAGCGCGCCAAATGCGGCTGGAGCGGCACCTTCAGCGTCTAGCTTGCCATATGACGTCAAGCCGTCCGCAATCAGAAGGTAATACCAAGGTTAAAACCGTGAAGGGGACCGCCCCCGCACCCCCCGGCCCGGAAGGGCCGCCGCCCCGCGTCCGCCGGAAGGCCGCCCGCTGGGCCGCGGGCCTGCTCCTGGTGCTGGTCAGCGCGCCGCTGCTGTGCCGGGCCTGCGACGTGGACGGCGTGACGCCGATGCCCCAACTGCTGGCGTTCCTGCCCTGGTTGATCGCTCCCGCGGGGGCCGCGCTGGTGCTCGCGGCGGGCACCCGGTGGGTGGCGGGCTGCGCGTGGGGGCTGGCGGCGGTCCTCGGGGTGCTGTTCTTCCTGTCCCCGTACGAGGCCGGAGGCGCGACGTCCGCCGGCCCGGAAGTGGCCCGGCTGCGCATCCTGACCGCCAACCTGGAGTTCGGCGGGGCCACGCCGGGCCTGCTGAAGGTCCTGCGGCGCGAGCGGCCGGACCTGGTCTCGGTGCAGGAGTGCTCCCCCGAGGAGTGCGCACCGGCCCTGGACGACCCGCAGGTGCGGGCGGCGTACCCGTACCGGGTGGTCGTGGGCGGCGGCAAGGCGCAGGGCTCGGCGCTGCTCAGCAGGTTCCCGCTGGAGCCGGACGGATCGGTGCGCGGGACGCTGGCGATGCCCCGGGCGCTGGTGCGGGTGGCGGGGACGCGGCTGCTGTTCCAGGTGGTGCACCCGATGCCGCCGGTGGCGGGCGGCGTGGAGCTGTGGCGCACCGAACTGGGCCGCATCCGCGCCATGTCCGCGGCGCGCGGCGAGGCCCCCACGGTCATCGCCGGCGACTTCAACGCCTCGCAGGACCACGCGGCCTTCCGCGCCCTCCTGGACACGGGCGTCCACGACAGCGCCGCCGCCCTCGGCCACTCCCGCACCCCCACCTGGCCCTCCCTGACCGCACCCCCGCTCGGCGCCCAGATCGACCACGTCCTCCTCACCCCGTCCCTCGAACCCCGCCACGCCCGCTTCCTGGACCTGGCGGGCACGGATCACCGGGGGCTGGTGGTGGATGCGGTGCTGCACGGGTGAGCGGCTCAGGACGCCCCGGAGCAGTGCCCGAGCAGGGCCCTGCACACCCGCGCGAGCGCGCACGCGTGCTCCGCGGCGGACAGCAGCCCGTCGCCGGGGCCCTCCGCGAGCGTCCGCTCCGCGCGGGTGAGCAGGGACCGGCGGACGGCGTGCCCGGTCCACTCGGGATCCATGGCGGCGGCCTGCGCTTCCACGACGGGGGTCAGCTCCCGGATGTGGCGGCGCAGGCGCCCTTCCAGGGCGATGAGCTCCTGGTACGTGGGGAGCACGGCGTGGCAGGCGAAGGCCTGTTCGGTGTCCTCCCGGATGCGGGAGGAGTCGATCGTGCCGCTCCGCGGGAGGGCCTCGTCACGGGTGGTCATGCCGGGCTCCGTTCGTATGCCGGTGGTGCCCAGACAACCGTTGCCCGGGGCCCCGGAGCGGACCCCCGGGCGGACGTTACGGCGGACTTTCCCGGACGAGCGGACTTTCGCCGCGGCCGAAGTCTGTAACGTCGTCTTCAGCAAGTGCTGCTGGGGGTGCGAATGTCCTGTGGTGGAACACCGTTCGTGCAAGCGTGTGCTGCTCGGAGGTGGAGCGACACCACGGTCTTCCTGAGGGCGTTCGAGCGCACAGCCGAACTGATCGGCGAGGAAGCGGCTCTCACCGACAGACAACTACGGCGGTGGAAGCAGCCCTGCCCGCCTCGCCCCCGAGCTCGTGCCTGGCGGGTGCTCCACGCCATGTTCGGGACGAGCCCGCTGGACTTGGGCTTCCCCGGCCCTCCACCGAATGGGACGGTGGATGTATCGCCCGTCCGAAGGCAGGAGGAGGTGAGTGTGGACCGCCGCTCATTCGTCGCCGACTCAGTGGGCGCTACCGCCGGACTCGCACTCGGTTCTTCCCATACGGTCGGCAGCGCGCACGTCGCCGAACTACGGGAAGGGCTTCGCTCGCTCTACACCCTTGATGACGCCTATGGCGGCGATGCCGTCCGATCGCTGGCCGTCCGGCACCTGTGTCGTATCCGGCGTGTGATCAACACGGCTTCCTACCCGGAGACGATCAGCCGGCAACTCCTCCTGCTCGCCGGGGAGACGGCCGAGCAGTGCGCGTGGCTCCACTACGACGCAGGAGAGCAATCCATCGCCCGCCAGTACTGGGGGGAGGCGCTGACGACCGCCACGATGCTCCGCGACGACAGTCTGGAGATCCTCGTGCTGACAGGCCTCAGCATGCAGGCGATCCACGAGGACCGGCCCCGGGAGGGCTACGACCTGGCCCGGGCGGCCCGGGCCCGGGCGGTCCCGTTCGGATCGCCGGCCCTGCTCTCCCTCATTGCATCGCGTGAGGCACGCGCTCTTGCACACATGGGCGATCACGGCGGCGCCCGAAGCAGGCTGGCCGACTCCTTCCGCATGGCGGACCGGGCCGACCGGGGCCGCCCGGCGCCGGAGTGGGCCGCCTTCCACAGCCACGCGGAGGTGGACTTCGTACAGGGCCTGCTTTATGACGAAGCCGGGCGCCACAAGGCCGCCGTCCCGTTCCTGCGCGCTGCACTGGCCCGCCAGGACCGGGCGTACGGCCGCAACAGGGCGCTGTACCGTCTGACCCTGGCCAGGAGCCTGGCGCAGGCCGGTGAGGCGGAGGAAGCCGCCGCTGAAGCTCTCGGAAGCCTTGAGCACCTCGCCGAGGTCGAGTCGGGGCGCGTGGTCCGCCGGCTGGGCGAAGTCCGGGACTTGCTGGCGGCGGGCGGTGCCGCCGCCCGGGCCTCGGCCGAAGCGCTGACCGACCACCTGCCGTAAAGGGAGGACCCGTGCCGACCGACGTGTCGTTCTCGTCGTACGAAGGGCCCGGAGCCGGCCTGCAGCTCGACGGCTTCCTCGCGCTGTACGAGGAGATCTACGCCGAGCCGCCGTACTGCGAAGGCCCCAGGGACGTCGCCGAGTTCATCGAGCGCTTCGGGCGCCAGTCCCGGCGCCCCGGGTTCCGGCTGGTCCTCGCCCACAAGGGGGACGGCCTCGTGGGCTTCTCCTTCGGCTACCTGCTGCCTGCCGACACCCGCTGGTGGAACGGCCTGCTGGAACCCGGCCCGGCCGCGTTCACCAAGGAGACCGGGGAACGGACCTTCGCCGTCATCGAGCTGGCCGTCCGCGCGGCGTGCCGTCGGCGAGGGATCGCCGCCGGCTTGCACGCCCGGCTGCTGGACGGCCTGCAAGCCGAGCGCGTGGCGCTCACCGTGCGGCCGGAGCCGGAGGCGGCTCCGGCCCGGTGTGCCTATGCGGCATGGGGATACCGGAGGATCGGCCGGTCGCGGCCGTGGGACGGGGCGCCGCTGTACGACGCGATGGTGCTCGGCCTGCGATGACCCGGCGGCCCCTCAGCCGTTGTTCACCAGTGGTGTCCACGTGCCCGGTGCGCCCCCGGTCACCCCGTCGTAGAGGGACGTCTCGCCGTCCGACCAGCGGATCACGAGGGCGTTCGGGCGGCCCGTGCCGGTGAGGTCGCCCGCGGTCATGGCGGTGTCCGTCCAGGACGGGTTGGGGGGCTGGAGGCGGGTGCCCTTGCCGAGGTCCGTGCCGGTGGGGGCGTACGAGCCGAGGGAGCCGTCGGACCAGCGGACGAGGAGCGTGCTGCGGTCCTGGCCCGCCGGGCGGGGGCTGCTGAGGGCGGTGGCGTACTTCCAGTACGAGCCGGCGTCCATCAGGCGGCGTTCCGTGCCCGGCCCGGACGGCCCGGCGCCCGCGTACACGCTGAGGCTGCCGTCGACCCAGCGCACGACCAGATCGGCGGACCGGGCCGTGGAGTCGTAGCGGCCGGCGGTGATCTGTGAGGCGTACTTCCAGTACGAGCCGCCCGCGCCGAGGGTGCGCTCGGGGCCCGAGCCGGAGGCCTGGAAGTCCTCGTAGTAGCTGAGCTTGCCGGTGTCCCAGCGGACCATGAGGTCGGGCTTGCCGGAGCCGCTGAAGTCGCCCGCGGTGACCGCCACGGCGCGCTTCCAGAAGCTGTCGCTCCGGGCGAGCTGCTGCTCGGCGCCGAAGCCGCCGCGGCCGTCGCCCGGGTAGAGGCTGACCTCGCCGTCGCTCCAGATGGTCATCAGGTCGTCGCGCCCGTCGCCGGTGAGGTCGGCGGAGACCAGGTGCTTGGCGTGGGACCAGGTGGAGGCGGCGCCGGGGAGGCGGGCGCTGTCGGCGGGGCGCTGGTAGGCCGTCCGGACGGGCGTCCGGTCGGCGACGGCGTCCTGGTAGAGGGCCTGGACCTCGCTGCCGAACACGGGCGCGTAGCTGATCCAGTCCTCGCCGGTGAGGGTTCCGCCGCCGTTCCAGCCGCCGAGGCTGCCGATGATGTCGCCGGTACGGGCCGAGGCGTCGTAGCCGGTGATCCAGGGGCTGCCGGACGTGCCGCCGTAGAAGCCGCCGCACTTCATCTGGAGCTGGTGCTGGCCGGACAGCCGGGAGGTCGGCACGGTGCAGCTGAGGGCCCGCTGATCGGTGTTGTGCGAGCCGGGGTAGCCGACGACGGTGACGGTGCTGGTCCAGCGGGGCGTGGGGGTGAGCCGGAGCGCGCCGGTGCGGGTCTCGGCCTGCTCGCCGCGGGAGTTGGGGCCGAGACGGGCGAAGCCGACGTCCAGGTCGGACTCGGGGCCGGTGCTGTTGCGGGTGTAGCGCGGGTCGCTGAAGACCCGCTGCACCGGGAAGACGCCGTACGGCTGGTGGGCCGCGTCCAGCCCCTTGCGGTACTGCGGCACGAAGATCTGCTGCGCGCTCCCGGAAAGGCCCTGCGCGCAGTGCCCGGCGGTGAGGACCAGGTTGCGGCCCGGGCTCTGCACGACGCTCGCGGTGCAGTACGTGGGCCCGCTGGGGTCACTGCTGAAGAACGTGCCGACCATGGGTATGCCGTCGCCGTACGTGCCCTGGGGCGTGCCGGCCGGTGCGGACGCGACGGTTGTGACGGTCGCGACAGATGCGAAGGACGCGAAGGACAAGAGGGGCGAGAAGGCCGCGACCGAGGTGCGCGGGGCGGCGAGGGCGCTCCCTCCGGACGGCTTCCGCTTCGCGGTCGCGGGCTTGCCCGCCCCGAGCGGCTTCGCGGCGGCCATGCGCTCGGCCGTCCAGTACGTCTCGGCCGTGCGGGCGGCAGCGGCTGCGGACGGGGCGGGGGACGGGGCCGCCGGAGAGGTGGCCGCCGGAGAGGGTGCGGCGGACGCCGTGGCGGCCGTTCCGCAGGTGGCCAGGCTCAGGGCGATGGCGAGGGTCCAGGTCCGTCTGGAGGGCGACAAGGGGCCTCATTGTGCTGGTGGGACAGGAACGTGAAGTCAACAGCTCAGAAAATGCGACTCACGTTCTATCAGGGCCTCTCCGCGGGCCGGTCCGCAGGCCCCGCTCAGGCCACCGAGCCCAGCCCCCGCACCGGCTCGTGGTGGATGGGGGTGTGCGCGCCCGTCAGGGGGGTGCCCGTGCCTCCGTGGCGGACGGCCACGATCTCCGCCGCGATGGACAGGGCCGTCTCCTCCGGCGTGCGGGCGCCCAGATCGAGGCCGATCGGCGAGCGCAGCCGGTCCAGCTCCCGCTCGCCGACGCCCGCCTCGCGCAGCCGCCGCAGCCGGTCCTCGTGCGTGCGCCGCGAGCCCATCGCACCGACGTAGGCGACGGGCAGCCGCAGCGCCCGTTCCAGCAGCGGCACGTCGAACTTCGCGTCGTGGGTCAGCACGCACAGGACCGTCCGGGCGTCGAGCGCCCCCGCCGCCTCCTGGGCGTCGAGGTAGCGGTGCGGCCAGTCGACGGCGACCTCGTCCGCCTCCGGGAAGCGGCCGGGCGTCGCGAAGACGGGCCGCGCGTCGCACACCGTGACGTGGTGGCCGAGGAACTTGCCGGCCCGTACGAGCGCCGCGGCGAAGTCCACCGCCCCGAAGACGATCATGCGCGGCGGCGGCAGGCACGACTCCACCAGAACCGTCACCGGATCGCCGCAGCGGTCACCGGCCGCACCGTCCGCACCCGTCGTGAACGTGCACGTACGGCCTGCGGCCAGCAGTGCGGCAGCCTCCGCGGCGACCGTACGGTCCAGCGCGCCGGAAGCGGCTTCCGCAACGGAAGCAGAAACCGCACCGGGGGCAAAAGACGCGCCCGGCGCCGACAGCGTCCCCTCATGCGTCCCGTCCGCCCGTACCAGCAGCGCCCCGCCCAGCAGCTCCGCCGGGCCGGCGGCCACCCGGGCGAGCGCCACCGGCTCGCCCGCCGTCGCCGCCGCCAGCGCCTCGGCCAGCACGGCGCGCTCCGGGCCGTCCGGGCGGACCGGGACGACCAGGACGTCGAGGACGCCGCCGCAGGTCAGGCCCACGGCGAAGGCGTCCTCGTCCGAGTAGCCGAACCGTTCCCGCACGCTCTCGCCGCTCTCCAGCGCGGCGCGGCACAGCTCGTACACCGCGCCCTCCACGCACCCGCCCGAGACCGATCCGACCGCCGTGCCCCCGGCGTCGACGGCGAGGGCCGCACCCGGCTGCCGCGGCGCGCTGCCCTCGACCGCGACGACGGTGGCGACGGCGAACGCCCGCCCTTCCCCGCACCAGCGGTGCAGCTCCTCGGCGATGTCCAGCATGGCAGTCGTACTCCTTATCTGACGCCCAGCCAGTGTTCGATGGGATGCAGTGCGAAATACCCCGTGAACACCGCCGTCAGCACCCACATGAAGACGCCCGGCTCGCGCCACTTGCCCTGGGCCGCCTTGATCGCGGTGAAGGCGATGACGCCCGCGCCCACGCCCGCCGTGATGGAGTACGTGAACGGCATCAGCACCACGGTCAGGAACGCCGGGACGGCGACGGCCCGGTCGGCCCAGTCGACGTGCCGGGCGTTGCTCATCATCATCGCGCCGATGACGACGAGCGCGGCGGCGGCGACCTCGCCGGGCACGATGCGGGTCAGCGGGGTGAAGAACAGGCAGGCGGTGAAGAGCAGGCCGGTCACGACGGACGACAGTCCCGTCCGGGCGCCCTCGCCGACCCCGGTCGCCGACTCGATGAAGACGGTCTGGCCCGACGCGCCGGCGACCCCGCCGATCGCACCGCCCGCGCCGTCGATGAACAGCGCCTTGCTGAGGCCGGGCAGCCGGCCGCGGTCGTCCGTCAGCCGGGCCTCCGTGGCGACGCCGATGATCGTGGCCATGGCGTCGAAGAAGCCGGCCAGGACGAGCGTGAAGACGATCATTCCGACGCTCATGACGCCCAGCGAGCCCCAGCCGCCGAACTCCACGTGCCCGAAGAGGGAGAAGTCCGGCATGGAGACCGCGCTGCCCTTGAGCTCGGGCGCGCCGTTCTGCCAGGCGCCGGGCCCCGGGCCCGCGGCGGCGTTGACGACGACGGCCAGCACCGTACCGACGACGATGCCGATGAGGATCGCGCCGGGGACGTCGCGCGCCTGCAGCATGAAGACGGCCAGCAGGGTGACGCAGAAGATCAGCACGGGCCAGCCGGCCAGCTCGCCGGCCGGGCCGAGCGTCACCGGCCCGCCGCCCTTGGAGGCGTGTACGAAACCGGCCTTGACCAGGCCTATCAGGGCGATGAACATGCCGATGCCCATGGTGATGGCGTGCTTGAGGGCCGGCGGCAGCGCGTTCATGATCAGCTCGCGCAGTCCGGTCACGGCCAGCAGCACGATCACCGCGCCGTACAGCACGCACATCCCCATCGCCTGGGGCCAGGTCATGTGGGGCGCCACCTGGGTGGACAGCACGCCGGAGACGCCCAGCCCGGCGGCCAGGGCGAGCGGGACCCGCCCCACGACTCCCATGAGGAGGGTGCAGACCGCCGCGGCCAGCGCCGTCGCGGTGATCAGCCCGGCGTGGCCGAGCCGCTGCCCGGAGACGTCCGGGCCGGACAGGATCAGGGGGTTGAGCAGGAGGATGTAGCACATCGCCATGAAGGTGGTGATGCCGCCGCGCACCTCCCGGCCGGCGGTGGATCCGCGTGCGCTGATGTGGAAGTAGCGGTCGAGCCGGGAGGCGGTGGCGGAGCGGCGGGGGCCCGCGCCCGCGTCCTCCGCCGTGGCCCTCGGCTCCACGGATGGCTGGGTCATGAAATGCCTGCTCCCATGGTCCGGGTGAGTGGTTCGGCTGCACGACCCGGGGGACGGCCCGAGGCGACGGGACGGCACGTCACCGGCCGCTGGGGGGCGCGCGGCCGGTGGTGCCCTGCGGGGGACCCTCAGGTCCCGGTGAGGTGTTCGGGCCGCACCGGCACCCTGCCGAGCGGCAGCCCCGTGGCGGCCCGGATCGCCGCCACGACGGCCGGGGTGGCGGACAGCGTGGGGGCCTCGCCCGCGCCGCGCAGCCCGTACGGGGCGTGCTCGTCGGCGAGTTCGAGGATGTCCACGGGGATGGCGGGGGTGTCGAGGATGGTGGGGATCAGGTAGTCGGTGAAGGAGGGGTTGCGGACGCGGCCGTCCGCGGAGACGACGATCTCCTCCATGACCGCGAGGCCCAGGCCCTGGACCGTGCCGCCCTGTATCTGGCCGGTGACGGCGAGCGGGTTCATGGCCTTGCCGACGTCCTGCGCGCAGGCCAGTTCGACGACCTTGACGAGCCCGAGCTCGGTGTCGACGTCGACGACGGCGCGGTGGGCCGCGAAGGAGTACTGGACGTGGCCGTTGCCCCGGCCGGTGCGCAGGTCGAAGGGTTCGGTGGGCCGGTGCCGCCACTCGCGCTCGACGTCGACCGCCTCGTCCTCCAGGACGTCCGCGAGGGAGGCGAGGACCTCGCCCGCCTCGGTGGTCACCTTGCCGCCCTCCAGGAGCAGCCCGTCGTGCGCCCAGGCGGGGTGGGAGGCGCCGAACCTGGCGCGCCCGAGGGCGAGGACCTGCTCGCGCACGGCTCGGCAGGCGTGGCGGACGGCGCCGCCCGTGACGTAAGTCTGCCGGGAGGCGGACGTGGATCCGGCGGAGCCCACGCGGGTGTCGGCGGGCTGCAGGACGACCTGCGTGACGCCCAGTTCGGTGCGGGCGATCTGGGCGTGGACGGTCACCCCGCCCTGGCCCACCTCGGCCATCGCGGTGTGCACGGTGGCCACCGGCTGCCCGGCGGTCACTTCGAGCCGCACGCGCGCCGTCGAGTAGTCGTCGAAGCCCTCCGAGAAGCCGACGTTCTTTATCCCGACCGCGTAGCCGACGCCGCGGACCACGCCCTCGCCGTGAGTGGTGTTGGACAGGCCGCCCGGCAGGGCGCGCACGTCGGCCCCGCCTCCGGCGGTCTCCCAGGGCCGCTCGGGCGGCAGCGGCCGGGCCTTGACCCGGCGCAGCAGCTCGGCGACGGGCGCGGGGGCGTCGACGACCTGGCCGGTCGGCATGACGGCGCCCTGCGCCATGGCGTTGCGCTGCCGGAACTCCACCGGGTCCATCCCCAGCCGCTCGGCCAGCCGGTCCATCTGGGCCTCGTAGGCGAAGCAGGCCTGGACGGCGCCGAAGCCGCGCATCGCCCCGCACGGCGGGTTGTTGGTGTAGAGCGCGAGCGCCTCGGCGTCGACGTTGCCGACCACGTACGGGCCGACGGACAGGGAGGCCGCGTTGCCGACGACGGCCGGGGAGGAGGAGGCGTAGGCGCCGCCGTCGAGGACGATGCGCGCCTTCACGTAGAGGAGCCGGCCGTCGCTGCTCGCCCCGTGCTCGTAGTGGAGCCGGGCGGGGTGGCGGTGGACGTGGCCGAAGAACGACTCGAAGCGGTTGTAGACCATCTTCACGGGCCTGCCGGTGCGCAGCGCCAGCAGGCAGGCGTGGGCCTGCATGGACAGGTCCTCGCGCCCGCCGAAGGCGCCGCCCACGCCGGAGAGCGTCATGCGGACCTTGTCCTCGGGGAGGCCGAGGACGGGGGCGATCTGCCGCAGGTCGGCGTGGAGCCACTGGGTGGCGGTGTAGAGGTCGACGCCGCCGTCCTCGGCGGGCACGGCCAGCCCGGACTCCGGGCCGAGGAACGCCTGGTCCTGCATGCCCACTTCGTAGTCGCCGGTGACGACGACGTCGGCGCGGGCCGCGGCGGCGGCGACGTCGCCGCGGACGACGGGCTGCCGGTGGACGATGTTGGGGTGCGGGACGTGGGCGGCGTGGGCGTCGTCGCGGCCGGGGTGCAGGAGGGGCGCGCCGGGGGCGGTGGCGCTCTCCTCGTCGCTGACGACGGGGAGTTCCTCGTAGGCGACGCGGATCCGGGCGGCGGCGCGGCGGGCCGTCTCGGGGTGGTCGGCGGCGACGAGGGCGACGGGCTCGCCGTGGTAGCGGACGACGCCGTCGGCGAGGACGGGGGTGTCCTTGATCTCCAGTCCGTAGCGGGTCTCGGCGGGCAGGTCGTGGTACGTGAGCACGGCGTGGACGCCGGGGGTGGCGAGGGCCTCGGAGATGTCGGCGGACAGGATCCGGGCGTGGGCGTGCGGGCTGCGGAGGGTGAAGCCCCACAGCATGTCCTCGTGCCAGAGGTCGGAGGCGTAGGCGAACTCGCCGGTGACCTTGAGCGTGCCGTCGGGGCGGGGGACGGATTCACCGATGCCGCCGTGGGTGCCGGCGGCGAGGCCCGCGGGGGTGCGTGCGGTGGTCATCGGCCGCCCGCCTCTCCGGCGCGGCCGCCCGTCTCTCCGGCACGGGCGGCGGCTTCCCCGGTGCGGGCGGCCGCGAGGCGGACCGCGTCGAGGATGGCCTCGTAGCCGGTGCACCGGCACAGGTTGCCCGAGAGGGCCTCGCGGATGTCCGCGTCGGACGGGCCGGGGTTCCGCCGGATCAGCTCGTCGGCGGCGACGATCAGGCCGGGGGTGCAGAAGCCGCACTGGACGGCGCCCGCGTCGGCGAAGGCCTGCTGGACGGGCGAGAGTTCGCCGTCCGGGGCGAGCCCCTCGACGGTGTCGACCTCCCGCCCCTCGGCCTGTCCCGCGGCCACCAGGCAGGCGCACACCGGCAGCCCGTCGAGCCGGACCGTGCACGAGCCGCACTCGCCCTGTTCGCAGGCGTTCTTCGAGCCCGGCAGCCCGAGCCGCTCCCGCAGGACGTAGAGCAGGCTCTCGCCCTCCCACACGTCGTCGGCCTGCTGCGGGCGGCCGTTGACCGTGAAGTTCACGCGCACCGGACGTCCTCCTCCCTGCCTCGGTAGGCGTCCCACGTCCAGCCGAGCGTGCGGCGGGCCATGACGGCGACGGCGTGCCGGCGGTAGCGGGCGCTGCCGCGGACGTCGTCGATCGGATTGCAGGCCCCGGCGGCGAGCTCGGCGAACTGCCGGGCGGCGGAGGGCTGCAGGGGCCGGCCGGACTCCCAGAAGCCGCCCTCGTCCAGGACCGCGGCAAGGAAGTCCTCCGCGGCCCGGGCCCGGACCGGGGTGGGCGCGGCGGAGCCGATGCCGGTGCGCACCGTGCGGCTGCGCGGGTGCAGCGCGAGCGAGAACGCGCAGACGGCGATGACCATGGCGTTGCGCGTGCCGACCTTGGAGAACTGCTGGGGCCCGTCGGCCCGCGCGATCCGTACGGCCCGGATCAGCTCGTCGGGCGCGAGGGCGTTGCGCTTGACGCCGGTGTAGAACTCCTCGGCGGGGATCAGCCGGGTGCCGCGCACGGACTCGGCCTCCACCTGCGCGCCCGCCGCGAGCAGCGGCGGGTGGGAGTCCCCGGCGGGCGAGGCGGCGCCGAGGTTGCCGCCGACGCTGCCGCGGTTGCGGATCTGCGGCGAGCCGACGGTGTGCGCCGCGAGCGCGAGGCCGGGCAGCTCCGCCCGCAGCTCGTCCATGATCCGTGCGTACGGGACGGAGGCGCCCAGCCGGACCTCCTCCTCACCGGTCTCCCATTCGTACAAATCGCCGATGCGGTTCAGGTCCAGCAGGTACTCCGGACGGCGCTGATCGAAATTGATCTCGACCATCACGTCCGTGCCGCCCGCGATAGGGACAGC
The DNA here is from genome assembly GCF_042958085.1 of Streptomyces sp. NPDC008001. Lineage (NCBI taxonomy): Bacteria > Bacillati > Actinomycetota > Actinomycetes > Kitasatosporales > Streptomycetaceae > Streptomyces > Streptomyces sp. NPDC008001. The sequence continues at coordinate 335,975 of NZ_JBIBIZ010000008.1, read as the reverse complement.
GGCCGGGTGCTCGGCCTTGGCGGCCAGAGCCTCCTCCCAGCTGCCGGGGCGCAGGAACTCCATGGGGTTCTCTTCTCGATCGGTCTCGCAGGCTCGTCCGAGGGGGGTGTCCGCGTGGCGGTTCCGGTGCGTTCCGCGGCCGTGCCGCACGCTGTGGGCCCAGTAGACCGAGCACCCGGCGGGGCGGTGCAGTCACCGAAACCATGAAGCGGTTGGCTGGCCGGAGCGCGCATCTTGTAGATTCGAACGAAAGACGGGGTGGGGAAACCTCACTGCATTCCACTGGTAACAACAAGACAGATCGGCGGCGACCACGATGCGGCTGCGCGCACTGCTGGAGACCGAAGCGCTGGGCCTCCGCCTGCTCGGCGGCGAGGACGAGCTGGACCGCTCGGTGCGCGGCGTGATGACGACCGACCTGCGCGACCCGAGCCGCTACCTCTCCGGCGGCGAACTGGTCCTGACGGGCCTCGCCTGGCGGCGGGAGCCGGAGGACTCCGAGCGCTTCGTCCGGATCCTCACCGGGGCGGGCGTGGCGGGGCTCGCGGCGGGCGAGGCCGAGATGGCCTCCATCCCGGACGACCTGATCCGCGCGTGCGCCCGGCACCGCCTGCCGCTGTTCTCGGTGAACGAGAACGTCTCGTTCGCCTCCATCACCGAGCACGTCGTCCGGCAGGTGTCGAGCGAGCGCGCCGGGGACCTGGCGGCCGTCGTGGACCGGCACCGCCGGCTGATGACGTCCGGCCCGGCCGGCGGCGGCCCCGAGGTCGTCCTCGACCTGCTCGGCTCCGACCTGGACCTGCGGGCCTGGGTGCTGTCCCCGACCGGCCGCCCCATCGCGGGCTCCTCGCTCGCGGGCGCCGGGCCCGAGCTGCCCTCCACGGTCAGCGCGGCCCTGGCCGGCGAGCACCTGGCCGCCGCGCGCACGGGCCGCCGCGGCCCGCACCGGGTGACGGTCGGCGGCGGTACGTACTCGCTGTTCCCCATCAGCCACAGCGGCCGCGCCCTGGCGGCCCGCGACGTGCGCGAGACGGTCCTGTCGGACTGGCTGCTCGCCGTCGAGGCCGACGCCGGGGACTGGTCGCCGGAGCGGCTCGACCTGCTCGACGGCGTCACCCAGCTCATCGCGGTGGAGCGGGACCGGCGCGATGCCGCCCGTACGGTCCGCCGCAGGCTCGCCCAGGAGGTCCTGGAGCTGGTCCAGGCCGGCGCGGCGCCCGCCGAGATCGCGGCCCGCCTGCGCGTCGCGGCCCCCGTCCTGCTGCCGGGCCTCGGCACGGCACCGCACTGGCAGGTCGTCGTGGCCCGCGTCGAGTGGGAGGACGGCGACATCCCCGGCGGGCCGGTCGCCCAGGCCCTGCTGGAGGAGATGCTGGTCGCCCCCGACGCCTCCGGGCCCGAGTCGTCCGACCGGATCGCCGTCGCCCACATGGGCGATGAGGCGGTGGCGCTGGTGCCGCTGCCCGCCGTGTCCGCGGGCGCGGAGGGCGGCGAGGAGGGCCGGGCCCCCGGCCTGCACGCGGACCGCATCCTCGCGGCCGTCCGCGAGCCGCTCTCCCGCGGCCTCGACGACGACGGCCGCCTCACCCTCGGCGTCAGCGCCGCCGTGCACTCGGCGGAGGGCCTGCGCGGGGCGCTGGAGGAGGCCCGGCACGCCCGCCGGGTCGCCGCCGCCCGCCCGGGCCGGGTGTGCGCGGCGGGCCACCAGGAGCTGGCCTCGCACGTCCTGCTCCTGCCGTTCGTCCCCGACGACGTCCGCCGCGCCTTCACGGCCCGCCTCCTGGACCCGCTGCGCGACTACGACCGCCGCCACCGCGCCGAGCTCATCCCGACGCTGGAGGCGTTCCTGGACTGCGACGGCTCCTGGACCCGGTGCGCGACGCGGCTGCATCTGCATGTGAACACCCTGCGCTACCGCGTGGGCAGGATCGAGCAACTGACGGGCCGGGACCTGTCGCGCCTGGAGGACAAGCTGGACTTCTTCCTGGCGCTGCGCATGAGCTGACGCGGAGGGCGGGAGCCGTACGCGGAAGGCGGGGGACGTACGCAGAAAGGAGGAGTCTCACCCAAGTGGGGTACGGCTCCTGCGGCAGGCGCGCATCATCACGGATATGAGTGAACCTGACGAGGTGTGCCCCGGCCCGCACGCCTTCTGCAAGGGATGCAGGGGGAGCGGCGACTACCACGCGGCCGTGCTCTACCTCGACCAGTCCCATCAGGGCGGCAACATGACGGGCGCTCACCTCTGCCAGTACTGCACGGGCCGCGGCTTCTTCTGCAAGCACCACCCGCCGTGCAGAGTGCTGCACGAGGACGACACTCCCGTCATCGGGCCGGACGTGCTGCCGCCGGTGTGACGGGCCGCCCCGCCGTCAGGTGCCGCGAGTACGCCGCGCGGTTGAGCGGGTTGCCGTCCGTGCGCGGGCGTTCCGGGGGAAGGCCCTGGTGGGGGCGGTCTTCGGCGGGGAAGGTCCACCAGAGGGCTTCGCCGCGGGTGAGGGCGGGGAGGCGGCGTTCGGCGGCGGGGGTGGCACGGGCCGGAAGCACGCCCTTGAGGAGGCACGTCTCCGGGTCCGCCTCCGTGTCGTGGATCTCGGCGCCGAGCCCCGCCAGCATCCCCGCAACGGCGCTCAGGGTGTCGGCGGGGGCCTCCAGTTCGTAGGCGTGGCAGGGTTCGTACACCGCCGTGCCCGCCTCGGCCAGGGCCGCCATCAGGACCAGTGGGGTGAGGCGGCGGAAGTCGGCGGCGGTGCTCACCGGTGCGGCGAAGCCGGAGCGGGTCAGGGTGACGGTGCAGTCGGTGACGGGCCAGCCGTGCAGGCCTTGGGCGAGGGTGCGGTGGACGGTCTCCTCGACGGCCCGGTCGAAGGCGAGGGGCAGGGCGCCCAGTTCGGTCTCGCGGCGGAAGACCGTGCCGGAGCCGGGGGCGCCCGGGCCGACGCGCAGGCCGACGGTGGCCCAGAAGGCGTGGCCGCCGTGCCGGCCGATCTCCTCGTACGCCTCGCCCGTGCCGGTGGGCCGCTCGCGGTAGACGGTGCTGCTGGGTTCGAAGACCGCGTCGACGCCGAACTCCCCGGCCAGCGTCGCCGCGATGATTTCCTTCTGCACCTCGCCGTAGAGCAGGACGGACGTGCCGCCGCCCGCCGGGAGGGCGCGGGTGCCGATGAGCGGGTCCTGGTCGGCGAGCGCGGCGAGGGCGCCGTGCAGCCGGGCCGCGTCCTCGGGGCATACGGGCCGGACCACGGTCTCCAGGCTCGGCGGGGCGAAGTGGGGGTGGTGCTCGCCGTCGCGCGCGGGGCCGAGGCGGTCGCCCACCCTGACTTCCGGCAGACCGCGGATCCGGGCGATGTCACCGGCCGTGGCGCGGCGCCGCACCGACCCCGGCGGGCCGGTCTCGACCGCCGCGAGGGACGTGACGCGGCCGGTGTGCTCCTTGTGGCTGCCGTCGGGCTCCCGCCGGTGGAGCGTGATGCGGTCGCGCTCCGACACCGCGCCGGAGAAGAGGCGCAGATAGGCGGTCTTCTCCCCGGACGGCCCGCGGTCGACGGCGAAGACCGTGCCGGTGGTCTCCGGGCCGGCGCAGCGCGCGGGCGGAAGGTAGCGCACCATGCCGCCGGCGAGGTCCGCCACGCCCTGGCCGGAGAGGGCGGAGCCGAAGTAGACGGGGTGCACGTGCCCGTGCGCGGTCTGCCGGGCGAGCGTCTCCCGCAGTTCCGGAGCCGTGACGGGCCGGTCGTCGACGAGTTTCGCGAGCAGCGCGTCGTCGTGCTCGGCCAGCGTCTCGGCCATCGCCCGGCAGAAGGCGGCGTCCTCGTAGGAGCCGGGGACGGTGCGGGCGCCGGGGGTGCCGATGCCGCGGACGGTGGCCATGGGCACCACGTACGGCGTCAGGCGCCGGCGGACGGCGGCGAGCGTCTCCGCCTCCCGCGCCCCCGGACGGTCGGTCTTGTTGACGAAGAGGAGGGTGGGCAGGCGCAGCCGCCGCAGCGTCTTCATCAGCACGCGCGTTTGCGCCTGCACACCTTCCACGGCGGACAGGACGAGCACCGCGCCGTCGAGGACACCCAGGGCGCGTTCGACCTCGGCGATGAAGTCGCTGTGGCCGGGGGTGTCGACGAGGTTGACGCGCAGGCCGCCGACGCGGAAGGGCGCGACGGCGGTGCGGATGGTGATGCCGCGGCGGCGTTCGAGCTCACCGCTGTCGGTACGGGTGTCGCCCGCGTCGACGCTGCCGAGCCGGCCGATGGCACCGGCGTCGAAGAGCAGGCGCTCGGTGAGGCTCGTCTTACCCGCGTCGACGTGCGCGAGGATGCCGACGTTCAGGACGGGCTGCGCGGGCAGGGTGAACCCGGAGAGCAGAGTGTGCGGAAGCAATGAAGTCCTCGGGAACGGTAGTCCGGTCAGGGCACAGGAGGTTTCCGAGGCTCTGGCGCATGGTCCGTCTCTCCCGACGCGTGGACTTCCGTGGCGAGCAGGGCCCGCAGTGCGTGCCGGATCGCCGTGCGGCGATCCTCCCAGCCGTCCGCCGGCCGGGGCGAACGATTTTCTGCAATGATCGCCGGAAGAGCATTTGTGAATTGATTCACACCTGACCCTTGGCCGGGCCCGTCTCTTCGTGCTGAGATGCGGTCACGGCTGCTTCCAGCTCAACGGCGCGCTTGGGGAGGGCACTGTGGCGGACACCGCCATGCGTAATGCGGGGTTGCCGGAGCCGAGGGGACCGCAGGGGCCGGACCCGCACGGTGCGGACCCACGGGGGGACGACCCGCTGGAACGGGCCGTGTGGCGGCTGCGGTCACGCGCCTGCTGGGACGACGCCGCGGCCTTACTCGCGCCGCGCGCCGCCGCCGAGCCGGGGCCCGCGCTGCAGCGGACGGCGGTCCTGACCGAGCGGTGCATGTTCACCGGGGAGGGCTGGGGAGACGCCGAGGACGCGCTGCGGGCGGCGGAGGCCCTGGCCACGGACGACGAGGAACGGGGGGCGGCGGCCTGCGAGCGCGGCCATCTCGCCTACGCGTCCACGCTCCTGGGCGTCCGCGACCGGGCCGACGAGGCCCGCTCCGCCCTGGGCAGGGCCGCGGCCCTGCTCGCCCCGGGGTCGCCCACGCGCCCCCTGCTCCACTTCCGCCGCGGCCTGATCGCCCAGCACCTGTCGGACAACCCGTCCGACGCGACGGCCGCCTTCCAGCGGGCCCACGCCGGGGCGACGGCACAGGGGCAGCGCCTGCTGCTCTCCTTCACCTGGCGGCACGTGGCGGCCATGGCCGAGCACGAGGGCAAGCTCTCCGAGGCGCGGTACGGCTTCGCGGAGTCGCTCCGCATCCGGGAGGAGCTGGGCTATCTCGTCGGCATCGCGCCGGCGCTGGCCTCGCTCGCCGCCGTCCTGGACGACCCCGGCGAGGCGGCCCGGCTCCGGGAGGAGGCCGGCCGGCTGGTCCGGCTGCTCGGCGGCGTCCCGGGCTGGCTGGCGGAACAGCTGGCCCCGGCGGCCACGACTCCGGAGTGAGCTGACGCGGGGCGGCCTGACGCGGGGCGAGCCCGCCTGACCCGGTGCGTTCCGCCCCGAGCCCTCTTCGGGGCTGCCCCTGGGCCGCCCCGAAAGGACCTACCCGCGGTCCGGGCCGCCCCGGCCACCCGCCCCGCACGAGCTCCGCCCCGCCACCCTCACTCCGCTCCCGCGAAGTGCTCGAAGTGCGCCCTCACCAGGGCCTCGGCCCGTTCCGCGTCCTGCGCGCACAGCGCCTCCAGCAGCGCCAGGTGTTCGGCGGCGTCGGCGACGAGGTCGGCCGCGCGGGGCGGGCGCCCGGGCACCGGCGCCCACTGCGCGCGCCGGTGGAGCTCGTCGGCGACGGCGACCAGCTGGCGGTTGCCCGCGAGGGCGAGGAGCGCGCGGTGGAAGGCGCGGTCGGCGTCGGCGTAGAGGGCGAAGTCCCCGGTGGCCGCGGCGGAGCAGGCGGCCTCGGCGAGCGGGCGGAGCCCGGCCCAGCCGGCGGCCGGGACCGTACGGACGAGCCGCAGCAGCGCCGGGACCTCCAGCATGGCGCGCACCTCGGCGAGCTCGGCCAGATCGCGCGCCGTGCGCGTGGCGACACGGAAGCCGCGGTTGGGGACGACCTCGACGGCGCCCTCCAGGGCGAGCTGCTGCATGGCCTCCCGGACGGGCGTGGCGGAGACGCCGAAGCGCTCGCCGAGGGCGGGGCCCGAGTAGACCTCGCCCGGTATCAGCTCGCCGCTGACGAGGGCCTTGCGGAGGGCGGTGAGCACCTGGCCGCGCACGGAATGGCGCTGCGGCATCCTGCGTGCGGGAGCGTGCGCGGGGGCGGCCACGGGGGCCGCGCACTCCGGATATCCCTGCTCTGCGTGGACGTGCTCGCCGCGGGCCTCTTCGCCGTGCACGCCGACCCGGCTGCCGCGGCCGCTGCCGGCGGGAGCACCGCCCCGGACAGCCGCTCCGCGGCCGGCGGCCTGCGCCGGCACCTCGGCGAAGAGCCTCGCGTCCGGCGGCGCAGCGTGGGATCTTCCCTGCTCCATTGGGGTCCTCCTGATGTCCTTTCTGAACCATAGGCGGCCCCACGGACAGTTCAAACCCCGATCAACCGGGGTAAGGTAAGCCTAACCTGCAGAACGATCGCGATTCGGTGGTCCCGCATGACGTCCGGCCCGACCGCATCACAGCCGCTCACGGACGCCTACACCCGCCTCGCCGAGGTCTGTACGGACCTGACCCTGACGGCCGGGCCGCCCCGCACCGGCGAGGGCTGGCTGACCGCCGCGGGGCTCGCGGAGGGCGGCGCCGGGCTGGACGCCTTCCTCGCCTGGGACGACGAGCAGATCCTGCGCACGTACGGGGAACGGGCCCGCCCCGACGTGGTCGCGAGCTTCGGCCTGCACCGCTACGCGTGGGCGTCCTGCCTGCTCCTCACCGTCCCGTGGTTCCTGCGGCGCAGAGTGCCGCGACTGCCTCCCGAGGCCGTTTCCTTCCATCGCGCCCGGGGCCTGCTGACGGCCTCCGCAAAGGAATTCACCTGCCTGCCCGGCGATCCGGCGGCGGAACTGCCGGGCGCCCGGACAGCTCCTTGCGAAGAGGCGCTGCGCGCGGAACTGCGCGCCGCAGTGGCCGCGCATTTCGCGCCCGTTCTGGACGGCTTCAGGCCGCGGATGCGGCGCGGGCCGCGGGCCCTGTGGGGCATGGTGACGGACGAACTGGCCGAATCCTTGTGGTATGCGGGACAACTGCTCGGTGAGGACGAACGCGTGCGCCGCGAACTGGAGCTGCTGCTCCCGGGGGTGACGCCGCCGTACGTCGGTGGCGCGGCCTTCCGGATGCTTACCGGCCGCCTGGGAGAGCCGATCCCGACCCGTGACCGGGCGAGTTGCTGCCTCTTCTACACCTTGCGTCCACAGGACACCTGTACGACCTGCCCGCGCACGTGCGACACGGAACGGGTACAGCGGCTATCCGTAAGCTGACCGACCTCACACCACTCGATCGAGTGATGCAAAGGGAACGCAATTCCCTCTTCGCTGAACGGCGTTCGAATTTCTTCGCACCTATCCGTATGCCGTTGCCCTCCATTGGCAGGCAGTTGGCGTGAAACCCCTTGGCGAACGGACCGATTCCGACAGGATGGCGCGCGAAAGGCCGTACAGCTATGCAAGGGACGCAAGATGAGAGTGACCGATATACCGCTGAATTGGATGCTCCCCTGTGTCGTGGCGCTCGCCGGGGTCGTGGTGGCGGTGACGGTGCTCGCACGCGGCCGGCACGGCACGGACGACGCGGGGGGCGGCTCGGACTCCTGGGAGCGCAACGAGGAGCGCAGACGCCGCAAGGAGGCCATCTACGGAAGCGCCTCGTACGTCCTCCTGTTCTGTTGTGCCGCGGTGGCCGCCGCGCTCTCCTTCCACGGCCTCGTGGGCTTCGGGCGGCAGAACCTGGGGCTCACGGGCGGCTGGGAGTACCTGGTGCCCTTCGGTCTCGACGGGGCCGCCATGTTCTGCTCGGTGCTGGCGGTGCGCGAGGCGAGCCACGGCGACGCCGCGCTCGGCTCCCGGATGCTCGTGTGGACCTTCGCCAGCGCGGCCGCCTGGTTCAACTGGGTGCACGCGCCGCGGGGCCTGGACCACGCGGGCGCGCCGCAGTTCTTCGCCGGGATGTCGCTGTCGGCGGCGGTCCTCTTCGACCGCGCGCTCAAGCAGACGCGCCGGGCCGCCCTGCGCGAACAGGGCCTGGTGCCCAGGCCGTTGCCGCAGATCCGCATAGTCCGCTGGCTACGGGCGCCGCGCGAGACCTTCGGCGCCTGGTCGCTGATGCTCCTGGAGGGCGTCCGCTCGCTGGACGAGGCCGTGGAGGAGGTCCGCGAGGACAAGCGGCAGCGGGCGCAGGCCAGGGCCCGCAGGAGGGAGGCCGGCAAGCTGGAGCGCGCGCGGCTCAAGGCGTACAACCGCCAGAACCGCGTGTGGGGGCGGGTCCGGGGCGGCCGGCAGGTCGAGGTGGGCGGGCCCGCCGTGCCGGGCCCCGCGCAGCCGGCGCAGATCGGTTCGGACCCTTCCATAGTCGACCAGGGACAGCTTCCCGTCCGCGCCCGGCCGCTGCAGGCGGTCGGCGGCCCTGATCCGATCGACCTCACCGCCGAGGACGACACCCAGGCGATCCCCCGCCTGGACTCGCTCGAGGCGAAGCTCGCCCAGATCGAGCGGCAGTTCGGCTGACGCCCCCGGGCCCTGGGTCGTCGCACGGCGGCGGTTCAGGGCTCCTGGGCGGCCAGCTCGAACCAGACCGACTTCCCCACGCCGTGGGCGCGGACGCCCCAGCCGTCCGAGAGGGCGTGGACGAGCAGCAGCCCCCGCCCCGAAGTGGCGGCCTTTTCGGCGTCGTTCAATTCCGGAACGGCATCCTTCTCCTTCTCCCTGCTCGTGTTCTCCCTGCTCGTGACCGCATTGCCCATGACCGGCCCGATGTCCGTTCCCGGGCCGCGCAGCGCGGGATGGCCGGGCATGAAATCCCGCACCTCCACCCGCAGCCGCCCCCTCGCCGGCGCGAGCACGCCGCTGAGCACCGCCTTCACCACGACGCCCCCGTCGGTGTGCACCAGCGCATTGGTGACGAGCTCGCTCGTGAGCAGCTCGGCGGTCTCCGCACGGCCCGGCGCTCCCCAGTGAGCCAGGAGACGGCGCAACTCGGTCCGGACTTCCCGGACACCGGTGAGATCCCGGCGTCGTATCCTTCTTTCGAAACGCGGCCCGGAATGCGCCGCACTGCCGGCGTCTCCGCCCCTGTGGTCCGTACGGCCCTCCCGGTCTCCCGCGCACCTCTCCGTGCCCGTCCGGTCTGCTGCCTGCCGTTTCATCCTCCCTGCCCCGACCCCTCCCCGGCGTCCCGGCCTCGAACACGCTCGCGCTCACTCACCGCAATGCATGCCCCGCACCGCCCGGGGCGACTCCTGTTGAGCCATCAACATGGCAATGCGACCGAAATCCCGGAGCCTCTTGCGCGGCTCGCGAATATGCCATGGGCGTGCGGCCGTTCAGAGGTTTGCGGGGAGTTGCAAGGAATGGGAAAGGGCCGGGCGGGGCGGTGACATCGTCACCGCCCCGCCCCGGAAATCGCCCGGCTACGCCTCCCAGAGCGCGCACGCCGTACGGTCGTCGGCGTATCCCTTCACCCGCAGCTGGGTGTCCGCGAGGAACGCCGCGAGCCCCGGCGGCCGCCCGCCCGCCCAGCGCTCGGCCAGGCGGCCGCCCAGCTCCGGCTCGCCGCGCATCGGATCGGCCAGGCCCGCCGTGCACACCATCAGGGTGTCCCCCGGCCGCGCGACGGACGCCCGGAAGCGGAAGGGCTCGCCCGGCACGGCCACCTCCTCGGGCTCGACGGGCGGGGTGAGGCCCGGCGTGGGGATGCCGAGGTCCACCGTCATCGTGTCGGCGGGCGCCGCGCCGTAGCCGATGACCGGCTCTCCCGTGCGCTCCGGCGGCGCGTCCGGCTCCAGGTCCTGCCACACGCCGTCGCGGAGGCGGAACAGACCGCCCGCACCGACGCCGAAGAACACCCGCGTGCGGCACTGCGGGTCGGCGGTCAGCAGCAGGCAGCGGACCGTCGCGGCGTACTCTCCGGGCCGCAGCCCCAGCTCGGCGGCGCGGGCGCGCAGCCGGCCGTAGGAGCGGTCGGTGAGCCGGTGCAGGCCCGACTTGAGCTCGCCGCGCCGGCCGCCCCGGATGTCGTCGGCCAGCCGGGCGTGGCTGCGGCCGACGGCCCCGGCCAGCCACCTGCAGGCGTCCCGCGCCGCACGGGGCGCCACGTCCGTGCCGCGCAGGCCGCTGGCCATCGCGACGAACAGCAGTGCGCTGTCCCCTTCCCCGAAGCGCGCCGTCAGCAGGGAGTCCCGCCGGGGCTCGCCGCGGTAGCGCGCGGAGTCGCCGCGCAGCGACAGGGCGCGCAGGGTGACGGCGCCGTACTGCGCGCCGTCCAGGACCGTGTCGGGCACGAGGCCGTCCAGGTCCTGGGGATCGGCGGGGGGCCAGGCGGTCGGCTCGGCGTCGTAGGTGGGCGGCCGCTCGCCCACGTACTCCGCCGCCCGGGGCGCCCGGGGGGCCGGCTGCGGGGGCGCCGCGAGGGGGTGCCGCCGGGGCGGCGTCGACTCGCGGGAGACGACGGGCGGGCGGGACGCCGGTTCGAGGGACGCCGCCTGCGCGGCGGGCTCGCCGGTGTCGTCGGGCTCCAGGGACTCGAGGAACTCGGCGTCGTCGTCGCCGGGCGGGGCGATGCGGGCCGGCTGGGTGCTCCGCGGCACGACCTCTGCCGTCCGGGCGGGGCTCGTCGCGGGAGCCGGCTTCGCCGGCACGACCGGTGGGAGGAACTGCCCGGCGAGCTCCGGGCGCTGCTGGGCCGGGATCCCGGAGAACCGGGGGCGCTCGTAGGGCTCGGGCGGGGCGGGGGGCGTGGGTGGCGTGGGTGGCTCCAGTTGCTGCGGGGGCTCCGGCTTGGGGGGCCTCGGCGGGCGTACGGGGCGCTCGGTCCGCACCGGCCTGGTCGGCCTTTCGAGCCGTCCGGTGCGCCTCAGCCGCTCGGGCCTGTCCGGTGACTCCGGGCGGCCGGAGCGCTCCGGCGGCTCCGGCTCGTGCTCGTCCATCCGCTCGTAACCGTCCTGCAGCTCGCGCCGGCCGGACCGCGCGGGCGGGGCGGGCCGGGCCGGGGCTTCCGGCGGGGTGAGACGGTCGGGGAGGCGGGTGCGGTCCGGGCTGCCGGGAGAGGCCTCATTGCCTGCACTGCCGGGGCGGTCGGCGCCCTCCCCCGTGCCGCCGGGGCGTTCGTCAGTGCGTTCGCCGGTGGCGGCCTCCGCGTCGGCAGAACGGTCCGAGGGGTCAAGGCTGTCCGGGAGCTCAAGGCTGTCCAGGAGGGCGGTTTCCTCAAGGCCGGTTTCCGCTTCCGTACGGTCAGGAGGTTCCGTTTCCGTACGGTCAAAGGCTTCCGGACCGCCGGAGCCGTCCGTTCCCTTGCCGCCGCCCGCCAGTCCGGCACGCTCCGAACGGCCGGGGCGGTCCGCAGTGCCCGGGCGGTCCGCAGTGCCGGGGCGGTCCGCGTCCTCGGAACGGTCCCGGTCCTCGGCGCGGCCCGGACGGGCGGGGCGGGCCGGGCGGGTCGTACGGCCGCCGCCGAAGAAGAGGTCAGCGCCCTCGCAGCGGTCCGTCCGTTCGGAGCGGCTCGGGCGCTCGGAGCGCGCCGGGGCCGCCGGCTCCTCCCGCCCGACGGGCCCGCGCGGGGCGGCCGGCCGCTCCGGCCTCGCCCGCCGGACGGGCGCGGGCGGCCCGGACGCTCCCATGGATCCCGGCGGCTGAGCCGCTCCGGCCTCGCGGCCGGGCCGCTCCCGGGGATCCTTCCGCTCCGGGGCCTCGGGCCGCCGGGACCGCCCCTGCGGTTCCGGCGCTTCCGCCCGCTCCGGCCGCTCCGTGCGCTCCGGCTGCCGCGGCACTTCGGACGTTCCCTGCGGGCCGGATTTCCCGGGCTTCGGTTTCCGCCACTTCTGCGGTTTCTCCAGGAGATCCGGCAGGAGCCCCGCACTGTGCAGGTCCGGCGGTTTCGGGATCCTCGGCAGGGGGACCCGGGCCGCCCGGCCGGACACGGGCCCGTCGGCCAGGCGCTCGGCTCCCGACGGCGGAGGCGGCGGCGTGAATTCGGAACGCCCCGGCACCGCTCGCGCCCGCGGCGCCCCGTATCCCTGCGGCAGCGAAGGAAGCCCGCTCGGAGGGACGGCGACCGGATCCGGGGGCCGCGGCGGATCAGGAGGCTCGGCTCTGGGTGCCCTCACCGTCCTCTGCGCCCGTTTCGGCCGTTCACCGCAGGGCTCCGCCCTCACCACCGCCGAGGCCGAGGTGAATCGCTCGTCGAGACTGCTGTCGTCTCCGGCGGCGGTTCCGATGTCCGGTGCATTCTTGTCGTACAACTCGCCCCACCAGGCGTCCTCTTGGCCGGTGTGCGGGTCCCCCTGCTGGCTCATGCCCTTATTGTCCATACTCTTGGGCATACGGGAAGAGTGCACGGCGGACCTCACCCGGGGATGATGACCGAGTCGAAAAGCGGTCGCGGGGAGGGATGTCGTGTGCTTGGCGTCATAAGACCGGAAGGGCCTTCCGCAGTCCGGGAGATGAACCGCTGCGGGGGGACGGGAAAGGAACCGCAGCAGTCCGCTGGACACCATGGTGTGGAACTGGTGACGGGAGCACGCGCTGTTGACGAACGACTCCTGCACATACACCGCGGGGCGGCCGTGGAAATATGCGCGCTGCTGGCGGGAAGACCATCCGCTTCGTCTGACACAGGCTCCGGCATACCCCGCCGCACCGTCGTCGAACGTGACGGGCTCGGCGCGCTGCCGGAATGCGGGGATCCGGCCCTGATACGGGTCGCCGACCGCATTCCGGCCGAACTGGTGATTGCCGACCGAGCAGTTGCCCTGCTCCCACTCACCCCCCGCACCACGGGACTCACCGCGCTCGGCGAGCTGCCCGAGCCGGCTGCGCTGCTCGTTCACCGGGGCCCGCTGCTCGCCTCGCTGGTGAATCTGTTCGAGGACATCTGGAACGAGGCCCTCCCCGTACGGGTCTGTGCGGACGCCGCCCGGCGGAGAGCGGTGGACGGCCCTCCCGCCGGGCCCGACGCGCTCGATCTGGAGGTGCTCTCGCTGCTGATGGGCGGGCTGACCGACGCGAGCGTCGCCAAGCAGCTCGGGCTGGGCCTGCGGACCGTGCAGCGCCGGGTGAAGCGGCTGATGGAGCTGGCCGGGGTGACGACCCGGCTGCAGCTGGGCTGGCACGCGGCCGCGTACGGCTGGACGACGGCTGCCCGCTGACCCCGGCCGCCCGTCCGGGAGCGCCGCCGCCCGCCTTCCGGCAACCTGGGTCCATGGGGACGTGGCAGCTGCTCCTGGTCGGCCTCGTGATGCTCCTCGGCCTGCTCGGCGTCGTCACTCCGGGGGTGCCGGGTCCGCTGATCGTCTGGGCCGGCGTGCTGTGGTGGGCGATGACCGACCGGACCGGTGCGGCCTGGGCGGTGCTCGCGGGGGCGACGGGGGTGCTGCTGCTGGAGCAGGCCGTCAGCTGGCTGCTGCTGCCGCCCCGCCGCCTCAAGGGCGCGGGCATCACGCGCCGCGCCTTCCTCGTGGCGGGGATCGCCGGGATCGCCGGTTTCTTCGTGATCCCGGTGCTCGGTGCGGTCCCCGGCTTCGTCGCCGGGATCTACGGGGTGGAGCGGCAGCGGCTGGGCGGGCACGGCGCGGCCCGGGCCTCGACGCGGAACGTGATGCGGGCGCTGGGCACGAGTGTCCTGGTGGAGCTGTTCGCGTGCCTGCTGGTGGCGGGCGCGTGGATCATCGTGGTGGCACGGGGCTGAGCCGGGGCGGGCGGCCTGCGCTCACCCTGCGGGCGCCGGGTCGGTGACGCCTTCCAGAGCCAGCAGCACGCGCTTGCGGTCCAGGCCGCCCGCGTAGCCGGTCAGGGAGCCGTCCGCGCCGATCACCCGGTGGCAGGGCCGCAGCACGAGCAGGGGGTTGGCGCCGATGGCCCCGCCCACCGCGCGGACCGCGGCCCGGGAGGCGCCGATCCGGGCGGCGATCTCGCCGTAGGTGGTGGTGGCACCGTAGGGGACGGTGTCGAGGGCGTCCCAGACGCGGCGGCGGAATTCCGTGCCCTCCACGGCGAATTCGAGGCCGAAGCGCTCGGCTTCCCCGGCGAAGTAGGCGGTGAGCTGCCGCTCGGCCTCGGCGAAGGCAGCGTGGTCGCGCTGCCAGTGCGGCGCCGGGACGGGGGCGTTCTTCTGGCCCGGTACGGAGAGGGAGGCGACGGCGGTGCCGCCGGGGGCGGTGGCGGAGGGGCGTCCGGTGACGAGGAGCGGGCCCAGGGGGCTGGCGATCTCGGTGTAGAGCGTGGTCAGGGGCGCGGTCACGGTCACTGCGGGCGTGGTCAGGGGCTCGGTCGTGCTCAGGGGCGCAGGCGTGGTCATGGTCAGGAGTCCTTGCGGGTGCGGGTGGCGGCGGGGCCGGCATGGGTGGGTCCGGCAGGACGGGCAGAGCCGGCGTCTTCGGGACCGGGGTCCGTATCGCGGGCGTCGGTTCCGGCGTCGGCGTCGGCGGCCGCCTGCCGGAGGTGGTGGAGGGCGTACGAGCGCCAGGGGCGCCAGGCTTCGGCGGCGCCGGGCTCCGCGCCGAGGACGGCGAGGCCGCGGCGAGCGCCGCCGTCGGTGGGCAGGAAGACGTCGGGGTCGCCGAGGACCCGCATGCGGAGGTAGCCGGCCGTCCACGGGCCGACGCCGGGGAGTGCGAGGAGGGCCTGGGCGGCCCGGTCGCGGTCGGCGCCGGGGTCCAGGCGGACGGTGCCGTCGGCGAGGGCGGTGGCCGTGGCGCGCAGGGCGTGCTTGCGGGCGTCGGGCAGGCCGAGGTCGTCGAGGGCGGCGTCGGCGAGGGTGCCGGGGTCGGGGAAGAGGTGCGTGAGGCCGCCGTCGGGCGTGGGCAGGGGCTTGCCGTAGGCGGCGACGAGGTCCGCGCCGAGGCGGACCGCGGCGGCGGTGGTGACCTGCCGGCCGAGCACGGCCCGTACGGCCAGCTCCTCGCCGTCCGCGGCGCCGGGCGAGCGCAGCCCGGGGCGGGCGGCGACGAGCGGGCGCAGCAGCGGGTCGGCGCCGAGCCGTTCGGCGACGGCGTAGGGGTCGGCGTCGAGGTCGAAGAGGCGGCGTACGCGCTGGACGGCGGTGGCGAGGTCGCGGGGGTCGGTGAGGTGGAGCCGGCAGTCGAGCCACGCGCCGTGCCGGCCGCCCGCGGGGCGGGGTTCGCGGACCTCGGCGACGCCGGTGCCGTAGGGCAGCCGCAGGGTGCGGCGGTAGAGCCGGGAGCCGGGGGTGCCGAGGACCTCCTCGACGCCGGGGACGGCGCGCCGCTGCAGGAAGCCGAAGATCTCGCGGGCGGCGTACGGGCCGCGGTGGGCCAGGCGCAGCGGGATGCCGGCGCCGCTCTGCCGGGGGGCCTTGCGGGCGCGCAGGCCGCTGGGAGTGTCGGCGTAGATCTCGCGGATGGTGTCGTTGAACTGCCGCACGCTCGCGAAGCCCGCGGCGAAGGCGATGCCGGTGACCGGCATGTCCGTGGTCTGCAGGAGGACGCGGGCGGTGTGGGCGCGCTGGGCCCGGGCGAGGGCGATGGGGCCGGCGCCGAGCTCCTGGGTGAGCTGGCGGTGCACCTGGCGGGCGCTGTAGCCGAGGCGGGCGGCGAGGCCCGCGACGCCTTCGCGGTCGACGACGCCGTCGCCGATGAGCCGCACGGCGCGGCCGACGAGGTCGGCGCGGACGTTCCACTCGGCGGAGCCGGGGGCGGCGTCGGGCCGGCAGCGGCGGCAGGCGCGGTAGCCGGCGCCCTGGGCGGCGGCGGCCGAGGGGTAGAAGCGGACGTTCCGGCGCTTGGGGGTCACGGCGGGGCAGCTGGGACGGCAGTAGATGCCCGTGGTCTTCACGGCGAGGAAGAACTGGCCGTCGAAGCGGGCGTCTCTGCTGTGGACCGCCTGGTAGCGGGACTCGTCGTCCATGGGTCCAGTCTGCGGGATCGCTGCGCTTGCCACTGGCGGGAATCGGACGGGGGCTTCGCCCCCCTGTCCTTGCCCTCAAGCGCCGGACGGGCTTGATTTTTCCGAGCCGTCCGGCGCTTGAGCGCTTGAGTACCGGGGTCCGGGGCGGGGCCCCGAAGCGTCAGCGGACCGGGCCCCGCTTCCGTGCGGCGCTCTCGCGGCCCTCCGCGGACCTCCGCTTCCAGTCGCGCCGCATCTCCGCCCGCAGCCGCGCGTCGGTGCGGGAGGCGATCCACGCGTTCTCGCGCAGCAGCTTGCGGTAGCTGTCGAGGCGGCGCTGGGCGAGAGCGCCGCCGGCGACCGCCGCCAGCACGGCGCAGCCCGGCTCGCCGGCGTGCCCGCAGTCGTGGAACCGGCAGCGCGCGGCGAGCTCCTCGATCTCGGCGAAGGCCTGTGCGACGCCGCCCTCCGCGTCCCACAGGCCGACGCCGCGCAGGCCCGGCGTGTCGATCAGGACGCCGCCGGAGGGCAGCCGGAGCAGGTTGCGGGTGGTGGTGGTGTGGCGCCCCTTGCCGTCCCGGTCGCGGGCGGCGTTGACGTCCTGGACGTCCTCGCCGACGAGGGCGTTGGCCAGGGTGGACTTGCCGGCGCCGGACTGGCCGAGCAGCACGGAGGTGCCGCTGGCCAGGGAGGCGGCGAGGACGTCGAGGCCCTCGCCGGTCTCCGAGCTGACGGCGAGCACCTGCGCGCCCGGCGCCGCGGCCTCGGTGTCGGCGAGGAGGTGCCCCAGCGTGGCGGGGTCGGGCACGAGGTCGGCCTTGGTGAGGACGACCAGCGGCTCGGCACCGCTCTCCCACGCGAGGGCGAGGAACCGCTCGACGCGGCCCAGGTCCAGCTCGACGGCGAGCGAGACCGCGATCACGGCGTGGTCGACGTTGGCGGCGAGGATCTGGCCCTCGGAGCGCCCGGACGACGTGGACCGTACGAAGGCGGTGCGGCGGGGCAGCAGGGCGAGGACGTAGCCGCGGGCGGAGTCGACGGCGGCCCAGTCGCCGGTGCACATGACGGCCAGCGGGTCGCCCGTGGTGACGAGGGCGGCGTCGGCCTGCACGGTGCGGGTGCCGGAGCCGTCCGGTGCGGGGACGACGACGTCGCAGCGGCCCCGGTCGACGCGGACGATGCGGCCGGGGGCGACGCCCTCGGCGGCGTGCGGGGCGTAGCTGTCAGCGAACCCTTCGTCCCAGCCGTAGGGGGCGAGAGGGTGGGAGAGCGAACTCAAGACGGTGTTCCTTCACGGAGGAGGAGATGGAGGTGATCGACGTCTGGGTGCGGGCCGTGACAGTCATCGGTCCTCGCCTCCTCTCCGTACGTCCTTGCGGACACGCGTCTTTCGCGTGGGGTGAGCTTAGGTGGGGCGGGCGGGCGTGCGCGAAGGGTTTTTCGCGCTCGTCGTCGCGCGCTGCTCAGTCGCGCCGTTTGGCGTGCTTCGGGTGGTGGGTCTCCTTCTGGAGCCGGGAGCGGACGTCCTCCGGGGGCAGGAACTGGGCCCAGCGCTCCGGGAACTCCGAGGGCGGCTCGCGGTCCTGGCCGATGACGCCCTCGTCCGGGGCGTCCTCGTCGAGGTCGTCGGCCAGGCTCGCCTCCAGGGCGCGGGCCGCGCGCTCGGCCGCCTCCTGCGCCGCCGCGGCGGCCCGCAGCCGGTCGACGTCGGCGCGTGCGGCGGCGGTGGCGACCGACGGCCACACCCGGTCGAGCGCGGCGTTGACGGCCGCGCCGACGAGCACCGCGAAGGCCGAGACGCCGATCCACAGGAGGACGGCGACGGGCGCGGCGAGGGACCCGTAGATGGTCGGGCCCTCCACGGTGTGGGAGAGGTAGATGCGCAGCAGGAAGCTGCCGAACACCCACATCGTCAGTGCGACGAGCGCCCCGGGAATGTCCTCCTGCCAGGGCGAACGGACGGGCACGGAGACGTGGTAGAGGGTGGTGAGGAAGACGATGGACAGCAGGATGACGACGGGCCAGTAGAGGAACCGCACCACGTCGGCGCTCCACGGCACGACGTCCACGACGGCCTCGGGCCCGGCGACCATCAGGGGCAGGGCCACCGCTCCGATCAGGAGGGCGACGACGTAGAGGAGGAAGGCGAGCAGGCGGGTCCGGACGATGCCGCGCTTGCCCTCCAGCCCGTACATGATCGTGATGGTGTCGACGAAGACGTTGACGGCGCGGGAGCCGGACCACAGGGCGATGGCGAAGCCGACGGAGATGACGTCGGGGCGGCCCTTGGTGACGTCCCGCAGCAGGGGCCGGGCGATCTCGTTGACGCCCTTGTCGCTGAGGACGGTCGCGGACGCCTTGAGGATGTTCTCCTGGATGGAACCGATGGTGTTGGTGCCGGTCCACGCGTCCAGGTAGCCGAGCAGGCCGAGGAGGGCGAGCAGCAGCGGCGGCAGGGAGAGCAGGGTGAAGAACGCGGCCTCCGCCGCGAGCCCGGTCACGCGGTATTCGATGCAGGAGTTGACGGTGTCCTTCAGAAGGAGCCACGCCATCCTGCGTTTCGAGACATTTCGGTACAGGACGCGAGCCCTGTGCAGCCGACCGGCCCGACGCCCCGGTGTTTCTTTTGCTGCCTGCACGCTCTAACCGTATCCGCCCTGGACATGCCTGGTCGCACTGCTGCCGAACGGGCGGGCGACGGGGGCGGGAAAAGCGTCCGGTGGAGGGTGATGCTGCGCCGACTCGGCACCACCCTCCGGCCGCTCCCCTTCACCATCCGCCCGCCGCGCGGGCGCGCGCAACGGTTGCATGGAGTTGCAATCCTGCGGATGCCCCCGCGGGCGGGGCCGCGGGACGGCACCATGGCAGCGTGAACCGCGGAACCACCGACGAGGCCCTGCTGCCGGCCGTCCGGGAGGCCTGCCTGGACGGCACGCGTCCTCCGGCGCCGCCGCGCCCGGTGATCGGGCAGTCCTGGCGCCGGGTCCGGCTGCGCGGGGTCGACCCCGAGGCGGGCGGTTCGTCCCCGCCGCTGGCGGCCGAGGAGGTCGAGCAGCGGCGACGGCGCTCGCCCCTCGGCGGGCTGCTCCTGCAGCTGCACGAGGGTCTCGGGTCGGTGGTGGACGTCGAGCGGCACCTGATGGCCGTCACGGACGCCGAGGGCCGGGTGCTGTGGCGGCAGGGGAACCGGGGCGTGCTGCGCAGCGCCGACCGGCTCGGCTTCGACGTGGGGGCGTCCTGGGCGGAGGAGCTGGTGGGCACGAACGGCATCGGCACGTCCCTGGTGGAGCGGCGGCCGGTGCAGGTGCGGTCGGCCGAGCACTTCGTCCGCACGCACCACGCGTGGTCGTGCGCGGCGGCCCCGCTGCACGATCCGCGCGACGGGCGGCTGCTGGGCGTGCTGAACGTGAGCGGCCCGGCGTCGGTCTTCAACCCGGCCACGCTGCCGCTGGTCACGGCGGTCGCCAAGGTGGGCGAGGGCGAGCTGCGGGCCCGGCACTGGGAGTCGGTGGAGCGGCTGCGCGCGGTGGCGGCGCCGATGCTGGCCCGGGTGGCCGGCCGGGCGCTGGTGGTCGACCGCGACGGCTGGGCGGCGGCGGTGACGGGCATGGGGCCGGTCGGCCGGGTGGCGCTGCCCAAGTCCGTCCAGGCGGGGCGGGTGTGGCTGCCGTCGCTCGGGCTGTGCTCGCTCGCGCCGCTGCCGGACGGCTGGCTGGTGCGGGTGGAGGAGGCGGCCCGCGCGGAGCTCGTGCCGAGCCGCGTGGTGCTGGACCTGCGGGGGCCGCGGCGCTGGACGGTCACGGTCTCGGGCCCGGCGGGCGAGTGGTCGCAGGAGCTCAGCCCGCGCCATGCGGAGCTGCTGTACGTGCTGGCCCGGCATCCCGGGGGACGGTCCGCGGCGGAGCTCGCGGCGGACCTGTTCGGGGACGCGTCCCGGACGGTGACGGTACGGGCGGAGATGTCGCGGATGCGGCGGACGCTGGCGGGGGTGCTGGGGCATCGTCCGTACCGCTTCGCGGAAGGCGTCGACGTCCGGCTGCTGGCCCCGCCCCACGCGGCGGACCTCCTCCCGGCGTCAACGGCCCCGGCGATCCTGGCCACCCGAACGACCCGCCCTCCGGGCTAGGGGCCGGCGGGATTGCTTTGCGCCGGCCCCCGTCGCAAGGCACCCGGTTTTTCCCGCCGCAACGGCGAGAAGCCACTGCGGTGGGGCCCGGCGGTGCCGTGCGGCGCGCGCTGCCCGGCCGGGGTGCTCGGTCGGCCGCGGGTCACGTGTGGCTGGTCGCGCAGTTCCCCGCGCCCCTTACGGGGCGGGACCACCCGGTCACGGTGACCAGTCGCCGAGCACCGCTGCGACGGCACCGGCGACCGGGGACCACACGAGCCCCCGGGTGCGCGCAGGCCCCGACCGCCCCCGGCGGTCGTCATGGTTGGCTGGGGGCATGAGCAATCGCACGGTTTCGGTGACCACCTGGTCCATGGAGCAGACCTCCTCCGCCGACCTCATCCCCGTCCAGGAACCGGACGCCGCGTCCGGCATCCGGATCGTCCGGTCCGAGGTGCCCTCGCCCGAGTTCAGCCGTTTCCTCTACACGGCCGTCGGCGGCGACGTGACCTGGCTGGACCGGCTGCCGTGGAGCCACGAGCGGTGGCGCGCGCACCTGGAGCGGCCCGGGGTCGAGACCTGGGTGGCGTACGACCATGGGACACCGGCCGGCTACATAGAACTGGAGGCCCAGCCCGAAGGGACGGTGGAGATCGTCTATTTCGGGCTGATCCCGGCGTTCCGCGGCCGCCGCATCGGCGGCCACCTGCTGTCGTACGGCACTGCGCGGGCCTGGGACCTGGCGGAGCGGTGGGAGGGCCTGCCGCCGACGAAGCGGGTGTGGCTGCACACCTGCAGCCTGGACGGCGAGCACGCGGTCGCCAACTACGAGCGCCGCGGCTTCCGCGTGTTCGCGACGAAGACCGAGGAGCAGCCGGAGGCCGCCCCGCCCGGCCCGTGGCCGGGCGCCCACGCCTGAGAACAGCGGGCAAAAGCGAGCGGCGGCACGCCGCAACCGACGAACCCGTCCCACTCTCCGGGACGGGTTCGTCCACATTACGGACAATGGTGGACTGGCCCGATCAGGCCGTGCCACGCTGCCGTCATGTCCGGAGCTGGAATCGTCTTGGTGAGTCGGCGTCACGTCGACCTCGTCCGCGTGTCCAGCGCCATCTGTCCGGCGGGCTGACGTCTCAGCACCAGCACTGCCGTTTCCTGACTTTCGCCCGCTCTCCCGCCGTCCCCGATGCCGCGGACGAGCGTCCCCCTTGCGCACCCTCGCAGCCCCGTACGCACCCGCACCCGCCGGTCACCCGCCGGTGCCGGGCGCCTCCGTGGGCGTACCCGCAGGCCACCGAAGGACACACCGCCATGGCTGCCACCCCGCACACTCCCCCGGCCGCCCCGACCCGCCGCAAGGCCGGCCGCCACCGCGGCGAGGGCCAGTGGGCCGTGGGCCACTTCACCCCGCTGAACGGCAACGAGCAGTTCAAGAAGGACGACGACGGTCTCAACGTGCGGACACGCATCGAGACGATCTACTCCAAGGCCGGGTTCGACTCCATCGACCCCAGCGACCTGCGCGGCCGGATGCGCTGGTGGGGCCTGTACACCCAGCGCAAGCCGGGGATCGACGGCGGCAAGACCGCGATCCTGGAGCCGGAGGAGCTGGACGACAAGTACTTCATGATGCGGGTGCGCATCGACGGCGGGCGGCTCACCGTCGCCCAGCTGCGCGCGATCGGCGAGGTCTCGCGGACCTACGCCCGCGGCACGGCCGACATCACCGACCGGCAGAACATCCAGCTGCACTGGGTCCGCATCGAGGACGTGCCCGCCATCTGGGAGGCACTGGAGGCCGTCGGGCTGTCCACGACGGAGGCGTGCGGCGACTGCCCGCGCGTCGTCATCGGCTCGCCGGTGGCGGGGATCGCGGCGGACGAGATCGTCGACGGCACGCCGGCGATCGAGGAGATCGAGCGCCGCTACATCGGCAGCAAGGAATTCTCCAACCTGCCGCGGAAGTTCAAGTCCGCGATCTCCGGCTCGCCGGTGCAGGACGTCGTCCACGAGATCAACGACATCGCGTTCGTCGGCGTCGTCCACCCCGAGCACGGGCCCGGCTTCGACGTCTGGGCCGGTGGCGGGCTGTCCACCAGCCCCCGGCTCGGCGAGCGGCTGGGCGCCTGGGTGCCGCTGGAGGACGTCCCGGAGGTGTGGGCCGGGGTCGTCGGCATCTTCCGCGACTACGGCTACCGGCGGCTCCGCAACCGCGCCCGGCTGAAGTTCCTGATGGCCGACTGGGGCCCGGAGCGGTTCCGCGACGTGCTGGAGAACGAGTACCTGAAGCGGAAGCTCGCCGACGGGCCCGCCCCGGCCGAGCCCTCGAACCGCTGGCGCGACCACATGGGCGTGCACGAGCAGAAGGACGGCCGCTTCTACGTGGGCTTCGCCCCGCGCGTCGGCCGGGCCGACGGCGACACCCTCGTCAAGCTCGCCGAGCTGGCGGCGGCCCACGGCTCGGACCGGCTCAACACCACGGTCGAGCAGAAGATGATCGTCCTGGACGTGGCGGGCGAGAAGGTGGACTCCCTCGTCGCCGGGCTGGAGGAGCTCGGCTTCCAGGTGACACCCTCCCCGTTCCGGCGCGGCACGATGGCCTGCACGGGCATCGAGTACTGCAAGCTCGCGATCGTGGAGACCAAGGCGCGCGGCGCCTCCCTGATCGAGGAACTCGAGCGCCGGATGCCGGACTTCGCGGAGCCGGTCACCATCAACCTCAACGGCTGCCCCAACGCCTGCGCCCGGATCCAGACCGCCGACATCGGTCTCAAGGGCCAGCTCGTCCTGGACGCCGGCGGCCGGCAGGTCGAGGGCTTCCAGGTGCACCTGGGCGGCGCGCTGGGCCTGGAGGCCGGCTTCGGCCGCAAGGTCCGCGGCCTGAAGGTCACCTCGGACGAACTCCCGGACTACATCGAGCGCGTGCTCACCCGCTTCCGCGAACAGCGCGTAGAAGGCGAGCGGTTCGCGGCCTGGGCCGCGCGCGCCGCGGAGGCGGACCTGTCATGAGCGAACGAGCCGCCCCCTTCTACTGCCCCTACTGCGGCGACGAGGACCTGCGCCCCTCCGAGGAGGGGCACGGGGCCTGGGAATGCGCCTCCTGCAGCCGCGCGTTCCGCCTGTCGTTCCTCGGGCTGCTGGCCCCGCGCCACCACGGACCCGCACCCGTGCCCGCATCCGCATCCGTAAGCACACCCGTACGCGCACCCGGGCCCGTGCCCGGCGCAAGCGAAGGGGACCCCACCCCATGACCGCCACCGATCTGCAGGAGCTCGCCGAACGGGCGGGCCGCGAGCTGGAGGACGCCCCGGCGCCCGGCATCCTGCGCTGGGCCGCCGAGACCTTCGGGAAGCGGTTCTGCGTCACCTCCTCCATGGAGGACGCGGTCGTCGCCCACCTCGCCTCCCAGGCCCTGCCCGGCGTCGACGTCGTCTTCCTCGACACGGGCTACCACTTCCCGGAGACGATCGGCACCCGCGACGCGGTCGCGGCCGTGCTGGACGTCAACGTCATCACGCTGACCCCGCGCGCGACCGTCGCCGAGCAGGACGCCGCCCACGGCCCCCGGCTGCACGACCGCGACCCCGACCTGTGCTGCGCCCTGCGCAAGGTCGAGCCGCTGGAGCGCGGGCTCGCAGCGTACGACGCGTGGGCGACCGGGCTGCGCCGCGACGAGTCGCCGACCCGCGCGGGCACGCCCGTCGTCGGCTGGGACGCGCGGCGGCGGAAGGTGAAGGTGTCCCCCATCGCCCGCTGGACGCAGGAGGACGTCGAAACGTACATAGCCGAACACGGCGTGCTCACCAACCCGTTGCTCATGGACGGCTACGCCTCCGTCGGCTGCGCGCCGTGCACGCGCCGGGTCGCGGCGGGCGAGGACGCGCGCGCGGGCCGCTGGGCGGGGCTCGCCAAGACCGAGTGCGGGCTGCACGGATGACACAGGAGCGGGAGCAGAGGATGAGCGGAGCCACGATCTGGCTCACCGGCCTGCCGAGCGCGGGCAAGACGACCATCGCCCGGGCGCTGGCCGCACGGCTGAGCGACGAGGGACACCGGGTGGAGGTGCTGGACGGCGACGAGGTCAGGGAGTTCCTCTCGGCCGGTCTGGGCTTCTCGCGCGAGGACCGGGACACCAACGTGCGGCGCATCGGCTTCGTCGCGCAGCTCCTCGCCGCGCACGGCGTCAAGGTGCTCGTCCCCGTCATCGCCCCGTACGCGGACTCCCGCGAGGCGGTGCGCAAGCACCACCAGCAGCGGGGCACCGGCTATCTGGAGGTGCACGTGGCCACGCCCGTCGAGGTGTGCTCGGCCCGGGACGTCAAGGGCCTGTACGCGAAGCAGGCCGCGGGCGAGATCTCCGGGCTGACGGGCGTCGACGACCCGTACGAGGCACCGGCCGACCCGGACCTGCGGATCGAGGCGCACGCGCAGAGCGTCGCCGAGTCGGCCGGGGCACTGCACGCCCTGCTGGTGGGAAGGGGTCTGGCATGAGTGCTCCCGACAGTCCCTACGCGCTGTCCCATCTGGATGTGCTGGAGTCGGAGGCGGTGCACGTCTTCCGTGAGGTGGCCGGGGAGTTCGAGCGGCCGGTGCTGCTCTTCTCCGGCGGCAAGGACTCCATCCTCATGCTGCACCTGGCCCTGAAGGCCTTCGCCCCCGCGCCGCTGCCGTTCGCCCTCCTGCACGTCGACACCGGCCACAACTTCCCCGAAGTGATCGCCTACCGCGACCGGGTGGTCGCCGAGCACGGGCTGCGGCTGCACGTCGCGTCCGTGCAGGAGGCCATCGACGCCGGGCGCGTCCGCGAACGGCCGGACGGCACCCGTAACCCGCTGCAGACCGTGCCGCTGCTGGAGGCCATCGCGCGGCACCGCTTCGACGCCGTCTTCGGCGGCGGCCGGCGGGACGAGGAGAAGGCGCGGGCCAAGGAGCGGGTGTTCTCGCTGCGGGACGAGTTCGGCGGCTGGGACCCGCGCCGTCAGCGCCCGGAGCTGTGGCAGCTCTACAACGGCCGCCACGCCCCCGGCGAGCACGTCCGCGTCTTCCCGCTGTCCAACTTCACCGAGCTGGACGTGTGGCAGTACATCGCCCGGGAGAAGATCGAGCTGCCGTCGATCTACTTCGCGCACGAGCGCGAGGTCTTCTCCCGCGGCGGCATGTGGCTCGCCCCCGGAGACTGGGGCGGCCCGCGCGACGGCGAGCCCACGCTGCGCCGCCTGGTGCGCTACCGCACGGTCGGGGACATGTCCTGCACCGGCGCCGTCGACTCCGGCGCGGTGACCGTCGAGGAGGTCATCGCCGAGATCGCCGCCTCCCGGCTCACCGAGCGCGGCGCCACCAGAGCCGACGACAAGCTGTCCGAAGCCGCCATGGAGGACCGCAAGCGCGAGGGGTACTTCTAGCCATGAGCACACTCACCGACACGAGCACGGCCGCGACCTCGCTGCTGCGCTTCGCCACCGCCGGATCCGTCGACGACGGCAAGTCGACCCTCGTCGGCCGGCTCCTGCACGACTCCAAGTCCGTGCTGGCCGACCAGCTGGAGGCCGTCGAGCACGCCTCGCGCCGCCGCGGGGCGGCCGCGCCGGACCTGGCGCTGCTGACGGACGGCCTGCGCGCCGAGCGTGAGCAGGGCATCACCATCGACGTCGCCTACCGCTACTTCGCCACCCCCCGGCGCCGCTTCGTCCTCGCGGACACCCCGGGCCACGTGCAGTACACGCGCAACATGGTCACCGGAGCGTCCACGGCGCAGGCCGCGGTCGTCCTGGTGGACGCCCGCAACGGCGTGGTCGAGCAGACCCGCCGGCACGCGGCCGTGTCCGCGCTGCTGCGCGTCCCGCACGTCGTCCTGGCCGTCAACAAGATGGACCTCGTCGGCTACGCGGAGTCCGTCTTCGCGCCGATCGCCGAGGAGTTCGCCGCGTACGCGGGCTCGCTGGGGGTGCCGGAGGTCACCGCGATCCCGGTCTCGGCGCTCGCCGGGGACAACGTGGTGACCCCGTCCGCGCACATGGACTGGTACGGCGGCCCGACCGTCCTGGAGCACCTGGAGACGGTGCCCGTCGTCACCGATCCGGCGAGCGAGCCGGCCCGCTTCCCCGTCCAGTACGTCATCCGCCCGCAGACGGCCGCGCACCCCGACTACCGCGGCTACGCGGGCCAGCTGGCCGCCGGCGTGCTGCGCGTCGGCGAGCGGGTGACGGTGCTGCCGTCGGGGCGGACGAGCACGGTGGCCGGCATCGACGCGCTGGGCACGCCGGTGGACGTGGCGTGGGCGCCGCAGTCGGTGACGGTGCGGCTCGCCGACGACCTGGACGTCTCGCGCGGCGACCTCATCGCCCCGTCCGCGAGCGCGCCCGGCACGACCCGGGACGTCGAGGCGACCGTCTGCCACGTGGCGGACCGGCCGCTGCGCGTGGGCGACCGGGTGCTGCTCAAGCACACGACCCGTACGGTCAAGGCCCTGGTGAAGGCGGTGCCGTCCCGGCTGGCGCTGGACGACCTCTCCCAGCACCCGGACCCCGGCGAGCTGGCCGCCAACGACATCGGGCGGGTGGTGCTGCGCACGGCGGAGCCGCTGGCGCTCGACCTGTACGCCGACTCCCGGCGCACCGGCTCGTTCCTGCTGATCGACCCGGCCGACGGGACGACCCTGACGGCGGGCATGGCGGGTGCGGCCTTCACGGCGGCGGGTGCGGCGGAGCCGGCGGCCGGCGACGAGGACTGGGACTTCTGACGTGACGGCCGACCGCGCCCCGGCCCGTTCGAGAGGACTGCTTGTGTCAAGTGCCGCCCGCCCGGCCCGCCGCCGTGCCCTCACCGCCCTCGCGGCCCTCCCCCTGCTGGCCCTCGCCCTGGGCGCGTGCGGCTACGGCTCCCAGAAGGACGCCGTCGCCGGGCCCGCGGGCGGGTCCGGGAACGCGAAGAAGCTCTCGGCCGGCACGGTCCGGATCGGCTACTTCCCCAACATCACCCACGCCACCCCGCTCGTCGGGGAGCAGGAGGGGCTGCTGCAGAAGGAGCTGGGCGGCACGGCGCTCCGCTCGACGACGTTCAACGCCGGGCCGTCCGAGATCGAAGCGCTCAACGCCGGTTCGATCGACATCGGGTGGATCGGCCCGTCGCCCGCGATCAACGGCTACGTGAAGTCCAAGGGGAAGAGCCTGCGCATCATCTCGGGCTCGGCCTCGGGCGGCGTGAAGCTGGTGGTCGACCCGAAGAAGATCGCCTCGCCGGACGACGTCAAGGGCAAGCGGATCGCCACCCCGCAGAAGGGCAACACGCAGGACGTGGCGTTCCTCGACTGGATCGCGAGCAAGGGCTGGAAGACCGACCCGCAGAGCGGCAAGGGCGACGTCTCGGTGGTCCGCACGGACAACAAGGTGACCCCGGACGCCTTCAAGTCCGGCTCCGTGGACGGCGCGTGGGTGCCCGAGCCGACCGCGTCCAAGCTGGTCTCCGAGGGCGGCAAGGTGCTCCTGGACGAGTCCGCGCTGTGGCCGGGCGGGAAGTTCGTCATCACCAATGTGATCGTGTCGCAGAAGTTCCTGGACGCGCACCCCGACGTGGTCGAGGCCGTGCTGCGGGGCTCGGTGCGGACCAACGCCTGGATCAGGGCGAACCCGGAGAAGGCCGGGGCGTCGGCGAACGCCGCCCTGAAGAAGCTGTCGGGCAAGGAGCTGCCCGCGGACGTCCTCCGCCCGGCCTGGCGGAGCATCGAGGTCCTCGACGACCCGCTGGCCGCGACGCTGGACGCCGAGGCGCAGCACGCCGTCCGGGCCGGGCTGCTGGAGAAGCCGGACCTCTCCGGAATCTACGACCTGACCCTGCTCAACAAGGTTCTCCGGGCCGAGGGCAGGCCCGCGGTGGATGCCGCGAAGCTCGGCAAGCAGTAGCCGCCCGCCCGTCGTATCCGCCCCATCCCCAGGAGGTGACCGGATGGCCCCGGCACTGACGACCGGCAAGGCCGGCCCGGCCGCGCTCGCGGACCGCGAGCACGTGGCGGTCCGGATCGCGAACGTCCACAAGTCCTTCGGCCGGGCGGGCGCCGCCCAGCCCGTCCTGGACGACATCTCGCTGGAGGTGCGCCCCGGCGAGTTCGTGTGCCTCCTGGGGGCCTCGGGCTGCGGCAAGTCGACGCTGCTCAACCTGGTGGCGGGCCTGGACCGGCCGACCGCGGGCAGCATCGACGTGCCCGGCGGGCGCCCGGCCCTGATGTTCCAGGAGCACGCGCTGTTCCCGTGGCTCACGGCGGGCCGCAACATCGAGCTGGCGCTGCGGCTGCGCGGCGTGCCGCGGGCGGAGCGGCGGCCGGAGGCGGAACGGCTCCTGGAGCTCGTACGGCTCTCGGGGGCGTACGGCAAGCGGGTGCACGAGCTGTCGGGCGGCATGCGGCAGCGCGTGGCGCTCGCCCGCGCCCTGGCGCAGGACAGCCAGGTCCTGCTGATGGACGAGCCGTTCGCGGCGCTGGACGCCATCACCCGGGACGTGCTGCACCACGAGCTGACCCGCATCTGGTCCGAGACGTCGCTGTCGGTGCTGTTCGTCACCCACAACGTCCGCGAGGCGGTGCGGCTCGCGCAGCGGGTGGTGCTGCTGTCCTCCCGGCCGGGGCGGGTGGCCCGCCAGTGGGCGGTGGACATCCCCCAGCCCCGCCGCATCGAGGACGCGGCGGTGGCGGACCTGTCCGTCGAGATCACCGAAGAACTGCGTGGGGAGATCCGCCGCCATGGCCAGCACTGAGACCGGCCCCCGGAGCGTCGCCT
The DNA here is from genome assembly GCF_042958085.1 of Streptomyces sp. NPDC008001. Taxonomy (NCBI): domain Bacteria; kingdom Bacillati; phylum Actinomycetota; class Actinomycetes; order Kitasatosporales; family Streptomycetaceae; genus Streptomyces; species Streptomyces sp. NPDC008001. The sequence continues at coordinate 307,061 of NZ_JBIBIZ010000008.1, read as the reverse complement.
CCGGCGGCCCGCACGACCTAGCCGGCCTGGAGGCCGGGCTCGACGCCCTGGACGCGGTGCGGATCGAGCGCACGCCCTTGGCGCGGGCGCTGGTCCGCAAGGTCCTGCCGCCGGTCACGGCCGTCGTCCTGGTCCTCGTGGTGTGGAAGCTGCTGGTCGTCGCGGAGGTCACCGACGACTACAAGCTGCCCGATCCGTCGGCGGTCTGGCACAGCCTCAGGGAGCTGTGGCTCCGGGGCACGCTCCTGGACATCGTCTGGACGTCCGTCTCGCGCGGCCTGCTGGGCTTCGCCGCCGCCCTCGCGCTCGGCACGCCGCTCGGCCTGCTCGTCGCGCGCGTGCGGTTCGTGCGGGCGGCGCTCGGGCCCCTCCTGTCCGGGCTGCAGTCGCTGCCGTCGGTGGCCTGGGTGCCCGCGGCGGTGATCTGGCTGGGCATCACCGACGGCGCGATGTACGCGGTGATCCTGCTCGGCGCGGTGCCCTCCATCGCCAACGGCCTGGTGTCGGGCATCGACCAGGTGCCGCCGCTGTACCTGCGGGCGGGCCGCACCATGGGCGCCACGGGGCTGAGCGGTGCCCGGCACGTCCTGCTGCCCGCCGCGCTCCCGGGCTACATCGCCGGGCTGAAGCAGGGCTGGGCGTTCTCCTGGCGGTCGCTGATGGCCGCCGAGCTGATCGCCTCCTCCCCGGACCTCGGCCTGGGGCTCGGCCAGTACCTGGAGAACGCGCGCACCGACTCCGACATGCCGGGCGTCCTCCTCGGGATCATGCTCATCCTGTTCGTGGGCATCGCCATCGACCTGGCCGTCTTCAGCCCGCTGGAGCGCCGGGTGCTGCGGACGCGCGGGCTGGCCGCGGCGGCCCGGTGACGCCCCTGCTCCTCGTGGCCCACGGCAGCCGCGACCCGCGCCACGCGGCCACCGTCCTCGCCCTGCGGGAGCGGGCGGCGGCGGCGCTGCCCGGCGTACGGGTCGAGGTGGGCTTCCTCGACTTCTGCGTGCCGGGCGTGCCCCAGGTGCTGGAGCGGCTGGCGGCGGAGGGCGTACGGGACGTGGTGGCGCTGCCGCTGCTGCTGACCCGCGCGTTCCACGCCAAGGCCGACATCCCGGCCGTGCTGCGGGAGGCCACGGCGTGCCTGCCGCGGCTGCGGGTGCGGCAGGCGGGGGTGCTGGGGCCGTCGCCCCTGCTGACCGCCGCCCTGGAGCGGCGGCTGTACGAAGCCGGGGTGGCGCCCGGCGACCGGCGCCCGACCGGGGTCGTCCTGGCCTCGGCGGGCTCCTCCGACCCGGAGGCGAGCGCGGTGATCGCAGCAATCGCGCGGGAGTGGCGGCGTACCGGTTGGTGCGCCGTGCGGCCCGCGTTCGCCTCCGCTTCCCTGCCGCGCGTCGCGGACGCCGTGCGGGCGCTGCGCGCCGAGGGGGCCCGCCGGGTGGCGGTCGCCCCGTACGTCCTCGCGCCCGGCCGGCTGCCGGACCGGATCGCCCGGGGGGCCGAGGAGGGCGGCGCGGACTTCCTGGCGGGGGTGCTGGGGGCGGCGCCGGAGGTGGTGTCGCTGGTGGTGCGGCGCTACGCGCAAGGGGTGGCCGGGCCGGGGCACGCCGGGTGCCCGGACCTGGCGGTGGCGGCCCGCAGGCGTTCGGCCTGAGCGCGCCCGACCTCCGAGGCCTTGCACAGGTAGTCGCCGATGAGGGCGAGTTCCTCGTCCGCGTAGCCGTCGAGGACGGCGCGGTAGGCGCCGCCGGGGATCTCCCAGGCCTCGCTGATGCGGGCCGTGGCCTCGGGGGCGAGGGCCACCAGCGCGCGGCGCCGGTCGGCGGGGTCGGCGCGGCGTTCCACGAAGCCGGCCTTCTCCAGCCGGTCCACGAGGCGGGTGGCCGAGCCGGGGGTGAGCCCGGCGAGCCGGGCGATCTCTCCCGTGCTCAGCGGCTCGCGCTCCATGGCGAGCAGGCTGACGCACTGCAGGTCGGTGGGGTGCAGGCCGAGGTGGTCGGCCATGGCCTGGTTGAAGAGCGTCCAGGCCGCGTAGTGCCGCCGGCTCTCTTCCTTGATCCGATCCACCAGTTCCGCGCGCTTCGGCACCGGCCCGCTCCGCTTCTTCCGTTCCTGCAGTGCACCGCATTCTTCCGTCCTCCGCGGCGCACCGCACATAAATTGCTTGCGCGACGCAATATCCGATGGTGACAATGATTGCGCGACGCAATGTGCGTCCGCCCTGCGGTCCATGCCCGCAGCCCGTGCAGGCCCCTCGCCGTGCACGCCTCGCACTTCCCGAAGGACACCCACGCCATGACCGTTCTCGTCACCGGAAGCCGCGGCCGTGTCGGCCGCGCCCTCATCGACCTCCTGCACGCCCGCGGCGACGCCGTCCGGGCCGCGTCGCGCAACCCCGCCGACCTCGCACTGCCGGACGGCGTCCCGTCGCTGAGCCTGGCGCTCGACGAGCCGGACACCTTCGCCCCGGCGCTCGACGGCGTGACCTCCGTCTTCCTCTACGCGGACGGGGCGCACACCGAAGCCTTCGCCCGGGAGGCCGCCGCGGCCGGGGTCCGGCACATCGTGCTGCTCTCGTCCGGCTCCGTGAACGAGCCCGGCGCCGAGCGCCACCCCATCGGCCGCTCGCACTGGCAGGCCGAGCAGGCCCTGGCCGCCGGCCCGGTGACCTCGACGTTCCTGCGGCCCGGCCCCTTCGCCGCCAACGCGCTCGGCTGGGCACACTCCATCAAGGCCGGCGGCACCGTGGACCTGCCCTACCCCGGTGCCTACACCGATCCCATCCACGAGCTGGATCTCGCGGAGGCCGCCCTCGCCGTCCTCACCGACCCCGCGCGGCAGGGCGGCGCGTACACCCTCGGCGGCCCGGAGGCCCTCTCCTTCCGCGACCAGGCCGAGCAGATCGCCCGCGGCACGGGCCGGCCCGTGACCGTCAACCCGGTGTCGCCCGAGGCGTGGAAGGAGTCCGTGGCCGCCTACGTGCCCGGGCACTTCGCCGACGCGCTCCTCGACTACTGGCGGTCGTCCGACGGCGAGCCCCTCGCCCTCGCGGGCGGCGTGGAGGAGCTGACCGGCCGTCCGGCCCGGACGTTCGCGACGTGGGTCGCCGACCACGCGGCGGACTTCACCGCGTAGCCGCCGGCCCGGGGAACGACCACGGCCGCCGCGCCCCGGGGGGGTGGGGCGCGGCGGCCGGCCGATGGGCTGGAAAGCCCTCTGTCCGTTCTCTTCGGTGAGCTCGGGGCCTACTCGGTGACCTTCAGCAGCTTGTTGGGCGTGCCCGTGCTCGGGTTGGAGACCTTGTCCGAGGTGGCGCCCTTGACGAGCGCGGCCGCGACCTGGTCCGGGGTGGCGTCCTTGTGGGCGCCGAGGTAGACCGCGGCGGCACCCACCACGTGCGGGGTGGCCATCGACGTGCCGGAGATGGTCTTGGTGCCGGAGTCGCTGTCGTTCCAGTCGGACGTGATGTCCGAGCCGGGGGCGTACAGGTCGACCACGCTGCCGAAGTTGGAGAAGTCGGACTGCTGGTCGTCCTTGGTGCTGGAGGCGACCGTGATGGCCTCCTTCACGCGGGCCGGGGAGCTGCTGCCCGCGTCGGCCGACTCGTTGCCCGCCGCGACGGCGAAGGTGACGCCGGAGGCGATCGCCTTCTGCACGGCCGCGTCGAGCGCCTCGTCGGCGCCGCCGCCGAGGCTCATGTTGGCGACCGAGGGGCCCTTGTGGTTCTTGGTGACCCAGTCGATGCCGGCGACGACCTGCTCGGTGGAGCCGGAACCCTGGCCGTCGAGCACCTTGACGGCCACGACCTTGGCCTTCTTGGCGACACCGTGCGCCGTACCGGCGATGGTGCCCGCGACGTGGGTGCCGTGGCCGTTGTCGTCCTCGGCCTTGTCGCTCTTGTCCACGGCGTTGAAGCCGAAGGAGGCGCGGCCCCCGAAGTCCTTGTGGCTGATGTGGACCCCGGTGTCGATGACGTACGCGGTGACGCCCTCGCCCGCGCTGTCGGGGTAGGCGTACTTGCCGTCGCCCTTGGTCTCGGTCTGGTCGATGCGGTCCAGACCCCAGGAGGGTGGGGCCTCCTGGGTGGCGGTGGCCTTGAAGCGGTGGTTCTGCACGACCTTCGCGACGGCCGGGTCGGCCGCGAGCCGCTTGGCCTCGGTCTTGTCGAGGCCGCTGGCGGAGAAGCCGTGGACGGCCGAGTCGTAGGTGCGGCCGAGCTTGCCGCCGTACCGCTGGGCGAGGTCGCCGCCCTTCGCGGAGACGGACTGCGCTCCCACGCCCGCCTTGCCGTCCTTCAGGAGGACGATGTAGCTGCCGTCGATGGCGTCCTTGGACTCGGTGCCGTAGACGGTGCCTTCGGGAGCGGGGGCGGCGCCGGCCGGGAGAGCCATGAGCGTGGCTCCGGCGGTGACGGCGGTCGCGGCGGATATCGCAAGGATCAGCCGTCGCCGGCCGGCGCGCTTGTGTGCTGCCATGACGAGGTTTCCTCCTCGTGCTGTTGTGGGGGGAATGGAGCATGAGTCACTGCACACCCGGAGTGACGGAAGGGGCCGCTCCAGGTGCTTCGAAACCCTGTCGGATTTGACGCGGGCAGTTCAACCCCCACGAGGTTTTGTGACATAGGCAACGTCGTTGCGTAATGCCAAACCCCTTTGAAGGAAGGCAATTTGGGCACTGACGGAGCATCAATTGAGCACAGTGAGAGCCCTGATGAGAAAACCTGCGGACGGCCCGGTTTTCCGGGCCGCCGAGCCGCCCGCGCGGCCCGCCGACTGCTTTCGGCCAGGTCCGGTCCAGCCCGGTAACGTGGCAGCTCAGTGAGGTGCAGGAGGCACACGAGGCGGCCGGGGCAGGTGATGCCCCGGGCCGGTGGAGGGACGAGCACAGTGGTGGACGCGGCAGACGGCGCGGAGGGTACGGAGAGCGCGGAGAACACGGCGTTCACGGAGAGCACGGCGTTCACGGAACGGCGGGCGCGGGCGCTGCTCGCGGAGGCGGTCCCGGAGCTGCCGGCGGACGCGGAGCTGCTCGCGCTCGGCGAGAACGCGGTCTTCGCCGCCGGCGACCTCGTCGCCAAAGTCGGCCGCGACGCCGCGCTGCTGGACCGGGCGCGGCACGAGCTGCGCGTCGCCCGCTGGCTGGCCGGGCACGGCGTCCCGGCGGTGCGGGCGGCCGAGGACGCGCCGCGCGTGGCCGGCGGCCGTCCGGTGACGCTCTGGCACCGCCTGCCCGAGGCCGTGCGCCCGGCCGGGCCCGCCGACCTCGCCGTGCTGCTGCGCGTCATCCACGCCCTGCCCGAGCCGGACTTCGCCCTGCCGCCGCGCGACCTGCTCGGCGGCGTGGAGCGCTGGCTCCGGCTGGCGGGGGACGCGATCGACCCGGCCGACGCCGCCTTCCTGCGGCAGCGGCGGGACGCCTTCGCGGCGGAGGCCGCCGCGCTGACCCCGCACCTGCCGCGGGGCCCCATCCACGGGGACGCCCTCCCGCGCAACGTGCACATGGGCCCCGGCGGGCCGGTCCTCGTGGACCTGGAGACCTTCTCGGGCGACCTGCGCGAGCACGACCTCGTCGTCCTCGCCCTCAGCAAGGACCGCTACGGGCTTCCCGCCGAGGCGTACGACGCGTTCGTGCGGGCGTACGGGTGGGACGTCCGGGAGTGGGACGGCTGCCCGGTCCTGCGCGGGGCGCGCGAAACGGCGAGCTGCGCGTGGGTGGCCCAGCATGCGGCGGGCAACCCTGCGGCCCGTGCGGAGTTCGCCCGCCGCGTGGCGTCCCTGCGGGACGGGGATGCGGGGGTGCGGTGGTATCCGTTCTGAGGGATCCCTTCTGACGGCTCGGCCGTCCGGGGTTCCCCGCGGGAGGGCCCCGGTCAGCCGGCTGCGGGCCGTACGGGGCTGAGCGCGCAGTTCCCCGCGCCCCTTCGGGGCCGCGGGCCCCGGAACGAGTGCAGGGCCGCCCTGTGCACGGCGGTAGCGGCCGCGTGGTCAGCGCACCGGCCAGCGGGCGTCCACGGCCGCCGTCGCGTCCCCCTTGCGGCGCAGCCAGTCCTCGTAGCCCCGGGCCCATTCCGCGTACCAGCGCACCTGGTCGCGGTGGAGGTCCCACGGGGAGGCCGCGGCCACGTCCGGATAGCGCTCGGCGAGGGCGCAGGCGACGCGGACCGCCGCGAGGGCGTCCGCGCCCGCCTCGTGGGCGTCGTCCAGGGTGACGCCGTAGACGCGGCAGACCGTCTCCAGATTGCGCTTGCCCCGGCGGTAGCGGTCGAGGGCGCGGTCCATGGTGAGCGGGTCCACGACCGGGCCCGTCCCCGCGGCGGCCGCGTCCCCGCCGCCGGGACCTTCCGCACCGGGGCCGTCCGCACCGAGGCCCTCGCCGGCGAGCCGCTCCCCCAGGGACGGCAGCCCGTGCCGCTGGAGCTCCGCGGCCAGGACGGTCAGGTCGTAGGCGGCGTTGTAGGCGACGACGGACGCCCCCGCCGACCAGTGGGCGACGAGGATGCCGGCTATCTCGTCGGCCACCTCGCGGGCCGGCCTGCCGAGCGCCGCCCGCTCGCTGGTGATGCCGTGGATGGCCGCGGCCTCCTCCGGGATGGGGACGCCGGGGTCGGCCAGCCACTCCCGGCGCCCGACCGGCTCACCGCCCTTGGTCTCGACGACGGCCGCCGTGACGATCCTCGCCTCGGTCGCGTCCGTGCCCGTGGTCTCCAGGTCGAAGCCGATCAGCAGCTCCTGATGCCACCCCATCGCGGTCCCCCTTCGTGGTGCTTCCCCCGACTGGTCCCCAGCGTCGCACGCCCCACTGACATCCCCCGGGGACGGGGGCGTCACGACACCGGCCGGGAGTCCGCCCAGACGCTCTCGAACTCCTCGCGGTAGGTCTCGAAGAGGCCGTGCTCGGGCTCGCGCCCGTCGCGGACCACGGAGCCGCCGCCGCGCAGCACCAGCACGGGGGCCTCCATGCCGCGGGCCTTGCGCAGGTAGGACTGGACGACGGCGAGGCCGTCGGAGCCGTCGCCGTTGACGAGGTAGGCGGTGAAGCGGGGCGTCTCGTCGAAGACGCGGATCTCGAAGGCGGCGGTGTCGCGCAGCCGGTCCCGGACCCGCCGCATGTGCATGATGTTCATCTCGACGGACCGGCTCATCTCGCCCTTCTTGATGCCCAGCTCCCGCTCCCGGCGCCGCACGGCGCTGCTGGCGGGGTTGAGGAAGAGCAGGCGGGCCCGGCAGCCCGCCTCGGCGAGCCGGACGAGCCGGCGCCCCGAGTAGTTCTGGACGAGCAGGTTCAGGCCTATGCCTACGGCGTCGAGGCGCCGGGCGCTGCCGAAGAGGTCCTCGACGGGCAGCTGGCGCTGCAGCCGGACCCGGTCGGGGTGGACGCCGACGACGTCGGCGTAGCGGTCGCCCACGATGTCCTCGACGGCGTCGACGGGCAGCCGGTCGGCGGACCCGGCGGCGGAGCCGCTGCCTCCGCCGAGGATGGTGAGGAGGCGGCCGGCGGCCCGCTCGGCCTGGGCGAGGACGGTCTCGGACAGGGCGCGGTTGCGGGAGACGACGTTGCGCGTGACCTCCAGCTCGTCCAGCGCCAGCTCCAGCTCGCGCCGGTCGTCGAGGTAGGGCTCGAAGCAGGGCCAGTGCTGGACGAGGAGCTCGCGCAGCTGGGGCAGGGTGAGGAAGCTGAGGACGTTGTCGTCGGCCGGGTCCAGCAGATAGCCCTTGCGGCGGCTGACCTCGCGCACCGCCACGGCCCGCTGGACCCACTCCTGCCCGGCCGGCCCGGCCGCGGCGACGACCCACTCGTCCTCGCCGTGCACGGGCTCGTAGACGGGCCGCAGCACGGCGGCCACGACGGCGCGGAGCCGCTGCTCCACCAGGTTCAGCCAGATGTAGGCCCGCCCGGCGCGCCGCGCGCGCGTGCGCACCTCGCTCCACGCGTCGGCGTCCCAGTCCAGCGCGGCGCCGATCTCCACGGGGCGTGCCAAGGACACGGCACCGGGAGGTGTGTCGGCCGAGCCGTCACCCCCGGGACATCCGTCTCCAGGGGGCAGCTCCAGCCCGCCCGAGGTCACAGTGCACCGCCCTTCCGCCCCCGTCCAACGATCAAGGCAGACTACTGTGCGGGCGGGAGGCCCTGCACCCGGACGCGTACGGTCCCCCGTCAACTCTGCGGATCCGGGTGGCGGTTGTCCGCGGGCCCGGAGCGGGGAGTGAGCCGTTTCATAGCGGCGGGGGCGCAAAAGGCGCGGTGAGGGCCGTGCGGGCGCGCGTACGGGCGCGGCCGGGCACGGTGTCCCGCGGCCGTGCGGCGGGAAGGACACACCCCGTCAGGTCACCCGGTCGGACTAGCCGATGAGAGCGGTGAGGGCGCTCCTTTTGGGGAAGATCTGGCGAAGGGGCGGTCCTTCGGCTCCGATTGGACGAGGATGCCGCTCCGGCCCGCAGGCGCGTGACGACCGGACAGGAGGCCGGCTCCCGGACCGGGACAGGGGTGCGGGAGGCAAGACCGGGACAGAAGACCGGGGACAACGGAAGAACGGAAGAGTCGATGCAGGTCTGGCCGGGACAGGCGTACCCCCTCGGCGCGACGTACGACGGCGCCGGCACCAACTTCGCGGTCTTCTCGGAGGTCGCCGAGCGGGTCGAGCTGTGCCTGCTGCACGACGACGGCTCGGAGACGGCGATCGACCTCCGGGAGAGCGACGCCTTCGTGCGGCACGCCTACCTTCCGGGCGTGATGCCCGGTCAGCGGTACGGCTTCCGGGTGCACGGCCCCTACGAGCCGGAGCGGGGCCACCGCTGCAACTCCGCCAAGCTGCTGCTGGACCCCTACGCCCGGGCGGTGAGCGGGTCGGTCGACTGGAGCGAGGCCGTCTACGGCTACCACTTCGGCCGCCCGGAGAAGCGCAACGACATGGACTCGGCGCCGCACATGATGACGTCGGTCGTCGTCAATCCGTACTTCGACTGGGGGGACGACCGCCCGCCGCGCACCGACTATCACCGCACGGTCATCTATGAGGCCCATGTGAAGGGCCTGACGATGCGCCACCCGGCGCTGCCGGAGGAGATCCGGGGCACGTACGCGGCGCTCGCCCATCCGGCGGTGCTGGAGCACCTGACGGAGCTGGGGGTGACGGCCATCGAGCTGATGCCGGTCCATCAGTTCGTCAACGACCACCGGCTGGTGGACGCTGGCCTCGCCAACTACTGGGGCTACAACACCATCGGCTTCTTCGCCCCGCACAACGCCTACGCCTCCTGGGGCGACCGGGGCCAGCAGGTGCTGGAGTTCAAGTCGGCGGTGCGGGCGCTGCACGCGGCGGGCATCGAGGTCATCCTCGACGTGGTCTACAACCACACGGCCGAGGGCAATCACCTGGGGCCGACGCTGTCGTTCCGCGGGCTGGACAACACCTCGTACTACCGGCTCACGGACGACCCGCAGTACTACATGGACACCACCGGCACCGGAAACTCGCTGCTGATGCGCAGTCCGCACGTCCTGCAGCTCATCATGGACTCGCTGCGCTACTGGGTGACCGAGATGCGGGTGGACGGCTTCCGCTTCGATCTGGCGGCGACGCTCGCCCGCCAGTTCCACGAGGTGGACCGGCTCTCGTCCTTCTTCGACCTGGTGCAGCAGGATCCGGTGGTCAGCCAGGTGAAGCTGATCGCCGAGCCGTGGGACGTCGGCGAGGGCGGCTACCAGGTGGGGAACTTCCCGCCGCTGTGGGCGGAGTGGAACGGAAAGTTCCGGGACACCGCGCGGGATCTGTGGCGCGGCGAGCCGGCCACCCTGGCGGAGTTCGGCTCGCGCCTGACCGGCTCCTCCGACCTCTACCAGGGCGACGGCCGCCGCCCGCTGGCCTCCATCAACTTCGTCACCTGCCACGACGGCTTCACGCTGCACGACCTCGTCTCGTACAACGAGAAGCACAACGAGGCCAACGGCGAGGACAACCGCGACGGCGAGAACCACAACCGGTCCTGGAACTGCGGGGCCGAGGGCGGGACCGACGACCCTCAGGTGCTCTCCCTGCGCGAGCGCCAGATGCGGAACTTCATCGCCACGCTGCTGGTCTCCCAGGGCGTGCCGATGCTCAGCCACGGCGACGAGTTCGCGCGCACTCAGCACGGCAACAACAACGCCTACTGCCAGGACAACGACATCTCCTGGGTGCACTGGCCGCACCGGGGCGACGCGTCCTCCGCGCGGGCCCGCCGCATGCTCGCCTTCACCCGCGCGATGGTGTGGCTCCGCCGCGACCACCCGGTCTTCCGGCGCCGCCGCTTCTTCCACGGGCGGCCGGTGCAGGGCACGCACGACGAGCTCTCCGACATCGCCTGGTTCACCCACGAGGGTGAGGAGATGCGGGACAGCGACTGGCAGGCCGCCCAGGCCAAGTCGCTCACCGTCTTCCTCAACGGCGGGGCGATCTCCGAGCCCGGGCCGCGGGGGGAGCCGGTCGTCGACGACTCCTTCCTGCTGATGTTCAACGCGCACGACAAGCCGCTCGACTTCGTCATCCCCGCCGACCACGGGCGGCTGTGGCAGCTCGTGGTCGACACGGCGAGCCCGGAGGGGGTCGCGACCGACGGGCCGAAGGTCCGGGCGGGCGACCGCCTGACGCTGTCGGACCGGAGCCTGGCGGTGCTGCAGCGGCCCGTGTAGGCCCCGTACGCGGCGAATTCGCCGTCCGCCGGACAGACGCACCCGCAGCATGGGCGCCGCAACTGGGTACGTACGTTCCCATGAGGCCCCACCACACCGCGCCGACCGCCACCTACCGGCTCCAGCTCCAGCCCTCCTTCCCCTTCCGGGCGGCCGAGGAGGCCGTGCCCTACCTGGCTTCGCTCGGGGTGTCGCACCTCCACCTGTCGCCCGTACTGGAGGCCGTCCCCGGCTCCACCCACGGCTACGACGTGACCGACCACTCGGCCGTACGGGCGGAGCTCGGCGGCGAGGAGGGCCTGCGGTCGCTCTCGCGCACCGCCCGGGAGCACGGGCTCGGCCTGGTCCTCGACATCGTCCCCAACCACATGGCCCTGCCCGCGCCCGCGACGCTCAACGGCCCGCTGTGGGAGGTGCTGCGGGACGGCCCGGCCTCGCGCTACGCCCGCTGGTTCGACATCGACTGGGCCGAGCACGGCGGCAAGGTGCTGCTGCCCGTCCTGGCCGGGCCGGTCGGCGCGGAGCTGCGGCACTTCGCGGTCGCGGACCGCGCGGACGGCCCCGAGCGCGTCCTGCGCTACTACGACCACGCCTTCCCGCTGCGGCCCGGAACGGAGCGGCTGCCGCTGCCCGAGCTGCTCGACGCCCAGTGGTACCGGCCCGCCTGGTGGCGCCTGGCCCGCACGGAGCTGAACTACCGGCGCTTCTTCACCATCTCCGACCTGATCGCCGTCCGCGTCGAGGACCCCGAAGTCTTCGCCGCCACGCACGGCAAGGTCGTCCAGCTCGTGCGCGAGGGCGTCGTCGACGGCCTGCGCGTCGACCACCCGGACGGCCTCGCCGACCCCGCCGCCTACCTCCACCGCCTCGCCGGGGCCACGGACGGCCGGTGGACGGTCGTCGAGAAGATCCTCAGCGGCGACGAACGGCTGCCCGCGGACTGGCCCGTCGCCGGCACCACCGGCTACGACGCCCTGCGCCACCTGGACGGCCTCTTCACCGACCCCGAGGGCGCCACCGCCCTGGGCGCCCGCTACCGGGCCTTCACGGGTCTGCCGCCCGACCGCGGCGGCGACTGGTCCGCGACGGTGCGCCGCGCCGCGTACAAGGTGATCACCCACGAGCTGGCCGCGGAGTCCGAGCGGCTCGTCCGGACCGCCGGCCGGATCTGCGAGGGCTCCCACCGGCTGCGCGACACCGCGCCCTGGGCCCTGCGCACGGCCCTGCACGAGATCCTCGTCCGGCTGCCCGTCTACCGCCCCTACGCCGTGCCCGGCCGGCCGCCGGCCCCCGTCGACGCCGCCCTGCTCGACCAGGCGGCCCAGGGCGCGCGCGGCGCCTTCACCGTGCCCGAGGAGGCCGCCGCGGCCGAGGTGATCCGGGACGCGGCGCTCGGCCGCCTGGGGCACGGGCCGGACCAGCGGGACTTCTGCGCGCGGTTCGCGCAGACCGCGTCCGCGCTGCGCGCCAAGTCCGTCGAGGACACCGCCTACTACCGGCACGCGCCCCTGCTGTCGGCCACGGAGGTCGGCGGCGACCCCGGGCGGCCCGCGGTCTCCCCCGGGGACTTCCACGCCTACTGCGCGCGGCTGCAGCGCGACTGGCCCGCGACGGGGACGGTGCTCTCCACGCACGACACCAAGCGCAGCGCCGACGTGCGGGCCCGCATCACGGCACTCAGCGAACGCCCGGCGGAGTGGGGCGACCTGATGGACCGGCTGACGGCCGGGGAGCCCTCCGCGCCCGATCCGCACGTGGCGTGGCTGGCCTGGCAGACCGCCTTCGGGCTCGGCCCGGCGGAGGCGTCCCGGCTCGTCCCCGCCGTGCTGAAGAGCGTGCGCGAGGCGGGGCTGCGCACGACGTGGACCGAGCCGGACGCGCCGTACGAGGCGGCGGTGGAGGCGTTCGTCGCGGGGGGACCCTGCGGTCCGGCCCGCACCGACCTCGCGCCCCTGGAGGACGCGCTGGCGCCGTCGGTACGGGCGAACACGCTCGGCGCGGCCCTGCTGCACCTGACCATGCCGGGCGTGCCCGACCTCTACATGGGCACCGAACGCGCGTACGCCGCCCTGGTGGATCCGGACAACCGGCGCCCGCCGGCCTTCGCGGACGCCGGCCCCGGGGACGGCCTGTCCGGCGAGAAGCTGCACCTGACCCGTACGGTGCTGCGGTTGCGCCGGGACCACCCCGAGTGGTTCGGCCCGGGCGCCTCGTACGAGCCGCTGGCCGCGGACGGCCCGGCCGCCGGGCACTGCGTGGCCTTCGCGCGCTCCGGCGCGGCGGTCACCGTCGTCACGCGCCTGCACCACCGGCTCGCCCGGAGCGGCGGCCTGCGCGAGACGGCACTGGCGCTGCCGGGCGGGGGGCGGTGGCGGGAGGCACTGACGGGGGCGTCCTTCGGGGCGCGCGTGGTCCTGGCCGAGCTGCTGGAGCGCTGTCCGGTGGCGCTGCTCGTACGGGCCTGAGCGCTCGGGGCTCCGCCGGACCGGTGGTTTTCCGGCGGCCGGTCGCGCAGTCCCCCTCACGGGGCGCGATTACCGCGGGTCCGGCCCCGGGAACGCCAGCTCCCGGCAGAGGTCCGCGAACGCCGCCGTGATGCCCGTCAGGCCGACGCGCGCGAAGGCGGTCTGCTCGCGGCGCCACGGCCGGTCGACGGGGACGGCCACGGCGCCCGGCACGTCACGGGCCATGTGGACGGGCGCGGCGACGAGGCCCAGTCCGGCCACCGCCATCCGTACGGCGGTCGAGGAGTGCTCCGTCCAGACGGCCGTACGGGGGGTGAAGCCGCTCCGTTCGCAGACCCAGTCCAGCCAGCGCTTGCCCTCCACGAGCGGTTCGAGGCCGCACCGCACCCAGTCGCGCTCCGCCAGGCCGGTCAGGGCGACGGGGCCCCGGTGGGCGGCGAGCGGGTCGCCGGCCGACGTGATCACCATGATCTCCTCGTGGCCGAGGGGGACGACGGGGCCGTGCCAGTCCTCGGGGCAGGGGCCGACGGCGATGTCGGCGACCCCGCGCTCCATGTGGTCGCGCAGTTCGTCCGTGGTCGCGTACTCGTGGAGGTGTAGGCGGACGGCGGGGAACGTGCGGCGCCAGCGGGCGAAGACGGGCGGCAGCACGCCGACCGCGAGGGCGTGCAGGGAGGCGACGTGGAGCTCGCCGCCGGCCGCGCCGGCCGCGGCCTTGGCCGCCCGGCGGGCCTGTACGGCGCTGCGGACGGCGAGTTCGGCGTGGGGGAGGTAGGCGCGGCCCATCGGCGTCAGGCCGATGCCGCGCGGGCGGCGCTCCAGCAGGGGGCCGCCGACGTCCCGTTCCAGGGCCTTGATCTGGTGGGAGAGGGCCGACTGGGTCACGTTGAGCAGCTCCGCGGCGCGCGTGAAGGACTCCTCCTCGACCACCGCGACGAGGTACTCCATCTGCCGCAGGCTCATGCCCGGCCCCCTCCTGCACCTGAGCACATGAACAGTCGTCATGGCTGTGATCGAAACATTGCGTTGGACTCATAATCCCTGACGGCGCAGGGTGAAGCCATGCACGAAACAGGCATGCAGGAAACAGATGTGATCGTGATCGGCGGCGGCACCGGCGGTTACAGCACCGCTTTGCGGGCCGCCGCCCTGGGCCTCCGCGTCGTCCTCGCGGAGCGCGATCGCGTGGGCGGAACCTGTCTGCACCGCGGCTGCATACCCAGCAAGGCGATGCTGCACGCGGCGGAGCTCGTGGACGGGATCGCCGAGGCACGCGAGCGGTGGGGGGTGAAGGCGACCCTGGAATCGGTCGACTGGTCCGCGCTGACGGCGACCCGTGACGACATCGTCTCCCGCAACCACCGCGGCGTGGAGGCGCATCTGGCGCAGGCCGGCGTACGCGTGGTGCGGGGTTCCGCAACGCTGACGAGCGCACGTTCGATACGCATCGGTTCGGGTGCCGAGGCGGGCGCGGAGTGGACGGCGCGCCGGGGCGTCGTCCTGGCCACCGGCTCGCGGCCGCGCACGCTGCCCGGTCTGGAGCCCGACGGCGCGCGCGTGGTGACCAGCGATGACGCGCTGTTCGCGCCGGGGCTGCCGGGCTCCGTGCTGGTACTGGGCGGGGGTGCCATCGGCGTCGAGTACGCGTCCCTGCACCGTTCCATGGGCGCCGAGGTGACGCTCGTGGAAGCGGCGGACCGGCTGCTGCCGCTGGAGGACGCGGACGTGAGCCGGTATCTGACGCGGGGTCTGAAGAAGCGGGGCATCGGCGTCCGGGCGGGGGCGCGGCTGGAGGACGCCGTCGTCCACGAGGGCGGGGTGCGGGCCACGCTCCGTGCGGCAGGGGGCGAAGTGCGCACCGTGGAGGCGGAGCGGCTGCTGGTGGCCGTCGGCCGGGTCCCGGTCACGGAGGGCCTGGGGCTCGCGGCGGCCGGGCTCGCCACCGACGCCCGCGGCTTCGTCCCGCCGGCCGACTGGTCACGTCTGGAGACGGCCGTGCCGGGCGTCCACGTCGTCGGTGACCTGCTGCCCCCGCCGTCGCTCGGCCTGGCCCACGCCTCCTTCGCGGAGGGGCTGCTGGTCGCCGAGACGCTGGCGGGGCGTGCCCCGCGGCCGGTCGACTACGCCGCCGTGCCGCGCGTGACGTACTCCAGCCCGCAGACGGCCTCGGTCGGCCTGGCGGAAGGCGAGGCGCGCGAGCGCGGGTTCGATGCCGAGACCGCCTCGATGCCGCTGACGGCCGTGGCCAAGGGCATGGTGCACGGGCAGGGCGGCATGGTGAAGGTCGTCGCGGAGAAGGGCGGCGGCCGGGTGCTCGGCGTCCACCTGGTGGGCCCGCACGTCTCGGAGATGATCGCCGAGAGCCAGCTGGCCGTCGGCTGGGACGCCGAGGCCTCGGACATCGCCCAGCACGTCCACCCGCACCCGACGCTGTCGGAGGCGGTGGGCGAGGTGATGCTGTCCCTGGCGGGGCGGGGGCTCCACCGGGCGTGACGGACGGGCGGTGAAACAAACCGGTGGACGGACGGGGCTCGTTCGCGCACGCTCGGCGCAACGGCTCCCGTCCCGGAAGGACCCCATGACCCAGCTGGTCATCCGCGCCCTCAGCGAACACGACACCGGTCTGTTCACCACTCTCGACGCCCCGTCCGCCGCCCTCGTCGGCAGGGGTGCCTTCGGCCACGCCTACGCGCCCGTCCACGAGGGCGGCGAGTACCGCCCCGACTGGACCTGGGTGGCGCTGCGGGACGGCAAGGTCGTGGCGCGCGCCGCCTGGTGGGGCGGCCCGGGCGACGAGACGCCCAAGGCCCTCGACTGGTTCGACTTCGCCGACGGCGAGGAGGAGGCGGCCGCCCGGCTGCTGCGCACCGCACCCCTGGCGTCCGAGTACTGCCTCATCGCCCCGCCCGGCTGGCGCGGCCTGCCCGGCGTGCGCGCCGCCGTCGAGGCGCGCCTGGCGGCGGCCGAGGCCGCGGGGATGCGGGTCCTCGTCGAGCGCTTCCGCTACGAGTGGACGACCGCGTGCCCGCTGCCGGAGCGCACCGGGCGGCTGGTGTACCGGCCCGAGCCCGACGACGCCGTCGTCCGTGACGTGCTCGGCCGCACGATGCACGGCACGCTCGACGCCCACGACCTCAGGAACGTTACTGAGCACGGCCTGGAAGCGGCCGTCGACGACTCGATGGAGTTCCTCCACTGGCTGCCGTCGCCCCGCGCGTGGTGGAAGCTCGCCCACACGCCGGAGGGCGAGCTCGTCGGCATCCACGTCCCCGCGCACAACCCGGCCGGGCCGTGCATCGGCTACCTCGGAGTCGTCCCCGAGCAGCGGGGCCACGGCTACTCGTACGACCTGCTCGTGGAGTGCACGCACGACCTGGTGGCCGAGGGCGCGACCCGCATCGCGGCCGCCACCGACCAGGGCAACTTCCCGATGGCGGCGAACTTCGCGAAGGCCGGCTACCCCGTCCACCAGGAACGCATCGACCTGCTTCCGGCCCGGGAGGCCTGACTTCGGGGCACCATGGACAGCATTGCGGGGCCACCACTGCCGGAAGGAGCCGCCAGTGCTGTTCGAGGTGTGGGCGCCACGGGCCGGGCAGGTGACCCTGCACGCCGGCGGCCGGGCGTACGCGATGGAGCGGGATCCGGCGCGCGACGGCTGGTGGCGGCGGGAGGCGCCCGGCGAGGACGGCACCCGTTACGGCTTCGCCCTCGACGGCGGCCCCGTACGGCCCGATCCGCGCTCGCGCCGCCAGCCCGACGGGCCCGACGGGCTGAGCGCCGTCGCCGCCCCCGGGGGCTTCGCGTGGCAGCACGCGTGGCCGGGCCGCGGGCTGCCCGGGGCCGTCCTCTACGAGCTGCACGTGGGCACCTTCACCCGCGAGGGCACCTTCGACGCCGCGGCCGCCCGTCTGCCGCACCTGGCGGAACTGGGCGTCACCCACGTGGAGCTGATGCCCGTGTGCCCGTTCCCGGGCACGCACGGCTGGGGGTACGAGGGGGTGTCGCTGTGGGCCGTGCACGAGCCCTACGGCGGGCCCGAGGGGCTGTGCCGCTTCGTGGACGCGGCCCACGCGCTCGGGCTCGGCGTCGTCCTGGACGTGGTGCACAACCACCTCGGCCCCTCCGGCAACCATCTGCCCGCCTTCGGCCCGTACTTCACCGACACCCACCACACGCCGTGGGGCGCGGCCGTCAACCTCGACGCCCCCGGCTCCGACGAGGTGCGGGCGTATCTGACGGGCAGTGCGCTCGCCTGGCTGCGCGACTACCGGCTGGACGGGCTGCGGCTGGACGCGGTCCACGCCCTCGCGGACACCCGGCCCAAGCACTTCCTCGCCGAGCTGTCCGGCGCCGTCGACGCGCTGGCCGCGCGGCTGGGCAGGCCGCTGTTCCTGGTCGCCGAGTCCGACAGGAACGACCCGGCCACCGTGACCCCGCGCCGGGCCGGCGGCCTGGGCCTGCACGGCCAGTGGTGCGACGACTTCCACCACGCGCTGCACACCGTCCTGACCGGCGAGTCCCAGGGCTACTACGCCGACTTCGCCGCCGACCCGGCCGCGGCGCTCGCCAAGACGCTGCGGGGCGGGTTCTTCCACGACGGCACGCACTCCTCCTTCCGCGGCCGCCCGTGGGGCCGCCCCCTCGACCCCGCGGCCACCCCCGCGCACCGCCTCGTCGGCTACGCCCAGAACCACGACCAGATCGGCAACCGCGCCCTGGGCGACCGCCTCTCCGCAAGCCTCTCCCCCGGGCTGCTCGCCTGCGCCGCCGCCCTCGTCCTCGGCGGGCCCTTCACCCCGATGCTGTTCATGGGCGAGGAGTGGGGCGCCCGCACCCCCTGGCAGTTCTTCACCGACCACACGGACCCGCAGCTGGCCGAGGCCGTCCGCACCGGCCGGCGGCGCGAGTTCGCCGCGCACGGCTGGTCCGCCGAGGACATCCCCGACCCCCAGGACCCGGCCACCCGCGCCCGCTCCTGCCTGGACTGGGCCGAACCGCACCGCGACCCGCACCGCGCCCTGCTGACCTGGCACCGCCGCCTGATCGCCCTCCGCCGCGCCGAGCCGGACCCGGGCCCGCTCTCCGCGACGTCCGCCCGCGTGAGCCCGGACGGCACGGCCGTCCTGCGCCGCGGCACCCTGTGCACGGCCGTCAACCCGACACCGGAGCCGGCCGCCCTCCCCCTGGGCGGCCCCCCGGCGACCGAGGTCCTGGCCGCCTGGCACCCGGTGTCCCTCCCCGGCCCGGACGGCCTCCTCCACCTGCCCCCCGGGTCGGCGGCGGTCCTGCGTTGCGGCGGGCCGGGCCCGGAGGGACGCTGAGAGCGGGCGCATCCGTGCCTCAGTGAGCGCGGAGCCGGAGCGCCGGGTGCGGTGCGTCGCGCCGAGGGGAACGATGAGCCATGCGCATGATGCTCAGGGCCCGCCTGGACACCCACGTGTCGAACGAGGCCTACCGGAACGGCACCCTCTTCGACTTCCTCCAGTCCCTCATGGACCTGACCAAGCCCGAAGCCGCCTACTTCGGCCCGATGGACACCGGCCGCTCCGTCCTGCTCGTCTTCGACCTGGCGGACCCGTCGCGGATACCCGCCACGCTGGGCCCGCTCCTGTCGGAGATGGAAGCCGAGGTCGAGCTGCACCCGGTGATGAACTACGACGACGTGAAGAAGGGCCTGTCCGCCCCCCGTCAGGGCTGAGCAGGGCGGCCCGGCCGCTCAGTCCTCCGCGGGTTCCAGGCGGAGGGCGATCGAGTTGATGCAGTACCGCTGGTCCGTGGGGGTGGGGTAGCCCTCGCCCTCGAAGACGTGGCCCAGGTGGGAGCCGCAGCGGGCGCAGCGGACCTCGGTGCGGACCATGCCGTGGGTGCGGTCCTCGATGAGCTCAACGGCGGTGGAGTCCTTCGGGTCGTAGAAGCTCGGCCAGCCGCAGTGGCTCTCGAACTTCTCCGTGGAGCGGAAGAGCTCCGCGCCGCAGGCGCGGCAGGAGTAGACGCCCGCGGTCTTCGTGTCGGTGTACTCGCCGCGGAAGGCGGGTTCGGTGCCGGCCCGGCGGAGCACCTGGTACTCCTCCGGGGAGAGCTCGGCACGCCACTGCTCGTCCGTCTTCTCGACCTCGTACGCCATGTCGCTCGCCTCTCGGTGTCAGTTCTCCAGGCGGGCCAGGATCTTCGGACCGAGGTCCGTGACGTCACCCGCGCCCATGGTCAGAACGAGATCGCCGGGGCGGGCCATTCCCGCGATCACGTCCGGGACGGCGGCCATGGCGTGCTCGGCGCGCACATCGGCGCCGGCGGCCGTCGCGGCGTCGATGATGAGGGCGCTGGTGACGCCGGGGACCGGGTCCTCACGGGCCGGGTAGATGTCCAGGACCACGGAGGAGTCGGCGAGGGCGAGGGCCTGGCCCATCTCCGTGCCGAGCTCCTGGGTGCGGGAGAACAGGTGCGGCTGGAAGACGACCAGGAGCCGTGCACCGGCGGCGGCGCCGCGGATGGCCTCCAGGTCGGCCGTCATCTCGGTGGGGTGGTGGGCGTAGGAGTCGATGACCTGCACGCCGCGCGCCTCGCCCTTGAGCTGCAGACGGCGCTTGACGCCGGTGTACTTGCCGATCGCGGAGGCCAGGTTGTGCGCGGGGATGCCGAGGGCGATGCCGGCGGCGAGGGCGGCGACGGCGTTGTGCGCGTAGTGGCGGCCGGGGACGGAGACCGTGAAGGTCAGCATCTTGCCCTTGAGGAGGACGGTGACCTCGCTGGTCAGGCCGCGCGGGGTGACCTTCAGGACGCGGACGTCGGCGTCCTCGGCCTCGCCGTAGGTGACGACCTCGATGTCGTGACGGCCCGAGATGCGCTCGGTCAGCTCGCGGGCGCCCGACTGGTCCGCGGCGACGACCAGCGTGCCGCCCGGCCGGATCCGGCCGACGAACGTCTCGAACGACTCGTAGATCTCGTCCATCGACGCGTAGTTCGCGTGGTGGTCCAGCTCCACGTTGAGGATGATCGCGACCTCGGGCGCGTACTTGTGGAAGCTGCGGTCGCTCTCGTCCGCCTCCGCCACGAAGATCTCGCCGGCGCCGTGGCGGGCGTTGGAGCCCGGGGCGTCCAGGTCGCCGCCGATCGCGTACGACGGGTCCAGGCCCAGGGCGTCCAGGGCGACCGCCAGCATCGACGTCGTGGTCGTCTTGCCGTGGGTGCCGGCGACGGCGATCGGGCGCAGGCCGTCCATCAGACGGGCCAGAGCGTCCGAACGGTGCACGACGGGGATGCCGCGCTCGGCGGCCGCGGCCAGCTCGGGGTTGTCCGCGCGGATGGCGCTGGAGACGACCACGCAGCTCGCGTCCTCGGCGAGGTGCCCGGCGGCGTGCCCGATGTGGACCGTCGCGCCCAGGGCGCGCAGCGCCTCGGCGGTCGCGGACCCCTTCGCGTCGCTGCCCGCGACCTGTGCGCCGCGCTGCGCGAGGATCTTCGCGATGCCCGACATGCCGGCGCCGCCGATGCCGATGAAGTGCGGTCGGTCCATCGTCGTGGGGACGGCCGGTGCCATGTGCGGTGCTCCCTGTCGCAGCTTGCTGGATGTCAGGGACCGATTCTTGCACCCCGGGGTGACAGCCCCGTCCTCCCCCGTCGCACCGCCCGGATCAGACCGGGCGGATCAGCCCCGCCGCCAGGCCCGCCGCGATGGCCGCCGTACGGCTGTCGACGCCCAGCTTTCCGTAGATGTGCACGAGGTGGGTCTTGACCGTCGCCTCGCTGATGAAGAGACGGCGGGAGATCTGCTTGTTGGCCAGGCCCTCCGCCAGCAGGCCGAGGATCTCGGTCTCGCGCTGGGTGAGCGCCGGCCTGCCCCCGGCCCGCACGCGGCCGAGCAGCCGGGCGGCGACGGGCGGGGCGAGGACGGTCTCGCCGCGCGCCGCGGCCCGGACGGCGGCGGCGACCTCCTCGGGCGGGGCGTCCTTGAGGAGGTAACCGGTGGCCCCGGC
Source organism: Streptomyces sp. NPDC008001 (assembly GCF_042958085.1). NCBI lineage: Bacteria > Bacillati > Actinomycetota > Actinomycetes > Kitasatosporales > Streptomycetaceae > Streptomyces > Streptomyces sp. NPDC008001. The sequence continues at coordinate 285,961 of NZ_JBIBIZ010000008.1, read as the reverse complement.
CTCGACGGCGGCGAGGATGTCGGCGTCGGTGCTGTAGGTGGTGAGGATGAGAACGGCGGGCGGAGAGGGCAGCGCCGTGATGCGGCGGGTGGCCTCGACGCCGTGCATGCCGTCGCCCATCTGGAGGTCCATGAGGACGACGTCCGGGCGCGGCCCGCCGTCGAGCAGCCGCAGCGCCTCGGCACCGTCGCCGGCCTCGCCGACGGACTCCACGCCGGGCAGCTCGTCGACCATGGCGCGCAGGCCGCGGCGGACGACGGGGTGGTCGTCGACGATGAGGACCCGGATGCGGTCCGCGGGGGGCGTGTCGCTTGCCGGGTTCGCGGCGGTGGCCGGGCTCGCGTCGGCGGCCCCGCCTGTGCCGGTCGTCCCGCTCGCGTCGGCGGCCCCGTTCATGCCGCTCGTCGCGCTCATGCGGCGGCCCGGTTCGGGGTGGCGGCCTGCTTCGGGGTCGCGGCCCGGTCGGGAGCCGCGGTCGGCTCGGCACCGCCGGATGCGGCCGGTTCGGCATCGCCGGATGCCGCCGTCGCGGCCGGTCGCCGTCGCGGCGGGGAGGACGAGCCGGGTCCTGCCTCCGGCGGAACGCCTTCGCTTGCCGCTTCCCGGGGCCGGACCCCGCCGCTCACCGGGACCGCCGCCGCGATGGCTGTGCCCTCGCCCGGGGCCGACTCGACGGTGAGGGTGCCGCCGAGGGCGGCGATGCGTTCCCGCATACCGTGCAGGCCGAAGGTCCGGCGGCCGTCGGCGGGGCCGTCGCCGGGGGTGAAGCCGATGCCGTCGTCGTAGATGTCGAGGGTGACCTGCCCGTCGAGGAAGGCGAGGGTGACGGCGGCGTGGTCGGCGTGCGCGTGGCGGGCGACGTTGGCGAGCGCCTCCTGGGTGAGGCGCAGCAGGGCGACCTCGGTCTCCATGGGGAGGGCGCAGGGGTCGCCGTCGAGGCGGAAGGCGGCCCCGGGGACGGTGCGCGCGGTGACCCGGCGCAGGGCCTCGGGCAGGGGCGCGTCCTCCAGGGCGGGCGGGGTGAGGGCCTGGACGAAGCGGCGGGCCTCGGCGAGGTTGTCGGAGGCGGTCAGCCCGATCTCGCGGACGCGCTCGCGGGCGGCGTCCGGGGCCGCGGTCTCGGCGGCGCGGGCGAGCAGGACGATGCTGGACAGGCCCTGGGCGAGGGTGTCGTGGATCTCGCGGGCGAGCCGCTGGCGCTCGGCGAGCCGGCCGGCCTCGCGCTGGGCGGCGGCGAGCTCGTCGCGGGTCCGCAGCAGGTCGTCGATGAGCTGCTGGCGCTTGCGGCTCTCGCGGTAGAGCGCGGCGTAGCCGTAGCCGGTCAGGATGGCGACGGCGGCGCCGGCGACGGGGCCGATCACCTTGGCGGCGGTGAGCCCGCCGGGCGCGGCGGCCTGGGCGGCCACGACGGCTGCGGTGGCCGCGGCGATGGCGGGGTGCGCCCAGCGGACCGGGAGGGCGCTCAGGAAGAGGAAGAACAGCGGGAAGGCGACGTAGCTGAAGCCGCGGTCCATGGCGAGCAGCAGCAGCCACAGGGCGGTGATGGCGGCGAGCCAGAGGCCGGGGCGGGCGGTGCGGCGGATGACGCCGAGCCCGTAGGCGGCGGCGAGCGCGGCGGCGGGCAGCAGGACCGCCAGGGGCGCGGTACCGGCGGCGGCCGGGGCGGTGGCGACGGCGAGGAGCGCGTAGAAGGCGCCGTGGAGCGCGATGCGGACCAGCCGCAGGGAGGGCATGTCGGAGCCGGGCGGGGGCACGGCGACGCCGTCGCGGGCCACGGGCCTCTCACCCGGGGGGCGCGAGTCGTCCGGGGTGCGCGAGGGCCTCCCGCGCAGGGCGCGCCACGCAGCGGCGGGGGCGGAAGGGCTCGTTCGGCTCACCCCATCGAGCGTACGGGCCCGCACCCGGCGCCCCACCCGCCCCGACCCTCAACCGTTCGATTGATTTTCGGATGCACCGTACGGACGGCCCGCGGACCAGTCCTTGCCCTGATGGCGGCGGAGCCTTCGCGCGGGACGGTGGTGGGGTCCTGTTCGGAGCCCGGGAGGGTGCTTTCCAGACCCGGGAGGGTCCTTGTTCGTCGCACTGCGTGACATCCGCTTCGCCCGGGGGCGGTTCGCCCTGATGGGCGCGGTCGTCACCCTCATCACGACCCTCGTGGTCTTCCTCTACGGCCTGACCGACGGCCTGGCGCGCGAGGCGTCGTCCGCCGTGGCGGGCCTGCCGGCCGGCCGCATCGTCTTCGGGGCGCCCGCCGGCGCCGTGCCGGAGGTGTCGTTCTCGAACAGCTCGGTGGACGCCGGGCAGCGGCGGGCCTGGCAGGAGGCTGACGGCGTGGAGTCGGCCGAGCCGTTCGGCGTGGCGATGACGCGTCTGACGGCGGGCGGCAGGGCCTCGTCGGTGAGCGTGTTCGGCACGCCGGCCCGGCTGCGGCCCGCCCTCCTCTCCGGCTCCGCGCCGGACGGCGGCGGCGAGGTGGCGGTGAGCGAGCGCGTGGCGCGCGACGCCGGGCTGCGCACCGGTGACCGGATCACCCTGGGCACCGAGCAGCTGACCGTCTCGGGCATCACCGCGGACCGCAGCCACGGCCACGCACCGAGCGTGTGGACGACCGTCGCGGACTGGCGGCGGGTGAGCCACCAGGGTGCGCCGACCGCACTCGCCGTGGACGGCGGCGGGCACCCGGCCGGGGCCGCCGCGCGGACCACGAAGGCCGTCTCCGTCGGCGAGGCGCTGGACGGGATCGACGGCTACGCGGCGGAACACGGCACCCTGCGCATGATCCAGGGCTTCCTGTTCGTGGTGAGCGCCCTGGTCGTGGGGGCCTTCTTCACGGTGTGGACGGTGCAGCGCAGGACCGACGTCGCGGTGCTCAAGGCGGTCGGCGCGAGCAGCGCCTACCTGGTGCGGGACGCGCTCGGGCAAGCGGCAGTGGTGCTGGCCGCCGGGGCCGCGCTCGGCGCCGCGGCGGGCGCGGCCGGCGGGGCGCTGGCATCGGCGTCGGTGCCGTTCGAGCTGGGTGCGGCGACCGTGGCCGTACCCGTGGCCGCCATGGTGCTGCTGGGGCTGGCCGGCTCCGCCCTCGCCGTGCGCCGCATCACGTCCGTCGACCCGCTGACCGCCCTGGGAGCCTCCCGGTGAACACCACCCCTGCTACCGCCCCTGCTCTGTCGCTGAAATCCGTCACTCTCACCTATCCGGACGGCGACCGCCGGCTGACCGCCCTCGACGCGGTGTCCCTGGACGTGGCTCCCGGCGAGCTCGTCGCCGTCGCGGGGCCCTCCGGCTCGGGGAAGTCCAGCCTGCTGGCGGTGGCGGCCACGCTGCAGCGCCCCGACGCAGGGCGCGTGACGGTGGCCGGGCAGGACACCGCGCCGATGAGCGCCCGGGCCCGGACGGCGCTGCGCCGGGAGCGGATCGGCATCGTCTTCCAGCAGGCGAACCTGCTGCCGTCACTGACCGCCGAGGAGCAGCTGCTGGCGGTGGAGCACGTACGGGGCGGGAACGTGCGGGCCGCCCGGGCGCGGGCGGCGGAGCTGCTGGAGTCGGTGGGCCTGGACGCGGCGAAGCGGCGCCGCCGCCCGCACCAGCTGTCCGGTGGCGAGCGGCAGCGGGTGAACATCGCCCGCGCGCTGTCCGGCGGCCCCTCCGTCCTGCTGGTGGACGAGCCGACGTCGGCACTGGATCACGAGCGCGGCGAGCAGGTCGTGGAGCTGCTCGCCGAGGTGACCCGGGCGCACGGGACGGGCACGGTGCTGGTCACGCACGACCGGGCGCTGCTCGGCCGCGCGGACCGGGTGCTCACGATGGCCGACGGCCGCCTGTCCTGACCACGGCCTCACCCGCGTCCGGATCCGCGCCGGCGGCCGCACCCGCACCCGCCGCATCCCGCCCCGTCACGCCCGCGGCCGGACCCTTCGGGTCACTTCGGGGTCACTCCTGTTCTGCGTCTCCTACGTTCCCCAGGGCGTAGTCCTCTTCGTCGTTGTGGGCGTAGAGCTTGAGCACGGGAACGCCGACCTTGTGCCGGGCCCGGGAGGCCCAGTCGCGGTGGAAGAACTCCTCCACCAGGTGCGGCGCGGTCAGCACGATCACCTCGTCGGCGTGGGTCTGCTCCACCACGGACCGCAGCAGGTCCAGCGGGTGACCCTCGACGAGCTGGCCCACGGCCTCGCACCCCGCGTCCCTGAGGAGGCGGAGCGAGTGCTCCAGGGCGAGCGCCGCCGGGCGGAGGGCCTGCTCGCCCTCCGGCTCGTCGGCCTCGTGCACGGCCCGCTCCAGCTCGCCGAGCGCGACGTCGTCAATGGCGCGCAGCAGCCGGTCCTCGGCGCCTCTGGGCTGCATCAGCACCACGAAGGACATCTGGTCGTCGTGGAGGGTCGTGACGAAGTCGACGTCGGTGGCGGACAGCGGCTGCTCGATCATCAATACGCTCGTGAACACGGTGGGAGCCCTTCTCCTTCGTGGGCCACCGGCCCAACAGAAACCATCCTGCGCGTGCCCCCCTGGGCCCGCCTGTTCTGATCACGTGCCCCATCGGGCGCGTCCGACTCAATTCTGCCCACCGACGGCTAACCGGAACGGGGTATTCCGCCGATTGTCAGATCCTGTGGTACCTGCTGAACAGAAATCCTCCCTCTTCGAGGAGCGAGGCGAGGGCGAATCGTTCCGGCAGGGGCATGTCGGGGCCGTTCACGATCCGGGCCGCCGTGCCGCCCGCGACCAGCGGCGCGAGCGTCAGGCACAGCTCGTCGAGCACGCCCGCCGCCGCGAACTGCCCCAGCAGCCGGGGGCCGCCCTCGGTGAGCAGCCTGGTCAGACCGCGTCCGGCCAGCACCTCCGGCACCCGGGCGGGATCCACCCGGCGCCCCTCGCCGGCCGCGATCACCTCGGCCCCGGCCGCGCGGGCCTCGGCGAGCCGCTCCTCGGGAGCGTCCGCGCCCGTCAGCACGATGGTGGGCACCAGCGGCTCGGTGAACAAGGGCAGGGTGAAGTCCAGGTCGAGCGCCGCGCTCACGACGGCGATCACCGGCGCGGGACCCTGGCCGAGCGCCGCCCTGCGTGCTGCGAACGCCTCCCGGGCGCGCGCGGGCCGGTAGCCCTCCTGGCGTACGGTCTCCGCGCCCACGACGACGGCGTCCGCGAGGCCGCGCAGCGTGCCGAAGATGCGCATGTCGGTCTCGGAGGACAGCGGCTGCGAGCGCCCGTCGTGGTGGGCCGCGCCGTCGAGCGACGAGACCATGTTGGCGCGCAGCCACGGGCGGCCGCCGGCCGTGCCCTCCTCCGGGTAGGCGTAGGCCTCGGCGAGCTCCTCCAGGTCCCAGGTGCGGTCCTCCGGGGCGGGGGAAGTACCGGAAGGGGAAGAAGAGGACGAGGGGGAGAGGGGCGCGGGAACGGGGAACAGGCGTCGCATAGGCCGCAGTGTGACATGCCTCGCTCTTCCGGCGGCCGGCAGCGGCCGTCCAGCGGCTAGGCTGGAGTGCTGTGTCACCCACCACCGCCTCCGCTTCCGGCGCCGCAGCCGCTCAGGCCCCGTCGGCCCCGTCCGACGCCTCGGGCCCGATATCCGGCGCCGGTACCGGCTCCCCGATCGCGCTGACCTCCCGCGCCCCGCACGTACCGGCCGAGCGCCTGGTCGCCGAGATGGTGCCGCCGCCCCGCTTCGGCACGGCCCGCTTCGACAACTACATACCGGCGGCCGACCAGCCCAGCCAGGCCGAGGCCGTCCGGGTCCTCAGCGGCTTCGCGGCGGGCCTCGGCGGTGCGGACGCCACGGGCGGGGGCCGCAAGCGCTGGTTCCGGCGCGAGGCGAAGCCGGCCGCGGCGGCCGGCCCGCGCGGCGTCTACCTCGACGGCGGCTACGGCGTCGGCAAGACCCACCTGCTGGCCTCCCTGTGGCACGCCACCCCGGCCGCCCCGGAGCTGAAGGCGTTCGGCACCTTCGTGGAGCTGACCAACCTCGTCGGCGCCCTGGGCTTCCAGCAGACCGTCAAGACGCTGAGCGGCCACCGCCTGCTCTGCATCGACGAGTTCGAGCTCGACGACCCGGGCGACACCGTCCTCGTCTCCAGCCTGCTGGGCAAGCTGGTGGAGGCGGGCGTCGCCCTCGCCGCGACGTCCAACACGCTGCCGGGCAAGCTCGGCGAGGGCCGGTTCGCCGCGGCGGACTTCCTGCGCGAGATACAGGGGCTGTCGGCCCACTTCCGCCCCCTGCGCATCGACGGCGAGGACTACCGCCACCGCGGCCTGCCGGAGGCGCCCGCCCCGTTCGACGACGCCACCGTCACCCGTACGGCTGAAACCACCGAGGGCGCCTCGCTCGACGCCTTCCCCGCACTGCTGGAGCACCTCTCCAAGGTCCACCCCAGCCGCTACGGCGCGATGTGCGACTCCGTGCGCGCCGTGTGCCTGACGGGCGTGGAGCCGGTGCCGGACCAGTCCACGGCGCTGCGGCTGGTCGTCCTGGCCGACCGGCTGTACGACCGCGAGATACCGGTGCTGGCCTCCGGGCGGCCCTTCGACGAGCTGTTCAGCGCGGAGATGCTGGCCGGCGGCTACCGCAAGAAGTACTTCCGGGCGATCTCGCGGCTGACCGCGCTCGCGCGCGACGCCAAGCGGCTGATCGAGCCGTAACCCACGGTGTGCTGACGGTCCGGCACTGCCGGACCGCCCGTGACGGTTCCGCGGCCGTCGCGCCGGAGCAGGCTCCGGCGGAACGGGCAACCACCAGAAGCGGCACGGCCGGTCCGCCGTTCGCGCGCCGCGAGGCTACCGCCCTCCCCCCAACGCGCCCACGAGCCGCCGCGACGGGGGTGCCGCGGCACGGCCCGCGGAGGGAGGGTGTGTGCGGGCCCCGCGCCGGCAGGCACCGGCAGGCGCCGCCCGGGCCCTCCGCGACCGCCACCGTCAGGAGCAGACCATGGCCATCGTCGTCACCTTCGACGTCCCCGACGGGGGACGCGATCTCTACGAGACCGTCATCGAACGCGTCACGGGCGGGAAGGGCTTCACCCGCCTCTCCGACATCCCCTCCGCCGGCCTCATCGCCCACGTCGCCGGTCCCATGGAGGGCGGGGGGTGGCGGGTGACGGACGTCTGGGAATCGCCGGAGGCGCTGGAGGCCTGGGCCAAGACCCTCGGCCCCGTCCTCGCCGACCTCGGCTTCGCCGACATGCAGCCCTCCATCACCCCGGCGCACAACGTCGTCGTCGCCTGACGGCGGCGGGCGCGAGGGTGGGCGCGGAGCCTGCGGCATGGGGCGGGACGCCTGCGGCACGAGACCCCGAACCGGGGGGTGTGGGGTCTCGAACCGGGAGCACGGGGGGCCGGAGCCCGGGGCACTGGTGTGCGAAGCCCGAGGCATACAGTGCCGTGGTGATACCCGACTCCCGCCGCCGACCGGCCCGTCACGCCCTCGCGCCCGTGCTCGCCGCACTGCTCTGCCTGCCCCTCGCCGCGTGCGGCGGCGGCAGCTCCGGCGCGGCCGAGCGGCCCGGGTCCCCTCCGCCCGGGGCGGCTTCACCGGCCGGCGGCCGCTCCGGGACTCCGGATCCCTCCGTACGGCCGCTCTCCGCCCCCACGCTGCCGCCGGGCCCCGGCGGGACCACGCCCGTCTTCGCACACGGCAGGCGCGACGGCGCCAAGCGCGTCGCGCTCACCTTCGACGCCGACATGACGGCGGATCAGGACAAGCGCGCCGAGCGCGGGGAGCGCTTCGACAATCCGCAGCTGATCGCCACGCTGCGGCGGCTGAAGGCGCCCGCCACCGTCTTCATGACCGGCAAGTGGGCCGAGCAGTACCCGGACCAGGCCAGGTCCATCGGCGGCGACCCGCTCTTCGAGGTCGCCAACCACTCCTACACCCACCACGCCTTCGCCACGCCCTGCTACGGCCTCCCGGCCGTGGCGCACGGCTCCGCGCGCCAGGACGTCGAGCGGGCCTCCGCGGCGTTCAAGAAGGCCGGCGTGGAACGCACGGTGCCGTACTTCCGCTTCCCCGGCGGGTGTTACGACGACGCCGTCCTGCGCGACATCGCTCCCACCGGGGTGACGGCCGTGCAGTGGGACGTGATCAGCGGCGACGCCTTCGCCAAGAAGTCCGGGCCGGTCGCCGACCAGGTGCTCGCGCAGGTCAAGCCCGGCTCGGTGGTGGTCATGCACTGCACGCGCAGCGCGGCGCCGGCCACCGAGGAGGCGGTCCGGCGCATCGTGCCGGAGCTGCGGGCCCGGGGCTACGAACTCGTCCGGGTGTCGGACCTGATCGCCGCGCGCTGAACGGCGGGGGCCGGGCTCGCTCCGGTGGTCAGCCGGAGCAGGCGGTGCGCTGGGCCTCCTGCCACTCGCAGACGGGGCACAGCGTGATGCCGGGGTGGCCGGCGGGGTACTCGGTGGGCTTCGCGCACTGCACGCAGTCCGCGAACGCCCCGTCGTCACGGTTGTTCATGCGCCCATCCTCGCCTACGGCCGCCGGGCGGCGAGCCGGCAGGCCACCGCGACCGCCCCGGCCGCGAGGACGGCCGCCGCGGCGAACGGCAGCAGCGGGACACGGACGACGCCGGTGCGGGACCCGGTGACCAGCCCGGTCACGGCGGCGTTCGCGGGCGACGCCCCGGCGAACAGCACGACGAGCGCGCCGAGCACCGTCGACGGCACGGACCACGCGGTGCTGCGCAGCAGCGGCCGGTTGCACAGCGCCCCGACCGCCGTCCCCAGCAGCGCGCAGACCGCCGCGCACACCAGCCCCGCGGCGGTGGCGGCCCCCACGGGGACGACGGCGTGCCGGTCGGAGGTGTGCGGGTCGCCGACCGCCGCGACGGACGCGCTCCCGGCCAGGGCCAGCAGCAGCGACGCGCCCAGGGCGACGCCGACCGCGGCGAGGTGGACCCGCCGGGGCCCGGCGGCGGCAGCGGTGCAGTCCCGGGCGGCGGGCGGCTCGTTGGTCACGCAGATCCGGACCAGCCACGCGGCGACGGGCAGCAGCGTGGCCGCCGCCCACCCGGCGCAGTCCAGGACCGGCTGGCCGCTCTGCACCCCGACGGCCATGGAGCCGGCGTAGAGCAGCAGCGGGGGCAGCCAGCGGTGCGAGCGCAGGAGCAGGGCGGCCTGGTAGCGGAGCAGGGCGGTCACTGGGGCGGGGCCTCCGTTACGGAGCGGATGTGCCAGGAGGGCCGGGCGGTGAGGAGCGTGCGGAGGACGTCGTCCGCTTGCGGCCCGGCAACGGTCAGCCGGATCACGCCGTCACCGAGTGGCTCTGCCGTGCCGGGCAGGCCCGCGGGGAGCACGGCTCCCGGCGGTGGTTCGGCGTCGATGCGCATCGCGGGCGGCCGCGCCGGACGCGCGGTGTCCCCAAGCGCCGGACGGGCCGGGTGGTCGCGGCCGCCGAGTCTCAGCACCGCGTACGGCTCTCCCGCCAGCCGCCCCGGATCGTGGTCGACGAAGACCACCCGCACGCCGGCCGCCACCCGCTCCCGTACCGCCTCGTCCAGCAGCGCCCGCGACGCGCGGTCCAGGCCCGTCCACGCCTCGTCCAGGACGAGGAGCCCGGGCGAGCCCATGAGGCCCTGCGCGACGGCGACCTTCTGGCTGGTGCCCTTGGACAGCTCGGACAGCGGCGCGCCGGCGTAGGCGCCGGCGCCGAACCGCTCCAGCCAGTCCACCGCCCCGCGGGACGCCTCCGCGCGGCTCAGGCCGTGGATGCGGCCGAGCCGGGTGAGGTACGCGCCGGCCGTCATGGGCAGGGCGGCGGGGAAGCGTTCGGGCACGTAGGCCGTGCGCGGGCGCCCGGTGATCCGGCCGGCGCTGGGCGCGTCGATGCCGGCGAGCAGCCGCAGCAGCGTGGACTTGCCGCTGCCGTTGGTGCCTTCGACCCGCAGCAGCCGGCCCTCGGGAAGGTCGAGGTCGAGGTCGCGCAGTATCCACGGCCCGCCGATCCCGTAGCGGCGGCCCACCCCCGTGAGTCTCATCCGTTTACATTAAGGGGCTCCGCCGGGCGGCTGGCAGACTGGGGACCGTGACCAGCCCTGACATGATCAGCCCCGAGCCTCCCCAGTTCGTCCTCCCCCTCGTCGTACGGATCGAGAAGGACGCCCCGCCCGCGCGGACCGACGCCCTGGAGACCGCGGCGCGCGCCGTGCTGACGCTCCTGTCGGACGAGCGGTCCGGCACGCGGGACGACGGCGAGGACGGCGAGTGGGCGAAGGCCGTGCGGGGCTGGGAGGACGCCCGGATCCGCAAGGTGGTGCGCAGGGCGCGCGGCGCGGAGTGGCGCAAGGCGTCGGCGCTGCCGGGCATCACGGTGACCGGCGCGCGGGCGGAGGTGCGGGTCTTCCCGCCGGTGCCGCTGGACGGCTGGCCCAAGGAGCTGGTGAAGCTGCAGGTGTCGGGGACGGACCTGGACGACCCGGAGCCCCCGGCCGAGCCGGACCCCGCGCTGCCGGTGCTGTGGATGAGCCCGGAGCTGCAGATGTCGGCGGGCAAGGCGATGGCGCAGGCCGGGCACGGCGCCCAGCTGGCGTGGTGGGGGCTGGACGCGGCGGCGCGCGAGGCGTGGCGGGCGTCCGGTTTCGCGCTGTCGGTGCGGACGGCGGACCCGGCGCACTGGCCGGAACTGGCGGCGAGCGGGCTGCCGGTGGTGCGGGACGCGGGCTTCACGGAGATCGCGCCGGGCTCGTGCACGGTGGTCGCGGACCATCCCTTCCTGCGGTGCGGGAGCGTCCAGAGGGGCTGACGGGACTCACAGGGAGACCTGTGATACTGGCCGCAGAACATCTGTTTTGGCGCCAGGGGGTAAGAAGTTGTCGAAAAGGACCGCGCGCGGCGCGACGGCTCTCGTCACCGCGGGCGCCGTCGCCGCGCTCGCGATGGGCCTGACCGCCTGCGATTCCGACGAGAAGAAGGACGGCGGGAAGAGCTCCGCCGCGGCCTCCTCCCGGGGCACTGATCAGAGCCCGTCGGAGGACGAGGCGAAGGACGAGGGGAAGGACGGCGGCAAGAAGCCCGAGGAGAAGTGGGACGGCAAGGTCAGGGTCCTCGGGGACGGCTCGACGTCCTACACGGGCCCGCAGCCGAACCAGCCGAAGCCGGAGAAGCTGAAGCCGGGCGAGAAGCCGCCGCAGTTCGTGGTCTTCTCCTGGGACGGTGCCCTGGAGGGCGACGACCACATGTTCTCCCACTTCCGCGAGGTGGCCAAGGAGAACAACGCGAAGATGACGTTCTTCCTGACCAGCATGTACCTGCTGCCGAAGTCGAAGGCGTCCCTGTACAAGCCGCCGCAGCACAAGCCGGGCGACGCGGCGATATCCTTCGCGACCGATCCGCACATCAAGGACACCCTGGAGCAGCTGCGCGGCGCGTGGCTGGACGGCAACGAGATCGGCACGCACTTCAACGGCCACTTCTGCGGCCCGAAGGGCGGCGGCGACTGGAGCGTCGCCGAGTGGAAGAGCGAGATCGACCAGTCGTACTCGTTCGTCGAGAACTGGAAGACGAACACCGGCCTGAAGAACCTGCCGCCGCTGCCCTTCGACTTCAAGAAGGAGCTGGCGGGCGGCCGCGCCCCGTGCCTGGAGGGGCAGAAGAACATGCTGGCGGCGGCGCAGTCGTTCGGCTGGCGGTACGACGCGAGCTCGCCGGGTGACTTCCAGATCTGGCCGTCGAAGATCAACAACATGTGGAACTTCCCGCTCCAGCTGCTGCCGTACCCCAAGAGCGAGAAGCAGGTCCTCTCGATGGACTTCAACTTCCTCTACAACCAGTCCGGCGACAACACCAAGGGCGACCCGGCCAAGTACGAGGAGTGGCGGAAGCTGACCCGGGACGGCTACCTCAACGGGTTCGAGCGCGTGTACAACGGGAGCCGGGCGCCGATGTTCGTGGGCAACCACTTCGAGGACTGGAACGGCGGCATTTACATGAAGGCCGTGGAGGACGTCGTGAAGTCGGTGTGCAAGCGGGACGGCGTGCGCTGCGTGTCGTTCAAGCAGCTCAGCGACTGGCTGGACGCCCAGGACCCGAAGGTCCTGGCGAAGCTCCGCGGCCTGGACCCGGCGCAGTCCCCGGACTGGGCGACGATCGTCAAGTAGGCCGCGGGCCGGGGGCGCGCCCCCGGCCCCCCGTCACTTCTGCTTCACGGCCGCCATGTACTTCGTCCAGATGTCGATCGGGTACGTGCTGCCGGCCGCGTCCTTCGGGGCGCCGCCCAGGCCGTCCAGCGGGAGCAGCTCCTGCGTCTTGGGGTCGATGCGGGAGAGCGAGACGGCGGTCGAGACGGTGCCGCGGTAGCCGGCGAACCACGCCGACTTGTTGCCCTGCCCCGTGCCCGTCTTGCCGGCCACGTCGCCGCCTGCCGCCCTGGCCGTGGTCGCCGTCCCGCGCCGGACCGCGTCGCGCAGGGCGTCGTCCACGGCGGTCGCGACGGACTGCGGCAGGGTCCGCTCGGTCTTCGGCTTCTCCACGGGCACCTCGTTGCCGTTGCGGCTCAGCCGGTCGACGGAGTAGGGCTCGCTGTGCAGGCCCTTGGCGGCGAAGGTGCCGTAGGCGCCGGCCATGCGGATGGCGCTGGGGGTCGCGGTGCCCAGGGAGAAGGCGGGCAGCTTCGTGCCCAGGCTGCTCTCCAGCAGGCCCGTGTCGACGGCGGCCTTGCCCACCCGGTCCAGGCCCACGTCCATGCCCAGCTGCATCATCGGGGTGTTCACGGACTGCGCGACGGCCTCCTTCAGGGTCACCTTCCCCCAGGACTTGCCGCCGTCGTTCACCGCCTTGACGATCTTCCCGGAGCGGTCCCAGTACGGGCCCTCCGGGGTGCGCAGGCTCACCTTGTTGTCACCGTTGTAGACGGTGGCCGGGGAGACGGGCGTACGGGGCTTGCCGCGCTCCAGCTGCACGCCGTCGCGCAGGGCCGCCGCGTAGACGAACGGGGTGAAGGCGGTGCCCGCGGGGACGACGGAGGAGTTCGCGTCGTTGAAGCCCTGCTGGAGGTAGCCGGGGCCGCCGTAGAGGGCGACGATGCGGCCGTCGGTGGTGACCGACGCCGCGCCGATGCGCACGTCCTTGTCGGCGTCCCGCTTCTCGGGGTCGAGCCGGCCCTTCACCTCCTCCGCGGCCTTCGTCAGGGCCGCCATCGACGGCTTCTCGAAGGTCGTGCGGATCTGGTAGCCGCCCAGGTCGAAGTCCTTCTCGGTGACGGGGGTGTGGGCGCTCACGTACTGCCGCGCCGTCTCCACGAGGTAGCCCGTCTGCCCGGTCAGCCCGGCCGGCTTCGGCGGGGCCTTCGGCTCCGGGAAGGTGGTGTAGCGGGCCCGCTCCTCCTTGGACAGCTTGCCGATGGCGACCATCCGGTCGAGGATCCAGTTCCAGCGCTCGACCGCCCGCTCGTGGTTCTTCGGGCCCAGCGACGGGTCGTAGAGGCCCGCGCCCTTGAGCAGCGAGGCGAGGAAGGCGCCCTCGCTCGCGTTGAGCTGCGAGACGTCCTTGCCGTAGTAGGCGTGGGAGGCGCGCTGGATGCCGTAGGTGCCGCGCCCGAACCAGCTGGTGTTGAGGTAGCCCTCCAGGATCTCGTCCTTGCTCATCCTGTTGTCCAGCTTGATCGCGATGAACATCTCGGTGAGCTTGCGGGTGAAGGTCTGCTCCTGGTTGAGGTAGGCGTTCTTCACGTACTGCTGGGTGATCGTGGAGCCGCCCTGGGTGCTGCCGCCGGTGATCATCTTGGAGACGGCGCGGACCATGCCGCTCGGGGAGACGCCGCTGTCGGAGTAGAACGTCTCGTTCTCGGCGGCGAGGGCGGCCCAGCGGACCTGCTCGGGGACCTTGTCCAGGTCGGTGTCCTGGCGGTTCACCTCGCCGGTGCGGGCCATCTCCGTGCCGTCGGCCCAGTAGTAGACGTTGTCCTGCTGGGTGGCGAAGGCGTTCAGGTCGGCGGGTATGTCCGTACGCGCGTACATGATCGCCACGAGCGCGGCGACGGCGCCCACGACGGTGGTGCAGAGGCCGAGCACCTGGCGCCACGACGGTATCCAGCGCCGCCAGCCCTGGCGGCCGCGGCGGGGGTACACGGGGCGCAGCCGGCTCGGCCAGGTCAGCCGGTTCAGCCAGGCCGGCAGGCCCGGGCCGACGAGCCTGCGCTTCCGCGGGGCGGCGCGTCTACGGCGGGCAGGGCCGGAGGGCCGGCGGCCGGCCGGAGCGGAAGGTTTCCGGGCATGCGAGGCATGCGTCCCTTTTCGTCGTTCGAACACCGCTCGACCCTATGGGGTACGCCCCCATAGCGTAATGTTTTACTTCCTTGTAAAAGCATTAAAACTTGGGTCATACCCCGCGAAACAAGCAGAGGAACGCCGGAACGCCATGGAAACAGCCACACCGCCCGTCGTGGTGCTCCATCCCCGACGCCGCGCGAACGGGGCGCTGGAGGGCGAGGTCCTCGCCGCCCTGCAGCGGGCGGAGGGGCCGCTGACCCCGCGTGAGGTGCAGGCCCGGCTGTCCGGCGAGCTCACGTACAGCACGGTGGTGACGATCCTCTCCCGCCTGCTCGGCAAGGAGATCCTCACCCGGACCCCGCGCGGGCGCGCGTACGCGTACGCGCCGGTGACGGACGAGGCGGGCCTGGCCGCGCGCCGCATGTGCCGCATCCTCGACGGCGTCCCGGACCGCGAGGTGGTCCTGGCCCGCTTCGTGGCGGAGCTCCCGGTAACGGACGCAGTGCTCCTGAAAGCCCTCCTGACAGACGCCATCCCGGCGCCTCGGTAGCCCGGGGGCAGCTGCTCGCGGGGGCGGGAACCCGATGCGGCTGATGCCGGCGGCACCAAGACGGCCTCGGGCCGGCCCCGGCCCCTTGCCGCAGGCAAGGAAAATCCGCCGCAACGGCGAGAACTCACGATGGTGCATCCCGGCGGTGCCGAATCCGCCTCAGGCCGGCACGGCACCACCGGACACCGCCACGGTGGCTGATCACCGCAGCGGCGGACAGCTGACGCGGGCCGGCGAAAACAGGAGCCGGCCCGGCAGCAGGAGCCGGCCCCGGCTTCTCGCCGCAGACGGCACCCGCCCGGCAGGCCGACGCCGTCACTCGTCTCCGCGGCGGAAGGCGCGCCGCGCGCGGCGGTGGAGCAGTAGTGCCGTCGCTCCGGACAGGGCCGCCCCGCCCGCCGCCAAGGCGACGGGTTCCGGACCGGCCGGCAGTTCCTCCGGCGCGTCGCCGTCGATGATCTCCGTCGTCTCCGGCTCGACCGTCGGGATGTCCCCGACCGACCGCACGGAGCCGTCGTCGTTCAGCAGCACCCGCTTCCCGTTCGGGTGGGCGAAGTCGAACATGCCCAGCAGGGAGCCCGCGCGGGTGTCGAAGGACGAGCCGCCGACCGGGTCGGTGCCCCAGTTCCACTCGATGAACTTCAGGACGGACGTCTGCTCGGTCGGCGTGTGGTCGACCGCGTTGACCTTGCTGTAGGGGGAGATCACCAGCAGCGGCTGGCGCGGCCCGGGCCCGCAGCGCCCCTCGTACCCGCCCGCCGCGGCGGGCGCCGCCCGGCAGGCCGGCCCGTCCAGGGGCTTGCCGTGCGGGCCCTTGCCCGCCAGCCGGGAGCCGTTGCGCGGCGCGGCATAGGCGTGGTCGTACCAGCCGTCGGAGTCGTCGTAGGCGATGACGACGGCCGTGTCCTTCCACTGCGGCGCGTTCTGGATCTTGTTGATCCACTCCACGAGGAAGCGCTGCTCGTCGGCGGGCCCGGAGTAGCCGGCGTGGCCGTCCTGCGCGGCGGGGGCCTTGAGGAAGCTCACGGCGGGCAGCCGCCCCGCGCGCAGGGCGGCGTCGAAGTCGGTCAGGTCGTACTGGTGGTTCGCCCGCCCGGCGTGGCCGATCTCGGCGACGGAGCGCGGCGCGAGGTGGTGCGGGTTGGCCGTGGACCGGTAGTACTGGAACGGCTCGTGGTGCGGGCTGTAGTCGATGACCCGCGTGCCGCCGGCGTTGGCGTGCGTCCGGCCGGAGCAGCGCGCGTAGTGGCCGGGCTGCCCGTCCCAGGGGGTGCTGGGGCGGAAGCCGCCCTGGAACCAGCCCCAGGAGACGCCTTCCTCGGTGAGCACGTCCCCGATGGTGCGGCCGGTCATCTCGGCGAGCGGGCTGCGGCCCGTGCGGTCCTTGCCCGAGCAGTCGTCGTAGGCCGGCTCGGGGTCGGCGAGGAGCGTGCCGACGCCGGCGGCGTCCGGCGCGGCCACGACCCGCGGGTCCGGCTTCGCGGTCCGCTCCGGGTGCTCCGTGCCGGAGGCGGGGTCGGTCGAGACCACGCCGTGGGTCTGGCCGGAGACGAGGTTGATCGCGCCGGGGGTGGACGGGCCGTACGTGGTGCTGAACGAGTGGTCGTTCAGGGCGTAGTGCTGGGCGTAGTTCCAGAGGGCGGTGACGGTGTTCCCGTCGTAGTAGTCCATGACCAGGCCGGGCTCGCCGAACAGCTTGCCCGAGCACTTCCCGGAGTCGGTGTTCTGCACGTACTGGTCGGCTTTCCCGCCGTTGGCCGCGTACTGCTCCGGCCCGTAGGAATGGTTCTGGTCGCAGGTCATGACCTGCCGGGCGGACAGCCGGCGCGGCGGGTACTGGTTGGGGTTGCGGCGCAGCAGGCCGGCCGTGCGCAGGTTGTCGATCGTGGCGGGCGTGGAGCGGTCGGGCGTGAAGGGGGTGCCGTCGGTGTTCGCGGCGTGCGGGTAGGTGGCGAAGTAGTGGTCGAAGGAGACGTTCTCGTCGAAGACGACGACGAGGTGCTCGACCGGGGATTCGGTGTCGGTCCAGTCGCCGGTGAGTGGGACGGCGGCCGCGGGGGTGGTGAGCACGGTGACGGCGAAGGCGGCGGCGAGGACGGCGCTCCTGCGGATGCGGGCACGCGTACGTGCACGAGTACGGGGGCGGGTGCCGGGGCGGCTGCGGGGCGTGTGCTTCATGCGCTTCATGTGCTCCCTCCGGTTCGGGCCGGGTCGCCCAGCAGGGCGCGGCCGTACCAGTCGGTGCGGTCCCGTACGCCGGGCAGGGCGAAGAACCAGCCGCCGCCGAACGGGGTGACGTAGTCGGTCAGCGGCTCTCCGGCGAGCCGCTGCTGCACGGCCGTGAACTGGCGCACCGGGTCGCGCTGGTAGCAGCAGAAGAGCAGGCCCTGGTCGAGGGTGCCGTTGCTGTCGACGCCGCGGTCGTAGTTGGAGGAGCGGCGCAGCAGCCGGCTGTCCTCGCTGCCGGGGGTGCGCGGGTGGGCCAGGCGGATGTGGCTGTCCAGGGGGGTGACCTCGCCCTGGGGGTCGTGGGCGTAGCGGGGCGGGTCGCTCTCGCGGCCGCCGTCGAGGGGGGCGCCGGTGTCGCGGCTGCGGCCGATGACGCGCTCCTGCTCGGTGAGCGGGATGCGGTCCCAGAACTCGGTGAGCATGCGGATCAGCCGGACGACCTGGTAGCTGCCGCCCACGGCCCAGGGCGGTTCGCCGGAGTCCGCGCCGGTCCACACGAGGCGGTCCATGAGGCGGGCGTCGCGGGGGTCGGGGCCGGAGGTGCCGTCCTTGAAGCCGAAGAGGTTGCGGGGCGTGCCGGTGGGGCGGGGCGGAGGGGTGTGGCCGTTGATTCGCCAGCGGATCTGCAGGGCGCCGCGGGTGTGGCGGGTGAGGTCGCGCAGGGCGTGCAGCACGGTGTCGGGGCTGTCGGCGCACAGCTGGAGCGCGAGGTCGCCGTGGCACCAGGCCGGGTCGGGGTCGTCGTCGGGGAAGACGGGCATGGGGCGCAGCAGGCGCGGGGCGTGCCGGGTGAGCCCGTAGCGGTCGTCGAAGAGCGAGGCGCCGGCGGAGAGGATGACGCGGAGTCCGCCGCCGGCGGGGACCTCCGGGCCGAGGAGGCCGGAGTCGGGGGGCGGGGCGGTGATGCCGGTGGGGGGGGGGGTGCCGCCGGTGGTCAGGAAGCGGGCGCGGTCGGTGAGGGTGCGGAAGAGGTCGCGGAGTTCGCCGGGGCCGGAGGCGGTGACGTCGAAGGAGGTGAAGGCCGTGGCGCGGGCGGGCGGGGTGAGGATGGCTGCCTGGTGGGGGCCGTGGAAGGGGGGTGCGGATCCCCGGGGGCGGGGGCCGGGTCCGGGGCCGGGGGTGGTGGCCGGTGCGGCGGAGGGGGCGAGCGCGCCCGCCGCGCCCGCCGCCAGTGCGCCGCGGAGGAGGCCGCGGCGGGGGACGCGCCTCACGGCGTCCTCCGTACGTCGCAGAGCGCGGCGACGGAGGCGAGGCGCTCGGTGAGGTCGCCGACGGCGGCGTCGATGCGGGCCCGCTGCGGACGGCCGATGCGGGCCGGCGGCGTCCATCTGCCGTGGTGGGCGTGGGCGTCGAGGAGGCGGGCCGTGCGGTCGAGGCGGCGGTCGAGGGCCGGGAGGCCCGGGTAGCGGGTGCGCAGGAGGGGGCGGAGGCGGTCCAGGACGGCGCGGGTGGCGTCGAGGTGGGCGCGGGCGGTGGCCAGGCCGGAGCCGCTGCCGTAGTCGGTGCGGCCGGTCAGCTCGGCGCGCAGGGTGTCCTCCAGGATCTCGTGCGCGCGGCGGCCGAGGCCGGCCGGGTCCATGCGGGTGCCGGCCCAGGCGGCGCGCAGGGCGCGGACGTCCCGGGCGAGGCGGTCGGCGGCCGGGAGGAGGGTGGCGGGGCGCTCGTCGTGCCAGAGGCCGTGCTCGACGCGGTGGAAGCCGGTGAAGCGCGGGTCGTCCACGCCCCGGGGCAGGCCCGCGGTCGTCCGGTCGACGGCTTCGCCCTCGTCGCCGAAGGCGTCGTAGGCGGCGCCGAGGCGGGCGTAGGCGAGGTGGGCGGTGAGCCAGCGGGTGCGGGCGGCGGGGACGTCGCCCGCGCGGACGGCCGCGCGCAGGGCGTCCGTCGCCGGTACGAGCCGCGCGATGCGGGCGGCGACCCACCGCTGGTAGTCCAGCGCGGCCGGGATGAGGTCGTGCGCGGACAGGGGGACGGCGGCGGGGCCGGGGGCCGCGCGGCCGGGGATGCGGACGGCCGGTCCGGTGACGGGGTCGGCGTCGTCGCCGAAGCACACGAACGCGTACGTGCCGGAGCCGATGCGGGCGCTCATGGTCCGTACGGTGCCGGGGGCGATTCCTTCGGCCTCGCCGAACACGGCGCCGGTGCGGGGGTCGGTGAGCTGGACCTCGGACGCGGTGCCGGAGGTGTTGTGCAGGGTGAAGGTGTGCGTGCCGGGGCGGGGGTGGCGCCAGCCGTGGCCGCAGCGGCTGGGGGACGCGTCGACGCGGTCGCCGCCGGCGGGCGGCCGGGGGGCGGCCGCCCCGCATCCGGCGAGGGTGAACACGGCACCGCCGATCACTGCGGCGGTCACTGCGCGCCGCCGGCTCCGGCTCCGGCTCCGGCCACGACTCATCGACCGCCTCCTCCTTGACGCCTTGTCCGTGCCCCCGTGCTGGTTACGCGCGGCCTGCCACCCCGCCACCGCCCCGGCGGTGCCGGACCCACCGGCCCCGTACGGCACCGCCGGTCACCAGCGCTGTGGTAACGCGCCGTCGCGGCGGAGGGTGGTTGCCGCGGCGCGCAACGCACCACGACCGCCCCGGCGGCGCCAGACCCACCGAGCCGGTACGGCAACCACCGGACACCACCACCGTAGTGACGCCCCGTCGCGGCGGAGGGGTGGTCGCCGCGGCACGCAACCCACCACCACCGCCCCGGCAGTGCCGGACCCACCAGGCCCGTAC
>NZ_JBIBIZ010000008.1:0-266178 GCF_042958085.1 Streptomyces sp. NPDC008001 | reverse complement strand
ACGGCACCGCCGGACACCACCGCCGTGGTGACACACCGTCACGGCGGGCAACGGTTGCCGCGGCCCGGCACAGAAGCCGACGGCTGCCGGCCCGGCACCCTCCACCCGCCGCCACGGCGCGCAACCCGCCACGACCGCCCCGGCGGTGCCGGACCCACCGAGCCGGTACGGCACCGCCGGACACCACCGCCGTAGTGACGCGCCGTCGCGGCGGAGGGTGGTTGCCGCGGCACGCAACGCACCACCGCCGTCCCGACGGTCCCGGACCCTCCGAGCCCGTACGGCACCGCCGGACACCACCGCCGTGGTGACACACCGTCACGGCGGGCAACGGTTGCCGCGGCCCGGCACAGAAGCCGACGGCTGCCGGCCCGGCGGTGCCGAACCCACCGGGCCCGTAAGCAACCGGCAGGCCGCGGCCACGCCCCGCGCCACCGCGCCAAAGCGAGCGCGGTCGAGATACAGGAAGGCTGCGGTGCGGGCCGCCGCCCCGGCCGGGGTGCCTTGCAGGGCACCCTCATCCCCGAGCGCCGGCCGGGCACGGCGCACCGCACCGCAGCCTCCCCGTGGTCCTCGACCGCATGATCAAGGCTAGGCGGCAACACCCGCTCCGGTCGGGAAATACGCCCGCAGGTCACCCATCTGACGGTACGTCACGCCCAGAGCCACACCCGCCGGTTCCGCGCCACCGTGTGCACCCGCCGCGAGCGGTCCGGGTGCAGCACCCCGCCCGGCGCGCCCAGACCCGGCACGTCCGCCTCCCCCAGCACCCGGACGTCGTCCAGCCCCGGCACGACCTCCAGGCTCCGCGCCCCCACGAACACCAGCACCGGCTGCACCTGCACCAGGAACCCGCAGCCGCGGGAGAGGACGAGCGACGCCCGGCCCGCGTCGTGACGGATCTCGCGGACGTACGGCCGCGGCTCCCGCTCGCGGTCCGTCCGCACCTCCCCGTGGCCGACGCGGATCCGCGCCCCGCGCCCCGGCTTGGCGGCGACGGCGAAGACCCCGCCGGGTCCGATCAGCAGGTGGGGGATGATCGCGTCCCCGGGAAGGACGATGGAGTGCACCACGTCCCAGCCGCCCGCGGCGAGCCCTTCGAGCGCCGCGCCGACGCACTGCTCGGCGGCCAGCTCCCGGCGCCACGCGTCCGCGGCGGGCCGCCGGCCGAGCAGCCGGGCGAGCAGGAGGCGCACGCGGCCGGACGGGCCGGCCGCACCGGAGGAGTCGAGCCGGGCGCGGAGCGTCTCGCCGGGCCGGTTGGGCGCGAGGTCGTCGTCGGGCGGCAGGAACAGCCGCTCGGGATCGAAGGCCTTCCCGTTCGCGTTCCTCTTGCCGTCCGGCCGCTCCCGCACGCAGACCACCCCCTCCGCCATACTGCCGCAGAAGTACGGGAACCAACCCGTCCTGCGAGCCGTTGCCCCCTCAGAGGCCCCGCGACATCCCCCCGATCGCGGGGCCTCGTCCATTCCCGCGCGCCTCCCCCGCCTCCCCCTCCTTCCCCTCCTTCGGCCCCATCGCGGCGACACCGGCCACCGGTGCTTTACATCGGCAAACCCTCGGCCAATTATCCCTTTTGTCGCATTAAATGCCGGGAAGGGATGGTCAGTGAGAACAATCGCCTTGTACGGAGTCCTGGGTTCGCTGGTCCTCACCACGCTCGTCGCCGCCCCGGCCGACGCCCACGCCCCCGACCTGACGCACGCGCCCGGCGGTTACGCCGAAGCGCTCGGCGCGGCGGACGCCGCCCAGGAGGCCGAGGAGACGGGCATCCGCTTCGGCCCGTGCCCCGAGCCCGAGGGCCTGCCCGCCCCCTTCGAGTGCGGCACCGTCTCCGTGCCGCTGGACTACGCCCACCCCCACGGCAAGCACATCAGCCTCACCGTCAGCCGCGGCCGCGCCACCGGCCCGTCCTCCGGCCGGCAGGGCGCGCTCGTCTACAACCCCGGCGGCCCCGGCGGCTCCGGCATGTTCTTCCCCCTGCTCGCTGCCATCCCCCAGTGGCAGAACCTGGCCAAGGCCTACGACTTCGTCGGCTACGCGCCCCGCGGCGTCGGCCGCTCCGCCCCGCTGTCGTGCGTGTCGCCCGCGGGCTTCACCAAGGCCCCCAGCCAGGCCCCGCAGCACCCCTCCCCCGCGTACAAGCGCAAGAAGATCGCCGAGGCCCGCGCCTACGCGCGGGGCTGCGCCCGCAAGGCCGGTTCCGACCTGCGGTTCTTCACCAGCCTCAACAACGCCCGCGACCTGGACGTCATCCGCGCCGCCCTCGGCGAGCGGCGGCTCACGTACATGGGGGCGTCGTACGGCACCTACTTCGGCGCGCTCTACGCCACCCTCTTCCCGCACCACGTGCGCCGCATGGTCTTCGACAGCGTGGTCGACCCCGACCCGAAGAAGATCTGGTACGGCAGCAACCTCGCCCAGTCCGCGGCCTTCGAGCGACGCTGGCGCGACTGGCGGCGCTGGGTGGCCCGGCACGACGACGTCTACCACCTGGGCCGCAGCCCGCACCGGGTGCTGGCCTCCTACCAGCGGGTGAGCCGGCGGCTCGCCCGCAAGCCGGCCGGCCGGGTCGGCCCAGGAGAGCTCCAGGCCGCCCTGCTCCAGGTCGGCTACACCGACAGCTACTGGGCGCGCAGCGCGAACGCCCTCGCCGCCTACCTGCGCGGGGACGTCAAACCGCTGCGCGCGCTCGCCGAGCCGGACGCCTCGAACGCGGTCGCGAGCGAGAACTCCAACGCCGTCTACACCGCCGTCGAGTGCAACGACGCGCGCTGGCCGCACGACTGGCACGTGTGGGACCGCGACAACACGCGGCTCGCGCGGAAGGCGCCCTTCGAGACGTGGCAGAACGCCTTCATGAACCTGCCGTGCGCGTTCTGGAAGGCGCACCCCCAGCGGCCGCTCGACGTCAGGGCGGCGCGCGGCGCCCTCCCGCCCACGCTGCTCCTGGCGGCGGAGCGGGACGCGGCGACTCCGTACCCGGGCGCGCTGGAGCTGCGGCGCCGGCTGCCGGGTTCGGTGCTGGTGACCGAGCGGGGCGCGGGCACGCACGGCATCGGCGGCGGCCCGAACCGCTGCGTCAACCGCCACCTGGAGGCGTACCTGCTGGAGGGCGCGGTCCCCGCACGGGACGCGAAGTGCGCTCCGCGCCGGGAACCGGTGGCGACGAGCGGCAAGGTGGCACAGACGGACGCGGAGTGACCGCCGGCCCGGACGCTCCGCCCCGCGGGGCCGGCCGCCGGGCCACGGCCTGATCCGGCCCCGCCGGGGCTGGCGTGCCGCGTTACGCCAGCCCCGCCACCAGCTCCGACACCGCCTTGCGGCGGCCCGTGTAGAAGGGGACCTCCTCGCGGACGTGCATCCGCGCCTCGGACGCCCGCAGGTGCCGCATGAGGTCGACGATCCGGTACAGGTCGTTCGCCTCGAAGGCGAGGATCCACTCGTAGTCGCCGAGCGAGAAGGACGCGACCGTGTTCGCCCGGACGTCCGGGTAGCCGCGCGCCATCTTGCCGTGGTCCGCGAGCATGCGGCGGCGGTCCTCGTCGGGCAGCAGGTACCAGTCGTAGGAGCGGACGAAGGGGTAGACGCTGACGTAGTCGCGCGGCGTCTCGTCCGCGAGGAACGCGGGGATGTGCGACTTGTTGAACTCGGCGGGGCGGTGCAGGGCCATGTTGGACCACACCGGCTCCAGCGCCCGGCCGAGCCGCGTGCGGCGGAAGAGGTTGTACGCGTCCTGGAGGGCGTCCGAGGTCTCGGAGTGCCACCAGATCATGACGTCGGCGTCGGCGCGCAGGCCGGAGAGGTCGTACGTGCCGCGCACGGTGACGTCCTTCTCGGCGAGCTGCGCGAACAGCTCCTCCACCTCGTCGGCCCAGCCGGAGCGGTCCTGCGGCAGGACGTCGCGGAGCTTGAACACCGACCAGAGGGTGTAGCGGATGACCTCGTTGAGGTCCTTGGCCTTCTTGCCGGCGTTCGGGGTCTTCTGCGCGTCAGTCATGGTTCCTATTCTCCCCTGCGGTCCCCGGCGCCCTCGGCCAGGGTGGTGAGCAGCCCGTCGGCGGCCCGGTGGGCGCCGGCGATGCAGGCCGGGACGCCCACGCCCTCGTAGGCGGCGCCGCACACGGCCAGGCCGGGCACGCGGCCGACGGCCTCCCGGATGCGGGCGACGCGGCCGAGGTGGCCCACCGGGTACTGCGGCAGCCCGCCGTCCCAGCGTGTCACGCGCGTGCCGACCGGGGCCGAGGCGAGGCCGACCGCGTCGCCGAGGTCCTTGAGCGACAGCGCCACGAGCTCGGAGTCGTCGCGCTGCAGGTCGCCCTCGTCGCCGTACCGCCCGATCGAGGTGCGCAGGACGAAGAGGTCCGGGGCGGCGCCGGCGTTCCAGCGCCACTTGTTGCTGCTGAAGGTGGAGGCCTTGATGGTCCGGCCGTCGACGGGCGGGACGAGGAATCCGCTGCCGTGCAGCAGCCCTTCCACGTCGGAGCGCCGGAAGGCCATCGTGACCAGCGCCACCGAGGCGTACTCGATGCCGGCGAGCTCGGCGGCCGCCGCGGGGGCGGTACCGCGCAGGAGCCGTCCGGTCTCGCCCGCCGGTGCGGCGAGGACGACGGCGTCGGCCTCGACGGTCCGGCCGCCCGCCCGGACGGTCCACTTCGCGCCGTCGCGGCGCAGCTCGTCGGCGCGCGTGCGGGTGAGGATCTCGCCGCCCGCGGCGCGCACCGCGTCGGCGACGGCGAGCGGCAGGCGCCCGATGCCGCCCTCGATGCCCATGAAGACGGGGCCGGTCTGCTGCCGGGCGGCGGCGCGCTCCTGCAGGTCGCGGGCGGCCTCGGCGAGCGAGCCGTGGGTGCGGGCGGCCTCGAAGAGGGGCGGGACGGCGGCGCGCATCGAGATGCGGTAGGCGTCGCCCGCGTAGACGCCGCCGAGCAGCGGCTCGACCAGCCGGTCGACGACCTCGCGGCCCATGCGCTCGGCGACGTACGCGCCGATGGCGACGTCCTCGCCGGGCTCGGTGGGGGGCAGCTCGGCGTCCCGGGCGACGCGCGCGAGGCCGTCGGCGGAGAGGATGCCGGAGGCGGCCAGGGGGGCGAGGTCGCCGGGGACGCCCATGGTGTGGCCGGTGGGCAGGGGGCGCAGCTCGCCGCGGGTCCAGATCATGGCGGTGGCGGCGGGCGGCTGCAGGCTGTCGCCGAGGCCGGCGGTGCGGGCGAGCTCCACCGCCTCGGGGCGCCGGGCCAGCACCGACTCGGCGCCGAGGTCCACCGGCGCACCCTCGATCTCGTCCGCCCACAGCTTGCCGCCGACGCGGCCGCCGCCCTCCAGGAGGGTGACGCGGACGCCCGCCCGTGCCAGCCGGAGGGCCGCGGCGAGCCCCGAGATCCCGCCGCCGATGACCGCCACATGGTGCCTGGAAGAAGCCGCCGGAGGGCCGGCCGGAGAGTCCGCTGCGCTCATGGGACCACTCTCTCAAACGGCACCGATCACCCTTCCGCCGCCCTCCGCCGGAATGCCCGCCCGGATGCCCGTCCGGACGCCCGCCCGGTCTCCCGACCGACCGATCGGCCGGTTGCCCATTGACAGCGGCCGGAGGCAGCCCGAAGACTCGGCAGCGGCCGGCCATGAACAACCGTTCACACGGCGGGCCCCGGTCGCGGGGTCCCGCGGGAGGAGTGCCATGAACGACCGCATCCGGGACGTCTACATCGTGGACGCCGTGCGCACCCCGGTCGGCAAGTACGGCGGTGCCCTCGCCTCCGTGCGCCCCGACGACCTGGCCGCCCACGTCGTCCGCTCCGTCGCCGGCCGCAGCCCCGCCCTCGACCCGGCCCGGATCGACGACGTCGTCTTCGGCAACGCCAACGGCGCCGGCGAGGAGAACCGCAACGTCGGCCGGATGGCCGTGCTGCTGTCCGGGCTGCCGGTGACCGTGCCGGGCATGACGGTCAACCGGCTGTGCGCCTCGGGCCTGGAGGCCGTCGTCCACGCGTACCGGACGATCGCCCTCGGCGACGCGTCGGTCGTCGTGGCGGGCGGCGTCGAGTCGATGACCCGCGCGCCCTACGTCCTGCCGAAGCCCGAGCGGGCCTTCCCCGCGGGCCACCAGGAGCTGTACTCGACGACGCTCGGCTGGCGGATGACCAACCCGGCCATGCCCGAGCGGTGGACGACGCCGCTGGGCGAGGGCGCCGAGCTGATCGCGGACAAGTACGGCATCACGCGCGAGCAGCAGGACGCGTACGCGCTCGCCAGCCACCGGAAGGCGGCGCGGGCATGGGCGGACGGCGCGTACGACGACGAGGTCGTGCCGCTGCCGGGCGTCGGGCTGCCCCGGGACGAGACGATCCGCGACAACACCTCCATGGAGGCCCTCGCCCGCCTGAAGCCGGCGTTCCGCAAGGACGGGGGCACGGTCACGGCCGGGAACGCCTCGCCGCTCAACGACGGCGCCGCGGCGCTGCTGCTGTGCGACGAGGAGGGGCTGCGGGAGACGGGCCGCGAGCCGCTCGCGCGGATCCGGGCGTCCGCGGTCACCGGCATCGAGCCGGACCTCTACGGGCTCGGCCCGGTGGAGGCCGTGCGGCGCGTCCTCGCGAAGGCCGGGCGCTCGTTCGCGGACGTGACGCATTTCGAGCTCAACGAGGCCTACGCGGCCCAGGTCCTGGGATGCTTCGCGGAGTGGCCGGACCTCGACACCGGGATCGTCAACCCCCGCGGCGGCGCGATCGCCATCGGCCATCCGCTGGGCTGCTCGGGGGCGCGCCTCGCCGGGTCGGTCGCCCACCAGCTCGCCGCGGC
The DNA here is from genome assembly GCF_042958085.1 of Streptomyces sp. NPDC008001. NCBI lineage: Bacteria > Bacillati > Actinomycetota > Actinomycetes > Kitasatosporales > Streptomycetaceae > Streptomyces > Streptomyces sp. NPDC008001. Next base: position 259,380 of record NZ_JBIBIZ010000008.1, on the reverse strand, counting down.
GGGCTCGGGCACGGGGCTGGCCGCGCTGTGCATCGGCGTCGGGCAGGGGCAGGCGCTGGTCCTCGAACGCTGAGGGACCGCCCGCCCGGGACGCGCGCGCCGGGGCCCGTACGGCGCTCGCTCTCCGGGGAGGTAGCCCGCACATGCGTACCACCGTCGGCATCATCGGGGCCGGACCGGCCGGCCTGCTGCTCGCCCGGCTGCTGCACCGGGCGGGCGTGGACTGCACCGTCCTGGAGGCCCGCGACCGGGCGTACGCCGAGCGGCGGCAGCGCGCCGGGATCCTGGAGCAGGGCTCGGCGGACGTCCTGCGGGAGTGCGGCGCGGGCGAGCGGCTGGACCGCGAGGGCCTGGTGCACCGCGGCTTCGAGCTGCGCTTCGAGGGCGAGGCGCACCGGGTGGACCTGCCGTCCAGGACCGGCGGCCGGACCGTGACGATCTATCCGCAGACCGAGGTCGTCAAGGACCTGATCGCCCTTCAGCTTGCGGACGGCCCCCCTCTGCTGTTCGGCACGCGGGTGGTGGCGGTGGAGAAGGCCGACGGCGAGCAGCCGCTGATCCGCTTCGTGCGGGGCGGCCCGCAGGGGCAGGAGGGCACGCTGGAGTGCGAGTACGTGGCCGGCTGCGACGGCTCGCACGGCGCCTCCCGGCGCGCCCTGCCCCCGGGAGCGGTGCGGATGCACGCGCGCACGTACCCGTACGCGTGGCTGGGCATCCTCGCCGACGTGCCGCCCTCCAGCGACGAACTGCTGCTCGCGGGCCACGAGCGGGGCTTCGCACTGCACAGCATGCGCTCCCCCGCCGTCTCCCGGCTCTACCTGCAGGTGCCCCGCGGCACCGATCCGCGCGCCTGGCCCGACGAGCGCGTCTGGGACGAGCTGGACGTCCGGCTGGCCGCCGGGGACTGGCGGCTGCGGCGCGGCCCCGTCCTCGCCAAGTCGGTGAGCGGCCTGCGCGGCCAGGTGATCGAGCCGATGCGCCACGGGCGGCTGCTGCTGGCCGGGGACGCGGCGCACATCGTGCCGCCGAGCGCCGCCAAGGGCCTCAATCTGGCCTTCGCGGACGTCGTCACGATGGCGCGGGCGTTCACGCACTGGCACCGCACCGGCTCGACCGCGCTCCTCGACCGGTATTCGGACGACTGTCTGCGCCGCGTGTGGCAGGCGCAGCTCTTCTCGCACGAGATGACGACGATGCTGCACGCGGCGCCGGGGGCCGGCGCGTACGACCGCGCCCTGCAGCTGACGTGGCTGCGCCGGGTCACGGGCCCCACGGCGGCCGCGGCGGAACTGGCCGAGAACTACGCGGGAGCGCCGCTGCTCCGACCCGGCGGCGGGCCGGGCGGGATCACCGGCGGCGCCCCGGGGTAGATCAAGGCCATGGCCACCTCTGAACCCGCACAGGATCGGATACGCCCTGCCGTCCCCGCCGGCGCCGCCGCGGTCCCCGGCGGCGACGCCTTCGCCGCCGCCGCGCGGGCCGTCGCCCTCCGCACGCCCCGCAGACCGCCCGTGCCCGTCCCCCTGCCCGCCGCGCCCGGCACCGTCGAGCTGACCGGCCCGGTCTTCGGGACGGCGGACGTCGGCCCCCTCGACCACGACCTCACCCGGCAGCACGACGGCGCGCCCGTCGGCGAGCGGATCGTCGTCGGCGGGCGGATCACGGACCGCCGGGGCCGTCCCGTGCGCGGCCAGCTCGTGGAGCTGTGGCAGGCCAACGCCGCGGGCCGCTACGCCCACCCCCTCGACCGCCACCCCGCCCCGCTCGACCCGCACTTCACCGGCGCGGGCCGCTGCCTCACCGACGACGACGGCCGCTACCGCTTCGTCACCGTCCGCCCCGGCGCCTACCCCCTCGGCGGCCCGCACGACCTCTGGCGCGCGGCCCACCTGCACTTCTCCCTCTTCGGCACGGCGTTCACCCAGCGGCTCGTCACCCAGATGTACTTCCCCGGCGACCCGCTCCTGCCGGCCGACATCATCTGGCACGCCGTCAGCGACGAGGCCGCCCGCGCCCGGCTCGTCTGCACCCTCGACCGCACCCTGGGCGAGCCCGGCCGCTCGCTCGGCTACCGCTGGGACATCGTCCTGGACGGCCCGTCCGCCACCTGGACCGAAGGGGACCGATGATGACGCTGCCCCCGACCCCGTCCCAGACCGTCGGCCCCTACTACGGCATCGCGCTGCCCTGTCCCGGCGGCGGCGACGCGGCCCCGGCCGGGCACCCGGACGCCGTGACCGTGCACGGCCACGTCCGCGACGGGGAGGGCGCGCCCGTGCCCGACGCGCTCCTGGAGTTCTGGCAGGCGGCCCCGGACGGCTCGCTCGCGGGCGCACCGGGCAGCCTGCGCCGCGACGGGCGGACGTTCACCGGCTGGGCCCGCGTGCCCACCGGCCGGGACGGGCACTACGTCCTGCACACGCTGCTGCCCGGCGGGGCGCCGTACCTGGCGCTGTGCCTCCACGCCCGGGGCCTCGGCCGGCACCTCTTCACCCGGGTGTACGTCGCCGAGCCGCCCGGCGACCCACTGCTGGCCGCGCTGCCGCCGGACCGCCGCGCCACGCTGCTGGCGACGCCGGAGGCCGGGCGGCGGAACGCGTACCGCTTCGACGTGACGTTGCAGGGAGAAGACGAGACGGTGTTCCTTGACTGGCACACCGCGGGCTGAAAGGAGCGGGACATGAGCGCGCAGCGGCTGGTGGTCGTCGGGGGCGATGCGGCGGGCATGTCCGCCGCGTCCCGGGCGCGCAGGCTCCGGACGCCGGAGGAGCTGGAGATCACCGCGTTCGAGCGCGGCCGGTTCACGTCGTACTCCGCGTGCGGCATCCCGTACTGGGCCGGTGGCGTGGTGGACGGCCCGGACGCGCTCGTCGCCCGGACGCCGGAGGAGCACCGCGCCCGCGGCATCGGCGTGCGGATGCGCACCGAGGTGACGGAGCTCGACCTCGGCGGGCAGCGCGTCCTCGCCCGCGACCTGGAGACCGGCGAGGAGCGCTGGCACGGCTACGACCACCTCGTCCTCGCGACCGGTGCCCGCCCCGTGCGGCCGCCCCTGGAGGGCATCGACGCCCCGGGCGTGTACGGCGTGCAGACCCTGGACGACGGCCGGGCGCTCGTCGCCGGCCTGGACGGCGGCGGAGCGGACCGCAGGGCGGTGGTGATCGGCGCGGGGTACATCGGCGTGGAAGCGGCGGAGGCCCTCGTCCGGCGCGGCTACGCGGTGACGGTGATCGAGCGCGCGGCCCAGCCGATGTCGACCCTCGACCCGGACATGGGCCGGCTCGTGCGCGACGCCATGACCGGCATGGGCATCGAGGTCGTGACGGACACGGAGGTCACCGCCGTACTGACCGGTCCGGACGGCCGGGTCCGCGCCGTCGCCGCCGGCAGCGTCGAACACCCGGCCGACGTGGTCGTCCTCGGCCTGGGGGTGCGGCCCGGGACGGCGCTCGCCGAGGCGGCGGGCCTGCCGCTGGGCACGTCGGGCGGGCTGCTCACCGACCTGGCCATGCGGGTGCGCGGCCACGAGAACGTCTGGGCGGGCGGCGACTGCGTGGAGGTCCTCGACCTCGTCTCCGGCCGCACCCGGCACATCGCCCTCGGCACGCACGCCAACAAGCACGGCCAGGTCATCGGCACCAACGTGGGCGGCGGCTACGCCACGTTCCCCGGCGTGGTGGGCACGGCCGTCAGCAAGGTCTGCGACCTGGAGATCGCCCGTACGGGCCTGCTGGAGTCCCAGGCGCGGGCGGAGGGCCTGCGCTACGTGACCGCCACCGTCGAGTCCACCAGCCGCGCCGGCTACTACCCCGGCGCCCGCCCGATGACGGTGAAGATGCTCGCCGAACGGGGCACGGGCCGCCTGCTGGGCGTGCAGATCGTCGGCCGCGAGGGCGCGGCGAAGCGCGTGGACGTCGCAGCGGTCGCCCTCACCGCCCGCATGACGGTCGATCAGATGACGGCCCTGGACCTGGGTTACGCCCCGCCGTTCTCACCGGTGTGGGACCCGGTGCTGGTGGCGGCGCGCAAGGCGGCGGCGGAGGTGGCCTCGGCACGCTGAGCGCCGCCCAAGGCCATGCCGGGGCCCGCGGCGGTCCGGGGCCTTCGCGAGCTCGCCGCCCGAGCGGTCTCCGGGCCGCCCCGGGCGGTGGCTCCGCCCGGGGGCACCCGTACGCCTCGGTCCGGTCTCAGGCGCGCCACTGCTCGATGCAGGCCGTGGGCACCCAGCCCTCGTGGCCCGCGTAGCTCAGCAGGATCCAGCTGTTGTCCTTCTTCCCGCAGAGGTTGCAGGACGAGCGCCGCGCCGCTGGACGGCATCCCTTCGGCCACGGCTCAGCAGCCGGTGAGGTTGCCCTCCACGTGGGCCAGCAGCCGGGCCAGTTCGCTGCGGTCGGCGTCGCCGAGGCCGGCGAGCGTGCGGTCCTCCAGCTCCTGCCACACCTGCGCCACCTCCTTGCGCAGGGCTTCGCCCGCCTCCGTCGTCGCGACGATCACGACGCGGCGGTCCTCGGAGCACGGCTGCCGGGTGACGAGACCGGCCTGCTCCAGCCGCTGGACCATGCGCGTCACGGTCGAAGGGTCGAGCCCCAGCAGCCTGATCAGCTCGGACTGCCGCTGCGGGCCCGCGTCCCAGAGCCGCATCATCAGCAGCTCCTGCCCCGCGTACAGCCCGAGGCGGCGCAGCAGGTTCCCGGCGGTGATGCGGTGGACCCGGGCCACGCGCGCGATGGCGTGGCTGATCTGCCCGTCACCCCCGGGGCACAGCGGCGGGGCGGCGGCGGGCGGACACGCGGTGGCGTCGGTTACGGCGTCCCGGGCGGTCATGGCGGGTCTCCTCGGTCGGCGGGGGGGGGTCGGGGCAGGGGGCTCCAGTCTGCTCCGGACACCTCCCCTCTCATTATGTTGGCCGGCCAAACAATGCGCTACAGTGGCGACCGAGCCGATTACTTGGTCGGCCAATGAATCCTGGAGGGGACCGCTGTGACCACCGCTTTCGACCCCATCGACCTCGCCGGCACCCGGCTCGCCAACCGCATCGCCATGGCGCCCATGACCCGCAGCCGCGCCGGCGAGGGCGGCACCGCCACCGAGCTCGTCGCCGACTACTACGCACAGCGCGCCTCGGCCGGCCTGATCATCACCGAGGGCATCCAGCCTTCCGCCGTCGGCCAGGGCTACCCCTGGACCCCCGGCCTGCACAGCGCCGGGCAAGTCGCCTCCTGGCGCAAGGTCACCGGCGCCGTCCACGCCCGGGGCGGCCGGATCTTCGCCCAGCTCATGCACACCGGCCGGATCGGCCACCCGGTGCTGCTGCCGGACGGCCTGGTCCCGGTGGGCCCGTCGGCCATAGCCGCCGAGGGGGCCCACTTCACCCCCGAGGGCATGAAGGACCTCGTCACCCCCCGGGAGCTGACCGGCGAGGAGGTCCGCGCCACGATCGCCGACTACGCCACCGCCGCGCGCAACGCGATCGAGGCGGGCTTCGACGGCGTCGAGGTGCACGGCGCCAACGGCTACCTCATCCAGCAGTTCCTCGCGTCCAACTCCAACCGGCGCACCGACGAGTGGGGCGGCAGCACCGGAAACCGCATCCGCTTCGCCACCGAGGTCGTCAAGGCCGTCGCCGCCGAGATCGGCGCCGGGCGGACCGGTCTGCGGATCTCGCCCGCGAACACGCTCGGCTCGATCGCGGAGACCGACACCGAGGCGACGTACACCGCGCTGGTCGACGCCATCGCGCCGCTGGGCCTGGCCTACCTGCACGTCATGGAGGCCACCGGCATCCGCGAGCTCACCCTCGACCTGCGCAAGCGCTTCCCCGGCACCCTGATCCTCAACCCCTTCACCGACGGGCCGACCGGCCCGGACGCGCTCGGCCTCGTCGAGGACGGCACCGCCGACGTCATCAGCTACGGCACGCTCTTCATCGCCAACCCCGACCTGCCCGCCCGGCTCAAGGCCGGCGGCCCGTTCAACGCCGCCGACCGCACGACGTTCTACGGCGGCGGCGCCGAGGGCTACGTCGACTACCCGGCGCTGACGGGCTGACAACTGACGGCCTGACGGCCGACGGCCTCACCGAGGGCTGCCGGAGCGTCACATGTATCGCAGGCGGCCGCTTCCGGCCGCCTGCTCGCCGTATACGCCGCCCCCGCAGTCCCCGCCGTACCTGGCTTTTCCGCCCCGCCGGCCGTCACCCGCCTGCTAGAAACTCCGGGTGACTTCTTCCGACTCGTCGCGCCGCCGCTTCCTTTCGGGCGCGGTCGCAGCCGGCGGCGCCCTGCTCGCCGCGGCACCCGAAGCCCGGGCCGGAGCCCGGACCCATGCCCGTACCCGTACGCCTGACCGAACCGGCACCTGGCCCCCGGGCCTTGAGGCCGCGGTCCGCCGCGCCATGCCCGCCGCCGCCGACCGGGCCCGCACCGCCCGCTATCCCTACGGCGCGGTGCTCGTCGACGTCGCCGGCGGAAGCGTCGTGACGGGCGCGCGCAACGACTCGGGGCACGACCCCACGGCGCACGCCGAGGTCGCCCTGCTGCGCGCCGCGGCCGCGGCGGGCTTCCATCTCCCGGACCACGCCGTGGTCACCACGGCCGAGCCCTGCGCGATGTGCGCGGGCGCGCTCCTGTGGAGCGGGGTGCGGGCCGTCGCCTACGGGACGTCCGTGGAGAAGCTCATCTCGTACGGGGTCCCGCAGATCGACATCTCCTTCGCCGAGATCGCGGGAAGATCACTCCTGTCACGGACGCCACCGGCCCTGGCCGGGGGCGTCCGCTGCGATCTCACCGACCCCCTCTACCGCACCACCTGATGCCAGGCCGCGCGGTCAGCGGGCCGTGCGCTCGTGCACGTACTCCACGAGCGCCGTCAGCGCCTCCGGGTCCGTGTTCGGCAGGACGCCGTGGCCGAGGTTGAAGACGTGGCCCTCCAGGCCGGCCGCCGAGTCCAGCACCTCCTGGGCCTTCGCCTCGACCGCGCCGCGGCCCGCGAAGAGCACGGCCGGGTCGAGGTTGCCCTGGAGCGCCTTGCCCGGGCCGACGCGGCGGGCCGCCTCGTCCAGGGGGACGCGCCAGTCGACGCCGACGACGTCCGCGCCGGCCTCGCCCATGAGGCCGAGGAGCTCGCCCGTGCCGACGCCGAAGTGGATGCGGGGCACGCCGTGGTGCGCGACCGCGTCGAAGACCTTGGCGGAGGCGGGCATGACGTACTTGCGGTACTCGCCCGGGGCGAGCGCGCCCGCCCACGAGTCGAAGAGCTGGACGGCGGAGGCGCCGGCCGCGATCTGCACCTCCAGGAAGGCGGCCGTGATGCCCGCGAGGCGGTCGACGAGGGCGGCCCACAGCTCCGGGGCGCCGTACATCATGGCCTTGGTGTTCTCGTACGTGCGCGACGGGCCGCCCTCGATGAGGTAGCTCGCCAGCGTGAACGGCGCGCCGGCGAAGCCGATCAGCGGCGTGGCGCCGAGCTCGCCGGTGAGCTGGCGGACGGCCTCCGTGACGTACGGGACGTCGGAGGCGTCGAGCGGACGGAGGCGCTCCAGGTCCGCGCGGGTGCGGACCGGCTGGGCGACGACCGGGCCGACGCCCGGCTTGATGTCGAGGTCGATGCCGACGGCCTTCAGCGGCACCACGATGTCGCTGAAGAAGATCGCGGCGTCGACGTTGTGCCGCCGCACCGGCTGCAGGGTGATCTCGGTGACGAGGTCCGGGCGCATGCAGGACTCGAGCATCGGGATGCCCTCGCGCACCTTGCGGTACTCGGGGAGCGAGCGGCCCGCCTGCCGCATGAACCAGACCGGGGTGTGGGGCACGGGCTCGCGCCGGCACGCCCTCAGGAACGCCGAGTCGTGTGCGGCGGTACGGCCTGTCTGCTGCTGGCTGCGCTCACTCATGCCCCAAATCTTCGCACGGGCCGAACGAGTGACCCGCCCGTGTGGGTGTCCTACCCGGAACCGCGCGTCGTTCCGCCTAGTCTTCCGGGCATGGCTGCGGCGCAGGGACACCTCTCGGACGGTCCGGACGACGCGGATGGGGAGGGCTCCCCGTCCGTCTTCCGGCAGGCGGTCGCCGGGCTGCAAGGGGTGCGCCTGCGGCCGGAGATCGAGCTCGACGCGACGCCGCCGCCCCAGCGGCTCGCCCCCTTCTCGTACGCGCTGGAGGCCGCGGTCGTCGTCGACGACCAGGAGCTGGCCGACGGCCGGCTGATCCTGCTGCACGACCCGGCCGGGCACGAGGCGTGGGGCGGCACGTTCCGCCTGGTGACCCTGGTCCACGCGGACCTGGAGCCGGAGATGGCCGCGGACCCCCTGCTGCCCGAGGTCTGCTGGTCCTGGCTCACCGGCGCGCTGGAGGCGCGCCGCGTGCCGTACGCGGCTCCCAGCGGGACGGTGACGCGGGCCGGGTCGCACTACTTCGGCGGGCTCGCGGAACGGGAGCCGTCGACGCGCATCGAGATCCGGGCCTCGTGGTCCCCGGTCCCACCGGCCCCGCCGGCGGCCGCGAAGCCCGTCCGGGCGGTCCGGGACGGGAAGGACGGCGGCCCGGCCGCCGAACCACCGGAGGACGCCGGGGTGCCGGACACGGCGGCGCACCTCGCCGCCTGGTGCGACCTGCTCTGCCAGATCGCGGGCCTCCCCCCGGGCGGCACCCCGGACGCCGGCGTAGTAACCCTCCCCCAACGAAGGGACCCCCAGGGCCGCTGCTAGGCGCGGCGCGCGCCGGCCGGCCAAGGATGCGCAGCATCCTCGAATCCGCCGCAACGGCGATCAGCCGGAACGAGGCAGCCCGGCGGTGCCGTAACGGGCCCGCCCACGCCCGGCACCGCCGGACACGCCTACTGTGGCTGATCACCGCCGCGGCGGGATCGAAGGGGCGAAGCCCCCTTCACCACCGACCGGCGGCCGCCCCGGCCGTAGTGACGGGCGAGCCCCTCACCGCCAGTCGAGGATGCCCGCATCCTCGAATCCGCCGCCACGGCGATCAGCCGAAACGACGCAGCCCGGCGGTGCCGTAACGGGCCCGCCCACGCCCGGCACCGCCGGACACGCCCACCGGGGCTGATCACCGCCGCGGCGGGACCGAAGGGGCGAAGCCCCTTCGCCAGACCCCGGCCGTGATGACGGGCGAGCCCCTCACCGCCCCACCCCGTGGAGGCCACGGAACGGTCACCCGAATGCCGTATCCATGACCGATTCCGCCCCCTCCCCGGCACCATTTCGGTCGGCAATCCGACCGATTGCCGACCGTTCGCATCCGAATTGCCCGAATTGTTACTCACCAATTCGTGATCATTCCCTAAAGCCGGGACGCTTCGGTGCCGAAGAGGCTTGTGACCCTTCCCATACGGATCGCCCCGGCTTACCCCCCAAAGCCGGAACCGTCCCCCCGCCACTCCCCCCTGGAGGCTTGGTGTCCGTTCTCCTCGAGCAACCTGCGAGCCTCGCCTACCGCCCCAATAAACCGACGGCCATGGTCGTCGTCGCCGACCCCCGTGTCCGCTCCACCGTCACCCGGCACCTCTGGGCGCTGGGCGTGAGAGACGTGATCGAGGCGTCGTCCATCGCGGAGGCTCGCCCCCGCGTCGGCAACCCGCGCGACATCTGCGTGGCCGACGTCCACCTCCCCGACGGCTCCGGGCTCACCCTCCTCTCCGAGACCCGTGCCGCGGGCTGGCCCAACGGCCTGGCCCTGTCCGCCGCCGACGACATCGGCGCCGTGCGCAACGCCCTCGCGGGCGGCGTGAAGGGCTACGTCGTCACCGGCACCCGGACCAACCTCGGCGTCCCCGGCCGCCCCGGCGCCGCCCCCATCGGCTCCGCCGCCGCGGCCCGCCTGCACCGCCGCCCGCCCGGCGCCCCCGGCCACCCCGGCGGCTACCGCGAGCTGTCCGGCCGCGAGGTCGAGGTGCTGCGGCTGGTCGCGGAGGGCCAGTCCAACAAGGCCATCGGCGTGTCGATGGGGCTGTCGGCGCTCACGGTCAAGAGCCACCTCGCCCGGATCGCCCGCAAGCTCGGCACCGGCGACCGGGCCGGCATGGTCGCCGTGGCGCTGCGCACCGGCATCATCCACTGACGCCCCCACCACCGCCCGCACCTCCACTCACGCCCCCGGCCCGCCCCCGGCGCCCCTCACACCCCCCTCACCACCGCCGGCCCGCAACGCCGCGCCCGTCGACGGGACGTTCCGTCGGCGGGCGCTTGCCATACACAGATACCCTTGACCGGTGACCGACGCCCAAGAAACCGCAGCAGACACACCACTGCGAACCACCGGGGGCGGCCCCCCGGACGACGTCGTTTCGGCGCCGATCCCCCTACTGGAGCCACGCGAAGGCATCCCGCCGGTCGTCGCTGACAACGATGCCCTCGCGGCGGTCGTCGCCGCGTTCGCCGCCGGCACCGGCCCCGTCGCCGTCGACGCCGAGCGCGCCTCCGGATATCGCTACGGCCAGCGCGCCTACCTCGTACAGCTGCGCCGTGCGGGCGCGGGCAGCGCGCTCATCGATCCGGTCGGCTGCCCCGACCTGTCCGCGCTCGGCGAGGCCATCGCCGACGCCGAATGGGTTCTGCACGCAGCCACCCAGGACCTGCCGTGCCTGCGCGAGATAGGGATGACGCCGACGCGGCTGTTCGACACGGAGCTGGCCGGCCGGCTCGCCGGGTTCGCACGGGTGGGTCTCGGAGCCATGGTGGAGAACGTCCTGGGGTACGCCCTGGAGAAGGGCCACTCCGCCGTCGACTGGTCGACCCGCCCCCTGCCCGATCCCTGGCTGCGCTACGCCGCCCTCGACGTGGAGCTCCTCGTCGACCTGCGCGACGCGCTGGAGGCCGAGCTGGAGCGCCAGGGCAAGCTGGAGTGGGCCCGGCAGGAGTTCGACGCCATCGCCGCCGCCCCGCCCGCCCCGCCCCGCAAGGACCCCTGGCGCCGTACGTCCGGGATGCACAAGGTGCGCAGGCGCCGCCAGATGGCGGTGGTGCGCGAGCTGTGGACCGCCCGTGACCAGGTGGCGCAGCGGCGCGACGTCTCGCCCGGCAAGGTGCTCGGCGACGCCGCGATCATCGAGGCCGCGCTGAACATGCCGCCGAACGCGCACGCCCTCGCGGCCCTGCCCGGCTTCGGGCACCGCATGAGCCGCAAGCAGCTGGAGCAGTGGCAGGCCGCGGTCGACCGCGCGCGGGCCGTCCCGGACAACGAGCTGCCGCAGCCCGGCCAGCCGCTCACCGGCCCCCCGCCGCCGCGCGCCTGGGCCGACAAGGACCCGGAGGCGGCCGCCCGGCTCACGGCGGCCCGTACGGCCGTGTCCGCGCTCGCCGAGCGCCTCACGATGCCGCAGGAGAACCTGATCACGCCGGACACGGTGCGGCGGCTGTGCTGGGAGCCGCCGGCCGATCCGACGCCGGAGGCGGTGGCGGAGATCCTCTCCGCCCACGGCGCCCGCCCCTGGCAGATCGAACAGGTGACCCCGGTCCTGGTGAAGGCCCTGACGGAAGCCGCGGCCTGACGACCGCTTCCCGGATTGCGCCCCGGCCCCGCAGTGGGGGCCGGGGCGCAGCCCGTTTTCCGGCTCGAGCCGGTTTCTCCCACCGCAAACGCCACCGGCGGTGCCGAACCCCCAGTAGCCCCCTCCGTACACGGAATGTGACCTTCGCCGCTCCCCGCCAGGGGACTGGGCAACTTAGTTACCCGTAAGTAGCATGACGATGTCAGCCCGCACCGCGGCGGAGCCGTCCAGGCATGCCCGCGAGCAGCGATCCCGCACAGGAGGAGAGCCAAGTGCCTCGTACCGCTAGGGACGTCGTATTCGTCGACGGCGTCCGCACCCCGTTCGGCAAGGCGGGCCCGAAGGGCATCTACCACGAGACCCGCGCCGACGACCTCGTCATCAAGTGCATCCGTGAGCTGCTGCGCCGGAACCCGAACCTGGACCCCGCCAAGATCGACGAGGTCGCCATCGCCGCGACCACGCAGATCGGTGACCAGGGTCTGACCCTCGGCCGTACGGCCGGCATGCTCGCGGGCCTGCCGCAGACCGTGCCCGGCATGTCCATCGACCGCATGTGCGCCGGCGCCATGACCGCCGTGACGACCGTCGCCGGCGGCGTCGCCTTCGGCGCGTACGACATCGCCCTCGCGGGCGGCGTCGAGCACATGGGCCGTCACCCGATGGGCGAGGGCGTCGACCCCAACCCGCGCTTCCTCTCGGAGCGGCTGGTCGACGACTCCGCCCTCGTCATGGGCATGACGGCGGAGAACCTGCACGACCGCTTCCCGCAGCTCACCAAGGAGCGCGCGGACGCCTACGCGGTCCGCAGTCAGGAGAAGGCCGCCAAGGCGTACGCCGACGGCAAGATCCAGGCCGACCTGGTGCCGATCTCCGTCCGCCGCACCACGCCCGAGGGCGGGGAGCTGGGCTGGGGCCTGGTCACGGCCGACGAGCCGATGCGCCCGGGCACCACCATGGAGGGGCTGGCCAACCTCAAGACGCCGTTCCGCCCGCACGGCCGGGTCACCCCGGGCAACGCCTCGGGCCTCAACGACGGCGCCACCGCCTCGCTGATCGCCGCCGAGGACGTCGCGCGCGAGCTGGGCCTGCCGGTCCGCATGCGCCTCGTCTCGTACTCCTTCGTCGGCGTCGAGCCCGAGGTCATGGGCTACGGCCCGATCCCGGCGACCGAGAAGGCCCTCGCCAAGGCGGGCCTGACGATCGACGACATCGGCCTGTTCGAGCTCAACGAGGCCTACGCGGTGCAGGTGCTCGCGCTCCTGGACCACTACGGCATCGCGGACGACGACCCGCGCGTCAACCAGTACGGCGGCGCCATCGCGTTCGGCCACCCGCTGGCCTCCTCCGGCGTCCGTCTGATGACCCAGCTGGCCCGCCAGTTCGAGGAGCAGCCGCACGTCCGCTACGGCCTCACCTCGATGTGTGTCGGCCTCGGCATGGGCGGCACGGTCATCTGGGAGAACCCCCACTTCGACGGAGGCACCAAGTGAGCACCACCGCTGAACTTCTCAAGGGTGCGGCGGAGCTGTTCCCCGACGAGGTCGTGACCCAGGCGCACGTGCGCCACTTCGACCTCCCCTTCGGCGCCGGGCGCTTCGCGCTCGTCACGCTGGACAACGGCCTGGACCACACCAAGCCGACCACCTTCGGCCCGCAGTCGCTCGCGAACCTGAACACCGCGATCGACCAGGTGGAGAAGGAGGCCGCCGAGGGCACGATCACCGGCATCGGCATCACCGGCAAGCCGTTCATCTTCGCCGTCGGCGCCGACCTCAAGGGCGTCGAGCTGCTGAAGAAGCACGAGGACGCGCTCGCCATCGGCAAGGGCGGCCACGACGTCTTCAAGCGGCTGTCGTCCCTCGCCGTCCCGACCTTCGCGTACTACAACGGCGCGGCCATGGGCGGCGGCGTCGAGGTCGGCCTGCACTGCACCTACCGGACCGTCTCGCGGGCCATCCCGGCCTTCTCCCTGCCCGAGGTCTTCCTCGGCCTGGTCCCCGGCTGGGGCGGCTGCACCCTGCTGCCGAACCTCATCGGCGCCGACCGCGCGGTCTCGGTCATCATCGAGAACTCGCTCAACCAGAACCGTCAGCTCAAGGGCAAGCAGGTCTTCGAGCTCGGCATCGCCGACGCGATCTTCGACGGCGCCGACTTCCTGGAGCAGTCGCTGATCTGGACGGCCTCCGTCCTCAAGGGCGACGTCCAGGTCGACCGCGCCGAGATCGACCGCGGCGAGGCCTGGGACCAGGCCGTCGAGCGCGGCCGCTTCATCGCCGACTCCAAGGTGCACGGCGCCGCCCCGGCCGCCTACCGCGCCCTGGACATCATCTCCGCGGCGAAGAACGGCGACCTGCGCCAGGGCTTCGACGCCGAGGACCAGGCCCTCGCGGACCTGATCATGGGCGACGAGCTGCGCAGCGGCATCTACTCCTTCAACCTGGTGCAGAAGCGCGCCAAGCGCCCGGCCGGTGCCCCCGACCGCTCGCTGGCCCGCCCCGTCACCAAGGTGGGCGTCGTCGGCGCCGGCCTGATGGCCTCCCAGCTCGCGCTGCTCTTCGCGCGCCGCCTGGAGGTCCAGGTCGTCCTCACCGACATCGACCAGGAGCGCATCGACAAGGGCGTCGGCTACGTCCACGGCGAGATCGACAAGCTCCTCGCCAAGGGCCGCATCGGCAACGACAAGGCCAACCGCCTCAAGGCCGCCGTCACCGGCTCCCTCGACAAGGCCGCCGCCTTCGGCGACGCGGACTTCGTCATCGAGGCCGTCTTCGAGGAGATGGGCGTCAAGCAGCAGGTGTTCGCCGAGGTCGAGGCGGTCGTGCCCGCGCACACCATCCTCGCCACGAACACCTCCTCGCTGTCCGTCAGCGAGATGGCGTCGAAGCTCAAGCACCCCGAGCGGGTCGTGGGCTTCCACTTCTTCAACCCGGTCGCGATCCTCCCGCTGCTGGAGATCGTCCGCGGCGAGAAGACGGACGACGCCTCCCTGGCCACGGCCTTCGCCGTCGCCAAGAAGCTGAAGAAGACCGCGGTCCTGGTGAAGGACGCCCCGGCGTTCGTCGTCAACCGCATCCTCACCCGCTTCATGGGCGAGATCCAGAACGTCATCGACGAGGGCACGCCGGTCGCCGTGGCCGAGAAGGCCGTCGAGCCGCTCGGCCTGCCGATGTCCCCGCTGGTGCTCCTGGAGCTGGTCGGCCCCGCCATCGGCCTGCACGTCTCCGAGACGCTGGCCGGCGCGTTCCCCGACCGCTTCAAGGTCTCCCCGAACCTCGCCGCCGTGGTGAAGGCCGGGAAGCGCGGCTTCTACGTCTACGACTCCGGCAAGCCGGAGCTGGACCCCGAGGTCGCGGCGCTGCTCAAGCAGGGCGACAGCGTCCTGACGGAGGAGCAGGTGCGGGCCCGCGTCCTGGAGGCGGTCGCGCAGGAGATCGGCATCATGCTGGACGAGGGCGTCGTCGCCGAGGCCCAGGACATCGACCTGTGCCTGATCACCGGCGCGGGCTGGCCCTTCCACCTGGGCGGCATCACGCCGTACCTGGACCGCGAGGGCGTCTCCGAGCGTGCCGCCGGCCGGCGGTTCCTGCCGGTGGGCGTGGCGAGCGTCCCGGCGTAATCGCCGGCGCTGTGCCGATGCGAGGGCCGCACGGGGTTTCCCGTGCGGCCCTCGCTGTTTCCGCCACGCACGGCTTCAGTCAGCGGCTTCCGGTCGACTGGCTCCAAAAGCACCTCGCCGCAGAGGCGACGCACTACCTGCTCCCTACGCTCGTGCAGCGGCTCAGGCACCGTCCCGAGGTGCCGCTGCAGTGGAGGTGCCGGCAACTGCAGGAGTGACACGGGTATTGGCCCATGATCTTCGTGGGGAAGTGGCCCTGCCCGCCGGTCCACCTTCCCCATAGCCTCATGACCATGACACACAAAGTGGACTTCTACTTCGATCCCATCTGCCCCTTCGCCTGGATCACCTCCCGCTGGATCCTGGAGGTCGAGCGCCACCGCGACATCGACCTCCGGTTCCGGGTCATGAGCCTGTCCGTGCTCAACGAGGGCCGGGCCGACCTGCCCGAGCGGTACCGCCGCCTGTTCGACGTGGGCTGGGGCCCGGTGCGGGTGTGCACGGCGGCGGCGCAGGAGCACGGGGAGGACGTGCTGCGGGACCTGTACACGGCGCTGGGCACCCGTATCCACAACGAGGACGGCGAGGTCGGCGACGACCTGATCAGGAAGGCGCTGGCCGACGCCGGTCTCCCGGAGTCGCTGGCCGAAGCGGCTCACTCGTCCGACTACGACGAGGCGCTGCGCAAGAGCCACCACGAGGGCATGGACCCGGTCGGCGAAGAGGTCGGGACGCCCACGATCCACATCGACGGGGTCGCCTTCTTCGGGCCCGTCCTGAGCTCGATCCCGCGGGGCGAGGAAGCCGCCCGGGTCTTCGACGGCGTCCGGCTGCTGGCCGGCTACCCGGACTTCTTCGAGCTCAAGCGCACCCGTACGGGCGGCCTGGACTTCAGCTGACCCGGGGGCCCGGGGTGCGAGGCGCCGCGGCCCACGTCCGCGCGATCTCCACCAGCGCCCGTACCGCCTTCGCCACCAGCCCGTCGTCGTCCCGCACCTGCCGGCTGTGCTCGACGTGCACGAACGGCACCCCGGCCTTCCCCGCGTACTCGCCCTCCACGTTCGTACGGCCCTCCAGGCGGCCGCAGTAGCGCTCCCAGACCTCGCAGACGCGCAGGCCCTGGGCACGGTAGGCGGCGGCGAGGCGGCGGGCGGCGGGGAGGCCCGCTTCGCCGCTGCCGGGGGAGACGACGACGTCGTGGTCGGGCAGGCTGCTGTCGGCGAAGCCGTGCACCTGGACGGCGGGGAGGTGCCGGTCGGCGAGCGCGTCGGAGACGGCCGCGAAGACGGAGTCGGGGCGGTGGGCGACGTCCGCGGCGTCGGGGCCGGCGCCGGAGTCCGCGGCGCGGTGGGCGCCGGCGAGGACGAGCACTCCGCCGGGGGCGCCGCGCAGCAGGCCGATGCCGAGCTGCTCGGTGCGCTGGTCGGCGGACGGGTGCGGGACCTGGACCTGCCAGTGGGCCGGGCCGCCGAGGCCGACGTAGACGCGGCCCCAGCCGCGCCGGACCTCGCCCTCGCGCGTGGCGTCGGCGACCTCCGCGTACCGGGCGCCGCCGCTGCCGTCGGCGAGCGTGCGGACGGTGTAACCGACGCCGGAGAGGCGGCGGGCGGCCGTGGCGCGGTCCCCGTCGAGGACGGCGCGGACGCCGTCGGCGACGGCCCGGCGCTCGCGCTCGGTGGGGATGCGGTAGCTGCCGTCGGCGGTGATGCCGTCGGTGTAGTCGGTGATGTGCCGGCCGAGGTCGACGGTGGCGGCGGGTTCGGGGGCGGACTTGTGCGACGTGACGCCGCCCTTGCGGGCCCCGGGCCCGTCCGCGGCCGGTGCGCCCCCGCAGCCGGCCGCGCCGGCCAGGGCCAGCGCGCCGAGCAGCACGCAGGACAGCGCGGCGCGCACGGGCCGCACGGAGCGTACAGCTCGCACGGGGCGTGCCGTACGGACGGTACGGGCTGTGCTGTCGGGCGCCGGCCGGGTCCTCATGCGGGCAAAAGTACCCCGGAGAGACGCCCTCCCTCGCCCCTTACTCCAACAGCAGCCACTACGCACGCATATGAGGCACGCGTCACCAAGGTTTTGTTAGTCCTTTAACTTCCACCTAGAATTCAGCGGTTCCCGTTAGTTCATCCTGATGTGCGGCAAGCGGAACAAGGTATTCCGCCGACCCCGGCAATGCCGAGCCGCGGCCGAAAGGAATGCCAGGAATGCCGCTGTCCGCCCCGCGCGGCGCGCGCCGTCGCAAGCTGCGCCGGCGCGCCGACATGCCCCTGCTGGGCGGCGCCCGCCCGCCGGTGGCCGCACTCCTGGCGCTCCTGCTGCTGGTCGCGGGCGCGACCGCCCTCGTGCTGGGCGGCCCCGACCGGGCCGCCGCCGACCAGGCCGTCCTCACCTCGCAGCAGCGGGTCGCGGAGGACGGCGCGCTCGCCCTGCGGGCCTCCCTCGACGAGAGCGTCACCGACCTCCAGCGCGCCGCCGCGCTCTTCGCCGGCCCCGAGGCCGTACCCGCCGACACCGTTCTGGACAAGCTCGGCAAGGTCTACAACAAGTGGCGCGGCCTCGCCGTCATCGACCCCGCGGGCGGCAGCCTCCTCGCCGCCCGCGGCGAAACGATCCCGCTCGCCGACGCCCTGACGGACAGAACAGGCAAAAAGGGAGAGACCGACGGCTCCCCCGCTCCCCGCCTCGTCAAACTGCCCTCCGGCGACACCCGCATGCTCGTCACCGCCGCCCTGCGCGGCGGCGACAAACCGCGCCTCCTCGTCGCCTCCGGCACCCTCAACGTGCCGGGCATCTCCACCGGCGAGAACCGCTCCCTGCTCGTCGTCGACTGGGCCGGCACGGTCCTCGCCAAGGACGGCCCGTCCATCTCCCGCACCGCCTGGGCCAAGCGCGCCGCGAAGACGGCGGCCGCGGCCTTCGCCAAGGCCCCCGAGCCCGGCGGCCACCCGGGCGCGAGCGGCCGGCTCATGGGCGGCACGGAGAAGCACCGCGCGGCCGTGGGCTACGCGGCGGCGGGCCGCGCGCCCGGCGAGACCAGCCCCGCGGGCGGCCTCGGCCTGTCCGTGGTCACCTCGGTCAAGCTCACCGAGGACGCCAAAGCGGTGCAGACCCGGGCCTTCGGCCTCGTCGCCGCCGCCGTGCTGCTCGTCCTCGCTGTGCTGGTGACCTGGATCCTGGTCCGTACGGTCCAGCGCCCGCTGATCCAGCTGTACCTGGAGAGCCGCCGGATCAGCCGCGGCGAGCTCGACCGGCCCGTCCGCAGGTTCCGCGGCCGCGAACCGGCCCGCATCGGCGCCGCCCTGGAGAGCCTGCGCGGCCAGCTCCTCGGCGGGCGGCCCACCCGTACCGGCCGGGCCCGCGGCGGCTTCGGCACCCGCGCCACCGTCGTCGTCTGCGGCGTGGTCCTGCTCGCCTGGGCCGCCCCGCTCCTGCTGCTGCTCAACCGCGCCGGCAGCGGCGTGACCGTGCCCAAGCAGCTGGTCGAGGACCAGCGCCGCCGTACGGACACCGCCGCCGACCGCGTCCGCAAGGCCCTCAACGAGGGCTGGGCCGACGTCGCCTCCGTCGCCCAGATCGTCGGCGCGGGCGGCGGCAAGGAGGACGGCGCCAAGGACAGCAACAAGGACGGGGGCAAGGACGGCGGCAGGGACGACAGTGCCGACAGGGCCGTCCTGCAGACCACCCTGCGCGAGCACCCCCGCTACCGCTCCGTCTACGTCCTCGACGCCGGCGGCAAGGTCCTCACCCGCGCCGGGGCCGCCCCGCGCCACCCGGCCGGGCAGAAGCCCCGCGAGGACTCCGTCGCCCAGCTCAACACCTCCGGCAAGGAGCCGGCCGTCGCCGCCTACGCGGCCGTGCCCGGCGGCAAGGGCCGCACCGTCGTCGGCGAGTACGACCCCCAGTTCCTGATCTCCATGGTCACCCGGCCCGGCCTCGGCCAGGTCTGGCTGGTGGACGACGGGCACCGCATCATCGCCGCCGACCGCCAGCACGGCTTCCGCGCCTTCTCCAAGCTGCCCGGCAGCCACCTGAACGACCTCGTCACCAAGGCGCGCAAGGACACCAACGGCACCGCCCTGCTGCATCGCGCCGACGGCGGCTCCTCCCTCGCGGCCGCCGCGTCCTTCACCGGCGGCGGCGCCGTCCGCGACCTGAACTGGCAGGTCGTCAGCGAACAGCCGGCCTCCTGGCTGGAGCTGCCCGAGTACACCGCCCAGCGGCACACCATGCTCGCCGGCCTGCTCGGCGTGACCGCCGCCGTGGCCTGCCTGGGCTGGCTGCACATCATCGTCGTCCGCCCGCTGCGCACGCTCGCCGGCCAGGCCGAGGCACTGGCCGGCGGCGACCGCAAGACGGTCCTCTTCCCGCAGCACCACGACGAGGCGGGCGCGATCGTCCGCAACCTCGAACTGATCCGGCAGCAACTGCGCACCACCGAGCGGCCGCCGGCCGGAAGGAACTGACGCGTGCTCTTCCTCTACACGGTCCTGGTGATCTGCTGCGCGATCGTCCTCGTCGCCGGCGTGATCGAGCAGCGCCGGCACTTCACCAACCTCGACATGATCCCCACCCGGGTGCTGATCAACGGCATCCGCGGCAAGAGCTCCATCACCCGGCTGTGCGCGGGCGCGCTGCGCGGCGGCGGCCTGGTCACGGTCGCCAAGACCACCGGCACCGCGGCCCGCTTCATCCACCCGGACGCCACCGAGGAGCCCGTCTACCGCAAGTTCGGCATCGCCAACGTCGTCGAGCAGATCGGCATCGTGCGGCGCGCCGCCGCGTACCGGCCGCACGCGCTGGTGATCGAGTGCATGGCCGTCATGCCGGCCCTGCAGGAGGTCAACCAGACCAAGCTGATCCGCTCCACCATCGGCGTGCTGTGCAACGTCCGCGAGGACCACCTGGCGGAGATGGGCCCCACCCTGGACGACGTGGCCCGCTCGCTGAGCCGGTCCATGCCGCACGGCGGCATCTGCGTCACCGCCGAGCGCGACCGGCTGCACATCCTGCGCGAGGAGGCCGCCGAGCGCGACTGCCGGCTGATCGCCGTGGACCCGGAAACGGTCACCGACGCCGAGCTGCGCGGCTTCAGCTGGTTCACGTTCAAGGAGAACGTCGCCATCGCCCTGGCCGTCGCCGAGCTCCTCGGCGTCGACCGGGCCACCGCCCTGCAGGGCATGTACGACGCGCCGCCGGACCCCGGCGTGCTGTCCGTCGAGCGCTACCTCACCCCCGGCGGCACGCCGTTCCGCTTCGCCAACGTCTTCGCGGCCAACGACCCCGAGTCGACGCTGATGAACGTCGAGCAGCTGCTGACCCTGGGCGCGATCGAGCGCCCCCTGCACGTCCTCATCAACTGCCGCCCGGACCGCGTCGAGCGCAACGGCCAGATGGGCGAGCTGATCCCGCGCCTCGCCCCGGAGTCGGTCTTCCTCATCGGCCACCCCACGAAGAGCGCCGCCGACGCGATCCCCGCCGAATGGCGCTCGCGGATCACCGACCTCGGTGGCGACCGCCGCGACCCGGCCGAGCTGGAGCGGGAGATCCTCGGCCGGCTCGGCCCCGGCGCGTCGCTGATCGCCATCGGCAACATCCACGGGCAGGGCGAACTGCTGCTGGAGCGGCTGGCGGAACTGCCGGCGGACGACGAGCCGGCGCGGCAGGGGCCGCCTCCGCCGGGACCGGAAGAGCCCCCGGTGTACGTCCCGACCTACCTGGACCCGGATCCCACAGGAGACTTCCGTTGATCCCCGCCGTCCTCACCCCGGAGATCGCCGCCATCGGGATCGCCCTGGGCCTGCTGTTCTCCCTGGTCTGCTACCTCACGACCAACCTCTCCCCCGGCGGCATGATCACCCCCGGCTGGCTGGCCCTCACCCTCGTCGAGAGCGTCCAGCGCGCCGCCATGGTCGTCGGCATCACCGTCCTGACGTACCTGGCCACCCTGCTGCTGCAGCGGTACGTGATCCTCTACGGCAAGCGGCTGTTCGCGGCGGTCGTGCTGACCGGCGTCGTGCTGCAGGCCACGCTGTACGTGATCCTGCAGCAGCAGTTCCCGCTGATGTACGCGAACCAGACGCTCGGCTTCATCGTCCCCGGCCTGATCGCCTACCAGCTGGTGCGCCAGCCGCGCGGCGCGACCCTGCTGGCCACCGGCACGGTCTCGCTCGCCAACTACGTCGTCCTGACCGCCGGCATCCTGCTGGGCTTCATGCCCACCGCCTGAGCCTTCCCGACCCCCGGAGCACAGCCCCATGACGAAGGACACGACGAAGGGCACGACGAAGGACCGGAAGCGGGCCCGGAAGAAGGGCCCGGCCGGCCGCCACGCCCTGCACACCCTGGTCGTGCTCGGCCTGCTCGGCACCAGCGCGTACCTGACGGTGGAACTGCGCGAGAAGCAGGACGGCACCGCGCCGCCGGTGCAGTCCGTCTCCGGCACGGCCACCGGGCACGCGTCCGGCGGCAAGCCGGCGGCGGGCGAGCGCCGCTTCGAGCGGCTGACCGCCCCGGCCCGCACGGTCGTGCGCGCGGCGGACGGCGGCGTGCTCGCCACCTTCACCGACGGCGCCCGCACCGCGGTCCTCACCGGCGCGAGCCGTACGTTCACCGAGCCGAAGTACACGGACGCGAAGGTGACCACGGACAGCTGGGTCCGGTTGCTGCCGGAGGCGTGGAAGGAGGGCTCCGAGAAGGCGGCCTGGTTCAAGGACTGGTTCAGCAAGTCCCTGGGCAGCAAGGACCCCGACGTCTTCGCCTTCGCCATGGAGTACCTCGACGGCGCCCCGCAGAAGAAGGACGCCCAGGGCGTCCCGTACTCCGGCGACGCCCAGTTCGGCCCGCTGAACCCCACCGGCTCCGCGGCGGGCGACCTGCGCCTGGAGCAGTCCGACTTCTACGACTACCTGGGCATCCCGTACCGCTTCCGCGACGGCACCGTCGAGCGGCCGGAGGCGGCACGCTTCCGGGCCATGGACTGCTCGGGCTTCGTCCGCACGGTCTTCGGCTACCGGGCGCGCTACCCCCTCATGGCCAAGGACGCCAAGGGCGACGGCCTGCCCCGCACCGCCGACGGCATGGCCCGCCTCTCCCCCGGCGTGCCCGTCCTGGAGCTCACCGGCAAGCGCCCCGACGCCATCGACAAGCTGCAGCCGGGCGACCTGGTCTTCTTCGAGATCGACAAGCGCACCGGCGAACGCCTCGACCACGTCGGCATCTACATGGGCCTCGACACCGACGGCAAGCCCCGCTTCATCTCCAGCCGAGAAGAAGCCAACGGCCCCACCTTCGGCGACAAGGGCGGCACGGCCCGCCTGGACGGCAACGGCTTCTACGCGACGGGGCTCCGGAGCGCGAAGAGGCTCTGACGCGGTCTCAGCTGCAAGGGGTGCAAATATTCCGTTTGCCGGAACTCCGTGTCAGACTTGCCCGGTTCACAGGTGGTTCGCGAGAGAAGTGTGAGACTGTGCCCGAGCAGGTGAAGTCCTCGTCCGGAGAGCGGAGCGCAGGAGAACGGATCAGCCGTGCGGCTCGTAGCGCCGGCACGCGGCTGTGGTCGACCCGCAAGCGCCGGCTGACGACGATCGGCACGTCGGCCGCCCTGGTGGCCGCCGCCGTCACCGGCGTCCTCGCCTTCTGGGACAGCGACCCCGGCGCGGAGCCCGGCGCCAAGGGCGCTCGCAAGCTCGTCATGGCGTACATCGACGCACTCGCCGACGACGACATGCGCGAGGCGTGCCACCTGATGCATCCCAAGGTGGTCTCCTCCATGGCCGAGGCCGACGGCGGTTGCCCCGGGGCCATGCGCGCCCAGATCGGTAACCGGCTCAGCAGCAAGGAACAGCGCAAGGTCGGCGACATCGACGTCCACGCGGCGCGGGTCGAGGGCGGGGGCAAGGTTGCCCGCGTTGAGGTGAGCGCAGGGGCGCAGGGCGCCAGGAAGAGCACCGTGACGGTGGAGCGCATCGACGGGCACTGGCGCATCCTGGAGGACTGAAGGCGAGCCGTGCGACGAGTGGGGCGGGAGGTGTTCCTCCCGCCCCACCACCGCTACCGGCCTTCCTTCACCACGGGCTTGCCGTCGCGGGACTTGGCGACGACGCCGCCGGTGAACACCGGACCGGCCGGAACGCTGCGCTTCGGCCTGACCAGGGACCGGGGCTGGGCGCTGCCGCCGTCGGCCTCGGAGAGCCAGTACATCCGCTCCAGGCCCTGGGTGTCGATGTAGAAGACGGCCCACTCACCGTTGTCGAGCTGCACCACGGCCGGGTCGGTTGCCGCCTGCTTGGGAGCCACGAGGCTCCAGCGCCCGAACTCGCCGTCGGGGGTGAGCTGACGGGCGTAGTAGACATAGCCCTTGTCGTCCCGGACGACCACACCGAGTGACTTGTCCTGGTTGACGGCAACAGCAGGCGAACCCGTGGTCTTCACACCCGGCAGGACGGTCCCCTGGCCGAAGAAGCCGTTGAGCGGGAGCTTGGTGTCGGCGTCGGCCTTGGTGGACTCCTTCGCCGTCCAGATCTCTCCGTCCTTGGTGCGGGCGAACGCCGTCACCTTGCCGTCGGCGCCGCGCGCGGCGGCGGGCGTCCCGCCGAGGCCGCTCACGTCGGAGGCTCCCCAGACCCACCAGCCCTCGCGCTTGGCATCCGCGCGGTTCATGCCGAGGCGCCCCTGCTTGTCGATACCGAGGATGAAGGGGCGATCGGCGGTGACGTCCACCGAGACGGCCTGGCCCGCCCCGGCGAAGGACGACTTCTCGTACCCGGCGGGCATGGAGGAGTAGGCGTCCCGGGTGCGCCACGGAATGAAGTTGTCACTGTTCGAGCTCTGCTGGTTCAAGTACCACATCCTGCCGTCGCGGTCGAAGGCGTGGACCGCGACGATGCCCTGGGGGTTCCTGGTGACGGTGGGCGCGGCGGTGAAGTCGCCGCCCAGGTCCTTCAGCGCGGACCAGGTCCCGCCTGCTTGGCGCTTGGTCATCCAGACGTGGCCGTCCTTGCCGAGGGCGAAGGCCATCGGGGTACCGTCCGCCTGCTCCATGACGACCGGCTGGTCGACGAAGTCCCGCGCGCCGGCCACGGTGCTGTAGGCCACGGTGCCCAGGTCCTTGGGATCGCGCTGGACACCGTTGATCAGCCATCCGCGCTCGTCGACATAGAACTGCTGGATGAGTTTGTCACTGCCCTGCCGGATCGCAGCGGGCATGTTGGGCCGCGGAGCGACGGGGGGCTTCACGGGCTGGGCCGGGACCTTGCAGGCGTCCGTGGACACGGATATCCCGTAGTACGTCTCGAAGTTCCAGCCGGCCTTGCGGCGGCCGGTGTCGACCCAGGCGGCGGCGTTGACGTCGTAGCGGTACCAGAACAGCGAGCCGTCGGTGTGCAGGGCGTAGAGGGTGCCGCCGCCCGCGGAGCGGATCTCCCGGATCTTGTCCCAGCCTGCCGTCCAGGCCGGACTCTTGATCTCGAGCCACTGCTGGGTGTCGACGTCGTAGCGGTAGCGGTACAGGTCCCCGCCCTGGCGGGCGAAGAGCAGGCCGTCGCCCGCGGCGACGACGAGGTTGTACCCGCCCCAGGTGCCGGTGTCGATCACGCGGCCGTTGCCGGGCATCGGGGCCCCGGTCTTCTCGTCGTAGCGGTACAGCCGCAGGGTGCCGTCGTCGTGGACGGCGAAGATGTTGCCGCGCTCGTCAATGGTGACGCGGTTGCGACGGCTCGCACCGTTGAGGAAGTTCCCCCAACCGCTGTCGATCTTCTCGCCCGGAGGCGTGCCCCAGCTGTTGGTGACGGGATCGTAGCGGTGGCGGTACAGGCCGCCGTCGGCGTTGATGCTGTAGATCCAGTTGCCGGGACCACCGAGGGTGATGCGGGGAGCGCCCCAGCCGCTCCCGTCTATCCGCTTGCCGATGACGGGCCAGTTGAACGACCCCTGTGCGGCGTCGGCGTGAGAGAAGAAGTCCAGCTTCCCGTCGGGGGCCGCGCCGTACAACTGGACCGGGCGGCAGCTCACCTGTGCGGACGGGGCGGGAGCGGACGGCACGGCGTCGGCCATGGCCGTGGGCGCACACACCAGTCCCAGCGGCAGGGCCGTGACGACTGCGAGGGTCAGCGCCGCCACACGGGCGGCGGACGGGCGGGGGCGTCTCAGGGGCATCGAGGGGCACTTTCTGACGGGGCGACAAGGCCCGGGCCGGGGCCGAGGTCCCGACCGGAGGACGGCGGGGCGGGATGCATGTAATCACACCCCATGTACCGATCTTTGGGTAGTTACCCTCGATGAGCGTTGATAGCGGCAAATCACCCATAATCCCCGTTCGTGACTTCAGAGTGTAGTCACCATCTTTTTAACTCGCCCTGCGTCTTGCATGCCTGATCTTTACTCAGATAAAACTTCGTCTCAATGCCCGCCATCTCGTGGTTGTGGCTTCCCTGTGGCGATCTATGCCCATATGACGATGCATGTCCATATGCCGGCTCGCCACGTCCGGTCGATGGGTGGGGTGTTTTCTCCGTGTTCCTTGGCAGTCGGCGCGCCGGATCATCCGGTGCGCGTCGCCGCCGTGGTGGCTTCAGGCACCGCGGCTTCTTCGCCACCAGACCGGGTGCGCGCCGGGCCGTCGCGGCCACGGCCGCCATGCTGGTGTTCACCGCCGCAGCACCCTCGGAAGCCGTGACCAAACCGGCGTCCGGTCCCTCGCTGCCGGGCGTCAAGGGACACACCAAGCGCCCTGACGGGCAGCGCTGGGGCAGTGCGGCGGATCTCGACCACCTCGACGGCGCGTCCAACCCGGTCAAGTCCCGCGGCCCGCAGACCCTGCACGGCAAGTACGCCGTGGAGCACCCGGAGATACCCGCGGCCACCGCCCGGAACGAGGCCAGGGTCGTGGCTGCCCCCGGTAAGGAGGTCAAGGGCTACGACCCGAAGAGCAGCAGCGAGATCACCGGCAAGCGGTCGGAGTTCGAGCGCACCTTCAGCAACCGGGACGGCTCGCAGACGACCCAGTTCTCCAAGGAGCGGCTGAACTACCGGGCCGCCGACGGCAACTGGAAGCCCATTGACTCCACGCTCGTCCGCACGGGCGACGGCAACACGAGTGGCTGGCGCAATGCCGCCGACAACCTCGACATCCGGCTGGCCGCACAGGCCGACGCCAAGGACCTGGCCCGGCTCGTCGTGGACGGCGACCACGAGGTCTCCTTCGGCCTCGACGGAGCGCAGCGCTCGGCCGGCCGGACCGACGACAAGAACAAGTCCGCGATCACCTACCCCGACGTCCTCAAGGACGCCGACCTGGAGCTGATCTCCAGGCCCGGCGGCCTCAAGGAGGTCATGGTCCTGCGGTCCAAGAACGCGCCCCGCAGCTGGCTCTTCCCGCTGCGTACCAAGGGCCTCACGGCCTCCATGGACAACGGCGACGTCGTCCTCAAGGACGCCGAAGGCAAGCAGCGCGTGCGGATTCCGCACGGCTACATGGAAGACTCGAAGGTCCATCCGGAGTCCGGAGACGGCGCGATATCCACCAAGGTGGACTACCGTCTCGTCAACCACGCCGGCGGACAGGCGCTGCGCGTGGACCTCGACGGCGACTGGCTCTCCGCACCCGAGCGCACGTTTCCCGTCCGGGTCGACCCGCCCATGGTGGAGCCCGTCGGCGCCTCGTCGAGCATGTACGTCGAGAAGTCCGGCGGGAACAACTGGAGCTCCGGCTCCGAGGACACGCTCAAAGTGGGCGCCGTGAGCGACGGCGGCACCAGCCGGGCCGCGAGCTACCTCGCCTTCCCGAACGTGGCCTCCAAGCTGCGCAACCACAAGATCTTCGGCGCCTCCCTCAACGTCCTCAACTACTGGTCGGCCTCCTGCCGGCCCCGTGAGGTGAGCGTCCATCCGGTCACCGAGGCGTGGACGGCCGGCAAGGGCCACACCTACCCCGGGCCCTCCTACGGCTCGAAGATCGCCGGCTCCTCCTTCGCCCACGGCTTCATCGGCGAGGGTCAGTCCAGCTCGGACTGCCCCGCTGCGTGGGAGGCCATGGACCTCGGCTCCAAGGGACGCGACCTGGTCGAGGAGTGGGCCAACGGCACCCGGCCCAACTACGGCCTGACCCTGCGCGGCTCGGAATCCGACACGTCGAGCTGGAAGAAGTTCTCCAGCACCAACAGCGCCAACCCGCCGTCCCTCTACGTCACGCACTCGCCGTACGACGCCAAGTACTCCGTCGAGCGCGCGAACCCCGAGCCGCCCGTCACCCGGAGCCAGGACGGCAAGGTCAAGATCAAGGTGACCAACCTGGGCGCCGAGACCTGGACCCCCAACACCTACGAGCTGGGCTACCGCGCTTACAAGGGCGGCAAGCTCGTCAAGGAAGTGTCCGCGGCGCAGCTCCCCAAGGATGTGCCCCACGGTGCCGGCGTCACCCTCGACGCGACGATCCAGAAGGGTGACCCGGGCGAGTTCCTCATCGACTTCTCGATGATCCGCAAGGGTCTGGGCTTCTTCACGGACTACAACATCGCACCGGTCCGCCTCGGCCTCAACGTGCTGGCCATCCCGCCGGTCGTCGACACCTTCCACCCGGCCAACGGCTACCAGTCCCAGACGCTCGCGCCGGAGCTGTGGGCCAACGCCCGGGACATGGACAAGACCGGCCAGACGCTGCAGTACCGCTACGAGGTCTGTGAATCCGGCAAGGACGGCAAGCTGAAGGACTGCTTCTTCTCCGACTGGTCCCCCGATCGCAGCTGGGTCGTTCCGGCCGGCAAGCTGCGCTGGTCCAAGACCTATCTGTGGCGCCCCTGGAGCAGGGACAACGCGGCCGTCAGCCCCGAGCTGCCCTACACCACCCTGCTGACCGCGGTGCCCCAGCCGGCCATCACCTCGCACCTGGCGGGCTCGCCCTACGGTTCCTCGGACAAGCCCTTCGACCCGCAGGTCGGCAACTTCGCCAGCTCTGCGGTCGACGCCTCGGTGGCCACCGTGGGCCCGGACCTCACCGTGGCCCGCACCTACAACAGCCTCGACCCGTCCACGAACCACATCTTCGGCGCGGGCTGGGCCTCGCGCCTCGACATGAAGGTGACGCCGGACGACGACGGGACCGGCAATGTCGTCCTGACCTATCCGGACGGCCAGCAGGTCCGGTTCGGTCGCAACCCCGACGGGTCGTTCGCCGCACCCATGGGCCGTGACGCCGTCTTCACCGCCGTCAAGGACGGCGGCTGGCAGCTCACCGACAAGAACAGCGTCCGCTACGCCTTCCGCGCCGACGGCCTGCTCGGCACGGTCACCGACGCGAGCGGCCTGACCCAGACCTTCACCTACACGGACGGCAAGCTCGTCCAGCTCCGCAACGAGGCCAGCAAGCGGAGCCTGTTCTTCCAGTGGACGGGCGAGCACATCACCGCGGTCGGCACCGACCCGCTGCGCACCAGCCCGCTGACCTGGACCTACGAGTACGAAGGCGACAAGCTCACCAAGGTCTGCTCCCCCGAGAAGACGTGCACCCGATACGAGTACGCCAAGGGTTCGCACTACCGCAGCGTGGCCCTGGACTCCGGCCCCTACGCCTACTGGCGCTTCGGTGAGGACGGCGACGACGCCGTCAGCCAGGTCACTGTCAACCAGGGCAAGGACCAGGCCCGGTACGTCAACGTCACCCACGACGCCGCCGGCCCCCTGAGCGGCACCTCGGACGGCGCCGCCACCTTCAACGGCACCTCCTCGCGCATCGACCTGCCCGAGAACCTGCTGAACCTGCAGCGCAACCTCGCGGTCAGCATGTGGTTCCGCACCTCCGGCAGCGGCGTGCTGCTGAACTACCGCTCCGACAAGCACAACGACAGCAACGACGGCACCAGCGCGCCCGTGCTGTACATCGGCGCGGACGGCAAACTGCGCGGACAGTTCCGCATGGGCCGCATCTCCCCCATCACCACGGGAACCGCCGTCAACGACGGCCAGTGGCACCAGGTGGTGCTGTCCTCGGACGGCACCCGGCAGACCCTGTTCCTGGACGGCAAGCGCCACGGCACCCTGGACGCACCGGTCGACCACGGCAACCAGCGGTTCGCCGAGATCGGCTCCGGCTACGCCTACGACTGGCCGTCCCCGCCCGCCAAGGGCGCGGTCTACTTCAAGGGCGACATCGACGAGGTCGCCGTCTACCACAAGCCGATCGGCACCGCCGCCGCGCAGGCCCTCTACGTCGCCCGCGGGCAGGCCGACCAGCTCACCAAGGTGACGACGCCCGGCGGCCGCACGGCCGTGGAGGTCTCGTACGACACCTCCGTGGACCGGGTCGACAAGCTGACCGACAACAACGGCGGCCAGTGGCAGCTGGGGGTCCCGGTCACGGGTCTGTACGGCAAGGAGCTCATCCGCACCGTCCAGGTGACCGACCCCAAGAACCGCCGGCACTTCTACGACTACGATCCGCTGGCCGGGCGCGTCATCCGCTACGTCTCGCCGTTGCGCGACAAGCCGGTGGAGCCCGCGAAGCCCAAGCCCACCGTCTCCGCGAGTCCCGGCACCGAGGGCGGCATTTTCGAGGGCGGTGTCGTCGGCGACGGCAACCCCCCGCTGGACTACCCCGACCCCGAGTTCGTCGGCGGCGCGATCAACGCCATGGGCGTCCGCAGCTTCGGCTACGACGACAAGGGCTTCCAGAACCGGGTCATGGACGAGAACGGTCATGCGATCGACATGACCTACGACGACCAGGGCAACATCGCGACACGCAAGACCTGCCGCGACCTCGGTGACTGCCAGACCACGTACTACAGCTACTACTACGACGAGAAGAACCCGGTCGACCCGCGCAACGGCAAGCTCAGCGAGTCCCGCGACGCCCGCTCGGCGAACGCGACGGACAACACCTACCGGACGACGTACTCCTACGACGCCCGCGGCGAGCTGACCGAGCAGACCGCACCGGACGGCCGCAAGGCCACCCGTGTCTTCACCACCGGATCGGACCCCGCCTTCAACAACGAGGGCACCGCTCCGGCCGGCCTGCTGGCGTCCATGACCGACGCCAAGGGCAAGACGACCAAGTACACCTACTTCGCCAACGGCGACCTGGCCGAGACCACCGACCCGGCGGGCCTGGTCACCCGCTACACCTACGACCGGCTGGGCCGCAAACTCACCGAAACCGACGTCAGCGACTCCCAGCCCAAGGGCGTGACCGTCAGCTACACCTACGACGGGCTGGGCCGGACGGTCACCACGACCAAGCCCGGGGTCAAGAACCAGATCACCGGGGTCACGCACACCGCCCTCACCACCATCGAGTTCGATCCGGACGGCCTGGTGCTCCGCTCCGAGGTCGCCGACACCACGGGTGGCGACCCCACCCGGGTGACCCGCACCGAGTACGACGATTCCGGCCGCCCGGTGCGGGTCACGGACGCCGAAGGCTCCGAGACCAGCTTCGGCTACGACGACCTGGGCAACCGTGCCTGGCAGGTCGACCCGAGTGGTACCCGGACCGAGTACACCTACACCCCGCGCAACAAGGTGGCCGAGGTACGGGTGCGCGACTGGCGCGGAGACCCGGAGGAGGCGCCCAAGGACGCCGACGAGAAGGTCCTGGTGACCGACTCCTACGCCTACGACATGGCCGGCCGCCTGACCCGGCACGCCGACGCCATGGGCCGTGTCCGAGCCTTCAGCTACTACGACGACGGCCTCAGCAAGTCCGTGCGCGCCCTCGGCGTGCGCCAGCCGGACGGTTCCACCCGCGACGTCGAACTCGAGCAGAACGTCTACGACGCCGTCGGCCACCTGACGCGCAAGACCACCGGCAACGGCACCACCGTCACCGCGTACGCCTACGACGTCTCGGGCCGTACCCAGACGATCACGACGGACCCGGGCCGGCTCGACCGCAAGGTCAGCTACTCGTACGACGACGCCGACAACGTGACGCGCGTCGTGCACACCGGCAAGAGCTCCAACGTCCCGTTCTCCAGCAGCAGCTCCGAGGTCGTCGACTACACCTACGACGGCGCCGGCCGGGAGCTCAGCGAGACCACGCTCAACGGCAAGGAGCGGCTGACCACGACCTTCAAGCGCGATCAGCGCGGTCTGCTGCTCGCGGAGACCGAGCCCCGGGGCAACGCCGAGGGCGCGGACCCGGAGGCGTTCACCACGACGTACACCTACGACGAGCTCGGCCGTCAGGTGACCGTCACCGAACCGGCCGCCGACGTGGAGAACGGCGCAGGCGACGCCCAGGCGGTCAGGACCCGCCCGACCACCACGACCGGCTACAACGCCTTCGACGAGGCGACCCAGAGCAAGGACCCGCAGGGCCGGGTCTCCTCCGTCGCCTTCGACAAGGCCGGCCGCCCCACGGCCAGCACCTCTCCCTCCTACACCCCGCCCGGCGCGTCCGAACCGATCACGCCGGTGAGCCGCAACGAGTACGACGCGGCGGGCCGGATCACCGCGACCACGGACGCGCTCGGCAACGTCCAGCGATTCCGCTACGACCAGCTCGGGCGGATGGTCCAGCGTGAGGAGCCGCGCGCCTCGAAGCTGCTCGGCCTGGTGACGGAGCCCGGCAAAAACGTTCCGGCAGGTGCCGGTGCCGTGTGGTCCTACACCTACTCCCGCACGGGCGAGACCCTGTCCGTGACGGACCCGACCGGGGCCCGCACCGAGAGCACCTACGACGACCTCGGTCGTCAGCGCACCGCGACCGCGGTGGAGCGCAAGTCGGACCAGACCCGCTACTTCTCCACCACCTTCACCTACGACGATGCCGACCGGCTCGTGGCGCAGACCGCGCCCAGCGGCGACACCACGCGCTTCACGTACGACGCGCTCGGCCAGCTCACCGGCACCGAGGACGCCGCCGGCGTGAAGACGCAGACCGGCTACGACATGGCCGGCCGCGTCATCCGCAACAGCGACGCCCTGGGCCGCACCGTGCGCCAGGACTACGACCAGGCGGGCCGGATGACCGGTCAGCTCTGGCTGGACAAGGACGACCGCCCGCTGCGCGACCGCAGCTTCCGCTACGACCAGGCGGGCAACCTCTCGGCCTCCACCGACGCCAAGGGCAAGAGCACACAGTTCACCTTCGACCCGCAGAACCAGCTGGTGAAGCAGGTCGAGCCGGTGAGCGCGGGCAAGACGATCACGACCAGCTTCGGCTACGACGCCAACGGCAACCGCACCCGCTTCACCGACGGCCGCGGCAACACCACGCGCTACACCTTCAACACCCTCGGCCTGCCCGAATCGGTGATCGAGGCGGAGACCAAGGACCACCCGGCCCCGGCCGACCGCACCTGGACCACGTCCTACGACGCCGAGGGCAACCCGGTCCAGCTCACCGAGCCCGGCAAGGTGGAGCGCCGACGCACCTTCGACCCCAGCGGCCTGCTGCTCCAGGAGACCGGAACGGGGGCCGAGGCCTCAACGCCTTCCCGTGTCTACGAGTACGACGCGGCCGGCCGGATGACCTCCGCCAGTGCCCCCAAGGGGGCGAACGTCTTCGAATACAACGACCGTGGCCTGCTGACCTCCGCGAAGGGCGGCTCCGGCGACGCCACGTTCGGCTACGACGAGAACGGTCGTCTGCTCACCCGGGTCGACGCCGCGGGCACGGCAGTGTTCGGCTACGAGAACGGCCGGCTGAAGTCCGTCAAGGACGCACAGTCGCAGCAGCTCTTCAGCTACCGGTACGACAAGTCGGGGGCGCTGGAAGGCGTTGACTCCCCCGGCCTGAACCGCACCTTCGGCTATGACTCGCTGGGACGCCAGGTCTCCGACGTCACCAAGTCCACCGGGGGGACGACACTCACCTCGTTCGAGTACGCCTTCGACGACAACGACCGCGTGGTCTCGAAGAAGACCACCGGCACGGCCGACGCGGGTGAGCAGAAGTACGCCTACGACGACGCCGGCCGTCTGACCTCCTGGACCGACAAGGACGGCAAGACCACCGGCTACGCGTGGGACGACGCCGGAAACCGCATCCAGTCAGGCGAGCGGAAGGCCACGTACGACGCGCGCAACCGGATGCTGACCAACGGTGAGGCCACCTACAGCTACACCCCGCGCGGCACCCGGAAGTCCTCCACGACGTCCGGCCTGACCGAGGAGAGCCGTTTCGACGCCTTCGGCCAGCTGGCCAAGCAGGGCGAGATCTCCTACCAGTACGACGCCCTGGGCCGCCTGGTCGACCGGGACGGCACCCAGCACACCTACGACGGTCTCGACGACGAGGTCGTCACCGACGGCCGCGGCGTCTACAGCCGCGGGCTCAACGGCGAGCTGGTCTCCATCACCCAGGACGGTGCCACCCGCCTGGCGATGAGCGATCGCCACGGCGATGTCGTCGGCACGCTGGACGCCAAGGACACCGACCCGAAGAAGCTCACGTCGTCGACCGGCTTCGACCCCTTCGGCCGCACCACGGCCAGCCAGGGCGACAAGGTCTCCATCGGCTACCAGGGCGACTGGACCGACCCGTCCACCCAGCAGGTCTCCATGGCCGCCCGCTGGTACGACGCCGACGGCGGTTCCTTCATCTCCCGCGACAGCTACAACCTCGACCCGACCCCTGCGTCCATCCGCGCCAACGCCTACACCTACGGTGACGGCGACCCGGTGGACAACACGGACCCGACCGGGCACTGGAGCCTCCGGGGCACCCTGAAGAAGGTCGGACGGAAGATCGCGTCCGCCGGCCGCGCCATCGCGCAGACGGCCACGCAGATCTACCACTACGCGGAACAGCAGGTCACGCGGTTCTACCACTACGCGGAGCGAATGATCTCCTCCGGCGTCAACTGGGTCCGGGAGAAGGTCTCGTCCGGCGTACGGTGGCTGGGCAACAAGGTTGCTTCCGGAGCGCGGTACATACGCAACCAAGGCGCACGGATCTATAAATCCGCGGCCCAGATCTACCGCGAGAGCAAGCGCTACATCAGCGACACGGCACGGGCGGCGAAACGGTACGCCGCCACCCACAACCCCATACCGGTCCTGGCCAAGGCACTTCGCCCGGTCTACGCGGGCATGAAGATGGTCGTCGCTGCAGCGGCCCACGCACCGGCGCTGATCGTCCAGGAGACCAAGCAGGTCGTCCAGGACGTGGCCAAGGTCGCGACCGAGGTCACGAAGATCGTCGCCGACGTGAGCGCCAAGATGGTCTCGGCCGTCGACACCGCGATCACCGCGGTCTCGGAGTTCGCCCAGACGGCGGCGCCCTACCTGAAGGCGGCGCTGGACTTCGCGGCCGAGGTCACGGGCGTCAACGACGCGATCGCATGCGCGACGAAGGGCGACGTCGAGGCGTGCCTGTGGACCGTAGCGACGGTCGGCAGCATGTTCGTGCCGGGCGCCACGGCAGGCGTCCGCGGCGCGAAGGCGGCGCGGGCCGGCATGAAGATGGAGCACGCGGCGAAGACGGCGTTCGTCTCGGAGAAGGGCGCGACCACCGCGGGGAAGGGCGCGCAGGCCGCGGAGAAGGCCGAGGACCTGGCCGGCGCCACCTGCAAGGTCCCGAACAGCTTCACTCCGGAAACCCCGGTGTTGATGGCCGACGGCACGACCAAACCCATCAAGGACGTCAAGGCCGGCGACAAGGTCCTGGCGACCGACCCGACCACAGGAAAGACAGAAGCCCGGCCTGTTGACGACGTCATCGTCGGCAACGGCGAGAAACACCT
The DNA here is from genome assembly GCF_042958085.1 of Streptomyces sp. NPDC008001. NCBI lineage: Bacteria > Bacillati > Actinomycetota > Actinomycetes > Kitasatosporales > Streptomycetaceae > Streptomyces > Streptomyces sp. NPDC008001. Next base: position 224,586 of record NZ_JBIBIZ010000008.1, on the reverse strand, counting down.
CGTCAACTTGACGGTCGACACCGACGGCGACAAGGGCGACGCAACCGGCACCATCAACGCGACCGAAGGCCACCCGTTCTGGCTGGAGGACCAGAAGACCTGGGCCAAGGCCGGCGAGGTCAAGCCTGGAGCACTGCTCCGGACTTCGGCAGGCACGTGGGTCAAGGTCACGGCAACGCGCGCGTGGACGGCCGTCCAACAGGTATTCAACCTGTCGGTCAGCGGGATCCATACCTTCTACGTCCAGGCTGGTGCGGCAACTACACTAGTTCACAATGACTTGTGCCAGCTCCGCCCCGGGTTCGTGGCCAAGGATAATCGTGGGGGCGCACCCGGCTCTCGTGCCGGAAAGGACTTCACTAAAGCAGGTAAGGACGAAGTTATCCAGCGAAATGCACAGAAACAACCAGATGGAATCGCACGTTGCGAGAACCCTGGATGCCAGGTCGAACTGGAGCGTGCAGTGAAGTCCCAAAGCGGCGTAAAGCCACCCGGCAACGAGGCCCAGGTCGACCACATCGACCCGAAGGCACACGGCGGTTCCGGGGATCCATCAAACGGGCAGGCCCTATGCCGGGACTGCAACAGATTGAAGAGCGATGGACCACAGCCCTGGTAACAGGATTCAAAAAGACCGCACGAAAGGCTCCAATGACCGCCGGAAGCAGCGTTGTGCATATTCATCTCAAGCGGGAGGGTGACTGGCCTCCCGTCGCGTACGAAGAAATCAGTGCAGCGCCTCTGGGCTCCCACCGTTTCCGGCTGACTCGGCCACCGCTCTTCGCCAAGCGACTGGCAGCAGGTGACACCGTCCGAGTCGTTCACCTCGGGAACCCTGAACTTCCATGGGTTGAAGAAGTCATGGAATGGGGTGGGCACTCCACAGTGCGGGTGATCGTCCTCGAGAAGAATGGAACGTCAGGAGAGCAGAGACTGCAGGAATCTGTGAGTGCACTCGGAATGACCGCCGACCGCACGAGGTTTGACGGATTGTTCGTGATTGACGTTCCCGCCGACGTTGATTACGCAGAGCTGCGCGCAGTACTGGACGAAGGCGAAAGCCACGGCCTGTGGGAATATGAAGAGGGAGCTGTCTCGGCACAACACGACTCACAGCTCTAGCGGATGGCAAGGGTTGTGCAACAGGTGTACCGGTCGCACAACCCTTGCCATCTACTGTCAGAATCCACAGAGCCGAACTATCCAATTAGGCCCGAAGCCACTCCCCCAGCGCCAACCCTGGCTCGTCGGCCCGCTGGCGGGCCACCCGCAAGTGGCCGTCGGCACCGAGCACAGCCACCGTCACGCGGCCGTTCGCGTCGAGGGCCAGCGCCGGCGCGCCCGTGAACTCCTCGCCCGTCTCCGACCACTGCGCCGCGAGCGTCTCGTCCCCGCTGGGGCATACGGCGACGGCCGGCAGCCCGGAGGCCGCTCGCTGGGCCAGCACCGTGCACTCGTGCCCGTCGAGGACGGCGTGCAGCACGGCGACCGGGCCGCTGCCCGTGCCGCCCACCGAGACGGTGGCCGGCTCGGCGTCGGTGCCCTCGGCGGACGCCTGTTCCGGCGCCAGGGTCCGCAGGCTCCCGTCCGCCGCGTCCCGCCAGAAGTGCGTGATGCGGTCGTCGCCGGTGACCCCGGAGGCGGAGGATCCGGCCGCGGGCTTCGCGGGGACGTTGAGCACGCGCCGCACGGGACCGCCCGCCTCGTCCTGCCGCCAGCGCAGCACGAACTCGGCCGCGGGGGCGATGAGTTCGACGCGCCCGGCGGGCGTCGCGACGGCGGTCAGCCCTTCGAGGACGTGACTGCCCTTCATGTCGGTCCAGGGGCCCCAGATGCCGCGGGCGTCCTGCCGCCGTCCGCACACCCCGCCGCCGGCGTTGCGCACGAAGACGTGCAGGCCCGCGGAGTCCACGGCGGCCGCGGGCACGCCGATCTGCTCCGAGCGCTGCCGGTCCTGGCCATGGGGCGAGCCGAGCGAGCGCCAGTTCGTGGGCGGCCGGCCCGACTGGAACTGGGTGGCGTAGACGACGTCGGTCTCGGTCTGCCCCTCGACGTCGCGGCGCCGCAGGCCGACCAGGGACACGTAACCCTTCGGGCCCTGCGCTATGGACAGGCACGGCTCCAGGCCGGGCATCTCCAGCAGCTCCGGGCCCGTCCACTCCGGGCCGCCGGGCCGGGTCTCGGTCCAGCGCACGACACCGCCCTCGGCCGGTGCGTAAGCCGTCAGACGGCCGTCGCTCCCCCTCAGTAGCCAGCCGGTGACCGGGGTGGCCGTACGCACTGCCATGACTCGCTGCCAGCCTTTCTCACATGCGGCTCTCGCACCGGCCTCGGTCGCGCTGCGCTCGGAGCCCGTTCGTCGACCCTCGACAATAACATCGTGGCCGGTCAGGGCAGCCGGCCGCAGTGGGCGTGCGAGGCTGGTGGGTATGAGCGCTCTTCTCGTCGTGGACTCCGCGAACGTCGTCGGCTCGGTGCCGGACGGCTGGTGGCGCGACCGCCGCGGCGCGGCGATACGGCTGCGGGACCGCATCGCCGCCTGGGCGGCGGCCGGGGAGCGGGCACCGTTCAGAGACGCGCCGGAGGTCGTCCTGGTGGTCGAGGGCGCGGCCCGGGACGTCGGCTCGGTGCCGGGCGTGCGCGTGGAGCGGGCCGCCGGCAGCGGCGACGACACGATCGTCGACGTGGTGGCGGCCCGGACCCCGGGGCGGCGCTGCGTGGTCGTCACGGCCGATCGCGAGCTGCGGTCACGCGTCACCGCCCTCGGCGCGGAGGTGGCCGGACCGAGCGTGCTCCAGCCGTAGGCTCCCGCCGTAGAAACGGGCCCGCCGGAGAACCGGGGCGCCGGCGGGCCCCGCCGGGGCTACGGCACCCGGCTGTGCCGCCTCCCGTACGCGAAGTAGAGGACGAAGCCGAGGACCATCCAGGCCGCGAACCTCAGCCACGTCTCGGCGGTCAGATTGAGCATCAGCCACACCGACGCGACGACCGACAGGACGGGCACCAGCGGCACCAGCGGGGTGCGGAAGGCGCGCGGCAGGTCGGGCCGGGTGCGGCGCAGGATGATGACGCCCAGGGCCACGACGACGAACGCGAAGAGCGTACCGATGTTGACGAGTTCGGCGAGGACGTCGATCGAGGTGAAGCCGGCGAGGACGGCGACGACCAGGCCGAGCAGGATCGTGGAGCGGTAGGGCGTGCCGAACCTGGGGTGAACGCGGGAGAAGATCCGCGGCAGCAGCCCGTCGCGGCTCATCGCGAAGAACACCCGGCTCTGGCCGAGCAGCAGGATCATGCAGACGGTCGTGAGGCCGATGGCGGCGCCGAAGCTGATGAGCCCGGCCCAGAACGGGTGCCCCGTGGCCTTGAAGGCGTCGGCGAGCGGGGCGTCCGTGGACAGGTCGCTGTACTTCTGCATGCCGGTGACGACGACGGACACGGCCACGTAGAGCAGCGTGCAGATGGCGAGGGAACCGAGGATGCCGCGCGGCACGTCGCGCTGCGGGTTGCGGGTCTCCTCGGCGGCGGTGGCGACGATGTCGAAGCCGATGAAGGCGAAGAAGACCACGGCGGCGGCCGCGAAGATGCCCATGACGCCGAAGTTCGACGGGGAGAAGCCGAACATCAGCTGCACGAGCGGTGCCTGGATATCGCCGCCGGCGGTGGTGCTCTGGGACTTCGGAATGAACGGCTCGTAGTTGGCGCCGTCGATGAAGAAGGCCCCGACGACGATGACGATGAGGACGACGGTGACCTTGATGGCGACCACGACGGTCGTCACGCGCGAGGACAGCTTCATGCCGAGGACGAGGATGGCGGTCAGGACGAGGACGAGGGCGGCGGCGAGGACGTCGAAGCCGAAGCTGCCCCCGTGCGTGCCCTGCAGGCCCACGGGCAGGTGCCAGCCCGCGTTGTCCAGCAGCGAGCGGATGTAGCCGGACCAGCCGACGGAGACCACGGCGCAGCCGAGCGCCAGCTCCAGGACCAGGTCCCAGCCGATGATCCAGGCGGGCAGCTCGCCGAGGGAGGCGTACGAGAAGGTGTACGCGGAGCCGGCGACCGGCACGGTGGAGGCGAACTCGGCGTAGCACAGCGCCGCGAGCCCGCACACGACGCCGGCGAGGACGAAGGCCAGCGCGACCGACGGGCCGGCGTTCTCCTTGGCGACCTTGCCGGTGAGGACGAAGATGCCGGTGCCGATGACGACGCCGACGCCGAAGACGGTGAGGTCGAGGGCGGTCAGGGACTTCTTGAGCGCGTGCTCGGGCTCCTCGGTGTCCCGGATGGACTGCTCCACCGATTTGGTACGGAAGACCCCGCGCCTGCCGCCGCGCTCTCCGAGAGGTTGCTGTTCGCTCGTGCTCATCGGCCCACCTCCACCTGCTCGCATCTCTTGGCCGTCGCCCACCATGAACTGAGCGAGTGTCCGCGATGATCCGGGCCGGACAGGGGCCTGACCGGCCACCATCAACAGGATTCACCCGATGGGACGCACGGGTCCATATGCAGACGGACCGCCCGGACCACCCGGATAGGGGGTGCTCCGACCGGCCCGTAAAGAGCGGCGCCCGCGCCCCTTGAGGGGCGCGGGCGAGCATTCGCCCCGTAAGGGGCGCGGGGAACTGCGCGATCAGCCACAGCGGACCCGCAGCCGACCAACAGCCAAAGGCCCGCACCGCGGGAAGGCGCCGCAAGGGCGGGCGAAGCCCTAGTCCCGCGCGGGCTCCACGGCCGCCTCGGAGGCCACCTCGGACGCCGCCGCGGGCGCCTCCTCAAGCCGCCCATCCAGCTTGGCAACAAGCCCCGTCACCTGACGCGCAATGTCCGGCGCGGTGAGCCCGATCTCCGCCATGACCTCCTTGCGGGAGGCGTGGTCGAGGAACCGCGGCGGAATGCCGAAGTCGCGCAGGGGCAGGTCGACGCCCGCGTCGCGCAGCGCCTGGGCGACGGCCGAACCGACGCCGCCCACACGGCTGTTGTCCTCGACGGTGACGACAACACGGTGCTCCGCGGCGAGGCCCGGCAGGGCCTCGTCGACCGGCTTGACCCAGCGCGGGTCGACGACGGTCGCGGAGATGCCCTGCTTGTCGAGGAGGTCGGCGACCTCCAGGCACATCGGGGCGAGGGCGCCGACGGAGACGACGAGGACGTCCGGCCTGACCGTGCCCTCGGCGGGACGGCGCAGCACGTCCATGCCGCCGACGCGGCCGACGGCCTCGACGGCCGGCCCGACGGTGCCCTTGGAGTAGCGCACGACCGTGGGCGCGTCCTTGACGTCGACGGCCTCGCGCAGCTGCGCACGCACCTGGTCGGCGTCGCGCGGTGCGGCGATCCGCAGGCCGGGCACGACCTGCAGGATCGACATGTCCCACATGCCGTTGTGCGAGGCGCCGTCGTCGCCGGTGACGCCGGCCCGGTCCAGGACGAAGGTCACGCCGCACTTGTGCAGGGCGACGTCCATCAGCACCTGGTCGAAGGCGCGGTTGAGGAACGTGGCGTAGACGGCGAAGACCGGGTGCAGGCCGCCGGTGGCCAGGCCGGCCGCGGACGTGGCCGCGTGCTGCTCGGCGATGCCGACGTCGTAGACGCGCTCCGGGAAGGCCTTCGCGAACTTGCCGAGGCCGACCGGCTGCATCATGGCCGCCGTGATGGCGACGATGTCCTCGCGCTCCTTGCCGAGCTCGACCATCTCGTCGGCGAAGACGGAGGTCCAGCTGGCGCCGGAGGAGGCGACCGGGAGGCCGGTGTCGGGGTGGATGGCGCCGATGCCGTGGAAGCGGTCGGCCTCGTTCTGCTCGGCGTGCTTGTAGCCGCGGCCCTTCTGGGTGAGGCAGTGCACGAGGACGGGGCCGCCGAAGCGCTTGGCGCGCTGCAGGGCGGACTCCAGGGCCTCGATGTCGTGGCCGTCGATGGGGCCGACGTACTTCAGGCCCAGGTCCTCGAACATGCCCTGCGGGGCGATGAAGTCCTTGAGGCCCTTCTTCGCGCCGTGCAGCGTCTCGTAGAGCGGCTTCCCGACGACCGGGGTGCGCTCCAGGATGTCCTTGCCGCGGGCCAGGAAGCGCTCGTAGCCGTCCGTGGTGCGCAGGGTGGCGAGGTGGTTGGCGAGGCCGCCGATGGTGGGCTCGTAGGAGCGCTCGTTGTCGTTGACGACGATGACGAGCGGGCGGTCCTTGGCGACGGCGATGTTGTTCAGCGCCTCCCAGGCCATGCCGCCGGTGAGCGCGCCGTCACCGATGACGGCGACGACGTGGTCGCTCTTGCCGAGGACCTGGTTGGCCTTGGCGAGGCCGTCGGCCCAGCCGAGCACCGTGGAGGCGTGGCTGTTCTCGATCACGTCGTGCGGGGACTCGGCGCGCGAGGGGTAGCCCGAGAGGCCGTCCTTGGCGCGCAGCTTCGAGAAGTCCTGGCGGCCGGTGAGCAGCTTGTGGACGTAGGCCTGGTGCCCGGTGTCGAAGAGGACCTTGTCCCTGGGCGAGTCGAAGACCCGGTGCAGGGCGATGGTGAGCTCGACCACGCCGAGGTTGGGCCCGAGGTGTCCGCCGGTCTTGGAGACGGCGTCGACGAGGAAGGTGCGGATCTCCGCGGCGAGCCGGTCGAGCTGCTCCGGGCCGAGCCGGTCCAGGTCGCGCGGTTCCCTGATGCGGGTCAGCAGGGCCACCCGTGCCTCCTCTTCGTCGAGCTGTCGGCTGTAGAAGCGTGTGTAGATGTGCGTGCGTGCGGATGCGTGTGGAAACGCTTGCCGGAGCGTCCGGAACGTACGGCCGCCGGTGGAGGCCTCCGATCCGGTATCCGGCTGGATCAGTCGAGTCTAATGTTCCGCCCGCGGTGGCGATGAACGGGTGATGCGACCTGCATCACGCGAACGGGTGTACGGGCTCCCAAACCGGCCGAAAGGGAACGGGCACACGGGTGGGGCCCGGCCTGTGCAGGCCGGGCCCCACCCGTGCGTACAGATGAGCGTTTCGCCGGGGCGTTACGCCCGGGCATTGCGCCTGAACGTTACGCCCGGGCATGGCGCCCGAGCGCCGAGCCGGAGCGATACGCCCGTCCGGCGGTCTCAAGCCGGAGCGCTACGCCCGTCCGGCGGTCTTCTGCGTCCGCCGCGAGACGGAGTCGATCACGACGGCGGCCAGCAGCACCGCGCCCGTGATCATGTACTGGACCGCGGAGGCGATGCCCAGCAGGGCCATGCCCGACGCGATCGACTGGATCACCAGCACGCCCAGCAGGGCGGACCAGGTCTTGCCGCGCCCGCCGAAGAGGCTGGTGCCGCCGATGACGGCCGCGGCGATCGCGTTCATCAGCAGGCTGCCGGCGCCGGAGGACTGGTTCGCGGCGTTGATCTGCGACGCCAGGAACATGCCGCCGACGGCCGCCATCGTCCCGGAGAGGGCGAAGACGGAGATCCGGACCGCCGCGACGTTGATGCCCGCGCGGCGGGCCGCCTCGACGCTGCCGCCGAGGGCGAAGACCTTCCGCCCGTACGGGGTGCGGCGCAGCACCAGGTCGAGCGCCACGACGACCCCGAGGAAGATCACCACGGCCAGCGGCAGGCCCTTGTACTGGTTGAACAGCCAGGCCACCACGTAGGCGGGGACGGCCAGCGCGGCCGTGCGGAGCACGATCTCGCTGAGCGGCCGGCTGGGCACGCCCGCGGCCTCGCGGCGCCTGCTGTCCCGGAAGGACACCAGGAAGAACGCGGCCACGGCCACCGTCGCCAGCCCGTACGCGGCGGCGACGTCGCTGAAGTAGTGGTTGGTCAGGCCCGCGACCAGCCCGGAGTCGTCCAGGTTGATCGTTCCGTTGGACCCCAGGACCTGCAGCATCAGGCCGTTCCAGCCCAGCAGACCGGCCAGGGTGACGACGAAGGCGGGCACGCCGATCCGGGCGAAGAAGAAGCCGTGCAGGGCACCGATGACCGCGCCGGAGAGGATCGCCAGGACGAGCGCGAGCCACTCCGGCATGCCGTGGTTGACGTTCAGCACGGCGAAGACGGCGGCCGCGAGCCCGCTGACCGAGCCCACGGACAGGTCGATCTCGCCGAGGATCAGCACGAAGACGATGCCGACGGCGATCAGGCCGGTGCCGGCGGCGGTGACGAAGAGGTTGTTCAGGTTCTCCGCGCCGAGGAAGGCCGAGTCCCGCAGCTGGAAGACCAGGGCGATGACGATCAGGCCGACGATGACGGGGAGGGAGCCGAGCTCGCCGCTGCGCAGCTTGCGCCGGAATTCGCCCCAGTAGCCGGCGAAGCCCTCTTGGCGGACGAGGAGGCGGGGGTCGACGGCGGGGACGGCGTCGTGGGCGGCGGCCTGGCCGTTGGAACCATTCGAACCGTTGGAACCATTGGCGGCCAGCTCGGTGGACGACGTAGGCAGTTCGGTGCTCATGCGCCCGCCTCCTTCTCGGGCTTGTCGGCCTTGACGGCCTTGTCGGCTTTGCCGGCCTCGGCGGGCTCGGCGGGCTCGGCGTCCTGAGTGGTCGGAGCCGCCTTGGCGGCACCGGCGGCCTCCGCCGCCCCCATGGCCTCCGTAGCCCCCGCGGCCTCCGCGGAGCGGGCCCGGCGCCGGGTGACAGCGTTGTCCGTCGCACCCGTGATCGCCGAGATGATCTCTTCCTGGGTGGTGCTCGCCACCGGAAACGTGCCGTTGTTGCGGCCGAGGCGCAGCACCGCGACCCGGTCGGCGACGGCCTTGACGTCGGCCATGTTGTGGCTGATGAGGATGACGCCGAGGCCGCGCTCACGCAGCCGCTCGACCAGGTCGAGGACCTGTGCGGTCTGCTCGACGCCGAGCGCCGCGGTCGGCTCGTCCAGGATGACGATCTTGGGCTCGCCGAGCAGGGAGCGGGCGATGGCGACGGTCTGCCGCTGCCCGCCGGAGAGCGAGGCGATGGGGATCCGGACGCTGGGGATCCGGATGGACAGGGTGGAGAGCAGCTCACGGGCGCGGCGCTCCATCTCGACCTCGTCGAGCACCCCGGCGCGGACGATCTCCCGGCCGAGGAAGAGGTTGCCGACGACGTCGAGGTTGTCGCAGAGCGCGAGGTCCTGGTAGACGGTCGCGATCCCGAGCTCCTGGGCGGCGTGCGGCCGGTCGACGGTGACCGGCTTGCCCTCCCACTCGATGACGCCGTCGTCGGCGGGGCCGACTCCGGCGATGGTCTTGACGAGGGTGGACTTGCCGGCGCCGTTGTCGCCGACGAGGGCGACCACCTCACCGGCGTGGATCTCCAGGTGGACGTCGGTGAGCGCCTGGACGGCACCGAAGCGCTTGGAGATCCCGCGCAGCGCGAGGACGGGCGTGGCGCCGGCCGTGGCGGCCTTCGCGGTGGTGGCGGACATCTGAGATATCCCTACTTCAGACCGGCGGAGTCACACTGCGCCTTGTACTTGTCGGTGCAGATCTCGTCATGGGTGAAGAACCCTTCCTTGCCGACGTACTGGGCGATGTCGCCCTTGGTCAGCGCGAAGGGGGTGACGATGATCGAGGGGATCTTCTTCTCGGTGCCGCTGTCCACGGCGGACTTGGCGATGCCGTCGAGCTTCTTGCCCTGGGCCAGGGCCACGGCCATCTCGGCGGCGGCGTCGGCCTCGGGCTTGTAGGGCTTGTAGACGCTCATGAACTGCTCGTCGGAGAGGATCCGCTGGACGGCGGAGAGCTCGGCGTCCTGGCCGGTGACGGGCGGGAGCTTGTCGAAGCCCGCGCTCTTCAGGGCGGTGATGATGCCGCCGGCCATGCCGTCGTTGGCGGAGTAGACGCCGACGATGTTGTCCTTGCCCAGCGAGGAGATCGCGCCCTTCATGTTCTCGTTGGCGTTCTCCGGCTTCCACTCCTTGGTGTCGTACTCCTTGCCGATCTTCACCTTGCCGTCGAGGACGGAGTGGGCGCCGTCCTTGTACATCTTGGCGTTCGGGTCGGTGACGGAGCCGTTCATCATGACGATCTGGCCCTTGGAGGCGTTGTCGCCGAGCTCCTTCAGCAGCGATTCGCCCTGGATCTTGCCGACGCGCTCGTTGTCGACGGAGGTGTAGGCCTTGACCGGCCCCTCGGCCAGCCGGTCGTACGCGACGACGGGAATTCCCTTGTCGTTCGCCTTCTTCACCGAGGAAGCTATCGACTTCGCGTCCACGGAATCGACGATCAGCGCGTCGACCTTCTTCGTGATCATCGTGTCGACCTGCTGCTGCTGGACGGAAGCGTCCTGCTTGGCGTTCTCGTAGAGGACGACGGCGTCCGCCCCCGCCAATTCCTTGATCTTCTTCTCGATCAGCGGCTTGTCGAAGCGCTCGTAACGTGCGGTCTGGTTCTCCGGGAGGAGGAGCCCGATGGTGAGCGGGCCCTTCTTCTCCTTCTTGGACTCCCCGCCACCGGCTTCCTTGGCGCTGCCACAGGCGGCGAGCCCGGCGGCCATCGACACGGCCGCAACGGCCACGGCTGCACGACGCAGATTCGTGTTCACTTCAGAAACCTCCCTGACGAGGCCGCGTCGTTGCGGCCGAGGTGGCTGGAAGTCAACTCGGCCGCCGGAGCACCGTCAAGAAGTAAATCCCTAACGAGACGGCAACGATGCCATTCGTTATCTACGTGAACTCAAGATGAGTTCCAGCCGAATGCGCTCCGGCGGCCGGACGCCCTCGGGCAGGCAACGGGGATCAGGCCGGAACGGGTGCGTCCAGCAGGGTGGAATCACCCATCTCGCTCAGTACGAGGGCGAGCGCGCCCAGCACCTCGGCCCGGCCGCCGAGCGCCCCGGGAACGACCTCCAACTGCCGTGCGGCGCTGGGGATCGCGTACCGCGAGACGGACTCGCGGATGGGCGCGAGCACCAGCTCGCCGGAGTCGGCGAGATCACCGCCGAGCACGATACGGCTGGGATTGAGGAGATTGCAGAGGTTGGCGACACCGCTCCCGATATGCCGCCCGACGTCGGAGATCACCCGGCGGCAGCCGGGGTCCCCCTCCCGCGCGAGCTGGACCATCCGGGCGACGGTGAGGTCGGCTCCATGAGCCGAATGGAGCAGGGGCAGGACGTACCGGGCGGCGGTGAAGGTCTCAAGGCACCCGCGGTTCCCGCAGCGGCACACGGGCCCGGATTCATCGAGCGTGATGTGCCCGATTTCCCCCGCGGTGCCCCCGGGCCCCCGGTAGATCTGCCCATTGATGACGAGCCCGGCTCCGACACCGCTGGCGACCTTGATGTACGCAAGATCGGCAGCCCCGCGCCCGGCGCCCCACACGAGCTCACCGAGGGCGCCGAGGTTCGCGTCGTTGTCGACGTGCACGGGCACGCTGAGCCGTGAGGCCAGCTCGTCCCGCGGATTGGTCCCGGCCCAGCCCGGCAGAATGGCGGTGGATCCGAGCGTTCCGGTCTCGACGTCGATGGGCCCGGGCACGCCGAGCCCCACCCCGATGATCTTCCCGGGATCGATCCCCGCATCCTTGATCAGCCGCTTGACCAGGTGCTCCGCCCGGTCCAGGCCCTGCGCGGCGGAGGCATCCACGTCCAGCGGCTCGGCCTCCTCGGCGAGCACCCGGTGAGCGAGGTTCCCGACGGCGACCCGCAGATGCGTGTGCCCGAAGTCCACGCCGACGACGATCCCGGCATCGCCGGACAGCGACACGCTGCGCGCCCGCCGCCCCCCGGAGGAGGTGGGCGTGACCTCGACGGTCCCGCCCTCCTTCAGCTCCCGCACGATGTTGGAAACGGTCGCGGCCGACAGTCCGGTGGTCCGGGCGATCTCGGCCTGTGTGAGCGACCCGGCCGTCCGCACCGCACGCACGACCCGCTCAAGGTTGGCCCGGTGCAGCGACGACTGCGACCCCGGAGTCTCCACGCCCATCCACTCCCGCCTAGCCGGCAACGGCACGCCGGCCGTCCCCGTACCGGACCACAGCTCTGGAGCCCGGCATCCATACAACATATGAACTCTAAGCTGAGCCGTCCGGCGGATCCCCCGTCAAGGCCCGGAACCACATCGAGGCCACCCTGGTACGGAATGCCTCCCAACAGGACCGGCCGATGTGCGGGAGGCCTCAGCCGCGGGCCGCCATTCCGGCAACGAGGGAGAGCACTCCTTCGATCTTGCCCCTGATCTTGATCTTGCCCTTCGGAATCAAGGTCAAGATCATCCGTGAGGTCAGTTTCCACGGTCGGGCATCGGGCATGATCGGGAGCCCGCATGACCGGCACGTGCATGACGGGCAACCATGCGCCACCCCCCTGATCACTCACCCTTACTTAAGGACGGCCACCGGAGGCAGGCGCGTGCAGCCAGCCATAGTCACCGCGAAGAGCACCACACGGGCACGTACCCCGGAGAACGTTCCCGCCACCGTGCAACGCCCCACGTCATCGGACGGAGTGAACCAGCAAAACTGGTAAGCACAGGAGTTCACAGCCGGGAACCACCCACTCGGACAGCCCTTCGCTGACAAAATCAGCGCGCACGGCGCACAGTTCGGGAATCGCCTCCCTCTTGCATCCATCGGATGCGGTCTCGATATGTCATGACGGTTTGACAGGCGCCCTACCCCATCCACTGTCCACTGGACCGGCAACTCTCGGCCGACGGCGCCGAGGCCAACGGATCGACAGGACTCGGGGACCCGCACCAACCTGACCGCTCACTCCGATCGGCTAGCCATAAGGCGCTCATTGCCGCGTACATGACACTATGTCAGGTGTATCACCCTCCCGCCCGTGGGTCCGTTAACGACTCAGACCGTATGGTATGTTCACCCGCATCGCCTGCCGCTCCACCGCAATTCATGGTTACGGCCGCAGGAGAACCGCGGAAGGATCCCAGGACTGGCAGACCGATCCGAGACCTTCTGTGCACCCGACAGATGACCCAAGCAGTCCTCGCCTTCGTGAATGCCGACGGCAAGACCCCGCACATTCGCGTCGGCAAGAGTGACGGCGAGAGAGTCAGCCGGGGAGCCGAGCCCCCGGCGCCTTGCCACTGTGGTCGAGCTTCGCGTCACCGGCTGATTTGTCCCGTCAAGCCTGTTGCCCAGTCCCGCCCCAGAGGAAGCTCGCATGCCTGCCATACGCCCACGTAGCGCGTGGATGTCAGGGTTATCGGTAGCGGCTGTCGCTTGCCGACACACTCAAGCCGATGCTCTCCAGGACGCCACCGGACGGCAGGAACAGGCCGGCATCATCAACGCCCCCTTGTCACGAGGCCGGCCCCTGGGCGCCGACCCGGACAAGGCACTCGCCGGCACCGTCGGCCGCGCCGCACCGCGCGCGAGGCGCAGGCACTTCGGCCTGCATCCAGCCGTGGAAGTAAACGTCACGCGCCTCCGCGCAGGCCCCCTCACTTAGCACCCGGACTGCCACGACGCCATGCGGTGCGGGACTTAATTCCATGAAGTCACGGCAAGCCCCTCAGCGAAAAGTGCGCCTCCTCCGTTCACGGAAAGGGAGGGCCGCACTCGGCCGTAGTCGCCAAAAGCTGTCCTCCGATCGCAAGGAAGCGCACACTCCGGGCTGCCAAAAAGAGATATGACAGAGAGTCATTGAACTTGAAGAGTAGAAATCACCTCAGACCGTCGTCACCGCGACTGGCCGCGTTCGCGCTGACCGTGGCACTCACAGGAGGCCTTCTGGCCACCGATACCGTGGTCGCCGACGCGCAGCACTCACAGGGGTCCCCCGGCACTCCTGAAGTCGTTCCACCGGCCGCCGGAAAGAGCTGGAATGTGCCACGCCTCACCGTGATGCCTCTCGGCGATTCGATAACGTACGGCGCCGGCAGTTCGACCGAGTCCGGCTACCGCGGCGAATTGTGGAACCGGCTGGCCTCGCACACGGACCACTTGGACTTCGTGGGATCCGTGCAGAATGGAAAGCTTCCCGACCTGGACCACGAAGGACACTGGGGCTGGAAGATCGGTGGCCTGTCGAGCAATATCGACAGATGGCTGCCGGCCGCACAACCCAATGTGGTGCTGCTGCACATCGGCACCAACGACCTCAACGACAACTACCACGTGGATACGGCCCCCCGCCGCCTCGGTGACCTCATCGACAAAATCACGTCGGCCGCCCCTGATGTGACGGTGCTGGTCTCCTCTCTGGTCCCCTCCACCACGGCCGACACCCAGAAGCGCATCGAGCAGTTCAATGCCGTGGTGCCCCAACTGGTCGCGGAGCGGAAGGCCAAGGGCCGGCACGTCGGGTACGTCGACATGGGGGCGGTCACCACGAGCGATCTCGCCGACGACCTCCACCCCAAGGACAGCGGCTACGTCAAGATGGCCGAGGCGTTCTACCAAGGCGTGGCCCGGGCGGCCGAGGACGGCTGGATCCAGCAGCGCGTGGACGTGAAGCCCGCCGCACCGCGCCGGGCGGCTCCGCCCGGTGACTACCGGGTAGACGTCGACGGCGATGGAAAGGCCGATTACCTCGTCGTCGAGGACAACGGATCCGTGAAGGCCTGGATCAACAACGGCGGCACCGACCACGGCAGCTGGAGCGGACGCGGCACCTTCGCCACCGGCGTCGGCGCACCCGGCAGCAAAGTCCGCTTCGCCGACATCAACGGCGACGGCAAAGCCGACTACCTGGTCCTCAATGACGACGGATCCGTGAAGGCCTGGATCAACAACGGCGGCACCGACCACGGCGGCTGGAGCGAGCGCGGCACCTTCGCCACCGGCGTCGGCGCACCCGGCAGCAAAGTCCGCTTCGCCGACATCAACGGCGACGGCAAAGCCGACTACCTCGTGGTCAAGGAATACGGCGCCGTGCAGGCCTGGCTCAACAACGGGGGCACCGGTCAGGGAAGCTGGATCGGGCTCGGCACCATCATCGGTGGTGTCGGCGAACACGACGACAGCATCCGTTTCGCCGATATCGACGGCGACGGCAAGGCCGACTACCTCGCCGTCCAGGATGACGGCTCCGTGCGGGCCTGGATCAACAAGGGCAGCGACGGTCGCGGCCGCTGGATCGAACTCGATTCCTTCATCCCCGGCGCCGGCGAACCCGGGCACAAAGTCCGCTTCGCCGACATCAACGCCGATGGCAAGGCCGACTACCTCGTCCTTCAGGACAACGGCGTGATCCAGGCGCGGATCAACGCCATCGGTGAGGGCCAGGGAAGCTGGACCGAACGCGGCACCTTCGCCACCGGCGTCGGCGAGCCCGGCAGCAAGGTCCGGATCTAACGCAACACCTGGAAATGGGCGGGCATCTGTCCCTCCGTATGCCTTCGGCCTGCAAGAACCGCAGGTAACAGGAGCCGCGGGTAAGTCACGACACTCCGGCTCGGCAAACCTGTGACCGAGACACCTCATGTAGTGACCATCTTGCATATAAGATGAGCGCTTCGTGCTCATTCGTTCCGCAGCCGGAGGCCGCCTTCCCGCGGCCCCGGCCACCCGCAGTACGGCCTGTGTTCCCTGCCCGCGCCAGCCGGGCGGGACACAGGCGTTTCTGTGGTCCCTGGAGATCATTTCTCCAGGGATCCCTCCATGCCCTCGCACGGCCCTGCGACGTGACCCATGTCGCAGCACTCGCCTGCTCTTCACCTGGGATAGCCGACCGTGAGTCTGATAACCCCCACCGCCACCGAGGTGTCCAGCAAGTCTCCCGTTTCAGGAGTACGCCTGGATTCGCTCACCGGCCTCCGGTGGTACGCGGCGCTGCTCGTCGCCTGCTTTCACTTCTTCTATGAGGAGGCGTCGACCGGCACTTCGGTGCACGTCTTCCGGCTGAAGGAGGTCGTCTACGCCGGCCCCTCGGCGGTGTCGTTCTTCTTCATCCTCTCCGGGTTCGTCCTCGCCTGGTCGGCACGTCCCCGTGACACCGTGACCGGATTCTGGCGGCGCCGTTTCTCCCGGATCTACCCGAGCCATCTGGCGACCTTCTTCGTCGCCGTGCTCACCATGATCTGGATGGGCAAGGCCCTCGACCCCCGGATCGCACTGACCAACCTCAGCCTCACCCAGTCCTGGATTCCCAACAGGAAGGACTGGTGGTTCGGGTACAACGGCGTCTCGTGGTCACTGAGCTGCGAGTTCCTCTTCTACCTGAGTTTCCCGCTCGTGGTGAAGCTCATTCGCCGGCTCTCCACCCGGGGCCTGTGGGCAACCGTGATCGCCGGCAATCTGTGCGTGGTGCTTGCCCCGCTGGCCGCCGCCCGCATCGCGCACGCGACGGGCTGGGACCCGAAGTTCATGCTGTACATCTTCCCGCCCGTCCGGTTGCTCGAGTTCGTCATCGGCATCGCGGTCGCCCTTCTGGTAAAGAGCGGGAACTGGCGCGGCCCGGGACTCGCCGCCAGCCTCGCCCTGGCCGTCCTGGTCGTGTTCGGGCCGTCCCACGTCATGCCCTTCGACTTCCACTGGGCCGCCGACACGGTGATTCCGTACACGCTCACCATCGCCGCAGCGGCCCGTGCCGACGTACGGGGAGAGCCTTCACCGTTCCGGAATCGCATTACGGTGTACCTGGGTGAGGTCTCCTTCGCCTTCTACCTGGTGCACGAGATGGTCATCTTCAGCGTCGACCACTTCCTCAAGACGCATCACCTGCTCATCCCGCTGAGTCTGCACCTCGGGCTGGTGCTGACGGTTTCCTTCCTCGGCGCGGTAGTCCTCCACGAGTACGTGGAGAAGCCCGGCGTGAAACTCCTCTCCGCCCGGCGCCGGAAGCCCACCCCGGCCGTGGCGACCTGACCGACGGACCGCAGCCACGAGCCGGCAGAGAGAGCCTCCCTCCTGCCGGAAGACCCTTAATTCACCGGACAGCACATTTGACAGACACCACGCCCTGATACGCATTCGTGTGGTTTGGTGTGGATACGTCACAGGTAATTACTTTTCTTTCGACATCGTGGGTCATCCAGGGTTGCGCGCAGGCGCAGCCCATCCGTGAAGGGTGATCCGATGCGAAATCTTGTGCGTGCCGCGCTGGTGGTTCTCTGTGCGGCCGGGGCCGCACTGCCCGTCGTTCCGGGGGCGCAAGCGGCGACGGGGGCCTCCTCGGCTCCCGCCGACTGCCGGTACTTCTATTCGAACGGGCGGCCCGGGCCGAACGGGGAGACCAGAGGCAGTGGTGTCTACGACGAGGGGGATCGTGACGCCGAAGGCCGTGTCTGCCACAACGGCTGGTGGGTGCATCCGTCCGAGGTGAACCACCGCCGCGATGACGACGACCGCCGAGACGATGATCACCGCCGGGAGGACGACCACCGACGCGATGACGATCACCGCCGGGACGACGACCACCGACGCGACGACAGCCACCGTCGCGACGACGACCGTCGTGACGACCACCGCGACGACCGTCACGACCGCGATCACGACCGCGACCACGACCGCGACCACTCCTACGGCCGCCGCCCCTAGTCGGCGGCAGCCCCCAGCCGTTTCCCTGGTGCCTGACCGGCACCAGGGAAACCGTTCACGCTACTTCAGCGCCCCCGCCGTCAGGCCCGCCTGGACCTGGCGCTGGAAGACGATGTACGCCGCCAGGACGGGGAGCATGGCGATGACCAGGCCCGCGAAGAGGCCCGACCAGTCGCCCTTGTAGCCCTGGCTGACGGCCAGGGCTACCAGGCCCTGGGGCAGCAGCTTCTTGTCCTCGTCGCCGACATTCAGGACCGCCGGCAGCAGGTACTGGTTCCACTGGCCCAGGAAGTTGAAGATCCCGACGCTGATCAGGCCCGGCTTGGCCATCGGGAGCATCACCTGGAAGAACGTGCGCGTGTGCGAGGCACCGTCGATCAGGGCCGCCTCGGCCACCGAGCTCGGCAGCGTGCGGAAGAAGCCGCTCAAGAAGAAGATCGTGAACGGGAGCGAGTAGGCGATGTAGACCAGGATCAGACCGTGGTACGTGTCCAGCAGCTGCATGTTCTTCATGACGAAGAACAGCGGGACGAGGGCGAGGATCACCGGGAAGCTCATCCCGCCCACGAACAGGTAGTAGATGAAGCGATTCCCCGGGAATTCGAACCTCGCCAGGACGTAGGCCGCCATCGAGCCCAGCAGCATCGTGCCGAAGAGCGAACCCGCCACCACCACGACCGAGTTCATGAAGTACTCGCTCATGTGCGCCTGCGACCACGCCCTCGACCAGTTGTCGAAATGCAGGCTCGTCGGCAGCGCCCAGGGCGAGGTGAAGATGGACTTGTCGTCCTTCAGCGCGCTCATCACCGCCCACACGAGCGGCAGCGTCACCATCAGCGCCCACAGGATCAGCACCCCGTGCGAGAAGACGTTGAGGATCCTGCCCTCGGTGCCGAGCCGGCCCTCCGGGGAGTCCACCACCGGCACGTTCTCGCCGTCCGGCGCCGCGGACGGCTTCCCCTCCGCCGCGGATGTGCTTTCCACGCTTTCCACGCCGCCCATCTCAGAACTCCAGCCGTTCGCGCCGGCCGAGCTTCATCACGATGCCGGCGAAGATCATGGTGACGATGAGCAGGGCGACCCCGAGCGTGGTCGCGTATCCGGCCTGCCCGTCGCGGAATGCCTTGGTGTAGAGGAAGAAGGCGAGCACCTCGGTGGAGTAGTCCGGGCCGCCGGGGCCGACGGTCATGATCTGGACGACCGCGAATCCGTCGAGCGCCATGATGCCCATGTACACCCAGCCCGTCTGGACGGTGTCCCACAGCAGCGGCAGCGTGATCCGGAAGAACGTCTGGACGCGGTTCGCACCGTCCAGCAGGGCCGCCTCGTAGAAGTCCTTGGGAATGGAGCTCATGCCCGCCGAGAACAGGACGACGTAGAAGCCCACGTTGCTCCACACCATCACCGCCATGACGCACCACAGCGCCAGGCTCGGATCACCCAGCCAGTTCGGCCGGACGGAGTCCAGCCCGATCGCGTCCAGGAACGAGTTGAGCGCCCCGCTGTTCGGGTTGTACGCGAACTGGAACAGCAGCGCCACGATGGCGATCGACAGCACCTGCGGGAAGAAGTAGACGACCTTGTAGAAACCGGAGCCGCGGACCCCGGCGACCGCCGCGTTCTTCCTGCGGCGGCCGCCCACGTTGAGCATGAAGGCGAAGAAGAGACCAAGCCCCAGCGTCACCAGCGGCAGTACGAGCAACAGCAGGACGTTGTGGCCGACCGACTTCCAGAACACGTCGTCGGCGAACATCTTCCGGTAGTTCTTGAGCCCGACCATCTTGAAGTCGGGGCTCAGGCCCGTCCAGTCCGTGAACGAGTAGTAGATGGCCTGGAGGAACGGCGAGATCACGAACACCGCGTAGATCACCAGGGGGACGGCCAGGAACCCCACGATGAAACGGTACTTACCGTGCTGCATTTCCCTGCGACTCCGATCTCCCCGCGCCGGCGCCCGATCCCGCCCTCACGCCTTACGCCCTGACGCTCCGAGCCCTCACGCCCTGACGCCTTACGCCGGCCGTGACGCCTCACGCCCTGACGCCGCTACGCCCCTACGCCCCTACTTGTGCTTGTACTTCTTCACCGAGTCGTCCTTGCGCGTGTCGTCCGCGAACTTCTGGATCTTCGTGATGGCCTCGTCCGGAGTCATCCGGCCCGCCATCATCTCGCCCAGCGCGGCGACGCCGATCTTCTCCTTCTGCAGGGCCACGTACCAGTCCTGGATCCGCGGGTTGACGACGTTCTCCCCTGCCTTCGCGAGCGCTTCCTGCGAGGAGCTCAGGCCCGGCGGCAGCGTCAGCCCCTCCGTGCCGCCGTTGAACGACGTCAGCGACGAGACCTGCTTGATGAAGTTCTGCGAGGACTTCTTCCCCAGCATGATGCGCAGGAGCTCCATTCCGCCCTGCGGGTTCTTCGCGTTCTTCGGGACGATGAACGGCTCGCCGCCCGAGGCCCAGATCGTGCCGAAGGGCATCTTGTCGCGCTTGGCGTCCAGGCTCGAAGGCGCTCCGACGGCCATCTGGAAATCGGCCGGCGTGGTCGGCTTGGACTCGTGCTCCACCCACGACCCGTTGGGGATGAACAGGGCCTTGCCCTGGTTCCAGGCGGTCTGCGACTCGATGTGGGTGAGGCCGGGGGTGCCCTGGAGGATGTAGCCCTTCTTGTAGAGCTCGTAATACGCCTCGAACGCCGCCTTGACCGCGGGGTCCTTCCAGGCGTTCGGCTCCAGGTTGTCGATCCGGTCGAGGACCTCCCGGCCGCCGATCTTGGCGATGAAGGGGTAGAGGCTGAACGGCAGGTAGTACGGGAACTTGCCGGGGTAGGTCCAGCCGGCGATTCCCTTCTTCTTCGCCTTCTCGCAGACGGCGAGCATCTCGTCCCACGTCTCGGGATACTGCGCGTCCAGCTTCGCCAGTGCCGTCTTCGAATACCAGACGCCGTAGACGGTGTAGGCGTAGAAGAGGATCCACGTCTCCCGGCCCTCGAACTGCCCCATCTCGACGACGCCGGGCCGCAGCGTGTCCCGCACCTTCTTCGACGGGTCGTCGATCGACGGCGCGTCCAGCAGCTCGTTCAGATCGGTCAGCTGCTTCTTGCCGACCAGGGTCCCCATGTCCATCTGCTTGGCGCCGGAGTTGTCGATCAGGTCCGGCGGCGTGCCGCCGTTGAAGCGGGGCTGGAGCTGGGTCTGGATCTCCTGGGTGGCCGCGTGCTTGATGTCGGCCTTCGGAAATGCCGCCTTGTACTCGGCCTCGGCGTCCTTGGCGTATTGCTGGCCGAACCCGCCGTCGAAGATGACGACGTCGAGCTGCGCGGACTCGTTGACCGCGAGCGGGTTCTTGTCGCTCTTCTTCCCCTTCTCCACCTTGTTGTCGTCACCATCGCCGCCGCCCGACGCGCAGGCGGTCAGCACGCTCATCGTCGGCACCGCGATCAGGCCGAGTGCGGCTGCTCTCTTGATCAGGTCGCGCCGGCCGAATTCCCCTGTGGATCCCATGCTCGATCCCATGCTCAAGTCCTCGCCTTCTCCAGGACTCAGGCGGTGCACCGGTTCTCCCCTTGCTCACGAGAGTTGCCTAAGGGCCCGACACCGCGGGTCAGTTGAAGCTTGGTGTGGTGCTCGGTGTGCTGGGTGTGCTGGGTGTGCTGGGTGTTCTGGATGCGCGCGCCGGGAACGGTGTCGTACCTGCGGCGTCCCCCCTGCCGCGCTCCCCCGGATCCGCCGCGGCGGCTCTCGGAGCCTCCCCGGTAGCCGACAGGTATAGTCCACTTCTCACCAACTGGGCAAGATCGGGAGCAGCTTCCGCCCCCAGTCTTTCTCTAGTTGAGACCTCGGGCGGTACGGAATCCCCGCCGGTTGAGACCTCCTGCGGTACGGAATACCCGTCGGTCGAGTCTTCCAGCAGTACGGGATCCCCGCCGCCCCGTGACGGTCCGTCGGCCCGCAGGGCGACGACACCAACTCCGAGACCCTTGACACCACCCGCCTCTCACGCCCTACTTAACTCTGCGCGGCTCACTTGACAACGTTGTCTGCACGTTGCGAGACATGGGAGACATGCGATGCGGCAGGGACGGCGCAACCGGCACTGGCCCCGACAGCACCGGCGCCCCGGCGTCACCCGTCTGCTGGTGCTCCTTCTGGCCGTCACTCTTATGACGGCCATTCAGGTACCGCGGAGCGCGCCCGCCACCGCCGCCCCCCACGCCACCCCTCACGCCGCCCCTCCCCCCACCGACCGCTTCTTCTCCTCCTTCGAGCCGGGCGACCCCCAGCCCGGCTGGCGCAACACCGTCGACTCCACCCCCGACGGCCGCAAGCGCACCGCCGGTGTCGACGGCAACGACACCCGCGGCATCCCCGGCAATGTCAGCGACTCCGTCACCGCCGTCCGGGCGAGCGGCGAGAACGCCGGCTCGGGCGAGGTCAAGGAGAACCTCGTCGACGGCGAGAGCACCACCAAATGGCTCACCTTCGAGAGATCGGGAGCCTGGCTGGAGTTCGACCTCGCCGAGCCGGTCACCGCCGTCCGCTACGCCCTGACGTCCGCCAACGACGCACCCGGCCGCGACCCCCGCGACTGGGTCCTGCAGGGCTCGCAGGACGGCAAGGTGTGGACGCCGCTCGACTCCCGCAAGGGCGAGACCTTCGACAAGCGCTTCCAGACCCGCCAGTTCTCCTTCATCAACACCGCCCCCTACCGCCACTACCGGCTCGACATAACCCGTAACGGCGGCGCCGACATCACCCAGCTCGCCGAGGTGCAGCTGGCGCCGGAGTACACCGGCCCGCCACCGCCCTCCGACATGCGCAGCTACGTCGACGGCGGCCCCAAGGGCTCCCCCACCGCCAAGGCCCGCGCCGGATTCACGGGGACCCACGCCCTGCGCTACGGCGGCGTCCACCAGGCCATGGGCCGCGCCTATTCGTACAACAAAATCTTCGCCCTAGGCCTCCGCGTGACCCCGGCCACCGTCCTGTCGTACAAGGTCTTCCCGTCCATGCCCGAGGTCGACCAGCGCTATCCGGCCACGCACGTGGCCCTGGACCTCGCCTTCACGGACGGCACCTATCTGAGTGACCTCGGCGCCGTGGACCAGCACGGCGCGCCGCTCACGCCCCGCGGCCAGGCCGACTCGCGCACGCTCTACGTCAACCAGTGGAACAACAAGGAGTCGCCCATCGGGGCCGTGGCCGCCGGGAAGACCGTGGCCCGGGTGCTCGTCGCGTACGACTCCCCCGCCGGGCCCGCGCAGTTCCGCGGCTGGGTGGACGACGTCTCCCTCGCCCCGGCCCCCGCCGAGAAGCCCCCGGCGCACCTGGCGGACTACGCCGTCACGACGCGCGGCACCCACTCCAGCGCGAGCTTCTCGCGGGGCAACACCTTCCCCGCGACCGCCGTCCCGCACGGCTTCAACTTCTGGACGCCGGTGACCAACGCGGGCGCCATTGACTGGCTCTACCAGTACGCCGCCGCCAACAACGCCGACAACCTCCCCACCATCCAGGCCTTCAGCACGAGCCACCAGCCGAGCCCCTGGATGGGCGACCGGCAGACCTTCCAGGTGATGCCGGCCCTCGCCGCCGGGGCGGGCCCCCCGGACACGAACCGCACCGCCCGCGCCCTCCCCTTCCACCACTCCCGCGAAACCGCGCGCCCGCACTACTACGGCGTCACCTTCGACAACGGCCTCAAGGCGGAGATCACGCCCACCGACCACGCCGCGGTGATGCGCTTCACCTATCCGGAGGGCGCCGGCGCGGACTCCGCCGCCCTCGTCCTCGACAACATCCGCAACCAGGGCGGCCTCACCCTCGCCCCTGAGACCCGCTCCTTCACCGCCTACTCGGACGTGCGCAGCGGGCTGTCCGCCGGCGCGGGCCGCATGTTCGTCTACGGGGTGCTCGACACGCCCGTCACCGCGAGCGGCAGAACGGACGACAAGGCCGGCACCACCGGCTACCTGCGCCTCGCCCCCGGCAAGGACCGCACAGTCACCCTGCGCATCGCGACGTCGCTCATCAGCACGGAGCAGGCCGAGGCCAACCTGAAGCAGGAGATCCCGGACGGCACCTCCTTCGACCGCGTCCGCGACCGGGCCCGCGCCGCGTGGGACGCCCTCCTCGGCCGCGTCGAGGTCGAGGGCGCGAGCCGCGACCAGCTCACCACCCTCTACTCCAGCCTCTACCGGCTCTACCTCTATCCCAACTCCGGCTTCGAGAACACCGGCACCCCCGCCCGCCCCCGCCACCGCTACGCCAGCCCCTTCTCCCGCCCGGACGGCCCGGACACGCCGACCCGTACGGGCGCGCACGTCGCCGACGGCGAGGTCTACGTCAACAACGGCTTCTGGGACACCTACCGCACCACCTGGCCCGCCTACTCCCTCCTCACCCCGAAGCACGCGGGCCGGCTCGTCGACGGCTTCGTGCAGCAGTACAAGGACGGCGGCTGGATCTCCCGCTGGTCCTCACCCGGTTACGCCGATCTGATGACGGGCACGAGCTCCGACGTGGCCTTCGCCGACGCCTACGCGAAGGGGGTCCGGTTCGACGCCGAGGCCGCCTACGAGGCCGCGCTCAAGAACGCGACGGTGGTGCCGGCCCTGCCCGGCGTGGGCCGCAAGGGCATGGAGACCTCCCCCTTCCTCGGCTACACGAGCACGACCACCCGCGAGGGCATGTCCTGGGCCCTGGAGGGCTACCTCAACGACTACGGGCTCGCGACGATGGGCAAGGCCCTCTACGAGCGCACCCGCAAAACCCGCTACCGGGACGAGTCCGCGTACTTCCTCAACCGCGCCCGCAATTACGTCAAGCTCTTCGACCCCGCCGTCGGCTTCTTCCAGGGCCGCAACGCCGACGGTTCGCGTCGGCTGCCGCCCGGCCGCTACGACCCGCGCGTCTGGGGCAACGACTACACCGAGACCAACGGCTGGAACTTCGCCTTCCACGCCCCGCAGGACACCCGGGGCCTGGCCGGGCTCTACGGCGGCCGGGAGGGCCTGGCCGACAAGCTCGACCAGTTCTTCGGCACGCCCGAGACCGGCGTGCCCGAGTTCGCCGGCTCGTACGGCGGGGTGATCCACGAGATGACCGAGGCGCGGGACGTCCGGATGGGCATGTACGGCCACAGCAACCAGGTCTCGCACCACATCACCTACCTCTACGACGCCGCCGGGCAGCCCTGGAAGACGCAGGAGAAGGTGCGCGAAGTGCTCTCCCGCCTCTACCTCGGCAGCGAGATCGGCCAGGGCTACCCGGGCGACGACGACAACGGCGAGATGTCGGCGTGGTACCTGTTCAGCGCCCTGGGCTTCTACCCGCTGGTCATGGGCAGCGGCGACTACGCGATCGGGTCGCCGCTCTTCCGGAAGGCCACGCTCCATCTGGAGGGCGGCCGGGACGTGGTGGTGAGGGCCCCGCGCAACAGCGCCCGCAACGTCTACGTGCAGGGGCTGCGCGTCAACGGCAAGGCGTGGCGCTCGACCGCCCTCCCGCACGCGGTCCTCGCGAAGGGGGCGACCCTGGAGTTCGACATGGGTCCGCGGCCGTCGTCCTGGGGCAGCGGCCGCGACGACGGGCCGACGTCCATCAGCAAGGACTTCGAGGCCCCCGTCCCCGACGAGGACCTGACCGCCCCGGGCACCTCTCCCCTCACCGACGACACCTCGGTCACGGACGTCTCCTTCACCACGGCCCTCCTGCGGGTACCGTCCGGCGCCCGCGTCACCTCGTACACCCTGACCTCGGCCGACCGGGCCAAGGCCCCGGACGGCTGGGTCCTGGAGGGCTCCCCGGACGGGGAGGGGAGGTGGGCGGAAGTCGACCGGCGCAAGGGCGAGCCGTTCGCCTGGGACCGGCAGACGCGGGTCTTCTCGGTGGCACGGCCCGGTGCGTACCGGCACTACCGGCTGCGGGCCGCGGACGGCGGCGATCACGTCCTCGCCGAGATCGAACTATTGGGGTCAAGATCCACATAAAAGCCATTGACACGTAAAGAAAGTGTGAAACGATCACGTGGATCCAGTGGCGTGCTCCTGACAGGGGCGCGCCACTCTTCGCTGAGACCCTCTGGAGAACCCACGTGGCTCACCTTCCCGGCCGCCCGCGTGCCCGCGCGGTGCAGCGCATTGCCACCGCTGCGATAGCCGCCGCCCTGGTCGGCACCACTGCCGGAACCGCCCTGGCCGACGGCCACCAGCCGTCCGCCGCGGCCTCCCCGGCCGCGCGGGCGGCCAAGCTGCCCGCCGACGCGTCGTTCAAGCACCGCTCCGAGGCGCTGCGCGGCGAGGCGAAGTCCGGCGACTACCCGAAGACCGGCCCCCTCGCCCCCAAGGCCCCGCTCGCCACCCGCGCCCCGGGCCTCGCCGCCCCCCGCAAGGGCGTCAAGGCCGACGGCCCCTCCGCCGAGGCCCCCTTCTTCCCGCTGAGCGCCGTCAACAACGACGACCTGTACTTCTACTGGCCCGACGGCAAGGGCGGCATCACGCCCAAGGAGTACGTCACCAACGGCTGGAGCGCCATCAACGCCGCCGCCCGCGTCGACCACGACCGCGACGGCATCGCCGACGGCCTCTACGTCCGCGACAACGCCCAGAACATCATCTTCGCGCCCGCCGGCAAGAGCCCGAGCATCGTGGCGGACGACTGGGGCCAGTACGACCAGTTCATGTCCCCCGGCAACCTCGGCGGCGGCAAGGAGTCGGACATCCTCGTCCGCGACCGCGACGGCGTGCTGTGGCTCTACCTCGCCTACCCCGACGGCACGCTGACCGGCCGCAAGAAGGTCGGCCCCGGCTGGGGCCAGTTCACCGAGATCGCCGGCCGCGGCGACCTCACCGGTGACGGCAAGGCCGACATCGTCGCCCGCGACAAGGACGGCGTCCTCTGGCTCTACAAGGGCACCGGCGACTACACCAAGCCGTTCGAGTACAAGCAGCGCATCGGCGGCGGCTGGAACCAGTTCAACAAGCTCGTGGGCACGGGCGACGTCGACCTGGACGGCAAGCCGGACCTGATCGCCCGCGACAAGGACGGCGCGCTGTGGCTGTACCGGGGGACGGGCCGGTCGGACCAGCCGTACGACTACAAGGTGAAGATCGGCAACTCCGGCTGGAACCAGTACGGGATGCTTTTCTGACGTCTCGTCAGTGCAGGTGATCGCCCCGGCGGACCGAAACTCCCGGGCCGCCGCGGGTAGGTGACCGAGCCCGGGGGCAGCGACCGTACAGCGGCCCCCGGGCGTTCTGCGGATCCGGGCTCCGGCGCCTGCGTGCGGCAGCGGGCTCCGGCGCCTGCGTGCGGCAGCGGGCTTCACGCAGGCGCCGCGCTGGGGGCCCGTGTCATCCGCACACCAGGGGCGCGTGTCATCCGCGCACCGAAGGCTTCGCCTCCCGGCGGTACAGCGCTTCCCCCACGGGCGAGTCCTCCCCCGCGACGTGCGAACGGACCGACGCGAGGTAGTCGGCGCGGGCTACCAGGCCGTCGCCGTCACCGTCCAGTGCGGCGAAGGCGGCCTCGGCGTTGCCGGCCGGGTTGCCCAGGGCCGTGCGCAGTGCGGTGAACTCCTTCAAGTCCAGCGCGCCGTCCCCGTCCGTGTCGGCGAGGTCGAAGAGGCCGCCGAGCACGGGCTCGCAGACGGTGTCGAACGCCTCGGCGCCCGCCCACGCCGCGTACTCGTCGAAGGTCACGCCTCCGTCGCCGTCGGCGTCCATCGCCGCCCATGCCCGCGCACCGTTGGCGCGTGCGGCGATGACCAGGGGGTCGTCGTCCGTCCGCCCCGTCGCCAGGGTCACGCGCTCGACCCGTGCCGAGTATTCGGCCTTGGAGATGACGCCGTCCCCGTCCGCGTCGAGCATGGCGAAGACAAGTCGCTTTGCGGCAGTTTCGTCCACTGAGGCACCTTCTATCGGGTTCCGTCGGGTTACGTTCCCGGACGGGGGTCTCTACCCGGATTACCGGTGTCCGACTCCGTCGCTGCGGCGTGCGAGCCCCGCGTGCACAGCAGCACGCGCGCGGCCGGGCCGCTGCGAGTGCCGGGGGAGGCGGGGACGTACGGAGGGTAGTCACAGGGCCGGCAGTGAAACCGGACCCCTGGAGGGCTCATGGTCGGCGGACGTGGTGCGGCAGTGGCGTTGAGTGTCCTGGCTCTGGTGGTGTCGTCGGCGGCGTGGTCCCCGGCCGCGCAGGCGCATACGGGCGGGCACAGAAGCGCCGTCCTGTGCCAGGGGCCCAGCGACAGCACGTACGACCCGCCCCTGACCCTCGAGGCGCGCGGCACGCGTGTCCACACGGACGCCCAGTACTCGTGCAGCGTCGCGCCCGGCCGGATCGTATCGGCCACCGGTTCTCTGGACGGGGTGTCGCCGGAAGCGTCCTGTGACGGCCAGTCCAGCCCCCGCATCACGGAAGTGGTGAAGTACGCCGACGGTGCGGAGTCGTTGCTCGTCTACGACCACGGCACCACCACCCGTACCCTCGGCTTCCTCGACGTCATGCTGTCGGGCCGGGTCGTCAAGGGGCGCGGGGAGGGGCAGTCCGCGCGGCGGGACGTGCTCCTCGCGGCGCCCAAGCAACTGCCCACCGACTGCTTCTCCTCCGGCGTCCGGGGGAACAGCGGCCAGGCACAGCTGGAGATCCAGCCGTGACCCTCACCCCTGGTGCACCCGTGACGATCCCCACCGAGCCCATCGGCAGCATCCCCCGCCCCGCCGAGCTGCTCGCCGCCATGGCGGACCACGCGGCGGGCCGGATCGGCGACGGTGATCTCGCCGCCGCGCAGGATCGCGCCGTCCGTGACACCATCCGCCGCCTGGAGGAGGCCGGTTCGCCGGTCGTCACCGACGGGGAGCAGGCCAAGCCGAGCTTCGCCACGTACCCCTTGGCGGGGCTGGACCGGCTGGCGCCCGACGGCGTCGTCATCCCGTTCGCCGACGGGCACCAGCGGCAGCTGCCCCGGCTGACGGCAGGGCCGTTGCGCTATGCCGTGCACGCCGACCGCTATCTGCGCTCCGCCCTCCCGCACGCGACCGTCCCCGTCAAACAGGCCGTGATCGCCCCCTCTGCGCTCAGCCTGCTCTACCCGCAAGACCCCATCGACGGGTACTCCCGCGAGGCCTTCCTGGACGATCTGACCGCCGAGGCCGAGGCCGACATCCGCGGCTGCCTGGACGCCGGCGCCCACGTCGTCCAGCTCGACTTCACCGAGGCCCGCCTCGCGCTGAAGCTGGACCCGTCGGGGGCCGTGCTGGAGGACTTCATCGCGCTCAACAACCGCGTGCTGGAACGCTTTTCCGCCGCCGAGCGGGCCAGGATCGGCGTGCACAGCTGTCCCGGCGGCGATCAGGACTCCACGCACAGTCTCGACGTGGACTACGCCACCCTTCTGCCGCGGTTGATGCGGCTCAACGCGGGGGCGTTCTACGTCCAGCTGGCGAGCGAGCCGGAACCGGACAAGGTCCTCGCCGTCCTCGCCGAGCACCTTCCCTCCGACGCGCGCGTGTTCGTCGGCGTGACCGACCCGATCGACCCCCGGGTCGAGACTCCCGAGCAGGTCCGGGACCGGGTCCTGGCCGCCGCACGTCATCTGCCCGCCGACCGGCTGGGCACATGCGACGACTGCGGCTTCGCACCCTTCGCCGACGACACGTCCACCTCCCGCGACACCGCCTTCGCCAAGATCCGCGCCCGGGTCGAAGGCACCGCCCTGGCCGCCCGCGCCCTGACCGGCTGAGCCGCAAGGCGTTCACTCCCCCACCGCACTCACTCTCAAGAGTGAATATATCGACCTAAATGGCCGCATGGTTGACGCCCGGGTGTCTCCTGGTCGCAGGACGGATCCCCTGCGAGGGCGAGGCGAGGCACCATGGCCGGAGACCAACGGTCCGCCGGAGACCAGCGGTTCGCCGGGGACGAGCGGTTCGCCATTCTCCCGGACGGCGAACCGTCCTCCCTCGCGGCGGAGCTCCTGCGTCCCTCGGCCACCGAGGTGATCCGGCACGCCTCCGGCAGGCCCTGGCTGCTGGGCAGCTGGCCCGCCGGGCGGGTGAGGACCGCCGAAGCCGGTTCCGCACGGCTGGCGGTGATCGGTCGGTGCCGGGTCACCGCCGCCGGGCTGGCGGCCGGCCTGAGACGGATCCGGCGCGCCGAGGACGTGGAGCAGGCGGTACGGGGGCTGCCGGGCTGCTTCCATGCCGTCGCGTCGATCGGCGGGACGGTGGCCGTGCGCGGGACCGCGTCCGGCACCCGGCGCGTCTACTCCGCGCGCGTGGGCGGCGCCACGATCGGCGCGAGCGGATCCGGCGTGCTGGCAGCGGTCACGGGCGCGCGCGTCGACGAAGAGGCGCTCGCCCTGCACCTCCTGTCGTCACCCCCCTTGTATCCCCTGGACGACCACTGCGTGTGGCACGGCGTCCAGGCCGTACGGTCGCACGACTGCCTGCTGCTGGAGCGCGACGGCCGGGCCCGTACGCGGCGGTGGTGGACCCCGCCCGAACCGGTCGTGCCGGCCGTCGAGGGCGCGCACGACGTGCGGCGGGCCCTGGAGGACGCCGTCGGCTCCTGCACCGCCGGCGGCGGAACGATCAGCTCGGACCTCTCCGGGGGACCGGACTCCACGAGCCTGTGCTTCCTCGCGGCCAGGAGCGACGCCCGCCTGGTCACCCTGCACTGGTCCGGGCTCGACCCCGGCAACGACGACTCCGCGTTCGCGGCCCGCGCGGCCGCCGAACTCCCCGGCGCCGGACACGTCGTGGTGGACCGCTCCCGGGCCCCGGCCTGGTACACGCCCCCGGCCGGGACGGACGCCGTGGCCGACGAGCCTGGCCCCTGGGTGCGCGACGCGGCCCGGCTGAGCATGCTCGCCGCCCTGATGACCGGCCGCGGCTCCCGCCTGCACATGACGGGCGGCGGCGGGGACGAACTGTTCACCGCGCACCCCGCGTACCTCCACGACTACCTCCGCAGCAACCCGCTCGCCGCGCTCGCCCGCCTCCGCCGTCAGCACGCGTTCCAGCGCACCCCTGTGGGGCCGCTCCTGCGCGGACTGGCCGACCGCAGCACCTTCGCGCAGTGGCTGGCCGGCTGGACGGCGGCGGTCTCCGAGCCCGCCCCTGCCCGATCACCGGCCGGATACGTGCCCTCCCTCTCCTGGGGTCCGGAGCAGCACATGCCGCCCTGGGCGACCAGGGACGCGGCCCGCTCCGTACGGGTCGCGCTGCGGGAGGCCGCCGCAGCGGGCCCGGAACCGCTCGCACCGCAGCGCGGGCAGCACGGGGCGCTCGTGGCCGTCATTGCGGGCGGACGGGGCCTGCGCCAGATGAACCAGGTCATCAGCGGCATGGGGCCGGAGTACGCCGCGCCCTTCCTCGACGACGGAGTGGTCGAAGCGGCCCTCTCCGTACGGGTCGCCGAGCGCAACGCTCCCGACCGCTACAAGCCGGTCCTCGCGTCGGCCCTGCGCGGCATCGTGCCCCGCTTCGTCCTGAACCGGTCCACCAAAGGCGAGTACAGCGCCGGACTCCACACCGGACTCCGCGTCAACAGGGCGGCCCTCGCCGGTCTCTTCGGCGATTCCGATTGCCTGCTGGCCCGCCTCGGGCTCATCGACGCCGGCGTGCTCCGCAGGGAGCTGTCCGCGCTGCGGCCGGCCCCGGACCCGCACTTCTCGCTGGACTTCACCCTGGGTGCGGAACTCTGGCTCCGCGCCCACCGGCACGAGGCCGGGCACCCGCGCCCGGTGAGCACGGGAGGCCCGTCATGACCCTCGCCCTGCGCCCGGACGTCTCCGCGACGGACACCGACTACGGGATGGTGCTGCTGGACGAGGCCACCGGCCGCTACTGGCAGCTCAACATCACGGCCGCCCTCATCCTCCACGCCCTGCTCGACGGCGCCACCCCGCAGCAGACCGCCGACCGGCTGGGCGAACGCTTCCCCGGCCTGGGGGCCGAGCGGAGGTCCGCCGATGTGACGGCGTTCGTCCGCGCCCTGAACGAGGCGCGCCTGGTGGTGGGGCAGCCATGAGGCGGACCGTGACTCTCGTAGCGGGGCGGCAGCCATCAGCCGGCCCATGGTTCCCGCCACGCGGGACGAGGTCCCCCTGCACCGCCGCCCGCCCGTCCTCCTGGCCCTGGCCGTCGCCCGGCTGCTCGTCCTGGTGAGGCGGTCGCTGGCCGAGCGGGTGCCGGGCGCGGCCGGGGGGACGTGGCCGGCGGGGTGGCAGCCGTCGCGGGCGGCGGAGCCGGCGCTGATCGCGGCGATCGGGCCGGCCGCCCTGGCGGTGGCGTCGCGGCGCTTCGCGCGCCCGGAGTGAGGGCACGGGGATCCGCGCCCCCCGGCTGCTCCTCTACCTGCTGCTGCTTACTGCAACCCGCGTGGCCCGCCGGACCGGCAGCCGCTTCCGGGCGGCGCGGGCGAGCGAGCGCACCGGCCGCCACAGGGCCACCGCCAGCCCCGCCACGGGCAGCGTGAGCAGCACGATCTGCAGGCACGCCGCGACCGTGCCGAGGACGGGGTAGCCGGCGGCGCCCGCGTTCCCGATGAGGGCGCGGACCGTCAGCCAGTCCGTACGGAGCAGCTGGGGCAGGTTGACGAGCATCATGCCGAGCTGGAGCGTGAGCGCCGGGACCAGGAAGAGGACCCATACCGCGACCACGATCTGCGGCCATCGCTTCAGTGCCTTCAGGCACTCGTCCTGGGGGCGCCGGAGGACGACCCGCTTGAGGATGGGCGCGATGTACTTGAACAGGTCGGGGATGCCGACCAGGTCCGCCACGATGTAGTAGCCGTCGAACCGCAGGGTGGGGAGGAGCTGCTGGATCATTTCCAGGTGGACGGAGAGGATCGCCACCAGCAGCAGCGGATTGCCGGTCGCTCCGTACAGCCCCAGCAGCCCCAGCACGAACAGCCCGTTGAAGTAGACGCCGCCCAGGTCCGCTCGGATGCGGCCGGCACGGCCCAGCCGGTAGGAGCTGGTGATGTCGGTGTAGAAGGCGGGCCAGACCAGGTAGATGCCGCAGCCCATCGCGCCGGGCCGCACGCCGCCGTAGCGGCAGGCCGCGCCGTGGCCCATTTCGTGGAACACGCAGGAGGCGACGGCCAGGAGGACGACGAGGAGGACGTCGGTCGGGGAGGACAGCACGGACTGCAGCGCCGCACCGGTGTCCTGGGTCATCCACAGCCACACCTCGCCGTAGGCGAAGGCGCCCAGGGCGAGCAGGACCAGCACCGGCCGGAACAGCCACGCGAACAGCCCGGCGAGGAACCACGTGGCCTGTTCGGGCAGCACCGCGAGCCGGAAGCGGAACGCCAGGAACGGGTCGGTGCGCACCATGGGCGGGGGCGGCGAGCCGTCGCTGTAGGTCGAAAGGCCCAGCGGGGCGAGCTTCTTGTCGATGAGGAAGACGACGTGCTCCGCGGCGAACCGCCGCCCGGTCTCCCGGCTCAAGTGCTCGGCCACCTGTGCCACGGGCCTGCCGTCGAGCACCCGCGCGAGCTGGTAGAGGAGGACGGGGAGGCGGACGACCTGCCCGTCGGGGCGGCAGACCAGGTGCGGCGGCTCGCGGTAGCCGGAGTCCTCGAACTCGCCGACCAGTTCCGTGCCGGCGACCAGCGCGGGCTGTGCCATGGGCGCTCTCCGTGGGAGGGGTCCGTGGGAGGGGGCGGAGTGCGGGGAAGGACCGGATGCGCCCGGTCCTTCCCCGGTGCGTACGGCGGGCCGTTACGCGATCAGTGGCTGGAGACGGCCGCCGGGATGCAGTGGAGGCCGCTGGCCGGGTTCTGCGAGGGCAGGCCGAGCGAGCCGAACAGGCCGGCCGTCTGCTGCCGGTCGACGGACTGGCAGGCCGACAGCATGGTGGTGCCGTGGTCGGCGGCTCCCGGGGCGTACACACCGCCGCCGGAGGCCGTCGCGGAGCTGCTGCTGGAGCTGCCGGCCCCGGCGCCGGAGCCGACGTCACCGTCGCCGTACGGAGCGGCGAGCGGCGTGGCGACGACGCCCATGACGGTGCGCTCGGGCAGCACCTCGCCCATGACGGTGTCGAGTTCCTCGAAGCTGATGGCGTTTTCCATTTCCGTACCCCTTCTCGAAAGCGGAGCGGTCAGCGGCTGGAGATGGCCGCAGGAATGCACGTGGTGCTGTATCCGGGGTCGCTGGACGCCAGTCCGAGCGCGACCAGCAGAGGAGGGTTGCCGGCGTTCTGCCGGTACTGGCATGCGTAGGCGACCGTCGTCCCGTGGTCCGACTTCACGAGCGTCGGGAACACGGGCTGCTCGGAGCCCGGAGCCGCCGGCAGCAGAACGCTCGACAGCGCGATCCGCCGGGGAAACTCCTCACCGCACATCCGGTCGAGCTCCCCAAAAGTAACGGCGGATCCCATCGTCACTCCCTCCCCCATCGTCCCGGGCGGGAGCTTAACCAGGACATCACCACCCGACACATCATCAATCCGATGATCACCCGGTCGAGTTGGATGTATGCCCCGTGAGGGTGGAAAACCCGAAAAGCATGCATGAACGCGGAAGGGCCGCACCCCGTGAACGGGGTGCGGCCCTCACAACTCCGCGCCGGAACCGCTTACTTGCGGATCAGCGAGCGCAGCACGTACTGCATGATGCCGCCGTTGCGGTAGTAGTCCGCCTCGCCGGGGGTGTCGATGCGGACGACCGCGTCGAACTCCACGCCCGTGTCGGTGGTGACCTTGACCGTGCGGGGCGTGCGGCCCTCGTTGAGCTCGGTCACACCGGTGAAGGTGAAGGTCTCCTCGCCGGTCAGGCCCAGGGACTCCGCCGAGGCGCCCTCGGGGAACTGGAGCGGCAGGACGCCCATGCCGATGAGGTTCGAGCGGTGGATGCGCTCGTAGGACTCGGCGATGACGGCCTTGACGCCGAGGAGCGCGGTGCCCTTGGCGGCCCAGTCGCGGGACGAGCCGGAGCCGTACTCCTTGCCGGCCAGGACGACCAGCGGGATGCCCTGCTCGATGTAGTTGCGCGAGGCGTCGTAGATGAAGGAGACGGGGGCGTCTTCCTTCGTGAAGTCGCGGGTGAAGCCGCCCTCGGTGCCCGGCGCGATCTGGTTGCGCAGGCGGATGTTGGCGAACGTACCGCGGATCATGACCTCGTGGTTGCCGCGGCGGGAGCCGTAGCTGTTGAAGTCACGACGCTCGACACCGTGCTCGGTGAGGTACTTGCCGGCCGGGGTGTCGGCCTTGATGGCACCGGCCGGGGAGATGTGGTCGGTGGTGACCGAGTCGCCCAGCTTGGCGAGGACGCGGGCGCCCTCGATGTCCGTGACGGGGGTGGTCTCCATCGTCATGCCCTCGAAGTACGGGGGCTTGCGGACGTAGGTGGACTCGGCGTCCCACTCGAAGGTGTTGCCGGTCGGGATCGGCAGGGCCTGCCACTGGGCGTCGCCCGCGAAGACGTCGCTGTAGGACTTGTTGAACATGTCCTCGCCGATGGCGTTGGCGACGACGTCGTTGACCTCGGCCTCGGTCGGCCAGATGTCCTTGAGGTAGACCGGGTTGCCCTCGGTGTCCGTGCCCAGGGCGTCCTTGGTGATGTCCACCTTCATGGAACCCGCGAGGGCGTACGCGACGACCAGCGGCGGGGAGGCCAGGTAGTTCATCTTGACGTCGGGGTTGATCCGGCCCTCGAAGTTGCGGTTGCCGGAGAGCACCGAGGTGACGGCCAGGTCGTGGTCGTTGACGGCCTTGGAGACCTCCTCCGGCAGCGGGCCGGAGTTGCCGATGCAGGTGGTGCAGCCGTAACCGACGAGGTTGAAGCCGACCTTGTCGAGGTAGGGGGTCAGGCCCGCCTTGTCGAAGTAGTCGGTGACGACCTTCGAGCCCGGGGCGAGGGTGGTCTTGACCCACGGCTTGCGGGTCAGGCCCTTCTCGACCGCCTTCTTCGCGACGAGGGCAGCGGCCACCATCACGTACGGGTTCGAGGTGTTGGTGCAGGAGGTGATCGCGGCGACGGTGACGGCGCCGTGGTCGATCTCGTAGGTCGAGCCGTCGGGGGCGGTCACGGTGACCGGCTTGGACGGGGCGCCGGTGGAGATGGCCGGGGCGTCGGAGGCCGGGAAGGACTCCTTGCCCGCCTCGTCGACCTCGTCGACGTAGTTGCGGACGTCCTGGGCGAACTGCGCGGCGGCGTTCGCGAGGACGATGCGGTCCTGCGGGCGCTTCGGGCCGGCGATCGAGGGGACGACCGTCGACAGGTCCAGCTCGAGCTTCTCGGAGAAGTCGGGCTCGGCGGCCGGGTCGAGCCAGAGGCCCTGCTCCTTGGCGTAGGCCTCGACGAGCGCGACCTGCTGCTCGGAGCGGCCGGTGAGCTTGAGGTAGTTCAGGGTCTCGCCGTCGATCGGGAAGATCGCGGCGGTGGAGCCGAACTCCGGCGACATGTTGCCGATGGTGGCGCGGTTGGCCAGCGAGGTGGCGGCGACGCCCTCGCCGTAGAACTCGACGAACTTGCCGACGACGCCGTGCTTGCGCAGCATCTCGGTGATCGTGAGGACGAGGTCGGTGGCGGTGGTGCCGGCCGGGAGCTCACCGGTGAGCTTGAAGCCGACGACGCGCGGGATGAGCATGGAGACCGGCTGGCCAAGCATCGCGGCCTCGGCCTCGATGCCGCCGACGCCCCAGCCCAGCACGCCGAGGCCGTTGACCATCGTGGTGTGCGAGTCGGTGCCGACGAGGGTGTCGGGGTAGGCCTGGCCGTTGCGGACCATGACCGTACGGGCCAGGTGCTCGATGTTCACCTGGTGGACGATGCCGGTGCCCGGGGGGACGACCTTGAAGTCGTCGAAGGCGGTCTGGCCCCAGCGCAGGAACTGGTAGCGCTCCTTGTTGCGGCCGTACTCCAGCTCGACGTTCTGGCCGAAGGCGTCCTTCGTGCCGAACTTGTCCGCGATGACGGAGTGGTCGATGACCAGCTCGGCCGGGGAGAGCGGGTTGACCTTCGCCGGGTCGCCGCCGAGCTCCTTGACGGCCTCACGCATGGTGGCGAGGTCGACGACGCAGGGGACGCCGGTGAAGTCCTGCATGATCACGCGGGCCGGCGTGAACTGGATCTCCTGGCTGGGCTGGGCCTGGGAGTCCCAGCTGCCCAGCGCACGGATGTGGTCGGCGGTGATGTTCGCGCCGTCCTCCGTGCGGAGCAGGTTCTCCAGCAGCACCTTCAGGCTGTAGGGCAGGCGTGCCGAGCCCTCGACCTTGTCCAGCCGGAAGATTTCGTACGACTCGTCGCCCACCTGCAGCGTGCTGCGGGCGTCGAAGCTGTTCGCCGACACGACAGTCTCCTTCATGCATGAATTCGCGTACTGCGGCCATCCTGCCGCCCGACGGTCCCGCCGATCCGATAAGGTACGCCTTAGTTAGGCATGCCTTACTGGCGCGACCGCGGTACGCCTCTCGGTAGATATCTCGATGTCGAGATAACTCTAGTACATCGCTG
This sequence comes from Streptomyces sp. NPDC008001, assembly GCF_042958085.1. Taxonomy (NCBI): domain Bacteria; kingdom Bacillati; phylum Actinomycetota; class Actinomycetes; order Kitasatosporales; family Streptomycetaceae; genus Streptomyces; species Streptomyces sp. NPDC008001. The sequence goes on along the minus strand of NZ_JBIBIZ010000008.1, from coordinate 187,767 downwards.
AGGCACGGTCATGTCCTGACGGGGCCGACCGGGTGCCCGCCCCTCGCCCGCCTCCTAGTCCCCCTTCTCGTCCACCTCACGCAGGAAGGCCGGAAGGCGGTCGTTCAGCACCTTCACGGGCATGCCGTGCCCGGCGCCGGGCACGATCTCCGTCCGCACGCCCGGGATCAGCCGCCGGGCCCGCTCCTCGGCGCGCCGCGCGTCCATGATCCGGTCGGCCCCGCCGAGCAGGATCAGGGCGGGCGCGGTCACGGAGCGCAGTTCGTCGTCGGACATGGGGTGCGGCGGGGACAGGCGGATCCGGTAGCCGCGTATCGCCTCCAGGGAGAGCCGGGCCTGCGCCTCGGCCTCCTCGGGATCGAGGCCCGTGTCACCGATGAGGCCGGCGAACCAGCGGCGCTGGAACTTGTCGGATCCGCTGAGGAGGGAGACGGCGGCGCCGAGGACGAAGCCCGCCTTCAGCGGGGCGAGGGCGCGGGGCGGCTCGTAGGCGGTGACGGAGGCGACCCGGCCGGGCCGGTGGGCGGCGTGCTGGAGGGCGACGCCGCCGCCGTACGAGTGGCCGGCGAGGTGGACCCGCTCCAGGCCGAGGCCCGCGAGGACCTCTTCCAGCCAGTTCGCGGTGTCCTCCGGGGTCCGGACGGGCGCGGTCTGCGTGCTGTACCCCGGCTCCCCCACCCGGTCGACGGCCAGCACGGGACGGTCTGCGCCGAGGGCGGCGACGTGCGGCGCCCACTCGGCGGGGGTGGCGCTCTGGCCGTGCAGCAGGACGACCGGGGTGCGGGTGCCGGCGCCGGCGGCCGTGCCGGGGTCCGTGCCGTAGGTGTGCACGCGGGTGGTCCCGAAGGACGTCGTGACGTCCTGCTGCCCCCGCGGCTCCGGCCAGAAGGCCATCGCCTTGTCGTAGGCGGCGAGTATGCGCGCCCGGGCCGCCTCGTCGGCGAACGAACCGAGCCGAGCAGTCACGTCTGCCATGACCATGCCTCCCCCTGCGGCGGCACCCTCGGCCGCCACGCAATTGATCATGGCAGGGGGTGGATTCCGGGACACGGTCGGGCCTAGTTCACCAGTACGAGTGAGCGATGGGCCGAACGGGCGGGGCGGTGGCGCTGATTGCCGTAGACCTCGGAGAGTCGTCATGCTGCAGCCACGATGTCCGCGGGAGGACCGATGAGCGCACAACCTCACTCTTACGCAGCCGACGACCCCGAAACCGCGCTGAAGTACGCGATCCAGCACATCCGGGGACACCGGGCGCAGATCGTGGAGGGGGTCATCGAGCCAGTGTCGCCCACGTGGGGCCACGAAAAGGCCATCACCAGGATCCGCAAGCAGATCGAGCCGACGACGGACAAGCTCGGCTGCGTGATCGGTGCAGGCAATGTCGACCTGCCGGGCACAGCCAATTGGTACGTCCCCGACATGGCTGTCGTGCCTGAGCACCTCGAGGATGCCGATTACGTTCTCCCCGACCAGACCCTCCTCATCGTCGAAGTCACCTCCGACTCGAACGGCGACACCGACCGCATCACCAAACGCCGCCGCTACGCCGAGTACGGCGCCCCGCTCTACCTCCTCGTAGACCGCCAAGAGCGTTCCTGCACGCTCTTCAGCGAGCCGGGGCAGCTCGGCTACACGCACACCGACGGCCCGCTCCCGTTCGGCGTCCCGGTGCACCTTCCCGCCCCTTTCGGCCTCGACATCGAGACTTCCGGGTTCTCGCCCAGGGAGCGTTAGCGGCCGGTCAGGCCGCCCCGCACCAAGGCGACGAGTTCCTCGTCGGACACGCCCAGCGCCCGCGCGTCCGCGACCAGGGCACGGACGCCGTCCGTCAGGCGGGCCCGGCCGGGGGCGGCGGGGTCGGCCGTGACGACCGCGCCGCGGCCGCGGCGCAGCTCGATGAGGCCCTCCTCGCGGAGCTGCTGGTAGCCGCGGAGGACGGTGTGGACGTTGACGCCGAGGGAGTCGGCGAGGGCGCGGGCGGCGGGGAGGCGTTCGCCGGGGCGGACGGTGGCGTCGGCTATGGCGCCGCGCACGGAGGCGGCGATCTGGTCGCCGAGGGGGACCGGGGATCCGTGGTCGAGGCGGACGAGCATCTCAGTCCCTTCCGTTCGCCGCGCGCTCGCGCTGCGTCGTGGGGTCGTTCGCCGCGCGCTCGCGCCGCGTCGTGGGGTCGTTCGTCGTGCGCTCCCGCTCGGCCAGGGCGTTGAGGAGCGCGGCGGCCGTGGCGGCGTCGTCGACCGTGACGAGGAACTCGCTGCCGGTCGTCAGGCGGGCCACCACCGCGTCTCCGGGGCGCAGGGCGAAGCCGCTGCGGCCCGGGACGGCGCGGTAGCCCCAGCCGCCGAGGTCGCGCAGCGGGTCGACGGTGCGGCAGGTGACGTCCTCGATGCGGTCGAGGGGGATGCGCACGCGGGGGCGGGGCAGGCCGAGCACGTTCACGGTGAGGCCGTGCCGGTCGACGGTGACGCGGACGGCGAAGCAGGCGCACAGCGCCACTCCGCCGGCCATCAGGCCCGCGCCCGCGGCCCAGCCGGCGAGCGGGACCAGTGCGGCGCCGGCCGCCAGGAGGGAGCCGCCGCCGGCGAGCACGGGGCGCGAGCCCGCCGTACGGGTCCAGGTGACGCTCTCGCCCTCGCGCAGCGCGAGGCGGGGCAGCGGGGCGGAGGCGGCCTCCTTCGCGAGGGCATCCGCGGGGCGTCGTCCCCCGGCCGGCACGCCGAGGGCCGCGGCCACGGAGGCGGCCGCCACGGCCGCGCCCAGCGCCCCGGGGCCGAGCTCCGCCCCGTCGGCCGTCTCCGCTCCGGCGTTGGCGAGGACGACGGCGACGGCCAGGGCGCCCAGGAGCCCCGCCACGCCGCAGCCGAGGCCGACGAGCACCCGAGCGCCGCGCGTCGCGTACACCAGCCCCGTAAGGAGCAGCGCGGGGACGAGCAGGAGACCGAGGCACTCGTACGGGAAGGAGCCGAGCGTCGTGAAGCCGTCGGCCCCGCCGGAGCCGGTGAAGTGCGTGGCCAGGGGGTCGGGCAGGCCGTCGCGGCGAAGCAGAAAGGCCGTCAGGAAGGCGGCGCAGGCCAGCAGATGGGCGGCCGCCACGACGAGAGGCGCACGGAGGCCGCTCGCCGGGCGCGGGGACACATTCATGACACCTCCGAGTTGTACGCATTGTAATAGAACAACCAATGGCCAGAACCGCCATGCGGATGAAATCTCATATGTGAGATAACGTCTACGGCATGACAGACGCATACCTCGCCCGTATCGGCAAGCTGATCCGTGACGCCCGGCAGCACCGAGGCTGGACCCAGTCGCAGCTCGCGGAGGCCCTCGGCACCAGCCAGAGCGCCGTGAACCGCATTGAGCGAGGAAATCAGAACATCAGCCTTGATATGATCGCCCGTATCGGTGAGGCGCTGGACAGCGAAATCGTCTCCCTCGGTTACGCCGGGCCCATGCATCTCAGGGTGGTCGGCGGCCGCCGCCTCTCCGGCTCCATCGACGTCAAGACCAGCAAGAACGCGTGCGTCGCCCTGCTGTGCGCAACGCTCCTCAACGCCGGCCGCACGACCCTGCGCCGGGTCGCCCGGATCGAGGAGGTCTACCGGATCCTGGAGGTGCTGGGCAGCATCGGCGTCCGCACCCGCTGGATCAACGACGGCAACGACCTGGAGATCGTGCCGCCGGCGGAGCTGGACCTGGCCGCGATGGACACCGAGGCCGCTCGCCGCACGCGCAGCGTCATCATGTTCCTCGGCCCGCTCCTGCACCGCATGGACCACTTCAAGATTCCGTACGCGGGCGGCTGCGACCTCGGCACGCGCACCGTCCAGCCGCACATGACCGCCCTGCGCCACTTCGGCCTGGAGGTCACGGCCACCGACGGCACGTACCACGCCCGTGTCGACCGTTCGGTCGCACCCACCCGGGCGATTGTGCTGACCGAGCGCGGCGACACCGTGACCGAGAACGCCCTCCTCGCGGCCGCCCGGCACGACGGCGTCACCGTCATCCGGAACGCCAGTTCGAACTACATGGTCCAGGACCTCTGCTTCTTCCTGGAGGAGCTCGGCGTACGGGTCGAGGGCATCGGCACGACCACGCTCACCGTGCACGGCGTCGCCACCATCGACCGCGACGTGGACTACGCGCCCTCCGAGGACCCGGTCGAGGCGATGAGCCTGCTGGCCGCCGCCGTCGTCACGGAGTCCGAACTGACCATCCGGCGCGTGCCGGTGGAGTTCCTGGAGATCGAGCTCGCCGTCCTGGAGGAGATGGGCCTCGACCACGAGCGCAGCCCCGAGTACCCGGCGAACAACGGCCGCACGCGCCTGCTCGACCTGACCGTGCGCCCCTCGAAGCTGCGGGCGCCGATCGACAAGATCCACCCCATGCCGTTCCCCGGCCTCAACATCGACAACGTGCCCTTCTTCGCGGCCATCGCCGCGGCCGCCCAGGGCCAGACCCTCATCCACGACTGGGTCTACGACAACCGCGCCATCTACCTCACCGACCTCAACCGTCTCGGCGCCGACGTCAAGCTGCTCGACCCGCACCGCGTCCTCGTCGAGGGCCCGACGCGCTGGCGCTCGGCGGAGATGATGTGCCCGCCGGCCCTGCGCCCCGCCGTGGTCGTGCTGCTGGCGATGATGGCGGCGGAGGGCACGTCCGTGCTCCGCAACGTCTACGTCATCAACCGCGGTTACGAGGACCTGGCCGAACGCCTCAACTCGATCGGGGCCCAGATCGAGATCTTCCGGGACATTTAACGTCGCTGCAGGTCAGCTCGGCCGCCGGGACGGCCTCGTTCCGCCCCGGCGGCCGAGCTTCACTGAGCAGGGAGAGCGGCGTTGTTGACCGCGACGATCAGGTAAGGGTCGATCCGAACCCAGAAAGCCTTCCCGTCCCGCTGGAGGTCGCCGTCCAGCCCCAGGCCACGGACGCGCTCCCAAGCCGTTGCCGTGTCGTCGATGGCCAATCGGAGTTGTGCCTCAGGAAGAATTGGGACACCGTCACGGATCCGCCGTTGCCTGATGACGAGGTTGTCGTAAGAGACCCAGTCATCCCCGTGCTGAGTCGCGCTCAGGCCCATCATGGTCAGGGCTTCCTTCACACGGCCCACATCGGCGACAGGCACGTACGCCCCCTGGAGCCGGGCCTGCGCTTCAGGGGAAGCGGGCCGGCCACCGGTGACGGGCTCCGGCCCCGCACGGCGGGTGCCGCGGACGATGAAGATGTTCTGTCCGTCTTCGGTGAGCAGTTGCGAACGCTCTGCGCTCCACGCGCCGGAGGTGATCGTGCTCCGGGCGACGATACGGCTCCGGCGGCGGTCCGGGAGCAGAACGCTGTCGCCCTTCCCGGCCACATCGAGCGCCTCGCGGAAGTCTCTCCTGGCTCGTTCGGCTTCATCCCGCGAGGGAAGCGGCTCACGTTGGGTGACGGAGAACAGCAGGTCATCGGCGAGGGCGACCAGCAAGTGCCGGTCCTGCACCGTGCGGCCGTAGAAGCCGAGCCAGTCATGTCCCAGTCCGGCGCCCAGCAGGCTGCCCGTCATGGACGCAAGGGTGTCGGTGTCCGCACCCTCCTGGCGGGCGGGAATGGTGATTCCCCTTTCGGGCGCAGCCGCCGAACGAGCAGCCAGGTAAATGGCAGCAGCGGCACACAAAGTGCCGGAGCCGCGTGTCTTCGTCCGGGTCAGCCCGTGGGAATCGAGGAAGACGGAGGGAGCGCTCAGCGCGCCGTCGCCGAGGGTGTCGTGTGCGCTGTTGAGCAGGTCTTCCATCTCCCGCGCCGTCTCCTCCCAGACGCGGTCGTAGCCTTCCGGGAACGCACGGGCAGCGGCGTCCAGCCAAGGCTGGTCCAGGATCCGCCATACAGGCTCCCGCCAGTTCCCCGAACCGTCCAGCGTGGCTTCGATCAGCCATCCGTAAGCGAGTGGCGCGGGCTGGCGCAGGCTGATCCACAGCGCGTAGGCGTGCACCAAGGCGCCCAAGAGAGCGCGGGGGTGGCCGTGCGTAGTCACAGCGTCGCGAATCACATCGGCGGCCAGGGCATCAAAGCAGCCCCGGTGATGAGCAATGACGTGGGGGGCGATCCGCATCGCCGCGCCATTGGCACCCGTATTGAAGTACCTCTCCTGGTCGTCGGCCCTCTTGCCCCAGGCCGCGCCCTGTTTGCTCCAGGCACGGCAGGCTCGTTTGATGCTGGCCCCGGCCCCCCGTTCGTAGTCGAGCAGGAAAGGCAACTCGACATGCTGCAGCCAGGGCAGCCAGGCGTCACCTCCGGTAAGGCGCGCTCTGGCCACTGCGATCAGCAGTTGGGTGTCGTCGCTGTACTCGCCCGCACCGACGTCCTCGGGGAGAGGGCGGAAGCGGCTGCCGGCCAGCCGCTGCCAGGGGAAGAACCGCCCCGCGACCTGACTGAGCGGCGGCAGCGACCGGGTACGGTCACGCCGTTCGTAGGGCCAGCCCATGGCGTCGCCGACGGCGGCGCCCACGAGCATTCCGCGGGCCCGGTCGGACCAGGGGTGCAGCTCGGCGTTCACGTGCTTCACTCTGCCAGAGTCGGAGGAGGGGTGTACGGGGTCTCCAGTGGGCGCTTGCCGGTGCGCACTGATCTGCTCAAACCGTACTTGTCGAAGATGACAGGGGCGACGGACAACGGCGGCAGAAGGGCAGCCGTACCGAGGGCCACGTGCCGGTGGTACTCCAGCTGCGCTTGTTCTTCGTCACGGACGATGACCGTCCTCACGTCCGACAGCGGTATGGCATGAGGTGTCTGCACTTCCGCCTGGTCGTCCGTCGGCCACCAGGCCGGGTGGTTACGCTCCCGCCGTCGTGTCGCGTTCCCCGTCACCATGGCTGCGAACATGGCGCGGAAGGCCTCGACGCCCGCATGCGCGCCCGCACTCATATCCCTGGCCGAGTTGTAGGGGGAGAACCGCACGCCGGGACGGGCGAGAATTCCGGGGTCGAGGGTGAGGACGACCCAGTCCCGGAAGTGAGGGTCACGGCTCGCTGCCTGGGACAAATACCAGGTGTTCGGATACTCGACGCTCAGGAACGTGTAGGCCAGTGCGCCGTCCATGCGACGGGTGTCGGCGGGACGGAAGGCATCGGATTGCTCCTGCAAGGTTGTCACCGGGCGTATCTCGCCGCTGGCGAGGATGTGGGCCAGGTTGGCGGACTTGGTGACATGACACAGGCGCGTGATGCCGAGTTCTCGGGCCAGGTCGGCTACGTCCCTCATGCAGTCACCCGCCGCACGTACAGGTCCGACATCTCACCGGGGAGAAGGCCGGTGAGTTTACTGGAGTGCATCAGGACGAGGTCCTGCCGCGCGCGTGTGATGGCCACGTACAACTGACGCGCCTCGCGGGCCCGGGCCTCGTCGATGCCGTGCGCTTCGACCTCACCGGGTCTCGGCAGCTCGTCCACGTCGCAGTACGGGAGGATCACCGAGTCGAACTCGAGTCCCTTCGCCGCGGAATACGTTCCGTAGAAGACGCCCGGCTCGTGCGTCCAGCGCAGAAGATCACGGTGCAGGCGGTGAACCGGGGTGGTACGGCCCCCGCCCAGGAGAGCTCTGAGTTCCTTCTCGTGTTCGCGTGTCCGCATCAGTATGGCGACCTGGCGGTCGGCTCCCAACGCCAGGGCTGTGCGTGCAGCGGCGACCAGCTGCTGTTCCTTGCTCGCGGCCTCCAGGATGGTGGGCTTGGGCCCGTCCGCCGCCGGGCCAGCCGGCTGGACCAGATCGACGTCGTCCCGGAAGTGCGGCATGTTGGAGATGGCTTGGGCAAGCCGGGCGATCTGCCGGCTGTTGCGGTAGTTGTGGGTGAACTCCACGACCCCAGGGACCCGCAGGCCGAGGGAACGCCACGACATCCGGCTGCCGTAGATCTGCTGTGCGTAATCCCCGAAGAAGGTGAGCGACCCGTCCTCGGGAATGGCGGCCGCGAGGCTTCGGATCATCTGGGGCGTGAAGTCCTGTCCTTCGTCCACGACCACGTGACGGTAGTGGCGTTCGGTGGGGTCCTCCCGCAGCGCGGCCAGTGCGGTGGACGCCACGTCGTCCCAATCGTGCGCGAATCCCTCCCCGGCCCGCAGCTGCACGTACCGCTGATAGACGTGGAAGACGACTTCTCGGTCGGCGCCCTGGAGCGGCGTTCCCCGGCCGACCCGGGGCGTGCGGTTCTCCACGTACGCCTCCTGGTCGGTCACGCCGTGCCCGACCATCCAGTGAAGTTCATCGAGGAAGAATCCCAGCGGGCGCTGAACCACCGCCCGGGAAGGATGGCGCGCCCGCGCCTCCTCAAGGGCCCGTTCGACGAGGCTGCTCTTGTACTTGCAGATCTGTACAGGGGATTTGGTGCGATGTGCGATGTAGCCGAGAGCGAATCGGTGGTAGTTCTCGATCTGCAGGTTGGCGGGGGTGTCCCCCATGCCCTTGAGATAGGTCACAAGCGCCTTGTTGAACGTGACCAGCAGCGTCCGGCCCCCGATGCCCGGGGCCGTGGCCAGGTAGTGGGCCCGGTGCACCGCCATGGTCGTTTTTCCGCTGCCTGCCGTGCCGAGAACAACGCAGTGTCCGCTGCCGTTCAGGAAGACGACGTCTCGCTGATGACCCTTCGGGTCAGGTAACGAAAGCCCCATCGCGTCAGTATGACGTGCCCATGGTCAACTCGTACATGGTCATGCCGGGAGCTTCCGGACCAGGAGAGCCTGCACGTTCCTCGGAGGAAGACCAGCGGTAGGATAGGGAGTATGAGTGAGCCTACCGGCAAGTACTCGATCACCATGCCCCGCGACATCGCCGAGGCAGCAAAGGCCCGCAGCGGCCCTTCCGGACTGTCCGCTTACGTCGCCGCCGCCGTGGCTCGCCAGATCGAGCGCGACAACCTCAACGAGATCATCCAGGTCGCCGAGGCCGAGCACGGGCCCGTCACCGACGAAGAGATCCAGAGCTTGCGCGATCAGTTGAGCCAAGCCCGGCACGAGCAGACGCGGGGCAGGGCTGACGCCGCGTGATCCGGCCCTCCGCCGCCCCCGGCGGCACCCTGGTCCTCGACAGCGAAGGGCTGGCCAAAGCCGTTCTGCGAGACCGCACAATCACCACTTGGCTCGCGCTGGCCCGCGCCGACGACCTTCGCGTGCTCACCTCCGCGGCGACCCTGGTGGAGGTGATCCACCCCCGCATCAACCGCCCGGCCCTGGAGTGGCTCCTCTCCCGCATCACCGTCGAACCGGTCACCGAGCCCATCGCCCGCCATGCCGCCGCCCTCCTCGCCGACGGGGGCCTGCACGGTCACAAGTACGCGATCGACGCCATGCTGGGCGCCACCGCCCTCGCCGCCCCCGGACCGGTCACGATCCTCACCTCCGACCCGGAGGATCTGACCGCCCTGTGCGGCCGGCGCGTCAGCGTCATCAAGATCTGACCGGAGCCACACTGGGAGCGAGGCGGAGAGCGAGCGCCGACGGTGGGTGAGGCCTTCCGGTGGATACGCCGGGACACCAGCGGAATCAGCTCGGTGAACCGGTCTATCGCGCGTGATCGGGGCCAGGATGGTGGCATGGGATTCCATGTCGATTCCGAGGCCGGGCGGCTGCGCCGCGTCATACTGCACCGCCCCGGTCTGGAGCTGAAGCGGCTCACGCCCTCCAACAAGGACGCTCTGCTCTTCGACGACGTGCTGTGGGTGCGGCGGGCCCGCGCCGAGCACGACGGGTTCGCGGACGTGCTGCGCGAGCGCGGGGTCGAGGTGCACTTCTTCCAGGACCTGCTGGAGGAGAGCCTGACGGTGCCGGAGGCGCGGGAGCTCGTGCTGGACCGGGTCTTCGACGAGAAGGAGTACGGCCCGCTGGCCACCGGCCACCTGCGGGCCGCGTTCGAGCGGCTGCCGGCGGCGGAGCTGGGCGAGTGGCTGGTCGGGGGGATGACCAAGCGGGAGTTCCTGGAGCGGCACAGCGAGCCGGTCTCGGTGCGCTTCCACGCCATGGAGCTGGACGACTTCCTGATCAACCCGCTGCCCAACCACCTGTTCACCCGGGACACCTCCGCCTGGATCTACGACGGGGTGTGCGTCAACGCGATGCGCTGGCCCGCGCGTTGGCACGAGACGGTGCACTACGAGGCCCTGTACCGCTACCACCCGCTGTTCTCGGACGGCCGCTTCCACGTCTGGTCGGAGGGGCAGGCGGCCTATCCGTCGACGATCGAGGGCGGTGACGTGCTCGTCATCGGCGAGGGCGCCGTGCTGATCGGCATGAGCGAGCGGACCACCCCGCAGGCCGTGGAGATGCTCGCCCACCGGCTCTTCGCCGCCGGCTCGGCCCGCACGATCGTGGCGCTGGACATGCCCAAGCGGCGCGCGTTCATGCACCTGGACACGGTGATGACCATGGTGGACGGGGACACCTTCACGCAGTACGCGGGGCTCGGGATGCTGCGCTCGTACACGATCGAGCCGGGCGCGGGCGAGCGCGAGCTGAAGGTCACCGACCATCCGCCGGAGCACATGCACCGGGCGATCGCGGCGGCCCTGGGCCTGGATTCGGTGCGGGTGCTCACCGCGACGCAGGACGTGCACGCGGCGGAGCGGGAGCAGTGGGACGACGGCTGCAACGTGCTGGCCATCGAGCCGGGCGTGGTGATCGCCTACGAGCGGAACGCGACGACCAACACGCACCTGCGGAAGCACGGCATCGAGGTGATCACCATCCCGGGCAGCGAGCTGGGGCGGGGCCGGGGCGGGCCGCGCTGCATGAGCTGCCCGATCGAGCGGGACGCCGTGGGGAGGGGCTGAGCGGGGCCCGGCCCCGGACCTCATCCGCACACCTGATTGCATAATGATACGGGTATTCGTATAGCATTACGGTTTTCCGCAGCCGTGAGCACGTGAGCAAGCTAGGAGTCCATCCCATGGCGACAGACCTCAAGGGCCGTCACTTCCTCAAGGAGACGGACTTCACCGCCGAGGAGTTCCACAGCCTCGTCGAGCTCGCCGCCGAGCTCAAGGCCGCCCGGGAGACCGGCACCGAGGCGCAGCGGCTCACCGGCCGCCACATCGCCCTGATCTTCGAGAAGACCTCGACCCGGACCCGCTGCGCCTTCGAGGTCGCGGCGGGCGACCAGGGCGCCCGTACGACCTTCCTCGACCCCGCGAGCTCGCAGATCGGGCACAAGGAGTCGGTCAAGGACACCGCCCGCGTGCTCGGCCGGATGTTCGACGCGATCGAGTACCGGGGCCACGGCCAGGAGATCGTGGAGGAGCTGGCCGCGCACGCGGGGGTGCCCGTCTACAACGGCCTGTCGGACGAATGGCACCCCACGCAGATGCTCGCCGACGTCCTCACCATGTCCGAGCACACCGCCAAGCCCCTGGAGCACGTCGCCCTCGCCTACCTCGGCGACGCCCGCTACAACATGGGCAACTCCTACCTCATCACCGGCGCCCTCCTCGGCATGGACGTGCGCATCGTGGCCCCGGAGGAGCTGTGGCCCGCCCCCGAGGTCGTCGCGCAGGCCAAGCGGCTCGCCGAGACGAGCGGGGCGCGGATCGAGCTCACCGCCGACGTCGCCGAGGGCGTGAAGGGCGCGGACTTCGTCGCCACCGACGTGTGGGTGTCGATGGGCGAGCCCAAGGAGGTGTGGGACGCCCGGATCACCCTGCTCCGCCCGTACGCGGTGACCATGGACGTGCTGCGCGCCACCGGGAACCCGGCGGTGAAGTTCCTGCACTGCCTGCCGGCCTTCCACGACCTGGAGACGACGGTCGCCCGCGAGATCCACGCGCGGCACGGGCTGACTTCCCTGGAGGTCAGCGACGAGGTCTTCGAGTCGCCGCACTCCGTCGTCTTCGACCAGGCCGAGAACCGGATGCACACCATCAAGGCGGTGATGGTCGCGACGCTGGCCGGCTAGGCCCTGGGACCGCCGGCCGGAAACGGCCCCCGAAGAGGGCGGGCGGAGTGCGCGGGCACTTCTCTTCTTATCGCGTAGTCGTGACGACAGTCACGATCCGGTGATAGCTTCGCAAGGCAGGCGACACCAGCCCCAGGCTGAAGGAGGCCGTGCCCCGTGAGCCCGTTCACCGGCTCCGCGTCCCGGACCGAGGAGTGGCGGCACCTGCGCCTGACCCTCGACGCCGGTGTCGCGACCGTCACCCTCTCCCGCCCCGACAAGCTCAACGCCCTCACCTTCGGCGCCTACGCCGACCTGCGTGACCTCCTGCCCGAGCTGGCCCGCGACGGCTCCGTGCGCGCCCTCGTGCTCGGCGGGGAGGGCCGCGGCTTCTGCTCCGGCGGCGACGTCGACGAGATCATCGGCGCGACGCTGACCATGGACACCGGCCGGCTCCTCGACTTCAACCGGATGACCGGCCAGACCGTACGGGCGCTGCGCGAGTGCCCCTTCCCCGTGGTCGCCGCCGTCCACGGGGTCGCCGCGGGCGCCGGCGCCGTCCTCGCGCTCGCCGCCGACTTCCGGGTCGCCGACCCGACGGCCCGCTTCGCGTTCCTCTTCACCCGGGTCGGCCTGTCCGGCGGTGACATGGGGGCCGCCTACCTCCTCCCCCGCGTCGTCGGCCTCGGCCACGCCACGCGGCTGCTGATGCTCGGCGAGCCCGTACGCGCCGCCGAGGCCGAGCGCATCGGGCTCATCAGCCAGTTGACGGAGGAGGGGCAGGCGGGCAACGCCGCGCAGGCCCTCGCCCGGCGCCTCGCCGAGGGGCCCGCCCTCGCCCACGCCCAGACCAAGGCCCTGCTCACCGCCGAGCTCGACATGCCGCTCGCCGCCGCCGTCGAACTCGACGCCGCCACCCAGGCGCTGCTCATGAACAGCGCCGACTACGCCGAGTTCCACGCCGCCTTCACCGAGAAGCGGCCGCCGAAGTGGCGGGGGCGATGACGTGGCCGGGCCGGCGAGCACGGCCGGAGGCACGGTGAGAGCGGCCGGAGGCACGGCCGGAAGTGCAGCGGGAAGCACAGCCGGAAGCGCGGGGCCGGGAACTCCCGCGCGCACGCCGGCCGCCCGGGTCGCCGTCATCGGCGGCGGCCCCGGCGGCCTCTACGCCGCCGCCCTGCTGAAACGTCTCGCCCCGGAGCGCGAGATCACCCTCTGGGAGCGCAACGCCCCCGACGACACCTTCGGCTTCGGCGTCGTCCTCTCCGACGAGACCCTCGGCGGCATCGAGAGCGCCGACCCGGACGTGTACGCCGCCGTGCGCCGCGAGTTCGTCCGCTGGGACGACATCGACGTCGTCCACCGCGGCACCTCCCTGCGCTCCGGCGGGCACGGCTTCGCCGCCCTCGGCCGCCGCCGGCTCCTGGGCATCCTCCACGAGCGCTGCCACGCCCTCGGCGTCCGGCTCCGCTTCCGCACCGAGGCGCCGCCCGCCGCCGAGCTGGCCCGTACGCACGACCTCGTCATCGCCGCCGACGGCGTCCACAGCCGCACCCGCGACGCCCACGCGGACCACTTCCGGCCCTCCGTCACCACGCACCGCTGCCGCTACATATGGCTCTCCGCCGACTTCGCGTTCGACGCGTTCCGCTTCGAGATCGCCGAGACCGAGCACGGCATCATGCAGCTGCACGGCTACCCGTACCGGCAGGACGCGAGCACCGTCATCGTCGAGATGCGGGAGGAGGTGTGGCGGCGGGCGGGCCTGGACCGCTGCGACGAGGACGGCACGCTCGCGGCCTGCGGCAAGTACTTCGCCGACGCCCTCGGCGGGCGCCCCCTGCGCTCCAACCGCTCCGCGTGGACGGCCTTCCGGACGGTGGTGAACGAGCGGTGGCACCACGGCCGTACGGTCCTGCTCGGCGACGCCGCCCACACCGCGCACTTCTCCATCGGCTCCGGCACCAAGCTCGCCGTCGAGGACGCGCTCGCGCTCGCGCGGGCCCTGGAGCGGCACCCGGACGTCCCCGCGGCGCTCGCCGCGTACGAGGAGGAGCGGCGGCCGGCCGTCGCCTCCACGCAGCGGGCCGCCCGCGCGAGCCTGGAGTGGTTCGAGGACCTCGCGGTGCACGTGGGGCAGCCGCCGCGCCGGTTCGCCTTCAACCTCCTCACCCGCAGCCGCCGCGTCACCCACGGCAACCTGCGGCTGCGCGACCCGGGCTTCGTCGCCGCCGTCGAGGACGAGGCCGGGGTGCCGCCCGGCACGCCGCCCATGTTCACGCCCTTCCGGCTGCGCGGCCTGACCCTGCGCAACCGCGTCGTGGTCTCCCCCATGGACATGTACTCCGCGGTCGACGGCACCCCCGGCGACTTCCACCTCGTCCACCTGGGCGCGCGCGCCCTGGGCAGGGCGGGGCTCGTGATGGCGGAGATGGTCTGCGTGAGCGAACGGGGCCGGATCACACCCGGGTGCTCGGGCCTGTACGCGCCCGAGCACGAGCGGGAGTGGAGCCGCATCACCGGCTTCGTGCACGAGCAGGCGCCCGGCACGGCGATCGGGCTCCAGCTGGGGCACGCGGGCCGCAAGGGGTCGACGCGGCGGATGTGGGAGGGCATCGACCAGCCGCTCCCGTCGGGGAACTGGCCGGTCGTCGCCCCCTCGGCGCTCCCGTACCGGCCCGGGATCAACCAGACGCCACACGCGCTGTCGATGGCCGAACTCGCGGAGATACGGAATCAGTTCGTGCGATCGGCCGAGGCGGCCGCACGCGCCGGCTTCGACCTCCTCGAACTCCACTGCGCGCACGGCTATCTGCTGTCCGGCTTCCTCTCCCCGCTCACGAACCACCGCGACGACGCGTACGGGGGCGGCGGGCTGGAGGGCCGGCTGCGCTACCCCCTGGAGGTGTTCGACGCGGTACGGGCCGTGTGGCCCGCCGACCGGCCCATGACCGTACGGATCTCCGCCACGGACTGGGCCGAGGGCGGCACGACGGCCGACGACGCCGTGGCCGTCGCGCGCGCCTTCGCCGCCCACGGGGCGGACGCGCTCGACGTCTCGACGGGCCAGGTCGTCGCCGGCGAACGGCCCGCGTTCGGCCGCTCGTACCAGGTGCCCTTCGCGGACCGCATCCGGCACGAGGCGGGCGTGCCGGTGATCGCCGTGGGCGCGATCTCGTCCTGGGACGACGTCAACTCCCTGATCCTGGCCGGCCGCGCCGACCTCTGCGCACTCGGCCGCCCGCACCTGTACGACCCGCACTGGACCCTCCACGCGGCGGCCGAACAGGACTACACGGGCCCGGGCGCGGTCTGGCCCCTCCCGTACCGGGCGGGCAGCCGCCGGCCTCCTACGGGGCGCGGCTGAACGAGGGTGGTTGCGCGCGGGGTACGGCCTTCCGCCGTGACGGCGGAGCCGAGGACCGACGCGGGCCACCCCCTCCCGCCGCACCGGCGACCGGCCACGACGGACCTGCCCGGCGGTGCCGTACCGGCCCGGGCGGGCTCGGCACCGCCGGACACGCCGAGGAGGGTTGCGCGCCCCGGCGGCGGGGCGAAGGGGCCGCGCCCCGGTAGGAAAGGCCCCGCCACCGCGGCGGAGCCGTCCGCGCTACGCCAGTTCCGCGCCCACGAAGCGGGCCCCCGCGTCGCGCAGGCGGGCGTGGAGGGCGGTGAAGACGCGGGACGAGCGGGCTCCCGGCCAGTCGGGCGGGAGGAGGGCCGCGGGGAGGCCCGGGTCGGCGTAGGGGAGGTGGCGCCAGGAGTCGAGGGCGAGGAGGTAGTCCCGGTAGGCCTCCCGCGGCGGCACCACCCGCCGCCGCGCCCACCGCCGCAGCACCGGCTCGTGCGCGTCCAGGAACGCCCGGTGCTGCGCCGCCAGGGACTCCAGGTCCCACCACCGGGCCACCGCCTCCGCCGTCGGCTCGAAGCCGAGGTGGGAGCCCTTGAACAGGTCGACGTACGAGGCGAGGCCGAGCCGCTCCAGCGTGTGCCGCGTCTCCTCGTGCACGTGGGCCGGGGCGATCCACACCCCCGGCGCCGCCGTGCCGAAGCCGAGCCGGGCGAGCCGCGAGCGCAGCAGGTGCCGCTTGTGGCGCTCCTCCTCGGGCACCGAGAAGACGGCCAGCAGCCAGCCGCCGGCCGCCCGCGCGGGGGCGCGGCCGTAGATGCGCCGGTCGCCGTCGTCGAGCAGCTGCCGGGCGGCGTCCGAGAGCCCGTACCCCGCGGCCCCGCCGTCCGTACGGCCCGCGACGAGCAGCCCGCGCCGTTTGAGGCGCGAGACGGCCGACCGCACCGAGGGCGAGTCCACGCCCACGGCACCCAGCAACCGGATCAGGGCCGCGATCGGCACGGGCCGCCCGCCGCCCGTGCGGCAGGCGCTCCCGCGGCCGTACGCGCCGTAGAACGTGACGATGAGGGACCGGGGAGTATGGAGAGTAAGGAGTGGTTGCTGGTCAGTCACGGGGAAACTGTAAAGCTCCGTCACGAGCCCGTACGCAGCCGGAATCGCTGCAGCTTGCCGGTGGGCGTCCGCGGAAGGGCGGCCAGGAACTCGATCTCGCGAGGGCACTTGTAGGGAACGATCTCCTTTTTGGTGAACTCCCGCAGCGCCGCGACCGTTTCCGCCGTCCCCGGCACCTCCTCCCGCAGCACCACGTAGGCGACGACGATCTCGCCGCGCTGCTCGTCGGGGCGCCCGACGACGGCCGCCTCCAGGACGTCCGGGTGGCGCAGCAGCGCTTCCTCGACCTCGGGTCCGGCGATGTTGTACCCGGCCGAGATGATCATGTCGTCGGCGCGGGCGACGTAGCGGAAGTGGCCCGTGGTCTCGCGGACGTACGTGTCGCCGGTGAGGTTCCAGCCGTCGCGCACGTAGTCGCGCTGGCGCTCGTCGGCGAGGTAGCGGCAGCCGGTGGGGCCGCGCACGGCGAGCAGTCCGGGTTCGCCGTCGGGGAGCGGCCGGCCGCCGGGGCCCAGGACGCGGGCCTCGTAGCCGGGGACGGGCAGGCCGGTGGTGCCGGGGCGGATCTCGTCGTCGGCGGCGGAGATGAAGATGTGCAGCATCTCGGTGGCGCCGATGCCGTTGATGACGCGGAGCCCGGTGGCGCGGCGCCAGGCGTGCCAGAGGGCCGCGGGCAGGTGCTCGCCCGCGGAGACGCAGCGGCGCAGGGAGGAGATGTCGTGCGCACCGGTCGGCTCGCCGAGCAGCTCCAGCATGGAGCGGTAGGCCGTGGGGGCGGTGAAGAGGACGGAGACGCGGTGGCGCCCGATGTCGTCGAGGAGTTGTCCGGGGCCGCGCCACTCGGTGAGGAGGGTGGCGGCGCCGGCGCGGAGGGGGAAGATCACGAGGCCGCCGAGGCCGAAGGTGAAGCCCAGAGGCGGGCTGCCGGCGAAGACGTCGTCGGGGCCGGGCCGCAGGACGTGGGCCGAGAAGGTGTCCGCGATGGCGAGCACGTCGCGGTGGAAGTGCATGCAGCCTTTGGGGCGGCCGGTGGTGCCGGAGGTGAAGGCGATGAGGGCGACGTCGTCCGCGGAGGTGGGCGCGGCCGCATACGATGGGGGTTTGTCCGCGGCCAGGTGCAGCAGGTCGCCGGGGGTGTCACCGCCGTAGGGGGTTATTCGGACGGCTGTCGCGAGCGACTCCAGGCCGTCGAGGGAACGGGCGTCGCACAAGGCGTGCCGTATGCGCGCGAGTTCGCAGATCGTGGCCAGTTCGTGCGGGCGCTGGGCGGCGAGGACGGTGACGGCGACGGCCCCGGCCTTCATCACGGCGAGCCAGCAGGCCGCCAGCCAGGGGGTGGTGGGGCCGCGCAGCAGGACGCGGTTGCCGGGTACGACGCCGAGGTCGTCGGTGAGGGTGCGGGCGATCCGGTCGACGTGCGCGGCGAGTTCGCCGTACGTCCAGAGGCCGCCGTGACCGTCGTGCACGGCGGGGCGGTCGGGGCCCAGCCGGGCGATGGTGGCGTCGAGCAGTTCGGCCCCGCAGTTGAGCCGGGCCGGGTAGGCCGGGAGGGCGCCGTGCTGCGGGCCGAGGAGGAGGTCGGGCCAGAGGGCGGCGGGCGGGAGGTGGTCGCGCGGGAAGGTGTCGGCGTGGCCCGACGGCTGAAGCCCCGTCGCATCCGCCGCGCCCGCTGTACCCGCCGTGCCCGCGGCACCCGTCTCGCCCGCCGTCTCCGGCTCGCCCGCCGTATCCGTCGCATCCGTCGCTGCCATCGCTGATGCGCCCCCTCGCGCCGGTGACTGACCTGAGGTGAAGCAGGGTGAACGGGGGTCTTGCCAGCCGTGCGGATCCGCTGTCAGCGTAGCGACTTGGTGACGGCAGTCAACAGAGCGCGATAAGCGCCGCCACGCGATCACGAAGGGGCCGCCCATGGTCACCCCGTTCGCCCTCGACCCGCAACAGCGCGCCTGGTGCGACGGCCTGCGCACCCTCGCGGCGGAGCGCCTGCGCACCCTCGCCGCCGCGGGAGAGCCGGGCCGCGTCAACCGGCCCCTCGTCGCCGCCCTCGGCGAACTCGGCCTGCTGGCCAGGCTGTTCCCCGCCGAGGGCCCTGTGTGCGCCATGGACCTGTGCCTGCTGCGGGAGTCCCTCGCCCGGGAGTGCACGGAGGCCGAGACCGCGCTCGCCCTGCAGGGCCTCGGCGCGTACCCCGTCGTGCAGTCGGGCAGCGCCCGGCAGCGCGCCCGCTGGATGCCGGAGGTCGTCGCGGGCCGGGCCGTGGCCGCGTTCGCGCTGAGCGAGCCGGCGGCCGGGTCCGACGCGGCGGCGCTGGAGCTCTGCGCCGAACCGGACCCGTCGGGCGGGGACGGCTGGCGCCTGACGGGCGAGAAGACGTGGATCTCCAACGCGCCCGAGGCCGACGTGTACACCGTCTTCGCCCGTACGGGGCAGGCGCCGGGCTCGCGGGGCGTGACCGCGTTCCTCGTCCCGGGTGACAGCGCGGGCCTCTCCGGCCGGCGCCTGGACATGCTCAGCCCGCACCCCATCGGCACCCTGGCGTTCGACGGCGTGCCGGTCGGTGCCGGGGACGTGCTCGGCGTGCCGGGCGGCGGCTTCCGCGTCGCCATGCGCACGCTCGACCTGTTCCGGCCCAGCGTGGGCGCGTTCGCCGTCGGCATGGCGCGGGCCGCCCTCGCCGCGGCCGTCGCCCACGGCGGGGAGCGGCAGGCCTTCGGCGGCCCCCTCAAGGACCTGCAGGCCGTCTCCCACCAGCTCGCCGAGATGGCCACCCGGACGGAGGCGGCGGCACTGCTCGTGTACGCGGCGGCCGCGGCCTACGACGCGGGCGAGCCCGGCATCGCGGCCCGCTCGGCCATGGCCAAGCTCTTCGCCACCGAGACCGCGCAGTACGTCGTGGACGCGGCCGTCCAGCTCCACGGCGCCCGCGCCCTGCGGCGGGGGCACCTGCTGGAGCACCTGTACCGGGAGGTGCGCGCGCCCCGGATCTACGAGGGCGCGAGCGAGGTCCAGCGCACGATCATCGCGAAGGAGCTGTACCGGTGAGGGGGGCGGGGGTGCCGGAGGGGGGCGGGGTGCCGTCGCCGGGCGGGGCGGCCGGCTTGTCGTCGGGTGCACCAGCCGGCGCGACTTCAGGCCTGTCCTCCGGCGCGACGGCCGGATCGCCGCCCGGCTCGTCGTCCGGCCTGCGGAGGGTCAACCCCCCGGAGCTGTCCCCGCCCGCCGGCTTCTCGCACGCCGTCACCGTCACCGGCGGCCGCCTCGTCTTCCTCGCCGGGCAGACCGCGCTCGACGCGTCGGGCCGCATCGTGCCGGGCGGCCTGCCGGAGCAGTTCGAACGGGCCCTGGGCAATCTGCTCGGCGCCCTCGCCGCCGCGGGCGGCGCCCCGCAGCACCTCGCGCGCGTCACCGTCTACGCCACCGACGTCGCCGCCTACCGGGCCCACGCGCGGGAACTCGGCACCGTCTGGCGGCGGCTGGCCGGGCGGGACTATCCGGCCATGGCGGTCGTCGGCGTGGTCCGGCTGTGGGACGAGGAGGCGCTGGTGGAACTGGACGGCATCGCGGTGGTGCAGTGACGGCGGCCCGGGGCGGGCACGGGGTGGCGGTACGGGGCTACGGGCGTGCGGGGCGGCGGTGCGGGCTCAGAAACCGGTGCAGGTCGCCGTGGCCCCCGGGCCGGACGCCGTCGCGGTCCTCGGCCGGCCGTCGTTCACCGTCACCGAGCAGGAGACCGTACCGCCGCCCTTCCCGGCCGTGACGGCGAGCAATCCGCCCTTCACGAAGTCCTTCGTCACCAGCTCCTTGCGCCAGGGCAGGTCCCGGTGGGCCTCCTTACTGGTCACGCGGCCCCCGTCCTTCCAGGTCGTGTACGCGACGGCCACGTCCTGCGCGCTGCCGGTGACCTCGTAGCGCACCCGGACGGTCTTGCCGGTCTCGTCCGCGAGACCGATGACGAGCGCCGCGCACCCGCCGGCCAGCAGGAGCACCGCGGCGAGCAGCACCCAGGGCCACCTGCGGCGCCCGGCGCGGCTGCCCGCCGCAGGGCGAGGCGCCCAGCCGCCGTGCGTGGGGCCGCCGCCCGGATGAGGCGTACTCATGCGGCCAGCATGCCGTTGCCCCTGCGGGGTGGCGACCGGAGACCGCCGTACGGGCGGCGGTCCGCGGGCGGCGGTCCGCGGTCGGCGGTCCGCGGTCGGCGGTCCGCGGTCGGCGGTTCCCCGGGGCAGGCCAGGGGCCCGCGCTACGGCCCGGACCGGCACCGCCGGTCCGGGCCGGTCCGGGCCGGCACCGCCGGTCACCACCGTCGTGGCCGGTCGCCGCTGCGGCGGGAAGAAAGGTGACCGGCACCTTCATCCCGCCGCACCGGCCGCCACGTACCCGACGACCGGCCCGCGGCGCCTACAGCCGCGGGTCGACCGGTTCCGACTCCAGGGCGAGCACGCCGAAGACCGCCTCGTGGACCCGCCACAGCGGTTCGCCCTCCGCCAGCCGGTCCAGCGCCTCCAGGCCGAGCGCGTACTCGCGCAGGGCGAGCGAGCGCTTGTGGCCGAGGTGGCGGGCGCGCAGGCGGGCCAGGTTGTCCGGGCGGGTGTACTCCGGACCGTAGATGATCCGCAGGTACTCCCGGCCACGGCACTTGACGCCCGGCTGGACGAGCCGGCCGCCCTCGGTCCGTACGAGCGCCTGCAGCGGCTTGACGACCATGCCCTCGCCGCCCGCGCCGGTCAGGTCCAGCCACCACCGCACACCGGCGGCGACGGACGCCTCGTCCCCGGTGTCGACGAGGAGCCGGCGGGTCGGGGCGAGCAGGCGGTTCACGTACACCGGGGTGTACGCGCAGAGGCCGTTGTTCGCCTCGGCGTCGTACATCTCCGCCTCGATCATCCGGTCGATCAGGGCGAGCTGCTGGTCGTGCGGGAGCGCGGCCAGGCTGCGGCCCTGGACCGCCAGGATCTGGAACGGTGCCATCCGGATGCCGTCGAGGCCGTCCGTGCCCCTGGCGCCGACCCGGCGGAGGGACTGCGTCTCCGCCCGCTCCCCCGGCCAGCCCTGCGCGCTGTCGCCGGTGGTCCAGCAGTAGCGCCGGTACGCCTCGGTGAACGCCGCCGCGTCCGCGGCCCGCTCGCGCTGGCGGTCCAGCAGCCCGGAGACGTCGACGCCGCGCTCGGCGGCCGACTCCAGCGCGGCGAGCGCCGGCGGGAAGACCGCGCCGGCCGCGGCGCCCACCGCCGCGTACTGGTGGCGCAGCAGCCCCTGGGCCTTGAGGGACCAGGGCATGAGCTCGGCGTCCAGCAGCAGCCAGTCGGTCTCCAGCTCCTCCCACAGCCCGGCCGAACCGGCCGTCGCGCTCAGCCGTCGCAGGATGCGCTCGGTCATCGCCGGATCGTCGAAGAACGGCCGCCCGGTGCGGGTGTACAGGGCGCCGGACGCCCCGCCGGTCGCGCCGAAGCGCTCCCGCGCCACGTCCGCGTCGCGGCACACGAGGGCCACGGCGCGCGACCCCATGTGCTTCTCCTCGCACACCACCTGCCGCACCCCGTCGGCGCGGTAGGCGGCGAACGCCTCCGCCGGGTGCTCCAGATAGCCCTCTTCCTGGGAGGTCGCGCAGGGCGCCATGGTCGGCGGGAGGTAGGGCAGCAGCCGCGGGTCGACGGCGAAGCGGCTCATGACCTCCAGCGCGGCCGCGGCGTTCTCCTCCTTCACGGCGACCCGGCCCATGTGCCGGGTCTCGACGACGCGGCGGCCGGTGACGTCGGTCAGGTCGAGCGGGCGGCCGTCCTCGCCGCCGGGCGCGTCGCTCGCCAGCGGCCGCACCGGCTCGTACCAGACGCGCTCGGCCGGTACGTCCACCAGCTCGCGCTCGGGCCAGCGCAGCGCGGTCATCTTCCCGCCGAAGACGGCGCCGGTGTCGAGGCAGATGGTGTTGTTCAGCCACGTCGCGGACGGGGTGGGGGTGTGGCCGTAGACCACGGCGGCGCGGCCGCGGTAGTCCTCGGCCCACGGGTAGCGCACGGGCAGGCCGAACTCGTCGGTCTCGCCCGTCGTGTCCCCGTACAGCGCGTGCGAGCGGACGCGGCCCGAGGTGCGGCCGTGGTACTTCTCGGGCAGGCCCGCGTGGCAGACCACCAGCCGGCCCTCGTCCAGGACGTAGTGGCTGACGAGCCCGTCGACGAACTCCCGCACCTGCTCGCGGAAGGCGGGGTCCCGGGCGTCCTCGCGCTCCAGCTGCTCGATGGTCTCGGCCAGTCCGTGGGCGTGCTGGACCTTCTTGCCGTGGAGCCAGCGGCCGAGCTTGTTCTCGTGGTTGCCGGGCACGCACAGGGCGTTGCCCGAGGCCACCATGCCCATGACGCGGCGGAGCACGCCGGGGCTGTCGGGGCCGCGGTCGACGAGGTCGCCGACGAACACGGCGGTCCGGCCGCCGGGGTGGACACCGTCCTCGTACCCCAGCTTCGCGAGGAGCGTCTCCAGTTCGGAGCTGCAGCCGTGGATGTCACCGATGATGTCGAAGGGGCCGGTGAGGTGGCGGAGGTCGTTGAAGCGGCGCTCCAGGACGACTTCGGCGGACTCGGCTTCCTCGGCGCTGCGCAGCACGTGCACCTTGCGGAAGCCCTCGCGCTCCAGGCCGCGCAGCGAGCGGCGCAGCTCGCGGCGGTGGCGCTGGATGACGTGGCGCGGCAGGCCGGCCCGGTCGGCGCGGCCGGCGTTGCGCGCGGCGCACACCTCCTCGGGCAGGTCGAGGACGATGGCGATGGGCAGCACGTCGTGCTCCCGGGCGACCCGCACCAGCTGCCTGCGGGCCTCCGGCTGGACGTTGGTCGCGTCGACGACGGTGAGGCGGCCGGCGGCGAGGCGCTTGCCCGCGATGTAGTGCAGGACGTCGAAGGCGTCGCCGCTGGCGCTCTGGTCGTTCTCGTCGTCGGCGACGAGGCCGCGGCAGAAGTCCGAGGAGATCACCTCGGTGGGCTTGAAGTGCTTCCGGGCGAAGGTGGACTTGCCCGAGCCGGTCGCGCCGATGAGCACCACGAGGGACAGGTCGGTGACGGGGAGCGTGCGCTTCGCCCGTGCCGCGCCGGCTGTTGCTGTGGTCGTCATGCGGCTTTCTCCTGCTTCGGCTCTTTCTCTGTCCGGTTCGGTGTCCGGCTCTCGGTCCGGCTCTCGGTCCGGTTCACTGTCCCGTTCTCGGTCCGGGTGTCTGTCCGGTTCTCTGTCCGGGTGAAGACGGCCATCTGGGTCGGCGGTCCGGTCTCCGGGTCGTCCGGCCCCACGGGCGCGTGCGCCACCTCGTAGCCGTACCGCTCCGCGACCTCCGCCGCCCAGGTGCGGAACTCCTCGCGCGTCCACTCGAAGCGGTGGTCCGCGTGCCGGAGGTGCCCGGCGGGCAGCGTTTCCCAGCGCACGTTGTACTCGGAGTTCGGGGTGGTCACGATCACCGTCGCGGGGCGGGCCGCGCCGAACACCGCGTGTTCCAGGGCGGGCAGGCGCGGCAGGTCGAGGTGCTCGATCACCTCGCTGAGCACCGCCGCGTCGTACCCGGCCAGCCTGCGGTCCGTGTAGGCGAGCGAGCCCTGGAACAGGGTGACGCGCGCCGCCTGGCGCTCGGTCATCCGGTCCGGGCGCAGCCGCCGGGCGGCCTCCTTCAGGGCCCGGGTGGACACGTCCATGCCGGCCACCTCGGTGAACCGCGGGTCCTTGAGCAGCTCTCCGACGAGCTGTCCCTGTCCGCAGCCGAGGTCGAGGACGCGTGCGGCGCCGGCGGCGCGCAGGGCGCCGAGGATCGCCGTACGGCGCTGCACCGCTAGCGGCACGGGCCGCTCCTCGGTGTCCGTCTCCTCGTCGACGGCGTTGTCCAGCTCCTCGGCCTCGGCGTCGTCGGCCTCCGCGAGGCGCGCGAGGGCCAGGCGCTCCAGGGCGTCGCGGGTCAGCGACCAGCGGCGGCTCAGGTAGCGGCCGGCGATCAGACGCTGTTCGGGGTGGTCCTCCAGCCAGCCCTCGCCGGCTCGCAGCAGCTTCTCGACCTCGTCGGACGCCACCCAGTAGTGCTTGGCGTCGTCCAGCACCGGCAGGAGGACGTAGAGGTGGCGCAGGGCGTCCGCGAGCCGCTGCTCGCCCTCCAGCACCAGGCGTACGTAGCGCGAGTCGCCCCACTGCGGGAACTTCTCGTCCAGCGCCACCGGCTCCGCCGTCACCGTCCAGCCGAGCGGCGCGAACAGCCGCTCCACGAGCGCCGCGCCGCCGCGGGCGGGCAGCACCGGCACCTCGATGCGCAGCGGGCGCGCGGCGCCCGGCAGCTCCGGACGGGCCGCGCACTGCCCCTTCAGCGCGGTGGAGAAGACGCTGCTGAGGGCGACGGCGAGCAGCGAGGACGCCGCGTACGGGCGGTCGTTGACGTACTGCGCGAGGGCGGAGTCGGGCGCTCCGCCACGGCCCTTGCCCTTGGCCCGCCGCACCAGCGCCACCGGATCGACCTCCAGCAGCAGCGCGGCCGTGCAGCGCTCCTCGCCGGCCTCGGGGTAGAGGACGTGCGCGGTGCCGTGGGAGGTGGAGAACCGCTGCGCCTTCCCGGGATGCTTGTGCAGCAGGAACCCGAGGTCGGTGGCAGGGGATCCGGTCGTACCGGTGGTGGATATCGTCAGGAACACGCGGTCGAGTATCCCCGGCCGCGTACGCCGCCTGCTAATTCTTTTCGCCGGCGCCCTCGGCGGTATTTCCCAGAAGCCCGTTCAGCAGGGCGCGGGTGAGGACCGCAATGGTGAAAGCGCAGGTGATCGCCCCTGTCGCAATCATCTCGGCCACATCCGGCCAGGGGCGGGTGACGATCCGCCGGATGCCTTCCGAGGTCTCCGGAGATCCGAAGCCGCCGATACGGGCGGCGAACAGTTCGACGTGGTCCCCGAGCAGGCCGGTGTCGGGATGCAGGCGGCCCAGGGAAATCAATTCGAGGGGCTGCGCTCCGATTTCCTCCGCGAGTTCCCGCACGGCGCTTTCCTCTCCGGTGGCGCCCGGTGCGCCCATGCCGCGGGGCACTTCCCAGTGCCAGGAGCGGGTGGCGTGGCGGTAGTGCTCGACGAGGACGATGTCGCCCGTGGTGGTGAGCGGGAGGACGACGGCGCCGGGGCTGCCGGCCGTGGAGAGCATGCGGACGTAGAGCCCGAGCGCGCCGCCGGGGAAACGGACGGCGTCCCGTACGAGGGTGACGAAGCGGTCGGCGTAGACGACGCCGACGGGGGCCGGAGCGCTGGGGGCAGCAGCTTCTCCGGTCTCCGGCGCGCCGTGCGCCGTGCCCTCCGCCGCGCGCCGGGCCTCCTCGACCTCGGCCGGGTCGAGGAGGATGTCGATCCCGCCCGGGGTGTTGCCGAACAGCTCGGGGCGGGTGGCACGCAGCCGGTCGTAGGGGCTTGCCACGGTCTCTTCACACACGGGTTCAGTACTCCGGGATGTCGTCCTGCACGGTGGCGGAGCCGGTGGCGGCCGGGGAGCCGCCCGCCTCCCGGTACCCGGGCAGCTTGCTCACCATGCCGTGGAACCTTTCCCACTCCCGGGTGCTGTCGAACCGGACCGAGGCCATCTCCCGGGCGAACTTCTGCTCGCGCCGGCCCTCCACCCGGTTGCGGAGCACCAGCTGTACGGAGCCGCCGTACTTGGCCGAGATCCCGCCGAGGCTGCCGGCCACGCTCCAGGACTCGTCGCCGGTGATCGCCGTGAAGACGGCGCCGCCGACGGTGACGACGACCTCGATGACGGGCAGCCACCTGTTGGCCCCGGCCCGCCGGTCGCCGCGGGCCTCGGCGAGGCGGACGATCTCGGAGTTGAGCCGGACGTAGCGGTCGAAGACGGGCCCCACCCGCTCCTGGAAGGCCGCCGGATCCGCAGTCAGTTCGTCGAAGGCACGGATGTACGCGTTCCAGGCGTCGCTCTGGCGCAGGCTGCAGATGTCCTCCAGGGCGAGCGCGTCGACGGCGGAGGGGGTCAGGGCGAGCCGGTCCTGGACCGTCGAGAACGCCTGGCGCTTCAGGAACAGCAGCAGCTGCTCGGGGTCGGTGACCGTCCCGGCCGCGGTCGTGCGGACGTCCCGCCACTCCTGGAGGGCCACGCGCCGCAGGCTGCCCGCCGGGGTGAGCGGGTACATGCCGAGGGCGTCGGCGAGGTTCACGCTGTAGATGAGGTCGAGGAGCTGCTTGACCTCCGCGGCGAACGGCTTGGTCCCGTCGTACCGGCCCTCGGAGACCGGCGCGCCCGGCACCGTCACGAACTCCTGGTAGAGCGCGTTGCGCGTGACGAACTCGCCCCGGACGCTGAGCTCGTTGCTCCACCGGACCACCTCGCCGATCCGCTCCGCGAACGCCCCGTACTGCGGCTCCGGGACCCCGACCTGGCGGGCGAGGAGGGGGATGTCCTTCGCGGTGAGCGCCTGCACCCGCGCGGCGAACGCGTTGAACAGCGCCGTCCTGGTGGTGTCCCGGTTCTCCTGGTCCTCCCAGGAGAACCGGACGCACTTCACGCGCTCCCCGGCCGGCATCCCGTCGAGGGTCTCCTGCCAGGCCATGAACGCCCGCGCGTCGTAGTCCAGGCCCGGGCGCGGCGGCTCGGCGGGATCGCGCTCGTTCAGCAGGTAGGGCACCAGGGCCTCCTGCGCCAGCAGCTTCTGATGCGCGCGGCGCGCCGCGCCGCCCTCGATGAGATCGCAGCTCACGGCCGCGTTGTTGTAGAAGAACACCCGGTTGGCCACCACCTGCCGGGTGTTGATCAGGCTGCGGAAGTACTCGGCCCGCACTTCCTTGTCGCGCGCGCTCCCGACGTCCTGGAGCGACTTCCCGCGCGCGACCATCTCCCTGGTCAGCTCCGCGGTCACCCACTGGTTGTCCAGGGACTGTGCGATCACCGCGCCCGGCGCGAGATCCGCCGGTCTCACCCTGACTGCCGCCTCGGTGGAATGCTGGGCCATCCCTCCACACCCCCGCTCCTCGTCCCCCGGTGACGCTCTGCTCACGTCCGTACACACGCTAGCCGTGAACCAGTGGCCCGGACCCGCTGTTGCGTCAACTCAGCTCATATGCCCAGGTGTTGGTGATCAGCCGGGGTCGGTGATCAGCCCATGCGTCCCGTCGGCCGGCGCGCCGGCCGACGCGCCGGCGCCGGCGCCGGGCAAGGGAGCCGTCTACTCGGGCCCTGCGTCGAGGGCGCGGGCCAGGGCCGCGATATCGCCCGGGCCCACACGGCAGCAGCCGCCCAGGAGGCGCGCGCCCGCCGCGCACCAGGTCGTGACGCGGTCGGCGGTGAAGTCGGCGCTGAAGGCCGGGCGCCCCGTCCAGGAGCGGGCGGCGGCATCCCACTCCTCGCCGCTGTTGGGGTAGACCACGACCGGCTTACGGGCCGCCTCGGCCGCCGTCCGGACCGCCCCGACGGCATCCGCAGGGGTACAGCAGTTGACCCCGACGGCGATGACCTGGTCGTTCCCCGCGGCCAGGGCGAAGGCCTCCTGCAACGGCTGACCGGCGCGGGTGCGCTCACCCGCGACGCTGTACGAGAGCCATACGGGCACCCCGCAGCCCGCCACGGCCCGCAGCAGCGCCTCCGCCTCCTCCATGTCCGGCACGGTCTCCAGCGCGAGGACGTCGGGCTCCGCCTCCGCCAGAGCCTCGATCCTCGGCCGGTGGAACCGC
Source organism: Streptomyces sp. NPDC008001 (assembly GCF_042958085.1). Lineage (NCBI taxonomy): Bacteria > Bacillati > Actinomycetota > Actinomycetes > Kitasatosporales > Streptomycetaceae > Streptomyces > Streptomyces sp. NPDC008001. The sequence continues at coordinate 159,744 of NZ_JBIBIZ010000008.1, read as the reverse complement.
TCCAGCTCCGCGACGCTCAGGCCGTAACGGCCGCGGTACTCACTGCCGTCGGCCAGGAAGGCGCCGTAGGGGCCGACGGACGCGGCGACCCACACGTCCTTCCCGGGAGCCTCCTTCTCCGCCGCGCTGCGGGCCAGCTCCACGCTGCGCCGCAGGAGCTCCGCCGCCTGCGGGCGGCCCAGGCCACGGCGCGCGAAGCCCTCGAACGTGGCCTGATAGCTGGAGGTGATGAGGACCTGTGCGCCCGCCCGCACATAGGCGGCGTGCGCCTGCTCGATCTGCCCGGGGTCGTCGGCGAGCAGCCGGGCCGACCACAGGGCGTCGGACAGATCACAGCCCTGCGCCGCCAGCTGGTTGGACAGCCCGCCGTCGAGGACGAGCGGACCACGCGCCAGCGCAGCGGCGAGAGGGACGGTGGGGGCGGGCGACACAGGCGATGCTCCTCATGGGATGGGGAGGGACGGTCGTCGGGTGTGGTGCTGGGGTATTGCGGGGCCCTGCTGGGCGTCGCCGGTAGGCGTCAGCCCAGCTGGGACTGGACCTCGGAGGCGATCAGCTCCAGGTGGTCGAGGTCGTCCAGGTCCAGGATCTGGAAGTAGATCCGGGACGAACCGACGGCCGCATAACGACCGATCTTGTCGACCACCTCGGCCGGGGAGCCCGCCAGGCCGTTCTCCTTGAGCTCGTCCACCTCCCGCCCGATGACCGCCGCCCGCCGTGCGACCTCCGCGTCGTCCTTGCCGACACAGGCGACGAGCACATTGGAGTACACGAGGTCGCTGCCCTTGCGGCCGGCCTCCTCCGCAGCCGCCCGCACCCGGCCGAACTGCCGCTCACTGTCCTCGACCGACGCGAACGGGATGTTGAACTCGTCGGCGAACTTCGCGGCCAGCCGCGGCGTGCGCTTGGCGCCGTGGCCGCCGATGAGCACGGGCAGCTTCTCCTGCGCGGGCTTGGCCAGTGCGGGGCAGTCGGTGAGCCGGTAGTACGTGCCGTCGAAGTCGAAGGTCTTGCCGGTCTCCGTCTCCCAGAGGCCGGTCACGATGGCGAGCTGCTCCTCCAGGCGGCCGAACTTCTCCTTCGGGAAGGGGATGCCGTAGGCCTTGTGCTCCTCCTCGAACCAGCCTGCGCCCAGGCCCAGCTCGACGCGCCCGCCGGACATCTGGTCCACCTGCGCCACCTGGATGGCCAGCACGCCCGGCAGCCGGAACGTGCCCGCCGTCATCAGCGTGCCGAGCCGGATGCGGCGCGTCTCGCGGGCGAGGGCCGCCAGGGTGATCCAGGCGTCGGTCGGGCCGGGCAGGCCGTCCGCGGAACCCATGGCGAGATAGTGGTCGGAACGGAAGAAGGCGTCGAAGCCGAGGTCCTCGGTGGCCTTGGCGACCGTCAGCAGCGTGTCGTAGCTCGCCCCTTGCTGGGGCTCGGTGAAGATTCGCAGATCCATGCCCCCATCCTGCACTGCCGGGCGGGCGTCAACCGGCTGTGCCCTGCGCCGGTGCACCCGCCCCGGTCGGGTGAAATTCCGCCGCACCCGCAGGGCCGGTGAGCCGCCGCCAGTGTCCGCCGAGGCCGGTGATCGTTGGCTCGGGCGGAGCCGGACCGCCCGGCCCGCGCACCGGTGCACCCTGCCGGAGGCGACGACTGCAACACCGCTCTCCCGCACCGGGAGGGCCGGGGCCGAGGAGGCCGCGATGACCCAGGAAGCCGTGCCCGACGAAACGGTGCCCGCCCAGCCCGCCGTCCGGCAGCCCGGCGCGCCCAAGGGCCTGCTGCAGCAGATGGAGGAGCTGATGGCGGCGCTCAACGCCGACCTGTCGCAGCTCGACGCGGACCTGCAGCCGCGCGACGGACGCCCTGCGTCCGCCGGCACCACCGCCGGCGCGAATGCTGGTGCCACCGCCGACGTGGCCGTTGGCGCCACCGTCGACGCGACCGCTGGTGCCACCGTTGGCGCCGCCCCCGACGCGACCGTCGACGCGACTGCCGATGCGACCGCCGGCGCGTCCGCCGACGGAGGGGATGCCCGCTGACCGCCCGCGCTTCACGCGGCACCCCCCTCCCGCTCGCGCGACGCGAGCCGTCTCTGTAACCAGCGCACTCTGTCGCTCGTCTCGTCGGCCGCGTCGATCGCTTCTATGCACTGCCAGTACATGGCGTCCTCGTCGGAGGAGCAGGCGACTCCCACCAGAGCGATGCCCACCTCCCCGAGCAGCCCGCACAGCCCGGCCAGCGCGCTCCACGGGTCGCGGACCTCGGTGAGCTGCCCGGCCCGGATCGCTCCGGCACGCAGCGTCTGACGCAGCGCGCCGGACGCGCGGGCACCGGCCTCGCTCAGACTCCCCGCGGCGGCGCGGGCCTCGAAGGGGCCGTGGACCGCGAGATGGCCGCCGACCGCACCCGCCAGCGCCTGGGTCTGCCATGCCTCGGTGACGATGTCGTGGACGGCCCTGGCCTGCGCCAGGGCCGCCCGGGTAGCTCCGATGAGCCGCACTGCATCCATGACCCGGACCCCCAACTTCCCGACTACGCCGTGCCCACACCTTCTCACTACCCAGAGTGATGACTAACCGCCGGAAACGCCAGGGGAATTCAGAAATCTGTGGATACCAGATGGGGTGTGGATAACTCAATCACTCCGGAGAGTGACGACCAGGCGACCCGGCGGCGTCCCGGTCCGGCACCGGGAACCGCTTCTCGTTGCGCTCGATCTTCGCGGCGAGCGCGGCCGCCGCGTCGATGCCCAGCACCTCGCAGAACTGCAGCAGATACGCCAGGACGTCGGCGACCTCGTCCTCGACCCGCGCGGCGGTCCCCGGGCGGTCCATCACCTGCACCGACTCCTCCGGCGTCAACCACTGGAAGATCTCGACGAGTTCCGATGCCTCGACGCTGAGCGCCGCGACGAGGTTCTTGGGCGTGTGGTACGGCTGCCAGTGGCGTGCTGCCGCGAAGTCGGCCAAGCGCCGCTGCAGCGCCCGCAGCTCGCCTTCGCCGCTTCCGCCTTCTGCCGGGTGTTGATCATTCACCCCTCAGGTCTACCACCGACACGCCTGCCACGGGCGGATCCGCGGCACCGGTATCCCGCACCGCGCCCACCAGCCGCACATGCCCGCGCTCCCCCATCCGTACCGCCAGGGCGAGCAGCTCGCGCTCCTGCCCGGCGTCCAGGCAGCGGTCGAAGTCGTCCGCGAGCACGGTGAGGGCCTGCCGCGCCTGCAGCACCTCGCCGGCGGGGTCCATGTCCAGCACGCCGGGGCCGGTCATCAGCACCAGGCAGAGCGCGAGGTAGCGCAACTCGCCGTCCCCGAGCCGCTCCAGCCCCACGGCGCCGCCGGCCCTCTGCCCCAGCACCGCCTGCACGAGGCCGTCGTCCGTCCCCCGTACGGACAGCCCGTCCACGGGCACCCGGCACCCGGCGTCCACCGCCGCCACGAGGGCGGCGTGCCGGGTCGCGCACTCATGGCGCGTACGGCCCAGGACCGCGGCGACGTTGTCACAGGTGCCGCGCAGCAGCCCGTCGTCGCGGGCGGCGGGGGCGCGCATCAGATCCGGGCGCGGATCGCAGGCGAAGACCGCGCGCAGGGCCACGACGACCTGCTCGGCGGCGTCGAGGACGAGCTGCTGCCCGGCGGTCTTCCCGGCGACGCGTAAGGGCATCAGGGCGGTGCCGAGCCGGTCGTCCGGCAGCGGTGCGCGGGTGACCGGAGCGGCCCCGGCCGTGTGCCAGGCGGCCTCCACGGCGCGGCGGCCGGGATCCCGGAGCGCCGTGGAGAGCAGGGTGCGGCCGGAGGCGGTCATCCGCTCGCCGACGATGCGGAGTTCGGGCTCGGCCTGGACGGCGACGTCGAGCCGGACGGGCCCCACGGGCCCCTCGACAGTGCAGCCGATACGGAAGCCGCGCCGCCCCTGCGCATCCGGCCGGGCTTGCTGGGGGACGCACGCCCCGGGGCCGCCGTCGACCAGGGAGAGGGCCTCCTCCAGAACATCACCGCCGGCGAGCCGCGCGAGGACCCCGTAGGCCTGGAGCGCACTGGACTTGCCGGAGCCGCTCGGTCCCCGGAAGAGGGTGAGCGGGCCGAGTGCGTAGGAGGCGTTGCGGTGCGACTTGAAAGCGGAGAGCCGGAGCTCGGTCACGACGGACCGCTGCACACAAGAAGGCGCAGGGGAGGCGGTAGAGGGAACGACAGAAGGGGCGGCAGAAGGGGCGGCAGAAGGAACGACGGAAGGAATGCCGGAGGAAGCGTCCGGTCGGGCACAGCGAGTGTCCATGCCCGGACCGTATGTGACAGATATTCAGCCAAACCGTTTCGGCTGATCACTTTTCCTACGATCGGGGTAACCCGATGCCACCTCCGTCCCTTCGGGTGCCAGCAGGAAGACGTTGGTGTCGACCCGGTGCATGCCACTGCCCAGGCCGAAGACGACCCCGCTGGAGAAGTCGAGGATGCGCTTGGCGACGTCCGTGTCGGCACTGGTGAGGTCCAGCAGCACCGGCACCCGCGCCATCAGGTGCTCGGCGACCTCGCGGGCGTCCGCGAAGACCTGGACCCGCAGCACGACCATGCGCCGCTGGTCGGGATCGGGCGCCTGCTCCTCCTCGGGCAGGGCCCGGTGGTTGGGCCATGACGGCCATGCGTGGTGCCCACGGAGCGGGACGACCTCGGCCAGACCCTCCCACTGCTCATCGGTGGCCTCGGACCTGTTCACCGGCTCACCCCTCCGGGGAACGTGCTCGCTATATGCATCCCACAATCCTAGGGACAATCGTCACCCGTCGGGACCAATGACACGCTCGAGTGCGGGGCGCCCCGGTCGGCGCGTCCGGCGCCGGCGCTCGCGTACAGAGACGGGAGCCGCCTACGCAGCGGGCGATCAGCGCCCCGCTCGTCAAAGGCCTTGCCGAGCACCTCGTCAGGGGGCAGGTCCGTCGCCCGTCCCGGAGTCCGGCGGAACAACCCGTCCAGCCGTCAGCGCTGCTCCCGTACAGCGGGTACTGGTCCACCATGACTGGCACCTTCACCACCCGCACCGTTGACGTGACGACCGGCTCCGCCGAAACCATGCACGACCTGACGAACGCGTGCTCCGCGTTCCTCCGGGAGGTTGCTCACGGGAGAGACGGACTGCTGAACGTCTTCACCCCGCACGCGACGTCCGGCCTGGCCGTCATCGAGACCGGGGCCGGCAGCGGCAATGACCTGCTGGCGGCCCTGCGGGAGGTTCTTCGTGCGGACGACCGCCGGCCGGACCGGCAAGGCGGTGCGGGCCCGGCCCGCGATCACATGCTCCCGGCCCTGGTCCCGCCCCACGCCACGCTGCCCGTGGTCGGCGGTGAGCTGGAGCTGGGGACCTCGCAGTCCATCGTTCTTGTGACCACTGGCCCGGAGACCCCCGGCCGAAAGGTCAGACTGTCCTTCCTCTGCTGACCGTACGCCGCTCGCCTGTCTCCCGGCGTTCCGCGCATTCGCTCGCCGTCTGGCAATGTGCCGGCACAGCCGGGCGAAGCGCTTGTGGTAATCCCACCGTACTCCGCAGGCCGGCGGCGGCAGGGCCGTCGCACGGCCGCGTTCCCGCAGGATTGCCCGGCCCCGAGAGGCCTGCGGACCCGCCTGCCGGAGTAGGGTGGAGAAACCGGGAACACTTCGTGCGCCGGCCTCCATGCGGGCGTCGTTCCCGGCGAGTCGCAATGCCGGGACGTCGACGACGAGCCCGGGGCAGGGTTCGCATCATGGCTGTGACCACCGATCGTACGACCACCGAGGAGCATGCCTCTTCGCCGCCCGCTCGCCTGTCCCTGACGCCGGGAACTGCGCCAGGACTTCTGGACGGTGCCTGGTGGCCTCGCTCCCGTGACCTCTCCCGCGAGCTCCCCGCACTGGCAGCGCGGCTGGACCAGTCCTGGGGGCGGGTCACCCGCGTCACGGTGAATCCGGCCTTCTGGCCCATGATCCCGCGCAAGGTTCCCGTCACCGGGCACACGGTGCACGTGGGGTGGTTCACCAATGAGCAGGACCCGCACAAGCTCCTCGTGTTCTCCTACTCCGCGGACCGCCTGGACCTGCTGATCATCCCGCCGGAGACCGACCCGGCCGCGGCCGCCAGACTGATGTCCGCCGCGACCGACCCCGGAGGTCTCCTCACCGCGAGCAGGCTGATGGAGGACGAGCGAGCGGCCGACGACGCGACGGAATCGCGGGACCGCGAAGAGGAGTGGGAGACCGAGGGCGGGACGGCGCCACCACCGGCCGGGAACCCGACCGGACCTCCGCGCTCCGCCCGAGGGGTGTGAGGGCAGTGGAGATCGCCGTCACCCTGGCCGTGATCCTCGGCCTGATCGCTGTGGGTTCCCTCCTGATCCACCGGCTCAACGTCCAGCACGCCGAAAGGATCGCAAGCAGCCGCTACAGCGGCGTCCTGCCGTGGCGCGACAGCAGGAGCCGGAAGTGCCCCCGGTCGGCCATCGACCCCGCCGGCCCCCTCCTCGCCCGTAGCCGCCGCGCACAACCAAGCGGGGACAGCGAACACCGCCGGATCTTCTCCGGGCGGAGCTGGTGAACATGACATCCGCACACGCCACGCCGCCCACCCCCGCACCAGCGGATCCGGTGCCCCCGGCGGGGTGCGCCGACATTCGCATCGTCGCCGCGTCCCCCGAGACCGCCCGCCGCGTCGCGGAAGTCCTCCGGCACTGCTTCGACTCCACCGAACAACGCAGCTACCCCGCCGGCCGCGAAGGCGGCACCCGCCTCCACCTCACCGTGGACACCACGCATCCCGCCGAACCCGCACGATCCTGGCTGGCGACCAGCCGGACTCCGGCCGCCGACCGCCCGCGGCACGACGACGCCTGAACACCCGTGCACGCCGCCCGTCGTCCGGCACGCGCGGCGCGCCCACTGAACCCGGACCGCCGCCGCGCCCGCCTGAGCGTGGTGCTACTGCGCCCGGCCCTCACTGGTCTCCGGCGTGTCCTCTTCGGGAAGGTGCCCGTCGTCGACGGAGACGTTGACTTCGACGATTTCAAGCCCTGCCATCCGTTCCACGGCCGCGATCACGTTCTCGCGCACGCCCACGGCGACCTCGCTGGTGCTCACGCCGTATTGCGGATTGAGCCGCACCATTGATGCGGTGCGCGACCGCGTCCCCGGCGCACGCTCCGGCGCCGGGCGCGGCGTCAAGGCCGAGGTCGGCGAGGAGCAGTCCGGCGTCGAACTGGACGTGGTCGTGGAATATGTACGCGGACGACCATCGGCCGCTCTTCGTACCAGTCTCCAAGTACCTTGTGGAACGCTGAATACGCACACCGGACACCCCCGAATCCCGGCCGAAGTCCTGCCCTTGAAATCGGGCGGATTCCGGCCGCCTTAACGGTGCCGGATGAGGACTATCCTGAGGTACGGACGTCCCGGACCCCGGCGGACCTGCTGTCGCTCCATACGGATGGCTGCGGGGAGCGGACCACGTCGTCCGGTCGCCCGGAGCATCCCCTCGGAGGGAACTGAGCGGTCCTTGTCCTGGTGGACAGATCGGCGGACCGCGGACCGCCTGTTCACCCACCTCCGCCGAATGTATGCCTCTGCCGGGAGCGTCCTGAGGGGATCCTGGAGTCAGGCTCCGCACCGTGGCTCTGCCCGGCAAATCTCTGGAACTGAGGCGTCATGCCCCTCCCACAGCTGAACGTCTACCGGCACGACAGGAAGACCCGGACTCTGATCACCCTGGCCGGTGAGATCGACCTGGAGACGGTACCGCTGATGCACGCGGCACTTGAGCGGTGCCTCCGGGACGGCGTGCGCACCATCGACGTCGATCTCGCCTCTGTCACCTTCTGCGACTGCAGCGGCCTCAACGCCTTCATCGAGGCGTTCCTGACCTCCACCACGGCCGGGCGAACGCTGCGGCTGCACTACCCGCCTCCCCTGCTGACACGGATGGTCGACCTGACCGGTTGCGACTTCGTCCTCATGGGGCTGCCTGCCGTTCCAGGACCAGCCCCCCTCCAGGCCCCCCACTCCTCCGTCCTGGATCCACTCCCCATGACGCGTTCCGAGACAGTGCATCGGCTCGGTCCTGCGGTCTCGGACGGTGTGCTGTAACGCCTGGTCCCGGCAGGGCCATTCACGGAAGGCCGTGGGCGACACCGCAACGGCAGCCGGGCGGCATCCCCGGACCGTCCGGCCGGTAGTACCTGCCGGCCGACGTTCGCCATGGGGATCGCGGAGTCGGATGGCTTGATGCGGTGCCTTCGGCTTCCCGCTGCGCGGCGGCGGCTTCCGGTGGCCCGGCGTGGCGGCCAGGTGGAGCAGGTACCGCAGAGGGGCCCTCCGAGGAGAAGCTCGGCCGACTCCGCTCTCCCAGCTCTGCGTTCAGGGTCGTTCTCCCCGCACTGACAGGGCCGGATCTGCTCGACAGGCAGATCAGCGCCCTGCACTGCAGACACCGAGCCGATCACGAACAGACCTGCTCATCCGAGCTCACGCACGGCTGGCGGCAGGACCGGGCGATAGTTGGGATCGGCATGAGAACGGCGGACACGGCGGGCGCGCAGCCGCATCCCTCCGGAGACCAGTGCAGCTACAGGAGAAGGCGGACGGCGGACTCCGAAGGCGCGGCGCAGTGGCTCGTCGAGGAGCGCGTCGGCGGCAGCGCGGACCGCGGGGCCGAGAACCGCCGGAAAACGGTTGACGAGGATGCCCCGGGTGGCAGCCCATAGCTCAGCTGCCTCAGGAGTGGGCGCGAAGCGTTCTTGCTCGTAGCGGTCCGTCCAGGCCGCGAACTCGCCCCATGTCGGCGGGACTGTGTGAATTCCCATGCGGTCGGCAAGGCCGAGGTAAAAGACGTGGGAGGCCTCTTTCTCCGCTGCGGTCGCGGACCTCCACGCGTACGTGTCACACCAGCGCATCGGGGCGACGTCGAAGCAGGCCAGAACGTAAAGGAACGCGTCGTTCCCGATCCGCCAGCGACTGTGAATACGGTTGAGGGCGGCCACGGTCCGTGCGCCCTGCTCGCTGTCCAGTCCGTCGCGGAACAGCAGGTACATCATCCGGCCGGTCATCTTGGCACGGAGCTCCGTCTGCTCCGTCATCCGCCTGGTGGAAACCAGAACCTTGGCGATCTCGGGCACGGCGAAGGTCCGGTAGAAGCAGATATTGAGGCCGAACGCAAGGTCCTCGCTGAATTCCGTGAAGGCGAGACGCCGGTAGACGTCCTCCGCCCACGACAAGGGGGTGTGCGCATCGGAAACAGGCTTCACTTCGTGTCCCCTTCGGCTCAGCGCGGTCAGCGAGGACGCCCCGGGCCCGGCCGGCCTCCCATACCTGGTCGACATGACGCGCTCCAACCCCTCGAAGGACTTCCGCAACACGCGCACGGCGGCAAGCCCTTCACGGATCTCCGCCGGAGGCCGCAACAGGAATCGGCTGATTCAGCTTCGCTTCGTTTGTGCCGTCAACCCAAGCTGACCCACCCGCTGACCGTCAAGCGGCAGACCGACCGAACGTCAGGCAGCAGGCCGGTGGTTCCCCGGCCGATACCTCCTTGACCGATCAGGAGCTCTTGTTCACCTGCTGCCTACCGCCCCCGCACTGGCCCGGTAGCCCGCCGGCGCAGGCTGCGGGAGCGGGACAACGCCGGGTCCGACAGCACCTGCCCGGATCTGTCGCGCACTGTGATCGGCAGCTCCCCGTCCGGGCACTCCAGGACGACCCGGAGCCGGACGGAGCCCCATCCGGTCTGCGACGCCGAGGGGATGTCGCTTGCGGTGACTCCCACCGGCGGCGACTGAAACGACAGCGCCCCGTTGAGCCGCCGCCGGCCACGGTCCCGCCGAAAGCAGGGCCGTCCCCGGCAACAGCCACCGCAGGTCCTGGCCGACCACCACCCACGCAACCCGAGTGCTCGGAGCGTGATTTCAGGGTCGGCAATTCGTCCCTCGCGCTCTTACCGCACATCGCACATACCTGCTGAACGGCAGGTCAGGCGTCCTTCGCCGCCGGCTTCAGGATGGCCACGCACTCCACATGGTGCGTCATCGGGAAGAGGTCGAACGCGCGGAGCTTCGCCGGCTTGTAGCCCTCTTCCTCGAAGTACTTGAGGTCGCGGGCGAGGGCGGCCGGGTCGCAGGCTACGTAGGCGATGCGGCGGGCGCCGAGGGAGGCGAGGTGGCGGACGGTCTGCTTGCCGGCGCCGGCTCGGGGCGGGTCGAGGACGATGATGTCGGCCTCCTTGATGCCCGTGCGCGGGAGGACCTGCTCGACCTTGCCCTGCTCGATGCGGACGCGGTCGAGGTCCTGGAGGTTGTGGCGGGCGTCCTCGACGGCGCGCTTGCCGGATTCGATGCCGAGGACCGCGCCCTTCTCGCCGACGCGCTCGCCGAGGGCGCCGGCGAAGAGGCCGACGCCGCAGTAGAGGTCGAGGGCCATGTCGCCCTTGCGGGGCATGAGGCCCTGCATGACGGCCTTGACCAGGGTGTCGGCGGCCTGGGGGTGGACCTGCCAGAAGCCGCCCTCGCCGACGCGGTACGTGCGCTCGTCGGCGCGCTCGCGGACGAAGGGGCGGCCGTGGACGCGGTGGACCTGCTTGTCCTTCTCGCCGATGCGGAGGACCGAGACCGGCTTGTCCAGCTCCACGATCGGGAGGCGGCCGCCCGGCTTGGGGGTGAGGATGACCTGGCGGTCCGCGGAGCCCGAGGCGGCGATGGCCTCGACCGTTGCGATCTGCGGCCACTCGCGCTTCTCGATGCCCAGCTCCGACACGCCCGGGGCCGCGATCATGCAGTGGTCGATCACCTGGACCTCGTGCGAGCGGTGCTTGCGCAGGCCCGCGTGGCCCTCGGCGTCGACGGCGTACTGGACGCGGGTGCGCCAGGCCGGGACCTGGCCCGCGGGGAGCTTGTCGCCCTCGGCCGGCATCACGGTGCCGTCCCAGCCGGCCTCCTCCGGGGTGAGGCCCGCGAGGCGCTGGAGCTGTTCGGCGATGACCTCGCCCTTGAGGCGGCGCTGGGCGCCGGGCTTGGCGTGCTGCCAGTCGCAGCCGCCGCACTTGCCCGGGCCGGAGAAGGGGCACGGGGCCGGAACCCGGTCCTTCGACGCCTCCAGGATCTCCACCGCGTCCGCGCGCAGGAAGCGGGACGTCTCCTCGCCCTCCGTCACGCGCACGATGACCCGCTCGCCCGGCAGGGCGTGGCGGACGAAGAGGACGCGGCCCGACTCCGTACGGGCCACGCAGTGGCCGCCGTGCGCCACCGGGCCCACCTCGACCTCGTACTCCTCGCCGACCAGCGATTCCTGCGGTTCGTTCTGCATGCGGTCGGCTCCAGACAACGTAAAACAAAGGGTGAGGCGGGACAGCCGTTCAGTCTACGGCCCGTCCCGCCCCATGAATGACGCGCTGCCCCGGCGCGCTACTTCTTCGTGCTCGCCTTTTCCTTCTTCGGCTGCGTCACCGGGCCCCTGCGCACCGAACCCGGCGCGTTCCACTCCGCCCGCTTGCGGGCCCGCAGCTTCGCCGCCTCGGACGAGTCGAGCTGCCACGGGACGGACGTCACCATCACGCCCGGCGTGAAGAGCAGGCGGCCCTTCAGGCGCAGCGCGCTCTGGTTGTGGAGGAGGTGCTCGTACCAGTGGCCGACCACGTACTCGGGGATGTAGACGCTGACCACGTCGCGCGGGCTCTCCTTGCGGAGGCTCTTCACGTACTCGATGACCGGGCGCGTGATCTCGCGGTACGGCGAGTCGAGGACCTTCAGCGGGACGTCGAGGGAGCGGCGCTGCCACTCGTCGCGCAGGAGCTTGGTCTCGGCCGCGTCGACGCTGATGCTGAGCGCTTCGAGGGTGTCGGAGCGCATGAGCTTGGCGTAGGCGAGGGCCCGCAGCGTCGGCTTGTGGATCTTGGAGACGAGGACGATCGAGTGGACGCGGGACGGGCGGACGGTCTCGTCGCCCGGGCCCTCGTCGGCGGCGATCTCCTCGGCCACCCGGTCGTAGTGCTTGCGGATCGCGGTCATCGTCGCGTAGAAGATCACCATGCCGAGCAGGGCGACCCAGGCCCCGTGGGTGAACTTCGTCAGCAGGACGACGACCAGGACCAGGCCGGTGAGGAAGGCACCGAAGGCGTTGATCGCACGGGAGCGGATCATGTGGCGGCGCTTGGCCGGGTCGGTCTCGGTGGCGAGGTGGCGGTTCCAGTGCCGCACCATGCCGGTCTGGCTGAGGGTGAAGGAGACGAAGACGCCGACGATGTAGAGCTGGATCAGCTTCGTCGAGTCCGCGCCGTAGATGTAGGTGAGGACCGCTGCCGCCCCCGCGAGCAGCACGATGCCGTTCGAGAAGGCCAGGCGGTCGCCGCGGGTGTGCAGCTGGCGCGGCAGGTAGCGGTCCTGGGCGAGGATCGAGCCGAGCAGCGGGAAGCCGTTGTACGCGGTGTTGGCGGCCAGGAAGAGGACCAGAGCGGTGGCGGCGGCGAGCACGACGAAGAAGAACGAGCCGCTGCCGAAGACCGCCTCGGCGACCTGCGAGATCACCGGGTTCTGGGTGTAGCCCTCGCCCAGCGGCGAGCCGTTCTTGAGCAGGTCCGTGGCCGGGTTCTCGGCCATCCGGACGTTGGTCGCCATGGCCAGGCCGATGATGCCGCAGAACATCGTCACGGCCAGGCCGCCCATCAGGGCCAGCGTCGTGGCGGCGTTCTTGCTCTTCGGCTTGCGGAAGGCCGGCACGCCGTTGCTGATGGCCTCGACGCCGGTGAGGGCGGCGCAGCCGGAGGAGAAGGCGCGCAGCAGCAGGAAGACGAGGGCGAACCCGGCCAGGCCCTGGTGCTCGGCGTGGATCGTGTAGTCGGCGGTGGGGGCCTTCATGGTGTCGCCCATGAGGAGGCCGCGGACGGCACCCCAGGCGATCATGACGAAGACGCCGCCCACGAAGACGTACGTGGGGATGGCGAAGAGCTTGCCGGACTCCTTGACGCCGCGCAGGTTCATCAGGGTGAGCAGGACGATCACGCCGATGGCGCAGGCCGTCTTGTGCTCGATGACGAAGGGGATGGCGGAGCCGAGGTTCTCGATGCCGGAGGCGATGGAGACCGCGACGGTCAGGACGTAGTCGACGAGCAGGGCGCTCGCGACGGTCAGGCCGGCCTTGGGGCCGAGGTTGACGTTGGCGACCTCGTAGTCGCCGCCGCCGCTGGGATAGGCGTGGACGTTCTGGCGGTACGAGGCGACCACCGTGAACATCAGCACGACGACGGCGACGGCGATCCAGGGGCTGAAGTGGTAGGCCGACACGCCTGCCGCGGAGAGCACGAGGAGCACTTCGCCCGGCGCGTACGCCACGGAGGAGAGCGGGTCGGAGGCGAAGACGGGCAGGGCGATGCGTTTGGGGAGGAGGGTCTCCCCCAGCTTGCTGCTGTGCAGCGCCCGGCCGATGAGGATCCGTTTCGGCAGGTCGGTCAGTTTGGACACAACAGAGGATCGTAAGCGCTCACCCGTACGGCCGCCCACCCGCCACCCGGCGGAGCGGAAATGTGGCGTACGCCGCATTCCCGCTCCGGCGTGCGCCGCGGCGGCCGTCCGTACGGCGCTCAGCCGTGCAGCAGGGCCGGCAGGGCCCGGTGCCCGTTCGAGATGAACGACTCCACCGGCCGCAGTTCTCCCGGCGCCGCGGCGAGCCGCATCCGGGGGAAGCGGTCGAAGAGGGCGGGCAGGGCCACGGCCGCCTCCAGGCGGGCGAGGGGCGCGCCGAGGCAGAAGTGGACGCCGTGGCCGAAGGCGAGGTGGTCCTTGACGGCGCGGGTGACGTCGAAGCGGTCCGGGTCGGCGCCGTGCAGCTCCGGGTCGCGGCCGGCCGCGGCGTAGGCGGCGAGGATCGCGTCGCCCCGGCGCAGGGTGACGCCTCCGCCGATCTCGATGTCGTCGGTGGCGTAGCGCAGCGGGAGGCTCGCGACGGGCGAGCGGTGGCGCAGGGTCTCCTCGATCACGTCGTCCCAGCCGGCCTCGCCCGCGCGGACGAGGGCGAGCTGGTCCGGGTGGGTGAGCAGGGCGTGGATGGCGTTGTCGAGGAGGTTGACGGTGGTCTCGTGCCCGGCGCTGATCACCAGCAGCAGCGTGTCGAGGAGCTCCTGCTCGCTGAGGCGGGAGCCGTCGTCCTCGCGGGCGGAGATCAGGACGCTGGTCATGTCGTCGCCGGGGGTGGTGCGCTTGGCGGCGACGAGGGCGCCGAGGAGCTCGTAGATCCGGGTGTAGGTGGCGGTGACCTCGGCGGGGTCGGCGGAGGTGTGGAAGATGCTGTCGACGCAGTCCCGCAGGCCCTCGCGGAGGTCCGGGTCGGTCACGCCGAAGAGCTCGCAGATGACCTGGATGGGGATCGGGTACGCGTACGCCTCGCGCAGGTCGACGGGCTCGCCGGGCGCGGCCGCGGCCAGGCCGTCGAGCCGGTCGAGGAGGTCCGCCGTCATCTCCTCGATGCGGGGGCGCAGGGCGGCGGTGCGGCGGGCGGTGAAGGCCTTGGCGACGAGCGTGCGCAGCCGCTTGTGGTCGGCGCCGTAAGCCGTGAACATGTTCCGCACCGCAACCCAGGTGAACAGGGGCCACTCGGGCGAGATGTCACCGTTGATCCAGGCCGGCCAGTGCTGGTGGGGGTCCTTCGAGACGCGCGGGTCGGTCAGGAGCTCCTTCAGCAGCGGCTGGGTGGTCACTGCCCACGCCACCACTCCGCCAGGAAGCTCCACGGGCGTCGCCGCGCCCCGGGCCCGGACGCGGGCGGCCTCGCCGTGGATGTCGCGGCCGGTGGCGTCGATCCGGAGGGGTGCGCGGTGAACCGGGACGGCGCTCTGCCCGCGTTCCGTGCTGGGCTTGTGTTCCATCGGCTGTCTCCAGGGGTGTCGGCCTGTGGCGAGGAGGGGGACCCGTCGGAGCGGGGCTGTTCGTACGGCGGTACGGGGCCGGAGCCGGGGCGGCGGACGGCCGAGAGGTCGTGCACGGGTGCAGGCCGCGGACCGGCGGGCGGAGCCGGGGGGAAGCGGACGGGCAGGGCCGTCAGGGCGCGGTGGAACGGGCCGGGCCGCCAGACGAGGCGGTCGGCGGGAACGGCGAGTTCGAGGTCCGGCAGCCGGTCCAGGAGCTTCTCGACGGCGACGGCGGCGATCAGGCGGGCCGCGTCCTTGGCCGGGCAGTGGTGGGGGCCCGCGCTCCAGGCGAGGTGGGCACGGTTGCCGGTGCGGCGGGTGGTGAGCAGTGCGGGGTCGGTGTTGGCGGCGGCGAAGCTGACGACGACGGGCTCGCCCGCGGCCAGCGGCACGCCGCCGAAGTCGACGTCCTGCACGGGGTAGTGGACGCCGTAGTTGGCCATCGGCGGGTCGAGCCAGAGCACCTCGTCGAGGGCGTCCTCGACCGGCATGCTGCCGCCCGCGAGGTCGCCCGCGAAGCGGTCGTCGGAGAGCAGCAGCCGCAGGGCGTTGGCGATGAGGTTCTGCTGGGGCTCGGTGCCGGCGCCGATGAGGACGACGTGCTGGTGGATCAGCTCCTCGTCGGTGAGGCGGGCGTGGTGCGCCATCAGCCAGGAGGTCATGTCCGCGCCGGGCTGCTCGCGCTTGAGGGCGATGAGCTCGATGAGGGTGCTGGTGATGAGCGCGTCGGCGCGTTCGGCGTCGACGCCGTCGAAGATGCCGGAGAAGCCCTCCACGAGGCGGTCGCCGAGGTCGGTCGGGCAGCCGAAGAGCTGCTGGAAGACCAGCAGCGGCAGCACCTTGGCGTACGCGCCGAGCAGGTCGGCCTCGCCCTGGCCGGCGAAGCGGTCGATGAGGGTGTCGGCGCTGCGCTCGACGTAGCCGCGCAGGGCGTTGGGGTCGATGCGCGAGAGGGAGTCGGTGACGGCCTGGCGCAGCCGCGTGTGGGCCTCTCCGTCGGAGAAGAGGCAGTTGGGGCGGTAGGCCATCATCGGCACGACCGGGTTGTCCGGGGCGACGCGGCCGTCGGCGAGGGCGCGCCAGCGGCGGGCGTCCTTGCCGAAGATCTCGGGCGTGCGGAGCACTTCCAGTGCGGCCCGGTAGTCGGTGACGAGGGTCGCGTGGGCGCCCGGGGCCAGCTCGACGGGGGCGGCGGGGCCCTGGGTGCGCAGCCGGGCGTAGACGGCGTGCGGGTCGGCGGCGAAGTCGGGCCCGTACATGGGGGTGGGGGCGGCGGGGCAGCCGGGAGGCGGCTGGGGGGACCAGGCGTCGGGGGTTGCGGGGGACGGCTCGGGAGCCCAGGCGTCCGGGGTCCGGGCGTCGGGGGTCCATGCCTCGGCGCGGCCGGGCTGGGGGTGGCCGGCTTCGTGGCGGCCGGCTTCGTGGCGGCCGGCTTCCTGGCGGCGAGCCTCGTGGTGGCCGGCCTCCCGGTTGCCGGCTTCGTGAGTCCACGCCTCGGGGGGCCACGCCTCGGGGTTTCGCGCCTCGGGGTTCCGCGCCTCGGTTCCGGCCTCGGGGGCGTGGCCGGGCAGCGGGGCGTGGTGGGCGCCGCCTTGGTGGGCGGAACCCTGGTGACCGGAGCCCTGATGGACAGAGCCCTGGTGGGCGGACTCCTGGTACGCGGAGCCCTGGTGCGCGGGGCAGCCGGGCGGGGGGACCGCGCCGGATGCGGGACCGGATGCGGGGAAGGTGCCGGGCGGGGTGCCCCATGCGTCGGGACGGTCGTTCACGCGTGCTCCCGTACGGTGCGCCGCTGCAGGTACTCGACGAGGGCGATGAGCGCGCGGGTGGAGGAGACCCGGTCGCGGGCGTCGCAGGTGACCAGAGGGGTCTCGGGCAGCAGGTCGAGCGCCTCGCGGATCTCCTCCTCCGGGTACACGGGCGCGCCGTCGAAGTGGTTGACGGCCACCGCGTACGGCAGGCCGAGCTCCTCCAGCAGGCCCATGACGTCGAAGGACTGCTCCAGGCGGCGGGTGTCGGCGAGGACGAGGGCGCCGAGCGCGCCGTGCGTCATGTCCTGCCAGAGGCGGGTGAAGCGCTGCTGGCCGGGGGCGCCGAACAGGTAGAGCACGAGGCTGTCGCTGAGGGTGAGGCGGCCGAAGTCCATGGCGACCGTGGTGGTGGTCTTGCCCTCGATGCCGGCGAGGTCGTCGACGCTCGCACCGGCCTGGGTCATGGTCTCCTCGGTGCGCAGCGGCCGGATCTCCGACAGCGAGCCGACGAACGTGGTCTTGCCGACGGCGAAGTGGCCGACGACGAGGAGCTTCGCGGCGGTGCGCACACTGCGGCGCAGGTAGAGATCGCCGCCGTCGCCGGCGACGGGAACGGGCTCGACGGGGTCGACGGGCTCAGAGGCGAGCGCGAAGTCCATCCAGCACCTCCTGCAGGATCTGGGCCTCGGGGAGTTGTGCCGAGGGGATGGGGGCCCGGGTGATGAGGTGGCCGCTGTCGACCAGGTCGCCGAGCAGCACCTTGGTGACGCTCACGGGCAGCATCAGGTGCCCGGCGATCTCGGCGACCGACAGGGGGCCGCCGAGGCAGAGTTCCATGAGCCGGCGCTTCTCGGGGCTGAGCCCGGTGAGCGGCCGGTCGTACTGGGCCAGGACCAGGGTGACCAGGTCGAAGGTGTTGCGGGTCGGGTGGGCGCGGCCGTCGGTGACGACGTACGGGCGCACTAACCCTCGCTCGTGCCTCGGCGTGGGCGGGGTCATGCCGGGGCGCCCGTGCCCTGCCAGGTGCCCGCGCGGGGCGGGCTGGTGAGCTCCTTGCCGAGCCGGTCGACGAGCTTCTGCATGCGGTACGTGACCGCTTCCATGTCGACGTGCTCGGTGGCGGAGACCGCGAGGTAGGCGCCGGGGCCGGCGGCTATGAGGAAGACGTAGCCGTGCGCGAACTCGACGAGCGTCTGCCGCCACGGGCTGTCCTGCTGCGCCTGGTGGGTGCAGAACTCGGAGGTGGAGCGGCTGATGGACTGCAGGCCGGAGAGGGCGGCGGCCTGGCGCTCGGCCTCGTCGCGCTCGATGCCCTGGGAGCGGGCGCGCAGCATGCCGTCGGCGGACAGGAGGATCGCGTGCCGGGCTTCGGGCATCTTGACGACCTCGTCCAGCATCCAGCCGAGTTCGTTGTTGAGGTGGTCGTTCACGTGCGGGGGTTCCCTTCGTCGTCTACGGGGGCGGGGGCCTGGGCAAAGGGCTGGGACGGCTGGCCGGGCTGGCCGGGCTGACCGGGCTGACCGGGCTGGCCGGGCTGACCGGGCTGACCGGGCTGACCGGGCTGACCGGGCTGGCCGGGCTGACCGGGGTGGCCGGTGCGGTCGCGGTGGCCTGGATGATCGAAGTGACCGGTGCGGGTCGTGTCCGTGTCCGGGGCCGGGGAGTCTCCCGGCAGCGGGCCGACGGGGGTGCCGGCGGCGGGCGTACGGCCCGCACGGGTGCCGCGGGCGAAGGCGCCCATGCGGCGGGCGGTCTCCTCGGCCGTGCGCTCCGGGACGTCCGGCGGGGCCGCGTGGGGCGCGGGGGCCGCGGCGGCCGGGGTCGCTTCCGGGAGCGGAGCCGCGGCGGCGGGCTTGCGGCGGCGGCGCTTGGGGAGGCCGCCGGCGGTGGAGCCGACGGCGCCCGGTACGGAGCCGCCGCGGGCGGAACCGGCGTCGCCCGGCGTACCGGAGGAGGCTCCCGGCATCCCGGAGGACGCGCCCCGCATGCCGGGGGACGCGGCGGCACCGCCGCTTCCGGGCCCGGGAGTGAAGCCGTGGGCGCCGAGGCCACGGGCGCCGAACCCGCCGGCCGGCCCGGCCGGGAAGTCGGGGATGTCAGGGACACCCGGGACATCCGGCATACGCGAGACGTCCCGCACACCCGAGGCGTCCGGGACACCTGGGACATCCGGCACGGGAGCCCGCCCCGGGGAACGCCCCGGGGAACGCTCCGCGGAGCGCCCCGCGGAGTGCTCCTGGGAGCGTCCCGCCGGCCCCGCGCCGTCCGCCTCGCGCCCGCCCGGGGGCCGCAGCGGCGTGGTGTCGGGTCCGTCGATGTCGATCTGGGTGAGCAGGGTGCTCGGGAGGAACAGGACGGCCCGGACGCCGCCGTACGGCGAGCGCGTGTCGACCGAGACGCTGAACCCGTAGCGCGCGGCGAGGACGCCGATGACGGGGAAGCCGAACTGGGGCGGGTCGCCGAGCCGGGAGACGTCGACGGTCTGCCGGCCGGTGAGCAGGGCCCCGGCCCGCTGGATCTCCTGGCCGTCCATGCCGACGCCGGCGTCGTCGATGACGATGCAGGCGCCGTTGTGCACGGGCTGCAGGCCGACCTCGACGGTGGTGTTGGGCTGGGAGTGGCGCGCGGCGTTGTCGAGGAGCTCGGCGACGGCGAGCACGACGGGCTCCACGGCGCGGCTGACGACGGCGAGGTCGGCCTGGCTGTGGACCTGGACGCGCCGGTAGTCGCGGATGCGGGAGGTGGCCCCGCGCACGACGTCGGTCAGGGGCGAGGCGGAGCGCTGCCGTCCGGGCCAGGAGCCGCACAGGACGGCGATGGCCTGGGCGCGGCGGCCGAACTGGGAGTTGGCGTGGTCGATCTGCAGCAGGTCGCGCAGCACGTCCGGGTTGTCGTGCCGGTCCTGCATGTCGGAAATGGCGAGCTGCTGCTCGTGGGCGAGGCCCTGGAGGGCGCGCATGGAGGCCTTGAGGGCGGCCTTCGCGGACTGGTCGGCGCGGGCCTGGGCCTTGTCGACGGCCTGGGTGAAGGTGTCCATCACGGACTGCAGGCCGTGCGCGAAGACGGTGCCGGCGAGCTGTTCGTCGAGCAGGCCGGGCAGGGGCACGGGCTGGTGCATGGATGCCGTCACGGCGGGGAGCCGCACGGCGACCAGGTGGCCGAGCTCCGTGTCGCGCGCCCGCTGGCCCTCCTCCAGCGTGGCGGCGCGTTGCCGCAGGGCCGCGGTGATGCCTCGCTGACGCACCAGCAGGACCGCTACGGCGATCAGTGCGACGGCCAGACACCAGGTCACTACGTCCGGTATGTGATGTGACATCAATTCCTCATGGACGCAGGGGGCATGTGGACGGCTGGACGAGGCCGTTGTCCCTGACGTCCCGTCCAGAAGCGGAATACGGCGATCATCCTAACCACGGCCGTGGCCGGGTGGCCGATCTTCGCCTACGGATGACCGAACACGCATGCGCCTTCCGCAGGGCCTCGGACGAGGGTACGGAAGGCGGGCGGCGAACGCAGTCCGTTCGCGTGAGGTGTTGTCAGGACCACAGTGAGCGATCGACCAGGGAACCCGCGGCGCCGGTGTAGTCGGCGGGGTCACAGAGGGCGGCCAGTTCTGCCGCGCTGAAGTGACCGTCCAGTAGGGGGTGCCCGGCGAGAATCTCGTGCAGTTCCCGGCCACTGACGGCCGCTTCGGCCGACGCCGCGGTCAGCAGCCGCTTCGCCTCCGCCCCGCCGATGCGCGGCGCCAGGACGGCCGCGAGCCGCTCGGAGACGATCTGAGCGCCGGTCAGGCGGAGGTTCTCGCGCATCCGGTCCGCCCGGACGTGGAGCCCCTCGGCGAGTTCGGCGGCGGTGCGGGCCGCGCCGCCCGTCAGGCGCAGGGACTCGCGCAGCAGCTGCCACTCCGCGTGCCAGGCGCCGGCGGACCGCTCGTCCTCGGCGGCCAGGCACTGCGTCAGGCCGGCGGCCAGGGCCGGGACCTGCAGGGCCGCGCTGCGGATGAGGGTGGCGAGCACGGGGTTGCGCTTGTGCGGCATGGCGGAGGAGGCGCCGCGCCCGGCCCGCCCGCCGTCCGGCTCGGCGACCTCGCCGACCTCCGTGCGCGCCAGCGTCTGCACGTCCGCCGCGATCTTGCCGAGCGCGCCGGCGGTGAAGGCGAGGGCGGCGGCCAGGTCGGCGACCGGCGTGCGCAGGGCGTGCCAGGGCAGGGCCGGGCGGGCCAGGCCGGTCTCGGCGGCGAAGGCGTCGGCGAGCCGGGCCGCGTAGCTGCCGTCCTCGGTGCCCCGGGCGCCGGCGAGGCGCGCGTGCTCCAGGTAGCCGGCGAGGGTGCCGGCCGCGCCGCCCAGCGACACCGGCAGGCTCTCGTGCACCCTCGCGAGCCGCTGCTCCGCGTCCAGGACCAGCTGCCGCCAGCCGGCGGCCTTCAGGCCGAAGGTCGTCGGCACGGCGTGCAGCGTGAGCGTCCTGCCGGCCATGAGGGTGTCCCGGTGGCGGGCGGCGAGCGCGGCCAGTGCACCGGCGGTACGGGTCAGGTCCGCGCGGACGGCGCGCAGCGTGCGGGCCGCGACCAGCATGGCGCCCGTGTCGAGGATGTCCTGGCTGGTCGAGCCGCGGTGCACGTACTCGGCGGCCTGCGGGTCGTCCGCCGCGACGAGCGCCGTGAGCGCCTGCACGAGGCCGACGACGGGGTTGGCGGTCTCGCGCGCCGCCAGGGCGAGGGCCCGCACGTCGAACCGTCCCGCCTGCGCGGAACGGCCGATGGCCTCCGCGGCCCCGGCCGGCAGCGCCCCGAGCCGCGCCTGCGCCCGGGCGAGCGCGGCCTCGGCATCGAGCATGGCCTGCAGCCAGGCGGTATCGGTGGTGGCATCCTCGGCGGCGCTCCCGACCCGGACGGGAGACAGCAGCCCGGCATCGGCGACGGGGGCCTCGCCGGCCGGCCCGGCACGGGTGGGGCCGCGTCGGGGCTCGGGGGCGGGGCGTTCCCGGTCGTTGGCGGCGGCGTCGGGGTCGGGGTCGGGCCGGGTCATACGATCACGCCTTCCTCGTACCCGTCGGGAGACACCACGCGGAGGGGTGGCGGGACGTGGGCTATCGGGGGGAGGGACAGGACCGCGCGGGCGATGGCGTCCGCGTCGCCCAGCGTCACCGAGTCGACGCACGGCCGGATGCCCGCCGCGGTGACCCAGTGCACGGACTCGGTGGGCACCCCGTAGGCGAAGCGCCGCGGGTGGGGGCGGCCGCGGCCGTCGACGACGTGGTACGGGCGTTCGGTGACGGCCAGGCCGCCCGTCTCGTAGCCGGCGCCCGTGGCCGTCGGGATGCGGAACGTGGTGATCTGATCGGTGTTCAGGAGGTGCCGCAGCAGGGGATCGGCCGTGCGGCGCAGGTCCGGTTCGGGCAGCCGGGCCTCGATGAGCACGCGGGAGCGGACGGGCGGCCCGGGCACGGCCCGGCTGGCGGCGACGAAGGCGGGCCCGCCGGGGCCGGCGACGTCCAGGCGGACGACAGTGCCCGGCCCGGTGACCTCCAGGACGCCCGCTTCGACGAGGGCGGCCATCTCGTCGATGCGGGAGGCGGGCGGCCCGATGGAGAGGAAGGCGTTGAGGGGGGTGTACCAGCCTTCGAGGTCGTCGCGGTGGGAGTCGCCCTCCAGGCCGCCGTGGTCGACGGCGAGCCGGATCTCGTTGCGCAGGTCGCGCAGGACGTCCAGGGCTGCCTTCAGGGGTCCGCTGACGTTGCCGGCGCGGGCGGCCCGGACGTCCGCGCGCAGGTAGTCCAGGAGCCAGGCGCGGAACTCGGCGCGGCCGGCGAAGACCCGGTCGGCGTACGGTCTGGCGAGCCGCTGCCAGTCCCAGCGGTCGGCGGGCGCGATGCGGAAGGCGTCGAGGAGGTCCGCGCGGTCGTCGTCCTTCTCCAGGGCCAGGAACCGCTCCGTGAACTCCTCCCGCTCCCCCGCCCGGCCCAGCCGCTCCAGCAGCGTGCCGTAGTAGACGCTCTCCACCTCGCCGGCGATCAGGGGCCACAGGTCGGTGCCGAAGCGCACGGGGCCGCCGCGCGCGGCGCGCTCGCGCAGCCCTGCGATGTATCCGGCGGTGAGCAGCCGGGGCAGGTGGCGCCCGTGGGCGCCCTTCTCGTTCTCGCCGCGCGCGTGGTACGGCACGCCGCGCCGGGAGAAGGCGTACAGCCGCGGCTCCGCGCCGGAGGGCCGGTAGACGGTGCGGTCCCCCTCGCGGGCGAACGTGCCGCCCCGCCCGGCGGTGAACAGGGCCATGTAGTCGAAGAAGTTCAGCCCGAGCCCGCGCAGCAGGACCGGCGCGCCGGGCTCGATGTGCCCGAGGTCGAGGTCGGCGGGGTTGACGGGCGGGACGTATTCGAGGTGGTGGATGCGGGCCAGCGACGCCGTACGCGCCTCCCGGGCGGACAGCTGCGCGGGCACGTGGCCGAGCGCCATGACGATCGCGTCGAGGTGGTTCAGGCGCGTGCCGTCCTCCAGGCGGATGCCCTGGGGGCCGCCGGTGATGCCCTCGGTGTCGGCCATGGCCACCGCGCGCGAGCGGTGCACCTCGATGGTCACGTGCGCGGGGGCGCGGGCGGCGATGCGGCGGAAGCTGTCGTGGAGGTAGCGGCCGTAGAAGGCGCGGGTGGGGTAGTCGTCCGGGCCGAGCGCCCGCGCCTCGGCGAGGGTGGCGGCGTCGTGGTCCGTGCTGCCGGGCGGGAGGCCCGCGACGCCGTGCGCCCATTCGTACAGGCTCGGGCCCGGCTCGACGGGGCCCTCGATCCGGGCGCTGTCGTCCGTGTACACGGTGATCTGCGAGGCGACCGTGTTCATCAGCAGGTGGGGGGACTGGCCGGCGCGCCACACGGTGCCCGCGCCCGGGGCGGACGGGTCGACGACGTGCACGGTCACCGCGGAGTGCGAGGGCTCGGCGCGCTCGTTGGCGCACAGCCGCTCCAGCACGGCCAGCCCGCGCGGGCCGGCGCCGACGATGCCGACCTCTGTACGACTGCTGCTCCTCATGCGTCTGCTCCTCCGTTCTGAGGGGACTTCCGCTCCGCACGCCGTTCCGTTGCGCCGTTCTTTCTCGCTGTTCCGTTTGCGCCGTTCCGTCTCGGCAATCCGTCTCGTCGCTCCATCTCGCCGTTCCGGCCGGGGCCGGGTCAACGGGCGGCCGCCTGGTCCGTCAGGTCCCCGCCGGGGCAGAAGTGACATACCGTCAGTGGTGGTTTCACGGTCCCGCCGGCTCGCCGTGCCACAGTGGAGGGCATGGCTGACCCGGGTGACACGGCTGCTGACACAGGTGACATGGCCGGCACGGCCGGCACTGCCCGCATGCGCGCCGCCTACATCGAACGGTTCGGCCCGCCGGAGGCGATCGTGACCGGCACGCTCCCGGTGCCGAGCCCGGGACCGACCGACGTCCTGGTCGACGTCGCCGCCACGGCCGTCAACCCCGTGGACACGCTCATCCGCTCCGGGGGCTTCCGCACCGCGCTGGCCTTCCCCTTCGTGATCGGCCGGGACATGGTCGGCACGGTCGCCGGGGCCGGGCCCGGGGCGGCCGGGTTCGCGCCCGGCGACCCGGTGTGGTGCAACAGCCTGGGTCACGGCGGCCGGCAGGGCCCCGCCGCCGAGCGGGCCGTCGTCCCCGCCGACCGGCTCTACCCGCTGCCCGCCGGGGTGCGGGCGGAGGACGCCGTCGCCGTCGCCCACCCCGCCGCCACGGCGTACCTCGCGCTGTTCACCCACGGGCGGCTGCGGCCCGGCGAGACCGTGCTCGTCGCCGGGGCCGCCGGGAACGTCGGCAGCGCCCTCGTGACGATGGCGGTGTGGGCCGGTGCCCGGGTGGTGGCCACGGCCGCGGCGCGCGACGCGGAGTACGTGCGCTCCCTCGGCGCCGCCGAGGTCCTCGACTACGCGGCTCCCGGGCTCGCCGGGCTGCTCGCGGCCGCCGCGCCCGGCGGCGTCGACGTCCACGTCGCGACCCACGGCCGGCACGACCTGGAGATCGCCGTGCCGCTGCTGGCCCGGCGCGGGCGGATCGTGGTGTTCGCGGGGACCTCCGCGCGGCCGGTCCTGCCGGTGGGGCAGCTGTACCAGAAGGACGGGGCCCTCGTGGGCTTCGTGATCTCCCACGCGACCACGGCCGAACTCGCCGAGGCGGCCGGGGCCGTGGGGCGGCTGCTCGGCGCCGGGCTGCTCCGGCCGCGGGCCGTCGAGGAACTGCCCCTCGCGGACGCCGCCGAGGCCCACCGGCGCATGGAGCGCGGCGAACTGCGCGGGCGGCGGCTGGTCCTGAGGACCTGACGCATCGCCGCGGCCCCCGTTGCCGGGGGACTCCCGGCCCGCGCACCCTGGACCGTATGACTCCCCCAGCCACCGGCACCCCCGCGATCCTCCGGGTACGGGCGCACATCCTGGTCGCGGCCGCGCCGGGCACCGTCTACGACACGGTCAGCGACCTCACCCGCAGCGGCGAGTGGAGCCGCGAGTGCACGGGCGGGCGGTGGGTGTCCGGCACGCCCCGCACGACCGGGGCCGTCTTCCGCGGCGAGAACTACCGCGGGGCGGACGTCGTGCCCTGGGCGCCGGTCGTCCGCGGGCCCTGGACCACGGAGTCCGAGGTCGTGGCCGCCGAGCCGTGGCGCCTGTTCCGGTGGGTGGTGCGCGACAGCGCCGGCCGGCTGCAGGACAGCACGTGGACGTACGAGCTCCAGGCCACCGCCGGCGGGTGCCTGCTCGTCCACCACTACCGGCTCGGGCGGCCCACGGAAGGGCTCGCGAAGATCTTCGGGCGGCTGGGGCCGGACGGGCGGCGCCGGTTCACCGCCGCGTGGAACGAGAAGCTCGCCGACGACGTGGCCGCGTCGCTGTCGCGCATCAAGCGCGTGATCGAGGGCGGCGTCGAGCGGGCGGGCGGACGCGCACACGGCGGCGAGCGGGGCGGGGCGGGCGTGCCGGCATGACGAACCCGGCGGTGCCGTTGCGGCCGAAGGCCGAGCGGTGGGACGCGGAGGACCCGGGCTTCTGGGAGCGGGGCGGCCGGCACGTCGCCCGCCGGAACCTGCTGCTGGCGGCGCTCTGCGGGCACGCCGGAGCGTCCGTGAGAAGCATGTGGGCGGTACTGGTCCTGTTCCTGCCCGCCGGTAACGGGACTGCGGCCGGCCGCGGCGCAACGTCTCTGCTGCTCGTCACGCCACTCCTCGCGGGGGCCGCCCTGCGGCCGGTCGCGGAACGGGCCCTGCGCCGGCTGGGCGGCCGGGACCGTACGGTCGTCGCCACGGCCGCGCTGGCCCTGCCCGTGCTCGCCGCCGTGTACATGCTGCAGCGGCCCGGTGCGCCGCTGTGGCTGCTGGTGGCCGTCGCCGCGACGGCGGGTGCGGGCGAGTCGGCCGCGGCCTCGGCGACCCGTACAGCCGCGCTCTTCCCGCGGCGCGCGCGGGGCAGGGCCTTCGCCGTCGCGACGGCGGGGGCCGATCTCGGTGCGGCTGCCGTCCAGGCGGCCGGGGTTGTGGCTGCCATCGCCGCGGCCGGCGGCTCGTCGTGGGTGTGGATCGCCGCGGTGCACGTGCCGCTGGTGGCGCTGGCCGCGGTGGTTGCGGCGCTGCGGATGGACAACCTGCCGGTGGCGGACGGGGCGGCGGCGAGTGCGGGGGCTGGGCGTTCGGCATTCCGGGATCCGCAAGTGTGGGGGTTGTCGTTGCTGTCCCTGGCGACGGTGGGCACGTTCACGGGGGGCGGGCTGGCCTTCGGCCTGGTGCTGCGGAACGGGTTCGGTTGCCCGGTCCCGGCGGCCCTTGCCTGCGCCCTGCTCGCCACGCTGCTCGGCGCGGCCGCCCGGCCCTGCGGCGGCCGCCTCGCCGGCCGGTGGGGCGCGGCGCGGGTCACGCTCGCGAGCCTGGTGGGGATGGCGGCGGGGACGGTGGTCCTGGCCGCGGCGGCGGCGCGGGGTGCGGTGGGGGTGTTCGCTGCCGTGTTCACGGCGGTGGTCGTCCTGGCGGGGCTCGGTGCGGGGGCCGTCGGTGTGCTCGTCCCGGCGGTGTTCGCCGCGCGGGCGGGGGCGGCCATCCTCGCGGGGCGGGACGCGGCGACGGCGTTCGCGGCGTCCCACGAGGGGACGGCCAAGGTCTCCCGCCTCGGCGGGGCTTCGGGCGCGCTGGGGGCCGCGGCGATCGGGGCGTCCCTGACCGGGTCGGCTGCGCCTGCGCTCCCTGCGCTGTGGGGCCTCCTCGGCTTCTACGCGCTGTGCGTGCTGATCACGTGGCCGGCCTACGCCCGAAAAGCGGCCGCACGGGTACGGGGGCGTGGTCGGCCGGGGCCGCTCATCCCGTACGAACGGGGGTAGCCGGGCCGCGCCGGCCACCCGGGCCTCAGGACGCCACGCGTCCTTGGCACCGCCGCCGCGGGGCGCACCGGCGGTGCCCCGCACGCGCTTAGGCACGGCTCGGCACCGCCGGACAGCGGCGTTGGGGCTGAGCACCGCTGCGGCGGAAGAGGGAGGCTGGCCTCCCTGAAGCCAAGGCATCCCCACGCCCCCGTGCTCTCGCACCTGGCTGGCTCGGCACCGCCGGACAGTGGCGTTGGGGCTGAGCACCGCTGCGGCGGAAGAGGGAGGCTGGCCTCCCGCGCCCCCGGCCGAAAGCCACGGACGCCGAGCGTCCTTGAAACCGCCGCCGCGGCGCGCCACCACCGCGGCGCACACCGGCGGTGCCCCACACGCGTACAGGCACGGCTCGGCACCGCCGGACAGTGGCGTTGGGGGTGAGCGCCGCTGCGGCGGAAAAAGGAAGGGGGTGCCCCGCGCACCGGCAATGCCCCGGTCAGCGTGACGGGGTCGTCGCGTGGGTCAGTTCCTGGGTCAGGTGGGGGAGGTCGTGGGAGTGGCCGTGGGCGGCTATGTGGCCGTCCGGGCGGATCAGGTAGTAGCCGGGGCGGCGGCAGCGGGTCGTGGGGGCGGCGGCCGCCAGGCTCAACCGCACCGGGCGGACCCCGCGCCGGGCCGCGGCCATCACGGTCGCCTCCACCGCCCATGCCAGCCCCGCCCACGCCTCCCCCGCCCCCTCGTGGACGACCAGGGCCAGCACCCACGCCGACGGGACCGCGCGCACGAGTTGCCGCGGGAACAGCTCCCCCGCCCGTACCCCGCAGAGCGCCGGCCGCGTGGGCCCCTGCGTGCGGCGCCGTGCGCGGTAGGCCAGGCGGTGGCCCGCCATCACCGGCGCGTAGAAGCGCGTGACCGCACCCGTGCGTTCCAGGAGCCGGAAGGCGGCGTCGCGGGCCGCGACGCGGAGCCGTCCGTCCGCCATCCACGCCCGCGTCTGCAGGTCCGTGTCGCGGACGATGCGGCGCGTGGCCTCCTCGCGTTCGGCCTGGTAGCCGTCGAGGAGGGCGGCCGGGGAGTCGCCGTGGAGGACCGCGGCGAGTTTCCAGGCGAGGTTGTGCGCGTCCTGGAGGCCGTTGTTCATGCCCTGGCCGCCGGCCGGGCTGTGCACGTGGGCGGCGTCGCCGAGCAGGAAGACCGGGCCGCGCCGCAGAGCCGTCGCATGGCGCGCGTGGACGCGGAAGACCGCGTGGTGGACCGGCTCGGTGATCCGTACGCCGCGCGGCCCCCGCGCGTCGATCAGCCGCTGCATGTCCGCGACACCGGGTGCCGGTGTGCCCTCGGGGAGCGCCGTCAGGACGCGGAAGACGTCCCCCGGCATGGGCACGATCACCAGCGTGCCGGACGCCGCCTGGTAGTAGAGGATCTCGCCGGGCGGCAGCCGGCGGCCGCCCACCCGGGTGTCCAGCACGGCGAACGCCATCGGGTACGTGGTCCCCGCGAAGCCCGTCCCCAGCCGTTCCCGCACCGTGCTCCGCGCCCCGTCCGCACCCAGGAGGTACGGCGTACGGGCCCGTTCCGTCCGCCCGCCGGGGTGGCGCAGCACCACCCGCGCTCCGCCGCCCTCCGCGGAGAAGTCCAGGAGCCGCACGCCCCGTTCGACCGCGCCCCCGAGCGCATGCAGCCGGCGCGTGAGGAGCCGTTCCGTCTCGTACTGCGGCAGGTTGCGGGCCGCGCAGTCCGCGGGGAACGCGAACGCCGCGAGCGGCCGCCCGCCCGTGAAGTAGCGGTAGCCGTCGATGCGCAGGGACGCTGCCCGGATCTCGTCTCCGATGCCGAGGTCGTCGAGGATGGTGAGCGCCCGGGGCCACAGGGACAGGGCCCGCGGGGTCCGCGCGGGGGCGGGTGCGTGGTCGATGAGGCGTACGGGGATGCCGCGGCGCAGGAGTTCGCAGGCGGCGAGGAGTCCCGTGGGGCCCGCACCGGTGACGAGGACCGCGGGCCCGGGGCCGCTCACGAGGGCCGCGGACCCGGGGCCGGGGCCCCGGCCGGAAGGGCCGGTCACTGCGCCAGGCTCCGGGCGAGTTCGAGTCGCCGCACCTTCATCGTGGCGGTGCGGGGCAGCGCGGACAGCGGCAGCCGCACGGGCCGGGCGAGCTGCGGCCAGTCCGCGGCGGCGGACGCCCAGCGGCCGGGGTCGAGGGGCGCGTCGCCCCGGGTGCACACGACGGGGACGGGCTCCCGGCACGGGCCCGGTACGAGGACGACCTCGGCGAGTTCGGGCAGCCGGTCCATCAGCCGGTCCTCGACGTCGAGGGTGGAGCCGATGTCCGGGATGACGTCGACCTCGCGGTCGAGCAGGTGCAGGCAGCCGGCCCGGGTGCGGTAGCCGACGTCGCCGGTGCGCCACCACCCGTCGCGCAGCTGGCGTGCGAAGCGCTCGGGCTCGGCGTGGTAGCCGGTGGCCCGGCCCGCGGCCCGCACCTCGATCATGCCCGGCCGCTCCCGCGTCGCACGCCGCCCGCCGGGGCCCGCGACGCGCAGCCGCACTCCGGGCAGCGCCAGGCCCAGGCAGCGGCCGTCGGCGCGCCCGGCGGTGCGCCGTGTGTACCAGCGGCCGGACAGCGGGCCGCACTCGCTCTGCCCGTAGAACTGGAAGAACAGCGGCCCGGCGCGCCGGGAGGCCAGCAGCAGCCTGCGCATGGTGGGCGGGTGCAGGGCGTCGAAGGTGGAGCTGAAGTACCGCACGGAGGCGAGGGGCCGGCGCGGGTCCTCCGCCAGCGCCTCCCACGCCACGAACGAGTTGGGGTGGGTCTCGACGAAACCGGGGCGCGTACGGGCGAAGAGGTCCGCGACGTGCGCCGGGTCCGGGTCCCCCACGACGACGACCGGCATGCCCTTGGGGAGGGCGACGGCGAGCGCCAGGTACATCCGCGAGTGGACGGGGCTGAGGTGCGCCGCGTACGTCTCGGGCGTACGGATCAGCGCGGCGAGTCTGCGCTGCGGGACGTACCGGCCGTGCAGGCTCGCCGCCGTGTGCACCACCAGCTTGGGGAGGCCGGTGGTGCCGGAGGTGTGGGTCATGAGCGCGGGGCGGTCCGGGGGCAGGAGCACGGGGGCGCGGCGCGGGGCGCCGGCCAGTGCCGCGAGGGGCGTACAACCGGGGCGGGCGGGGCCAGTGGTGAGGACCGTGGCGGCGATGTCCGCGAGGGTGAGGCGCGCGAGGCCGGTGTGCAGCTTTTCGTCGTCGGTGAGCAGGTGCGGTCGCCGGGAGGGAGTGGAGGCGGCAGAGGGGGTGGAGCGGTTCAGGCGGCGCAGGAGTGCGGCGGCCGTGGCGCCGTCGAGCTCCGGGGAGAGCAGGACGGGGACGGCACCGATGCGGGCGGCCGCGCAGGCGAGCAGGTAGATGTCGAAGTTGGCGGCCTTGTGGACGGCGAGGTGCTCGCCGGGGCGGACGCCGGCTGCCCACAGGCGGGCGGCCAGGTCGTCCACGTGGTCGGCGAGCCCGGCGTACGTCATCCGGCGGCCCGTGCCGGGCAGGGCGTCCAGGTCGTGGTCGAGGGTGACGGTGACGGAGCCGTGCCGGGCCGCGGCCCGTTCGGGGACGAGGCCGAGGTGGAGGGCGTTGCGGTGGGCATTGCGGTGGGCGTCGCGGTGGGTTCCGGGGTTCATGAGAGCTCCGCGATCCGCTAGTGCAGCAGGACGGCGTCCTGCGCCGTGAGGTGGAGGCCGAACGTGCCGCGCAGGACGTGGACGACCTCGTCGGGGGCGAGTTCGGTGCGCAGGAGGCGGCCGTCGGCGTAACGGGCGGCGAGCGTGCGGTCGGTGAGGGTGTGGCGGACGTGCTCGTCACCGCGCTGGGCGACGAGCCGGCCGGTGAAGGGTGAACGGGGGTGGTGGGAGGTCCAGTAGTGGGCGGCCTCGAAGTCGTCGGGGACGTGGTGCTCCATGCGGAACGCGTAGACGTCGAACCAGTGGCCGTCCGGGTGCAGGGAGCGCAGCGCCCACTGCTCGGGGGCGGGGCCGTCCGGCGGTTCGAGGTCCAGGCGCCAGGTCCAGTCGCCGGTGGTCACGGTGGCGCCCGGGGCGAGGGGTACGGGTTCGAGCGGCCCTTCGTCGCCGAAGCCGACGTCACTGAGCCAGGGGCGGCCGTCCGCCTCGACCACCAGGGTGACGTGGGAGCGGCGGCGCACGCGCGTGCTGCCGCGGCGGACGCGGGCGAGGTGCCGGACGACGCGGAACCCGAGGTGTTCGAGGACGGTCGCGAAGAGGAGGTTCTGCTCGAAGCAGTAGCCGCCGCGTCCGGCGTGGACGATCTTCCGCTGGAGTGCGGCCGTGTCGAGCGGCATGTCCCGGCCGAGGAGGACGTCGAGGTTCTCGAAGCTGACGGCGGCAATGTGGGCGCGCTGGAGGGTGCGGAGGGTTGCGGCGGTGGGCGGGAGGGGGTTCCGGTGGCCCGCCAGGCGGATCCGGGTGAGGTAGGCGGGGAGGTCGGGGGGCGGGACGGCGGTGGTGGCATCGACAGGGCCGGCGGGGCCTTCCTGGCCGTGGACGACGGCGGTGTTCGGCATGGGCCGTGCGCTCCTTCCTCCGTGCGGTTCGGTGGTGTCCGGGAGCGCGCCGGCGTGGCGCCCCGGTGAGTACGCATTTCCGCCGGGCTCTCAGCGTCGTTCGTGCGTACGTCGCCGTTGCGGCGGGCGCTTCTCCAGCTCTTCAGCGGGCTGCAGAACACGGTCCGCCGCCGCGGCGCGCCGCGGCAGTGATCCGCCCCCGCCATCGTGATGCGCCCGCGCACGCGTCACCAGGCACCCGCCCCGCAGTCCGTCAGGCCCGCGGCCACTGCGTCAGGTCGGGAGGGGGCACCTGACACAGCGGTCCGGGGGCCCCGGCGCGCACGCGACGGGCGGACCTACCCTCGGAGCGTCCGGCAGGGCCGGGCCCGGACCTCCGACGGAGAAGCGGGGAACCGACATGACCAAGGTGGTACTGATCTCGGGCAGCCTGCGCGCCGCATCGGTGAACTCCGCGGCGCTCCGGGCCGTCCGCCGCATCATCCTGCAGGACCGCCCGGCCGCCTCGGTGGTCTCCCTGCCGATCGGCCGGCTGCCCTTCTACAACGGCGACGTCGAGTCCGCGGGGACGACCCCGGCCGTAGCGGCCGCCCGTGCCCTCGTCGCGGACGCCGACGCCCTGGTGATCAGTACGCCCTCCTACAACGGCGCGGTGCCCGGCGTGCTGAAGAACGCCCTCGACTGGCTCTCCCGCCCGGACGGCGCGAGCCCGCTCACCGGGCGGATCGCCGCGGTCCTGAGCGCCTCACCGAGCGGCCGCGGCGGGATCGACGCCCAGCCCGCACTGCTGGACCTGCTCGACAGCTGTGAGGCGATCACCGTCGAGCACCCTCCCGTAGCCCTGCGCAGGGCGCACCAACGACTCGATGCGGCGGGTGAGATGACCGAACCGGAGGCCGTCGCGGCGCTCCGCGAACTGGTGGACGCCACGTTCGAGGCGGTGGCCATCATCGCCGAGCAGCGCCGGTCCCTCGCCGGGCAGCACGGACCGGCGCAGCGGCCGGATCGACCGGATCGACCGGATCGACCGGCCCGGCCGGTCGCCGTCTCCCCGCCGAGCGCGAGGGCCGCCCTGTCCGGCAGCTGATGCCGGACAGTGTTCAGTCCGGCCGCTGCCGAACCGCCGCAGCCGCAGCCGCAGGGGCCCGAGCGGCCGGCGGGCCGGGGCGTAACGGACCGCACCGTCGCCCGCCGCGCCCCCTTACCGCTCTCAGCGCCGTCTCCAGCCCCGGCCCCGGGCGCGGGCCAGGCTCGCGCGGGCCGCGGCCGCCACCCGCTCGGGGGTCAGGCCGCCGTGCTCGAAGATGCCCGTGTGCGGGACGGTTCCGGTCGCGGCGCGGTCCAGGCCGACGCCCTCGCCGGCGGGCTTCAGCAGCTGGTAGCGGCCCACCTCGGCGGCCGCCCCGACCGAGACGGTGGCGGGCGTGCCGGGCGGCAGCACCTCGTCCCGGTAGGCGCGGCTCTGCCGCCGGAACCACGCGGCGCAGGGCATGCACACCACGCGGGTGGCGATGCCCTCGCGCTGCAGGATGCGGCGGGCGGCCAGTGCCGCGGGCGCCTCGCCGCCGTCGGCGACGAGGACCACGTCGGGCGCCACGGCCCCCGCATCGGCGTCCCGGGCCTCGGCGAGGACGTAACCGCCGCGTGCGGCCCGGTCGTCGCGCGCGACCTGGTCGTCACGCACGGCCCGGTCGTCACGCGCTGCGGCAACAGCTTCCGGTATCGGAACGGGGTTCATGCGACAGGCACCTCCGGAACGAGATCGGCGAGCAGAGACCCCACGATGCGCGGCCCTCCTTGAGTAAGGACGGATTCCGCATGAAATTGCATGGAAGCGAAGTGCGGCCCCCGCAGGGCGTGCACCTCGCCCGTGTACGGGTCGCGGCTGACGCCGACCGGGCCGGTCCCCGCCACGTCCACGGCGTCGCGGTCGCTGCGGGCGGCGAAGGTGTTGTAGAAGCCGACGCGTTCCCGCACCCCGAACAGATCGATCTCGCGCTGGACGCCCTGGTTGGGGACCTCCCGCCGGACGAGCTCGAAGCCGAGGGCGAGGGACAGCACCTGGTGGCTGAGGCAGACGGCGAGGAAGGGCCTCCGCTCGTCCAGGAGCGTGCGGACGGCGCCCCGCAGGTGGGCGATCTTGGGGTGGCGGCCGTCGCGGGGGTCGCCGGGGCCCGGCCCCATCACGACGAGGTCGTGCCCGTCGAAGGCGTACGGCTCGTCGAAGCGCCGGACGGTCACCGCCAGCCCCATGGAGCGCAGCTGATGGCCGATCATCGAGGTGAAGGTGTCCTCGGCGTCCACGACCAGGACGCGCCGCCCCGCCAGCCCGGGCGCGGGGTGCACCCGGTCGGCCTCCTGGGCGAGCCAGAAGCCGGCGATGGTGTCGTTGCGCTGTTCCAGGGCGGCCCGCACGCGCGGGTGGCCGCCGAACCGGGCCGCCCCGCCCGACTCCAGGGCGGAGATCAGCCCGGCGGCCTTGGCGCGGGTCTCGGCGACCTCGGAGGCGGGGTCGGAGTGGCGCACGAGGGTGGCGCCCACCCCGATGCGCACCCGCCCGGCGGAGTCGATGTCCGCGGTACGGATGAGGATGGAGGAGTCCAGGGTGCGCTCGCCGCGCGCGTCGCGGCCGATGAGGGCGAGGATGCCGCTGTAGTAGCCCCGGCCCCGGGGCTCGTAGCGGTCGATGACGCGGCAGGCACTCTCCAGCGGGCTGCCGGTGACGGTCGGCGCGAACATCGTCTCCCGCAGGATCTCCCGCGGATCCCGGTCGGTGGTGCCCTCGATGAAGTACTCGGTGTGGGCGAGGCGCGCCATCTCCTTGAGGTACGGGCCGACGACGCGGCCGCCGCCCGCGCAGATGCGGGCCATCATCTTCAGCTCCTCGTCGACGACCATGTACAGCTCGTCGGCCTCCTTGCGGTCGGCGAGGAAGTCCATGACCTCGGGCAGGCTCGGGCCCGTCGCCGGGTAGCGGTAGGTGCCGCTGATGGGGTTCATCACGGCCGTGCCGCCGCGGACGCTGATGTGGCGCTCCGGCGTCGCCCCGACGAACGTGCGCTCGCCGGTGTGCACGACGAAGGTCCAGTACGCGCCGGACTCGCGCTCCAGGAGGCGGCGGAAGAACGTCAGGGCGTGGGCGGGCGTGTAGTCGTCGATGCCGGCGGTGAACGAGCGTTTGATGACGAAGTTCGCGCCCTCGCCCTCGCCGATCTCGTCGGCGACGACACGGCGGACGGTGTCCGCGTACGTGGCGTCGTCCATGTCGAAGTGCCCGCCGGAGAGGCCGATCGGCGTCTCCGGGATACGGGCCAGCACCTCGGCGAGCGGGAGGACGGCCTGGTGGGTGACGGTCATGGCGAGCAGCGGCGCGCCGTCGTCGGCGCCGCGGAAGCCCCGCTCGGCGATCTGGCGGTAGGGGACGACGGCCAGCACGTCGGCGGTGGGGGACGCGCCGGCGGCCGCGGGCCCGCTGGCGGCCCCGGGCCCGTCGTCCAGCGGGATGGACGCCAGCGTCTCCGGTGCGGACATCTCGCCCAGGAGCAGTTCCACGGCGCCCGGGCCCGTGGCCCCGGGGCGGTGGAGGAGGGCGAAGGCCGGGGGCCGGGCGGCCAGGATCCGGGCGAGCAGGTCCTCCGTCATGTCGTTTCCTCCCTCTCCATTTCTTCTCCCTCCGTCTCCTCCACGTCCGTCTCCCCTACGTCCGTCTCCCCCGCGTCCGCTCATACCGCCGCTCCCCGGACCGTGAGCGTCTCCGCCGGGCGGCCCCGCTCCTGCAGGCGGCACAGCATGTCCTTCGTCGTCGTGACGACCGCGCAGCGCGCCGCCGCGTACTCCAGCGCCAGCCGGTGGTACGCGGCCGAGAAGTCGGCCACGGCGTCGGCGACCAGGAACGTCCGGATGTCGTTCGTGAACGCGTCGACCGCGCTCATCAGCACCCCGACGTGCGCGTACACCCCGCACACGATCAGCTGGTCCCGGCCGTTCGCCCGCATCCGCCCCAGCAGGTCCGAGCGGAAGAAGGCGCTGTAGCGCCACTTGGTGAAGACCCAGTCGCCCGGGGCCGGCGAGAGCGGATCGACGACGCGCCGGTCGGCGGGGTCGACGCGCATCCCCGGGCCCCAGAAGTCCTGGAGCAGGCCGCGCTGTTCACCGGTCATGCCGCCCGGCTGCGCCGTGTAGGCGACCGGGATGCCGAGGGCGGCCGCCGTCTCCCGCAGCAGGGCCGCGTTGGCGACGAGCTCGTCGCGCAGGCCCTGCGGGAGCGGCCCGAGGAAGTAGCGCTGCATGTCGTGGACGAGCAGCACCGCGCGGGCCGGATCCGCGCCCCAGCGGGCGGTGTTCTCCGGCAGGTCGCCCGGGGTGGGCATCGGGTAGGGCTCGATGGGGGGAATGCCTGTCATGGCGATCAGCCCTCCCAGGCCGAGACGACGGAGATGGCCTGCTGCGGATTGAGGCGGGGGTCGCAGAAGCTCGTGTACTTGTCGCCCACGTGGGCCAGTCCCGCCTCGTTGCGGACGCACTCGGTGACGTTCTCCGGCGTCGTCTCCAGGTGCAGGCCGCCCGCGACGCCGCCCCCGGTCCGGACCGAGCACTGGAATCCGCTGACCTCACGGACGACGGTCTCCAGCAGCCGCGTCTTGAGCCCGTCGGGCGCCGTGACGGTGTTGCCGTGCATCGGGTCGCTGAGCCAGACGACCGGGTGCCCGGCCTCGCGGACCGCTGCCACGAGCGGGGGCAGCTTCTCGGACACCGCGCCGGCCCCCATGCGGGCGATGAGCGTGAGCCGGCCGTGCTCCCTCTCCGGGTCCAGGAGCTCGCACAGGGCCAGGAGTTCGTCCGTGGTCGTCTTCGGGCCGACCTTGCACGCGACCGGGTTCGCCACCGCCGCGAGCAGCGCCACGTGCGCGCCGTCCGCCTGCCGCGTGCGCTCGCCGATCCACGGCCAGTGCGTGGACGTCAGCAGGGGACGCCCGTCCTCGCCGGTGCGGACCATGGGCAGTTCGTAGTCCAGCAGCAGCGCCTCGTGGCTCGTCCACACCGGCGGGCAGACGCCCGAACGGCGCGACGGGTCGAGCCAGCCGAGGTGCGTCATGGCCTCCCCGGCGGCCAGGTAGCCGGACAGCATGCGCTGCGGGTCGGGGCGGCGGCGTTCCGGGTGCGGCTCCGGGCTGTTGACCATGTGGCCGCGGTAGACGGGAAGTTCGGCACCGCCCGCGGCGCATTCCGTGGCGCTCGACCGGGGCTTGGCGAACTGGCCGGCCATCCGGCCCGCCCGGACCACCGGCTTGTGGGCCATCATCTTCATCACACCGGCCAGCACGTCCAGCAAGCCGGCCTTGCGGGCGACGTAACCCGAGGTGCACTCCGCGGGGTCCTCCGCGCAGTCGCCCGCCTGGACCACCTGGGCCGCGCCGCGCGCCACCTCGGCGAGGTGGTGGCGCAGCGTCCGTACGTCGTCGGCGCGGACGAGCGCCGGGCGGCGGGAGAGCTCCTCGCGGACCCGCCGCACCTGGGGGGCGTCGCCCCAGTCGGGCTGCTGGAGGGCGGGCTTGTGCCGGACGTCGAGCAGAGCGTCGGTCATGGGTTTCTCCAAAAACGCTTAAGTGACTGCTCTTGAGAACCTTGAGAGCCTTGAGACTCTTGAGAACAAAGCAAGCAACGGTGGTGCAGGAGTTTTTGAGGGAACGGCTCCCTTCGGCCCGGGGCTGGACGCCCGGGTGAGATGCGCCGCCGCTTCGGTGGCGAGCGCGCGGGTACAGCGATCGTCCGGGGCCGCCCCGGTTCCTCCAACGTCCCCCCGGCCACTCCGTCAGATGGGCCGCGAGTCCATCACCTGCTGTCAAGTCACCGTTCTCGCCAAGTTGACGGAGTACGGGCGGACTGTTCCGGTCCGCGCCGGAACGGACTTACGGTCGTGCCCTCTGCCCTAGGTGTTCCGCGGTCGATCCGGAGAGGGGGCGACCCCGTCATGGGAGAGCGCACGGTGACGTCGGGCGGCGAGGTCCTGCAGGAACTGCTCGCCGAAGGCGTCTCCCCCTGGCTCGACGGCCTCCGCCGCTCGCTCCTCACCTCCGGCGCGCTGGCCCGGCTCGTGGCCGGCGGCCGCGTGCGGGGGGTCACGTCCGACCCGGCAGTGCTCGCGGCCGAGGTCTCCGGCGGCACGGCCTACGCACAGCAGCTGTCCCACCTCGCCTGCCGGTCCGTGCCGCTGACCACCGCCGTGCAGGCGCTGTGCGCGTACGACCTGCGGGCCGCGTGCGACGAGCTGCGGCCGGTTTTCGACTCCACGGACGGGCTCGACGGGCACGTCTCCATGGACCCCGTCGTGCGGCCGGGAAGCGGCGCCCGGGCCACGGCCGACGCCGCCGCCGCGCTGCACCTGGCGGCTTGCCGCCCCAACGCGCTCGTGAAGCTTCCCGCCACGGACGACGGGCTCGCGGCGGCCGGCGAGTGCCTCGCCCGGGGCATCGGGGTGCACGTCACCGGGATCCACTCCGTGCGGCGCTACGAGCAGGTCGTGGAGGCCTGGTTCGGCGGTCTGGAGCGGGCCCGGGCCGCCGGGCTCGACCTGGCGGCCGTTCCCTCGGTCGCCTCGCTGCCCGTGGCCCGGATCGACGCCGAGGCCGACGGATGGTTGCGCGAGACCGGCGGCCGGGACGCCGCGGGGCTGCTCGGCACGGCCGCCCTCGCCGTCGCCCGGCTCGTGTACCGGCGCTACGAGGAGGGGCTCGGGAGTGTGCGGTGGCGGGCCCTGGCCTCGGCCGGGGCCCGGCCGCAGCGGCTCATGTGGGCCGTCGGCTCCGGTGTCCCGTACGTGGAGTCGCTGGTCGCCTGGGGCACCGTCAGTGCCATGTCCGAGGCCGCGCTCGTGGCGGTGGAGGAGCGGGGGCGGCTGCGGGGGGACACGCTGACCGGGCAGGACGGGGCGGGCCGGGGGGCCGTCGCCCGGCTGGAGCGGGCCGGCATCCCTTTCGACGAGGTCACGAAGACGCTGGAGGCCGAGAGCCTTGCGCAAGCGGTTTCCTCCTGGCGCGGTTTGCGGGACGCCGTCGGTGCGGGGTTACGGGCCTGATGTGGGGCGCGGGGGTGCGGGGCCTGACGTGCGGGGTGCGGGGGTGCGGGGCCTGACGTGCGGGGTGCGGGGCCGGTGCCTCCGGGGCAGGGGTCCGGGACCGTATATTTACGGGCCCGCACCCCCCTCCCTGTTCGCACCCCCGCTCCTGCCGGGCCCGCACATACACGTCAGCGTCCCGGACCCCTGCCCCTGCGGCCCCGTCCCCTCCCGTCTCGTCTCCCCCTACCGGCCGGTGCTCCTTCAGATGCTCACCCTTGCCGGCCTGCGGTCCGGGAACGGGCTGCCCGTCAAGGCGGTCAACGGGGCTGCCTTCACCGCTGTTTCCTCGTACTCCGCTTCCGGGTCGGAGAGGGCGATGACGGCGCCTCCCACCCCGTAACGGATCCGGTCCGGGGTGACGACCGCTGTGCGGATCACCACGCTCAAGTCCGCCGCTCCGGTGAGGGAGAAGTAGCCGATCGCTCCCGCGTACACACCGCGGGGACCCTCTTCGAGGGCGTCGATGATCTGCATCGTGCGGATCTTGGGCGCCCCCGTCATCGAGCCCGGCGGGAAGGCCGCCCGTACGCAGTCCACGGCGGAGCGGTCCTCGCGCAGCTTCGCCCTGACCGTGCTCACCAGCTGGTGGACCTTGGCGTAGCTCTCCACGCGGAAGACGTCCTTCGCCTCGACCGAACCGACCTCGGCGCAGCGGCCCAGGTCGTTGCGGACCAGGTCCACGATCATCAGGTTCTCCGCGCGGTCCTTCTCGTCGGTCGCGAGGTCCTCGGCCAGGCGTGCGTCCTCCTGCGGTGTCGCGCCGCGCGGGCGGGTGCCCTTGATCGGGCGGGACTCCGCCCGTCCCTCGCGGTCGATGCGCAGGAACCGTTCGGGCGAGGTGCTGAGGACCGACAGCGCGCCGAAGGACAGCAGGGCGCCGAAGGGGGCGGGGCTGGTGCGGCGCAGGAAGCGGTAGCTCTCCCAGGGGTCCTGTACGCCTCCGGTCTCGGCCATGTTGGTCAGGCAGATCTCGTACGACTCCCCCGCCGTGATCTGCTCCTGGCACGCGTCGATCAGCCGGAGGTAGGCGTCGCGGTCGTGGCGCAGTTCCAGTGCGCCGGGGCTGCCGGGGCGGCGGGCCGGGAAGGGGCTCAGCCCGGCGAGCGCCGTGAGCCTGCGGGCCGTGGTGTCGAGCCAGGTGCGGGCCGCGGACTCGGCGCCGTCCTCGGCGAGCGCGAGGAGGTGGGTGGTGCCGGTCGCGTGGTCGAGGACGAGGGCCCGGTCGGCGAAGACCATGGTGGCGTCGGGCTCGCCGGGCCGGTGGCCCGGCTCGCCGCCGCACTCGGCCTTCAGGCCGTAGCCGAGGTAGCCCACCCAGCCGAGCGCGAAGTCGGAGGGCAGGGAGGGCACTTCGGTGCGGGTCGCCCGCAGGTCGCGGTCGAGCCAGTCGAGGAACTCACCGGTGACGACCTCGGTGGCGTGCCGGGAGCGGACGGTCACGGTGCTGCTGTGGACGTCCGCGGCGGCGGTGCGGGCGAGCGGGCCGGAAGCGTCCCCCATCAGGGAGAACCTGCCCGTACGGGCGTCCCGGCTGCTGCTGTCCAGCCAGTACGCGTGCGGGCCCCTGCGGAACAGGCGGTCGAAGACCACCTCGTCGTCCCAGCGGGTCGGCAGTGCCGCCGCCAGGACCCGCAGCCTGCGTTCCGGCGCCCGGGGTTCCTCCTTCGGCCGGGGCGCCGGGCGTGTGGCGCGCTTCCTTCCCGTGCTGCTGAGCTCGCTCAGCCGCCGGAAGTTGTCCAGAAGGCGGTGGCCGTGTTCGCTGCCGACCGACTCCGGGTGGAACTGCACGCCCCACAGCGGGCGTTGGCGGTGCCGCAGGCCCATCACGATGCCGTCGGGCGTCCGCGCCGTCACCTCCAGGGCGGGCGGCAGCCGGCGGACGGCCAGCGAGTGGTAGCGCACCGCGGCAAAAGGGGACGGCAGCCCCGCGAACAGATCCGTGCCGTCGTGGACGACGGGCGACACCCGGCCGTGGTACGGCTCCGGGGCCCGGCCCACTTCGCCGTCGTACAGCAGGGCGATGCCCTGGTGGCCCAGGCAGACCCCCAGCGTGGGCAGTCCGCCGTGCCGCAGGATTTCCCGGCATATTCCGAAGTCCGTTTCGCGCTCCGGGGTTCCCGGGCCGGGCGAGATTACTACGTTGTCGAATGCGGTGAGACGGCTGGTCTGCCAGGTCTTGTCGTCGTTGGTGACCACTTCCGGTTCCCGGCCGTTGACCTCGGCCAGACAGTGGAACAGGTTGTAGGTGAAGGAGTCGTAGTTGTCGACTAATAACGTACGCACGTATCCCCCGTTTCGGCGTTATCGGACGACTTCCGGGCGGCGGACGGAATCCGCCGCCGGTGTCACTTCCATGAGCATGTGCTCGACCTCGTGCGCGCCTTCCCGTACGGCGATGCGGCGGACGACGTCCAGCCGGCGGTCGCACGCGCCGGCGATCCGGCGCAGTGCGGGCACGTCCCCCCGGGTGCTGAAGTGCAGCAGAACCCTGCCTCCCGGGGCGAGCCGGTCCGGCGCCTGTTCCAGGAAGCGGCGGTGCGCCGCGTAGCCGGGGTCGACGTATGCCCTCTCGTGCATGGTTCTGGGCCGGTAGTCGGGCGGGGCCAGCACGAAATTCGAATGCCAGAAAATCGTGTCGAAGCCCCCCTGGCGCGGCAGGTTCTCGAAGAGGTCGCTGTGCAGGCCGGCCACTCTGTCCGACACTCCGTGCCGGGCCGCGTTCCGCTCGGCGTTCAGCACCGCAGCGGGATTGATGTCGCTCGCCACCACCCGCGGGCAGCCCGCCAGGGCCGCCGCCACGGCCACGACGCCGGTGCCGCATCCGATCTCCAGCAGTGACCCCTTGCGCAGGGCGGCGGATCCGGCGGGCGCGTTCTTCAGGTCCAGGAAGTCGAGCGCGATTTCCGTCGCCGGCGAGTAAATCGGAGCAAATACCTCCGGTAGCAGCTCCCAGTCCCGGCCGCACATCGTGAAAACGTCCGGCCGGTCCTCCCGCACGAGCGCCCGGCGGCTGCGCTCAAGAGAGAGCCTGTAGTCCCCTACCCCCGTCATACCGATCCCCCTGAATCAGCGACAACCACCGGGCGCGAGCCCGGTGTTCATCAACCTTCACCTATTGGGACGCTAAAGAGGAAGGTGATCCAGTAACACACCCGCAAGATTCGGCGGTGGTCCGGACACCACCGTCCGCGGCCCGCCGGCCGCCTCGTCCGCCCGGCTTGATCAGCCGCGGTTGACGGGCCACTGCGGGTGTGCATAGCTTCCGGCATACCGTGCCGCGGCTCTATCCGTGCGGCAGAGCGCACCGGACCCGGGGGGCATCGTGTCGCAAGACATGTCCGAGGACGGCATATTCGCCGTACTGGAGCTATTGGCCGCCGGAGCACCGGCCCAGGAATACGAGGCCCTCACCGATCGGCTCCGCGCTTGCGGAGCGGGCCCCGGAGACCTCGGCAGGCTCGACCGGGCGGTCCAGCTCGGGCTGACCATACGGACGTGGACGGAGCGTCAGCAGCAGCGGGAGGCGGGGCTGTCCGCCCTCGTCGACACCGCACGCGACCTGGCCACGCCGCACGACCTCGACACCCTGCTGAAGGTCATCCTCCGGCGCGCCCGGCTGCTGCTCGCCGTCGACATGTCGTACATCGGCATGTACGACGAGGGGGAACGGTACGTCACCATCCGCGCCTCCGACGGCCACACCACCGCGTTCAACGTGGGGCTGCGGCTGCCCGGCGGGAGCGGGCTGGGCTCCGCCGTGATGTCCAACCCCTCGCCGTTCTGGACCCCGGACTACCTCGCCGACGAGCGCATCCAGCACAGCGGCGACATCGACCACGTGGTGAAGGCCGAGGGGCTGCAGGCCGTCCTCGCCGTCCCGCTGAACCGCGGCGCGCGCCCCTTCGGCACGCTCTACGTCGCCGAGCGCAAGGTCCGGCACTTCACCACCGACGAGATCGCGCTCCTCAGTTCGCTGGGCGACCTCGCCGGCGTGGCCATAGAGAAGGCCGAGCTGCTGGACCGGACCACCGCCCTGGTGGACGAGCTGGAGCAGCACTCCACGCGGGTCGAGGCCGGGCTGCGCAGCGCCCAGGAGCTGAGCGACACCCAGCACCGGCTGATCCAGCTGGTGCTGGGCGACTGCGACCTGGACGCCCTCGCCCGGGCCGCGGCCGGCGAGCTGAACGCCGCCGTCCAGGTGTGTGCCGCCAACGGCACGATCCTCTGCGCCTCCGGGCAGGTGCGGGAGGAGGGCGCGGACCCCGGGTCGCTGCTCGTGCCCGCCGCCATGGACGCCCACGCCGCGCGCGAGCCCGTGGCCCTCGACGGAGGGCTGTGGGCCGTGCCGATCTCGGCGGGCACCGGCAGCAGCCTCGGCACCCTGCTGCTGCGGCCCGAGCGGCCCGGCGCGGTGCAGGACGAACGGCTGATGCGGCTGGTCGCGCAGGTCATGGCCGTCCAGCTGCTGGTGGAGAGCAGCCGGACGGCGATCGCGGAGGGGCAGGTCCGCGACGACTTCCTCGCCGACCTGCTGGCCAGCCCGCAGCGGCCGCCCCACCAGCTCGAACAGCACGCGCGGCGGCTCGGCATCGACCTGACCAAGCCGCACGTGGTGGTCGTGGCGCGCCCCGAGGGCGACGCCCGCGGCAAGACGGCGATCTGGGCGTCCTCGTACGCACACCGGCTCAGCGGGCTCAAGAGCATGCACAACGGCTGCGCGGTGCTGCTGCTGCCGGGCACGGACGCGGGCGGTGCGGGGCGCGCCGTCTCCGCGGAGCTGTCGCCGCTCCTCGGCCACCCGGTGACGGTGAGCTCGGCCGGCCCGGTCGCGGGGCCGGCCTCCGTCCACCACGCCTTCCGGGAGGCGCTGCGCTGCCTGGACGCGATGACGTCGCTCGGGGTCATCGGGCGGTCGGCGTCGGTGCGCGAGCTGGGCTTCCTCGGCGTGCTGCTCTCCGACAACCACGACGTCGAGGGGTTCGTCGACTCCGCCATAGGGCCGGTGATCGACTACGACCAGCAGCGGTTCACCGACCTGACGCGGACGCTGGAGACGTACTTCGAGGCGGGCGGCAGCCCGACGAACGCGGCCAAGAAGCTTCATGTGCACCCCAATACGGTGGCCCGTCGCCTGGAGCGGATCAGCGAGCTGCTGGGGCCGCAGTGGCAGCAGCCCGGGCGCGCCCTGGAGGTGCAGCTGGCCCTGCGGGTCTTCCGGGTGCGGCACAGCCTGCAACTGGGCGAGCGGCCGGCGCCCGCGGAGGGCGGCGGCCCCGCGGAGGCCCAGGAGACGTAGCGGAGGCTCAGGAGAGGCGGCGGAGGCTTCAGGAGACGTAGCCGAGCCGCACGGGCTCCTGCGGCCCGCCGGTGAGCGCGGCCACGGCGTGGGCGGCGGAGGCGAGCGTGACGTGCCGGTGCCAGCCGCTGAACGAGCGGCCCGCGAAGTCCCGGATGCCGACCTCGTCGGCGATCTCCGCGAAGTCCCGGTCGACCCGGTCCAGGAGCTTGCTCAGCCGGACGAGGGCGGCGGGCGGGACGTTGACGAGGTCCGTCAGCCACAGGTCCGCCGGCCAGCGGCGGCCGTTCTCGCCCACCCCCAGCAGGAGTAACTCCCGGCGCCGCGCCGCACCGGGCCCGGCCGCCGCGCGCAGCGGGGGCAGGCCCACGCGGACGGCCGCGGTCAGCGAGGTCCGGACGGCGCCCGCGGGGCCGTGGTCGCGCCACATCACCGGGCGCCGCAGGTCACGGGCCGCGCCGAGGATCTGGTGGGCGGGCAGCGCCTCGGTGCCGCGGCCGGCCGCGGCCGGGCCGGACACGGTGAGCCGCAGCGAGGGGCTGATGCGGGCCATCGCCGGCACGCCGCAGGCGCGCAGCCGCATCAGGGCCGCGGGGGCGTCCATGTCGCGGGCGTCCAGCAGCAGGGGGCGCAGCGGCAGGCCCCAGTCGCGCATCATCCCGGCGTAGGCCTCGACGGTGCACTCCCCCAGCGTCTCGGGGCGGACCGACTCGGGTATCGAGGCCTGGCTGCGCCGGAGCTCGTCCTGGAGCCAGGTGCCGGAGAGGTGCAGGCGCCAGTTGACGGGGGTGCTGCGCCCGGCGGAGGCGGCCCAGACGCCGACGGCCTCCTGCGCGTTGAGCACCTGGCCGACGGCCGGGCAGAAGCGGCGGTCGACGCCCACCGAGTTGTC
The DNA here is from genome assembly GCF_042958085.1 of Streptomyces sp. NPDC008001. Lineage (NCBI taxonomy): Bacteria > Bacillati > Actinomycetota > Actinomycetes > Kitasatosporales > Streptomycetaceae > Streptomyces > Streptomyces sp. NPDC008001. The sequence goes on along the minus strand of NZ_JBIBIZ010000008.1, from coordinate 114,903 downwards.
GCCGGCCTTGGGGATGACCATGGGGCGGACGACCCAGGCGTGCGGGGGCGCGACCCGGGTGAGGTAGTGGGCGAGGGCGCGGCGCACGGGGATCCAGTCCCAGGTGGAGCTGGAGACGAAGTGGTGCAGGCTCTGCTCGGCGGCCTGGCCGCCGATGAGCGCGGCGATGTTGCGGATGGACTTGCGGCCCTGCGTGTCCAGCAGGCCGCGCACGTAGGCCTCGCCCCGGCGGCGCTGGTCGCTGCGCGGCAGGGAGGCGAAGAGGGCGGCGCACAGCTCGGCCAGGACGGCGTCCCGGGTCTCGGGGCAGGCCGGGGCGGGAACGGCGGCGGGCCGGACCGGGCCGGTGGTCCCGGCGGTCCCGGTAGTCCGCGGATAGAGAGCAACACCACGCATCGGAATCCCCCATCTCGGCTGCTGGCTGGCACTCTCAACGGTGCTTCCGCGCGCCCCCGGGCGCCCAGGTGTCAAGGCCACCCGCGTGCACCCTCCGGTGGTGGTCCCGCCACCATCCGGCGGTCCGCGACCTCCCGTGCGGCGGCCGGGAGGGCCCCCGGGGTGTGGTCCCGCCACCACCCCGGGGGCGGCACGGGGGGCCACTCGGCGGACGGGGTCGGAGCGGCGCGGGACGTTGCGGATACGGTGGTGCCGTGCACCGGTGCGGACGGGCCCCTCGCGGCAGCCCGTGCCGGAAACCGCGGGCAGCTTTCGGCCACGCGGGGCAGGAACCGGGAAGGAACACGTGAGCAGGTTGTTGGTGCAGGTCAGCGCGGTAGTCCGGAGCGTGGGGTAAGCGTCGTGCACATTGTGATCATGGGCTGCGGGCGGGTCGGCTCGGCCCTCGCCCAGACCCTTGAGCAGCAGGGTCACACGGTGGCCGTGATCGACCAGGACCCGACGGCCTTCCGCCGCCTGGGCTCCGGGTTCGGCGGCCGCCGCGTGACCGGCGTCGGTTTCGACCAGGACACCCTGCGCGAGGCGGGCATCGAGGAGGCGGGCGCCTTCGCCGCCGTCAGCAGCGGCGACAACTCCAACATCATCGCGGCCCGGGTGGCCCGCGAGATGTTCGGCGTGGAGAACGTGGCCGCGCGGATCTACGACCCGCGGCGCGCCGAGGTCTACCAGCGGCTCGGCATCCCGACCGTGGCCACCGTGCGGTGGACGGCCGACCAGATGCTGCGGCGGCTGCTGCCGTCCGGCGCGGAGCCGCTGTGGCGCGATCCGAGCGGCGGCGTGCAGCTCGCCGAGGTGCCGGCCTCGGAGGCCTGGGTGGGCCACAAGATCAGCAAGCTCCAGGAGGAGACCGGTGTGCGGGTGGCGTTCCTCACCCGGCTGGGCGAGGCGATTCTGCCGGCGTCCTCGACGGTGTTGCAGGAAGGCGATCTGGTGCATGTGATGATGCGCACCGACGAGGTCGAGAAGGTGGAAGCGGCGTTCGCGCAGGGTCCCGAGGAGGCGCACGCATGAGGGTCGCCATCGCCGGTGCCGGCGCCGTCGGCCGCTCCATCGCGGGCGAGCTGCTGGAGAACGGCCACGAGGTGCTGCTCGTCGACAAGGCCCCGACCGCCATCTCGGTGGAGCGGGTGCCGCTGGCGGAGTGGCTGCTGGCCGACGCGTGCGAGATCACCTCGCTGGACGAGGCCGCGCTGCAGCGCTGCAACGTGGTCATCGCGGCCACGGGTGACGACAAGGTCAACCTCGTCGTCTCGCTGCTGGCCAAGACCGAGTACGGGGTGCCCCGGGTCGTGGCCCGGGTGAACAACCCGAAGAACGAGTGGCTCTTCAACGAGTCCTGGGGCGTCGACGTGGCCGTGTCCACGCCGCGCCTGATGTCGGCGCTGGTCGAGGAGGCCGTGAGCGTCGGCGACCTGGTGCGGCTGATGCGCTTCAGCCAGGGCGACGCGAACCTGGTGGAGCTGACGCTGCCGCCGGAGTCGGCGCTGGCCGGCACCCGCGTCGGGGACGTGGACTGGCCGGACGACACCTCGCTCGTCACGATCATCCGTGGCAACCGGGTGCTCACCCCCAGCCGCGAGGACGCGCTGGAGGCGGGCGACGAACTGCTGTTCGTCGCGGCACCGGCGCGCGAGGAGCAGCTGGAGGACCTGCTGTCCGCGACGCGGGACGGCGGCGCGTAACCCCCTCGTTCATGCGTGAGCGCCGGTGGGCCGGTCTTCCGGCCCACCGGCGCTCACGCATGTGAGGAGGCTTCAGGTGCGCTCCGCTGCCTCCGCGGCCTCTGCCGCCTCGGCCGCCTCCATCTCCGCGATCACGTCGATCGGCGGCGGCGCCTTGGCCAGGAAGATCCAGGTCAGATAGACGGACAGCAGCATCGGCGGGATGCCGAGGGCCACCTTCACCCAGCCGAGCTCGGTGGCGTCGCCCCACCAGTACAGCGGGAAGAGGATCGCCGACTTGGCCAGCAGGATCAGGCCCCAGGCCCAGCTCGCCTTGGTGTAGGCGACCTTGCGGCCGGGGTTGCGGGTGCGCCAGGAGAGGTTCTCCTTGAACACCGGGCCGAGGATCAGGCCGAGCAGCGGATAGCCCGCCAGGGACGTGACGATGTACGCCACGGCCAGGCCCAGGGTGTAGAGCATGCCCGGCAGGTGGAAGTTCTTGGCATCGCCGGTCATCATCGCGAAGACCGCGCCGATGGCGACCCCGAAGACGCCGCTGAAGGCGTGCTTGACGGTGTCCTTGCGCAGCAGCCGTGCGATGCCCATCAGCAACGAGAGGGCCAGCGCGGCGATGGCCGCCGTGTGGATGTCCCGCTCGGCCGTGAAGATCGCTACGAAGACCAGGCCGGGCACGGTCGTCTCGACCATGCCCCGCACGCCGCCGAAGGCCTCGAAGAGGGCCGCCTTGGTGGCCGCCGACGCGTCGGCGTCACCGCCCGTCCCCTGCTGGTCCACGATCGGCTTGTCGAGAGACGTCACCCGCTACTCCTGTCCGAGCGGTCGGAGCTCGTACTTGGGATTGAACAGCACCCGGCGGCCGCGGCTCATCGAGATCCGGCCGGAGGCGATCAGCTTACGGCCGGGCTCTATTCCGGTGATGGAACGACGGCCCAGCCACACGACGTCGAGCGCGGCCGAGCCGTCGAACAGCTCGGCCTCCAGCGCGGGGACGCCGGCGCGCGGACGCAGTGTGACGGTCCGCAGCGTACCGGTGACCTTCACTATCTGACGGTCGTCGCAGTCGCATATCCGCGTGCAGCCCACGGCTTCCGCGTCCTGCTGCAGCTCTGCGTGGTGCAGCTCCTCCTGGGAGGAGGACAGCCGGTCGAGCATCCGGCGGAAACGGCCGGTCGGCTTCTCGGAACGGGGTACGGCACTCATGAATCCAGCGTACCGGGAGCCCTCCGGGCGGGTTCCTGCCCCACGAGGGGCACCGTTTCGTCCTCAGTCGCCGGACGGGCTCACAAATTCTTGTGAGCCCGTCCGGCGACTGAGGACCGGGCCCCCTGTCACATCTCGAAGCGGTACCCCATTCCCGGCTCCGTAATGAAGTGCTTCGGGTGGGACGGGTCGCGTTCCAGTTTGCGGCGGAGCTGGGCCATGTACACCCGCAGGTAGTTCGTCTCCGTGCCGTACGAGGGGCCCCAGACCTCCTGGAGCAGCTGCTTCTGGCTGACGAGACGCCCCGTGTTGCGGACCAGGACCTCCAGCAGGTGCCACTCCGTCGGCGTCAGCCGGACGTCGCGCCCCTCGCGGTTGACCTTCTTCGCCGCCAGGTCGACGGTGAAGACCTCGGTCTCGACGATGGCGTCGTCCCCCGCGGCCGCCGGCCCCGTCGGCTCGGCGCGCCGCACCGCGGCGCGCAGCCGGGCCAGCAGCTCGTCCATGCCGAACGGCTTGGTGACGTAGTCGTCGGCGCCCGCGTCCAGCGCCTCGACCTTCTCGTCGGAGGTCTGGCGGGCGGAGAGGACCAGGATCGGGACCCGGGTCCAGCCCCGCAGCCCCTTGATCACCTCGACGCCGTCCATGTCGGGCAGGCCGAGGTCGAGGATGACCACGTCGGGGTGGCGGGCGGCGGCGAGCTGGAGCGCGGTCGCGCCGTCGGGCGCGGCGTCGACCTCGTACTTCCGCGCCTTGAGGTTGATCACGAGAGCGCGGACGATCTGCGGCTCGTCATCCACCACGAGCACCCGGTTCATCGGTAACCACCTCTGCTGGTCGTACGGGCCCACCCGCGGGGCCCTGGGTCGGGGACTGCTGGTCTGTCGGTGTGCCGGGGAGGTCTCACGAGGTGGCCTGCGCCGGGAGGTCCGCGCGGACGGGGGCGATCCCCTCGGCGGCCCGCAGGGTGAGCACCATCGTCATGCCGCCGCCGGGCGTGTCCTCGGCGGCGAGCGTGCCGCCCATGGCCTCGGCGAAGCCCCGGGCGACGGCCAGGCCGAGGCCGACGCCGGCCCCGCGCGGCGCGTCCCCGTAGCGCTGGAAGGGCTCGAAGATGCGGTTCTTGGCGCTGTCGGGGACGCCGGGGCCGCGGTCGGCCACCCGGACCTCCACCCGGTCGCCCAGGGCGCTGGCGGAGACGTGGACCGGCGTGCCGCCGGGGCTGTACTTGACGGCGTTCTCGACGACGTTGGCGACGCTGCGCTCCAGCAGGCCGGGGTCGACGGCGACCATCGGCAGCGACTCGGGGATGTCGAGGGTGACGCTGCCCTCGGGGACGCCGCCGAGGGCCATGGGCACGACCTCGTCCAGGTCGATCTCGCGGATCAGCGGGGTGACGGTGCCGGTCTGCAGCCGCGACATGTCGAGGAGGTTGCCGACGAGGTGGTCGAGGCGGTCGGCGCCGTCCTCGATGGCCGCCAGCAGCTCGGCCTCGTCCTCCTCGGACCAGGCGACGTCGTCCGAGCGCAGGGAGGTCACCGCGGCCTTGATCGCGGCGAGCGGGGTGCGCAGGTCGTGGCTGACGGCGGCGAGCAGCGCGACGCGGATGCGGTTGCCCTCGTCCAGGCGGCGGGCCCGCTCGGCCTCGCCGACCAGCCGCTGCCGGTCCAGCACGACCGCGGCCTGCGCGGCGAAGGCGGCGAGCACGCGGCGGTCCTCGGCGGGCAGGACGCGGCCGGCGAGGGCCAGCGCCATGTTGTCGCCGACGGGCATGTCGACGTCGGCGTCCTCGGGCCGCAGCAGGGGCCTGCCCGAGCTGGTCACGACGCCGGCCGCGCAGGTCCAGGGGTCGACGTCGCTGGCGCGCTCCAGGAGGGCCACGGACTCCATGGCGAAGGTCTCCCGGACCCGCTCCAGCAGGGCCTCCAGGCTGGTGTCGCCGCGCAGCACGCTGCCGGCGAGGAAGGAGAGGATCTCCGACTCCGCGCGCAGCCGCGCCGCCTGGTGGGTGCGGCGCGCGGCCGTGTCCACCACGGAGGCCACGGAGACCGCGACGAAGACGAAGATCGCGATGGCGACGATGTTCTTGGGGTCGGTGATCGTCCAGCGGTGAAGCGGCTCGACGAAGTAGTAGTTCAGCAGCAGCGAGCCGAAGGCCGCCGAGGCGAGGGCGGGCAGCAGGCCGCCGAGGAGGGCCGCGGCCACCGTCATGCACAGGAACAGCAGCATGTCGTTGGCGAGGCCGAGGTCCGGGCCGATGTGCGTCAGCAGCAGGCTCAGCCCGGCGGGGCCCAGGAGGCCCACGAGCCAGCCGGCCACGATGCGGCCGCGGCCCAGGCGGGCGCCGCGCGCCACGGGCAGGCCGCGGCCCTTGGCGGCCTCCTCGTGGGTGACGATGTGCACGTCGAGGTCGGGCCCGGAGTCGCGGGCCACGGTCTGGCCCACGCCGGGGCCGAAGATGTACTGCCAGGTCTTGCGCCGGCTGGAGCCGAGCACGATCTGGGTGGCGTTGACTCCGCGGGCGAACTCCAGCAGCGAGGCGGGCACGTCGTCCCCGATCACGTGGTGGAAGGTGCCGCCGAGGTCCTCGACCAGGGTGCGCTGGACGGCCAGCTCCTTCGGCGACGCCGAGGTGAGGCCGTCGCTGCGGGCGATGTAGACGGCGAGGATCTCGCTGCCGGAGCCCTTGGCGGCCATGCGCGCCGCGCGGCGGATCAGGGTGCGGCCCTCGGGGCCGCCGGTGAGGCCCACGACGATGCGCTCGCGGGCCTGCCAGATCGTGGAGACGCTGTGCTCGGTGCGGTACTGGCGCAGGTACTCGTCGACGCGGTCGGCCGTCCACAGCAGCGCGAGCTCGCGCAGCGCGGTCAGGTTGCCGGGCCGGAAGTAGTTGGAGAGGGCCGCGTCGACCTTGTCGGGCTTGTAGATGTTCCCGTGGGCCATGCGGCGGCGGAGCGCCTGCGGCGACATGTCGACCAGCTCTATCTGGTCGGCGCGGCGCACCACCTCGTCGGGCACGGTCTCCTGCTGCCGGACGCCGGTGATCGACTCGACGACGTCGCCGAGCGACTCCAGGTGCTGGATGTTGACCGTGGAAACGACGTCGATGCCCGCCTGGAGCAGCTCCTCGACGTCCTGCCAGCGCTTGGTGTTGCGCGAGCCGGGCACGTTGGTGTGGGCGAGCTCGTCCACGAGGGCGACGGCGGGGCGGCGGGCGAGGACGGCGTCGAGGTCCATCTCGGGGAAGACCGTCCCGCGGTAGGCGATCTCCCGGCGGGGCACCTCCTCCAGGCCGTGCAGCATCACCTCGGTGCGCGGCCGGCCGTGGTGCTCGACGAAGCCGACGACGGCGTCCGTGCCGCGCTCCACGCGGCGGTGGGCCTCGGAGAGCATCGCGTACGTCTTGCCGACGCCCGGTGCCGCGCCGAGGTAGATCCGAAGCTTGCCGCGTCCCATGGCCCCATTGTCTTTCACGCCCCGCGGTGGTGTCCGGCCGCTCCGTGACGGCCGGCAGTGCCGATGTGCCCGCACTGCCGCGTACGGTCGACCTTACGGCCAAAGTTCTGGACATTCGGGGCGTCCGGGGGCCTCGGCCGCGGTATTGACGCAGCTCTGACGCCGCAGGCCGTGTCGCTGGCAGCATGGCCGCATGACTGACGTACGCACGGCCCACACGTCCGAACTCACCGGCGCGGAACTCGCCGCGGTCCGCGCGCTCATGGACGACGCGTTCGAAGGCGACTTCTCCGACGACGACTGGGACCACACCGTGGGCGGCATGCACGCCCTCGTCCGGGACGGCGGAGAGCTCATAGGCCACGGCTCGCTCGTGCAGCGGCGCCTGCTGCACGGCGGGCGGGCGCTGCGCGCGGGCTACGTGGAGGCGGTCGCCGTCCGCGCGGACCGGCGCCGGCGGGGCGTGGCCTCGGCCGTCATGGAGGCGCTGGAGCGGGTCCTGCGGGACGGGGCGTACGAGGTGGGGGCGCTGGGAGCGGCGGACGAGGCGGTGCCGCTGTACGTGGGCCGCGGCTGGCAGCTGTGGCGCGGCCCGTCCTCGGTCCTCTCCCCCTCGGGCCTGCAGCGCACGAAGGAGGAGGACGGCTGCATCTACGTCCTGCCCCTGACGGCGAAACTCGACCTGGACGCCCCCCTGACGTGCGACTGGAGGCCGGGCGACGTCTGGTAACGCCCGGCTCGCAAGCCGGGTGACGCCGCCGCCTTCTCCCGCCGCGACGGCGCTCAACCACCGCGGCGCAGACCGGGGGTGCCAGGACTGGCCCGCGGCCGGCGCAAAAGCCAGGTGGCGCCGTCACCCACCCCGCCGCAACGGCGCTCAACCACTACGGCGCAGACCGGCGGTACCCGGCCGCCTGAGTCGAGCGGCGGCCGCAGGACAGGCCCGTAGGGGCCGAGCACGGAGACTCCGCGCGATCCGTCAGCGGGCGCGGGGGACGGGATCCCGGTGGCGGCCCAGGAGGTCGGCGAGGCCGCGGCGGGTCGCGGCGACGATGACGCGGTCCTGCGGGCGCAGCACGTAATGCACGGGCAGGTTCCGCAGCAGGACCGTCTGGCGCCCGGGCGCGTCCGGCCGTTCCATGGTGAGGGCGAGCGCGCGCCACGCGCCGGGCGCGAAGGCCTCGGCGGCGCGGCGCCCCTCCAGCCCGGCGCTGCCGCCCACCTCGACGGCCGCGATGAGGATGACGGTCCGCTCGACGGGGACGGCCCCGAGGATCTGCCGCCCCACCATCGCGCCCGCGAAGGCCGGCGCGGCGAGGAAGGAGACGCTGCGGCTGCGGGTCCACGCCTGGGGGTGGGCGCCGCGCAGGGTGCGGTAGACCGCTTTCGCGAAGCGGTCGTCGTAGAGCCGCATGACCACCCGTACGTCCGGCTTGACGGCGCGCGCGTACAGCGCGGCCTCCAGGTTGGTGATGTCACTGCTGGTCAGCGCCAGCAGCGTCGTGCTCTGGCCGATCTTGGCGGCGTCCAGGACGCCGTCCTCGGTCACGTCGCCGATGATCGTGGGCACGCGCAGCGCGCGGGCGAGCGCGACGCCGCGGGCCTGCGGGTCGCGCTCCACGCACACGACGGGGATGTTGAACTCGCGCAGCCGGGCCAGCACCCGCGCACCGATCTTGCCGAGCCCGAGCAGCACCACGTGCCCGGACAGGCCGCGCCGCGGACGCCGGAGCGCAGAAGCGGAGCGGAACGTTCCGAGGCCTTCCAGCGCGGCGGCCACCAGCAGGGGAAGCAGCAGCAGCCCGACGAAGCCGGAGAGCAGCTGCAGTATCTGCCGGCCGTGGTTCTCCCTGATCGCCGGCTCGTTGATGGCGAACAGGTCGAGCAGCGAGAGGTACACCGCGTGCGTCGGATTGTCGCTGGTGACGCTCCACGAGACGACGGCGAGCCCGCACACGGCGGCGGTCAGCAGGCCGAGCGCCCAGCGCAGGCGCCGGGAGAAGAACGATCCGAGCGGCAGGCTGAGAATGGCGGGCCGGTCGGGCGCGGTGGGCAGCACGGTATAGGGGACCGTTTCCAGGACGACCCGCGAGCGCCCCTCGCTGCCGCGCAGCCGCTGGTCGAAGCGGGGGTCGCCGGGCAGCAGCAACGGCCCGTCGCTGTCGGGGCCTTCGAGGACGGACGGCCGTACGGACGGGGAGAGCAGGGCGAGGGTGCACAGCTCCCGGGGCCGCTCGCCGGTGTCCGTCGCGGGCCGCTCCTTCGTCCTCAGCATCAGGCCGCCCGCCTCGATGACCTTGCTGTGGCCGGAGACGGCGGCGGTGACGAGGGCGGGGGCGGCGGTGTCGGCGTCCGACAGGACGGTGGTGGTGGCCTCGGCCGCGAGCGAGGCGTCCCGCCCGGTGGCGGTCAGCTGGGCGGCCTGGTCGAGGAGCGCTTCCAGGTGCTGCCCCAGCCGCCGGTTGTAGAGGCGGATCACGAGCCGGACGCGGGGGTTGAGGCTGCGGGCGAGGAGGGCCGCCTGGATGTTGGTCTCGTCGTCCTCGTAGACGAGGGCGAGCGCCGTGGCCCGGACCACCTGCGCCTCGGTGAACGCCGCCTCGTCGGGCTCGGCCGCCTCCACGACCCGTACAAGGCCGTTGCCGGCCGGCGCGGTGCCGTTGCGGTCGGGAAGGCCGGCGCGGCCGACGGCCCCGGTCATGCGCCCGAAGAAGGCCGCGGCACGGCCGACGACGGGCGCGGGGCGCCGCCGGGCCTCGCGCGCCGGCGGCAGGACGACGGTGACGTGCTCCCCGTACACGCCGGAGAGCTCGGCGGCGAGCCGGTGCACGAGCCCGTCGTCGCCGCACACCACCATGTGGGGGACGCCCGGGACGACTTGGGGCTGAGGGTTCAGAGTGGCCACACCGTCAGACTGCCCTCTGCCGGTCGAACATTCACCGGATTCCACCGGGATATGCGGGGACATCCGGGACGGCAGGGGCGGAAGCCGGGCTTCTACGGGCGGAAGCCGCCCGTCCGCCACCGGACCGGCCCCGGCCCGGCCCCCGCCAGGGATTTCGGCCCGGCCCCGCCACGTATGACGGCCCCATCCGGCCCCCGCCATGGACCGCATCACGCCACGCCACGGACCGCAGCCCGGCCCCTGTCGGCAGGGACCGGGCTGCGGCGCCGCTCACGCGGGCGCCGGTGCGCCCGCCGGTCTCACGTTCACACCCCGGAGGTCACCGCGTCCCGCCGCCCGCGAGCTCCCGCAGCGCGACGTTGAGCTTCAGGACGTTGACCCGCGGCTCGCCCATGAAGCCGAGGACGCGGCCGTCCACATGGTCCTCGACCAGCTTCTCGACCTTGTCCGCCGGCAGGCCGTTGGCCTCGGCGACGCGCTTGGCCTGCAGGCGCGCGTAGGCCGGCGAGATGTCCGGGTCGAGACCCGAGGCGGAGGCCGTCAGCGCGTCCACCGGCACGGCCGACGGGTCGGCGTGGTTGAACGCGGCGACGTCCGCCCGCCGCTGCTTGACGGCGTCCAGCAGCGTCCTGCTGTCGGCGGCGAGGTTCGAGGCACCGGAGACGATCAGCTGGTGCTGGGTGTTCTCGGTGTTCGGGCCGGCGGCCGACGGGCGCGGCTGGAAGTACTTCGGGTCCGGCAGCGGGTTGCCGTCCTTGTCCTTCTTGTCGAGGGTGTAGCTCTGGCCGAGCCGCTCGGAGCCCACGGACCTGCCGCCGGCCTTGATCTCGGAGCCGTTGGCCTTGTCGTGGAAGGCCGCCTGGGCGATGCCGGTGACGACCAGCGGGTAGATCACCCCGCAGACCACCGTGAGGACGAGCAGGGCGCGGAGCCCCGCGCCGACCAGGCGGGCCGTGCTGCGTACGGAGTTGTTCATGGTGACGTCACCCGATGCCAGGGATGAGGGAGATGAGCATGTCGATGATCTTGATGCCGATGAACGGGGCGATCAGGCCGCCCAGTCCGTAGATGCCGAGGTTCCGCCGCAGCATGCTGTCCGCGCTCATCGGCCGGTAGCGCACGCCCTTGAGGGCGAGCGGCACCAGGGCGACGATGATCAGCGCGTTGAAGACGACCGCCGAGAGGATGGCCGACTCGGGCGAGGTCAGGCTCATGATGTTGAGCTTGTCCAGGCCGGGGTAGGCCACCGCGAACATCGCCGGGATGATGGCGAAGTACTTGGCGACGTCGTTCGCGATCGAGAAGGTCGTCAGGGCGCCGCGCGTGATGAGCAGCTGCTTGCCGATCTCGACGATCTCGATGAGCTTGGTGGGGTTGGAGTCCAGGTCCACCATGTTCCCGGCCTCCTTGGCGGCCGAGGTGCCGGTGTTCATGGCCACGCCCACGTCCGCCTGCGCCAGCGCGGGAGCGTCGTTCGTGCCGTCACCCGTCATCGCCACCAGCTTGCCGCCGGCCTGCTCGCGCTTGATGAGCGCCATCTTGTCCTCGGGCGTGGCCTCGGCGAGGAAGTCGTCGACGCCGGCCTCCTCCGCGATGGCCTTGGCTGTCAGCGGGTTGTCGCCCGTGATCATGACGGTCTTGATGCCCATGGCGCGCAGCTCGTCGAACCGCTCGCGCATGCCCTCCTTGACGACGTCCTTGAGGTGGATGACGCCCAGGACGCGCGCGCCCTTGTCGTCCTCCACGGCAACGAGCAGCGGGGTGCCGCCGGCCTGCGAGATGTCGTCGGTGAGCTTGCGGGCGTCCTCGGCGACCGTGCCGCCCTGCTCCTCGACCCAGGCGATGACCGAACCGGTCGCGCCCTTGCGGACCTTGCGGCCGTCAACGTCCACGCCGGACATACGGGTCTGTGCCGTGAACGGGATCCACTCGGCGCCCACGAGCTCGCCCTCGTGGCGCTCGCGCAGGCCGTACTTCTCCTTCGCGAGGACGACGATCGAGCGGCCCTCGGGCGTCTCGTCGGCGAGCGAGGAGAGCTGGGCGGCGTCGGCAACCTCGGCCGCCATGGTGCCCTTGACGGGCACGAACTCGGCGGCCTGCCGGTTGCCGTAGGTGATGGTGCCGGTCTTGTCGAGCAGCAGCGTCGAGACGTCGCCCGCGGCCTCCACCGCGCGCCCGGACATCGCCAGGACGTTGCGCTGCACCAGCCGGTCCATGCCCGCGATGCCGATCGCCGACAGCAGGGCGCCGATGGTGGTCGGGATGAGGCAGACGAGCAGCGCCGCGAGGATGATCATCGACTGCTCGGCGCCCGCGTAGATCGCGAACGGCTGGAGCGTGATGACGGCCAGCAGGAAGACGATCGTCAGCGAGGCGAGCAGGATGTTCAGCGCGATCTCGTTGGGCGTCTTCTGCCGGGCCGCGCCCTCGACCAGGTTGATCATCCGGTCGATGAAGGTCTCGCCGGGCTTCGTCGTGATCTTGATGACGATGCGGTCGGAGAGGACCTTGGTGCCGCCGGTGACCGCCGAGCGGTCGCCGCCGGACTCGCGGATGACCGGAGCCGACTCGCCGGTGATGGCCGACTCGTCGACCGAGGCGACGCCCTCGACGACGTCGCCGTCGCCCGGGATGATGTCGCCGGCCTCGCAGACGACCAGGTCGCCCACGCGCAGCTCGGTGCCGGGCACCGACTCCTCGGTGCCGCCGTTCAGCCGCCGGGCCACCGTGTCGGTCTTGGCCTTGCGCAGGGTGTCGGCCTGGGCCTTGCCGCGGCCCTCGGCGACCGCCTCCGCCAGGTTGGCGAAGAGCACGGTCAGCCACAGCCAGACGGTGATCGCCCAGCCGAACCAGGAGCCCGGGTCCTTCAGCGCCAGCACGGTGGTCACCACCGAGCCGATCAGGACCACGAACATGACCGGGGCCTTGACCATCACCCGGGGGTCGAGCTTGCGGAAGGCGTCCGGCAGCGACTTCAGCAGCTGCGCGGGGTCGAAGAGGCCCCCGGAGACCCGGCCGGGATCCGGGGAGCCCTGCGGGTGGGTGTCCTCCTCGGACGCCGTACGGACAGGAGTGGTCGTGCTCATGAGAGTCCCTCCGCCATCGGGCCAAGGGCCAGGGCCGGGAAGTAGGTCAAGCCGGTGATGATCAGGATCGCGCCGACGAGCAGGCCCGCGAAGAGCGGCTTCTCCGTGCGCAGGGTGCCCGCGGTCTCGGGGACGGGCGTCTGCTCGGCGAGCGAGCCGGCCAGCGCCAGGACGAAGACCATCGGCAGGAAGCGGCCGAGCAGCATGGCCAGGCCGATCGTGGTGTTGTACCAGGGCGTGTTGGCGTTCAGGCCGGCGAAGGCGGAGCCGTTGTTGTTGGCGCCGGAGGTGAACGCGTAGAGGACCTCGGAGAAGCCGTGGGCGCCGCTGCCGTCCACCGAGTTGCCCTTGACGTTCAGGATCGACTCGGGCGGCGCGGACAGCGCCATGGACAGGGCGGTGAAGCCCAGCACCAGGGTCGGGGTGATGAGGATGTAGCACGCGGCGAGCTTGATCTCGCGGGTGCCGATCTTCTTGCCGAGGTACTCGGGCGTCCGGCCCACCATCAGGCCCGCGATGAACACCGCGATGATCGCCATGACGAGCATGCCGTAGAGGCCGGAGCCGACGCCGCCGGGCGCGATCTCGCCGAGCATCATGCTCAGCAGCGCGATGCCGCCGCCCAGGCCGGTGAAGGAGGAGTGGAAGGAGTCCACCGCGCCGGTCGAGGTGAGCGTCGTGGTGGTCGCGAAGATGGCCGAGGCGCCGACGCCGAAGCGCTGCTCCTTGCCCTCCATCGCGCCGCCCGCGGCCTGCAGCGCGGCGCCGTGGTGCGCGTACTCGGTCCACATCATCAGCACGGTGAAGCCGAGCCAGATGACGCCCATCGCGGCGAGGATCGCGTAGCCCTGCCTGACGTTGCCGACGAGCTTGCCGAAGGTCCGGGTCAGCGCGAAGGGGATGACGAGGATCAGGAAGATCTCGAAGAGGTTGGAGAAGGCGTTGGGGTTCTCGAACGGGTGGGCGGAGTTGGCGTTGAAGTAGCCGCCGCCGTTGGTGCCGAGCTCCTTGATGACCTCCTGCGAGGCCACGGCGCCGCCGTTGACCTGCTGGGTGCCGCCGGTCAGCCGGCCGATCTCGTGAATGCCCGAGAAGTTCTGGATGGCGCCGCAGGCGACCAGGACGATCGCACCGATCACGGAGAGCGGGATCAGGATGCGGACGGTGCCGCGGACCAGGTCGGCCCAGAAGTTGCCGAGCTCGCCGGTGCGCGAGCGCGCGAAGCCGCGGACCAGGGCGACGGCCACGGCTATGCCGACGGCCGCGGAGACGAAGTTCTGCACGGCGAGGCCGAGCGTCTGGACGGCGTGGCCCATGGCCTGCTCGCCCGAGTACGACTGCCAGTTGGTGTTGGCGACGAACGAGGCGGCGGTGTTGAACGCCTGGTCCGGGCTGATGGCGGTGAAGCCCAGCGACAGCGAGCCGGGGAGGATCCCCTGGATCCGCTGCAGGAGGTACAGGAAGAGGACGCCGGCGACGGAGAAGGCGAGGACGCCGCGCAGGTACGCGGGCCAGCGCATGCCGGCGTCCGGGTCGGCGCCGATGGTGCGGTAGATCAGCTTCTCGGCGCGCAGGTGCTTCTCGGAGCTGTAGACGCGGGCCATGTAGTCGCCCAGCGGGCGGTAGGACAGCGCCAGCGCCGCGACGAGCGCGAGGAGCTGGAGGGCTCCGGAGAGAACGGGGCTCATATCTGTGCTCAGAACCTCTCCGGGAAGACGAGGGCGAGGATCAGGTAGCCCAGGAGGGCGACGGCCACGACGAGGCCGACGATGTTCTCGGCGGTCACAGCTTCGTCACCCCCTTGGCGACGAGAGCCACCAGCGCGAAGACCGCGATCGTGGTGACGACGAAGGCCACGTCGGCCATCGTGTGCTCCTAGAGAGGGTTCGGATATGAACGGACCATCACAGGAAACCGTTCACCGCCCGCTCCGGGCGCTCCGTTGACGCGCTCTATACGGCCATTAGCGGCCCCTTGACGCAATCCATACGGATACGCCTTTGACCTGCAAAAACGCCGCTGGGCCGCAACCCCGGTCAGGGGTTGCGGCCCAGCGGAAGGCCGTAATCCAGCCGCCGGCGAGGGTGGTTCGCCGGTGGCTGCGGGCGTCCGTCAGCGCACTTCGGTGATCTCCGGACCGCGCTCCAGGCGGTCCACGCCGCCCGCGAAGCGCGAGCGGTCGTCGTCCGGCTGCTGCAGGCCCTCGGCGACCATCTGTGCGTCCTCCGGCAGCTTCAGGACGATCGGGTCGCGGGGAGCCATCGGGGACTCGCCGCGGACGACGACGGTATCCCGGAAGATCTGCTCCAGCAGGCCGGCGGTCTGCGGCTGCACCGCGCCCTGGCCGGAGATCACGCCGCGCAGGAACCAGCGCGGCCCGTCGCACCCGATGAAGCGCACCATCTGCACGCCCTGCGTGCCGTCCGGCAGCGCGACCGGGACCTGCGCCCGCAGCTCCCAGCCCAGCGGCCCCTGGACCTCGTCCACGACACCGCCCTGCTGGGTGATGCCGGAGGCGATCTCCTCGCGGACCTCGACCCAGATGCCCTCGCGCTTGGGGGCGGCGAAGGCCTGCAGCTGCACGGCGCTGTCGCGGAGCACGACGGTGGCGGCGACGATCGCGTCACCGGCGACCTCCACGCGCAGCTCCATGCCCTCGACCCCGGGCACGAACAGACCGCCCAGGTCGACCCGGCCCTCGGCGGGGTCACGGACCTCGGAGAGGTCCCACGGCCCGTCGGGGCGGGGCTCCGGCTCCAGCCGGACACGGCTCTCGGCCGCGGAGTCCTGCGCGGACGGCAGAGAATCCTCAGCCAACTCCTCGGAGGTCACGTCGTCGGGACGGGAGTCCTCGACTACGTCCTCACTGCGCTTGCGGCGACGACCGAACACGTCACTGTCCTTCCCGGTCGCTGGCGACCGAAGCGAATCCATACCCCACGGCAGCGTGGCCACCGGTGGACCCGAAGCCCCCTTCGGCCCGTGCCGAGCCCGGAAGCTCCGCGACCTCGTGGAAGCGGATCTTCTCTACTTGCTGGACGACCAACTGGGCAATGCGGTCGAACCTCTCGAACCGAACGGTCTCCCGCGGGTCCAGATTGACCACAATCACCTTGATCTCTCCACGGTACCCGGCATCGATCGTCCCCGGGGCATTCACCATGGAGACTCCGCACCGGGCGGCGAGACCCGAACGCGGGTGCACGAAGGCGGCGTAGCCGTCCGGCAGCGCGACGGAGATCCCCGTCGGGAGCACCATCCGCTCCCCCGGGGCCAGCTCGGCGGCCTCGGTGGTCACGAGGTCGCAGCCGGCGTCGCCGGGGTGGCCGTAGGAGGGGAGGGGCACCTCGGGGTCCACTCGGCGGACGAGGACGTCCAAGGGTTGACGCGTCACGGGTTCACCTCGAAAGCTCGCGCGACCTTCACCTGGTCGGGATTGGCCAGCGTGGCCTGGATCTCTGCGGGACGGCCGTGCTCGATGAAGTGGTCGACCTTGACCTCGACGAACACCGCCTCGGCGCGGAGTGCGAGCGGGCCCTCGGGCCCGCCGATCCGGCCGGTGGCCGCGGCGTAGATCTTACGGCCGTGCACGGCCTTCACCTCGGCGCGCAGGTGCAGCACGGTGTCCACCGGCACGGGCAGCAGGTAGTCGGTCTCCAGCCGGCCGGTCACCGCGATCACCCGCAGCATCCAGCCGAGCGCGCTCAGCGTCTCGTCCAGCGCCGTCGCCAGCACCCCGCCGTGGGCCAGGCCGGGGGCGCCCTGGTGGGCGTCCTTGACCCGGAACTCCGCGGTGACGCATACCCCGTCGCCGGCCCGCACCTCCACGTGCAGCCCGTGCGGGACACCGGGGCCGCAGCCGAAGCAGTACTCGTAGTGCGACCCGATGGTCTCGCCGGGCGCGGGCGCGTCGGGGTGCCGCACCGGGGGCACGGCCCCCTCCGGCGGCGTCAGCGCTGTCGTTCGTCCACTCACAGGGGCTGACCTTACCCGCGAGGGCCGGGCCCGGTCCCGCTCGTGTCAAGCTTGGGCCCATGCAGGCTTACGAAGAACGTCTCACCGCACCCCGTTCCTGGTGGTTCATCGCGGTTCTGACCGGGGTGGCCCTGGCGCTGATCCTGCTGCCCCTGGGCACGGTGCCGATGCTCGGCGGTCTGGTGGGCGGCGCGGCCCTCGCGGCCGTCGCCGTCAGCTCCTACGGCTCGGTGCGCATCCGCGTGGTGGGCGGCGCGCTGATCGCGGGCGACGCGCGGATCCCGGTCGAGGCGCTGGGGACGCCGGAGGTGCTGGACGCCGAGGAGGCGCGCGCCTGGCGCACGTACAAGGCGGACACCCGGGCCTTCATGCTGCTGCGGGGCTACGTGCCCACGGCCGTCCGGGTCGAGATCACGGACCCGGCGGACCCCACGCCGTACGCCTACCTCTCCACACGCTCTCCCGAGCGGCTGGCCGCCGCGCTGACGGCGGCCGTACGGGCTTCCTGAACGGGCTCCCCCGCGGCCTCCCGCACGGCGCGGTCTTCCCGGCGGCACGGGCTC
Source organism: Streptomyces sp. NPDC008001 (assembly GCF_042958085.1). NCBI lineage: Bacteria > Bacillati > Actinomycetota > Actinomycetes > Kitasatosporales > Streptomycetaceae > Streptomyces > Streptomyces sp. NPDC008001. The sequence continues at coordinate 97,580 of NZ_JBIBIZ010000008.1, read as the reverse complement.
CTCACGGCCTCTTCGGCGGTGGGGAGCCTTCGGCGCCGGCGGGGAGCTCCTCCCACGGCACCTGCCGGGAGCGCAGGTCCTTGCGGATCTTGGCGGCGAGCCTGCGGGTGTCGCGGCGGTTCATCACCGCGCCCACGGTCGCGCCGATCATGAAGGGGGCGAGGCTGGGCAGATTGCGGAACGTGCGCTTGAGGATCTGCTGGCGCAGCTCGCGCCTCAGCTGGACCCCCAGGGCCGCGTTGAGGGTGGCGGGGGCCGTGATGTCGATGCCGCGCTCGTCGGCCCAGGCGGCCAGATAGGCCAGGGAGCGCTGGCGGGCGTTGCCGGGGGCCCGCAGGCCGTAGACCTCGTGGAGCTCGGCGATGAGCTTGATCTCCACGGCGGCCACGCCGGCGATCTCGGCCGCCAGCTCGGCGGGCATCGCGGGCGGCACCGGCAGCATGGCCGCGGCCCCGACTCCGGCGCCCACGGTGGAGGTGCCGTGGGCCGCGCCGGCCACCAGCTTGTCGGCGAGCTCCTCCGGGCCGAGGCCCGGGAACTGGGCCCGCAGCGCGGCGAGGTCGCGCACGGGGATGCGCGGGGCGTTCGCGATGAGCCGGTCGGTGAGGGCGGCGAGGCTCGCCCGCGCTCCCCGGCCGCCCTTGGCGGCGCCACGGCCGACCGCTGCGGCGAGCGAGGCCGTGCGGCCTCGCTCGACGTGGGTGCCGGCCGTGTCGCCGGGGGCAGGGACGTCCTGCCGTACAGCATCCCGGCCCGGCCCGGTGGTCAGCTCGGGCTGGCGGGAACGCCGCTTCCGGAACGGGGTCGAGCCTGCCATCGCAGACCCGGTCCTCAGTCGCAGTCGCGGCAGATCGGCTGGCCGTTCTTCTCGCGCGCCAGCTGGCTGCGGTGGTGCACGAGGAAGCAGCTCATGCAGGTGAACTCATCGGCCTGCTTGGGCAGGACCCGGACGGCCAGCTCCTCGTTGGAGAGGTCCGCGCCGGGCAGTTCCATGCCTTCGGCGGCCTCGAAGTCGTCCACGTCGACGGTCGACGCCGACTTGTCGTTCCGGCGGGCCTTGAGCTCTTCAAGGCTGTCCGAGTCGACGTCGTCGTCGGTCTTGCGTGGGGTGTCGTAGTCCGTTGCCATGTCGCTCTCCCCCTCTGGGTGTCTGCGGTGTCTCCAGCGCACGTAACGCGTGAGAGGCCGGACTTGTGCCCGACCCGAGGCGGAGATTTTGCCTCACATCAAGGTCTGTTACTCAATCGACACCCAACCGCACACCTGAAGAGGTGATGGGGATGGATGGCGAACCGGACCGTACACGGTCCGGATGCCGCATGCAGATGCGCCATCACGTGTACTTCCCGTGATCAGGACCTGCGGAAACCCCCATTTTTCCGGCGTTCCGACGAGCCTGATGATCACGGAGAGTGGATGGCCGGAAGTTTGCGTGTGTGAGCGATTCCACACACCCACAGCAAGGGTCGGAACGTGAAAATTCCGCCCAAAGCGAACCAACGGCCGCCCTATTCTCGCAGAAATTTTCAGGTGGGCAGGACCACTCGCATGATCAACCCGCCTCCCTCGCGCGGCTCCGCGGTGATCCGCCCGCCGTGCGCGCGGGCCACCGAGCGCACGATCGACAGCCCCAGGCCGACGCCCTTGTCGCTGCCCGTGCGCTCCGTGCGGAGCCTGCGGAACGGCTCGAAGATGTTGTCCAGCTCGTACGCCGGGACCACGGGCCCGGTGTTCTCGACCACCAGCACCGCCTGGCCCGGCTGCGCCTCGGTGGTGACCTCGACCCAGCCGTCCGGGGTGTTGTAGCGCACGGCGTTCTGCACCAGGTTCAGCGCGATCCGCTCCAGCAGCACGCCGTTGCCCTGGACCACCGCCGGCTGCCGGGTCCCGCGCAGCTCCACGCCCTTGCCCTGGGCCTCCGAGCGCGTCTGGTCCAGGGCCCGGGACGCCACCTCGGCGAGGTCCACGGGCTTGCGGTCGACGATCTCGTTGTCGCTGCGCGCGAGCAGCAGCAGGCCCTCCACCAGCTGCTCGCTGCGCTCGTTCGTGGCCAGCAGCGTCTTGCCCAGCTGCTGGAGCTCCGGCGGCGCGCCGGGGTCGGAGAGGGTGACCTCCAGCAGCGTGCGGTTGATCGCGAGCGGGGTGCGCAGCTCGTGCGAGGCGTTGGCCACGAACCGCTGCTGCGCGGTGAAGGCCCGCTCCAGCCGGTCCAGCATCTCGTCGAAGGTGTCGGACAGCTCCTTCAACTCATCCTCCGGACCGCCCAGTTCGATGCGCCGGGACAGGTCGGTGGCGGCCACCCGGCGGGCGGTCCGCGTCATCTTGCCCAGCGGCGAGAGGACCCGGCCCGCCATGGCGTAGCCGAAGGCGAAGGCGATCACGGCGAGGCCGAGGAGAGCGAGCAGGGAGCGCTTGAGGAGGCCGTCGAGGGCCATGGCGCGCTGGTGCTCCATGCACAGCCGCAGGCCGTTCATGAAGGTGTCGCTGTTGGTCGCGGTGCCCTGGGGCAGGCTGTGGCAGCTGGCGCTGGTCTCGACGTTGGCGTTGAGGATCCGGAACGGCAGCTGGTTGCCCTGGGTGAGGGCGTCGGCCGCCAGCAGGTAGATGATCGTCAGCAGCAGCACCCCGGCCATCAGGAACATCCCGCCGTAGAGCAGGGTGAGCCGTATCCGGATGGTGGGGCGCAGCCACGGGAAGGGCCGCACGACGGGCTGCCGCGGGTCCCAGGTGGGCTTGGGGGGCGCTGCGGGGGGTGCGGGCGCGGGGGTGGGGGTGGGGGTGGTGGACATCAGGGTCAGATCCGGTATCCGGAGCCGGGCACGGTGACGATCACCGGGGGCTCCCCGAGCTTGCGGCGCAGGGTCATGACGGTGACCCGGACCACGTTGGTGAAGGGGTCGGTGTTCTCGTCCCAGGCCTTCTCCAGGAGCTGCTCGGCCGAGACGACCGCGCCCTCGCTGCGCATGAGGACCTCCAGGACGGCGAACTCCTTGGGGGCGAGCTGGACCTCGCGGCCGTCGCGGAAGACCTCGCGGCGGTTGGGGTCGAGCTTGATGCCCGCGCGCTCCAGGACGGGCGGCAGGGCGACGGTGGTGCGGCGGCCGAGGGCCCGCACGCGGGCGGTGAGCTCGCTGAAGGCGAAGGGCTTGGGGAGGTAGTCGTCGGCGCCGATCTCCAGGCCCTCCACGCGGTCGCTGACGTCGCCGGAGGCGGTGAGCATCAGGACGCGGGTGGGGATGCCGAGCTCGACGACCTTGCGGCACACGTCGTCGCCGTGCACGAGGGGCAGGTCCCGGTCGAGGACGATCACGTCGTAGTCGTTGACGGCGATGCGCTCCAGGGCGGCGGCACCGTCGTACACGACGTCGACCGCCATGGCCTCCCGGCGCAGTCCGGTGGCGACGGCATCGGCGAGCAGCTGCTCGTCCTCGACGACGAGTACGCGCACGGCGTTGATCCTTCCCTTTGGGCCCGGGCGGGCAGGCTGGAGATACCCCTTGCGGGTGCCTCCATCCTGCCTCGAACCTCGGTAAACCGGCTGTAAGGGGCGCCGGGGCCGACCGGCCGGCCGGTCGTTCCGGATGGCCGCGGGGGCGGGGGCGCGGCGCGGTTTCCGGTCGGCCGGGGGATTGGTTCCGGACGGGAGGTTTCCGCGCGGACGGCGTTGGGGAAGACGTTTGCACACCCGCGATCACGCCCAGTGGCGGCACGCCACTACGGCACGCCCGCCCGCGCCAGGGCAGGGGCGCGATCGATTCGCCGTCGGCACACCCCCGTGCCATCGACCCACGACGAGGGGGCGCAGCACCATGGACGCGTTCACCGCTGGCATTCTGCAGCGCATAGAGAGCACCCGCAGCGAACGGGACCAGGCCCGCATGCTCGGCGACGAATACACCGCCGAGGTGGAGCAGTTCGCCCTGGAAGACCTGCACCGCCTGGCCGCCGAGCACGGCGTCGAGGTCTCCGCGGCCTGATCCGGACCCTAGGGCGACGCCCCGGCACCCTGTGGGTGCCGGGGCGTCGTCATGCCCGCAGGCGGGGCCCCAGGGGCCCTCTCGGCCCCGTCGCGCCCTGCTCCGGGACCGGCTAGCCCTGCCAGGCTCCCAGCTCCTCCAGGCGGCCCTGCAGCTGTTCGAAGAGGGCCGGCGGGGCGGCCACGGTCAGCTCCGTGGAGGCGGGCTCGCCGGGGCGGCCGCCGGTCAGCGCGCCGGCCTCGCGGGCGATGAGCGCGCCGGCCGCGTAGTCCCAGGGGTTGAGCCCGCGCTCGTAGTAGCCGTCGAGCCGGCCGCAGGCGACGTCGCACAGGTCGATCGCGGCCGACCCGCCGCGCCGGATGTCCCGCACCTGCGGCAGCAGGGAGCGCAGGACCTCCGCCTGGGCGGCGCGGCGCGAGGCGAGGTAGCCGAAGCCGGTGCCGATCAGCGCCTGGTCGAGGGCGGGCGCGGGCCGGACGCTCAGCCGCCGGTCGCCCAGATGGGCGCCCTCGCCGAGGACGGCCCGGTAGGTCTCGCCCCGCATCGGGGCGGCCACGACGCCGACGACGGCCTCGCCGTCGATCTCGGCCGCTATGGACACGGCCCAGGACGGCAGGCCGTAGAGGTAGTTGACGGTGCCGTCGACGGGGTCGACGACCCAGCGGACGCCGCTGGTGCCCTCGCTGCTGGCGCCCTCCTCCCCGAGCACGCCGTCGTCGGGGCGGCGCTCGGCGAGGAAGCCGGTGATCAGCTTCTCGGCGGCGATGTCCATCTCGGTGACGACGTCGATCGGGCTGGTCTTCGTCGCGGCGACCCCCAGGTCCGCCGGGCGTCCGTCGCGGAGCAGCGCTCCGGCGCGGTCGGCGGCCTCGAGGGCCACGGCCAGGAGTTCTGCCTTCAGGGTGTCGCTCACGGTGCTGGTACTCCTTACGCGTACGGGCTGTCGGCTCCGGCGGCCGCGGGGCGCGGGGCCCTGGCCGGGCAGCAGCCGACGGGACAGAGGTCGTGCGAGGGGCCGAGGGCGCCCAGGGCGCACCGCTCGGGGTGCTCCCCGCGCTCGCTCGCGGCGCGCTCCAGGACGAGCTCGCGGACGGCGGCGGCGAAGCGGGGGTCGGCGCCGACGGTCGCCGCGCGGGCGACCGGCAGGCCGAGCCCGGCGGCCTTGGCGGCGGCCTCCGTGTCGAGGTCGTACTTGACCTCCATGTGGTCCGAGACGAAGCCGATGGGGACCATGACGACGGCGGGGGCGCCGGCGCCGTGCACGGCCTCCAGGTGGTCGCAGATGTCGGGTTCGAGCCAGGGGACGTGCGGGGCGCCGCTGCGCGACTGGTAGACGAGCCGCCAGGGGTGGTCCGTGCCGGTCTCCTCGCGCACCGCCTCCGCGACGGTGCGGGCGACGTCGAGGTGCTGGGCGACGTAGGCGCCGCCGTCGCCGTGAGCGCCGGCCGGGCCGGAGGTGTCCGCGGCGGCCGTGGGGATGGAGTGGGTGGTGAAGGCGAGGTGCGCGCCCTCGCGGACGGCCTCGGGCAGCTCGGCGAGGGCCGCCACGACGGCGTCGGCCATGGGCCGCACGAAGCCGGGGTGGTTGAAGTAGTGCCGCAGCTTGTCGACGCGGGGTGGCTCGATGCCCTCGGCCTCCAGGGCGGCCAGCGCGTCGGCCAGGTTCTCCCGGTACTGGCGGCAGCCCGAGTACGAGGCGTAGGCGCTGGTGGCGAGGGTGAGCACGCGGCGGTGGCCGTCGGCCGCGATCTCGCGCAGGGTGTCGGTCAGGTACGGCGCCCAGTTGCGGTTGCCCCAGTAGACCGGCAGGTCCAGGGCGTGCTCGGCGAATTCCCTGCGCAGGGCGGCGAGCAGCGCCCTGTTCTGGTCGTTGATCGGGCTGACGCCGCCGAAGAGGAAGTAGTGCTGCCCGACCTCCTTGAGGCGCTCGCGGGGGATGCCGCGCCCGCGCGTGACGTTCTCGAGGAACGGGACGACGTCGTCCGGGCCCTCGGGGCCGCCGAAGGAGAGCAACAGCAGGGCGTCGTAGGGGGCGTGCGCTGGCTGATCCGACATGCGTCAGATCCTGCCACTCGTCACTGACAGGCAGGAAATGGCGGTGCGCCGCACAAACGCACCCCCGTAAGCTGTATGAGCCACCTACGTCCCTTACGGCACCCTCTTCCGTACCGCCTCCGACCTCCCCGGGAGCCGTCGTTGCCCAGTCCGTACCGCGCGATCTTCGCCGCCCCCGGCACCCGGAGCTTCTCGGCCGCCGGCCTGCTGGGCCGGATGCCGCTGTCCATGTTCGGCATCGGCGTGGTCACGATGGTCTCCCAGATCACCGGGCGCTACGGCCTGGCGGGCGCCCTCTCGGCGACCCTGGCCATCTCGGCCGCGGTGCTCGGGCCCCAGATATCCAGGCTCGTCGACCGGCACGGGCAGCGCCGGGTGCTGCGCCCGGTGACCCTCCTGACCCTGGTCGCCGCCGCGGGGCTGCTGCTGAGCGCGCAGCAGCGCTGGCCCGACTGGACGCTGTTCGTCTTCTCGGCGTGCGCCGGGTGCGTGCCGAACGTGGGCTCCATGGTGCGCGCCCGCTGGGCCGCCCTCTACGGGGGCGGCCCGCAGCTCCACACGGCCTACGCCTTCGAGTCCGTCGTCGACGAGGTGTGCTTCATCTTTGGCCCGATCCTGTCGATCGGCCTCTGCACGCAGTGGTTCCCGGAGGCGGGTCCGCTGCTGGCCACCTGCTTCCTCGCGGTCGGCGTGTTCTGGCTGACCGCCCAGCGCGGCACCGAGCCCGAGCCGCACCCGCAGGGAGAGCGGGCGCGCGGCGGTGCGCTGCGCTCGCGCGGCCTGCAGGTCCTCGTGGCCACGTTCGTCGCGACGGGCATGATCTTCGGCACCTGCGACGTGGTGACCGTCGCCTTCGCCGAGGAGCAGGGCCACAAGAGCATGGCGAGCCTGGTGCTCGCCACGTACGCGCTGGGCTCCTGCGCGGCGGGGGTGGTTTTCGGACTCCTGCCGCTGAAGGGGGAGATGGCCCGCCGCTGGCTCGTGGGCGTGTGTGCGATGGCCGTGAGTATGATCCCCCTCCAACTGGTCGGGAACCTGCCGTTCCTGGCCGTGGCGCTCTTTGTCTCGGGGCTGTCGATCGCGCCGACCATGGTGACGACGATGGCCCTGGTCGAACAGCACGTACCGCGCGCGCAGCTGACCGAGGGCATGACCTGGACGAGCACGGGTCTCGCGGTCGGCGTGGCACTGGGGTCGTCGGCCGCCGGCTGGGTGGTCGACGCCCGCGGCGCCGCCGCGGGGTACGCGGTGTCCGGGGTGGCGGGGGCCGTCGCGGCGGCGGTCGCGTTCCTGGGGTACCGCCGGCTCCGCACGCAGGCAGAGCAGCGGCCGGGGGCACCTGTGCCGCAGGCAAGGGGAGGGTCTGACGCGCATGACGGAGACGACCGGAACGACGGCGGGCACGAAGGCCGGGGCGACCGCAGCGAGGGCGTCGTCGCCTGAGGGGGCCGGGACACCCGGATGGCGCAACTGGGCGGGGAACGTCACCGCACGCCCCGCGCGCTCGGTCTCCCCGGCGACGGCGGAAGAGGTCGCGGAGGCGGTCGCCCGGGCCGCGGCGGACGGCCTGAGGGTGAAGGCGGCCGGCACCGGTCACTCGTTCACCGCCGCGGCCGCCACCGACGGCCTGCTGCTCCGCCCCGAGCGCCTGGGCGGCCTGCGCGCCGTGGACCGCGCGGCGGGCACGGTCACGGTGGGGGCCGGCACGACGCTGCGGCAGCTGAACCGCACCCTGTCCGCGCACGGCCTGTCGCTGGCCAACATGGGCGACATCATGGAGCAGACCGTCTCCGGCGCCGTCAGCACCGGCACTCACGGCACCGGCCGCGACTCCGCCTCGCTCGCGGCCCAGGTCCGCGGCCTGGAGCTGGTCACGGCGGACGGCTCGGTGCTGTCCTGCTCCGCGGACGAAAACCCGGAGGTCTTCGCGGCCGCCCGGCTCGGGCTCGGCGCCCTGGGGGTGATCACCGCCCTCACGTTCGCGGTGGAGCCGGAGTTCCTGCTCCGGGCCCGTGAGGAGCCGATGCCGCTCGACCGGGTCACGAACGAGTTCGACCAGCTGGTCGCCGAGAACGAGCACTTCGAGTTCTACTGGTTCCCGCACACCACCGGCTGCATGACCAAACGCAACAACCGCAGCGCGGGCCCCGCGGCACCGCTCGGCCGGATCGGCGCCTTCGCCGAGGACGAGCTGCTCTCGAACGGCCTCTTCGGCGCCCTGTGCGCCGTGGGCCGCGCCGCCCCCGCCGCCGTCCCGGCCATCGCCCGGCTCACCGGCCGCGCCCTGTCGGCCCGCACCTACACGGACGTCCCGTACAAGGTCTTCACCAGCCCGCGCCGGGTCCGCTTCCTGGAGATGGAGTACGCGCTGCCCCGCGAGGCGGCGATACCGGCGCTGCGCGAGCTGCGGGCCGCGATCGCGCGCTCGCGGCTGCGCGTGTCCTTCCCGGTCGAGGTCCGCACGGCCCCGGCCGACGACATCCCCCTGTCCACCGCCTACGGCCGGGACACCGCCTACATCGCCGTGCACATGTACAAGGGCACCCCTCATCAGGCGTACTTCCGGGCCGCCGAACAGATCATGACGGCGCACGGGGGGCGGCCGCACTGGGGGAAGCTGCACAGCCGCGACGCGGGGCACCTGGCGGCGGCCTATCCGCGGTTCGCGGAGTTCACCGCGGTACGGGACCGGCTGGACCCGCAGCGGGTGTTCGGCAACGCGTACCTGCGGCGGGTGCTCGGGGAGTAAGGCCCCGGGGCGGATGCCCGGGGAGTAAAGCCCCGGCCGGCACGGGGCGCCTGCCGGGCCCGGTGCCGGGCACGGCCCGCGGCCGGAGAGGCCCGGCCGGCCGTACGGGGGACCGCGCCTACGAGACGGCGCCGGCGGTCGTCACCGCACCCCCGGCCGGCCCCGCCGCCGCGTTCTGGCCCTGCGCCGAGGGCGTGGGCGTGCCCTGCCCGCCCGTCGCACCCTGGCCGCTCGTCCCGGAGCCGCTGCCGCCCTTGCCGTCGCCGCCGTCCTGGGACGTGGAGGGGTTCGGCGTCGGGTCCGGCTTGGGGCCGGGCGTGGAGCCGCCGGAGGACGGGGACGTCGACGGATCCGGCGACTTCCCGCCCGTACCGCCGCCCTGACGGGACGCGTCGGGGTCGGGCGAGGAGCCGGAGTCGCCGCCGTCCCGGCGCTCGTGCTCGCCGTCGCCGTCCGAGCGACCGGGGCCCTGGTGCCGCTCCGGTGCCGGATCCTGCTTCTTCTGTGCCTTCCCGCCGTCGAAGATCTGGCCGACCGTGGTCCCGCCGCCGCCGTCCGCGCTCGAACCCTTGACCAGTTCGACCGCGGTGACCGTGCCCATGGCGAGGACGAAGACCGCGCCGGCGGCGAGCAGCGGACGCTTCCAGCCGCGCATGCGGGTGCCGTGCGTCGTGGCCGGGGTGTACTCGTCCGCGTACGCAAAGGAGTGATCACCGGCGCGTGCACCCGCATGCGCGCCCGCGTGTGCGCCGCCGGGCTCCGGCGCCTGTGGCACCCCGTGCACCAGCCGTGTCTCCGCGTCGCCGGCCGCGGGCAGCATCTGGGTGGCGTCGGCCGGCGGGAGTGCACGGGTGGCGTCGTCCTGCGCGCCGCGCCGGGCTGCCGCAGCGGCGCGGTCGACGGCCCGGCCCGCGTCCCGCACGGGCACCTGGCGCAGTTTCGGCCTCGCCGCCTGGGCGGTCGCCCCGCGGAGCTGTTCCCCGGTGCGCTTGAACAAGTGGTGGAAGATCGTGCCGCCGGACGTGGCCACGACGCTCACGACACCGGCGCCGATGACCGTGCCGTACACGCCGAGCTTGCCCGCGAGCAGGGCGGCGATCACCGCCGCGAGGGCGCTGCCGGCGACCTGCGCGAGGCTCAGTTCCAGACGCTTGTTCTTCGCTTTTGCCTCGCTTTCGCCTTTGCCGTCCATCTCCTGCCTCTGTGTAGCCCTTGGGTCCGCCTTGCAGGGAGAAGAGACATTCGAGCGTAACGAACAGTTCCGGATCTGGCGATTGTGTGAACCTCGACACCCGCGCAACCGCCGGTGCACCCGATAGGTACGATCAACTCCCTTCTCCCGCGTGAACTTCGATGGCGCGCCATTCCACCCCCAGTGGCCCGAATGGAGTACTGTGGCGAGCCCTGGCCCCGGTGTCCCGTCCGGCTGCCCGGACCCAACGGGCGGGGCCCGAGCGGCTCTCACCCCCGTCAACTCGGCAATGTTGTGGCAGGCTGCACCCGGGCAGGCCACACTCGACTAGCGGAAGCAGCGACGCACGTGACGTCGGCAGGCACCACCCGGGAGGTCCCCATGCCCGAACTGCGTGTCGTGGCCGTCTCCAACGACGGCACACGGCTGGTGCTCAAGGCTGCGGACAGCACGGAGTACACCCTTCCCATCGACGAGCGGCTGCGCGCCGCCGTGCGCAACGACCGTGCTCGCCTGGGGCAGATCGAGATCGAGGTGGAGAGCCATCTCCGCCCCCGCGACATCCAGGCGCGGATACGTGCAGGAGCCTCCGCGGAGGAGGTGGCGCAGCTCGCGGGCATCCCCGTCGAGCGGGTGCGCCGGTTCGAGGGCCCGGTCCTGGCCGAGCGCGCGTTCATGGCCGAGCGCGCCCGCAAGACGGCCGTGCGCCGCCCGGGCGAGAACACCGGCCCGCTCCTCGGCGAGGCCGTCGCCGAGCGGCTCATGCTGCGCGGGGCCGAGAAGGACACCGCGCAGTGGGACTCCTGGCGCCGGGACGACGGCACGTGGGAGGTCCTGCTCGTCTACCGGGCGGCAGGTGAGCCCCACGCGGCGAGCTGGTCGTACGACCCGCCGAGGCGGATCGTTCAAGCGATGGACGACGAGGCCCGCGCGCTCATCGGCGAGACCGACGACACGCCCGAGCCGAGCTTCCCGTTCGTGCCGCGGATCGCGCGGCTGCCCCGGGACCGGCCCCTCGACCGGTCGCTGGACCGGCAGGAGCGTCAGGACCGGCAGGACCGGCAGTCGTCCTCCGGCCCTCCGGCGGCGCCGGAGCAGGAGGCGGAGTCCGCCGAGGAGTCCGGCAAGGAACGGGAGCGGGAGCGGGATTCGCTGACGAGCCTGCTCGAAGCCGTCCCGAGCTTCCGCGGCGACATGGTCGTGCCCGAAACGGCCACGGCCGTGCAGGCCGCTGACGATCCGTCCGAGATGCCGGAGACCGTCGAGCCCCCGGCACCGGCCGCAAGTGCGGGCGCCGCGTATGCGGACGTCCTGATGCCACGGTCCGTGGCCGGTCACCGCGACCGCCTGACCGGTACGACGGACCGTCAGGCCGAGGCCGACGGGGTCCGTCCGGGCCGCCGCGCGGCGGTCCCCAGCTGGGACGAGATCGTCTTCGGCACCCGCCGCAAGAAACAGGAGTAACCACTACGGCAGTGACTCCCCGTCAAGCCCCCGGTCCGTGCGGCCGGGGGCGCCGACGTCAGCGCGCACCGGCAGGACCCCGGCCGCCGGACCGCCCACGGCCGCCCCGGAGCGTGTGCGCGCCCCCTCCCCCGCCGCAACGGCAACCCGCCGGCCACCCGATCGGCCGGTCGGCCGTGGGATCAGCCCCGCTGGGGGCCCGTGGCCACGGGCCGCGACGGGTCGGACGACCACTCGCTCCACGAGCCGACGTACAGGGCCGCCGGAATGCCCGCGACGGCCAGCGCCAGCACCTCCTGCGCGGCGGATACGCCCGAGCCGCAGTACACGCCCACCTCCGCACCGTCCGCGGCCCCCAGCGCGCCGAAGCGGGCCGCCAGCTCCGCCGCGGGGCGCAGCCGCCCGTCCGCGGCCACGTTCTCCGTGGTCGGTGCGGAGACCGCCCCCGGAATGTGGCCCGCGACGGCGTCGATCGGCTCCACCTCGCCCCGGTAGCGCTCCCCCGCCCGGGCGTCCAGCAGCAGCCCGCGGCGGGCCAGCGCCGCCGCGCCGTCGGCGTCGAGCAGGGGCAGCGCTCCCGGCTGCGGAACGAAGTCGCCCTCGCGCACGGGCGTCCGCTCGTCCGTGACCGGGCCGCCCTGCGCGCGCCAGGCCGCGAGCCCCCCGTCGAGGACCCGGACGGACGGGTGCCCGGCCCAGCGCAGCATCCACCACGCCCGCGCGGCCGCCCAGCCCTGTCCCCCGTCGTAGACGACGACCTCGGTGTCCGAGCCCACGCCGGCCCCGCGCATCGCCGCGGCGAAGACCGCGAGGTCCGGCAGCGGGTGCCGGCCCTGCTTCCCCGCGGGCCCGGCGAGTTCGCTCTCAAGGTCCACGAAGACCGCGCCGGGGATGTGCCCCGCCTCGTACTCGGGCCGCCCGGGCGGACCCCCGAGCTGATAACGGACGTCCAGCAGGACCGGCGGCTGCCCGCTCGCCGACGCGTCCACACGGTCCATGAGTTCGGCTGCGCTGATGATGGGATTCATGGACCCCATCCTGACGTAGCCGGACGTGCGGTCAACGGGCCTCTGGCGAGGCCGCGCACACCTGATCGATACTGGGCGCCTCCGCTCACCGCGGCGCCCGCGGGCGCCGGAACGGTACTGCCCCGCGATTGCGGGCATTCTCCTTCGGGAACCCGGGAATCCCGGCGCGGCCGGGGGGCGCGCGGCGGCCGGTGGTGCAACCATCTGGTCGTGCCCCGTCCCGTACCACCCCCGCGCGCCGCGGCCCGGCGCGGGACGCGCGGCCACCACGAGGGTCCGAGGAGAGAGTGACATGACCGAGGTTTGGGGCTCGCCCCGGCCAGGAGCGCGGGAGGCCCGGCAGGCGCCGGGCAGCCCGTGCTGGACGAGTCTCCTGGCGCACGACCTGGAGTCCATCCAGGAGTTCTACGGAGGTCTGTTCGGCTGGGCGTTCTACAGCCCCGGGCCGCGCCAGCTGGGCCCCTACGTCCGCGCCACGATCGACGGCCGGGACGTCGCCGGCCTGGGCGAGCTCGCGCCCGGCGTGCGGCTGCCGACCGCCTGGACCACGTACCTCGCCAGTGACGACGCCGACGAGGCCGCGGAGTGGATCCGCTGCCTGGGCGGCACGGTGGGGGTCGGCCCGCTGTCCGCGGAGGACGCGGGGCGGCTGGTGCTCGCGTGCGACCCGGCCGGGGCGCCGTTCGGCGTGTGGCAGGGCCAGAAGCTGACGGGCGCGCAGCTCACGGGGGTGCCCGGCACGCCCGCGTGGCACGAGCTGGTGACCCGCCGGGCGTCCGCGGTCTCCGGCTTCTACCGGTCCCTGTTCGGCTACGACGTCAAGCCGGCCGACGCCGCGCACTCGCCCCATTCGGCGGAGGCGGAGACCACCGACTACGTCACGCTGCACCTGGACGGCCGCCCGGTCGCGGCGATCCAGGGCGTCGGCCGTGCCCTGTCCGAGCTGTCCCGGCAGCGGGGCCCGTACTGGATGACGTACTTCGAGGTCGCGGACACCGACGCCGCGGCGGTGCGGGTGGCGGACCTGGGCGGTCAGGTCCTGCGACCGCCGCACGAGGAGCCGGCCGGCCGGGTGGCCACGGTCACCGACCCGGAGGGCGCGGTCTTCACCCTGCTGCGGACGGGTCGCTGACGCGGCCGTCCACCGACCCGCCGGCGGAGCGCTCGGCGGGGTCACCGGCGTCGCCGACCGGGTCCACCGGCAGCACGTCGGGGGAGAGCGCCGCGGCACGGGCCGCGGCGGACGTCAGCCTGCGGCGGTGGTGGCGCCGGCACAGCACCTCGTAACCGACCACGGTCTCGGGCTGGTTGACGTCGCCCACGACCACCTGCGCGCCCTCGACGACCATCTGCCCGCCCACCGTACGGGCGTTGTGCGTGGCCCGCGCGCCGCACCAGCACAGCGCCTCGACCTGCAGCACCTCGATGCGGTCGGCGAGCTCGACCAGGCGCTGGGAGCCGGGGAAGAGCTTGGTGCGGAAGTCGGTGGTGATGCCGAAGGCGAAGACGTCGAGTTCGAGGTCGTCGACGATGCGGGCGAGCTGGTCGATCTGCTCGGGGGCGAGGAACTGCGCCTCGTCGGCTATGACGTAGTCGGCGCGGCCGCCCGCGGACAGGTGGGCGACGATGTGCGCGTAGAAGTCGAACCCCTCCCCCGCCTCGACGGAGTCGGTGACCAGACCGAGCCGCGAGGAGAGCTTGCCCGCGCCGGCACGGTCGTTGCGGGTGTAGATCATCCCTTGCAGGCCGCGGGCCGAGCGGTTGTGCTCGATCTGCAGAGCGAGGGTGCTCTTTCCGCAGTCCATGGTTCCGGAGAAGAACACCAGCTCGGGCATGGGGAAGCCAATGCCTTTCATAGGTCGGGGCGTTGTGGGGGGTGTCGTACGGGCTACGGGCTGCAAGCTACGGGCGGCTGAGACTGCGGTCCGCGGCTACGGACTGCCGGCCGGTCAGGGGCGCACTTCGAGGAGCGGCACGAGCTGCTCGACGGGCGTCATGGAGCCGTGCAGCCCCACCATCGCGGACTCGTTCGGCTCGGTCTCGGTGGCGACGATCGCGACGTCGTCACGGGCGGCGGCGACCACGTCGCCGATCCGGCCGTACACGCGGTCGTCCACGCCGTCGCCGGGCCGGCCGAACCAGCCCGCCTCGATGGCCTCGTCGCGGCTCGCGATCCACATCTGCTCGCCCAGCACCTCCCGCCACACGGCGAGGACGTCGGCCGCCGCACCGGGCACGGCGTAGACGTGGCGGGCGCGCGCCTCGCCGCCGAGCAGGGAGACGCCCGCGCGGAGCTCCCAGTCCTCGTCGAAGTCGATGCGCGACTCCGGGTCGAAGGGGATGTCGATCATGCCGTGGTCGGCGGTGACGTACAGGGCGGAGCGGGGCGGCAGTTGCTCGGCGAGACGCTGGGCGAGCCGGTCGACGTACATCAGCTGGCCGCGCCACTCGTCGGAGTCGACGCCGAAGCGGTGTCCCTTGCCGTCGACGTCGCTGTAGTACGTGTAGACGAGCGAGCGGTCCGCGGCGCCGAGGCGGTCGGCGGCGAAGTCCATCCGCTCCTCGCCGGAGAGCCGGCCGTGGAACGTGCCGCCGCTCAGCGCGATCTTCGTCAGCGGGGTGTGCTGGAAGTCCGGGGCGGAGACCTGGCAGGTGTGCACGCCCGCCGCGTCCGCGAGCTGGAAGACCGTCGGGTACGGCTGCCAGGCGTGCGGGTCGGTCCACGGGCGCCAGCGCAGCTGGTTCATCAGCCGGCCCGTGGCCGGGTCGGCGACCGTGTAGCCGGGCAGGCCGTGGGCGCCCGGCGGGAGCCCCGTGCCGACCGAGGCGAGGGAGGTCGCCGTGGTGGACGGGAAGCCCGCGGTCAGCGGGTCGCCGGTGCCGTTGCGGGAGCCCGCCATCAGCGAGTGCAGGAACGGGGCCTCGGCGGGGTGGGCGCGCAGCAGCTCCCAGCCCAGGCCGTCGATCAGGAAGACGCACACGCGGTCGGCCGGGGCGAGCTCCAGGCCCGCCGGGAAGCCCGGGACCCCCATGCCCGCCACGACGGAGGGCAGCAGATCGGCCAGCGAGCCCGTGCCGTAGCGGGGCAGCGGGGCCGTGCGGGGATCGAGCGGGGCGGGCTCGTGCCAGGCGGAGCCCGCCGTCATCGGATGGGACATCAGCGGTTGGTCGCCGGGGTCGCCGCAGTGGCCTCGGAGAGCGCCTGGGCGAAGGCCAGGGTCTGGCGCACGGTGTCCGGGCCGTCGCCGGCCTCGCTGACGCGCAGGCTCAGGTCGTCGGCCGTGGAGGAGCCGGTGTAGCCGTGGTCCGCGTCGCAGTTGGGGTCGCCGCAGGCCGCGGGCTCCAGGTCGATCCGGGACACGGCGCCCCAGCCGATGTTCAGCACGACCTCGCGGGGCAGGGTGCCCGGCGTGTACGACTCGGGGTTGGCGACGACGCGGCTCAGCACGACCGAGGAGATCCGCTCCAGCTTCACGGACTCCGTGGAAGTGGTGGCGTAGGGGGACGGCGACGTGCCGTCGGCGGCCTGCTCGTCGGTGTGGCTGACGATGAAACGGTTGCCGGTGAGGACGAGGACCGTGACGTGGCGGCGCACCTCGTTGGAGTCGAACGTCGTCTCCTGGTGGACCAGGTACGACACGACCGGCTCCCCGCCCACTGCGGCCTCCACCGCCTCGGCCACGAGGGCCGGGTAGTAGCCACTGCGCTCGATCGCCGCGCGCAGCCCTTGGGTCGTCGTACCGGTCTTCGCCATAAGCCCATCCTAAGGGGCCCACGGGGCCTGACCGCCCGATGCGGCGACGCCGGCCTCTGCCGAGGCCGGCTGGATGGGACGGGCATCACACCCCCGTCCCCTCCCACCCCACCCGAACCCGGCCCGGACCCCGGCCCGGCCCCGGGGCCGGCCTCGCACCCGGGGCCCGCACGCCACCGCCACCGAAGCTGCCACGCACCGACTGAGGCGGCCCCACCATCCGGACCCGCAGCGGACAGGCGTTGCCGATGCCTGCCTGCCCGGACGCCCCCGCCATCCACTCCCGCCGCAACGGCGGCAAGCCACCGCGGCGCAGCCCGGCGGTGCCGCGACGGGCTCAAGCGGAACCGGGCGCACACGCCCGAGGCGGCAACGAACACCGCCGGACAGCACCATCGCGGCGGACAGGAGTCGCCGCGCACGCCCGCTCGGGCGCCCCCGCGGCGCAGCCCGGCGGTGCCGGACCGGGTGTCTGTCGTCGTGGCCCCCGGCCCCCGGTGGGCTGTTGCTGTCAGACCACCGGCAGGCTGCGGGGGCCCAGGTCCGTGCGGGCCGGGGCCGGGGAGAGGCGGATCGTGGCGCCGAGGACGTGGACGCCGTGGGGTGCGACGATCACCGGTTCCAGGTCGGCGCCGACGACCTCGGGGTGATCGTCGACCAGCCGGGAGACCCGCAGCAGGAGCTCCTCCAGCGCCCGGGTGTCGACCGGCGTCGCGCCCCGCCAGCCGAACAGCAGCGGCGCGGTCCGGATCGAGCGGATCTGCTCGGCGGCGTCCCGGTCGGTCACGGGGACGAGCCGGTGGGCGGTGTCGCCGAGCAGCAGGGAGGGCGCCCCGGCGAGCCCGAAGGAGAGCACCGCGCCGGCCGCGGGGTCGATCGCGGCCCGGACGACGGTGTCGACGCCGCGCGGCGCCATGGACTGCACGACGAGCCGGAGCTCCTCGGGCTTGCCGAGGAGCTCGGTCAATTCGGCGTAGGCGCGGCGCAGTTCCGCCTCGCCGCCGAGGTCGAGCCGGACGCCCCCGAGGTCGGCGCGGTGGCGCAGGTGCGGCGCCGTGGGCTTGAGGGCGACGGGGAAGCCGAGCCGCGCGGCGGCCCGCACAGCGCTGTCGGGGTCGGGCGCCGGCAGGGCGGGCATCACGGCGATGCCGTAGCGGGCGAGGAGCCGCTGGGTGTCGGGCGCGGAGAGGGTGACCGCCCGCGGCCCCTCGGGCGGCGGGGCGAGGAGCGCCCCGTGGGCCTCCAGGAGCACGTCGATGTCGGCGGCGGCCCCCGCCTCGTCGATGTCGTCGTATTCGGGCACCCGCCCGGGCTCGGCGGCGAGCCGCCGCCAGCGCGCGTACCGCGCGGCTTCGGCGAGCGCCCGGACGGCCCGCTCGGCGGCGGGGTAGGCGGGTATCCGTACGGCCGCTTCCCCGTCGTCCTCCCCGGCCGGCTCCGCGAGGGCCTCCGCGAGCCCCGGGATCTCCAGGTGCACGACGGCGACCGGCTTCGCGCCGGGCGCGGCGGCGACCGCCTCCCGCAGCGCCCGTGCGAGGTCCGCCGCGGAGGCGTCGCCGACCCAGGGGATGGCGGTGACGACGACGGCGTCGCACTCCTCGTCCGCCAGGGCCCCGGCCAGGGCGCGGCGGAAGTCGGCGGGCCGGGCGCCGGTGGTCAGGTCGTACGGCGGCTGGGGCCGCAGCCCGTCGGTGAGGCAGGCGTCGTAGGTGAGCAGGGCGAGGGATTCGGAGTTGCCGAGGATGGCGACGCGCGGCCCCGCGGGCAGCGGCTGGGAGGCGAGGAGCAGCCCGGTGTCGGCGAGCTCGGTGACCGTGTCGACGCGGATGACGCCGGCCTGCCGGAGCAGGTCGGAGACGGTGGCGTCGGGGATCCGGGTCGTCGGGACGGCGTGCCCGGTGGGCGCGGCGCCGCCGTGCCGGGCGCCCTTGACGACGACGACCGGCTTGCGGGCGGCGGTGCGCCGCGCGAGCCGCGTGAACTTGCGGGGGTTGCCGATGGACTCCAGGTACATGAGCACGAGGTCGGTGTCGGGGTCGTCGTGCCAGTACTGCAGGAAGTCGTTGCCGGAGACGTCCGCGCGGTTGCCCGCGGAGACGAAGCTGGAGATGCCGACGAGCCCGGCGGCGCGCCGGTGCAGCCCGGCGAGCAGGGCGATGCCGATGGCCCCGGACTGGCTGAAGAGCCCTATGCGCCCGGCGGCGGGCAGCTCGGGCGACAGGGAGGCGTTCAGCCGGACGCCGGCGGCGGTGTTGATGAGCCCGAAGGCGTTGGGCCCGATGATGCGCATCCCGTACGAGCGGGCCTGGCGCACCAGCTCGCGCTGCCGGTGGCGCCCGTCGGCGCCGCTCTCCCCGTAGCCGGCGGAGAGGACGACGAGGCCCTGGACGCCGTGCTCGCCGCACTCGGCGACGACGGAGGGCACCTGCTCGGCGGGCACGGCCACGACGGCGAGGTCGACGGGGCCGGAGATGCCGAGGACGGAGCGGTGGGCGGGCACGCCCTCGGGGTCGAGCCGGATGGTGCCCTCGGGGAAGGCGTGGTTGACGGCGTGGACGTGCCCGGTGAAGCCGGCGGCCAGGATGTTGCGCAGGACGGTGCGCCCCATGCCACCCGGCGCCCGGCCGGTGCCGATGACGGCGACGGAGCCGGGGGCGATCAGCCGCTGGACCGAGCGGGCCTCGGCGCGCTGCTCGCGGGCCCGCTGGACGGCGAGCGAGCGGTCGGTGGGCTCCAGGTCCAGTTCGAGGCGGACGACGCCGTCCTCGAAGCTGCGCTTCTGCGTGTAGCCCGCGTCGGTGAAGACCTTGATCATCTTGCTGTTGGCGGGCAGCACCTCCGCGGCGAAGCGCCGGATGCCGCGCTCCCGGGCCACGGCCGCGATGTGCTCCAGGAGGGCGGAGGCGACGCCGCGGCCCTGGTGGGCGTCCTGTACGAGGAAGGCGACCTCGGCCTCCTCCTCGGCGGGCCCGGAGGCCGGCATGCCGCGGCCGTCGATGCGGTCGTAGCGGACGGTGGCGATGAACTCGCCGCCGACCGTGGCGGCGAGGCCGACCCTGTTCACGTAGTCGTGATGGGTGAAGCGGTGCACGTCCCGGTCGGAGAGGCGGGGGTAGGGGGCGAAGAAGCGGTAGTACTTCGACTCGTCCGAGACCTGCTCGTAGAAGCTGACGAGGCGCTGCGCGTCGTCGGGCGTGATGGGACGCAGATGCGCGGTGCCACCGTCGCGCAGCACGACATCGGCTTCCCAGTGGGCGGGGTACGCGTGCTCGTGCCCGGACTGCTGCCCGGCGTGCGCTGGCGGCGTCTGCATGGGGCCAGCGTAAGGCCGGGCACCGACAGCCGGAGCGCTGCGCCGGAGCACTCCGGGCACCGTGAGACACTGGTCTAGACAACCCCTACGACCTGAAGGGCACACACCATGGCTGAGCGCCGCGTCAACGTCGGCTGGGCCGAGGGCCTGCACGCCCGCCCCGCGTCGATCTTCGTCCGTGCGGCGACCGCCGCCGGCGTCCCCGTGACGATCGCCAAGGCCGACGGCACCCCCGTCAACGCCGGCTCCATGCTGGCCGTGCTGGGCCTGGGCGCCCAGGGTGGCGAGGAGATCGTCCTGGCGAGCGACGCCGAGGGTGCCGAGGCGGCGCTGGAGCGCCTGGCGAAGCTGGTCGCCGAGGGTCTCGAGGAGCTTCCGGAGACCGTCTGATCCGACGGAATCACCCGCGGCGGGGCCGCGGCGGCCGACTGAGGCCGCCGTGGCCCCGTTGTCGTTCCCGCGCGAAATCCATGGCTTTCCGGCGATGACGGCAGACCATTCCATAGGCACGAGTTCAGCCGGAGAACATTTCCTTCGGTAACCACGGATGAAGTCCCGGGCGAAACGAACTCCGGTCACTAATGCGCGCACGCGCTTCAAGAACCGGCGATCACTGTTCTCACGGCCGGCCCCGCATTCCCCGTCCGCGCCGCCGGCACCAAGCGCCGCAGCCGGAATTCCCCCGGCGCCCGGTCCGCACGGGCCGCGGCGATCGACCGGGCCCGCTCCGCGTCACCGCGGGCGACGGCGTCCACGAGGGAGCCGAGCAGCTCCCAGGTGTCGACGGGGCGCACCGGCGGCTCCGCCGCGTACACCCAGGTGATCTTGAGGCGCAGCTGGGTGAGCAGCCCCGCGAGGCTGGGGCTGCCGGACGCCTGGGCGAGCGTCTCGTCGAACCAGTCCCCCAGCGGCCGCAGCTCGCCCGTGCGCCCGCCCCGGGCGCGCTCCTGGCCGAGCCTGACCAGCCCGCGCAACACCTTCAGGTGCGCCTCCGTGCGGCGCTGCGCGGCGCGCGCGGCGCCCAGCGGCTCCAGCAGGGAGCGGACCTCCAGCAGATCCGCCGCCTCCTGTTCGGTGGGCTCCGCGACGCACGCGCCGGCGTGCCGCCGGGTGGTCACGAACCCCTCCGAGGCGAGGGTGCGCAGCGCCTCGCGCACGGGCACGCGGGAAACGCCGTAGCGGCGTGCGAGGACTTCCTCGGTGAGCCGGCTGCCGGGCGGAAACGTGCCGGAAACGATGTCGTCACGAATCGCCGTGCACACGGCATGCGCAGAAATGCGACGGCCTTCCTGAGCCGCTGTCCCCTCACCGTTCACGTACGGCCCCGCATGGGTGAACCTCCGCATAACCCCCGCGAAACGCGGCCGATTGACGCCTGTTCAGCGACTCTATTGCAGCGGACCGCGATTTCCGACGGCGCACGGGAAGTCATCGCTATGTTTTGGCCAACACGGGGGCCGGCGGCGGCCACGGCGCGGGGGATGTTCGGGCACGGCGAAGGCCCCGGCCGGTGGGCCGGGGCCTTCGTCAGGCGTGTGTGCGGCGAGTGCGCGTCAGGACTCGCCCGGGTGCCGGAGCGTCAGACGGAGACGCCGTGCTCGGCGAGGTACGCGACCGGGTCGATGTCGGTGCCGTACGTGGCACCCGTGCGGGCCTCGAAGTGCAGGTGCGGGCCGGTCACGTTGCCCGTGGCGCCGGAGAGGCCGATCTGCTGGCCGGCGGTGACGGTCTGGCCGACGGAGACGCCGATGGACGACAGGTGGCCGTACTGCGTGTACGTGCCGTCGTTGTGCTTGATGACGACGTTGTTGCCGTAGGCGCCGCCCCAGCCGGCCTCGACGACGGTGCCGGCGCCCACGGCCTGGACCGAGGTGCCGGTCTCGGCGTGGAAGTCGACGCCGGTGTGGCTGCCGGAGGACCACAGGCCGCTGGAGGCCTTGTAGGACGTGGAGACGTAGGAGCCGGCGATCGGCGAGACGAAGGCGTTGAGGCGCTTGCGCTCCTGCTCGCGGGCGACGCGCTCCTGCTCCTTGCGCTCGGCCTCGGCCTTGCGCTTGGCCTCGTCCGCGGCCTTCTTCACGTCGGCGGCCTGCTGCTTGGCAGCGGACTCGGCCTCGTGGACGGCGGTGGACTCGGCAGCGGCGCTGCTCTGGACCTGGGCCTGCTCGCCGATGCGGCCGGCGGTGTCCTCGCCGATGACGACGGCCTGGGTCAGGCCGGTGTCCTCGGTGGAACGGTGGGCGTCGTCGGTGGACGCGGCCAGCGCCGGAGCGGCGAAGCCCGCGACGACACCGGTGGCGGCGAGGGTGGCTATGCCTGCCGCGTTCGCGCTGACGCGAACGGCGCGGCTCGGCTTGCGGTGCTTCCCGGTGGCACGAGTGAACGCCATGGGTGAGGCTGGTCCTTTCCTTCCCTCTCGCCTACCGGGTTAGCTGACGGGTTCGGAGCAGGAAGGTCTCCTACGGATCCCTCCGGAAAGGGGCCCGATTCACCCCAGGGACACTTGGGTCCCCGGCTCCCCTGGCTCGCGCCGTACGGGGACTCGGCGATGACTGCCCGGGCCGCGGATGCGACGCACATCGGACGGACAGCCGCTTTGACGCTAGACGCCGTCACTTTCGATCGGCAAACAGAAGCACCATTTTGTGTCCCACGCCACAGTGCAGACGTGCAACCACTCCGCTAAACCGGACATTTGGCAGGCACGCGCGCCTCGCGGGCGCGCGTGCCTGCCGGTTGACGGCGGGCCACCGGTGGGCCGGCCGCCGGGGATCAGCCCGTGATCACGGTCACTTCGCCGATGCCGAGGGCCCGGACGGGCTCCTCGATCTGCGCGGCGTCACCGACGAGCACCGTCACCAGACGGTCGACCGGGAACGCGCTCACGACGGCGGCGGTGGCCTCCACCGTGCCCGTCGCGGCGAGGCGTTCGTACAGCCGCGCCTGGAAGTCGTCCGGGAGGTGCTGCTCGACCTGGTCGGCGAGGGTCCCGGCGACGGCCGCCGCCGTCTCGTACTTGAGCGGGGCGACGCCGACGAGGTTCTGCACGGCGGCGTCGCGCTCCTCGTCCGTCAGGCCCTCGGCGGCGAGGGTGCGGAGCACCGTCCACAGGTCCTGCAGTGCGGGGCCGGTGGAGGCGGTGTCCACCGAGCCGCTGATGGCCAGCATGGCCGCGCCGGTGCCCTCCGGGGAGGACAGCAGCACCTGGCCGAAGGCGCGCACGCCGTAGGTGTAGCCCTTCTCCTCGCGCAGGACGCGGTCCAGGCGCGAGGTGAGGGTGCCGCCGAGGCAGTACGTGCCGACGGACTGGGCGGGCCACACGCGGTCGTGCCGGTCGGCGCCGATGCGGCCGATGAGGAGCTGCGTCTGGACCGCGCCGGGGCGGTCCACGATGACGACGCGGCCGGTGTCGTCGGCGGTGACCGGCGGGAGCGGGTGGGGCTCGGCCGGGGAACCCGTCCAGGCGCCGAGGGAGTCGGCGAGGGCCGCGTCGAGGTCGATGCCGGTGAAGTCGCCGACGACCACGGCGGTCGTGGTGGCGGGCCGGACGTGGGCCTCGTAGAAGGCGCGGACGGAGGCGGCGTCGATGCGGGCGACGGTCTCCTCGGTGCCCTGGCGGGGGCGGGACATCCGCGAGGCGGCCGGGAAGAGCTCCTTGGAGAGCGCCATCGCGGCCCGGCGGGCGGGGTTGGCCAGCTCGTGCGGGATCTCGTCGAGGCGGTTGCCCACGAGGCGCTCGACCTCGTTGTCGGGGAAGGCCGGGGCGCGCAGGGCGTCGGCCACGAGGCCGAGGGCCTTGGCGAGCCGGGAGGCCGGCACCTCCAGGGAGAGGCGCACGCCGGGGTGGTCCGCGTGGGCGTCGAGGGTGGCGCCGCAGCGCTCCAGCTCGGCGGTGAACTCCTCGGCGGTGTGCTTGTCGGTGCCCTCGGACAGGGCGCGCGCCATGATGGTGGCGACGCCGTCGAGGCCCTGGGGCTCGGCGTCCAGGGGGGCCACGACGTTGATGTCCACGGCGACGACCTGCTGGCCGGGGCGGTGGCAGCGCAGCACCGTGAGGCCGTTGGGCAGCGTGCCGCGCTCGGGAGCGGGGAAGGCCCAGGGCGCGGGGGCCCCGGCCCGGGGCCGCGGGTGGAAGGTCATGGAAGGCTGGGCGGGGTCAGCGGCCACGGCGTCGCTCACTTGGCCGTCTCCTCTTCTGCTTCTGCGTCGGCTGCTCCGGCGTTCTCGCCGGCGGTGGGGGCGGCGGGCTCCGTGGGCTCGTACACCAGCACGGCGCGGTTGTCGGGGCGCAGGCGGGCCTGAGCGACCCGCTGCACCTCCTCGGGCGTGATGTCCAGGACGCGCTGCACGGCGGTGAGGGCGAGCTGGGGGTCGCCGAACAGCACCGCGAAGCGGCACAGTTCGTCGGCGCGGCCGCTGACGGTGGCGAGCCGGTCCAGCCACTCGCGCTCCAGCTGGGCCTGGGCGCGCTCCATCTCGGCGGGGGTCGGCCCCTCGGCGGCGAAGCGGGCGAGCTCCTCGTCGACCGCGGCCTCGATGGCGGCCACCTCGGCGCCGCCGGACGCCTTGACGTCCAGCCAGCCCAGCGAGGGGGCGCCGGCGAGCCGCAGCAGGCCGAAGCCGGCCGCGACGGCGGTGCGGTCGTGGCGGACCAGGCGGTTGTGGAGCCGGGAGGACTCGCCGCCGCCGAGGACGGTGACGGCCAGGTCGGCGGCGTCGGCCTCGCGGGAGCCGTCCTGCGGGAGGCGGTAGGCGGCCATCATCGCGCGCGCCGGGACCTCTTCGCGGACGACCTGGCGGAGCTCCTCGCCGATGACGTCGGGGAGGCTGCCGTCGCGCGGGGGCTGCTTGCCGTCGTGCGCGGGGATGGAGCCGAAGTACTTCTCGACCCAGGCGAGCGTCTGCTCGGGGTCGATGTCGCCGACGACGGACAGGACGGCGTTGCCCGGCGCGTAGTACGTGCGGAAGAAGGCGCGGGCGTCCTCCAGGGAGGCCGCGTCCAGGTCGGCCATGGAGCCGATCGGGGTGTGGTGGTACGGGTGGCCGTCGGGGAAGACCATGGCCGTCAGCCGCTCGAAGGCGGTGCCGTAGGGGACGTTGTCGTAGCGCTGGCGGCGCTCGTTCTTGACGACGTCGCGCTGGTTCTCCATCGACTCGTCGTCGAGGGCGGTGAGCAGGGAGCCCATCCGGTCGGCCTCGAGCCACAGGGCCAGCTCCAGCTGGTGCGCCGGCATGGTCTCGAAGTAGTTGGTGCGCTCGAAGCTGGTGGTGCCGTTGAGGGAGCCGCCGGCGCCCTGCACCAGCTCGAAATGGCCGTTCCCCTTGACCTGGGCCGAGCCCTGGAACATAAGGTGCTCGAAGAGGTGGGCGAGGCCGGTGCGGCCCTTGACTTCGTGGCGCGAGCCGACGTCGTACCAGAGGCAGACCGCGGCGACCGGGGTCTGGTGGTCTTCGGAGAGCACCACCCGCAGGCCGTTGGCCAGCCGGTGCTCGGTCGCTGTGAGGCCGCCGGTACCGGCCTGTTGCGTGGCCGTGTGACCCATGGGCATGTACGTCCCTTCGATCGCTTGAAATCCCGCGCCCGTGCGCGATGACCCGAGCGCGATGACTCGCGTGATGAACAGTGCTGTCACTGTATGCAAGCGCGCTGACATCCGGCGAAGTTCCCGGCGCCGTGCCCCCTTACGGACGGGTCGTGTCCGGGGTTGTCAGTGGCGCGGTCCACAATGGTCCGCGTCAGCACCCTGCCTCGGCAATCGATCGAAGGAGCCGCAGCCGCGATGGCCCGCCGCAGCACGAAGACCCCGCCGCCGGAGAACTTCGAGGAGCGCATCCTCGACATCGACGTCGTCGACGAGATGCAGGGTTCCTTCCTCGAGTACGCCTACTCGGTCATCTACTCCCGGGCCCTGCCCGACGCGCGCGACGGCCTCAAGCCGGTCCACCGCCGCATCCTCTACCAGATGAACGAGATGGGGCTGCGCCCCGACCGCGGCTACGTGAAGTGCGCCCGCGTCGTCGGCGAGGTGATGGGAAAGCTCCACCCGCACGGCGACGCCTCGATCTACGACGCCCTGGTGCGCATGGCGCAGCCGTTCTCCATGCGCGTCCCGCTGGTCGACGGCCACGGCAACTTCGGCTCCCTCGGCAATGACGACCCGCCGGCCGCCATGCGGTACACCGAGGCCCGGATGGCCTCGGCCACCTCCCTGATGACGGAGTCCATCGACGAGGACACGGTCGATTTCGCGCCGAACTACGACGGCAGCGAGCAGGAGCCCGTCGCCCTGCCCGCCGCCTATCCGAACCTTCTGGTCAACGGTTCGTCCGGAATCGCGGTCGGCATGGCGACGAACATGCCGCCGCACAACCTCGGCGAGGTCGTCGCCGCCGCCCGGCACCTGATCAAGCACCCGGGCGCCGACCTCGACACGCTGATGAAGTACGTGCCCGGCCCGGACCTGCCCACGGGCGGCCGGATCGTCGGCCTGAGCGGCGTCCGGGACGCCTACGAGACGGGCCGCGGCACCTTCAAGATCCGCGCCACGGTCTCCGTGGAGAACGTGACGGCCCGCCGCAAGGGCCTGGTCGTCACCGAGCTGCCCTTCACGGTCGGCCCCGAGAAGGTCGTCTCCAAGATCAAGGACCTGGTCGGCTCGAAGAAGCTCCAGGGCATCGCCGACGTCAAGGACCTCACCGACCGCGCCCACGGCCTGCGCCTGGTCATCGAGATCAAGAACGGCTTCAACCCCGAGGCCGTCCTGGAACAGCTCTACAAGCTCACGCCGATGGAGGAGTCCTTCGGCATCAACAACGTCGCGCTGGTCGACGGCCAGCCGCTCACCCTGGGCCTCAAGGAGCTCCTGGAGGTCTACGTCGACCACCGCTTCGAGGTGGTGCGGCGGCGCAGCGAGTTCCGGCGCACGAAGCGGCGCGACCGGCTGCACCTGGTCGAGGGCCTGCTGGTGGCGCTGCTCGACATCGACGAGGTCATCAGGATCATCCGTTCGAGTGAGAACGCGGCGGCGGCCAAGGAAGGCCTGATCGCCCGCTTCTCCCTCTCCGAGGTGCAGACGCAGTACATCCTCGACACCCCGCTGCGCCGGCTGACGAAGTTCGACCGCATCGAGCTGGAGGCCGAGCGCGACAAGCTGAACGAGGAGATCGAGAAGCTGACGCGGATCCTGGAGTCCGACGCGGAGCTGCGCAAGCTGGTCTCGAACGAGCTGGCCGACGTGGCGAAGAAGTTCGGCACCGACCGCCGCACGGTCCTGCTGGAGTCGGCGGGCTCCCCGGCCTCGGCGGTGCCGCTGCAGGTCGCCGACGACCCGTGCCGCGTCCTGATGTCCTCCACGGGCCTGCTGGCCCGTACGGCCACCGGCGAGCCGTTCCCGCCCGCCGCGGGCGAGGCCAAGCGCGTCAAGCACGACGCGATCGTCTCGGCGGTGCCGGCGACGGCCCTGGGCGAGGTGGGAGTGGTCACCTCCACCGGGCGGCTGCTGCGGATCCGGGTGATCGATCTCCCGCAGCTGCCGGAGACGGCGGCGGCGCCCAGCCTCGCGGGCGGCGCGCCGGTGTCGGAGTTCCTGTCCCTGGATGACGGCGAGACGGTCGTCTGCCTCACCACGCTGGACGAGTCCTCGCCGGGGCTCGCGATCGGCACGGAGCAGGGCGTCGTCAAGCGCGTGGTCCCCGACTATCCGGCCAACAAGGACGAGCTGGAGGTCATCTCCCTCAAGGACGGCGACCGCATCGTCGGCGCGGCCGAGCTGCGGACGGGCGAGGAGGACCTGGTCTTCATCACGGACGACGCCCAGCTGCTGCGCTACCAGGCCTCGCAGGTGCGCCCGCAGGGCCGCGCGGCGGGCGGCATGGCGGGCGTCAAGCTCTCGTCGGGGGCGAAGGTGATCTCCTTCACGGCCATCGACCCCGCGGCCGACGCGGTGGTGTTCACCCAGGCGGGGGCGCGTGGCGGCCTGATCGGCGCCACGGACGGCACGGCGAAGCTGACGCCCTTCGACCAGTACCCGCGCAAGGGGCGGGCGACGGGCGGTGTGCGCTGCCAGCGCTTCCTCAAGGGCGAGGACTGCCTGGTCCTGGCCTGGGCGGGCGCGGCCCCGGCGCGCGCGGCCGGTGCGAACGGCGTCCCGGTGGAGCTGCCGGAGCCGGACCCGCGCCGGGACGGCTCGGGCACGCCCCTGGCGAAGCCGGTGAAGGCGGTGGCCGGCCCGGTGTGACCGGGGCGGGGAGCACGGCGGGCACGGAGGGCGGGGGCGCTGCGGGCGCCCCCGTCAGCCTTGTGCGTACCGCAGGACTCCCCACATGGTGTGCTCCTCGGCGAGGGGCGTCCCCGCGGTGACGCGGCAGCGGTCCAGCCCGGCCCGCAGGGCCTCCGCGTCGACTCCCCGGCCGATCAGCACGAGCTGGGTGAGCCGTTCCTCGGCGCGGGCCCAGGAGGAGCGGTAGAAGCGCAGGAAGTCGCCCACGGCGTGCACGGCGAACTTCTGTTTGTGCCCGGCTATGCCGAAGTACACGAAGCCCTTGATGCGGTAGAGGCCCTCCGGGCGGCTGTCGAGGAACTCCATCAGCCGCCGCGGGTCCACGGGCTCCGCGGAGACGAACTCGACGCTTTCGTAGGCGGTGTGCAGGTGCCCGCCATGATCGCGGCCGCAGTCGTGGTCGTGGCAGTCGTCCTCGTCGCCGGCGTGCAGGTCCTCGAAGGACAGCTGCCGCACCGCCGTGGGGTCCTCCTCGCGCGGCTTGCGGTCGAAGAGCAGCTCCGGGTCGACGCGCCCGTAGGAGGCCGGTACGACGGGCGTGCCGGGGCTGAGCTCCGCCAGCACGCCGAGCAGGTCCCGGCGGGCCTCGTCGTCCACCCTGTCCGCCTTGTTGAGGACGACGAGGTCGGCGATCGCCACGTGCCGGTCGAGCTCCGGGTGCCGGGCCCGGACGGCGGTGAACTCCGCCGCGTCGACGACCTCGACGAGGCCCCCGTAGACGATGTCCTTGTTGTCGCTGGCGAGGATCATCCGGATGAGTTCCTGCGGCTCGGCGAGCCCGCTGGCCTCGATGACGATGACGTCGATGCGGGCCGCCGGGCGGGACAGCTTGTCCAGGAAGCCGTCGAGCTCGCTGGTGTCCACGGCGCAGCACAGGCAGCCGTTGCCCAGCGACACCATCGAGTCCACCTGTCCGGCGACGCTCATGGCGTCGATCTCGATGCTGCCGAAGTCGTTGACGACCGCCCCGATCCGGGTGCCGCCGCTCCTCGCCAGGAGGTGGTTGAGGAGGGTGGTCTTGCCCGAGCCGAGGAAGCCCGCCAGGACGATGACCGGGATCTGTCGTTTGGCCACGGGAGGCGCCTCCATCGTCATTCGGTCGAGCGGATGATCTCCGGGTGCTCCGCCCGCCCCAGGATATGGGCGCTGCAGCCGTGGCCGTGGCCCTGCCCTCGGGCCTGACCCCGGCCGTGGTCGAGGCCTTGGTGGTGGCCGTCCGCTCAACGATCACGAGCGACCCAGGTTAGGCTTCCCTTTGTGAGTACGTGCGCGACCGCATCCCGCCGGCTGGCCGAGCCCTTGGCCGGCACCGCCGCCCCCGCCCGGACATGGCTGCTCGTCGAGCAGCCGGGCCCCTGGGGCGCGGACGCGCTCACCGCGAGCCACCTCGACCCCGCGGTCGGCCGGGCGCTGGACGCCGCCGCCGAGGGCACGGGCGTACGGATCGCGCTGATCCGCCGCCCCGGCCGGCACGCCGACTGCCACCGGCCCGGCGTCCAGCGGGTGTTCGCCGCGCACACCGCGCCGGGCCGCTCCTGGATCCGCACCACGGCGCTCACCGACGCGGCGGAGCTGACCCGGCTGGACCTCGCCGCCCTGGGCAGCGGCGAACACGGCGGCCTGTGGGAGCCGTACGAGGGCGACCCGCTGGTGTTCGTGTGCACCAACGGCAAGCGCGACCGCTGCTGTGCCCTGCTGGGCCGCCCGCTCGCCGCGGAGCTGGCCGCGTCCGGCGCTGAGGCGTGGGAGGTCACCCACATCGGCGGCCACCGCTTCTCCCCGACGCTCTTCGTCCTCCCGTACGGCTACGCCTACGGCCGGGTCACCGCCCACGGCGTCAAGGACGTCCTGGAGGCGGTGCGCGAGCGCCGGATCGTGACGGGCGACTGCCGCGGCCGCTCGGCCTGGGAGCGCCCGGCCCAGGCGGCCGAGCTGGCGGTGCGCGAGCTGACCGGCGAGGAGGACGCCGACGCGCTCGACGTGACGCGCACCGAGGGCACGGCGCCCCACTGGGCGGTCACCGTCACCCACACCGACGGCCGGTCCTGGCGGGTGGCCGTCGAGCAGGGCGCCTCGGAACCGGCGCGGCCGGAGAGCTGCGGCCGGGCCCCCGCCACGCCCGCCCGGATGGACGTCATATCCATCACTCTCCTCCGTACGGACGACCGCACGGACGACCGCGCGGAGGCATCCGTCAGCCCGCGCCGGGTCAGCCGGCGTTCTTGACGAACTCCGTGGTGTAGGTCTTCTGCAGGTCGACCTTGGCGCCCTTGAGGTCGGGGTTGAAGGACTTCAGCACCTCGTGGACGGTCTTGGGCCCGTCCGCGGGCATCACCCCGTCCTTGGTGAACATCGGCAGCGTGTTCTTGATCGCCTGGATGTAGAGGTCCTTGCCGCCCTTGGCGTAGTCCTCGGGCATCTTGGCCGCGATCTCCTCGGGCGTGTGCTCGGACATCCACGTGAGGGTCTTCACGAAGGCGTTGGCGAGCTTCTGCACCACGTCCTTGTTCTTGTCGACCCAGCTGGTGTTCATGTAGACGCTGGACGCCGGGTAGAGGCCGCCCAGCGCCGCCCGGGACCCCTCGGGGGTGCGCATGTCGACGAGCACCTTGCCCGCGTCCTTGGCGAGGATCTGTGCGACCGTCGGGTCGGTGGTCATGCCGCCGTCTATGGAGCCCTGCTGGAGCGCGGAGATGAAGGTCTGCCCCGCACCGACCGCCACCGGCGTGAAGTCGCTGACCTTCACCCCGTTCTTCACCGCCAGGTACTTCGTCAGGAAGTCGGTGGAGGAGCCGAGCCCGGTGACGCCGAGCTTCTTGCCCTTGAAGTCCTTCGGCGAGCCGAGGTCGGCCGCGGCCTTCTTGGAGACGACCTCCACCTCCCCCGGCGTCTGCGCGAGCTGCACCACGGACTCCACCTGCTTGCCCTTCACCTGCAGGTCGAGCGTGTGGTCGTAGAAGCCGACGACGCCCTGCACCTCGCCGGACACGAGCGCCGTCGTCGCCTGGACGCCCGCGGGCTCGCTCAGGAGGTCGACGGTGATGCCCTCCTCCTGGAAGTAGCCGAGCCGCTGGGTGAGGACCGCCGGCAGATAGATGACCTTGTCCAGGCCGCCGACCATGATCTTGACGATGTCGCCCTTCGCCGCTTCGATCGCCGAGCTCTGCTTGTTGGTCGACGACTCGTCGGCGCACCCGGCCAGGGTCAGGCACATGGCCGCCGCGACGGCGCCCGCGCGGGCTCTGGCGGTCTTGCTGAACGTACGCATCGCTGTTCCTTACGGTCGGTGGTTCGCAGGAGACAAACAGGACGTGCAGAACGTGCAGAACGTGCAGGGTGAGCAAGACGTGCAAGACGTGAAGGATGTGTGACACGTGCAGGGCGCGCAAGAGGGGCAGGGCGCCTTGCCGTCACTCCTTCGCCCCGGAACCGCCCGGCTTCCAGCGGAAGAGCCGCTTCTCGGCGAAGGTCAAGAGCCCTTCCGCCAGCAGCGCGACGACGGCGAGGATGACCATGGCGGCATAAACGCCCGCCGAGTTGAACGTGCCCTGCGAGGCGGAGACCAGCAGCCCGATGCCCTTGGTCGCACCGATGTACTCGCCGACGATCGCGCCGATGAGTGCGAAGCCGAAGCTGACGTGCAGGCTGGTGAAGATCCAGGAGGTCGCCGAGGGGATGACCACCTGCAGCGTCACGCGGCGGTTACTCGCGCCCAGGATGCGGGCGTTGGCCACCAGGTTGCGGTCGACCTCGCGGGCGCCCTGGAAGGCGTTGAAGAACACGGGGAAGAAGACCAGGACGACCGCCGAGGCGACCTTGGAGGCCGGCCCCAGGCCAAACCAGATCAGGAAGATCGGCGCGAGCACGATCCTCGGCAGCGCGTTGAGGACCTTGACGTAGGGGCCGAAGACGTCGGCCAGGAAGCGCACCCGGCCGAGCGCGATTCCGAGCACCACGCCACCGGTCACGCCGAACACCCATCCGAGCAGGGCCTCGTAGAGCGTGTACCAGATCTGCTCGCCCAGCGAGCCCTGTGCGGTGCCGTGGAGCGTCCACTGGACGATCTGGTCCCAGATCTTCGACGGCATCGAGAAGTTGAACGGATCGATGACGTCGTTGCGCGACAGCAGCTCCCACGCGCCCAGCACGACGACCAGCACCAGCACGCGCGCCGCGTACACGGTCAGCCTGCGCTGACGGACGGCCTTGGCGCGGGCGAGTGACCGGCCGGTAGTGGCGGTCAGGGCGGTGGGAGCACCCACGGATTCGGCCGACTCAAGCGACACGGGAGGCACCCCTCTCACGGGTGATACGGACCTCTTCGCCGAGGGAGGACCAGATCTCGCGGTAGATCTCCACGAACTCCGGCTCCAGGCGCACGGATTCGACCTTGCGCGGCCGGGGCAGCCGGACGGGGAAGACCTGCTTGACGGTCGCCGGTCCGGCGGTCATCACGACGACCTTGTCGGCGAGGGCGATCGCCTCCTCCAGGTCGTGGGTGACGAAGACGACGGAGGCCGCCCGTCCGCCGGGCCGGGAGCCGCCCCACAGCTCCAGCAGCTCGTCCGACATCAGGGCCCGGGTCTGTACGTCGAGGGCCGAGAAGGGCTCGTCCATCAGGAGGATCGCCGGGTCGCCCACGAAGGTCTGGGCGAGCGCGACGCGCTTGCGCTGGCCGCCGGAGAGCTGGTGCGGATAGCGGTCGGCGAAGGCCGCCAGGCCCACCCGGCCGAGCCAGTCGCGCGCCCGCTCCCGCGCCTCGGCCTTGGGCACGCCGCGGAAGCGCGGCCCGGCCATCACGTTGGACAGCACCGTGCGCCAGGGGAAGACGGCGTCCTGCTGGAAGACGAAGCCGACTTCCGGCCGGATGCCGGTCACCGGCTCGCCGCCGACCAGGACTTCGCCCTCGGTCGGCTCCTCCAGGCCGCTGACCAGGGTGAGCGTGGTGGACTTCCCGCAGCCCGTGGGGCCGACGACCGCCACGAACTCACCCTGTTCCACGGTCAGGTCGAGGTCCCGTACGGCCGTGTGCGACGCGCCCGACGGCGTGCGGAACACCTTGCTCGCGCCACGCAGCTCGATCGCCGGAGCGTGGCCCGGCGGGGTGCCACTGATCATGCTTGCCGCCTCCTCCTGTGCAGGTTTCCGGCCAAGGGGGTGGCCGGTGCTGGAGGCTAGATGTGGCGTGCGGCGCACAGACAGCCTTGTGAGCGCTGTGCGGCTTGAGTGCACGAACCCTGTTCTGCTCGTTTTGCTCGCGGTAGAACAACAATGAGCGACGAAGGCGCCACGGAAGATGACGCCGGAAGACCACACCAGGACGACGAGGACGAAAAGGGAGGCGGACCCGCATGCGCCCCCGCTGGCCCCGCCGCGTCTTCGCCCAGGTCCTCCTCGTCCAGCTGCTGACGATCACCGGGGTGACCGGTCTCGCCGCCGGCCTCTTCCTGGCGCCCCTGGCCGCCCAGCTGGACGACCAGGCCGAGCAGCGGGCCCTGGCCATCGCCCGGGCCACGGCGGCCCAGCCCGGCATCGCGCACAGCCTGCTGGCCGGGCCGCCCTCCCCCGGCGGGCCCGTGCAGGCCGACGCCGAGCGCATCAGGCTGGCCACCGGCGCGAGTTACGTCGTGGTCGTCGACACCCGGGGCATCCGCTACTCCCACACCGTCCCGGAGCGGATCGGGGAGCGCGTCAGCACCGATCCCGGCCGCGCCCTCGGCGGGCAGGAGTGGACGGGCATCGCGCGCGGCACCCTCGGCCGCTCCGCCCGCGGCAAAGTGCCGCTGCGCGACGGCGAGGGCGCCGTCGTCGGCGCCGTCTCCGTCGGCATCGCCTACGACGACGTGCACGCCCTGCTGCTGCGGGCCGTGCCGGGCATCCTCATGTACGCCGGGGCGGCCCTAGGCGTCGGCGCGGTCGCCGCGGTCGTCGTCTCCCGCCGGCTGCGCAAGCGCACCCGCGGCATCGAACTCACCGAGATCTCCGCCCTCCTGGACGAACGCGAGGCCATGCTGCACGGCATCCGCGAGGGCGTGGTCGCCCTCGACCGGAGCGGCCGCGTCCGCCTGGTCAACGACGCGGCCGCACGGCTGCTGGGCATCGGCCGGGACGCCATCGGGCACCCCCTGGACAGCGTCCTGCCGCCCGGCCGCACCACGGACGTGCTGGCCGGCCGGGTGACGGGCACCGACCTGCTGACCGTCCGCGACGGGCGGGTGCTGGTCGTCAACCGCAGGGACACGGCGGGCGGCGGCACCGTGGCGACACTGCGCGACCGCACCGAGCTGGAGCAGCTCCGCCGCGAGCTCGACGGCACCCGCGGCCTGACGGACGCCCTGCGCGCCCAGGACCACGAGCACGCCAACCGCCTGCACACCATCGTCGGGCTGCTGGAACTCGGCCTGTACGAGGACGCCGCCGACTTCGTCGCCGAGGTCACGGGCGCGCACCGGGCGACGGCCGAGGAGGTCACCGAGCGGGTCCGCGACCCCCTGGTGAGCGCCCTGCTGGTGGGCAAGAGCGCGGTCGCGGCGGAGCGCGGCGTGGCCCTGCGGGTGAGCCCGGCGACCCGGCTGCCGGACCGGGTCGTGGACCCGCGCGACCTGGTCACCGTGCTCGGCAACCTCGTGGACAACGCCCTGGACGCGGCGTCGGGCGCGGATCGCGACGGGTCCGGCGCGGCGTTCGTGGAGGTGGAGCTGCGGGCCGTCGGGGAGACGCTCGTCGTCCGGGTCGCGGACAACGGGCCGGGAGTTCCGGCCGCGGTCCGCGAACTGGTCTTCACCGACGGCTGGTCCACCAAGGAGGCCGTCCCGCACCGCCGCCGGGGCCTCGGCCTCTCCCTGGTACGGCGGCTCGCCGAGCGGTACGGAGGCTCCGTACGGGCCGGCGAACGGGAAGGCGGCGGCGCGGTGTTCACCGTGGAGCTGCCCGAAGCGCTGCGCCCACCGGACCAGCCGGCTCACGCGGCTCACACGCCCCCTTTCGGCCACCCCGCGCGCCCCGCCCCCTCGGCTCACCCGGCGCACTCCACCCACTCAGCTCCCTCGAAGGGGTGAACGATGATCGAGGTCCTGGTCGTGGACGACGACTTCCGCGTCGCCGAGATCAACGCCGCATACGTGGCGCGGGTCCCCGGCTTCCGCGTCGGTGCCAAGGCGCACAACGCGGCGGAGGCCATGGCCGTGCTGGAGAAGGGCGGCATCGACCTGGTGCTGCTGGACCACTTCCTCCCGGACGAGACCGGCCTGTGGGTGGTCCGCCGCCTGCGACAGCTCGGCGACCTCACCGACGTGATCATGGTGACGGCGTCCCGCGACGTCGCGACCGTGCAGGCGGCCATGCGCTACGGGGCCCTGCAGTACCTGGTCAAGCCGTTCACCTTCCCGGGGCTGCGGGTGAAGCTGGAGGCGTACGCGCAGCTGCGCCGCACGCTCGACGGCGCCCAGGAGGCGGGGCAGGACCAGGTCGACCGGATCTTCGGCACGCTCCGTACGGCGGTCACCAGCACGCCGCTGCCGAAGGGCCACTCGGCGCCCACGGCCGAGCTGATACGGCAGGTGCTCTCGGACGCCGCGTCCCCGCTGTCGGCGCACGAGGTCGCGGCCCGTTCGGGGCTGAGCCGCTCCACGGCGCAGAGATATCTCAAACGGCTGGAGGAGTCCGGGCGGCTGAGCCTCACCCTCAAGTACGGCGAGACGGGGCGCCCTGAGCACCGGTACGCGTGGACGGGCCGCTAGGCGCACCGCTCTCACGACCCGGGGGGACGCGCGAGGCCGTACTGGAAGGCGTAGCGCATGGCCTGGGCCCGGTCGCGCACGCCCGTCTTGGCGAAGAGGTTGTTGATGTGCGTCTTCACCGTCGCCGTGCTCACGTGCAGACGGCGGGCGATCTCGGCGTTGGACAGCCCGTCGGCGACCAGCGACAGCACCTCCGCCTCCCGTGCGGTGAGCCCGTCGGGGAGCTCCCTGCGGACCGGGGACGCGGCGGCAGGGGCCATCGCCGCACCCATGCCCGGGCCGGCGGGCGCGGTGACACCGGCCGCGGCGCTGTCCGAGAGGCGCTCCAGAAGGCGCCGCTGCACATTCGGCGACAGGCCCGCCTCGCCCGACATGACGTGCTGCACGGCCCGGACGATCTCCTCGCCGCCGGCGTCCTTGGTGAGATATCCCCGCGCCCCGGCCCGGAGCGCCGGGAACAGCGAGTCGTCGTCGGCGTAGGTGGTGAGGATGACGACGTGGGTGGCCGGGTGCTCCGCGCGGATGCGCCGGGTGGCCTCCACCCCGTCGCAGCGGGGCATCCGGAGGTCCATCAGCACCACGTCCGGAGCGTGCTCGGCGACGAGCCGCACCGCTTCCTCACCGTCGGCAGCGGCCCCGACCACCTCGATGCCGGGCAGCAGCCCCAGCAGCATCACGATCCCTTCGCGCACCACGGTCTGGTCGTCCGCGACGACGACCCTCGCGACCTCCCCGCCGGCGCCGCCCGCACTGCCACCCGCACCGCCGCCGGTACCCACGGCACCGCGCCCGCCACCCGTCATGCGGGCACCCGCAGATGCACCACGAACCCCTCCTCCCCGGACCCGGCCGGCCCGGCCTCCAGCGTGCCGCCCAGCAGCTCGGCCCGCTCCCTCATCCCGAGCAGACCGTACCCGGCACCGGCGGCCCCCAGTTCTCCCGGCGCTCCGCGCGCCCCCCGGTCGCGGACCCACAGCTCGACCCACCCCTCCAGATAGGTGAACCGCATCTCCACCGGCGCGCCCGGGGCGTGCTTCCGGACGTTGGTCAGCGCTTCCTGGGCGACCCTGCGCACGGCCAGCCCCGCTTCCGCGGGCAGGGGACGCGGCTCCCCCGTCACCTCCAGCCGCGTCCCCTCCCCCGCCGCGGACTCCCGCAGGAACTCCTCCACCGGCGTCATCTCCCCGCGCAGGGCGGACAGCGCCTGCCGGGTCTCGGCCAGGCCCTCGCGGGCCATGCCCCGGGCCGCCACCACCCGCTCCAGCACCCGCTGCGGATCCTCACCCCGCTCGATCAGCAGCCGGGCCGCCTCCAGATGGACCATCTGGGCGGACAGGCTGTGCGCGAGGACGTCATGGATCTCCCGGGCGATCCTGGCCCGCTCGGCCAGCGCCGCCGACTCGGCCTCCGCACGCCGTGCCGCCCGCTCCTGAGCCAGCAGCCGGAACCCCGCCCCCCGGGCCTCCTCGTCCAGCCGAAGGGCGTAGCCGATGAAGGGCAGCGCCACCACGGTGCCCGCGATCACCAGGGGCCGTTCGGTGCTCGCCAGGGCGTAGGCCCCCATGGCGAGGGCCGAGACGCCCAGCGCATGGACGAGCGGCAGCCGCTCCACGGCGATCAGGGCGCTGCCGCACCAGAGCACCGCGGCCGCTGTGTGCGCCCCCGACAGCTGGGCGGCCGCGCCCACCGCCAAGAGCACCCCGACGAGCGCCAGGGACGGCCGCAGCCGCTGCGCCAGCGTGCTGAGGAAGAACCCCCGCACCGCGGCGGCACACACCAGGAACCCTGCGGCGAGGGCCGCATAGCCCCAGCCTTGAAAGGCGTTCTCGCGCAGCACCCCCCAGAGCACCAGGGCCGCCAAGCCGCCCCGGACGCCCCAGGTCATCACCTGCCGGCGTCTGGGCACGCCCATCCCGGAGAGCGCCTCGCGGGCGGGCCAGGCCGTCCAGTTCTCCATCGCCACCTGCGTTCCTTCCGCCCTGCCCCCGGGGTCAGCCGCCGGCCGTGACACGGTACGCCGGGCGTATGCCCTGGACCCGGTGGAGGACCACGGCGGTCCGGGCCAGCAGCACGGCCGCGACGGTGACCATCGTCGCGGAGCTTCCCTGGTGCACGCCCGCCAGCGCGCCCAGGCCGTGCAGGCCCAGCCGCAGGACGGCACCGCCGAGCCATATCGCGGCCGTCGCCCTGCTGCCGCGGACCCATATCTCACCGGACGCGTCGGCCCGGATGCTGCTGCTCCAGGCCCAGGCCACGCCGGTCGCGAGCCCGGCCACCACCCCGGCCGCCAGCAGGCCCGCCGACGCGGCCGGGTGCCGGGAATCGATCAGCCCCGGCTCCCGCACGGCCATGAAGACCAGCACGGCCGGCAGGACCCACCAGCTCTTGGCGTCCGCGCTCACCCGCTGCGGCCGGACCTGACGGGCCAGCGTGAGCACGAGGACGGCGACGATCACCAGACCATTGGCCATACCCGACATGAGGAGCCTCCGCGGATCCGGGAAGTGCGCTGACGAACAACGCTTCCGAAACTACGGACCGGGCTCCCGCCGCGGATCGGACCAGGGGTGGGCGCCGGGTGGAGATGCACGACGGTGCTTTCTCCACCCGTGGGTGGAGAAAGCACCGGGGACGTGCCGGAAGCCGCCGCAAGACCGGGCGAGGGGCCGCCGGCGGCGCGGGGCGGGAAGGCTCAGGCGTCGATGCGCGAGCGGTCCAGGGTGGCCGCCGAGTTGGTGATGAACTCCTTGCGCGGCGCCACCTCGTTGCCCATCAGCAGGTCGAAGGTGCGCTCCGCCGCCTCCAGGTCGCTGATGTTGATCCGGCGCAGGGTGCGGTACCGCGGGTCCATCGTGGTCTCCGCGAGCTGGTCGGCGTCCATCTCGCCGAGGCCCTTGTAGCGCTGGATGGAGTCCTTGTAGCGGACGTTCTTCCGCTCCAGCTCCAGCAGCGTCTGCCGCAGCTCGCTGTCGGAGTAGGTGTAGATGTACTTGTCCTGCCCCTTCTTGGGGTGGGTGAGCTCCACCCGGTGCAGCGGGGGGACCGCGGAGAAGACCCGGCCCTCCTCGACCATGGGCCGCATGTACCGCTGGAAGAGGGTCAGCAGCAGGACCCGGATGTGCGCGCCGTCCACATCGGCGTCGGCCAGGAAGATGACCTTGCCGTAGCGTGCCGCGTCGATGTCGAAGGTCCGGCCGGACCCGGCTCCTATGACCTGGATGATCGCGCCGCACTCGGCGTTCTTCAGCATGTCGGAGACCGACGCCTTCTGAACGTTGAGGATCTTGCCGCGGATCGGCAGCAGCGCCTGGAACTCGGAGTTCCGCGCCAGCTTCGCCGTACCGAGCGCCGAGTCTCCCTCGACGATGAACAGCTCGCTGCGCTCGACGTCGTCGCTGCGGCAGTCGGCGAGCTTGGCCGGCAGCGAGGAGGACTCCAGGGCCGTCTTCCGGCGCTGGGCCTCCTTGTGCTGCCGGGCCGCGATACGGGTGCGGGCCGCGGCGACGACCTTCTCCAGCACGGCCCTGGCCTGCTGCTTGGCGTCGCGCTTGGTGGAGGTCAGGAACGCCTTGAGCTCCTTGGCGACCACGTTCGCCACGATCCGCGAGGCGGCCGAGGTGCCCAGCACCTCCTTGGTCTGCCCCTCGAACTGGGGCTCGGCCAGCCGCACCGTCACGACGGCCGTGAGGCCCTCCATGGCGTCGTCCTTGACGACGTCGTCCTCGGCGACCCGCAGGAGCTTGGAGGAGCGCAGCACCTCGTTGACGGTCTTGGTGATCGAGCGCTCGAAGCCCGTCACGTGCGTGCCGCCCTTGGGGGTGGCGATGATGTTGACGAACGATCTGACCGTGCTGTCGTAGCCGGTGCCCCAGCGCAGGGCGATGTCGACGCCCAGCTCGCGCGTGACCTCGGTGGGGGTCATGTGGCCGCGGTCGTCCAGGACGGGCACGGTCTCCTTGAAGGTGCCCTGGCCGCTGAGGCGCAGCACGTCGCAGACGGCCTTGTCCTGCGCCAGGTACTCGCAGAACTCGCTGATGCCCCCGTCGTAGCGGAAGACCTCCTCGGTGCTGCCCGCACCCTCGAGGTCGCGCTCGTCGCGGACGACGATCGTCAGGCCGGGCACCAGGAAGGCCGTCTGCCGGGCGCGCCCGTAGAGGGTCTCCAGGGAAAGCTTGGCGTCCTTGAGGAAGATCTGGCGGTCCGCCCAGTAGCGGATGCGGGTACCGGTGCGCGCCTTGGGCACCTTCTTCCCCTTGAGGAGGCCGTTGGCCGGGTCGAAGGGGGCGTCCGGGCCGGACTCGGTGAAGATGCCGGGGACACCGCGGCGGAAGCTGATCGAGTGGGTCCGGCTGTTGCGGTCGACCTCGACGTCCAGGCGGGCGGAGAGCGCGTTGACCACGGAGGCGCCGACGCCGTGCAGACCGCCGGACGCCGCGTAGGAACCGCCGCCGAACTTGCCGCCCGCGTGGAGCTTGGTCATGACGACCTCAACGCCGGACAGCCCGGTCTTGGGCTCGACGTCCACGGGGATGCCGCGGCCGTTGTCGCACACCTCCACGGAGCCGTCGTCGTGGAGGATCACCTCGATGCGGTCGCAGTAGCCGCCCAGGGCCTCGTCGACGGAATTGTCGATGATCTCCCAGAGGCAGTGCATCAGGCCACGGCTGTCCGTCGAGCCGATGTACATGCCGGGCCGCTTGCGGACGGCTTCCAGGCCTTCGAGGACGAGCAGGTGCCGCGCGGTGTAGTTGGACCCGTCCCGGTCTGCCCCGGTGAGCAGCGCAGTGGACGGCACAGACGTTTCGGCGGTCACGCGGGTTCGCTCCTCGCTGAATTTCTTTTCGGCCCCGGTCGGGCGGACCGGCGGCCCGGTTGCCGTTCAGAGGGTACCGATGCCTGGTAGAGCCTTTGTGCAGCCACCCGTGGGAACGACCATGCTAGTCCAGGCTTCGATCACATGTTCGATGACACGATGGAGTGACGTGCACATCACGTTCCCTTGGAGGCATGAACCATTTAGGCTCCGGGCACGTCCTCAAGAACACCGGCAAGCCGGCCGGTGAGGACGAAAGCCCCCAGCGATGTGAAACCGTAGGCCCACGCAATACGGCTCATTCGCCGCCAACCGTCAAGATCTGGCCGACTCGGAAGACACTCGGAAGGAACTTTCGAGGAAAAGCCGCGAGCGGGAACGTTTTCGGCCTGGTTGGATGTTGACCCTGGTACGACAGCTCGTCGAGCTAGAGAAGAGGCGACGTGACTACTGTTCTGACCCCCGCGAGCCCGCTGACGGCCGCTGACCGCTGCGACCGGTGCGGCGCTCAGGCCTACCTGCGCGTCGTTCTCATGAGCGGCGGTGAACTGCTCTTCTGCGCCCACCACGGCCGCAAGTTCGAGCCAGAACTCAAGAAGATCGCCGCGGAAATACAGGACGAGACGGAGCGGCTCACCGCCCCCCCGGCGTCTGCGCCCGACGAGGACCGCTGAGTCCGTAGCGGAACGCTGACACATCGCATCCGACGACGAGCGAGGTCCGGCCCCGAGCCGGACAGCCGCGGGCGGCTGCCCCCACACCGGGGGAGGCCGCCCGCTCTCGTGCGTTCCTCGGTGCGATCCTGGGACCCTTCCCGCCCTGCGGCTTCTGCGGCTGCACCGCCGCCTGCTGACCGGTCCCCGGGGCCGGCTGGGCGGCCGGCGGCTGGGCCGGCGCCTCCGGCGGCCGTGCCGCATCGCCGCTGTGCGCCGCCACGAGCGCCGTGTAGGCCGACATGCGGGTGTAGACGCCCGGGTACAGCGGCTGGCCGCAGCCGGCCCCCCAGGACACCACGCCCACCAGCTTGCCCTTGGCCACCAGCGGCCCGCCGCTGTCGCCCTGGCAGGCGTCCCGCCCGCCCAGCGGCATTCCGGCGCACAGCATGGACGCCCGGCGGTAGACCCCGTCCGCGCTTCCCGGATAGGCCCGCTCGCACGCCGCGTCCTGCAGGATCCGCACCCGCGCCCCGCGCAGGATGTTCGAGTACGTGCCGTTGCCCAGGACGTCGCCCCAGCCGTAGACGGTGGCCTGCCCGCCCGCCTGGTAGGCGGCGTCGCCCTGCTGCGCCATCGGGACCACGTAGCTGTCCGGCACAGCGTTCCGCAAGGTCAGCACGGCGATGTCCCCGGCGTTGGTCCCCGGGTCGAAGCCGGGGTTGACCCAGACCTCCCGCGGCTCCACCTCCGCGCCGCCGGCGCCCCGCAGGTCGTCCCGCCCGAGGATGACGCGCAGGTCGTTCGCCTCGCTCACGTCGACGCCCAGCACTTCACGGCTGAGGCAGTGCGCCGCCGTGACGACCGTTCTGCGGCTCACGACGACGCCGCCGCAGAACTGCCCGGCCCTGGCGCCCCCGAACCGCTGACGGCTACCCAGGGCCACCACCCAGGGCACCTCTGAGCTCTTGACGGCCTGCCCTCCGACGACCGCACGATCCGCCACCGCCGGAGCGGGGACCGCGACCA
Source organism: Streptomyces sp. NPDC008001 (assembly GCF_042958085.1). Taxonomy (NCBI): domain Bacteria; kingdom Bacillati; phylum Actinomycetota; class Actinomycetes; order Kitasatosporales; family Streptomycetaceae; genus Streptomyces; species Streptomyces sp. NPDC008001. Next base: position 55,535 of record NZ_JBIBIZ010000008.1, on the reverse strand, counting down.
GCAGCGCGATCGTCCCGGCCAGCAGGCAGCTCAGCGAACGCATACGATCTCCTGACTCTGCGCGGTTCCTTGTACACCAAGAGTCAACCCGCAGGGCCTGCGGCGCATCCGGAACCTGGACGGCATGCCTCCGGATCCGCCGCACTGTCACCCGGACAGCCCACAGGGCCCGGTCCCTCGGAAGAGGTACCGGGCCCTGTGGGGACTGCTCTGTGCCGCTCCGGGTCTAGTCCAGGTAGTCGCGGAGGACCTGGGAACGGGACGGGTGGCGCAGCTTGGACATCGTCTTCGACTCGATCTGACGGATGCGCTCGCGCGTCACGCCGTAGACCTTGCCGATCTCGTCCAGCGTCTTCGGCTGGCCGTCGGTGAGGCCGAAGCGCATGGAGACCACGCCCGCCTCGCGCTCGCTGAGCGTGTCCAGGACGGAGTGCAGCTGCTCCTGGAGCAGGGTGAAGCTGACGGCGTCGGCCGGCACGACCGCCTCGGAGTCCTCGATGAGGTCACCGAACTCGCTGTCGCCGTCCTCACCCAGGGGGGTGTGGAGGGAGATCGGCTCGCGGCCGTACTTCTGGACCTCGATGACCTTCTCCGGGGTCATGTCGAGCTCCTTGGCCAGCTCCTCCGGGGTGGGCTCGCGGCCCAGGTCCTGGAGCATCTGACGCTGGACACGCGCGAGCTTGTTGATGACCTCGACCATGTGCACCGGGATACGGATGGTGCGGGCCTGGTCGGCCATCGCGCGCGTGATGGCCTGGCGGATCCACCAGGTCGCGTAGGTGGAGAACTTGTAGCCCTTGGTGTAGTCGAACTTCTCGACCGCACGGATCAGACCGAGGTTGCCCTCCTGGATCAGGTCCAGGAAGAGCATGCCGCGGCCGGTGTAGCGCTTGGCCAGCGAGACCACCAGACGGAGGTTGGCCTCCAGGAGGTGGTTCTTGGCGCGGCGCCCGTCCTCGGCGATGATCTCCAGCTCGCGCTTGAGCTTGGGGGCGAGCTTGTCGGAGTTCGCCAGCTTGTCCTCGGCGAACAGGCCCGCCTCGATGCGCTTGGCGAGCTCCACCTCCTGCTCGGCGTTGAGGAGGGGGACCTTGCCGATCTGCTTCAGGTAGTCCTTGACCGGGTCGGCGGTGGCACCGGCGACGGCGACCTGCTGTGCGGGAGCGTCGTCCTCGTCGTCGTCGGAGAGGACGAAGCCCTTGTTCTCGCCGGTCTCGTCCTCCTCCTCGCCCTTGCCCGGGGCCGGGGTCTCCTCGACGAGGTCCTCGTCGAGGAGCTCGTCGGCGTCCTTCTTCGCGGCGGTCTTCTTGGCCGCCGTCTTCTTGACGGCGGTCTTCTTCGCCACCGTCTTCTTCGCCGCCGCCTTCTTGGTGGCGGTCTTCTTGGCGGGCGCCTCCGCGCTCTCGTCGTCGCCGTACGCCGCGGAGGCGGACGTGGCGGACGCCGAGGACGCGGTCTGCCTGGCCGTGACCGTCTTGGAGGCGACGGCCTTGGTGGCGGTGCGCTTCGCCGGGCTCTTCGCTGCGACGCTCTTGCGGGTGCGCTTGGGCGCCTCGGCGGCACTGACCATCAGCGTCACACCCTCCTCGTCGAGGACCTGGTTGAGGCTGCGCAGAACGTTCTTCCACTGGGTTGGCGGAATCTGGTCAGCCTCGAAGGCCCGACGCACGTCGTCGCCGGCGATCTGCCCCTCGGCCTTTCCCTGCTCGATGAGCGCCATCAGAGACTCGGATTCGGCGATCTCCGGCGGGAGCGTACGGGATGTGCTGGCCGACACGAACAACCTCTCGGAACGATGGAAACGGCTTCCGGTCCCGGCTCGCCCTGATCGGGGAACCGGTTCCGACGACCGCCGGCAAGGATGAACCGACGGCGCGCGGGTGATGGGATGCAGACGGACACAGCGCCCCGGACGAGGCCGGTATTCCCTCCGCGTCCACCACCTCTTTAGTCATCGCACTGCCTCAAGGAGCGTTACGCCCAATCCCCGTGGCCCGAGTCACACCTCAAAACGGAACGAATGCCTGCTCAACCGGGCAGAACACCCCACCGCTCCCGGCTTCCCGGCATCCCGGTCCGAGTTCCGGGAGGGGCGCCGGCGCCACCGGACGGCTCACGGACACGGCCGCGCATCCGGCCGCACGCGTGGGCCCGGTTCCCGCCCGGCGCGTGCGGCCCTTCCGTACGACCCCACTCGTACCGTCCCGCTCCTCTCCGCTGTCAGTGCTCGCGCGGTGCGGGCACCACGCGCTCGACGTCCGGGTGGGCGATGAGCAGCTGCCGCATGGCGGCCTCGGCCCCGGCGCCGTCGCCCGCGCCGACGGCGTCGACGATGCGCAGGTGGTGCCCCACGCCGGCCTCGGTGGGGCGGTCACAGCCGCCGGCGGGCACGCCCGAGACGTGCAGGGCGGAGGAGACGATGCCGGCGAGGTGCTCCAGCATGCGGTTGCCGGCGACCTGCAGGAGCAGGGAGTGGAACTCGGCGTCGGCGCGGGTGAAGGTGAGCGAGTCGCCCTGGGCCAGGGCGTGGCCCATGATCTCGGCCATGTCGGCCAGGCGCTGCTGGACGTCCTCGCGGCCGTGCCCGGCGGCGAGGCGGGCGGCCAGCGGCTCGATGGTCCAGCGCAGCTCGCACAGCTCGCGGCGCTGGTCCTCCCGCTGGGGGCCGAAGGCCCGCCACTCGATGATGTCGGGGTCGAGGAGGTTCCAGTCGCTGACGGGGCGGACGCGGGTGCCGACGTTGGGGCGCGCGCTGACGAGGCCCTTGGCCTCCAGGACGCGCAGGGACTCGCGGACAACGGTCCTGGAGACCTCGAAGCGCTGTCCGATCTCCTCGGGGACGAGCGGGCGGTCCGCGCCCAGGTCCCCCGAGACGATCATCTGGCCGAGCTGCTGCACGAGCTGGCCGTGCAGGCCCCGGCCCCGGCTGCCGGCGGCCCTGCGGCCGGCGCGGCTCAGCTCCGCCTCGCCGTCCCAGGCGGGCGGTGCCCCGCGGTCGGGCCCTGGAGCCTCCCCGTAGGAGTAACGGTCAAGCTCGCCCGGGCCTGCGAGGCCGGAGTCGGCGGGGCGAGCCGCGGTCATCATGGTGTGCGCAAGGGTACTCACGCCTCCTTTGTCGGCGACACCTCGAGGTCCCTTGAGGTCTTTGGTGAAAAGCACACGAAAGGGTGATCGCCCATTACCTCACAATTGACGGCCAAACGGACAGAAATGGGCACGCTGAGAGACGGCTCATATGCGGAGCGTGATGCTCGCGGCCTGCGAACTCTCCATGTGAGAAGGGGCGTCGGAGGCCGGGGCGAGCGCGGCGGCGGACTTCATCGCGGCCGCCCGCGGAACACGGCGAGGACATAAGCCCCGAGAAGCGCCCCGAGCGACAACGCGAGCGCCCAGCCGACCGGTTGGGAGACCAGCCGCAGCGCGGCCGAGACGCCGCGGTCCACACCAGACGGCCACTGCACGATCGCGGCGGAGCGCAGCCGCTCCGGCAACCCGACGAGCGAGCGGGCCGCCGGCTCGGCGAGCACGCTGCCCAGCACCGGCACCACGAGCGTCGGCACGGCGAGCACCGCGACCACCCCCAGCGCCGTCGACCGGAAGAGCCCTGCGGCCAGCAGCCCCGCCCAGGCGCAGCCCAGGGTCAGCGCCGTCCAGCCCGCCAGCATCACGGCCCAGTCGTGCGGGAGGGAGACGACGTCGTTGCCGAAGAGCAGCCCGAGGGCTCCGGCGTCGAGGAAGAGGGAGGCGAGGGCGAGCAGCACGGCGGCCACGGCGGTGACGGCGAGCTTGGCGAAGAGCAGGCCGAGGCGGCGCGGAACCGTGCCCTGGTCGGGGGCGAGCGCGGGGTAACGGAACTCGTGGCCGAAGGCGAGCGCGCCGATGAGCCCCGCCCCGAAGACGGCGGGGGGCAGCGGCAGCAGGGCCGGCCAGCCGGTGACCACGCGCGGCTCGGGGGTGGACCCGGCCCTGGCGAGGAACACGGAGACCAGCAGGGAGGCGACGAGCGCGACGGCCGCGACGATCCAGCCGGTCCGCACTCCGGCGGCCCGGCGCAGCTCGTACCGCAGCGGCCAGGCGGGATCGGGCGCCGGGAGGCGGGGCTGGAGGCGGGGCAGCTGGACGGTGCCGGCTTCGGCGGACAGTGCGGATGCCGGCTCGCCCGCGCCTGCACCGCCGGACGCGTCGGCGGGGCGCGCGGCGGAGCCGGAGCGGCGGCCGTCGGCGCGCGTCAGGGGGGCGACGGGGCCGGTGTCGCCGATCTCCTCGGTCAGCCGGTGGAGCAGGATGCCGTGCCGGTAGGCGGTCTCGCCGACGACGGCGCAGGTGCTGCCGTAGACCGACAGCTTGCTGCCGCCTTCCTGCACGACCTCCATGGCTTGCCCGCCTTCTGCCGCCGCCTGGTCCGCCTCGGCGGTGAGGGCATGGGCGAGGCGGCCGGCCAGCGGCGACTGGACGGCGACGCGCGGCCGCAGGCGGGTCCGGGAGAACTCGGCGGCCTCCTGGTCGGCGATGAGGCGGCCCTCGTCGATGGTGACGACCTGGTCGGCGATGCGGGCCGCCTCGCGGGGGTCGTGCGAGGTGACGAGGACGGCGCCGCCGTGGTCGGCGTAGGCCCGCAGCATGCCGTGCAGCCAGGCGGTCTCGCGCGGCGAGAGCTCGTGGGCGGGCTCGTCGAGGACGAGGGTGTGGGGGTCGCCGAGGAGGGCGGCGGCGAGGCCGAGGCGGCGGTCCATGCCCAGGGAGAAGTCGCCGAGGCGCTGTCCGGCGAGGCCGGTGAGGCCGACGACCTCCAGCACGTCGTCGGCGCGCTCGGCGGGGACGCCCGCCGCGGCGCTGAGCATGCGCAGGTGTCCGCGGGCGGTACGGGCCGGGTGGCCGGGGACGTCTCCGAGGACGACGCCGATCTCGCGGGTGGGGTGCGGGACCCGGTCCAGGGGGCGGCCGCGGAAGAGGGCGACACCGCGGCCCGGGTCGAGGCGCAGCAGCAGGCGCAGGGCGCTGGTCTTGCCCGCGCCGGGAGCACCGAGCAGGACGGTGACCCGTCCGGGGCGGGCCTCGAAGGTGAGGTCGTCGACGGCGGGGAAGCGGTTGCGTTGGGGGGCGCTGGTGAGTCCGATGGCCTGGATCATGGCTTCTCTCGCGGGGCGTGAGACGGCTCGGCGGCGCCCCTCGGCCCGCTCGGTGACCGAGGCGGCCGAGGGCGCGGAGGATCGCTGGGACGTACGGCAGCACCGTAACCCGATATGCCCGAATTGCTCCGTAATGCAGGCAGTTGTTAGCGTGTCCCCTCATGGGCATGCACTCCACGGCATACCTGGTCACCGGGTGCGGCTGCGGCGCACGGCACTCCCGGCGGGGGCGGTGAGGGCTAGGCCTCGGGGCGCAGCATGGGCGGGTTGAGGAGCGTGGCCCCGCCTGCGCGGAAGAGCTGGGCAGGACGGCCGCCCTGACGGGTCGTCGTGCCGCCCGTGGGCACCAGGAAGCCGGGGGTGCCGGTCACCTTCCGGTGGAAGTTGCGCGGATCCAGGGCGACGCCCCACACCGCTTCGTAGACGCGGCGCAGCTCGCCCACGGTGAACTCCTGGGGGCAGAACGCCGTGGCCAGCGAGGAGTACTCGATCTTGGAGCGGGCACGCTCGACGCCGTCGGCGAGGATCTGCGCGTGGTCGAAGGCGAGAGGCGCCGCCTGCTCGCCGTCGCGGCCGTAGCCGGCGTCCTGGTCCAGCAGCTCCTCCACCGGCGCCCAGCGCACGCTGTGCGCGTCGCCCCCGGGGCGCGGGGCGGGCAGGTCGGGCGCGAGGGCCAGATGCGCGACGCTCACCACCCGCATGCGCGGGTCGCGCTTCGGATCGCCGTACGTGGCGAGCTGCTCCAGATGGGCGGCGTTGGGCAGCACGGGGCCCGCCGGGTCGTGGGCGTGCAGCCCGGTCTCCTCGGCCAGCTCCCGCGCGGCGGCGGTCGTCAGGTCCTCGTCGCCCCGGACGAACCCGCCCGGCAGCGCCCAGCGGCCCTGGTAGGGCGGCTCGCCGCGGCGCACGGCCAGCGCGCACAGCGCGTGCCGGCGCACGGTGAGCACGACCAGGTCGACGGTGACGGCGAAGGGCGGGAAGGCCGACGGGTCGTAGGGCATGAAGCGATCATAGTCGTCTTCCTGACGATAAACAGGGTCTTGCGAAGGGCCGGCGAGCGCCCCTTCCGCGAGCCTCGGAAGCAACCGGCTCACACCCCCAGCTGCAGGCCGTCGGCGGCTTCCTCGACCATGCCGAGCCCGAGCCTGCTGATCCGCATCGCGAAGGGCTGCTCGGCGATGCGCAGCCCGGTGAACCTGAGCGCCCCGAGCGGGGCGGTGTGCAGCGGCCGGACCGCCACGCACCCCGCCGGAGCGTCGGGCCGCAGACCGGCGAGCGCGGTCAGCAGGTGCACCGCGCCCGCGGCGGCGACGGCCGCGGGGCGGCAGGCGGCCGGGTGCGGCAGCGGCGCGCTCCCCGCCGTGCGCTGCTCCCCCGCGTACATCTCCGGCAGCCGGTGCCCGAAGGCGGCTGCCGCATCCAGGGTGCCGCGCAGCAGCGCGCCGGCCTCCTTCTCGTATCCGGCGGAGGCCAGGCCCGCGACGGCCACGGCCGTCTCGTGGACGCGGACCGCGCCGCTGCGGTGGCCGAAGGGATTGTGCCCGGGCTCCTTGGCCCCGAGGCTGCGCAGGCCCCAGCCGGAGTCGAGCGCCGGTCCGCCGAGGAGCCGGGCGAGCTGTTCCGTCTGGACCTTGTCGAGCAGCCCCGGTGCCTGCATTCCCCCACCCAGCAGGCCGGTGTCGAGGAGGTGTGCGGCCGCGCCGCCCAGGTGCGGTATCCGGCGTCCCTCGGGGGTGCGGGCGGCTACGGGGCGCCCGCCGGCCGGGTCCTCCACCCAGAAGTCCTCCCGGAAGCGCCCGCGGAGATCGGCCGCCCAGCTCCGCCACTGCTCGGCCCCGGGGCGGCCGCAGGCGTCCAGGAGGTCGGCCCCGAGCAGGGCCGCGCGGTGGGCGTGCGCCTGCGTCTCGCACCGGTACGGCCCGCCGGGCGCCGGATCCGCCAGATACCCGTCCTCACCCGCCGCGGCCTGCAGCCATGCGAGGCAGCGCTCGGCGGCGGGCAGCAGCGCCTCCGTCTCCCGCTCCGGAAGCCCCCACCGGCGGGCCTCGGCCAGGACGGCGGGGAACAGCAGGGTGGCTTCGATGCCGGTGCACCCCGGCGGCAGGTGCGCCCCCGAATGGCGCAGCGCCCCCGGGATCCGCCCGCCGTCGGGGCCCGGCCCCTTCAGCTGCGTACGGGCCAGGGTGCGCAGCGTCCCCGCGGCCAGCCGGACGCCGAGGGGGAGCGTCATCCGCGCCGCCCAGAGGGCTTCGGCGGGAGCGAGGCCGCAGCGCCAGGGGACGCCCGCCGCCAGGTGGACGTCGCCGGGGCTGCCGGGGTCGCGCACGAGCAGCGCACGGAGATCGTCGAGGGCGGCGGCGAGCAGGGCGCCCGCCCGCGGATCGTCACCCTCCGCCTGCGGGTCGCCCCAGGGCACCGTGGCGGCGCGGCCCGTCGGAACGGCCGCCTCGGGCTGCCGCACCCTGCCCGGCTGCTCGGGCAGGACGCGCAGCTCGATGCTGCGCGTGCCCCCGGGCGGCAGCTCGATCTCCCAGCACAGCAGCCCCGCCGAGGCCAGGGCATCACCCGGCGGCGGATCGGCGGTGACCGCCGCCTGTGCCTCATCCGTGGACCACCGCAGACCGGAGGCGTGCACCCCGGCGGGGACCTCGGGCCCGGCCACCCCCGCAGCGACCGCCCCCAGCTCCGCGAGGTCGGTGCCCAGCGACACCTCGACGGGCAGCCGCAGGGCACGGGCCGCAGTGCTGCGCAGGGCGATCCGCTCCACGCCCTCCGCCGAGCGCAGGCGCTCGACCGTGACGGCGGGGTCCGGCCCGGAATCCGCGGCCGTCCGCACCGCGCCGACGAAGCGCGCCCGGTCGGCACCGAGCATCAGCCCCTGCACGGGCAGCGGCTCGGCACCGCCGACCCGCACACTGCAGCGGGCCAGGAGCCGGCGCCCGCCGCGGTAGAACCCGTCGAGCCCCTGCCCCGTCATCTGACCGTGCTCCCCGGAGATCGCCAGGGCCGGCAGGGCGACGCAGATCATGACCGTGTGCACGGGCTGCGGGGCGGGCGGGCGCCCTGGCGCGGGGCGTTGAGGCGGCGCATGACGGGGTCGGGGCGGCTGACCATGGGGGACGATGCCTTGCACTTGACTGCGCTCCCCTGTGGGTGTCACGGACCGGGACGACGGACAACGTTTGCGGGCCACACGGATGAACGGCGCCGGACCCGCCGAGGTCACGGTGTGGGAGGCCGCCTGTGTGGGCCAGGGGTTCACTGCGGCCGCTCCTGCCGGCTGCAGTCCCCCTTCCGGGGGCTCCTCCGGCGTGCGCGAGCCTTGCCCGCAGGCCCGGTCATGCCCGCTGGGCGGGTGCTGCCCGCCGGGCCTCCGGGCCGCGTACGGCGGCGGACGCTCCGTGCACCGCCGGCGCCTTGTCCCGCCGAGGCCGCCGTTGCCGCGGTGGCCGCCTCAAGGCGCTCCACCTCCGCACGGACCGCGTCCTGCAGGGCGCGGTCGGCCTGCTCCTGCCGCAGGCACTGGCGGAGCGGCTCCGGGTCCAGGCCTTCGTTGCACGCGCGGTAGAGCAGCTGGGCGAAGACGTACTCGGGGTCGGCGGCCAGGGCCCGGCTCAGCGCGACCCGCGCTTCCGGCTGGTCGTCGGCGGCCCAGGCCACCCAGCCGGCGAGCGTGACCGGAGCGGCCGCGTACTCCGCGTACGGAGGCACGCAGCGGCGGGCCAGGGCGCGCCACACCCTCAGCACGGCAGCGGCCTGCGGGCCCTCCATCCACTCCGCGGCCCGGTCGCGGGCGACCCGGTCCTGCAGGCCCACGATGACCGTGGCGGCCTCCTCGTCGGTGAGGAGGGAGTCGTCGCACGCGTCGGCCGCCGGACGGCCGGGCGGCGGCGGCGCCGCGTGGAACCGGTCGACCAGGGTCCGCGCGAGGGCGAGCGTCTCCTGCCGCACGGGCTCGCAGCCGTCGCCGCCGAGGATGCGGGGCACCATCGTGAAGGCCGCGGTGTCCAGCGCCTTGCGCTGCTCAACTGCCCTGTCCCCCGTGAGGGGGGTGTACCGGTCCTCCATCTCCCGCAGGGTGCCGCGCACCTCGATGCCCGCGTAGGTGGCGGCGGCCGCCATGACCGACGTGCCGGGCAGGGAGAGAGGGGTGCCCTCGGGCGGGCAGCAGCGGGGGTCGGGGCAGCAGTACGACCAGAACCGGCCGTCGGAGATGCAGAGGGCTTCGTGCACGGGCATGTCCAGCCGGCCGCAGGCGCGGCGCAGGCTCTGGGCGAACGGGCGCAGCCGCTCCATCACCTGCTGGGGCGTCTGGCCGGCGGCGGTGTCCGGGTCCTGGCAGAAGAAGATGACCACGCCGTCGGGGCGGTTGCCGCGCTTGCTGCTGCCGGTCAGGAGGGTCTCGGCGAGCTGGTCGCAGACCTCCGGCCACTCCTCGCCGCTGCGCGGGATGCCGAGCCTGAGCCGGCCCCCGAAGCGGCCCCGGTCGCCGTGCAGCGCCACGAGGACCACGCTGTCCGTCGGGTGGAAGCCGAGGAGATACGGGAGGGCGTCGGCCAGCTCGGCCGGGGAGCGGAGGGTGACCTGCTGCTCGGGGCTCGTGTCCGGCGCTCCGGGCACGCCGGCGGACGGGGAGGAGGGGACGGACGGACGGGCTGATTCGTTGTGCTGCGTCATGGCCCGAGAGTCCCGCGGGGCCGCCTGGGCCCGCCAGGCCTGTGGATAACTCCGGAATATGGTCCTACTAATCCTGTGGACAGCGGTTTCCACAGCCGACCGGCCTCGTTCGCGCTTTGTCAGTGGACTCGTGTTGCATGGGGGCATGACGAACGAAGACCTCCGCGCCTCGGCCGACGCCGTCCTGGCCCGCCTCGTCGGGGACCCCACGGGCACGGCAAGACTGCGCGAGGACCAGTGGGTGGCGATCGAGGCGCTGGTCGCCCACCACCGCCGCGCTCTGGTCGTGCAGCGGACCGGCTGGGGCAAGTCGGCGGTGTACTTCGTCGCGACCGCCCTGCTGCGGGCCCGCGGCAGCGGTCCCACGGTGATCGTCTCGCCGCTGCTGGCGCTGATGCGCAACCAGGTCGACGCCGCGGCGCGGGCCGGGATCCGCGCGCGCACCATCAATTCCGCCAACGTCGAGGAGTGGGACACCGTCCAGGCCGAGGTGGCCGCGGGCGAGGTCGACGTTCTGCTCGTCTCGCCGGAACGGCTCAACAACCCCGACTTCCGCGATCAGGTCCTGCCCAAGCTCGCCGCCGCGACCGGGCTTCTGGTCGTGGACGAGGCCCACTGCATCTCCGACTGGGGCCACGACTTCCGGCCCGACTACCGGCGGCTGCGCACCATGCTGGCCGACCTGCCGCCGGGCGTCCCGGTCCTCGCCACGACAGCGACCGCCAACGCCCGCGTGACCGCCGACGTCGCCGAGCAGCTGGGCACGGGCGAGGAGTCCACCCGTGCGCTGGTGCTGCGCGGTCCTCTGGACCGCGAGAGCCTGAGCCTCAGCGTCCTGCAGCTGCCCGACGCCGCGCACCGGCTGGCCTGGCTCGCCGACCACCTCGCCGAGCTGCCCGGCTCGGGCATCATCTACACCCTCACCGTCGCGGCCGCCGAGGAAGTCACGGCGTTCCTGCGGCGCTGCGGCCACACCGTCGCCCCGTACACGGGCAAGACGGAGAACGCGGACCGGCAGCAGGCCGAGGAGGACCTGCTCGCCAACCGCGTCAAGGCGCTCGTCGCCACCTCGGCGCTGGGCATGGGCTTCGACAAGCCGGACCTCGGCTTCGTGGTCCACATGGGCTCGCCCTCCTCCCCCATCGCCTACTACCAGCAGGTCGGCCGCGCCGGCCGCGGCGTCGAGCACGCCGAGGTCCTCCTGCTCCCGGGCCGGGAGGACGAGGCGATCTGGAAGTACTTCGCGTCTCTCGCCTTCCCCCCGGAGGACCAGGTCCGCCGCACGCTGAGCGTGCTCGCCGCCTCGGACCGCCCCGTCTCCCTGCCGGCCCTCGAGCCCCAGGTCGAGCTGCGGCGCTCCCGCCTGGAGACCATGCTCAAGGTCCTCGACGTCGACGGCGCCGTGCACCGCGTGCGCGGCGGCTGGACGGCGACGGGACGCCCGTGGACGTACGACGCGGAGCGGTACGCCTGGGTCGAGCGGCAGCGCGGGGCCGAGCAGCAGGCGATGCGCGACTACGCCACCACGACGCAGTGCCGGATGGAGTTCCTGCGCCGCCAGCTGGACGACGAGCAGGCGGCCCCGTGCGGTCGCTGCGACAACTGCACGGGGCCGCGGTTCACCGCGGAGGTGTCCGCCGCGGCGCTGGACGCCTCGCGGGGCGAGCTGGGCCGCCCGGGCGTGGAGGTGGAGCCGCGCCGGATGTGGCCGACGGGGATGCCCGCGGTCGGTGTCGACCTCAAGGGCCGTATCCCGGCGGGCGAGCAGGCCTCGGCCGGCCGCGCCCTCGGGCGGCTGTCCGACATCGGCTGGGGCAACCGGCTGCGTCCGCTCCTCGCCCCGGGCACGCCGGACGGACCCGTGCCGGACGACGTGGCGGCCGCGGTGGTGACCGTGCTGGCCGACTGGGCCCGCGGGCCCGGCGGTTGGGCCTCCGGCGCCGCGGACGCCCCTGCCCGCCCGGCGGGTGTCGTCACGCTCGCCTCGCGGACGCGGCCGCAGCTGATCCGTTCGCTGGGCGAGCACATCGCCTCGGTCGGCCGGATGCCGCTGCTCGGCGCCGTCGAGTACGGGGACGCCGACTCCGGCACCCGGCTGCCGCGCACCAACAGCGCCCAGCGGTTGCGGGCGCTCGACGGTGCGCTGACCGTACCGCCGGACCTCGCGGCGGCGCTGGCCTCCGCCGGCGGGCCGGTCCTGCTCGTGGACGACTTCACCGAAACGGGGTGGACGCTGGCCGTGGCCGCCCGGCTGCTGCGGCGGGCCGGAGCGCAAGAGGTGTTCCCGCTGGTGCTGGCGGTGCAGGGCTAGCCGCGCCCGGCCGGCGGTGCGGCGGGGGCGGCCGGGGCGCCGAATGCCGCGTGCCGCCGGCCAATGGCGCCAATTGATCGTTGCCGCATGCCCCCGGCACGGCGAGAATTGGACGCGATCCCGCTCTCGTCCGTCCACGGCCCGCCGGGACGGGCGTCGTGGCGCGCACTCCTGCCCGGCGCCGCCCGGCCCGTGGCCACGCAGCCGAAGGGAGGGTCATGGCCTTCGACTTCGCACCGCCACCGCCCGCCGAGCCCGGTCACCGGCTGAGCCGGATGCTCGAGCCCTCCGAATGGGCCGCGGCCGGAATTCCCCTGCTGCGCAACCCGCGCGAAGTGATCACCGGTCTGCACGCCCGCCATCTGCCGGCGCCGTCGACGGCTGTCATCGCCGTCCTCGACCACGACGAACGGCTCGCGGCGAGCGCTTCGTTCGTCCGCCGGCCCACCCCGCCCGACGGCTGGGAGCTGCGCAACGCCCTTCTCGCGCAGCTTCGCCGGGTGATCCCGCACGACCTGCGGCGGCGCACCCCGGTCAGGACGGCGGTGCTTCTCTACTGCCGTCCGGGCGGGGCCCATTGGACGGAGGAGGACGGAGCATGGATGTGGGGTCTGCGTGACGCCTGCACGCTGCACGGGCTGCGCTGCGGGGCGTACATCACGCTGACCCCTGGTGGCTGGCAGATCCTCGGCGAGGGCCGCAGCGGACGCCGGCCGCGCTCGCCGGAACACCCGCCGGCACCCGTGACGTCGGGCGGCGGCGCACCGGAAGCGCACCGCCGCACGGCAGCCCGCTGACGGTGGTGAAATCCCGGGCGTCGCCCGCCCGGGATCAGGTCCGGACCCGCGGCCACCCCCGCAGGGAGGCGGCCGCCGGGTCCGGCCTCAGACGCCCGCGGAAATCAGGGCGTTGACGCGCTGCGGGTCGCCGCAGACGATCAGCAGCGCACCGGCGCGGCCCATCGCCGCGGGCAGCCCGCGGGCGACGGCATCGTCGTCGCCGCCGTTGACGGCCACGACCACGACGGGCCGGGTGCCGGCGCGGTCGGCGTCGGCGGCCGCGTAGAAGACGTCGTCACGGGCGTCGTGCTGCGCCCAGTAGGACGCCTCGCCGAAGGACAGCTCGTGCGCCGCCCACGGGTGCGGGTCGCCGGTCGTGAGCACCAGGATCTCGCCGGGTGCACGGCCGGTGTCGAGCAGCAGGTCGACGGCTTCGTCCGCGGCGTCCAGGGCACCCTGCGCGGAGGCGGGGATCAGCTGGACCTGCGGACCGGCGGCCGGCTCTGCCGCGGCGGGCCGGGCCGGCGCCGGGGCCGGGCCGCGCCGGGCGGCGGGGCCGGGACGCGGTGCCGGGCGGGGGCCAGGGACAGGGCGGGGGGTCGGCGTCGTACGGCCGGGGGCCGGCACGGCGCTGGGACCCGGGACACTCTCGTGAATCTGAGGCTCCTCGGGGATGAGAGGCATGAGTTGTTGTTTATCAAACGCCGGTGCGAGTCGCGTCGGCGGGTGGCGGTCAGGGCCGCTCAGAAATCGAAACCGAGCTGGCCACCGGCCTCCAGTGAAGCTGTGTCGGGGACGCTGCGAACCCGCTTGAGGTGCTGCCACCTGGGCAGTGCGTCCAGATAGGACCAGGACAGCCGGTGGTGCGGGGTGGGGCCCAGCGCCTCCAGGGCGGCGCGGTGCACCGGCGAGGGGTATCCGGCGTTGTCACAGAAGCCGAAGTCTTCGTAGCCGGCGCCCAGTTCCGCCATCATGGCGTCGCGCCGGACCTTGGCGAGCACGGACGCCGCCGCGACGACCACACAGGACTGGTCGCCCTTGATGACCGTACGGACCCGCCAGGGATCGCCGAGGTAGTCGTGCTTGCCGTCGAGGATCACCACCTCGGGCCGGACGGGCAGTGCCTCCAGGGCACGGGTCGCCGCCAGCCGCAGGGCCGCCGTCATGCCCAGCTCGTCGATCTCCTGTGGGGAGGAGTGGCCGAGGGCATGGGCGGTGACCCAGGTCTCCAGCTGCCCGGCTAGGACCGCTCGCCGCTTGGGCGTCAGCAGCTTGGAGTCGGTGAGGCCCTCGGGCGGGCGGCGCAGCCCTGTGACTGCCGCGCACACGGTGACGGGGCCGGCCCAGGCGCCCCGGCCGACCTCGTCGAGCCCGGCGACGACCTTGGCTCCGGTCGTTGCGCGCAGGGAGCGCTCGACGGTGTGGGTAGGCGGTTCGTACGGCATGGCGCCAGCAAGCGTACGCCCCTGCGCCTGGGCGGAGTAGCCCCGCCCCCTCCCCTGTCTTCCGGCCGGTTCCATTCCGGTTTCCCGCAGTCGCTCCGGTCACCCGCCGCGGCCGCCGCCGGTGCGCCTACCGGCGGCCGGCGCCCGGGGGAAGCCACTCCGGCAGCTGCTCGGTGTGCCGCAGCCAGTCGGCGGGCGGCGCGCCCCGCTCTCCCGCGGCGACCACTCCGCCGACGATGGCGCAGTTGGTGTCCACGTCGCCGCCCACCTGTGCGGTGGTCCAGAACGCGGACTCGTAGGACGTGAGGTTGCGCGCCGCGGACCACAGGGCGAAGGGCACCGTGTCGTGCGCGCTGGTGCGGCGGCCGCAGCCCAGGACGGCGGCGACCGTGGTCGGGTCGCCGTAGTCGAGCATGTCCCGCGCGCGGCGCAGCCCGGCCTGGACCGCGCTCCGCGGGACGAGGCCGATGACTCCGTCCAGGAGCGCTTCGGGGGCGACGGGGCCGGTCAGCCCCGCGGCGATGGCCGCCGCGGCGGCCACGGCCATCGTCCCGGCCACCGCCTCACGGTGCTGGTGGGTGGTGTACGCGGAGATCTCCGCCTGGTGCGTGGCCTGTTCCGGGTCGTCCGCGTACCAGGCGCCGAGCGGGGCGATGCGCATGGCCGCGCCGTTGCCCCACGAGCCCTGCCCGTTGAAGAGGGCCGAGGCCAGCTCCCGCCAGTCACCGCCCTCCCTGACCAGGCGCAGCATGCGGCCCACGGCCGGCCCGTAGCCCCGGTCGAAGTCGTGGTGCTCCGCGAAGGAGCGGGCCAGCGCGTCCTGGTCGATCCGCCCGTGCCCGGCGAGGACGGCCAGCACGGAGCAGGCCATCTCGGTGTCGTCGGTCCACTGCCAGGGGGGCGGGGGCAGCTCGCGGCGCTTGAGGGACGGGTAGTTGGCGGGGACGAAGAACTGGGAGCCGAGGGCGTCGCCGAGGGCCAGCCCGCGCAGGCTCGCCAGTGCGCGGTGGAAACGGTCAGCGGTCATCGCAGCGAACTCTAACCGGTGAAGCCGTACGGTTCAGGCGTACACCAGCGCTCGAACGGCCGGTCGAGGTGGTAGCGGCCGTCGGGGCCGAGGAGCAGGGAGCGGCTCTCGGCGTTGCCCGGGTTCGACAGGCACTCGAACTCGGCGACCGTCCAGTGGAACCAGCGCATGCAGAAGAGCCGCATGGTCAGGCCGTGGGTGACGAGCAGGACGTTCGGCGGGTGCCCGGGGTCCTCGAAGCTGCGCCACAGGCTCTCCAGGAAGGCACCGACGCGGTCGTAGACGTCGGCACCGGACTCGCCCTGGGCGAACCTGTAGAAGAAGTGGCCGTAGGCGTCCCGGTACGCCTTCTGCTTGCGTACGTCGATCGGGTCCTGCCAGTTTCCCCAGTCCTGCTCGCGCAGCCGCGGTTCCTCACGGACGCGCACGCGGCCCGGGTCGAGCCCCAGGGCGTGGAACGTCTGGTGAGCGCGGCGGTACGGGGAGACGTAGGCGGAGACGCGCTCGTCACCGAAGAGCTCGCGGAGCGGTCCCCCGGCGTCCCTGGCCTGGCGGCGGCCTCTTTCCGTCAGGCTCAGGGCGTGGTCGGGTTCCCGCTCGTAGACCGTGTCGTCGACGTTGCCCACCGACTCTCCGTGCCGGATGAGAACGATGCGTCGGGGGCGTGCCATGCCGCCACCCTAAATCGAGCGCCGGGACGCCGCCTCGCTAGCCCTCGGGCAGCGCCCGGCCGGCCCGTATCTCGCACCTCCGGCCCTCGAAGCGCTCCCGCAGCAGCCGGTCGTGGGTGACCACGACCAGGGCGCCGGCCCATGCGGCGAGTGCCTCTTCCAGCTGCTCGACGAGGCCGAGCGCGAGGTGGTTCGTCGGCTCGTCCAGCAGGAGGAGGTCGGCGGGCCGGGCGAGGAGGCGGGCGAGCCCCAGACGGCGTCGCTGCCCGGCGGAGAGCGCGCCGACCGGGACGTGGAGATCACGCTCCCGGAAGAGCCCGTAGGACATCAGGAGAGCCCGCTGCTCCTCCTCCGTGCCCGGCAGGCCGCGGCCGAAGGCGGCGAGCAGCCGCTCGGCGGGCCGGGTCACGGGGATCTCCTGGGCGAGGTAGCCGATGCGTCCGCGCCTGGTCACGGTGCCCTCGTCCGGTTCGGTGACGCCCGCGAGGAGGCGCAGCAGGGTGCTCTTGCCCGCGCCGTTGGCCCCGTGGACCAGTAGCCGCTCGCCCGCACGGACCTCCATGCGGTCCACCGCGAGCCGTTCCCCCGCGCGTACGCCGTCCAGGGCGACGAGGACGCCTTCCGCGGTGCCCGCGGCCGGGCGGGCGGCGAAGCGCAGCGGCTCCGGCGGGCGGGGCACCGGGTTCTCCCGGAGCCGTCGCAGCCGCTCCTGGGCGTTGCGCACCCGGCCGGCGACAGAGGCCTGGACCCGGCCCTTGTCGCGGTCGTAGGCCATCTTGTTGCCGTCCTTGGCGGCGCGGCCCGGGGCGACCCGGCGCGCGACATCGGCGGCGGCGTCCTCCAGGGCCGCCGTTTCGGCCGACCACTCCTCGTACGCCTGCTCCCAGCGGCGGCGGGCGGCGGCCTGCTCCTCGACGAATCCGGTGTATCCCCCGCCGTAGCGGACGAGGCACCTGCGGTCGGCGTCGAGCTCCACCACGGCGGTGGCGACGCGTTCGAGGAAGACGCGGTCGTGGGAGACGGCGAGGACGGTGCCGGGGTGCGCCCGCAGGGTGTCCTCGAGCCAGGTCAGGGCTGCGCCGTCCAGGTGGTTGGTGGGTTCGTCGAGGAGCATGACCTCGGGGGCGGCCGCGATGAGGCAGGCGAGTCCGAGCCGCGCCTGTTCGCCCCCGGAGAGGCTGCCGAGCAGCCTCTCCCGTCCGATGCGGGCGAGGCCCAGGGCGTGCAGGGCCTTGTCCACCCTGGCGTCGGCCTCGTAGCCGCCGCGAGCCTCGAAGGCGGTGAGCAATTCGCCGTACTCCGCGAGGGCCTCGGGGCGGCCCTCCCCCAGGGATGCCTCCAGCTCCCGCAGCCCGCGCTCCATGGCGCGGAGGTCGGCCAGGGCGTGGTCGACGGCGTCGCCCACCGTGCGGTCCGGCGGCAGTTCGGGCGTCTGCCCGAGGCGGCCGACACCGCCCTCGGCGGCGGAGACGACGGTGCCGTCGTCGGGCGTCTCGGCACCGGCGAGGAGCCTCAGGAGCGTGGACTTCCCGGCGCCGTTCTCGCCGACGATGCCGATCCGCTCGCCCGGCCGCACCGAGAACGTGACGTCGTCGAGGAGCGGGCGGTCGCCCCGGGACATGGACACACCACGCAAAGAGAGCTGAGTGGGCAAGCGAACCTCCGTCGGCTTCGGCAGGGACCGGGGTACGCGAGGGGACCCACGGAACGCACACCGGCCCGCCACCAAATGCGACCGGAGTTGCGTTACGCTCAGCATGACACGCCCCACCCAGCTAATGCAACAGGAGTTGCAGTTGCCTTCGAACCCTCCCCGGCCCCCCGCCGCCGAGCCGACGACGCCCGGCACCGTGCGACCCGGCACCGTGCGACCCGGCGGCCGGACCGCCCGCACGCGCGCAGCCGTGCGCGACGCCGTCCTCTCCGGCCTGGTCGAGCACGGCTATCCCGGCCTCACCGTGGAGTACGTCGCCGAGCACTCCGGCGTCCACAAGACGACGCTCTACCGGCGCTGGAGCAGCGTCGAAGGACTCGTCGCCGACGCACTGGACATGGCCGGCGAAGACAGCTGGACGCCGCCCGACACGGGCTCCCTGGAGGGCGATCTGCGCGCCCTGGCCCAGGAGGTCGTCGACACCTTCGGCGATCCGGCCGCCGGGGCGGCTCCCACCGCCTTCATCGCCGCCGCGTTCCAGTCGGAGCAGGCGGCGGACGCCCTGCGCGGCTTCTACGCCGGGCGCTTCGCGCGCTGCGCTCCCCTGGTCGAACGAGCCGTGGCCCGGGGGGAGCTGCCGGCGGGCACCGACGCCGGCTCGCTCGCCCGCGCCGTGTCGGCCCCGCTGTTCTTCCGGCTGTTCATCACCCGCGAGCCGCTCGACGGGACGGCCGCCGGTCAGGCCGCCGGTGCCGCCCTCGCCGCGGCCCGCGCGGGAGTCTTCGCATCACCGGCCTGATGCGCAGAGGCACCGCAGCAGACCGCACGGCGTGCCGTCCGGTGCGTCGTCCGGCACGCCATGCGTCACGTCACACGGTCCAGGACGGCTCCAGTGCGACGATGTCGCCGCCGATCGCCGCCACGTCCGCCTCGATCTGCGCGCGCAGGGCGAGCCGTTCCACCCGCTCCGTGCGGTACTTTCCGTGCTCGGCCTCGGAGTTCCACACGGAGAGCACCAGGAACTCCCGGCCGGGGGCCTCCCCGAAGACGCCGCGCAGCATGCCCGGGGACCCGGCCATGGCCGGGTTCCACACCTTCTCCTGCATCAGGGTGAAGTGCTCCACGCGGTCCTCCCGGACGCGGCAGTGGGCGATCCGCACCACGTCCGCGTCCGTGAACTGCGGGCGGAAGCCCACCTTCACGTCGAAGCGGTGCTCGAACAGCCGCACTTGGACGTCTTTGACCGTCCCGGCCTGCGCGGCCGCCAGCCTGTCGTGGGAGCGCGCCATGAAGGAGTCGTAGAACGCCCGGCTCTCCCAGAAGCCGAAGAGGTGCACGACGTGCGGGCGCCCCCTGCTCCATCCCCCGCCCTGCCCCCGGAAGCCGGGCTCGCCGAGCAGTCCCGCCCATTTTCGTTGGCCGCGTTCGAATCCGCGGCGGTCGACCACGGTGCAGCGAGTCCACTTGACCAGCACCGCGCCATCGTAAGGCCCGGGCAGCGGCCCGCAGTCACGTACCGGAGGACTGCACCCGTCCGAGGACCCCACCGTGCGCCGCACCCGGCTCGTTGCGGATCTCTCAGGCCGACGTCCGCACCAACATCGCCGCGCGCACCACCCGTTGCCCCTCCGAACAGTCCGCATGCGCAGCGACGAGCACGGGCTCACCGTGCTCCGCCGTACACCGGGCTCCGCCTGCCGCACCACCCGCGCGGGACGAAAGGCGGGGCGCGTGCGGGGAGATGCAGCGGTTCATGACTGCGCGGTCGACCGGGAAACGCTCCTACGGGCCGGAGGCGCGACACCGGCGGCCCCCAGCAACACTGCGGCGGCTTCACATGCGCGTCGCGCAGGGGCGGGCGTTCCGGCGACCGCCGCCGTGGTGATCGCGCCGTCGGCCAGGACGGCCAGCTGCTCCGCCAGGGGCGCAGGTTCCGCGACACCCGCATCCCGCACGAGGCCTTGCAGGTATCGCAGCACCTCGTCCTTGTGGTCCTTCACGGCTGCGGCCACCGCCGGGGAGCCCGTACCGAGTTCACCGTAGGCATTGATGAACGCGCAGCCCCGGAAGCCCGGTTCGGTGAACCACTGCTCCAGCCAGTCGAATACCGCGAGGGGCCGCTCCCCCACCGAGGGCTGCGTGGCGACGTACTCGGCCAGCGCGCCCCGCCAGCGTCTGTCACGACGCCGCAGATAGGCCTCCACCAACACTTCCTTCGAGGGAAAACGCTGATAGAGGCGCTTGAGCGAGACGCCGGACGCCTCGCGGATCCGGTCCATCCCGACGGCCTGGACACCGTGCTCGTAGAACAGGGACTCCGCGGCGTCGAGCAGGCGGCCGTCGGCTTCGGTGATGTCCATTTGCCCCTCCCGGGCTGGCGCGGAGAACGATCGTTCTCTAGGCTACACACGAAACCGGAGAACGGACGTTCTCCCATTGTCCACCGGACATTTCAGAAGGGCATGCCATGACCCAGCGCCCACCCCTGCCCCCCTTCGACGAATCCTCGGCCCGGGCCAAGGTGCAGGCCGCCGAGGACGCCTGGAACAGCCGCGATCCCGAACGGGTCGCCCTCGCCTACACCGAGGACTGCGTCTGGCGGAACCGCGACGAATTCATCACCGGCCGCGACGAAATCCGGGCCTTCCTGCGCCGCAAATGGGAGAAGGAACTCGACTACCGGCTGCGCAAGGAGCTCTGGTCGTGGTCCGGCAACCGGATCTCGGTGTGCTTCCGGTACGAATGGCACGACGCCGGCGGCCGGTGGTGGCGCAGCTACGGGAACGAGCAGTGGGAATTCGCCCCCGACGGCCTGATGCGGCGCCGCGAGGCCAGCATCAACGACGTGCCGATCACCGCGGACCAGAGGGAATTCGCCGCGGGGGCATGACGAAGGCGGTGGCCGGAGGAATTCCTCCGGCCACCGCCTTCAGGTGCTATTCAGTGCCGGGCGGCACCCGCGTCAGCTGCAGCCGCTGGTCGAGCCGCAGCCCTCGCAGAGGTAGCAGCTGCCCGCGCGGCGCATCTTCGTGCCGCAGGAGAAGCACAGCGGAGCGTCCGCGTTCAGCCCGAGCTGCATCTCCACGAGCTCGGTGGAGTTGTGCGCCTGCTTCGGGGCCGGGACCGCGGCGGCCGGCTGCGACGGCTTCGGGGCCTCGGTCTGGCGCGGCGCGGACTGGGCGAGGCCCTCCACGTCGACGTCCTCGTCGATCGGCTCGTACGAGCCGGTGTCCAGGTGACGCTGACGCTCCTCGGCGGAGTGGATGCCGAGGGCCGAGCGGGTCTCGAAGGGCAGGAAGTCCAGCGCCAGGCGGCGGAAGATGTAGTCGACGATCGACTGCGCCATCCGCACGTCCGGGTCGTCCGTCATGCCGGCCGGCTCGAAGCGCATGTTGGTGAACTTCGAGACGTACGTCTCGAGGGGCACGCCGTACTGCAGGCCGACCGAGACGGCGATGGAGAAGGCGTCCATCATGCCCGCGAGGGTCGAGCCCTGCTTGGACATCTTCAGGAAGACCTCGCCGAGGCCGTCGTCCGGGTAGGAGTTGGCGGTCATGTAGCCCTCGGCACCGCCCACCGTGAAGGAGGTGGTGATGCCCGGGCGGCCCTTGGGCAGGCGCTTGCGGACCGGGCGGTACTCGACGACCTTCTCCGCGGCGGCGGGGGCGGTCTCGGCGGCCTTGGCCTCCTCCTTCTTCTTGGCGGAGAGCGGCTGGCCGACCTTGCAGTTGTCCCGGTAGATCGCGAGGGCCTTCAGGCCGAGCTTCCAGCCCTCGAAGTAGACCTCCTCGACCTCCTCCACGGTGGCCGACTCCGGCAGGTTCACCGTCTTGGAGATCGCACCGGACAGGAACGGCTGGGCGGCCGCCATCATGCGCACGTGGCCCATGGCGGAGATCGCGCGCTCGCCCATGGCGCAGTCGAAGACCTCGTAGTGCTCGGCCTTCAGACCGGGGGCGTCGATCACATTGCCGTGCTCGGCGATGTGGGCGACGATCGCCTCGATCTGCTCCGGCTGGTAGCCCAGGCGCTTGAGCGCCTTCGGCACCGTGTTGTTGACGATCTGCATCGAGCCGCCGCCGACGAGCTTCTTGAACTTGACCAGGGCCAGGTCCGGCTCGACGCCCGTGGTGTCGCAGTCCATCATCAGGCCGATGGTGCCCGTGGGCGCCAGCACGGAGGCCTGGGCGTTGCGGAAGCCGTTCTTCTCGCCGAGGCGGATGACGTCCTGCCAGGCCTCGGTCGCGGCGGCCCACACCGGGGTGTCCAGGTCGTCCATGCGCTTGGCGACCGTGTTGGCGTCGGCGTGCTGCTTCATGACGCGCTGGTGGGCGCCGGCGTTGCGGGCGTAGCCGTCGTACGGGCCGACGACCGCGGCCAGCTCGGCGGAGCGCTTGTACGAGGTGCCGGTCATCAGGGAGGTGATGGCACCGGCGAGGGCGCGGCCGCCGTCGCTGTCGTAGGCGTGGCCGGTGGCCATCAGCAGGGCGCCGAGGTTGGCGTAGCCGATGCCCAGCTGGCGGAAGGCGCGGGTGGTCTCGCCGATCTTCTCGGTCGGGAAGTCGGCGAAGCAGATGGAGATGTCCATCGCCGTGATGACGAGCTCGACGACCTTGGCGAAGCGCTCGGCGTCGAACGACTGGTTGCCCTTGTCGTCGTCGCGGAGGAACTTCATGAGGTTGAGGGAGGCGAGGTTGCACGAGGAGTTGTCCAGGTGCATGTACTCGCTGCACGGGTTGGACGCGGTGATCCGGCCCGACTCCGGCGAGGTGTGCCAGTGGTTGATCGTGTCGTCGTACTGGATGCCCGGGTCGGCGCAGGCCCACGCGGCCTCGGCCATCTTGCGGAAGAGGCCCTTGGCGTCGATCTCCTCGATGACCTCACCGGTCATCCGGGCGCGCAGCCCGAACTTCGACCCGGTCTCGACGGCCTTCATGAACTCGTCGTTGACGCGGACGGAGTTGTTGGCGTTCTGGTACTGGACGGAGGTGATGTCGTCGCCGCCCAGGTCCATGTCGAAGCCGGCGTCGCGCAGGGCGCGGACCTTCTCCTCCTCCTTCACCTTGGTCTCGATGAAGGCCTCGACGTCGGGGTGGTCGACGTCGAGGACGACCATCTTGGCCGCGCGGCGCGTGGCGCCGCCCGACTTGATCGTTCCTGCGGAGGCGTCGGCGCCGCGCATGAAGGAGACCGGGCCGGAGGCGTTGCCGCCGGAGGAGAGCAGCTCCTTGGAGGAGCGGATGCGGGAGAGGTTCAGGCCGGCGCCGGAGCCGCCCTTGAAGATCATCCCCTCTTCCTTGTACCAGTCGAGGATCGACTCCATGGAGTCGTCGACGGAGAGGATGAAGCAGGCGGAGACCTGCTGCGGCTGCTTGGTGCCGACGTTGAACCAGACCGGCGAGTTGAAGCTGAAGACCTGGTGCAGCAGGGCGTAGGTCAGCTCGTGCTCGAAGATCTCGGCGTCCGCGGGGGAGGCGAAGTAGCCGTGCTCCTCGCCCGCCTTGCGGTAGGTGAGCACGACGCGGTCGATGAGCTGACGGAGGCTGGACTCGCGCTCGGGGGAACCCGTCGCACCGCGGAAGTACTTGCTCGTGACGATGTTGACCGCGTTCACCGACCAGAAGTCGGGGAACTCCACGCCGCGCTGCTCGAAGTTGATCGAGCCGTCGCGCCAGTTGGTCATGACGACGTCACGGCGCTCCCACACGACCTCGTCGTACGGGTGCACACCGGGGGTGGTGTGGATGCGCTCGATACGCAGACCCTTGCCGCCCTTGTTCCCCTTGGAGCGGGAACCTCGTGCCGGGCCGCTCGTCGTCTCGGTCATGCCGCCTCCCTCTACGGGCAAAACGCCCTAATGCGCCCAATTCTTCCGTGGCGCGCTATGTCTGTCTTCGCCCGGGCGCGCGGCGCGCCGGGCAGGTCTGTGGTGGCCGCGGCTAGTCGGCGGCCGTGGTGGGCGCGGGAACCTGGGGGCTCCCGTCGCCGTCGCCGGCGGTCGCGGCGGACCGCTGCTCGCGGAGCTCCGCGACGGCGGCCTCGAAGTCCTCGAGCGAGTCGAACGCCTGGTACACGGACGCGAACCGCAGATACGCGACGAGATCGAGGTCCCGGAGGGGGCCGAGTATGGCGAGACCCACGTCGTGGGTGGAGAGCTCGGCGCTGCCCGTGGCGCGCACCGCCTCCTCGACCCGCTGGCCGAGCTGGGCCAGGGCGTCCTCGGTGACCGGGCGGCCCTGGCACGCCTTGCGCACCCCGGAAATGACCTTGGTGCGGCTGAAGGGCTCGGTGACCCCGCTCCGCTTGATCACCATCAGCGACGCGGTCTCCACGGTCGTGAAACGACGGGAGCAGTCGGGGCACTGGCGCCGACGCCGGATCGAGCAGCCGTCATCGGTGGTCCGGCTGTCGACGACGCGGCTGTCGGGGTGCCTGCAGAAGGGGCAGTGCATGGCTCTCCACCCTCCTCACCCTCTGGGACTGTGCACGATCTTCAGCCTCGGCGGACCCTCGAACGGAGGCCCCGCGAAGCAGCCCCCAGCATAGGCGATGACAGCGCCCGCAAATGACCGGCGATGCCCCTCGACCACAATCTGTGGGCGGCTGCCGCCAATCAAACCACTAGATCTGGTGCCGTGCGGTGAACCGCGCCGGGCGCGTGTCGTGACCGCCGGGGACGGCCACGAGCCTACGCGAGCCGCCCCTGCGCCAGGAGCACGGGGCTTTGATGACACACTGGAGCCACCGCGCGGAGCCCTCCGGCCGGGGCCGGCCGGGCCTGCACGGGGCCCTGCGGGGCCCGGAACCCGCCCGGTGCGCTTCGCACCGAAGGGTACCGTAATGGTCGAATTGATCTTCAGCCGTACACCCCCAACCTTGATCACGTCAGGCAAACTTCGATATTTCACTCGAACGTGTGTTTGGCGCAACCTTTCGAAAGCAACTACCGTTGTCCAGCTAGGGAGAACATCTCGAGAGGGGCCGACGTGACCACCACCGCAGACAGCGCCACAATCACCGCCCAGGACCGCTCCCAGAACCGACTCGACCAGGCACACCCGATGAATGACGCAGCCATGAGCGCCGAGGGGCAGAAGCCCGCCCGGGCCCTCCCTGGGCGACCTCCAGGAATCCGGGCCGACAGCTCGGGTCTCACCGACCGCCAGCGGCGGGTCATCGAAGTGATCCGGGATTCCGTCCAGCGCCGGGGCTACCCACCCTCCATGCGGGAGATCGGCCAGGCGGTCGGGCTGTCGAGCACGTCCTCGGTGGCGCACCAGCTCATGGCGCTGGAGCGCAAGGGCTTCCTGCGCCGTGATCCGCACCGGCCCCGCGCCTACGAGGTGCGCGGCTCGGACCAGCCCAGCTCGCAGCCCACGGACACCACGGGCAAGCCCGCCGCGTCCTACGTGCCGCTGGTCGGCCGGATCGCCGCAGGCGGTCCGATCCTGGCCGAGGAGTCCGTCGAGGACGTCTTCCCGCTCCCCCGCCAACTGGTGGGCGACGGTGAGCTGTTCGTCCTCAAGGTCGTAGGCGACTCCATGATCGAAGCCGCCATCTGCGACGGCGACTGGGTCACGGTCCGCCGCCAGCCCGTCGCGGAGAACGGCGACATCGTGGCCGCCATGCTCGACGGCGAGGCCACGGTCAAGCGCTTCAAGCGCGAGGACGGCCATGTGTGGCTGCTGCCGCACAACGCCGCCTACCAGCCGATCCCGGGCGACGAGGCCACCATCCTCGGCAAGGTCGTGGCGGTGCTGCGCCGCGTCTGAAGGTGCGGGCCGCAAGGCCGGGCCCCGGAACCATCTGCGCCGGTTCCGGGGCTCTTTTACTTTCCCGCCTTTTCCCGCCTCAAGGCCTTCAGCGCCTCCAGACCCTAGCGGCCGTCCGCCTTCGCCGCCTCGTCGATCGCCGCCAGCGAGCGCCGCACCTGATTACGGTCCGTGGTGTACCAGAAGTCGGGCAGCGACGAGCGCAGGAAGCCGCCATAGCGGGCGGTGGCCAGCCGGGGGTCCAGGACGGCGACCACGCCACGATCTCCCGAGGCCCGGACGAGCCGGCCGGCACCCTGGGCCATCAGCAGCGCCGCATGGGTGGCCGCCACGGCCATGAAGCCATTGCCGCCCGCCTCCTCCACGGCCTTCTGCCGGGCGCTCATCAGCGGGTCGTCCGGGCGCGGGAAGGGCACCCGGTCCATCACGACCAGCTGGCAACTCGGCCCCGGCACATCGACGCCCTGCCACAGGGACAGCGTGCCGAACAGGCACGTACGGGCATCGGCGGCGAAATTCCGGATCAGCTCGCCGAGCGTCTCCTCGCCCTGGAGGAGGATCGGCACGTCGAGGCGGCCGCGCAGCGCCTCGGCCGCGGCCTGGGCCGCGCGCATCGAGGAGAACAGCCCGAGCGTCCGGCCGCCGGCGGCCTCCACCAGCTCGGCCAGCTCGTCCAGCATGTCCGTACGGCTGCCCTCGCGGCCGGGCTGGGAGAGGTGCCGGGCGACGTAGAGGATGCCCTGCTTGGGATAGTCGAACGGCGAGCCGACGTCGACGCCCTTCCACTCCGGGCTGTTCACGCCGCCGGTGCCCTCGGGGGCCAGGCCCAGGGACGCGGCGACGCCGTTGAAGTCCCCGCCGAGCTTGAGCGTGGCCGAGGTGAGCACCACGGACCGCTCGCTGAAGAGCTTCTCGCGCAGCAGCCCGGAGACGGAGAGCGGCGCCACCCGCAGCGACGCCCCGAAGCGGTCGTGCCGCTCGTACCAGACGACGTCGTACTCGGAGCCCTCCACGATGCGCTCGGCGACCGCGTGGATGCTCTCCACGGCGGCGAGGGCCTGCTTGCGGACCGCGTCCTCGTCCTGCACGGACTTGTCGCGGGTGTTGCCGATCGCCGAGATGACCGTACGGGCTGCGTCACGCAGTGCCGCCAGGGCGTACTCGAGATCGTCCGGGAGCTCCTCCAGGCGGCCGGGGAGGGCGAGCTCCATCAGGCGCTCGAAGCTCTCGGCGGCGGTCTGCAGGGCATCGGCGGCCTTCTCGTCGACCAGCTTGGCCGCTCGCCGCACGGCGCGGTTGACCTGGCCGGGGGTGAGCTCGCCGGTGGCGACGCCGGTCACGCGGGAGACCAGCTCATGGGCCTCGTCGACGATCAGGACCTCATGGCCGGGCAGCACCGGGGCGCCCTCGATGGCGTCGATGGCCAGCAGGGCGTGGTTGGTGACCACCACGTCGGCGAGCTTGGCCCGCTCCCGGGCGGCCTCGGCGAAGCACTCCGCGCCGTACGCGCACTTCGAGGCGCCGAGGCACTCGCGGGACGTGACCGACACCTGGGACCAGGCACGGTCGGACACGCCCGGGGTGAGATCGTCGCGGTCGCCGGTCTCCGTCTCGTCCGACCAGTCGCGCAGGCGCAGCAGGTCCTTGCCGAGCTTGCTGGAGGGCGCCGCCGCCTCGAAGGGGTCGAAGAGCCCCTCCTCCTCTTCCTGGGGCACCCCCTCGTGCAGCCGGTGCAGGCACAGGTAATTGGACCGGCCCTTGAGCATGGCGAACTGGGGGCGGCGGCGCAGCAGCGGCTGCAGGGCGTCCACCGTCCGCGGAAGATCGCGCTCCACGAGCTGGCGCTGGAGCGCCAGCGTCGCGGTGGCCACCACCACGCGCTCGCCGTGGGCCAGGGCCGGCACCAGATAGCCGAGGGACTTGCCGGTGCCGGTGCCGGCCTGGACGAGCAGGTGGGAATTGCCGTCGACGGCTTCGGCGACGGATTCGGCCATGGTGACCTGGCCGGGCCGCTCGGTGCCGCCGACGGCGGTGACGGCGGCGTGCAGCAGATCGGCGAGGGAGGGCGAGGAGGAGGCAGTCATAGCTCTTCCACCCTAAGGGGCGGCACTGACATCGGCGGCGGCGTCACGGAATGTGCGGGCGTCACGGAATGTGCAGCGGATTGGGCACGGTCCCGTGGACGGCCGCGTGCGGGCGGTCCGGGCGGTCGCGGTAGCCGTCGAGGTGCAGCCGGTTGCGGTTGAGGCAGAGCCGCTCGATCCGGGGTGTGAGCAGGTCGAAGGCCTCGTAGCGGTCCTTCATCCGCGGGAAGCGCTCGTGGTGCCGCACGATCTCCGCCCGTACGAGCGACCAGAAGGCTGCCTCGGGCACGCCGAGTTGTTCCTCGCACAGCGGCGCGAGGTAGCGGAAGACGCCGACGAAGAGGCCGGAGTGGATGAACTGGGTGAGGAACCGGGGCGGTTCGGTGAGCAGGACGTCCCGTACGTCGCCGGGCATGGAGTCGTGCTCGGGCAGCGGCACGGCGCTGACGTTGATGTCGTCGACGAAGTCCTTGACGGCGAGGCGGGTGGGGATGTCCTGGTCGTCGAAGACCACGATGGCGTTCTCGCCGTGCGGGGAGAACACGGTGCCGTAGCGGTAGAGGAAGCGCAGGAGCGGCGGGAGCAGCGCGGCGAAGAGCCGGCGCAGCCAGTCGGCCGGGGCCAGGCCGGAGCGGTGGACCAGCTCGGCGGTGAAGGAACGGCCGGCGGGATCGGTGTGCAGCAGGGCCGCGAGGGTGCGGGCGCGCTCGCCGGGGGCGAGGGCGGGACCGAGGGGCTCGCGCCAGATGCAGCCGAGCAGTTCCTTGTACTGGTAGGGGACGCCGGGCAGCCGGTCGTAGAGGGGGTGCTCGACGGTCACGGAGGCGGTCTCGCCGAGCAGGATCACGCGGGTCTCGTCCCGGAGGAAGTCGTCCTCGTCCCGGACGGCGTGGACCCAGGCGGTGACGGCGGGGGCGGCGAGGGTGCGCTCCGTGGGCAGGCCGCGCCAGACGAGGGTGTTGAGGATCGAGAGCGGCAGCTTGACGGTCCGGGCGTTCGGCCGGCTGGCGTTGAGGAAGGTGCGGACGGACTGCTGGGGCAGCCGGAGGTCGTTGTCAGTGGGCAGGGGGATGATGGTTCCGTCGGCGAGACAGGGCGCGAAGAGGGGGGCCACGGTCTCGTCCCACTGCCAGGGGTGGACGGGGAGCCAGAGGTAGTCGGCGGGGTCCCGGCCGTGGTCGGTGACGGTCCGGGCGAAGGCGGCGCGGGTGCCGGGGGCGAGCTCTTCGGCGTAGAGGAGATCGGGGGTGGCCAGTGCGGGGACGGCCCGGTAGCGCGCGAGGTCGCGGTGGGCGGCGATCCAGGGCAGGCGGCGCGGGGTGCGGGCCTCCGGGGCCCAGCGGGCGCTGTCGGAGGCGGAGAAGCCGAGCCGGCCCTTGTTGGCGATCAGCCAGGGGTGGCCGGTCTGGTGCCCCTCCAGCGCGGCGTAGTCGAGATCGGCGAGCTCGGCCGCGCTGAGGGCGCTCGTCTGGAGGCGGGTGTCGGCGGCGAGGGTGGCGAGGAGCTCCCTGACCAGGTGGCCGGTGGTGTCGCCGGACAGGCCGAGCACGGTGTCATGGGCGTGGGTGAGGAACTCGAAGGGGTCCTGTGAGGGGGATACGGAATCGGGGTCGACGCGCCAGTGGCCGTACGCGCCCCGGCGGGCGCGGAAGCGGTAGGTGACGTCGCCCGTTAACCGCAGCCGGTAGGGGGCGGCCGGCGCGGGGGTCATGGCGTCCTGCCCGGGGGATGTGGCGTCCGGCCCGGGTGGCGTCTTGTCCGGTGCGGGGGCCGAGTCGTCCGGCCCGGGGGCCACGGTGTCCGGCTCCGGGAGAGCGGTGTCCTGCTCGGGGATCACGGTGTCCGGCTCGGGGGCGAGCACGCCCTCGTAGCTGAGCTCGCCGATCATCTTGGCGAGCAGGCGGGAGCCCGCGAGGGTCCAGTGCGAGCCGTCGGGGCGGACGGGGCGCGTGGGGCGATCAGTGGCGTCCTCGGGATACGCATGGCCTGCGCGTTCGGCGCTGCCTACGCGTCCGGTGCTGCCCGCGCGGGCGGAACCGTCCGGGCCGGGAAGGCTGCCGAGGTGTTCGGACCGGTGTGAAGGAGACAAGAGGGCTCCTCAAGAAGGCCGACGGGAGTGGTGGTGCGTGTGAGTGGTGATGCAAGGGCGTAGTGGTGTGGGGAGGCGCTAGAGAAGAGTGCGCAGGGCGCGGTCGCGGACCACCAGGGCCGCGCGCTTGTCCGGGAGGTCGACTTCCGCCATCAGCCGGAATCCGGCGCTCAGGAACGCGGAGACGCACGGGGTGTTCCGCAGGTCGGGTTCGGCGACGACGCGGCCGCAGGAGGGCCTGTGCTCCAGCACCAGGTCGGCGACGGTCCGCAGCAGACGGGTGCCGAGACCGCGGCCCCGGTCGGCGACCTTGCCGATCAGGAGGTGGATCCCGGTGTCGTGCGGGCGGGCCGGGTAGTGGCGCGCGAGGGGGTCGAGATCGGCGCGGTAGATCTCCCAGTAGCTCATCGGCACGCCTTCGAGCACTCCGAGACAGGGGATGCTCCGTCCGTCGCCGCCGGTCTGGGCCCTCAGGTGGGCCTCGGTGACGCTCTCCGGGCCGCCCAGCTTCCAGAAGGCAGCGACGGCCGGGTCGTTCATCCAGCGGGTGATGAGCCGCAGATCGCGCTCGACGCGGACCGGTACGAGCTGGAAGGTGCCCGCGCCGGTGTCGGCGGGTCCCCAGTCTGGCAGCGAGTCCAGGAGGTCGGAGCCCGGGCCGATGGCTCCCGCGGGTCCGCGCCCGGCGGTGATCGCGGGGGGCTCCGGCGGGCCGTGGTCGAGGAGTTCGATGAACTCTTCGGACAGCTTCAGTTCGAGGGTGGTCTCGCAGTCGGTGGGCGGGCCTGCGCCGTCGCCCGGGCAGGCTCTCTCGTCACGCCGGTGGCCGGTGCCCGCGCCGGCGGTGTCGTCGGAGCTGGGGCCGGGGCCCGGGATGGCGCCGAGTTCGGGGCGGGCCCCCGGGCTCGTACTGGGGTCGGTGGGCGGCACGGAGATGCTCTCCTCTCGGAGGATCCCGTCGGTGTCAGGGATCCCGTGGGCCCTGCGGGGCCCGTGTCCTCAAGGGCCCCGTTCGCCCGGGGCCGGGGCTCGCGCCGGTCATCGGGCCGACGTGACCAGGGGGTTGGCGATGGTGACGTAGACGGACTGGGTGTCGACCGGGCCGACGAGCTCGTCGAGCCCTCGCAGCCTGGTCAGCATGTTGGCCTTGCAGCGCAGGGTGGGCGCTTCGAGGAGGCGGGCGGGCAGGGACGAGCGGGTGGCGGCCGGGCCGCCGGCGGCTTCCCTGAGGAAGCGGCGCAGCGCGGCCAGCAGGAGCTGTTCGTCGGCCAGGCGCTGCGCGCCGAACGCCCCGATCAGGCCGAGGATGTTGTTGATGCCGAGGTAGTAGGCGAATCTCTCGTCGGTGACCTCGTCGGGCACGAAGGTGTCGCTCTTGGTGCCGATTCCGGGCAGCCACCGTTCGAGGGTGTCCCGGTGGGAGGTGCGGAAGTAGTAGCCCTGGTTGTCGCGGTAGCGGCCGCCCGCGGGCCAGCCGTCCCGGTCCAGGAGGACGAGGGTGTTCTGCTGGTGCGCCTCCAGGGCGATGCCCGCCGCGCCGTCCAGCCAGAGCACGGGGCGCACGACCGCTTCCAGGTAGCGCAGGAACCACTCTGCCGAGACGGCGCCCGCGGGGCGGCCGGTCCGGTGCGCGAGGCGGCTCACGATGTGCGCGAGGCGGGAGCGCATGGCGAGGCCGGGGGCGGGCGCGCCGGTCTGCTCCTGTTCCGGAGCGGGCCAGGGGCGGGGCGAGACGAGTCCCGCGAGGCAGACGGCGTCGTCGCCGGGGCCGAAGGGGTTGTGCCGGATGACGGCGTCCAGGCCGCTCAGCGGAGCGCCCTCCGGGGTGTCGGCGGCGAGCCAGGCGGGGTCGCGGACGAC
This sequence comes from Streptomyces sp. NPDC008001, assembly GCF_042958085.1. NCBI lineage: Bacteria > Bacillati > Actinomycetota > Actinomycetes > Kitasatosporales > Streptomycetaceae > Streptomyces > Streptomyces sp. NPDC008001. The sequence goes on along the minus strand of NZ_JBIBIZ010000008.1, from coordinate 24,037 downwards.
GTCGAAGCCGAGCCCGCCCGGGCAGGCCGCGCGCCACTGCTCGGCGAGCCCGCTGCGCAGGAGGCGGTGCACCTCGACTCCGCGGTGCAGTTCCTTGCGGAGGTTTTCCCGGCGGGAGTTGGTGATGCGCAGCCCGAGGGAGAGCTTCAGCATGGCGGGCGCGCCGGGCCGGTGCACGGTCCGTACGGAAGAGGTGGCGTACCAGGGCGCGCCGAGGGGGCCGAGGTCCTGGAGGAGGCCCGCGTCGAGGAGCGCGCGGACTTCGGGGCGGCTGCACAGGTCGTGGGCCTGCCAGGGGTGCAGGGGCAGCGCCGCGGTGTCCGGGGGCGGGCACAGCTCCGGGCCGGCGAGCCGGGCGGCGAGCGTGACGGCGTCGACGGGCCGGCCCCGTTCGGTCCACGCCGAGTCCGTGGCGAGGAGGGAGCGGTGGACGGCCATCCAGTGCAGCGGGAAGGATCCGCGCAGCTCCGGGGAGTAGGCGCGGGCTTCGGCGTCGGAGAGGCCTTCGCGGCTCTTGGGGGTGGGGTGGAGGGGGTGGCCGAGGAGGAGGGACTGCTCGGCGTAGAGGAAGAGCTCCGCCGCGGCCGGGTCGGCGGGGCGGGCGCGTCTGTCGGCGAGGAAGGCGGCCGTGCGGCGTGCGGAGTCCGCCACCCGGGAGACGAGGTCGGCCGTCTCGCCCGTGGCGGGGCAGCCGCCGCGGGCGGCGCGGTGCGCGGCTTCCCGGCCGAGGAGCGCGGCCAGGGTGACGGCGTCGACGGCGGGGGCGTCGTCGGGGCCGTCCGCCATGGCCGGCGGGCCGAAGCGGTGCCAGCCGGCGGCCGACCAGTATCTGACGGGGACCGTCAGGGCGGTTCCGGTCGCGGGGAGCGGCAGGTGCAGTGCGGGCCCGTCCGGCCGTGGCACGCCGGTCTCGCGGATCCAGCAGCGCAGCAGGTTCTCCACGGCGGCGGCATCGGCGGCGACGCCGGGGTCGGGGTGTTCCAGGGGGTCGGGGGCTCCCGGGGGGCCGGGGTCCGGGATCTCGCCGCGCGGCGCGCCGCCCTGGCGGGGCACGGCGGAGACCACGGCCTGGTCGTGGGCGGACGGCTCACGCCCCTGAACGGCCCGTTCGCCTCCCTGCGCGCTCCGCTCGCCTCGCTGGGCGGGATGTCCCCGCTCGTGGGCCGGCGGTTCGCAGTCGTGAGCGGCGGCCCCGCCCTGAGCGGAAGCGGAGGCGCAAGCGGAGACCCTGCCCTGAGCGGACGGCTCGCGTTCCTGGCCGGCCATCGAGGCACCGGTTCCGGTGGATGCGTTCATACGGTGTACGGCGTGCATGTCGCGGCGTCAGGCCGGGGATGCGGCGCCTGCCTCCTTCGGCGTGCTCGGGGCGGGGATACGGGGACCGGGCCGGCAGACGGCGGCGACGGCGTCCGAGAGCCGGTCGAGAACCGCCTCGGCCTGCTCGTCGGTGATGGTCAGGGGCGGCAGGAGGCGGACGACACAGGAGTGGCGGCCGCTCAGTTCGACGATGAGGCCGCGGCGGAGGCACTCCCGCTGAACGGCCGCGGCCCGCGCGGGGGAGGCGGGCAGCGGGCCGGCCGCGGAGGGGTGGCAGGACTTCGAAGCGGTGCCCGCACCGGTCCCCGCCCCCGCACCCGCGCCCGTACTCGCCCCCGGCTCGACGAACTCGATGCCGATCATGAGCCCGGCCCCGCGGACCTCGCCGATGCAGTCGTACTCCCCCGCCAGCCGCCGCAGCCGGTCCAGCATGCGTCCGCCGAGCGAGGCGGCCCGCCCGGCGAGGCCGTTCTCCCTCACGTACCGCAGAGTGGCCGCCCCCGCGGCCATCGCCAGCTGGTTGCCCCGGAAGGTGCCCGTTCGGTCGCCCGGCTGCCAGGCATCGAGGGCGTCGCGGTAGACGATGACGGCGAGCGGGAGGCTGCCGCCGATCGCCTCGGACAGGACCATCACGTCGGGCTCGATCCCGCTGTGGGCGACCGCCCAGAACGCGCCCGTGCGCCCCACGCCGGTCTGCACTTCGTCGGCGATGAGCGGGATGGAGCGGGCCGCGGTGAGCTCGCGCATCCGGCGCAGCCAGCCGTCCGGGGCGGGGAGCACGCCGCCTTCGCCCTGCACGGGTTCGACGATCATCCCGGCGGGCTCGGGCATCCCGCTCCCGGGGTCGTCCAGCAGGCTCTCGGTCCAGCGGGCGGCGAGGCGCGCCCCGTCCTCCCCGCCGATGCCGAACGGGCAGCGGTAGTCCTGCGGGTAGGGCAGCCGGGTCACCCGTGCGCCCGGGGCCTCGCACGGGGCGGCGAGGGCCCCTTCCGTCATGCCGTGGCGGGCGCCGGTGAAGGCGAGCAGGCCGGCACGGCCCGTCGCGGTGCGGACGAGCTCGAAGGCGGCCTCCGCGGCATCGGTGCCGGCCGGGCTGCAGAACCGGATCCGGCCCGAGGCGGCCAGCCCCGGGGGCAGCGTGGCGAACAGCTCGTCCGTGAAGGCGTCCTTGACCGGGGTGGCCAGGTCGAGCACGTGCAGCGGGGCGCCGGAGTCGAGGACGCGGCGGATGGCCTCCAGCACGACCGGGTGGTTGTGCCCCAGCACCAGCGAGCCGGCGCCCGAGAGGCAGTCGAGGTACCGGCGGCCGTCGGCGCCCTCGATGGTCAGCCCCCGGGCCCGCACCGGCACGACGGGCAGCGACCGGGCGTACGTACGCGCGGCCGGTTCCCGCAACGACTGCCGCCGCAGGATGCCTGCGTACGCCGCGGCCGGTGACGCCGCCGGCGGTAGCTGGGTCAAGGCCACGGGCTACGGCTCCTCTTGCTGCTGCTGAACGCTGGTCGGCACTCCCCCGTACGTACCAACGACGCCGCACGCGACGGATCACGGCCCACCGTCAAGATCCTTGCCGGACGGAACCGAGGACCCGCCCGTGCCCGTCTCCCACCGCACCGGCATAGTGGGGCCCTGCCTCCCTGCTGGGGCGGTGCATGACAACTCCACACCGTGGTCGCGCACATTGCGGGCACGTCCGAACAGATCGACTCAGGGGGAACCCACTCCATGCCATCCATCCGCAGGCCGGCGCTGGCCGCGGCCGCTCTGACGGCCGCGCTGGCGCTGACCGCCACCGCGTGCGGCCCGACCGACGACACGGCGGCGGGGAGCGACAAGCCCAGTACGACCGCCTCGCAGAAGGACGACCAGGGCCTCGAGCTGCCCAAGAACCTCCCCAGTTCCCTCAAGGACCTGGACAAGTGGAAGAACGGCGCCTGGAAGAACTGGGACAAGGAGCAGTGGCTGCGCGAGGCCCGCGACTTCATCAATCCCATCATCAAGGACCACTGGAAGCCGGGCACGATGAAGGACGCCCGTCCGGGCGACAAGACGCTCGCGACGCAGGGTGCCCCGGGCACCGCGCCGGGCGCCTCCGGTGACCAGGGCGTCACGGACCCCGAGCCGCAGCCGGTGCAGGCCAAGGCCGTCGGCCTGCCGTACCACAACAACGCGGCCCCGGTCGGCAAGGTGTTCTTCGACAGCCCCGAGGGCCACATGGTCTGCTCGGCGACGGTCGTCAAGGACCCGGCGCACCCCGGCAAGTCCAACATGGTGTGGACCGCGGGCCACTGCGTGCACGCCGGCAAGAAGGGCGGCTGGTACCGCAACATCGCCTTCGTGCCGTCCTACAACGACAAGGGCCTGCCCGGCGCCCAGGTCAACAGCGCACCGGTGCAGGACGTCGCTCCGTACGGCGTGTGGTGGGCGGACTGGGCGCAGACCTCGTCCCAGTGGATCACGCAGGGTGCCGAGACCGGTGGCGCGGGTGCCCCGTACGACTTCTCCGTGCTGCACGTGAAGCCCGAGGCGGGCTCCGGCAAGTCGCTGGAGGAGACGGTCGGCAACGCCCTCACGGTCGACTTCAGCGCTCCGCAGGTGAAGTCCATCCCGTCCATGGGCGCCTGGGGCTACCCGGCGGCTGCGCCCTTCGACGGCCAGAAGATGTACGACTGCGTCGACCGGCCGAGCCGGCTGACGATCGAGCCCGCCCAGCCGACGATGTACCGCATCGGCTGCACGATGACCGGTGGCTCGTCCGGCGGCGGCTGGTTCGCCAAGGGGCCCGACGGCAAGGTGGTGCTGGTCTCCAACACCTCGATCGGCCCGGCGAACAGCACCTGGCTGGCCGGCCCGCGCCTGGGCCCGGAGGCGAAGGGCGTCTACGACGCGATCAGCCGGAAGTTCGCCAACCGGTGACGGCCCGCGGCCGGTGACCTCGCGGCAGCACCGCAGGCGCCGGCGCGCGCAGGCCGAAAGGCCCCGCACGGCGAAGGCCCCGCTTCCTGATCAGGAAGCGGGGCCTTCGTTCATAGCGCCGCAGTGCGCGCGTTCACAGTGCCGCAGTGGGCGCCGTACAGCCGCTGCTGCTGTCGCCGGACGTCAGCTGCGGGCCGCGGGCACGTACTGCTGGAGCTCGGCGGCGAGCTCCTCGTGCACGCGCGCCTTGAGCAGCGTGCCCTCCGGGGTGTGCTCCTCGGAGATCACCTCGCCGTCGGCGTGCGCCCGCGCGATCAGCGAACCGCGGGTGTACGGCACGAGGGCCTCGATCTCCACGGCGGGGCGGGGCAGCTCGCGGTCGATGAGGGCCAGGAGCTCGTCGATGCCTTCGCCGCTGCGCGCGGACACCGCGATCGAGTGCTTCTCGATCCGCAGCAGCCGCTGCAGGACCAGCGGGTCCGCGGCGTCGGCCTTGTTGATCACGACGATCTCGGGCACGTTCGTGGCACCGACGTCGCGGATCACCTCTCGCACGGCGGCCAGCTGCTCCTCGGGCGCCGGGTGCGAGCCGTCCACCACGTGCAGGATGAGGTCGGAGTCGCCGACCTCCTCCATGGTGGAGCGGAACGCCTCGACGAGGTGGTGCGGCAGGTGCCGGACGAATCCGACGGTGTCGGCGAGGGTGTAGACGCGCCCGGTGGGCGTCTCGGCCCGGCGGACGGTGGGGTCCAGGGTGGCGAACAGGGCGTTCTCCACCAGCACGCCCGCGCCGGTGAGCCGGTTGAGCAGCGAGGACTTGCCTGCGTTGGTGTAGCCGGCGATGGCGACCGACGGGACCTTGTTCCGCCGGCGCTCCTGGCGCTTGACGTCGCGGCCGGTCTTCATCTCCGCGATCTCCCGGCGCATCTTCGCCATCTTCTCGCGGATCCGCCGCCGGTCCGTCTCGATCTTGGTCTCACCGGGGCCGCGGGTGGCCATGCCGCCGCCGGACGAGCCCGAGCCGCCGCCGCCCATCTGCCGGGAGAGCGACTGGCCCCAGCCGCGCAGCCGCGGCAGCATGTACTGCATCTGGGCGAGCGAGACCTGGGCCTTGCCCTCGCGGGACTTGGCGTGCTGGGCGAAGATGTCGAGGATCAGGGCGGTGCGGTCGACCACCTTGACCTTGACGACGTCCTCGAGCTGGATGAGCTGGCCGGGGCTGAGCTCACCGTCGCAGACGACGGTGTCGGCGCCGGACTCCAGGACGATGTCCCGCAGCTCCTGGGCCTTGCCGGAGCCGATGTAGGTGGCGGGGTCCGGCTTGTCGCGGCGCTGGATGACGCCGTCGAGGACCAGGGCACCCGCGGTCTCGGCGAGCGCGGCGAGCTCCGCGAGGGAGTTCTCCGCGTCGTGCACCGTGCCGGACGTCCAGACGCCGACCAGCACCACGCGCTCCAGGCGCAGCTGCCGGTACTCGACCTCGGTGACGTCCTCCAGCTCGGTGGAGAGGCCGGCGACGCGCCGCAGGGCGGCCCGCTCGGAGCGGTCGTACTGCTCGCCGTCGCGCTCCCCGTCGATCTCGTGGCTCCAGGCGACGTCCTCTTCCATCAGGGCGTCGGCCCGAAGGCTCTCCGGGAGGCTCTGCCGGTCCTGGGGAAGGGAAGAAGAGGAGGTCATTTGATCCTTTGCATCGTTGGGAGGGTGCGGCCCCCGTACCGTGGCCGCACCGTCGACAACGCGTGAGCGGCCCCGGGGATTCCCGCGGCCGGCGGCCTCGCCGACCCGTTGATGGTCCCACGGGGCCGCCGGGGCGTCACGCGGGTTTCCGTGCCGCCGCCTTCCAGTCGGGGTGGCCGGGCATGGGCGGGGTCTTCGCGCCGTACAGCCAGTCCTGCAGGAACTCCCTCAGGTCCTGGCCGGAGACCTGGGAGGCGAGGGCGGTGAAGTCGGCGGTGCCGGCGCCGGCGTCGCGGTGGAGGTTGACCCACTCGCGCTCCAGGCGGTCGAACGCCGCCGCGCCGATCTTCTGCCGCAGCGCGTAGAGCACGAGCGCGCCCCCGTCGTAGACGACGGGCTTGAAGATGCTGTTCCGCCGGCCCGGGTCGGGCACCTTCGGCCGGGCGGGCGGCCCGCCGTCGGTGCGCCAGGTGTCGGAGTGCTCGTAGGCGGCGCGCATCCGGGCGTCGAGCGTGTGGCCGCCCTTGTGCTCGGCGTACAGCGCCTCGTACCAGGTGGCGTGGCCCTCGTTGAGCCACAGGTCGGACCAGGTGTCCGGGCTGACGCTGTCGCCGAACCACTGGTGGGCGAGCTCGTGGACCATGACGGCTTCGAGGTACCAGGCGGGGATGTCGTCCCGGACGAACAGGCTGCGTTCGAAGAGGGAGAGCGTCTGCGTCTCCAGCTCGAAGCCGGTCGACGCGTCGGCGATCAGCACGCCGTAGTTCTCGAACGGGTACGGGCCGACCTTCCCCTCCATCCAGGCGATCTGCTCGGGCGTCTTGGACGCCCATTTCTCCACGCTCTGCCGGTCGGCCGCGGGGACCACGTCCCGTACGGGCAGGCCGTGCGGCCCGGCGCGGTGCACGACGGCGGAGCGGCCGATGGAGACCTGGGTGAGCTCGGTGGCCATCGGGTGCGCGCTGCTGTACGTCCAGGCGGTGCCCGCGCCCCGTGCCGCGCGGCCCTCCGGCCGGCCGTTGGCGACGACGGTGAGGGCCTTGGGGGCGGTGACGTGGAAGGTGAAGCGGGCCTTGTCCGAGGGGTGGTCGTTGCAGGGGAAGACCCGGTGCGCCGCGTCGGCCTGATTGGCCATGACCAGTCCGTCCTTCGTACGGACCCAGCCGCCCCCCTTGCTGTTGCGCGGGTCGCTGGTGTGGTGGACGACGACGGTGAACAGGCCCTCGGCCGGCAGGGCGACGGCCGGGGTGACGACGAGGTCCTCCTTGACGGAGGCGAACTGCGCGGGCAGGCCGTTGACGGTCACCGCGCGGACCGTGCCGTTGGCGAAGTCGAGGTTGAAGTGGTCCAGCCCCGTGGTGGCCCGTGCCGCGATGGTGGTGACGGCGTCGAGCGGCCGGTCGTTGCCGTGGTAGTCAAACTTGATGTCATAGGCGGCCACGTCGTAGCCGGGGTTGCCGAGCTCCGGGAAGAGCCGGTCGCCGAGGCCCTCGGGGCTCGCGGAGGGGGGAGCGGCTGCGCCGACGAGGAGGGCCGTGACGGCGGCGGCGAGGGCGGCGCGGCGGCGCACGGACCGCCAGGGGACCATGGCCGGTTTCCCGGATGAGTGCGGCATGCTCCCATCGCTACCAGCGCGGGGGCCCGGCACTGCGGCGGCACGGCGTCGCCCCACCCGTACGAGCGTGCCCGGAAGGCTGTACGACCAGTGCCCCGCACGGGGCGGGATGCGGCCCCTCCGCTGCCGGCTGCCGTCCTGTCCGGAGGCCGGCTGCCCTCCTCCCCCGGAGGCCCGGTCAGAGGCGCGCTGTAGCCACCGGCCGGCCGGCCCGCTCGACGTCGTAGACCCCCGGTACCCGCCGCATGGCGCGCATCAGCTCCGGCAGCCGGTCGGCGTCCGGCAGCTGGAGGGTGTAGGTGTGGCGCACGCGCTGCTCGTGGGGCGGCTCGACGGCCGCCGAGATGACCGCTGCTCCTTCGGCCGCGATGGCCTCGGTGAGGTCGGCCAGGAGGTGCGGCCTGCTGAACGATTCGGCGCGCAGGGTGACGCGGTAGTCGCACGCACCGCCCTGCTCGGGAGTGCTCCACCGGACGCCGACGGGCTCCCGTCCGGAGGTGACCATGCGGTGCACGGCCGGGCACTGCGCCCGGTGCACGGTGACCGTGCCGCCCCGTACGGCGAAGCCGGTGACCTCGTCGGGCGGCACGGGGGTACAGCAGCCGGCCAGCCGTACGCTCGCGGCCGCGAGGTCCGCCCCGTCGGCCGTGACGGCGACCGGCCACCGGGCGGCGGGCGCGGTCGCCCGGGGCGGCGGGCAGGGGCGGCCCGGGGCGAGCGGGACGGGCGGGGCCGGCTCGCCCGCGGGGTGGGTGGCCAGCCAGCGCTCGATGGCGATCCGGGCGGCGGGCGTACGGGCGTGCTCCAGCCAGTCCGGGGCGGGTCCCGAGGCGCTGTCCCGGGACATCAGCAGCTGCAGGGTGTCACCGTCGCGCAGGACCGTGCTGAGGGTGGCGAGGCGGCCGTTGACGCGGGCGCCGATGCAGCTGTGCCCGCCGTCCCCGTGCTGCGCGTAGGCCGCGTCGACACAGCTCGCCCCGGCGGGCAGGCCGATGGTGCCGCCGTCGGCGAGGAAGACGGTGATCTCTCGGTCCAGGGCGAGCTCGTCGCGGAGCGAGGTCCAGAACGTGTCGGGGTCGGGCGTCGCCTGCTGCCACTCCAGGAGCCGGGAGAGCCAGCCGGGGCGGGTCGGGTCGGCGCGCTCCCCGTCGGCGGCGTCGGGCGCCTCGGGGGCCGCGTACGGGTTTCCCAGGGCGACCACGCCGGCCTCGGCGACCTTGTGCATCTGATGGGTGCGGATGAGGACTTGCGCGGCCTCCCCGCCGGGGCACGCCACGGCCGTGTGCAGCGACTGGTAGAGGTTGAACTTCGGGGTGGCGATGAAGTCCTTGAACTCCGAGATGAACGGAGTGAAGCAGGTGTGCAGCTCCCCCAGGACCGCGTAGCAGTCGGCGTCCTCCGTGACCAGCACGAGCAGCCTGCCGAGGTCCGAGCCGGTCACCTCGCTGCGCTTGAGGCGCACCCGGTGCACGGAGACGAAGTGGCGCTGCTTGACGAGGACGTCGGCGGCGATGTCCGCCTCGCGCAGCACGGACCGGACCCGCTCGGCCGTCTCCTCCAGGGTCGCGAGGCCGCCGGCGCGCCCGAGGACGAACTCGCGGGTGCGGGCGTACTCCTCGGGGTGGAGGATCGCGAAGACGAGGTCCTCCAGCTCCGTCTTGAGCGCCTGGACGCCCAGCCGCTCGGCGAGCGGGATCAGGACGTCCCGGGTGACCTTGGCGATGCGGACCTGCTTCTCGGGGCGCATCACGCCGAGCGTGCGCATGTTGTGCAGCCGGTCGGCGAGCTTGATGGACATCACGCGGACGTCGTTGCCGGTGGCCACCAGCATCTTGCGGAAGGTCTCCGGCTCGGCGGCGGCGCCGTAGTCGACCTTCTCCAGTTTGGTGACGCCGTCGACCAGGAAGCGGACCTCCTCGCCGAACTGGCTCCGGACCTGATCCAGGGTCACCTCGGTGTCCTCGACGGTGTCGTGCAGGAGGGAGGCGGTCAAGGTGGTCGTCTCCGCGCCCAGTTCGGCCAGGATGAGCGTGACGGCGAGGGGGTGGGTGATGTACGGCTCGCCGCTCTTGCGGGTCTGGCCCCGGTGGGAGGACTCCGCGAGGAGGTAGGCCCGCCGGAGGATGTCGAGGTCCGCGCCCGGGTGGTGGGCGCGGTGCACCTTGGCGACGTGGTCGATGGCGTCCGGCAGCCTGCCGCGCGAGCCCGAACCGCCGAGGGCCGCGCGCCCCAGCCGTCTCAGGTCGAGGCGGGCACGGCCGCGCCAGCGGCCGGGAACACCTTCAGGCGTGGTGTCTGTGCTCATGGGCACACCTCCGGCAGCGTCGACCGGCGGTCGGCTGCGCGCCTCCGTACCGGTGCTTGATGCTACCGAGCCCATCACGCGCTGCTCACCCGCTCTCGCCCAGAGTGAAACGGATCACCCATTCGAGCGAGCCACGCCGACCGGAGCCCGGCCGGCGGCCCGGAAAGGAGGTAGTGCACCCGGCGGGCTCCGCGGCGCTTCATGCGGGCGCCCCGTGCCGTGCCGCGGGCGCCCGGGCGGGCCTCCCTAGGCGAGCGCCTCGGCCAGCCAGGACGGGTCGAAGGTGCCCTCTGCGACGATCACGGCGGGGCCGGTCATCTCGACCGTGCCGTCCGGCCCCTCGGTGATCAGCAGGCGGCCGCCGGGGACGTCCACGGTGTACGTGACGGGGAGGCCGGTGAGGGCGGGGTCGGCACCGTCGCGGCGGGCGGTCGCGACCATCACCGCGCAGGCGCCCGTGCCGCAGGAGCGGGTCTCGCCGGAGCCGCGCTCGTGGACGCGCATGGCGACGTGCCGCGGGCCGCGGTCGGCCACGAACTCGACGTTGGTGCCGTCCGGGTAGGCCTCCGCCGGGGCGACACCGGGGGCGGTGAACAGGTTTCCGGCGTCGTCGAGGTGCTCGACGAAGGTGACGGCGTGCGGGTTGCCCATGTTCACGTTGCGCGCGGGGCGGGTGCGGCCGCCGACGGTGACGGTCACCTCGCCCTCGGGGAGCACGGCCCGCCCCATGCCGACGGTGATCTCGCCGGGGGCGCCGTCGGGGCCGTCCTTGGCGATGTGGGCCTTCCGGACGCCCGCGCGGGTCGCGACGGCGAGGTCGCCGGCCTCCACGAGGCCCGCGTGTCGGAGGTAGCGGGCGAAGACCCGGACGCCGTTGCCGCACATCTCGGCGATGCTGCCGTCGCTGTTGCGGTAGTCCATGAACCACTCGGCCTCGCCGGCCATCGCGCGCGCCTCGGGGTGCGCCGCGGACCGTACGACCCGGAGCACCCCGTCGGCGCCGAGGCCCGCACGGCGGTCGCAGAGGCGGGTGACGGCGGCCGGGGACAGCTCGATGCGGCCGTCGTGGTCCGGGATGATCACGAAGTCGTTCTCGGTGCCGTGACCCTTGAGGAAGGCGATCTGTGCGGTGCTCACGATTCGATGGTACGGGGACGGGGCCGCCGCCCCCTCCCGAGGCCCCGGGGCCCGTGCACGGCTACGGGCCGTTCAGCGCAGGCGCGCCACGCGCCACACGGCGAGGACGACGGCCAGGGCGACGAGGACCGCGTACGAAGCGACGTACCGCCAGTCCGGACGGCCGCCGGAGCCGGGGGCCGGCATGCCGGGCCAGGTGTAGCCGACACGACGGGCGGCCATCACCCCCCAGCCCGCGGCGCAGCAGCTGATGAGCAGGCCGAGCATGGCGACGACGGGTCCTCCGTCACCGAACTCGAAGGCGAGCGGGAAGGCGAACATCAGGGAGCCCACGGCGGCGAGCCCGACGATCGGGGCGAGCTGCCAGATGCGCAGCCTGCGCTGCGGGCGCAGTTCCCGGAACGACGCGGGCGCGGTGCTGCCGGCGCCGGCCTCGGCACCGGCCTCGGTGTCCTCGGGGCCGTCCGGGGTCAGCGCCTCCGGCTCTCCCCCGGCCACCGGCGGGAGGTGTCCCCTCCGCGGCGGCTGTTGCGGTCTGTCGCGAGGGCCGGCCTCCATCGCCACGCGCCCTCCCAACCCGGACTTCACGGCTCGATCGAAGCTTGATGATGGCACGCTCGCGCAGGCCGGAATGGCCTGCGTAGCGTCCCGATGCCATCACGTGATCAGGCTGTGACCGCCCGTTCGAGCAACGCCAGCGCGAGGCCGGGAAGTTCCGCCCTGCGGTCGGCCGCCCCGCTCAGCCAGTGGACGCGGCTGTCCTTGCGGAACCACGAGTCCTGGCGGCGCGCGAACCTCTTGGTGGCCCGTACGGTCTCGGCGCGCGCCTCGTCCTCGGTGCACTCGCCGGCGAGGAAGGCGAGCACCTGCTGGTAGCCGAGCGCGCGGGAGGCGGTGCGCCCCTCGCGCAGCCCCTGCCGCTCCAGGGCGCGGACCTCGTCGACGAGTCCGGCCTCCCACATGCGGTCCACGCGGACGGTGATCCGCTCGTCCAGCTCGGGGCGCTCCACGTCGACGCCGATCTGCAGGGCGTCGTAGACGGGCTCCTCGCCCGGCAGGTTGGCGGTGAAGGGCCGGCCGGTGATCTCGATGACCTCCAGGGCGCGCACGATGCGGCGGCCGTTGCCGGGCAGGATGGCGCGGGCGGCGGCCGGGTCGGCGGCGGCGAGGCGCGCGTGCAGGGCGGCGGGCCCCTGGCCGGCCAGCTCCTCCTCCAGGCGGGCGCGGACGGCCGGGTCGGTGCCGGGGAAGTCCAGGGCGTCGATGGTGCCCTTGATGTAGAGCCCGGAGCCGCCGACGAGCACGGGGGTGCGGCCCTCGGCGAGGAGCCGGTCGATCTCCGCGCGGGCCAGCCGCTGGTACTCGGCGACGCTCGCGGTCTCCGTCACGTCCCAGATGTCGAGGAGGCGGTGCGGGACGCCGTGCCGTTCCTCCTGGGTCAGCTTGGCGGTGCCGATGTCCATGCCCCGGTACAGCTGCATGGAGTCGGCGTTGATCACCTCGCCGCCCAGGTGCCGGGCGAGGGCGACGCCGAGATCGGACTTGCCGGCCGCCGTGGGGCCCACGACGGCGATGACCCGCGGGGCGGGAACTGCGTTTTTCACCGGGTTTTTCACCGGATCAGTCTCGCAAACCCCGGCCGCGCCCCACGAACGAGCGACGTGACGCGGTGCTGCCGGGTTCGTTGCCTGTTGCGAGGTCCCGGCAGCCGGTTCACGGCCGGTGCCCGGGTGCGTGCCGCGGCACGCACCCGGCGGCACGGGGTTTCGCTCACACCAGTAAGGTAATGGAGTAGATATGGGCGTGTTTTCCAGGTTCCGCCGCAAGTCGTCCGAGGCGTCAACCGAAGAGACGGCAGCGACCACCCAGACGGCGGAATCGACCGGTGCCTCGGAGCAGGAGGCCGGGACGGAGGCCGCGGCGGAGGGGTCCGGCGAGGCCGAGGCTGCGGCCGGCGAGGGGGTCGAGATCCCCAAGCAGCAGTCGGCGGAGAAGGCCGCGGACAGCGAGGCCGGTGAGGGCGCCCGGAAGTAGCTCTTGAACCACGAAGACGAGGGAAGGTGCCATGGGCCTGCTGGACACTCTCAAGACCAAGCTCGCCCCCGCGAAGGACAAGATCGGCGACCTCGCGCAGCAGCACGGGGGCAAGATCGAGCAGGGGCTGGAGAAGGCCGCCAAGGCGGTCGACGAGAAGACCAAGGGCAAGTACCACGACCGGATCCGGACGGGCACCGGCAAGGCCAAGCACGCCATCGAGCGGCTCGCCGAGAAGGAAGGCGGCAAGGACGGCGGCACCGCCGGCCCGGCCTCCTGAGGGACTGCCGGGCGGTCCCGGCCCACCGACCTCGTCGGCGACGGGGCGCGGAGCATCGGCTCCGCGCCCCGTCGCTGTGTCCGGGGCCCTGACGGGGCTCCTGGTCGGGTTTCTGACCGGGTTTCTTACCCGGGCTGCAACGCGTACGCGTCGCGCTCCTGCGGCACATCGCCCTCACGCTGCGGCACGTCCGCCTCGCGCTCACCGAAGGGCCTGTACGGCTCCCTACCGGCCGTTCGGCCGCCGGAGCGCCTCCGGGAGCCCGGACCGGTCGCGTGGCCGCCCAGGGCCCTCCACGGCCGTTACGGGCGGCGTCCGGCCCGCACGGTCTCTACGACCAGGTCGCCACGAAGTACCCCACCCCGTAGGGCGCCTCGTCGTACAGGAGCTCGCCCTTGAGGCCCGCGCCCTCGCCGGCCCCGGCGAGCACCTGCCAGGGGGCGCGGCCCGCGGCCTTCAGCTCCTGGGCGAGCGTGGTGTCGAGGGCGGCCAGTGCTGCCGTGTCGGCGGCGCCCAGCGCCCGGGCCGCCTGCGCGTCGAAGTCCGCGGCGCGCTCGTCGAGGTAGCCCGGCGCCTTGAGCGTGCGGCAGGCGCTGCCGTCGCCCATCACCAGCAGGGCGGTCCGGCCGTTTCCTCCGGCCAGCTCCCGGCCGGCCGCGAGGCAGTCCCCGGGCTCCAGCGGCTCCCCGACGCCCAGGCCCTCGACGGGTGCGACCGCCCAGCGCGTACGGTCCAGCAGCCAGGCCGCGACGGCCAGGGACTGCGGAAGCTGCCGCTCCGCCGCCGGTTCGCCCTGCCCCAGGCGGACGTCGACGTCCACACCGAAGCCGCGGAAGGAGCCGGCCGCTCCCTGCGGGTGCGGCCCCGTGCCCGGCTGCGGGGCGGGGCCGACGACGACGAGGCGGTCGGGGCGCGCGGCGGCGAGGACGCCCATCGCGTCGAGGCATGCGGCCCGCAGGCCGTCCAGCTCGGGTGCGGCCCCGGCGGCGACCTCGGGGACGAGCAGCGGCGGGCAGGGGCATACGGCAGCGGCGACGAGCATGGCGGGAACGATACGCCCGCAGCGCCGCCCGTGCAGGCGCGGCCCGGGTCGCCCCGGGCCGCGGACGGGGCGTCAGTCGCAGCCGCAGCCCGCGCCGGCGGGGGCGGTGCTCGGCGCGGGGGCGCCGATGGACGGGATGCCCAGCATCACGCCGGCCGGCTTGGCGGCGGCAGCGGCGTTGCGCTTCTCCCACGCGTCGCCTGCGCGCGTGCGGCGCACGGCCTTGGCGGCGCCTTCGGCGAGCAGGTGGTGCGGGGCGGCGTAGGTGATCTCGACGGTCACGACGTCGCCCGGGCGGACGTCCTCGTCCGGCTTGGTGAAGTGCACGAGGCGGTTGTCGGGGGCGCGGCCGGAGAGGCGGTGCGTGGCGCCGTCCTTGCGGCCCTCGCCCTCGGCGACCATGACCTCCAGGACGCGGCCGACCTGCTTCTTGTTCTCCTCCCAGGAGATCTCCTCCTGGAGGGCGACCAGGCGCTCGTAGCGCGCCTGCACGACCTCCTTGGGGATCTGCCCGTCCATGGTGGCCGCCGGGGTGCCGGGGCGCTTGGAGTACTGGAAGGTGAAGGCGTTCGCGAAGCGGGCCTCGCGCACGACGTGCATCGTCTGCTCGAAGTCCTCCTCGGTCTCGCCGGGGAAGCCCACGATGATGTCGGTGGAGATGGCGGCGTCCGGCATGGCGGCGCGCACCTTCTCGATGATGCCCAGGAAGCGCTCCTGGCGGTACGAGCGGCGCATCGCCTTGAGGACCGTGTCCGAGCCGGACTGCAGCGGCATGTGGAGCTGGGGCATCACGTTCGGCGTCTCGGCCATGGCGGCGATGACGTCGTCGGTGAAGTCGCGCGGGTGCGGGGAGGTGAAGCGGACGCGCTCCAGGCCCTCGATCTTCCCGCAGGCGCGCAGCAGCTTGGAGAACGCCTCGCGGTCGCCGATGTCGGAGCCGTACGCGTTGACGTTCTGGCCGAGCAGGGTGATCTCGCTGACGCCCTCGGCGACGAGCGCCTCGATCTCGGCGAGGATGTCGCCGGTGCGGCGGTCCTTCTCCTTGCCGCGCAGCGCAGGGACGATGCAGAACGTGCAGGTGTTGTTGCAGCCGACGGAGATGGACACCCAGGCCGCGTAGGCGCTCTCGCGCCGCGTGGGCAGCGTCGAGGGGAAGGCCTCCAGGGACTCGGCGATCTCGACCTGGGCCTCTTCCTGGATGCGGGCGCGCTCCAGCAGCACCGGCAGCTTGCCGATGTTGTGCGTGCCGAAGACGACGTCGACCCAGGGGGCCCGCTTCACGATCGTGTCGCGGTCCTTCTGGGCGAGGCAGCCGCCGACGGCGATCTGCATGCCCGGCCGCTTCGTCTTCATGGGAGCCAGCCGGCCGAGGTTGCCGTAGAGCTTGTTGTCGGCGTTCTCCCGCACCGCACAGGTGTTGAAGACGACGACGTCGGCGTCGCCCTCCGCGGTGCCCTCGGGCGCGCGGACGTAGCCCGCGTCCTCCAGCAGGCCGGAGAGCCGCTCGGAGTCGTGGACGTTCATCTGGCACCCGTAGGTGCGGATCTCGTAGCTTCGAGTAACGCCCACTTCGTCCACTGCCCCGGTCCGGTCACTGCTGCTGGTCATTCCTCAAGGGTAAAGGGGGCCCGGCGAAGCTCCCGACCACCGCCCGCGGGGCCCTCCGCGAGGGCTCCGTGGCGGTACTCCCGGGAACGCCGGGGGCCGCTTGTCCCGGGCGCGGCCGGGGGTGCTTCAGCAGCCGCCCCCGGGGCTGAGGAGGAGCTTGCCCGTGGAGCGGCGCTCCTGGAGGTCGCGGTGGGCCCGGGCCGCTTCCTCCAGCGGGTACGTTCCGCCGACGGAGACGTCGATCTCGCCGTCGCGCAGCCAGGCGAACAGCTCCGCCGAGCGCTCCCGGAGTTCGGCCGGGTCGGTCGCGTGGTCGTTGAGCGTGGGGCGGGTGAGGAAGAGCGAGCCGTGCGAGGCGAGCAGGCGGGGGTCGAAGGCGGGCACGGGGCCCGAGGCTTCGCCGAAGAGGACGAACGTGCCCCGGGGCCGGAGGGACTTCAGCCCCGCTTCGAAGGTGTCGCGGCCCACGCCGTCGTAGACGACGTCGGCACCGCGTCCGCCGGTCAGGTCGCGCACCCGTGCGGCGATGTCGGTGCCGCCGGCGGTCACCAGGGTCTGCCAGGCGCCCAGCGCCCGGACGGCCTCGGCCTTCGCGGGCGTGGAGACGGTGGCGACGACCTTGACGCCGTTGCGGGTGAGCAGCTGGGTCAGGAGCCGGCCGACGCCTCCTGCGGCCGCGTGGACCAGGGCGGTGCCGCCCTCGCACGCGGGGCGGGTGGAGGTCGTGAGGTAGTGGGCGGTCAGGCCCTGGAGCAGCAGGGCCGCCGCGTCCCGGTCCGTGATGTCCGCCGGCAGGGGGACGGCGGCCCGCGCGGGGACCACAACCTGCTCGGCGTAGCCGGCGGGGGCCGTGCACCAGGCGATGCGGTCGCCCGGCACGAGGGAGGTCACTCCCTCGCCCACGGCCGTCACCGTGCCCGCGCCCTCGGAGCCCGGGGTGAAGGGCGGGGACGGCTTTCCGCGGCCTTCGCGCTCGTAGACGTCCTTGAAGTTGACGCCGATGGCCGAGGTACGGGCCACCACCTCTCCGGGCCCGGGCACCGGGGCGGGCAGTTCGGCGGCGGTGAGGACCTCGGGACCTCCGTACTGGGTGACGACGATGGCGCGCATGGTTCCTTCCCGGGTGGTACGAGGGGGCGTGATGCAGGACGGGGTGAGGGGGCACGGTGCTCAGGGACGGGGTGTGCGTGGGGCCCGGGTGGGAGAGGGCAGAGCCGCGGGTACGGCCATGACGACGACCAGGAAACCGAGGGCGACGAGGCCGAGGCAGATCCGTAGCCCCGCCGGCCCCGGGGAGCCGTCGAGCAGGACGCCGAACAGGGCGATCGACACCGCTCCGCCGACCTGGCGCAGGGCGTTGAGCGCGCCGGACGCCAGGCCCGACCGGTCGGCGGGCAGTGCGCTCAGGACGACGGCGGGCAGGCTCGGCCCCATGAGGCCCGCACCGAGCCCGAGCAGGCCGCTGCCGCAGAAGAAGACCCACCAGCCGGGGTGCCCGCCGAGCGGCAGCAGCGCGCAGGCGCCGGCCGCGGCGGCCAGTGCACCGCCGATCAGCAGGGGGCGCGGACCGGTGCGGCTGACGGCCCGGGCCAGGACGAAGGAGGCGAAGGCCCACAGCGCGGCGAAGGGCACGAAGGACAGCCCCGCGCCGAGCGCATCGAGACCCCAGGCGCTCTGCAGCCGCAGGGAGAGGGCGAACTGCGCCCCGTAGGCACCGAACTGGAACAGTGCACCGATGACCAGGCCGCAGGCGAACCGTGGCCGGGCGAGCAGTCCGAGGGGCAGCACGGGTGCCACTGCGCGGCGCTCGACCGCGACGAACGCCGCGGCCGAGGCGAGGGTGACGGCCAACAGCACCAGGGTCACGCTGCCGGTCCAGCCCTGGGCGCCGCCCTCGATGAGCGCGCCGATGCCGCAGCCGACGACCATGACGGCCAGCATCTGCCCGGCCGGGTCGAGGGCCGCTTCCCGGGTGGCGGACGGCGGCACCTGCAGCCTGGTCAGCCACCAGGCCAGCAGCCCGACGGGCACGTTGATCAGGAAGACCGAGCGCCATCCGACAGCCGTGGTCAGCACTCCGCCGAGCACGGGGCCGAACACGAGGGCGAGGGAGCTGACCCCGCCCCAGACGGTGAGGGCCCTGGCCCGCCGGGCGGGGTCCGGGTACATGCGGGCGATCACCGCCAGGGAGGCGGGCAGCAGGCCGCCGGCCGTGACGCCCTGCAGCACCCGTGCGGTGACCAGGGAGCCCAGGTCCGGGCTCGCCGCACACGCCGCCGAGGTCACGACGAACCCCAGCAAGGAGACTTCGAACACCCGCCGGGCGCCCCAGCGGTCGCTGACGGCGCCACCGCTGAGCAGGAAGGCGGCCAGGGTGATGGTGTAGCCGTTGATGAGCCACTCCAGGCCGGCCAGGCTTCCGGCGAGGTCCTCCCGGACGGCAGGGAGCGCGACATTGAGGGCGCTGCTGTCCATGAGGACCATGAAGAAGCCGAGGCAGACGGCGAACAGGGCGAGCGGACCGGTGGGCCGGGAGGCCTCGCCCGGGGGCACGCTCCCGGCGGCCGGGGCCTGGCGGGACGGCGAGCGGCCGGGCATGACACACCACCGTGCTTCCTGGGACGTCTAAAGTGTTTGACGGAGGTCGATCACTGTGAATGTAAGACCCGAGTCGAACACTTCGTCAACCCCCCCGCCCTGCTTGCCGGATGAGGGACGCGCCCCGTCGCAGCGGGCCCGGAACCTCTCGCACGTCCATCCGGCCGACGTGACGCTGGGCGACGCGCTCACGGCCCTCGCCGATCCCGTGCGGCGCACCATCGTGAAGGAGCTGGCGGGCGGGCCCGACTGGACCCGGGCCTGCGGCACGTTCGATCTGCCGGTCACCAAGGCGACGCGCAGCCACCACTTCGCGGTGCTGCGCCAGGCCGGCGTGATCGAGCAGCGGGACGTCGGCTCCCGCAGGCTGAACAGGCTGCGCAGGCCGGAGTTCGACGCGGCCTTCCCCGGCCTGCTGGACCTGGTCCTGCGCGAGACCTGAGCGCGGGACCTGAGCGCGGGACCCGACGACCCCCGGGTCGTGAATTCCGCAGACGGGTGCGCCCGCACACAAAGAAGGAAATCGACCTCCCGCGGCTCTTCCCCAGCGGGAATCATTCCGCCGGAAAGCGGACGGAAACGGGTTGCGTGAGATTTTCCGCAACACCCTGACGCCGAAGCGTTCGATGCCGTCTCGCGCACGGCTTTCGCGTCGGCGCGAACGTCCTGACGGCGCCTGGAACTACGCCACACCTCTCCGCTCCGACGGATTCCGGAATCCCTCCGGGTGACGTCGGTGCCGACCTCGCCTCGGTACCGCGCCCGCGACCCGGATCGCCCTTCGCCGTTGCCCTGCGTACGCACTCGCGGACCTGCTGTGAGCGGCGGGAAAACCGGCCGCCGGGCCGGTTGCGAGTTGATTGTCGAGTCGGCCGTAAAGATGGAACTAAAGGTTAGTTTCGGTCCCCGAATTCCGGGGTAGCCCTGGAATTTTTGCCCTCATTGGGCACCCGTTACGCACCTCTATGCCCACCCATCATCCGAAATGTCCATGCATGGCACATATATTTTACGGAGCCTTGATGGCAGCTCTGAGCAACCGAAGTGCAAGCTTGTAGTTCTACCGTCCATGCGTGTTCCATGACACTGCACTTAATGGGGGTGTTGTTGCAGTGGAGGGCATCATCGGCACTGAAACTGCTGAGCAAGAAATATGGTCCGAACAACGCCGGCGCGTCGGCCTGCTGACCGATCGGGAATGCCAGGTATTTCTTCTGCTGGGGGCCGGGTATTCGAACCGTAGCATTTCCACACGACTTCGGGTGACCGAAGGAACGGTCAAGGCGCACGTGGCGCAGATTCTCAACAAGCTCCGCGTCGAGTCCCGGCTCCAGGCCGGCCTGGTCTCCCTCACGCACCAGCTCTTCAACGAAAGTCCAATGGTCGCCGGCTGCCAGGTCCGATAGAAATCTTCTGGGCGACGGCCGGACGTTCGATCCCGGCTCCCATCAAGATCGGGGGCCGGGATCAGCCATGCTCCGCGACGTCGATTCCCGCGGCCGTCGCCCCTGTTCGCCCTCCGGAAGGCACCGGAGGGCCGTTCCAGGAAAGTCCAGGAATGACAGACCCGGATCGATCCAGGAGAGCACGTGTCCGTAACCGATGCCCATCCGCGGCAGGCGGGCCCGGCCGCCGCCGCGGCCCTCGACCCGAGAGAGACCATGAGGAGTCTGCCAGGGCTCCTCCAGTCCCCACTCACCGTCTTCACGGGCAAACCCCTTGCCGGACAAACCCCGTTCGGCTGGTCGCCCACCTACCACCTGGCCGCCGCGGTCGCCGCGATGATCGCTGGAGCCGCCATCGGTACAACCGGCTGGGCGCTGGGGTCCTGGTTCCTGTTCCTGCTGCTGCCCGGCTGGGCCGTCACCCTCCACGGCATGCGCAACCTGCGCATGATGGTCTACCACCAGTGCTCCCACAAGAACATGTACCGCAAGCGCAAGCTCGACGCGGTCATCGGCCGGGCGACCTCCAGCCTGCTGATCATCCAGAACTTCGAGCGGTACAGCCGCGAGCACGTCAGCGACCACCACGCCGCTCACCACATGACCCTCCGCGACCCCACCGTGCAGGCGTTCCTCGTCAGCCTCGACCTGCACCCCGGCATGACGCGCCGTCAGATGTGGCGCCGCGTACTGGCGAAGCTCGGCTCACCGCGCTTCCACTTCGCGTTCGCCTTCGCCCGGACCCGCTCCTTCTGGAACAAGTCGGCGACGAGCGAGAAGGTCACCTCCGTGGTGCTGTACGGCGTCGCGGCCGCCGCCACGATCGCGACCGGCACGTGGGACGCCCTGCTCGTCGTCTGGTTCATCCCGCTGATCCCGCTGTTCCAGATCAGCAACACCCTGCGCCTCTGCGTGAAGCACACCTTCCCCCCGGTCGGCACCGAAAACCGGCGCGGCCGTGAGTACTTCGCCTCCCTGACCAACGCCATATTCATCGGTGAACCGGCGCCCGACCGGGCCCTCCCCGCCGGACGGCGCACGCTGGCCTGGGCGCGCTGGACCCTGCGCATGCTGTTCGTCCACGCCCCCTCCCGCTACCTGGTCCTCACCGGCGACACCGTCGTCCACGACTACCACCACCGCGCGCCCTCGAGCCGCACCTGGTCCGACTACCTCTTCGCCCGGCAGCAGGACGTCGACGCGGGGCACCCCGGCTGGCCCCCGTACCACGAGGTGTGGGGCCTGGTACCGGCCATCAACTACGTCTTCGACTCCCTCGCTGCCGCCGACGCCGAGGAGTACGACGTCGCCCGGCTGCGCTCGGTCAGCAAGCGCGAGCTCTTCGCCGCCTTCGACGACTGACCGACGACTGACCCGGCCCGGCCCACCACCGTCACCCATCCGAAGGAGCAGCACTCCCATGTCGCACAGCGAACGCCGCCTCGTCATCCTCGGAGTCGCCGCCAGCGACAGCCACGCCGTCGCCAACCACCTCATCGCCCACGCCCTGCGCGGCCTCGGCTTCGAGGTCGAGAACCTCGGCACCTGCACGCCCGTCGAAGAGTTCGCCCAGGCCTGCGAGCAGCACCCCGACGCGGAAGCCGTCATCATCGGCAGCCTCAACGGCCACATTCACGAGGACCTGCGCGACCTGCCCGCCGCGCGCGAGGCCGGCCGCATCACGTGCCCCGTCATCGTCGGGGGCAACCTCTCCGTCGGCAGCAAGAAGGATCCCAGGGACCTGGAGCGCCTCCAGTCCCTGGGCGTCGACCGCATCCTCCAGGACCCCGCCCAGCTCCTCCCCGCCCTCGACGAGCTGCGGGCGAGCCGGACGGCCGACCGGCAGCGCCTGCCCGTGGCCTCATGACGAAGATCAGCTATCTGCCGGGACACTCCGGGAGCCCCGGCACGGACGCCCTGCCGCCCCTCGCGGAGTCCGTCGACTACATCGCCTCCCTCCGGAAGCCCACGGCCGCCCGCGTCCTCATGGACGCCCGCGACGCCGGCCGGGTGGCCATCCAGCCGCGCTGCGGCGTCGGCGGCCACGAGGAGATGAAGGCCCTCCTGCGCGAGCTCGAGGACCAGGCGGCCCCCGACATCCTCACCCTCACCATCGACTCGCACACCCGCCTCAAACGCTTCGAGCAAGCCCTGCGCTCCCTCAACCGGGCCCCCGCCGACCTCAACGGCTACCCCCTGGTCAGCCATGGCTACCTCCGCGGCCGGGACGTCAACGAGTCCGTCGCCGCCCCGCTGGAGGTACGCCACGGGTCGCCCGACGCCCGCATCCTCTTCGACGTCGCCGTCGCCTCCGGCATCACCTCGTTCGAGGGCGGCGGCATCTCCTACAACCTGCCGTACTCCAAGGCGGTCCCGCTCGCGGAGTCCCTCGCCGCGTGGCACGCCGTCGACTCGGTGTGCGGCGAACTCGCCGGCCTCGGCCTGGTCATCGACCGTGAACTCTTCGGCACCTTGACCGCCGTGCTCGTCCCGCCGTCGATCAGCCTCGCCATCAGCGTGCTCGAAGCGGTGCTGGCCGCCCGCGCCGGTGTGCGCTGCATCTCCGTCTCGTACCCGCAGAGCGGCCACCTCGTCCAGGACGTCGCCGCGCTGCGGGCGATCCCCGTCCTGGCCCGCACCTACCTGCCGCCCGAGGTGGACGTGCACGCCGTACTCCACGAATTCATGGGCGTCTTTCCCAAGAAGCGCGGCAACGCGGAGGACCTGATCTTCTACGGGGCCCTCGTCGCCCGGCTCGGCGGGGCTTCCAAGCTCATCACCAAGACCTACCAGGAAGCGTTCGGCATTCCCGACACCCGCGCGAACGTCGAGGGGCTGCGGCTGGCCGACCGCGCCAACTCGCCGCTCCTGGACTTCGTCAAGGCCGACGAGGAACGCGTCGCCGACGAGCTGTCCTGGATCGTCGACGAGGTCGCCGACATCGTCGAACCCGTCCTCGCGGCACCCGACACCATGACCGCCATAGTCGACGCCTTCGCGGCGGGCCGCCTGGACATCCCCTTCAGCGCCAGCCGCTACGCCAAGTCCGAAATCATCCCCAAGCGCGACGCCGAGGGCGCCATCCGCTATCTGTCCACGGGCTCCCTGCCGTTCGGCGACCGCACCCGGCGGCACAACAGTGACCTTCTCAAAGGCGCCGACCGCAAGGGCTCCGGCGGTACGGGGCCCGTCATCGGTTCCCTGCTGACCGGCCTCACCGACGACATCAATTACTTCCCCACCCTTTTCCAGGAAATGCAGAAACAAACGCCGGAAGAAACGCCGAAGGCCACGCAGAAGGAAACGCGGAAAGAGGACGCCGAGTGACTGCCCCCACCCTCAGCCCCCATCCCCAGTGGTCTCCCGCCGAAGGGGCAGCCCCGGTGAAGGAGGTGCGGCGGCTGGACAGGGTGATCATCCGGTTTGCGGGTGACTCCGGCGACGGTATGCAGCTGACGGGTGACCGGTTCACGTCCGAGACCGCGAGTTTCGGCAACGACCTCTCCACGCTGCCGAACTTCCCCGCCGAAATCCGCGCCCCTGCCGGGACACTGCCGGGCGTGTCGTCGTTCCAGCTGCACTTCGCCGACCACGACATCCTCACCCCCGGCGACGCCCCCGATGTGCTGGTCGCGATGAACCCGGCCGCGCTGAAGGCGAACCTGGCCGACGTGCCGCGCGGCGGGGAGATCATCGTCAACACCGACGAGTTCGCCAAACGCGCCATGGCCAAGGTCGGCTACGCCACCAGCCCCCTGGACGACGGCACCCTGGACGCCTACAACGTCTACCCCGTCCCCCTGACGACCCTGACGATCGAAGCGCTCAAGGAGTTCGGGCTCTCCCGCAAGGAAGCCGAGCGCAGCAAGAACATGTTCGCGCTGGGTTTGCTGTCGTGGATGTATCACCGTCCCACGCAGAACACCGAGGCTTTCCTGCGGCGGAAGTTTGCGAAGAAGCCGCAGATCGCCGAGGCGAATGTGGCGGCGTTCCGGGCGGGGTGGAATTTCGGTGAGACGACGGAGGATTTCGCTGTCTCTTATGAGGTGGCGCCTGCGACGTC